>NZ_QUBS01000020.1 GCF_003390925.1 Trinickia diaoshuihuensis | reverse complement strand
TGAGTAGGCTTTCATTCATGCCGATTCTACCGCCCCCGGACCTCGTCTAAGATTCAGACGACACGACAACTATTCTGACGCCGGGGGTCTACCGGCGTCGTCGGATGTCCGACCGTTACGGCGCTAATGCCGAAGGTGTATCTGCCGGAAAACTGGGGCGCGTTGTCGGCGGACGGGAACATCGTCGGCCAAAACGTGACGCTCGATTTCAACAAGGACGGTAACGGCAGCATCCTGAATACGGGGGACATCGCCGCATCCGATACGTTGACCGTCAATACGAATACGTTGACGAACCGTGCGAACCAGGTCGACGTGGGTCAGATCTGGCAATACCTGCAAGCGACGGGGTACGAGGATACGACCGGCACGACGGTGCAGCCGGGCGGGTTCATGAGCGCGGCAAACATGAACCTGAACGTGCAGACGCTGAACCAAATCGGCGGCGCGCTGCAAACGTTGAATAGCGACGGGACGATCAATCAAAGCGGCACGCAGCAGTTGATCACCGCGTTACAGCAACAGTTGGGGGGGAATTTCACCCAGACGTCGCTGAGTGACAACCTCCACACGAGCTTCACGGCCCAAGGCGGCTTCGGATTTAGCGATATCGCCATGATTGCGTTCGAGGTCGTGGTGTCGATCATGACCGCCGGCGCGGCAAGCATAGAAATTGGCGCGACGCTGGGTGCGGAAGGAGGCACCTTTGCGGCGGCGACCGCGAGTGCTGGGCTAGGGAATGCCGTCTTGTCCGCAGCAATTGCGGGGTTCACGACGAGCGCAGTGTCGCAGCTCGCGGCGACAGGTCGTTTGAATTTCGGAAGCGCATTCGAGGCGGCGGGGATTGCAGCTATCACGGCGGGTCTGACCAACGGGATCAACTACAACTCGACGACGGGTGTGGGCTTCTCGACTCAGCCGTTGCCGATTGGAGGGCCGACTAGTTCGCTAGCGATGTTGTCGGGCGTGCAGGCGGTGGGCGGTGCGATGGTGCCGCAGGCGGGTTCCGCGGCCGCGACGAGTTTGCCGGAGGAATTGCTCGCGCTTGGCGCTAACGCTGCGATTTCTGCGGGTGTTCAGACTGCGATCGGGGGAGGGAGCTTACTTGGAAATCTCGAGCACGACGCGGTTAGCGACTTGGCTGCGGCAGGCGCGTATGCGATTGGGCAAGCTGCGCCGGGGTTGCGCGCGGACTTGGGCGATGTCGGCGGAGAAGTGGCGTATATCGGGCTGCATGGCGCGTTGGGGGGTGCGGAGTCGGCGGCTGAAGGGACGGGATGCGCGGGAGGGGCGATTGGCGGGGCGGCTAGTGCGGCGTTCTCTCCGGATTTGCTCAAGGCGATCGACCCGACGGGTGCCGATCTGAACCCTGGGCAACAGGCAGCGATGGCGGGGTTTGCGACGTTGCTTGGCGGTGGCCTTGCGGGGTTGGCTGGTGCGAATGCACAGGGCGGGGCTATTGCGGCGCAGAACGAGGTGTTAAATAACGACACGGCTAGCCAGGCCCATATTGCCGACGCCCTTAAAAGCGGAGGATTTGCGGCCGCCGCACTCTCTGCCCTCTATACCGTTATGCCTTGGTTGCCGGGGAACCCGATGGTACAGGTGGCGGGTTCAACGGCTACTTCGATCGCACAAGGGGTAGTAGGGCAAATTCCGCCGCACAACGGAGGAAGTCCGCCGTCAACCGGTGCTGCGCCCGTAACGATTTGCGATCCGCCTTTTTGCGAAGTGGTTCCTGCACCGCCAGGGATGCCTGGCGACGCCCATTTGTCGAAAGGTGGCGACAATGGGGAAAGCGAATTGGAGGGCGGCTCAGGAGCGAGAGCAACTAATCAGGGCCCAACGGCAAGTACATCAGGCGATGCAGCGCGTCAGGTGGGACAGACGCGAGAAACGACTGTCGCCAACATAGTCAACGGCTCAACGTCTGGGGAGCAGGTAGCGGTGCCTGGGCTGGGGTCTACGGACATCGATGTTGTGGCAGCAAACGGTGACCTGGTTGCCGTCGGTGGCCCGGCGAAGGCCAACAACCTTGGCAAGTTAGGACAAGAGCTTCGCATCTACCAAGCGATTGCAGCCCAACGCGGAGTCTCTGCCCAGGCGTACTTCGCTGAAGGTACACCTCAATCGGCCATTAACCTTGCAACTAGAATACTCGGCGAAGGTAATGTGAAGATATTCCCTGGGAGCAGATGATGGCGAAGCCTGTGTGTTGTGTACTTATTCCTGAGACGCTGGAGCAAGCGTTCCCGTTGGTCGTTGCTCTGCTAGAAGGGCTCGGTGTGTCGCTTGCGCATCCCGACAATTCCAGGATAACAACCTGGACTGAGGAAGGTGATCAAAAGGAGATCGTTGGTACGGATGTTGTGGGGCAGGTCGTTTCCGGAGCTATATCCAATGTCCAGTTCTGGAAGACTGGGAGCGAAGACGTCTTCGTTGCATGGAAAGAGAATAGCGGTGGGTGCCGGTTTTCGTTTTACCTTGATGGGGTTGATGCTGTGTTCGCCGCTGCGCTGACATCGAAATTGGCGGAAACGGTACTCGAGACGTTTCGATTCCAGTACGGTGAAGGCGCGGCGCTCACCATCGAATTCGAATAGGTGCTTATCGTAAGCAACCTATGGGGCCATTGGCGGAGCGGCTAGTGCGGCGTTCTCGCCGGACTTCATCAAGGCGATCGATCCGACGGGTGCCACTCTTGATCCGGGCCAGCAGGCCGCGTTGGCCGGCTTTGCGACGCTGCTGGGCGGTGGCCTGGCTGGGTTGGCGGGCGCAAACGCCCAGGGCGGAGCGACGGCGGCGCAGAACGAGGCGCTGAACAATTCCGGTGCCCCTCAGGACGTAAAAAATAGCGCCGAAAAAGGTGGGGTGTTGAGCCAAATCGGCGATGCTGCTAACGCCTTCATCGACCGGGTGAAATGGACTTACAGCGATCCGGTTGGCGATATCAGTCGCTGGGTCTCCCAGTTTGGAGGGCTGGTGCAGTCCGGCGCACAGCAGACCATGTCGCAATCCCCATGGTCCTTGGCGGCTCAAGGTATCTCGAATGGTCTAAGCGCCGTCATGGGAGCCGGGGACGGCTTGCCGCCGGCTGGCCCCAATCTGGCCCCTGCGGGGGGACCGGGGATTGGCTCGGGACAAACTGTGCCGCTAGCAACCGGCGGTACTCCACCGAATGCGATGCTGGCTAGCGGTAACGGTGGCGATGACACTGGAAGCGGCGCACGTGGGCAAGGCTCTTCGACGGGCAATGGGAACATTCAGATTGACGATTCACGAGCTGGACACATCTTCCGCGATTCGGACGGACACATCAGTGATACTCCGGCCAATCGCCAGCTTCTCGAAAGCGTCGCGAACGATCCGTCGGCCGTGTTAGGAACGGACAAGTACGGCACCACGTGGGCGGCAAAAACGAATCCGGACGGAACCCAGACGTGGGTGGGTATCAGGGGTGGTAAGGTTAGCTACGGTGGAATTAACCAAACGCCAAAGTCATTTAATTCGCAAACAGGGTTGGCCTCACCTACGAGGCCGGGAACTTGAAATGAATGATTCATTGACGCTTACGGAAGCCTTCCGCGCGATGTTGATCTTCCTTGATCGCTATTACGAGCGAGGAGGGGCACAAAGTGAGGACATCGCAGCACTATTGAGCGGGATATCCCAAACTCTATGGGCTGATGGCAGTACAAACGATCCAGCCCAGTGGCGAGACTGGCTGGAAGCGGTCCAAGCAGCAAAAGGTAAAAATATGCAGGGCGAAACCTAGAGGTGACGATAACCCGGGGTTGACCGCATGCATTCCCTCCAGAGTTCCTCATGCATGCGTGGTGACGAGCTTGCCGAGGTGCACTTCGATCTTAAGTCGTCGGTAAGGCATGAAGCCGGCTTGCTCGAGCCGACGGCCGGAGAGTTTGAACCAAGGCCCCAGTAGGAACGACGACGGATAACCGGTCTGCGGCGAAGACTCCAGATGGTGTACGGAGGAATGACCCGGCGTCCGTGTATGGTTCAAAGACCGGCTATGTTGTGGTAAATGATCGGACCGGAGAGGTTGTCCAGGTGAGCGGGAAAAATGATCCTGGTTGGATTCCCGATAGCCGAATTACGTGGAAGTGAGTCGCTATGACCATTGATCTCCAACGACGTTACGATTCACCTAGTGACTTCTTTGCACTCGGTGGCAGCGTTGTGATGAAACTATCTACTGACGCTGCGATAGGTGTCTGTGAGCAGGCTGCCCAACGAGGTTTGGTTATCGCTCGCATTGAAGGGGGTATATGGCATTTCCCCGGATTCGAAGCGAGGCTCGATTGCATATGGGATGGAGTCGAGCCGCCCCTTGAAGTCAGCGCTGCCGAGCAAAACAATTTAGCTGCGGTTGAATTCATTCGTTCAGAGAGCCAAGTTCACGATGTCTTCGTGGTGACGGCCCCGCGGATAAGCGGCTGGTGATTGATATCGAGAGGGTGAAACCCGGCTCAGGCCGGGGCCATTACTTATGAGGCCATTCAAGCAGGTGTGATTACAAGCCGCTCGTGTTGGACTTCGATCTTGAGCCGTTGGTAAGGCATGAAGCCGGCTTGCTCGAGCCACCGGCCGGAGAGCTTGAACCAAGGCACGAGAGGCGGTGCGGGCCGTCGGCGAGGCGAGTAGGGTCGCCAGCGCGGCGATTGCTGAATCGTGACGCTGCGCGAGGGATGAGCGTCGTCAAATGCTTTACTATCGGCGTTAGCCATATCGACTCCTGTACTGAGTTGATGGTGGTCAGCGGGTCGTGAGTGTTGGTAGCACTTGCGGCCCGCGCTGCGTTTACGGCGATGGAAGGGTAGTCGTTCTCCTCTGAGCGGTGATGTTAGATATTCGATTGCATTAAAAAATATGTAGTCCTAACGATTGGCCCTTCATCCAAGGGCGCTCGGCAATGACCCGAATACATCGACGTTTAGCTACACACAAGACAACGCATCGATCATCGCCGGCAACGACCTGACGATTTCAGCGGGCACGATCAGCAATACGTACGGTAATTTGATCGCTGGCCACAACATCGTGGTGTCGGGTGTCGGCACGAGCGCGGGATCGACAACGGCCGCGCAGACGCTGACCAACACGTCCGGGAATATCCTTGCAGGCAACGACATTTCATTGAATGTCTCCGGGGCGGTGACGAATACCTTGCCGCCGCCGGTGCAAGTGCATCAGAACTACGGAAAGATTGAACAGTACTCCGGATGCATGACTGCTGGAGGCTACAAGGATAGCTATTGCGAGGGCTACGTCGACCAACAATCGGGCGATTCGTCGGTTATCAGCGCTGGCAATACGCTAAATATCCAAGCTGGAACCTTGACGAACGTGGGCAGCTTGATTACCGCCGGCGTCAACGCCACGATCAATGTTGCCGGTCCCGTCGTCAATCAAGCACAAACGCTCAACGCCTATTGGCATTCGCACTGGATTCAGGACCGAGGCGATTTCAAAAACGACGCGACGCACGAAGTTTGGGGCTGCGGCAGCTCCGCGGAATGTACGGCGCTTTATGGCAGTGCTTATACGAACGTAGGCGGAGTGATAGATCCCCCGACGCCGGTCGGCAACATCGCTTCGACGATCCAGGCGCCGAACTTGTCGATTACGTCGGGGGGGGGGGCAAATCGTCAATGTCGGGAACGTGATCGGACAGTCCGTGTCGCTGACAGGAACGAATCTGGCCAACGGCATCACAAAATCAAACACGTATACGCCGTTGGTGGGCAAGCCGCCACAAGTGATTAGCCTCGCCCCGGCTTCGGGCGGACTTAACTTGTCCATTCCGGCGACGCTGGGGGGCAATCGCTGTCGAGCGCGCAGGTGACGCAACCTGGCAGCGGCACTGCGACGCCGAGCTACGTACTTGGCGGCACAGGAACGAGCTTGGATCCGGTCACGCCACAGTTGCTGCTGGCGAACCTGCCTTCGAATCTTCAGCCGAGCACGACGCTGTTCTACTACAACCCGCAAGCCGAAGATGCGGCGTTGCAAACGCAGGCCCTGAAGCAGACGGGGCAGGCGACGTTCGTCAATGGATTGTCGACAGATAGTCAGCAACAGCTGTCGGTAACCGATCAAGAGAAACTCGTCCTGTATGCCAACGCGATGGAGTACGCGAAGGCAAACGACATACGACTGGGGCAGGCGCTGACGCAGCAACAGATCGGCGAACTGACGCAGCCGATGTTGTGGTACGTAGAGCAAACGGTCCCGGAGCCGGGTTGTGCTGCAACGGGCACGCTGGCTTGTCCGACAGTCACGGCGCTCATGCCGCAGGTGTACTTGCCTGCGAACACATCGGCGCTATCGGCTGACGGGAACATCGTCGCGAGCGACAGCATCAAGCTCAACTTCGGCGACAAAGATAACGGTGGCAGCGTTCTGAACACCGGCACGATCGCTTCGGGCGGTTCGCTGACGGTCAACACGGGAACGCTGACTGTCATCTTCCGCCATATAGGAGCCACCGGGCTTCCGGCATAAAGGAGCCGGGGCGTTTTCGGCATAAAGGAGCCACTTCGTTTCC
>NZ_QUBS01000019.1 GCF_003390925.1 Trinickia diaoshuihuensis | reverse complement strand
TCGACAATCAGATTCTCAGCTGAAACCTCCACCGCCTTCAACTTCCCGCCTCAACTCCCCCGTACACCACATTCGACTTTAGCTCGCGCGGGACAGCGTTGTCGCTCATCTTCAAACCATCCTCAAACACGAATGGGAGCGCGTGAAGAAGGGCGACATATGAGAAGGAAGACAACTGGCGCGCGAGCGCTCCGCACGGCCGGTAGCCGACTGGAGTTATAGACGTGAGCGAAAGAGACCAATTCATTGCAGAAACGTCACCTAAGCTGCTCGGCGATGTCCTCGGCGGTGCGGTGTCGCGTGCGAAACACCGAACTTCGTCGGGTGCGTTGACATTGCAGTGAAGGCGGCCGCCGCTTTGTTCGACAGGCTCACCGAAGACGGCCATCTGTAATCGGAAAACGGAAAGGCACCTGGCGCGTAAGTGCCCCGTACGCCGGCCGGTAGCCGCGATAGAGCATGCGATGAAAGTAAAGGTTATCCATAAACACAAGAACGGATCCGAAACCAATTTTGGTTCTCGCGAGTTCGATGAGATTCCCGAGGTGGACACGCTGATAGAGGGCAACAGAGATGCGACATGGCGTGTGCGTGCATCCAAGATTCCTGTCGATGGGTCAGAGCCGACGATAATTGTCGAGGACGTCGAACGCTCTGCATAACCGGCAAAGGCAAACATCATGGATGACGCACGAGCGGCCCTTGTTAGAGAAAAGGTGGAGCGGCTCCGCCAGGAACTGGCCGAGATGGGATTGGAAACGGCCTTCTTCTATCGCGCACCAGGCTTCGCGAAGGCTCCTGTGGGCTTTCTGTTGATCGGGGAGACGGGGAGCGACGTGGAAGATGCGCGCAACGCGTAGGAAAACAGGACAACAAGCAGATGCGCCACGCCTTCATCTTCGCTGCATTGATGCTCGCCGCGATCAATTCTGCCCTCGCCGCGACTCCGCACGACGTGTTGCTACAGAAACGAGCTTGGATCAACGACGCAATCGATGCACGGAATCGCTTTCTTGACCAGATCCATTTTGCGGGCCACAACAATGATTCGGCCGAGCTTGCCTCAATCAACAGCTCGGAGCTCACCGTTGTGTATGCGCTGCAAGCTTTGGACGATGTACTAGGGATCGTTGACAACAGGTCCGTTACGGTTAGAAAGGGATTGAAGCAGATCGGAGATTCGATGCTGATGGTTTGTCAGGCCCAAGTAACGCAGATCGTTTCCGATGCCGCACAACTTGACGATCCTAGGATTCGCAACGAAGTCGATAAGCAGGTCGATAACGTGCGGGCAGCGTGTGGCGCGATTGTAGCGGTCACAAACTAACACCGACAGCACGGAAAACAGCAAAAGGAGCGACGTTCATATGGCAAAGACCGCTTATTCGAGCACGGGACAACAGCCGATGCAAATCCTTGACTTTCGGCTCGCAAACGGTGCGCGTGTCCGTACGGTCCTCAAGCCGCAGCCTGACGCGAGCCGTACGAAGGTTGCCCACGTGGACCTTGACTACACAAGTGCCGGGAGTACATGGCTCATGCCCGATGCGAGTCAAGGGCAGCCGCTGACCGTCTTCCAGGCAGGCGCGCGCGCTTATCAGATCGCACAACATGAGGCTCAACAGGCCGGCGGGATCAGCATCGATGAAGCCCAGCTTGGAGGGGAAGAGTTTCTTGAGGTTGCGGACGTCGAGCAGATCACTGGCAACTCGATGCCCGTGACGAAATTCTGATCGGAAAACAGGGAAAAAGAGATGGCGCTACAACGTTGGTTACATACGGCCGTCGGAACACGAAACCGTGGCGAATTAGGTACAAGACCAAATGAAAGGGGACAGCAATGAGCGTCAGGCTCGGACGCGTCAATAGGGAATTGCGTGGCGCCGAGATCGCGCGAGCGCTCAATGATGGCATCAACGTGCGCGTCGCGCCGGGCAACACATGGACCTTTCCGTCACGCGGTGCGGATGGTGTGGTTGGACCGCTATGCGTGTCCCGCCTTCGACGCCATCCGGTTGCAGGGGCGAATCAGAATCTGGCAGTGCACGTAACATTCGGTATCAGTCAGATATTTGTGGGCACGGAACGCCATCCCAGTGTGCGCGTGGAGTTCACTAATCTGCACTTCACCGCGCGGCCGGTCAATCTGCAAGTGGCGATCGCGCAAGACAATCTGATTGCGCGTCTCCCCAATGGCCGTAGCGTATCGCTCCATCGCAGCGTGAACGATTGGGAGATCACAGACGTGGCAGCCGCCGACCTTGCCAACGTCTTGGGCATCGCGACGGCAGGAGCAGCGACTACCGCGATCAGGGCCGCGTTGGCTCAGTACACCGCTGCCGCATGGACCACATTAAGGGACCAATTGGCGCTCAGCTTGGTGGCCGAGATCAATGACAATCTGGAGCCGAGGGAGTATCGGGGACGGCCTGGGACAATCACAGCGCCTTACAAGTGATTGCTTAGCGACGCGTCTCGGCGGGTTCGATAGGCGGTGGGAAGTAGAAGGATATGCAGGCTGCTCGTTCGATCACCGGCCCGGCGAGGAAGACTGGACGGAAAACTATGTGCTTTTGTCCCGTCGGGGAGCGTGATCATGCCATAGAGGCAGTCAGGCTGATGAATGAGTCTAAAATATTTCCTGTGGGGTCTAAGGGCTCCACTGAGTTGCGAGAGCGCGCAAACTTTCACGCAGCGCAGGCCGGTGTCTGCGCGCTGAAAATGCGACCATCGTCGAGCGCGTCGCGACGAATCTTTTGCATTTGAGTGTCCCGACGTTACTCGTCCATATCAGCTTGCCGTGCAGCACGATCTTGCGAAGGATCAAACGTGCTGAAGGCCTAACAGCCAGTGAATCGGATCGGATCGCACGCGTGCTGTTCGTGCTTGAACATGCCAGGGAGGTGTTTGCATCAGCGGAACTAGCGGCGGAATGGATGCAGCGTGTAACGCAACGCTTGGTGGCCTAGGAACAAATTTATGCAAAAAGCGGGAAGAGATTTCTGCAAACCAACGCTGCTCGAATCGCACGGCGCAGCGAGGATAGTTAATTTGACATAATCTCAATTATCGAACTTTTGGGTGTTAGGGCTTTTTAGTAATGTCCGCTTCTGGCTACTTAGAAATGTCCGCTTCCGAGCAGCGTAAGCTATCCGGCCGCCGAGTTCCCGGTGCTGGAGGCCCTGATGGCTGCGACAGAACGGATCACGATGACGATGCGCGAGCTGGACCGGTACAAGGTGATTGAAGCGGTGGTCGACGGCATGCTCAAGCCGTGGCGCGCGGCTGAGCGGCTCGGGCTGACGACGCGGCAGATCCGGCGGTTGGCGGCTCGGCTGCGCGAAGACGGCCCTGGTGGACTGGTGTCACGCCGGCACGCGAAGCCGAGTAATAACCGGCTGGACGCTACGATCGCCAATCGAGCGCTGGCGATCATCCGAGATCGTTACGCCGATTTTGGGCCGACCTTGGCGTGCGAGAAGCTCTACGAGTGCCACGGCATCCATCTGGCCAAGGAAACGGTCAGACGGCTTATGACGGAGGCCGGCTTCTGGGTACCGCGCCGGCAGCGACCACCGAAGGTTTATCAACCGCGGGCACGGCGTGCATGTTTGGGCGAG
>NZ_QUBS01000087.1 GCF_003390925.1 Trinickia diaoshuihuensis | reverse complement strand
AGCGGCCGCCCCCGCACCCGCGACGCCCGCGGCTACGCCGCCTGCCGAGCCGAGCGCGGCCAGCCAGGCGGCCGCGGCCAGCGACGCAATGCGTTCGCGCGACACGCTGCGCAGCCGTGCGCGCGAAGACGACTTGCAGCAATAAGGAGCGCTTGGAATGAATCGTATCGTTGCGCTCGTGGTCGTCGTCGTCGCCGTTTTATTCGCGGGAGCATCGACTTTGCTCGTCGTCGATCAGCGGCACGTCGCGGTGGTTTATTCCCACGGCGGCGAGCATCCGTCGCTGGTCGGCCCCGGTTTGCATTTGAAACTCCCTACGCCGTTGCAGGCAGCCATGCTCGTCGATACGCGCATCCGCACATTGGCGTCTGCGGATGCCGAGCGGTTCGTTACGTCGGATAAATCCGATCTGCTCGTGACGCCGGTGCTGACGTATCGCGTCACCGATCCGCTGAAGCTCTTCTCCGAAAGCGATGCCGACCAGCAAAGCGCGCTGGACCGGCTAGCCGGGCAGATGCGCGCCGCGCTCGGCGAAGCGTTTGCCACGCGTGCGCTTGGCGATGCGCTCTCGCACCAGGCCGAACTCGCGCAAGAAGCGCGCGCGGCCATGGCTGCGCCGGCGAAGGCGCTCGGTATCGAAATCGTCGATCTGAGCCTCGTGCGTATCGACCTGCCGCAATCGAGCGCGGAGGCGGTCTATAAACGGATGTCCGCCGCGCAAGAGCAAATCGCGGGGGACGAGCGCGCGCAAAGCGCGACCGAGGTCGCGCAAATCAAGGCCGATGCCGAGCGTCAGCGCGAAGCGGTGCTGGCCGATGCCTATTCGACGGCGCAGGCGGTCAAGGGCGAAGGCGATGCGAAGGCGGCGGCCATTGCCGCCGACGCGTTCGGGCGCGACCCGGGCTTTTATCAGTTCTATGAGAGCTTGCAAGCGTATCGAGGCGTGTTCAAACCGGGCGACGTCATCGTCGTCGATCCGGACAGCGAATTTTTCCGCTTCATGCGCAGCCCCGACGGAAGCGGCGCTGCCGTCACACCGGCCGCTTCGGCTTCACGCAAACATTGATTCAGGGGCACGGCCGAACTCGGCCGCGCCCGCATTCCATGGATATGGCCGCCTCGTTACTGCTTGCGATCGCGCTGATGCTCATCATCGAGGGCATGTTCCCGTTCGTCTTTCCGACGGCATGGAGAGACACGTTTCGTAGAATAGCGGAGCGGCCGGCGCATCATATCCGCATCGGCGGCTTGATCGTCATGGCGCTCGGCCTGCTGCTGCTCCTTGCGGCCACCTGAGGCCGCCGCGACCGGCGCGCACGCGCCGCTTCGCGTTTCGCTCGATTCGCTTTTGGCTGCGCCCGGCGCGCCTTCAATTAACGTCGTAGGACTGATCCGATGTCGACCTGGCTGCTTCCCGAAAATATCGCCGACGTGTTGCCTTCCGAGGCACGCAAAATCGAAGAACTGCGGCGTGCGCTGCTCGACCGCTTCCGTACCTACGGGTACGAGATGGTCATGCCGCCGCTGCTCGAGTACCTCGAGTCGCTGCTTACGGGCGGCGGCAGCGATCTGAGCCTGCGCACGTTCAAGCTCGTCGATCAGCTCTCGGGACGCACGCTCGGGCTGCGCGCCGATACCACGCCGCAAGTCGCCCGCATCGACGCGCATTTGCTCAATCGCCAAGGCGTGACGCGGCTGTGTTACGCCGGCAGCGTGTTGCATACGCGCCCGCGCGGCCTGCATGCCACGCGCGAGCAGATCCAAATCGGCGCCGAGATCTACGGTCACGCCGGCCTCGAAGCCGATCTCGAGATTCAGCAACTAATGATGGATGTGCTGCGTTTGGCCGGCATCGGGAACGTGCGTCTCGATTTGTGCCACGCGGGCGTGCTGCTGGCATTGTTCGAGCGCGACCCGGCCGCCAGCGCGCGCGGCGAGACGCTGTACGAGGCATTGGCCGGCAAGGACGTGCCGCGCATCGGCGAACTCACGCACGACCTCGATCCGCAGGTGCGCGATGCGCTGCGCGCGCTGCCCTCGTTGTATGGCGACGCCTCCGTCATCGAACTTGCGCGCGCGCGGCTGCCGCAGTGGCCGTCGATCACGCGGGCGCTCGACGACTTGGCGTTCCTCGCGGCGCGCGTGGAAGGCGGAAGCGCGACGATCGACCTCGCGGACTTGCGCGGCTACGCGTATCACAGCGGCGTGATGTTCTCGGCCTACGTGGACGGCGTACCGAACGCGCTCGCGCGCGGCGGACGTTACGACCACGTCGGTCAAGCGTACGGGCGCGCGCGCCCGGCGACGGGCTTTTCGCTCGATTTGCGCGAGATCGCGCGCATTTCGCCGATCGAGGCGCGCAGCAGCGCGATTCTGGCGCCGTGGAAGCATGACGATCTGTTGCGCGAACGCGTCGCCGCGCTGCGTGATGCGGGCGAGGTCGTGATCCAGGCGTTGCCGGGGCACGATCACGCACTCGACGAATTCGCGTTCGACCGCGTGCTCGTGGAACGCGACGGCGCCTGGATCGTGCAGGCGCGCCAGCCGAATGCGTGAGCTTGGCCGGGGAGGGCGTTCGCCCTCCCGCTCGTCAAGCCCGAGTGGTCCATGCCGTTGAAGCGAAACGGAAAAATTCGGAAGCTTCCGCGAACATGGGTAGAATACGTTTTTAACCAGCTAACGAAACAACATGTCTGCCAGCGCAGTGAATGCAGCCCAGGGACGCAACGTCGTCGTCGTCGGGACTCAATGGGGTGATGAAGGCAAGGGCAAGATCGTCGACTGGCTGACGGACCACGCGCAAGGCGTCGTACGTTTCCAGGGCGGCCACAATGCCGGGCACACGCTCATCATCGGCGGCAAGAAGACGATTTTGCGCTTGATTCCGTCGGGCATCATGCGCGCCGGCGTCGCTTGCTACATCGGCAACGGCGTGGTCCTGTCCCCCGAGGCGCTGTTCAAGGAGATCGGAGAGCTCGAAAGCGCGGGTCTCGACGTGAGCCGCCGTCTGTTCATCTCCGAGGCCACCACGCTGATTCTCCCGTACCACGTTGCGATCGATCAGGCGCGCGAAGCACGCCGCGGCGCGAGCAAGATCGGTACGACCGGGCGCGGTATCGGGCCGGCTTATGAAGACAAGGTGGGCCGCCGCGCACTGCGCGTGCAGGACTTGTTCACGCCCCAGGCATTCGCCGATCGCCTGCGCGAAAACCTCGATTTCCATAACTTCGTGCTGACCCAGTACCTCGGTGCGGCGGCCGTCGATTTTCAGCAAACGCTGGACACGATGCTCGGGTATGCCGAGCGTCTGGCCCCGATGGTCACCGACGTCTCGCGCCGTTTGTACGAAGAGAACGAGGCCGGCCGCAACCTGCTGTTCGAAGGTGCGCAAGGCACGCTGCTCGATATCGATCACGGTACCTATCCGTTCGTCACCTCGAGCAACTGCGTGGCCGGTGCGGCCTCCGCGGGCGCGGGCGTCGGTCCGCAAAAGCTGCATTACATTCTCGGCATCACGAAGGCCTATTGCACGCGTGTGGGTTCGGGTCCATTCCCGAGCGAGCTCTATGACGCCGACAATCCGCAGCGCCAAGAAGCCGTGGGCGTGACGCTGGCCAACGTCGGCAAGGAATTCGGTTCGGTGACCGGGCGTCCGCGCCGCACGGGCTGGCTCGACGCCGCGGCGTTGCGCCGCTCGATCCAAATCAACGGCGTCTCCGGCCTGTGCATGACGAAGCTCGACGTGCTGGACGGCCTCGACGAAGTGAAGCTGTGCGTCGGCTACAAGGTGGACGGCAAGAGTGCCGATCTGCTGCCGCGCGGCGCGGCCGAAGTGGCGCGCTGCGAGCCCGTGTACGAGACGTTCGGCGGTTGGAAGGAAAGCACGATCGGCATCACGCAATGGAGCCAACTGCCGGCGAACGCGCAAGCATATCTCACGCGCGTGCAAGAGGTGGCAGGCGTGCCGATCGATATGGTCTCCACGGGGCCGGATCGCGACGAAACGATCTTGTTGCGCCATCCGTTCAAGGTTTAACCGATGACGCAGAACATGACGATGATCGCGATGACGGATCCTCGCAACGACGACAAAAACCTCTGGGTGAGCTGGGACGAATACCACCGGCTCATCGAGCTGTTGGCGCTCGGCGTGCATGATTCAGGCTGGAAGTTCGACAACATCCTTTGTCTCGCGCGCGGCGGCTTGCGGGTGGGCGACCAGCTTTCGCGCATCTACGATCTGCCGCTTGCGATCCTTGCGACGAGCTCCTATCGCGAAGCGGCGGGAACGCAGCAGGGCGAACTGGATATCGCGCAATACATCACGATGACGCGGGGCGACTTGTCGGGCAACGTACTGCTCGTCGACGACCTCGTCGATTCCGGTGTCACGCTGGCGCGGGTACAGCAACACCTGAAGGAACGGTATCCCGCCGTGACGGCGGTGCGCTCCGCCGTGCTTTGGTACAAGGGCTGCTCAAAGGTCAAGCCGGACTATTTTGTCCAGTATTTGCCGACGAACCCCTGGATCCACCAGCCGTTCGAGGAGTGGGATACGGTCAGGCCCCACAATCTGGGCGCCTGGATCAAACGCGGCGTGGCCCAGAGTTCGTCATCCGGCACGTAATTTGCGTTTAGTTGGACCGCAGCCTTCGTGACTGCATCGACAATTGAGCGGAGTCGACTGACTCCGCTCTTTTTGTGTGTATTCGATATCGTTGCACCGCTAGAATAGCGCTCGCTCTCGGCTTATCCGGTACCACCGGTCGCGTTTATGACAG
Organism: Trinickia diaoshuihuensis; assembly: GCF_003390925.1. Taxonomy (GTDB): domain Bacteria; phylum Pseudomonadota; class Gammaproteobacteria; order Burkholderiales; family Burkholderiaceae; genus Trinickia; species Trinickia diaoshuihuensis. The sequence continues at coordinate 357,846 of NZ_QUBS01000087.1, read as the reverse complement.
ACAACAACCACGACAATCTTCGACAGCATTCCTTGCCGTCGCTTGCGCTAGCGGCGATTGGCGTCGTGTTCGGAGATATCGGCACAAGTCCGCTCTATTCGCTGAAGGAAGCGTTTAGTCCCGCGCACGGGATTGCACTAACCGATCATTCGATCCTCGGTGTGATTTCTCTGCTGTTCTGGGCGATCATCTTCGTGGTCTCGATCAAGTACGTCCTGTTCGTGATGCGGGCGGACAACAACGGCGAAGGCGGCGTGCTGGCCTTGATGGCGCTCTCGCTGCGGCCGTTTTCGATGAAATCGCGCACAGCGGGCTTCCTGATGATGCTCGGCATCTTCGGTGCCTGCATGTTCTATGGCGACGCCGTGATTACGCCCGCCATCTCGGTTATTTCCGCCGTGGAGGGGCTCGAGATCGCGACGCCGCAATTGTCGCATCTCGTATTGCCGATCACGATGGTGATCCTCGTCGCGCTTTTTTGGATCCAGCGGCACGGCACCTCGCTCGTGGGCAAGTTGTTCGGGCCGATCATGCTCGTATGGTTCGCGACGCTGGCCGTTCTGGGCGTGAGCCACATCGTACGCGCGCCGCAAATCATCGCCGCGCTCAACCCGTATTACGCGTTCTCCTTCATGCATGCGCACCTGCTGCAGGCGTACGTCGTGCTGGGCTCGGTGTTCCTCGTGCTGACGGGCGCCGAGGCGTTGTACGCCGACATGGGGCACTTCGGCGCGCGGCCGATCCGTCTCGCTTGGTACATCCTCGTGATGCCGGCGCTCGTGCTCAATTACTTCGGGCAAGGCGCATTGCTGATGCAGAACCCGAAAGCCATCGAAAACCCGTTCTTCCTGATGGCGCCGCAATGGGCGTTGCTGCCGCTGGTGGTGCTCTCGACGGTGGCGACCGTCATCGCGTCGCAAGCCGTGATCTCGGGCGCCTATTCGCTGACGAGCCAGGCGATTCAACTCGGCTATGTGCCGCGGATGAAGGTGCTGCATACGTCGGAACTCGCGATCGGGCAGATCTATGTGCCCGTCGTCAATTGGCTGCTGCTCTTTATCATTCTGTGCGTCGTGCTCGGCTTCAAGAGCTCCGATAACTTGGCCGCCGCCTATGGCATCGCCGTGACGACGACGATGGTCATGACGACCGTGCTGGCTTGCGTCGTGATGGTCAAGGTGTGGAACTGGAACAAGGTGCTCGTTGCCGTGATCATCGCCGCGTTCATGACGGTGGACGTCGCGTTCTTCGGGGCGAACTTGCTCAAGGTCGCCGAGGGGGGCTGGCTGCCGCTCGGCATCGGCGCGTTGCTGTTCTTCCTCTTGATGACCTGGTACAAGGGCCGCTTGCTCGTGAAGGAGCGCACGGCGGCCGACGGTATCCCGCTCGCACCGTTCGTGCAGGGGCTCTTGGCGCACCCGCCGCATCGCGTATCGGGTACCGCGATCTACCTGACTGGCAGCGATTCGCTCGTGCCGGTCAGCTTGTTGCATAACTTGAAGCACAACAAAGTGCTGCACGAACGAACGATCTTTCTGACGTTCGTCACGCGCGATATTCCGTATGTGAAGGACGATGAGCGCATTACGCTGAAAGACGTCGGCGGCGGGCTCTATCTCGTGCGGGCCGTCTACGGCTTCAACGAAACGCCGGACGTAAAAGCGGTTCTGTTCGAACTCGAGCGCATGTGCGGCATGCAATTCGAACTCATGGATACGTCGTTCTTCCTAGCGCGCGAAACGGTCGTGCCGACGCAACTGCCGGGCATGTCGATCCTGCGCGAGCGCATCTTTGCATGGATGCACCAGAACGCCGCGAAGCCCACCGACTTTTTCCGCATTCCGGCTAACCGCGTAGTGGAACTCGGAACGAAGATCGAGATTTAAACCAAGCTGGCGACTGCGCCGTCCATCCCGCAGGAACAAAAAATAAGCCGCGTCCGATGAGACGCGGCTTTTTTTGTTCCTGCACCCGTTCGCGATCGGCATGAGCGCTATGACCGCGACGCGAACGAATACGTCATGTCAGTGGGGCTGCCGGCCGGATCGACTTCCGCCGCTTTGCCGTACACCGCTAAGCCCGGAATACAGATGCCCGAATACCTGTCTTGCCAGTGCGGAACGTGACATGACTCGTGATAGGGCGAATGCACCATTTTTCTCACTGCACGGGGCGGCTATCGTCGTTACACCTGCCGACTCTTTGGCGTCGAGCAATGGTGGTAAAGATCGCGTACTGACGCGTCGGCACCTTGACTCGTGCTCGATCCCGGTTCTATCGACGTGGATAGTCCGATCGTCGGCTGGGTCATCGCGTATCCCTTTCGACTCCTGGAGTGAAGCCATGTCCCATCTGAATGCCTTTCACGATTATCGCGACGAGATCAAGGCCGGTTTGGTCCTTTTTCTCGATCCTGCGGAATTTGGTGACAGCGAGGTGTCGCGGGGTGCCGTACCGGTTCAGGGTGGGCATTACTTTGTCTGCCTCGGACGTAGCGGCACCACGCTTAGTCGCTGGTTTCCCGTGTTCAGCACAAACGACGGGACGAAGACGTCATTGCCGGGTGCGAAGGCGGGTATTGATCATTGGACCCGGTCCGAAAGCTTTTACTACCGTAACCAGGTATGGACCCTCGAGGACGCAGTGGTCAATGCTGCGGCATATGCTGACGCTGCGACCCACCAAGGCTTGCGCAATTCGATAACGCTACCGCCGGATTTCGAGAACATTTGAGCGCATAACGGTGTTCTACCGCCGATGTACCTGAGGCAGGCCTGACCGTCGAGGTGCGGGACCGATCTCGGTTCGCGCACCTATGTATCGCCTTAGCCTATCAACTGATCCGCCGGATGCGGAATGCATGTCCGATGCAGCGTGCGGGCTCAGGGGGCAAGCCTCACCCGACCCAATGTCGGGGTAGCATGCCCTCGCTGAGCACGCGCCGGTTAACGTTGCTTGAGCTTGGCGAACGCCGCGGCCATCGCGCCGGCGGGCTCCGCATCGCGCGTACGCTGCTGCTGGGGACGCGGAGCGCCGCCCGGCCGGCTCGCGCCGCGCTCGTCGCGCGAGGCGGGAGCCGCGTCGTCGGCGAGTCGCATCGTCAATGCGATACGCTGGCGTTTGACGTCGACGTCGATCACTTTCACCTTCACGACCTGGCCGGCTTTGACGACTTCGTGCGGATCCTTGATGAACTTGGTCGACATCGCCGAGACGTGAACGAGCCCGTCTTGGTGCACGCCGATATCGACGAACGCGCCGAATGCGGCGACGTTCGTGACAACGCCTTCGAGGACCATGCCTGGCGCGAGATCGGAGATCTTCTCGACGCCTTCTCGGAACGTTGCCGTCTTGAATTCGGGGCGCGGATCGCGGCCCGGCTTCTCGAGTTCCGAGAGGATATCGCGCACGGTCGGCAGCCCAAATCGATCATCGACGAATTCAGCCGGCGACAGGCCGCTCAGCGCTTCGCGATTGCCGAGAACGTCGCCGATCTGCTTGCGAAGTTTCGCGAGCATACGTTCGACTACCGGATACGCTTCAGGGTGCACCGAGGACCGATCGAGCGGGTTTTCGCCGCCGTTGATGCGCAAGAAGCCGGCTGCTTGCTCGAATGTTTTGTCGCCGAGGCGAGGCACCTTGCGAAGATGCTCCCGCGACGGGAACGGGCCGTTTGCATCGCGATACTCGACGATGTTGCGCGCGAGCGTGCTGTTCAGTCCGGAAACGCGGGCGAGCAGGGGGATCGACGCCGTATTGGCATCCACGCCGACCGCGTTCACGCAGTCTTCCACCACGGCATCGAGCGAGCGGGCCAGCTCGCGTTGGTTGACGTCGTGCTGGTATTGGCCGACGCCGATAGCCTTTGGCTCGATCTTGACGAGTTCGGCGAGCGGATCTTGAAGGCGGCGCGCGATCGAAACGGCGCCGCGCAGAGAGACGTCGAGATCCGGAAACTCCTTCGCGGCGAGTTCGGACGCCGAATAGACCGAGGCGCCGGCTTCGGAAACGACGATCTTTTGCAGCTTCAGTTCGGGGTGTCGGGCGATGAGTTCGCTCGCCAGCTTGTCGGTTTCGCGCGAAGCCGTGCCGTTGCCGATACTGATCAACTCGGCCTGCGTTTGAGCTGCAAGGCGCGCGAGCTTGGCAAGCGAGCCGTCCCAGTCGCGACGGGGTTCGTGCGGGTAGATCGTATCGGTCGCGAGCAGCTTGCCCGTGCGGTCGACGACGGCTACCTTGACCCCGGTGCGCAGCCCCGGATCGAGGCCGATGACGGCCTTCGGGCCCGCAGGCGCGGCCAGCAGCAAATCCTTCAAATTGCGTGCGAACACGCGAATCGCTTCATGTTCGGCGGCTTCGCGCAACTGCGTGAGCAACTCGTTTTCGAGATGCGGCTGCACTTTGACGCGCCAGCACCAGCGGCAGACGTCGGACAGCCACTTGTCGGCCGGCCGGCCCTGATTCGAGATACCGGCGTGGCGCGCGATGATCGCCTCGCACGGATGGGGCACCTGGGCATCGAGTTCCTCGCCGAGCCCCAGTTTGATCATCAGCACGCCGGCGTTGCGGCCGCGGAACAAGGCGAGGGCGCGGTGCGAGGGCACCGTTTTCCAGGTTTCGGCGTAATCGTAGTAATCGCGGAATTTCTCGCCTTCCTCGTTTTCCTTGCCTTCGACGACCGAGGACGACACGATCCCGCGTTCCGCGAGGTACTCGCGCAGTTTGCCCAGCAATTCCGCCGTTTCGCCGAATTGTTCGGAGAGAATGTCGCGCGCCCCGTCGAGCGCCGCTTTGACGTCGGCGACACCCTTTTCCGCGTCGACGTAGGCGGCGGCTTCGGTTTGCGGATCGAGGCGGGGGTCGGCGAGCAGCGCTTGGGCAAGCGGTTCGAGCCCCGCTTCTCGCGCGATCTGCGCGCGCGTGCGGCGCTTCGGCTTGTAGGGCAGATACAAATCTTCGAGGGCTTGCTTACTGTCGGCGGCGTCGATGGCCGTGCGCAGTTCGTCCGTCAGCTTGCCTTGTTCCTCGATGCTCGCGAGGATCGTGGCGCGGCGGTCCTCCATTTCCCGAAGGTAGAGCAGGCGCTCCTCGAGTTGGCGCAACTGCGTATCGTCGAGGTTGCCGGTGACTTCCTTGCGATAGCGGGCGATAAACGGGACGGTGGAGCCTTCGTCGAGCAGTTGCACGGCCGCGGCCACTTGGCGCGGCTGCACGGTCAATTCGGTCGCGATGCGCTGTACGATCTTGAGTGCTACGGTGTCCGTCATAGGAAGCGTTTGGCTGCGAGGCCGCGCAGGCGCGCGCCCCCCGGTGCGGGGAGCACGCCGGCCGGCGGCCGGGTTGCTGAAGCGGCGCATTTTGCCACAAATGCCCGGCGGCTCGGGCGCGGGTGTTAGAATTTCGACCATGTTCCGATCCCCGCCCACGACGTTGCCAACCTCCCGTTTTCCCTTTGTCCCGCGCTGGGCGATGCCCGCTCTGACGGCCTTTGCGTGTTCGCTCGCCATGTCCGCCGCCAGCGCGCAAGCGGTATCGGCCGGTGCCGATACGGGCGCGCCCGCCGCGAGCGACGCCTCGGCCGCGCTCACGCCCGACTTCCAGGCGCGCCAGCAGGCGCTCGACGCCCGCAGCGCGCAAAACGAGTACGAGTACGGCGTGGCCGAGCACAACTGCTATAGCAAGTTCTTCGTCAATGCCTGCCTAGGCAGCGCGCGCGACAAGATGCGCGCCGAGCGCGCGCGCATCCACGCGGAACAGATGGCGCTCGACGACGAACGCCGCGCCGCGCACGCGCAGCAGCGCGACGAGCAGGACGCGCTGCGCCGCGCGCGTAACGAGCAAGAGGCGCCGCAGCGCGCCGTCACGGCCGCGGCGAACACACAGGCGTACGAGGAAAAGCAGCGTCAGCACGAACTCGATCAGGCGCAGCGCGGCGCGCAGGCGCCGCAGCGCGCGGCCAATCAAGCCGCCTACGAGAACAAGCAGTCGGACTATCGGCGAAAACTCGACGAGGCGCGGCGCAACGCGGCGAAGGACGCTGAGGAACGCGCCGAGCGCGCGGCGCGGTTCACGCAAAAGCAGACCGATGCGGCGCAACATAAGGCCGATGTCGAAGCCCGCCAGAAGCATGCTGCGCAAAAGGCCCAGGAACAGCAGCAAGAACAGAGTCAGCAGCAGGAACAGCAAAAGCGTTTGCAGCAGGAGCAGCAAGACAGCGACTGAGGCGGGAGCGGTTTTGCTGGTGGACGGTAACCTCAGGCGTGCGAACCGCAGCGAGCGGGTAGCGCGCCTAACGAACCGAGGAGTCGACCATGCGTGGCCAACAGGCGATCCAACCGAATACGCTTCGCGATCGCATTTTGCAACTGCAGTCGGAGCATAGCGAACTCGATCGCATGATCGATAAACTGGCGGTCTCCTCGGATATCACCGACCTCGAGCTACGGCGTCTGAAAAAGCGCAAGCTCAAGGTCAAAGACGACATCTTGTTGCTGCAATTGCAGCTCGAACCGGACAGGCACGCGTAAGCGGCGAACGGGCAAGCGTTCGCGCCGCGCGCCGCGCGCCGGTCCCATTGCAGGGAAACGCTTGCCTTGAATTCACCGCTCGATGCCTCTACCGGGGCGCCGCTCGCCGCGCAGACGGCGCCCGCCAAGCAAGACGTGCGCTCGCCGCACGCGCTTGCGGCCGCGCTCGCCCCGCGCCGGCGCGCCGAACTGGACGCGATCTTCGCGAACGACGGCTTGCTCGCCCGTGCGATCGACGGCTACCGTCCGCGCGCATCTCAAATCGAAATGGCGTGCGCCGTCGCGGCTGCGATGGAGGCGTCCGGGCGTGCGATGCCCGAGCCCGCCATGTTCGAGGCGCAACGCCGTCCGGCGCGCCGCTTGCGGGCCGAGGGGCAGGGCCGAAGCGATGCCGCGGATGCCGCTCCCGACGAAAATGCGACGTCCGGGGAAGGCGCGGCCGGCGAAAACACGCTCATCGTCGAAGCCGGCACAGGCACCGGCAAGACGTTCGCCTATCTCGTTCCCGCGATGCTGTGGGGCGGCAAGGTCATCATTTCCACCGGAACGAAGCACCTGCAAGATCAACTGTTCCAACGCGACGTGCCCACCGTGCGCGACGCGCTGGCCGTGCCGGTATCGGTCGCCATGCTCAAGGGGCGGGCGAATTATCTCTGTCATTACTATCTGCAGCGTACGGCCGACAATGGGCGCTTGCCGTCGCGGCAAGACACCGCCTATCTGCAGGACATCGTCCGGTTTGCGAAGATCACGCGCACGGGCGATAAGGCCGAGCTGGCGAGCGTCCCAGAGACGGCGGCGGTCTGGTCGATGGTTACCTCCACGCGCGAGAACTGTCTCGGCCAGGAATGCCCGCACTACAAGGACTGCTTTGTCATGCAGGCCCGGCGCGAGGCCCAGCAGGCCGATATCGTCGTCGTCAACCATCATCTGTTTTTCGCCGACATCATGCTGCGCGATACGGGGATGGCCGAGCTATTGCCGACCGCCAATACGATCGTCTTCGACGAAGCGCATCAATTGCCCGAAACGGCCACCTTGTTCTTCGGCGAAACGCTCTCGACGGCGCAGTTGCTCGAACTTGCTCGCGACGTGGTTGCCGAGGGTCTCGCGCATGCGCGCGATGCCGTCGAATGGGTCAAGCTCGGCGCGGCGCTCGAACGCGCCGCGCGCGACGTGCGACTTGCGTTCAAGGACGACACGCTGCGCGTTTCGGCTGCGCAGCTCGGCGACGATCATCCGTTGTATGGCGCGCTCGATGCACTCGAGGCGGCGTTGGAGGCGGTTGCGTCGGCGTTGGCCGGCCAAGCCGAGCGGGCGGAATCCCTCGGCGCCTGTATGCGACGCGCGCGGGAATTGCAAGATCAGCTCTCGCGCTGGACCGCGCCGCCGGCCGAGGATGCACCCGCGGCTCCGGCCACGACTTCGTCCGCGGCAACGCCGCCCGGGAGCGCCGATTTCAACGAACGCATTCGGTGGGTCGAAGTTTTCGCGCATTCCGTCCAACTGCACGAAACTCCGCTCTCGGTCGCGCCGATTTTCGCGAAGCAGCGCGCGGGCGTGCCGCGGGCATGGATTTTCACGTCGGCCACGTTGTCGGTGCGCGGCGACTTCACGCACTACGCCGCGCAAATGGGACTCGACGCGCGCCGCTCCATGACGCTGCCGAGCCCCTTCGATTACGGGACGCAAGGGCTCCTGTACGTGCCGCGCAACTTGCCGCAACCGTCGTCGCCCGCTTTCACCGACGCGGTTTTCGAGGCTGCGTTGCCCGCGATCGAAGCGGCGGGAGGGGGCGTGTTCGTCCTGTGCACGACGTTGCGCGCCGTGGACCGGATCGCGAACAAGTTGCGCGAGGTGATCGAGGCGCGCGGCTGGTCGATGCCGCTGCTCGTCCAAGGCGATGCGAGCCGCACCGAATTACTCGATCGTTTCCGCGCCTACGGCAATGCGATCCTCGTTGGCAGTCAAAGCTTTTGGGAAGGCGTGGACGTTCGCGGCGACGCGCTCTCGCTCGTCGTCATCGACAAGCTGCCGTTCGCCCCGCCCGACGATCCCGTGTTGTCCGCCCGTCTCGATGCGCTGACGAAGAAGGGGCTCAGCCCGTTCGCCGTGCATCAACTGCCGCAGGCGGTCATCACGCTCAAGCAGGGCGCGGGCCGCTTGATTCGTGCCGAAACCGATCGAGGCGTGTTGATGATTTGCGATACGCGGCTTGTCGACAAGCCTTATGGCCGGCGGATTTGGCAAAGCCTGCCGCCGTTCAAGCGCACTCGGGAAATCGACGTCGTGCGCGAATTTTTTGCGGAAAACAAAAGTCAGGATTGACCGAGCGCGCCCCCTATTATCGGGCGACGGTCAGCCTGCAAAGACCCACAAAAAACCGGCCGCTTGGGCCGGTTTTTTGTGGGTTTAGAACTGCCACCAGGACTTCTTCGCGCCGCTGCGCGGATGGCCCGTGATATAGGGGCTGTCGGGGAACGTTCCAGCCAGCACGCGTCGCGTATCGTCGGCCAGTTTCGTTTCATTGAGCTTCGTGTACGAGAGCATCATGATGTGAAGCGCGTCCTCGATCGCCGGTGCATTCTTGTATTCCTTGACCGCCGTTTGCGCGCGGTTGATCGCCGCGACGTAGGCACCGCGCCGATAGTAGTAATCGGCCGCGTGCACTTCGTACGACGCGAGTGCGTTCACGATATAGCGCATGCGGGCAGCCGCATCGGGCGCGTACTTGCTGTCGGGGTATTTATCCACGACGACCTTGAACGCATCGTACGACTCGCGCATCGATTTCGGATCGCGCTCGCTCATATCCTGGCCGGAGAAGCGCCCGAAGAGGCCCAGGTCGTCGTTGAAGTGGATCATCCCCTTCAGGTAGTACGCATAGGCGATATCGGGGTGATCGGGGTGCAGGCGAATGAAGCGGTCGATGGCTTCGTCGGCGGCGGCCGTTTCGCTGTCCTTCCAATTGCAATAGGCGACGTTGATTTCAGCCTGTTGAGCGAAATGGCCGAACGGGTCGCGGCCTTCGAGCATCTCGAAGTATTTCGCACATTTGCCCCAGTCGCCGCTCGACAATGCGTCTTGGGCCTCCGAGTATAATTTGTTATTTGCCCAGCCAGCCGTCTCGTCGGTCTTTTGCGGCAGGCCATGGCAGCCCGCCACGAGCATCGCGGCCGCAGCCAGGGCCAGGCCGGCCGATGCGGATTGGACCGCACGCTTCGCCGCGCGGCTTGCCGCGCACGAGGCCGTGCGCATCATGGTGTTGAAGGCTCGCCGCATTTCTCCACGCTTCCTAGCAATCAGTCTCACTCAGTGACCCAGTTTCAATGACCCGCACACGTCCTTCCGGCAACATGCTCGGCCCTATCGATGAAAGCGCCGATTATAGCCGAAGCGGCAGCCCCGCCGACGCTCCCGCGGACAAGGCCGGCGCTTCGCGCCTACCTGGCGCCGCGAATCCTTCAGACGACGCGCCGCGCGTCGCGCTCGTGCCCGCCGCGCTGGCGGGCGAGCGGCTCGACAAAGTGCTGGCCAAAGTGTTTCCCGAATATTCGCGCAGCCGCTTGCAAAGCTGGACCGAGGCGGGGCGCGTCTTGCTCAACGGCGCGCCCGCGAAAGTGCGCCAGGCCGTGCCGCTCGATGCGCGCATCGAGCTTACCCCCGATCGCCTGCCGGAGCAGCTTGCGTTTACCCCTGAGCCGGTGCCGCTCGAGGTCGTCTACGAAGACGAGACGCTCGTCGTCCTCAACAAGCCTGCCGGCCTCGTCGTCCATCCCGCCGCGGGCAATTGGAGCGGCACGATTCTGAACGGGCTGTTGCATCGTTACCCGGACGCGGCCGGCTTGCCGAGGGCAGGCATCGTCCATCGGCTCGACAAGGAAACGTCGGGGCTGATGGTGGTCGCGCGCACGCTCGAAGCGCAAACCGATCTCGTGCGGCAATTGCAGGCGCGTACCGTGAAGCGGCGCTATGTGGCGCTCGTGTGGGGCGCCATGCCCGGCGAGGGCATCATCGACGCGCCGATCGGCCGCGATCCGCGCGAACGCACGCGCATGGCGGTCGTCGCGGGCGCCTCGGGAAAGGCCGCGCGTACGCGTTTCCGGCTCGTCGATCAGACGATGTGGAAACAACAAACGGTGAGCGCGGTTCATTGCGATCTAGAGACGGGGCGCACGCATCAGATTCGCGTCCATTGCGCGCATGTCGGCCATCCGCTGCTCGGCGATCCGGTGTACGGCAGCGCGCGCGGCCGCCGTTCCAGCGCGCCGCTGCCCGGCGGTTTCACGCGCCAAGCGCTGCACGCGTGGCAGCTCGGACTCGTGCACCCGGGCACCGGACGGTCGATGCGTTGGCGAGCCGATTTGCCCGAGGACATGGCCGAACTCGTACAAGCGCTTGGCTTCGGGCAGGACGCCGCGCAATTCGAGGACGGCGAGTTCGACGATGATACGTACGACGAATCCGAAGCCATGGAGATCGGCTACGAAGACGAGGACGACGAAGCCGATATCGAATGACCCACGCATCGAGAACACCACCGACTATGACGAGACCCGATCCCGTGCCGGCGCTTGACGCGGCTTTGACCGAAGCGGACTGTATCCGCCCCGCCTGGGATGCACCGCCGCGCGTGCGCGCGCTGGTGACCACTCGCGCGGGCGGCGTGAGCGTGCCGCCCTATGGCCGATGGGATGGCGAACGCGAAATGCCGGGCGGCTTGAATCTCGGGTTGCATACGGGCGACGACCCCGCGCATGTCGAGTGCAATCGCGCACGTTTGCTGGCGCTCGCGGGTGTCCGTGCGGCATGGCTCGAGCAAGTTCACGGCGACCAGATCGTTCGCGCCGACGACGTGACGCCCGAGGTGCCCGTGCGCGCCGACGCGAGTGTGACGCAGGTGCCCGGCGTCGCGTGTCTCGTGATGGTGGCCGATTGCTTGCCCGTGCTGCTGTGCGACGACCGAGGGCGCGCGGTGGGGGCGGCGCATGCGGGCTGGCGCGGCCTCGTGGCGGGAATCGTCGAGAAGAGCGCGCAGCGCGTCGCGGATCTCGCGCAATGCGCGCCCGATGCGCTGCATGCGTATTTGGGGCCGGCTATCGGTCCTCACGCATTCGAAGTGGGCGACGACGTGCGAGACGCTTTCGTGCGCGCCGCCGCGCCGGCCGAGCTTGACGCGACGGCGCAGGCATTCGCCGCGCGCGATGGGATGCGTGGCAAGCATTGGGCCGATCTGTACGCGCTCGCGCGCTTGCGTTTGGCGCGCCTGGGCGTGACCCGCGTGAGCGGTGGGGATGCCTGCACGGTTGCCGAGCGCGAGCGTTTTTATTCGTACCGGCGCGATCGCGTGACGGGCCGGATGGCGGCGCTCATCTGGTTGGCCGATTGAGCGTTCCCTGCGACGCACAACGGCGCTACCGCGAAAGCCCCAGGGGGCGGGTCGCGCGCGGCGGACTTTTCATCCGTGACTAAGCGCATATGCCGGTGGCGCTTGGCTTGCGAGTTCGCGATCGACATCGGGAAAACGATAATAAAAAACCTATCGCGCTGCGGCAAAATCGGTTCGAAGCATTGACATGCCTCGTGGCGGGGAGCAAGAATGACCGCTCGCAAGGGTGAGCGCAGCGAGGGTCGCGAGGGTTCGCCCACGTATGCTCGGCGCCCGCCTCTCAACCAGTCTTCCTAGACTCACGGCCAAAAGCGGGTATGACTGCATCAAAACGTCGATCGACTTCTTCTCACACCGAAACTTCTTCGAGCCGCGAGCAGCAAGCCGAAGCAGGCAACGCGGACATGCAACGGATGTTCGAGGCTTGGATGGGCGCATGGCGCTCATTCGCCGATCCGAGCAAATGGCCCGCGCCGCAGCCGGGCGCCATGCCCGGGCAGGCGGCGAACGGCCATGCGGCCGCCGGGCCGTCGCCGTTTCCGTTTCCCTTCCCCATGCCGCAGATGCCGCCCATGCCCGCGCTGGGGATGCCTTCGATGACCGACGCTCAGCACGCCTTCGCCGGGATGAAGCTGCCGGTGGCGTCGATCGCGCCTGAGCGATTGCAAGCGCTGCAAGCGGATTACTCGCGCGATTGCCTCGCGTTGCTGCAGCAAGCGAGCGGCGCGAATCAAACGCCGCCCGAGTTGCCCGATCGGCGTTTCAGCGCCGATGCTTGGAAGGCGACGCCCGCGTTCGCGTATACCGCCGCTTGGTATCTGCTCAACGCACGTTACCTGCAAGCGCTGGCCGATGCCGTGCAAGCCGATGTGAAGACGCGCGAGCGCATTCGATTCGCCGTGCAACAGTGGACGGCCGCCGCCTCGCCGAGCAACTTTCTCGCGCTGAACCCGGAGGCGCAAAAGGCCCTGCTCGACACGCACGGCGAGAGCTTGCGGCAAGGTGTGATGAATTTGCTCGCGGACATGCGCCGCGGCAAGATTTCCCAGAGCGACGAGTCGCGCTTCGTCGTCGGCAAGAACATCGGGGCGACGGAAGGCGCGGTCGTCTTCGAAAACGAGCTGATTCAACTGATCCAATACAAGCCGCGCACGCCCAGCGTGTTCGAGCGGCCGCTCTTGATGGTGCCGCCGTGCATCAACAAGTTCTACATTCTCGATCTGCAGCCCGAGAGTTCGCTCGTCGCGCATGCGCTCGAGTGCGGACATCAGGTGTTCATGATCTCGTGGCGCAATGTGGATGCGTCGCTGGCCGGGAAAACCTGGGACGACTACGTCAACGACGGCGTGCTCGCCGCGATCGACGTCGTGAAAAGCGTAAGCGGACGCGAGCAGATCAACACGTTCGGTTTCTGCATCGGCGGTACGATGATCGCGACGGCGCTCGCGGTGCTCGCCGCACGTGGAGAGCATCCGGCGGCGTCGATGACGTTGCTCACGGCGATGCTCGATTTTTCCGATACGGGCGTGCTCGACGTCTTCGTCGACGAGGCCCACGTGCTCATGCGCGAACAAACGATCGGCGGCCTGAACGGCGCGCCGCCGGGGCTCATGCGCGGTATCGAGTTCGCGAATGCATTCTCGTTCTTGCGGCCCAACGATCTCGTATGGAACTACGTGGTCGATAACTACCTCAAAGGGCGCACGCCCGCGCCGTTCGACCTGCTGTACTGGAACGGCGATTCGACGAATCTGCCCGGACCGATGTACGTTTGGTATCTGCGCAACACGTATCTCGAGAACAAGTTGCGCGAGCCGGGCGCGTTGACCGTATGCGGCGAGGCGCTCGATCTGTCGCGCATCGACGTGCCGACGTTCATCTACGGCTCGCGCGACGACCATATCGTGCCATGGCGCACGGCGTATGCGTCGGCGCCGTTGCTGACGGGGCCGCAGCGGTTCGTGCTGGGCGCGTCGGGGCATATCGCGGGGGTCATCAATCCTCCCGCGAAGGGCAAACGCAGTTATTGGTCGCACGAGGGCAATGAGAAGACGCTGCCGGAGGACCCGGACGATTGGTTCGAGCAGGCCGTCGAGAAGCCAGGTAGCTGGTGGCCGGACTGGATGGCATGGCTCGAGCCGTATGGCGGCAAAAAAGTGAAAGTACGCGCGCAGCTCGGATCGGCCGAATATCCGGTCATCGAGCCCGCGCCGGGGCGATACGTGCAAGAGCGCGATTGAACGCGCCCGTTAAGATTTCCAACTACGATGCGCGGCTTTCGATTGAGCCGCCTCACCCGCAAGGAGTCACAACATGACTGACGTAGTGATCGTATCTGCCGCTCGCACCGCCGTGGGCAAGTTCGGCGGCTCGCTGGCGAAGATTCCCGCGCCGGAACTGGGCGCGACGGTCGTTCGCGCGGTGCTCGAGCGCGCGGGCGTCAAGCCCGAGCAGGTGAGCGAGGTCATCCTAGGCCAAGTGCTCACGGCCGGCTCGGGTCAGAATCCCGCTCGTCAGGCGCTCATCAAGGCGGGATTGCCCGCGGCCGTGCCGGGCATGACCATCAACAAGGTATGCGGCTCGGGTTTGAAGGCCGTCATGCTGGCCGCGAATGCGGTGATCGCGGGCGACGCGGACATCGTGGTGGCCGGCGGCCAAGAGAACATGAGCGCGGCGCCGCACGTGTTGCCGGGCTCGCGCGACGGATTCCGCATGGGCGACGCGAAACTCGTCGATACGATGATCGTCGACGGCCTGTGGGACGTCTACAACCAGTACCACATGGGTATCACGGCCGAGAACGTGGCCAAGGAATACGGCATTACGCGCGAGGAGCAGGACAAGTTCGCCGCGCTTTCGCAAAACAAGGCCGAGGCCGCGCAGAAGGCGGGGCGTTTCGACGACGAGATCGTTCCCGTCCAGATTCAGCAGCGCAAGGGCGATCCGATCAATTTCGTCACCGACGAGTTCGTTCGTCACGGCGTCACGGCGGAGTCGCTGGCGACCCTGAAGCCCGCTTTCTCGAAGGAAGGTACGGTGACGGCGGCGAACGCCTCGGGTATCAACGACGGCGCGGCGGCCGTGCTCGTCATGTCCGCGAAGAAGGCGGAAGCGTTGGGCTTGACGCCGCTCGCGCGCATCAAGGCCTACGCGAATGCGGGCGTCGATCCGAAGGTGATGGGGATGGGGCCGGTGCCGGCCTCGCGCCGTTGCTTGGAGCGCGCGGGCTGGTCGGTCGGCGACCTCGATCTGATGGAGATCAACGAGGCTTTCGCGGCGCAGGCGCTGGCGGTGCACAAGCAAATGGGCTGGGATACGTCGAAGATCAACGTGAACGGCGGCGCGATCGCGATCGGTCATCCGATCGGGGCATCGGGTTGCCGGATTCTCGTGACCTTGCTCCACGAGATGCAAAAGCGCGACGCGAAGCGCGGTCTGGCCTCGCTGTGCATCGGCGGCGGGATGGGCGTCGCACTGGCGCTCGAACGTTTCTGATCGAAGCGCGAAGCGCCGCCGCCAAGGGCAGTGCGCGGCGGTAAGACGAGGGGCGCCGGCAGGCGTCCCCAAAAAAACAGGAATGGAGCGTGACTCATGACTCAGCGTATTGCGTACGTAACGGGCGGGATGGGCGGCATCGGCACTGCGATCTGCCAGCGTCTGCATCGGCAAGGCTTCAAAGTGGTGGCGGGCTGCGGTCCGAATTCGCCGCGACGCGTCACATGGCTCGAACAGCAAAAGGCGCTCGGCTACGATTTCGTCGCCTCGGAAGGTAATGTCGGCGATTGGGAGTCGACGAAGAACGCGTTCGACAAGGTGAAGGCCGAAGTGGGCGAGGTCGACGTGCTGGTCAATAACGCGGGCATTACGCGCGACGTCGTGTTCCGCAAGATGACGCACGAGGATTGGACGGCTGTCATCGACACGAACTTGACGAGCCTGTTCAACGTCACGAAGCAAGTCATCGACGGCATGGTCGAACGCGGCTTCGGGCGCGTGATCAATATCTCGTCGGTGAACGGGCAGAAAGGTCAGTTCGGGCAGACGAACTATTCGACGGCGAAGGCCGGCATCCATGGCTTCACGATGGCGCTCGCGCAGGAAGTGGCGACCAAGGGCGTGACGGTCAACACGGTGTCGCCCGGTTATATCGGCACGGATATGGTGAAATCGATCCGCGCGGACGTGCTCGAAAAGATCATCGCGACGATTCCGGTTCGGCGGCTGGGTTCGCCGGAGGAAATCGCATCGATCGTTGCTTGGTTGGCTTCGGATGAATCGGGCTTTTCGACAGGCGCCGATTTTTCGTTGAACGGCGGTTTGCACATGGGCTGATGCGTTTTGCGCCGGTTGCGTTCGACATTGCCGCCGGCGTAAAACGGGTTAAAGTGTATGAGTTTGGGGGTCCGGCTTGCTGCGGGAGGCGCGGCGGGCCACGAGGGCGCCGTTATTGCGCTGCGTTGCGTTCATAAAAGGCATTACATGTCGACTACAAAGAAAACAGCCGAGCGATTCATTAAAAAGTACCCGAACCGTCGACTGTACGACACGGAAACGAGTACCTACATCACGCTGAGCGACGTGAAGCAGCTCGTGCTCGATCAGGAGGACTTCAAGGTCATCGATGCGAAGACCAACGAAGATTTGACGCGCAGCATCTTGCTGCAGATCATCCTCGAAGAGGAGAGCGGTGGCGTGCCGATGTTTTCTTCGTCGATGCTGTCGCAAATCATCCGGTTCTACGGTCATGCGATGCAAGGCATGATGGGTACGTATCTGGAAAAGAACATCCAAGCGTTCATCGACATTCAAAACAAGCTCGCCGAGCAGTCGAAGAACCTCTACGAAGGCAATGCGCTCAATCCCGAGGTGTGGTCGCAGTTCATGAACATGCAGGCGCCCATGATGCAAGGGATGATGACGAGCTATATCGAGCAGTCGAAGAATATGTTCGTGCAGATGCAAGAGCAGATGCAGAACCAGGCGAAGACGATGTTCAGCTCGTTCACGTTCAATAAGCCGGGTCAGGGGCAGGGTCCCGAACCGGAAAAGAAATAACGCGCGCTTCGTTGCGCCTTCTCGTTGCGAACAGGCCGCGGTGATCCGCGGCCTTTTTGCATGCTCTTCACGATGTCGCCGGGGGCACTCGGTGCCTTGTCCTTGTTGCTGCCGTGGGGGTGAAAGCGTCGCATTCTTTTTGCGAATGCGCTTTAGCGCCCCTGAAGCCGGTCAAGATCGCCCTCGATTCCCGCCGCCGTTGAAGTCGTATCGACGGCGTTGACACATCGGATAGAGGTGCTTACCATGAACGCTGTATCAACCTGTAGATACATTCGCTACGACCCGAAGCCGGGCGATGCGATCCGCTGCGGCGCGTTGCGGGTCGAGGCGCCCTTCGCCACGGTCCATTCATGGGGTATCACGATGGCCGTCCAAACTTTAAAGCGGTGGGGTAACAGTCTCGCTGTGCGCATACCGGCAAGCATCGCCCAGGAGGCGCACTTGGCGGAAGGTCAGGCGATAGACGTACTCGTCGTCGACGGCAAAGTGCAAATCGTTCCGTGCGTCTCGATAAAGCGATTTTCCCGCGAGCGTTATATGCAGCAATTGCGGGAGGGGAAACTCGAGCCTCACGCCGACATTGATTTCGGCGGGGCGCATGGCTCCGAATTCGGCGGGCCGGACGAGCCGCGCTGATCGTCAAAGGAGACAGAGCCGCATGCAAAACGGGGTGCCGGAGGCAGGAGACATCATTAGGCTCTACGTGGGGCCGAGCAAGGGGAACGAACAAGACGGGTATCGCGCCGTGGTTGTTCTTACCGCTAGCGATATCAATGCGTTGACGGGCCGGATCGTGGGGCTGCCGATCACGTCGACGATTCGAGGCTGGGAGACGGAGATCGCCATTGCGAGCCTCGCTCGCCCCGGCGCCGCACTCGTCGACCAAATCGTCAATCTGTCCTTCAAAGCGCGTGAAATTCGCTACGAGGGCGAACGTGCGTCGGAAGACGAAATGGAGGCCATGCGGTACGCGGTACGCGCATTCCTCGATTTGTAAGAAGCGGGACTGAGCCTTCACGCCCCCATTCGAAAGTCACGGACCATCCTTCCGGCCCATGTTGTGACGTCTGCCGGATTGGCCGCATGACGCACGCCCGGCAAAGTGCAAGCACCGGGCAGCCACTCGCTTCGCTGCCGGTCTTCCCGGCGGAGTGCGCCGGCCTCGTCCAAAGGATTGCCCATGTCTCTTCGATTGACGACCGGTGCCGAGTATCGGGCCGACATCGCCACACTGCGCGACCAAGTTCGCGCGAACGGCACGCGCGCGGTATCGCTCAACATCCCAGTGCAGATTCCGAATCCGCCGGCGGGCTATGGGCTTTCGCTCGTGCTTAACCTTGCGTGGGAAGCGAACGGTGCGCTGGCTTCGCCCAATGCCTCTCTCTACACGATGGGATTCATTAATGCTACGGCGACCTATTTATTCAACGTAGTGCCGATGCCCTGGGCGGTTCCGCCCGGTGCTAGGGTGCTCGTCCCCGACGGCTCGTACGGGTCGCTCGGCTATAACGTGACCCCGCTCCCGGCGATTTCGGCGCCGAACCTGCGTGATGCCGCAATCACCCTCGCCAACTTCGCTGTAGCGGTGCCGCCCGGGGGCGGCGGCGTGCCCGTCACCCCAGGCGACGCCACCTGCCTCGTCTGCTTGATCGTCGCGCTCTCCGAGGCCGTGAGGTTTAACGCGACCGAAGACGCCATCGCGAACGTGCTCGACAACCCGCTTGGGCCGCCATTTGCGGCGAATGCCCAACGCCCGCGCTACAACGGCTGGAATGCCGGCGGCCATAGGATCGGCGCTTGAGCATTCCGTTCGAACGATCGGAGCTCCTCATGCTCACACAATCCCAGTTCAATTCCACGCTGCGGTGGGAAGATTTCGTACTGAATCTTATCCAGAACGCGGGCGGCCAGCCGTCGGCGCCCGCTACCCGCACGGGCCCAATTTTGCCGATGTACGTCATCCGTTTCGGCAATCTGGAGGCGCCGCAGGCGCTGCGCGCGCTGATGTCGGAAATCTCGTCGTCCGCCGGCGTCGTCGACCATGGCGTGCAACGCATAAACGATGACGCGCTCGGTGCAATGCGGCAAATTCATGCGAACGATCCGATGTACTTGCCGCGCTTTTCCTATCCCAATACGCCGGACAAACCCGACTACTTGAAAGGGCTGAGCGATCGCGCAAAGCTATACGAGCGCTATGTCCGTACGAACAAGGCACACTCTAACGGGCGCGGCGGCGGCGCGGATACGACAGGCTACGTCGAGTACACCGCGGGTACCAACGATATGTTCTTCGAAGGTAACAAAGCACGGATCGCATTCGATTACGTTCACAGCAAAATCTACTTCTCGCCGCTTCACTACGAAGTATGGGAACTTGCGACACCGCCAACCCGGGCCGGCCGGACACTGCCGAAGCAGTTGGACGGTCCTTACGCAAGCCCCTGGTTCTGGATCGTCGACGTCACGGCGTCGAGCTGAGTGTCCAGTTTTCCGCCGGCACGCGTTGCGCCACGCTGGTTCGTGGGCTTGCCGGCGGAGCCCAAATCGTCTCGGCAACGACAGCCCAATGCCGCATCGCGGTACAATACGCGGTTAGTCCGGGAGGCGGCGCGTCAATCCTTGCGCAAGATTTGGCCGCCCGGCGTCATTGCCATTCGCTGGATCCATCTCATGCCGCACACTCCCTCTCCCGTCGCGCCGAGTTCAGCCGCGGCCGCGCCTGCCGCGCCCAAGGTCGGTTTCGTCTCGCTCGGCTGCCCCAAGGCGCTCGTAGACTCCGAGCAGATCATCACGCAGCTACGCGCCGAGGGCTACGAAATTTCGGGGACCTATGACGGGGCCGATCTAGTCGTCGTCAACACCTGCGGCTTTATCGACGAAGCCGTCCAGGAAAGCCTCGACGCGATCGGCGAGGCGCTCACGGAAAACGGCAAGGTGATCGTGACCGGCTGCCTCGGCGCGAAGAAAAGCGCGAGCGGCTCCGGCCTCATCGAGGAAGTGCATCCCAAAGTGCTCGCCGTCACGGGCCCGCATGCCGTGGGCGAGGTGATGCAGGCCGTACATAGCTATCTGCCCAAGCCGCACGATCCGTTCGTCGATCTCGTGCCCGCCGCCGGCATCAAGCTGACGCCGCGCCATTACGCCTATCTGAAGATCTCCGAGGGCTGTAACCATCGCTGTGCGTTTTGCATCATCCCGTCGATGCGCGGCGATCTCGTTTCGCGGCCCGTCGCCGAAGTCATGCTCGAGGCCGAAAACCTCTTCAAGTCCGGCGTCAAGGAACTGCTCGTCATCTCGCAGGACACGAGTGCTTACGGCGTGGACGTCAAGTTCCGAACGGGATTTTGGAACGGGCGTCCCCTCAAAACGCGGATGACGGAACTCGTCGGCGCGTTGGGCGAACTGGCGGCGCAGTATGGCGCATGGGTGCGGCTCCATTACGTCTATCCGTATCCGCACGTCGACGAAATCATTCCGATGATGGCGGAGGGCCCCCTCAAGGGCCACGTGCTGCCGTATCTCGATATCCCTTTCCAGCACGCCGATCCCGAGGTGCTCAAACGCATGAAGCGGCCGGCCAATGCCGAGCGCACGCTCGAGCGCGTGGCCGCTTGGCGCCGGATGTGCCCGGAGCTGACGATCCGCAGCACGTTCATCGCGGGCTTTCCCGGGGAGACGGAAGCGCAATTCGAAACGCTGCTCGAATTCATCCGCGCGGCGGAACTCGATCGCGTCGGGTGCTTTGCCTACTCGCCGGTCGAAGGGGCGAGCGCCAATGAACTCGACGGCGCATTGCCCGACGAAGTGCGCGAAGCACGTCGCGCCCGCTTCATGGAAGTCGCCGAGGAAGTCTCCTCGCGCCGCTTGAAACGCAAGATCGGCAAAACGCTCAAGGTGCTCATCGACGAGGTCAACGCCGATGGTGGAATCGGCCGAACGGCGTCGGACGCGCCGGAAATCGACGGTGTGGTCTACGTGGCCCCCGCGTCGAAGGCGTCCAAGCGCTACAAGGCCGGCGATTTCGTATCCGTGCGGATCACGGGGGCGGACGGGCACGATCTGTGGGGCGAGGTCTGAGCACCCCCCACGCGCGGCCTTGCGCGATTGGAGCGCGCCCGCGTCCGCAGAGGTACGGAGCAAGATGCGTGGAACAAGGAGCAACGCAACAATGAGCGCGGCCTATCGAGTTCGGCACGGACGTTTCGGTGCGGCGTGCCGCGCGCCGCGGGCTCGGGCGTTGTTCGTGGCGGCGCTTGCCGGCCTTTCGCTTCAATGCGCTTGGGGCCAGCAGGCGACGCTACCGGCCGCGGCGCTCGTCGAGCAATCCGACGACGCGGCCGCCTCGATCGCCACGGAGGCCTCGGATGCCGCCGCCGGCATCGCGCAGCAATCCGCCGATGCGGCGGCCTTCGCCGTGCCGCAGTTTCCGCGGCGCCTCGCTCCGAATCCCGAGTTCGCCCGTTTTCCGGCGTATGCAGGCATGCTAGGTGCACGGCGCATCGTGTTGCGTCTGGGCAGAAAACCGGGCGATCCGACGGGCGTCCATGGCGAATACCAATTTGCCGATACCGGCCAAGTCGTGCTCGTGGCGGGCGACTGGGACGGCGACGTCCTGGAGATCGAAGATTCCGGTGACGGTAGTTCGATCGCGGGCAACTGGGTTGGGCGCTTCATGAGCGACGGCTCCCTTGCCGGCGACCGCATGAATGCGGACGATTCCAACCCGCAGCCGTTCGTCCTCCATCCGTTGGCAGGTTCCTTATCCACTCGTTGACCATGACCGATTCCGCATCCTCTCGCGCACGCCAAACCCGCATCGTCCATCCGCAACTCGACCTAGCCCCTGGCTTCGAATCGTTCTCGACGCCCGTGATGCGGGCGTCCACGGTGGTCTTTCCCGATCTGGCCACCATGCGTCGCGCCGATTGGCGCAACGATTCGCAGTGGCGCTACGGACTGCACGCCACGCCGACGTCGGCCGCGCTCATGCAGCGGCTCGCCGACATCGAGGGCGGCAAGTACACGCTGCTGCAACCGTCGGGGTTGTCGGCGATCTCGAACGTGTATTTCGGCGTCACGAAATCGGGCGACGACGTCCTGATTCCCGACAACGTCTACTCGCCGAATCGCGAACATGGCAATTGGCTGGCTCGCGACTTCGGGTTGTCGGTGCGGTTCTACGATCCGATGATCGGTGCGGGAATCGCCGAACTGATCCAGCCGAACACGCGCTTGATTTGGATCGAGGCGCCGGGTTCGGTGACGATGGAAGTGCCGGACGTACCCGCGATCGCGGTGGCGGCGCGCGCGCGTAATGTCGTGACGGCGATCGATAACACCTATTCGGCGGGGCTCGCGTTCCGTCCGCTCGAACATGGCGTGGACATCTCGGTGCAAGCGCTGACGAAATACCAGTCAGGCGGCAGCGACGTGCTGATGGGCGCCACGATCACCGCCAGCGATGAATTGCATCAGTTGCTCAAGCTCGCGCGTATGCGCCTGGGAATCGGCGTATCGGTCGACGATTGCTCCCTCGTCTTGCGCGGTCTGCCGAGTATGAAGGCGCGCTTCGAGGCGCACGACCGCAGCGCGCTCGCGCTGGCGCATTGGCTCAAGGCTCGTCCCGAGATCGCGGCCGTCTTGCATCCGGCGTTGCCCGATTGTCCTGGGCACGCCGAGTTCATGCGCGATTTCTCGGGGGCGGGCGGGCTGTTCTCGGTTATCTTCGACGCGCGCTACAGCGCCGCGCAGGTCGATGCGTTCGTCGAAGCGCTCGAGTTGTTCGCCATCGGCTGGAGTTGGGGCGGCGCGAATAGTTTGGCGATGCCCTATGACATCGCTTCGATGCGGTCCGCGTCGAGTTGGCCCCACCGCGGCACGCTGGTGCGCTTTTACGTGGGGCTCGAGGAGGAGGCCGATTTGCGCGCCGATATCGAGCGCGCGATGGGGCTCGCGCTGCGCTAAGCGGCCCCGGTGTGCATGCGAGCGCAGTGGCCTGCGCTTGCTTCGAGGCCGGGCGCGAAGCCGCGCCCATGACGCGCGATTCGCGCGCGGTTCAGAATAGACGCAGCAGGCCGTCCAAACCGACGTAGTTGAATGCGACATCCGCTGCCGCGCGCACGACCGGTTTCGCGCGGAAGGCGACCGAGAGACCGGCTTCGGCCATCATGTCGAGATCGTTCGAGCCGTCGCCCATGACGATGGCTTGCGACGTGGCGATTCCGAGCTTGGCGCACGTTTCTCGAACGGTGCGCGCCTTGACGCTCGCATTGACGATTTCGCCCGTCACTTTGCCCGTCAATTTTCCGTCGACGATCTCGAGCGTGTTCGCATGCGCGAAATCCAGACCGAGCTGCGCTTTGAGCCGCTCCGTGAAAAACGTGAAGCCGCCCGAGACGAGCAACGTACGCAATCCCGCTGCCTTCGCACCAGCGAGCATCGCCTCGGCGCCGGGCGATAGCTTGAGCCGCTCGTTGAAAACGTGTTCGAGCGCCTGCGCGTCGAGCCCTTTGAGCAGCGCGACGCGTGCGGTCAAGCTCTCGTTGAAGTTTTTGATCTCGCCGCGCATCGAGGCTTCGGTAATCGCGGAGACCTCGGCTTTGAATCCGCAGAAGTCGGCGATCTCGTCGATGCATTCGATCGTGATCAACGTCGAATCCATGTCCATGGCCACGAGGCCGAAGTCGCGCAACGCCCGGCCCGGCTGCATGTACGCATAGTCGAGGGCGTGCGTCCCGCAGTAGACCTCGATATCGGCGCGCTGGGTGGGATCGGCGTCGGGGATGCGAAGCGCGCGAGGATCGATCGACTGCGCTTGCCCACCGCGCGCGAGCGCGACGAGCGGCTTGACGTGGGCGGCCGCTAACGGCTCGGGGCTTTGTACGACGAGATTCATGAACGATGCGCCAAGGAGTGCCGCCGGAGCCGGCGGGCGAAAAAATGCGGCTATTGTAGCCGGTCCGATCGACGGCAAGACGGGGCACGCAGCTTGCCGCGTCGTTGGGAGCGCCGATTTGCGCGATCGGTTGGCGCGTCAAATCGAGATGCAACCCTATAACGATGCCGTGCGCAAGCGGGGCAACCCCCGACAGGCGAACGCAGTCTTACGCGCGAGTTGGGATTAGACTGGCAGCGCGTCGTCGATATTGCTCCCATGCCGCGAAGGGCATGGGACGGCTAGCCAGGAGGTGCAGATGAGGGCTCGTTTGAAACCTGTAGCCGTTTTGGTTTCCGTTGCCGCTTTCGCGGCCGGGTTCGCGGGGCTTGCGCAAGCCGCGCCGCCTATCACCGTTACGTCGAAGACGCCGGCCGACGGCCCGATCAAGTACACGGTCAAGGTTGCCTCGAAAACGTACGGCAACGCACAGGACACGCGCACGATCCGTTCCGGCCAGACGGACGACTATACGTGGAAAAGCACGCCGCCCGGGAGCGCGGTGAACGCATCGGAGCAATGCCCCAACTATGCCTCGATGTCGCTCGACGCGAACGGCGTCGTGCAACGGCAGATGCGGATCCGGCTCGCGCCGACGGTCGATGCCGACGGAACCGCAGCCGTGCAGATGAGCGTGCAGGCGAGCACGCCGCATGGCAAACCGACGGCGGTCAAGGTGCACGGCAAGACGCTTCAATGTCCGAGCGTCGCGACACTGAGCCAAGTGGTGCGCTTCACCATGCCGACGAACGGCAGCGCGAAGACGGTCGGCCTCAGCGACGGCACGCAGGTGACCGTTTCGGCGCAGCGATAGCCGCGATGGCGTAGCCGATCGGTGGCGCTAGCCTCGGTCAGCGCCGGCCAGCGCGCTCGACGAGCCTTCCCGCGAGGAACATATGGTCGGCGCTGAACAAGCGCCGATACGTCAGCAACACAGCCCCGACCGTTCCCAGCGCCGATGCCGCGGCGATCAAGAACATGATGACGATCTGATAGCGCACGGCTTGCAGCGGCGATTGTCCCGCGAGCACCTGTCCGGTCATCATCCCCGGCAAGCTGACGACGCCCACCACGGCCATTTGATTGAGGGTCGGCAGCATGCCCGCGCGCACGGCTTGGCGCGCCGGGCCACGCGCAGCCTCCCAGCGCGTCGCGCCGAGCGCAAGCGCCATTTCGACGCGATCGCGGCGCGCGGTCAATTCCTCGCTCATGCGTTCGATGGCGAGCGAAACGCCCGTCAGCGTATTGCCCAGAATCATCCCGAGGATCGGAATCGCGTACTGCGGTTCATACCAGGGATGGATCCGCATCACGGCGAACAAGCCCACGGCCGCGATGAGCCACGCGCTGATCCAGATCGACACCAGCGCATCGGTGCGTTGTCCCGCGTAGGTATGCGCGCCGCGCGCTGCGCCGGCAAACCCCGCGATGATCGTCATCAGGGCCATCAGTGCAAGCACCACATACCAGCGATTGACCGCGAACACCCAGCCCAGGACATAGCCGACCAGCAACAATTGGATGACCGTGCGCACGGCGGCCAAGGCAAGTTGCCGGCCCAGCCCGAGCGCGAGCGCCATGGAGATGGCACCGTTGACGACGATGAGCAGCGCGGCGATCGCGACGTCGAGAAGGCTCAATTCATGGAGGGCGGACGTCACTCGTTGGCCTCCTCGTAAGCGGCAAGGGTGCCGGCGCGCATCGTCAGGCGCCGGTTGCCGACGCGTTCGGCTTGCGCCGGGTCGTGCGACACCCAGACGGAGGCGCGGCTCGCGCGGTCGGCATCGAACCAGTGGGCGACCAGCGCCTCGACGGCGCGGGCCGATTGCGGGTCGAGCGAGGCGGTGGGCTCGTCGAGCAGCAGCACTTCGGGGGCGAGTTGGAGCACGCGAATGAGCGCAACGACTTGTCCTTCGCCGCCCGATAGATCGCTTGCGCGTTTCGCGAGAAAATCCTCGCGCTTGCCGGCCGCATGGGCGAGCCGGGCGGCGCGTTCGCGATCGAAGCGGACATCTCGGTAGACGCGCAGCGTGTAGGGGTAGCGCAAATTCTCTTCGACGGTGCCGTCGATCAGCGCGGGCCGCTGCTGCACATAGACGACGCTGCGCCGGTAGCGTGTGATCGCTTGACGCTCGATGCGCCGGCCGTGCCACGAGAGCTCGCCACCGTCGATGGGATCGAGCCGAGCGAGCGCGCGCATGAACACGCTTTTGCCGGAACCCGACGGTCCCGTCAACGCAATGCGTTCGCCGGCGCACAGCGAGAAATCGACTGGGCCGACGAGCGTTGCCGCCGCGCGTGCATCGCGCCTGAGCAGGGCGCGTGCTTGGAGAAGGATAGGGCCGGTCATGGATTGGATCGATCGAGCGATGAAGCAAGCACGGCATTAGAACGGATGCGCGTCCGTTGCCGCAAGCCCGGGCCGGCGGGCGCGCAGCGCGAATCCGCATCATAGGTCAAGAGGCGATGCGGGGCACGGGGATTGCTTGGGCTTTGACCAGAAAGGCTGCGCTCGCCGCCGTCGCGGTGTCGCACCGCGCCGCTCAACGAACGATCGAGATCCTTTGCATGCCGTATCCCGCCACTGTCGCCCGTACCGTCGGCAAGATCCTCGCCTGGATCGTCGTTGTGGTGCTCGTTCTATGCGCCGCGCTCGCCGTCTTCATCATGACGTTCGACTGGAACCGGGCTCGTCCTTGGGTCGACGACAAGGTCTCTCAAGCCATCGGGCGGCCGTTCGCGATCAACGGCGATTTGCGCGTCGGCTGGCAACATCCGACGAACGAACATGGATGGCGCGCATGGGTGCCGTGGCCGCGCTTTTCCGCTTATGACGTGACGATCGGCAATCCCTCTTGGGCGGCCTCGGGGACATTCGCGAAAGTCGATTCGATCAGCTTCGACGTCGAGGTGTTGCCGCTGTTGACGCATGTGATCTCGATTCCGTCGATCGATCTCGCCAATCCGTCCATCGACCTCGAAAGGCTCAAGGATGGACGCGCGAACTGGATCTTCAATCTGCCCAAGTCGACGAGCCCGTCGCGCTGGACGCTACGCCTGGCCGATCTCGGCTTCGCCAAGGGCCATATCGCGCTGTCGGACGAAATGCAGCAGATCGCGCTGCAACTGGACGTGGACACGCTCGGCAAGCCGTTGCCGATCGGCGACGTCATGAAGCAGCAGGAGGCGGCCTCGCGCGGCTCGGCCGCCCAGGTCATCGGCGAGCACGGCGCGCGCAGGCTCGCAGTGCAGGAGCGGGCGGCATCGGGCGCGCGGCAAGCGTCGGCCGAGATTGCCGCCTCGAGCCCGCAGCCGGCGTCCAATGCGTCCGCGCCGGCCGCGCCCGCGTCGGCAGCCTCGGGGAGCGAGACGCGCGCACGCTCCTCGCTGACCTATTCGCTAGGCTGGCAAGCGAAGGGCCGTTATCGCAAGACCGATATCTCGGGTACCGGCAAACTCGGCGGCGTGCTCGCGCTGCGCGATGCGGCGCGTCCGTTCCCGATGCAAGCCGACGTGAAAATCGGCGATACGCGCCTCGCGCTCGTCGGCACGTTGACCGATCCGATGCATTTATCCGCACTCAATTTGCGGCTTTGGCTGCAAGGTCAAGACCTCTCGCATCTCTACCCGATCCTCGGCGTGACGCTGCCGCAAACGCCGCCTTACGCGACCGACGGGCACCTCGTCGGCCATGTGCAAACAGGCGCGAGCGAGTTCACCTACAGCGACTTCACGGGGCGCGTGGGCGGCAGCGACTTGGAGGGTACGTTGACCTACGTGTCGCGCAAGCCCCGGCCGTCTCTCACGGGTCATGTCGCCTCCAACTTGTTGCAGTTCTCCGATCTCGCGCCGATCGTCGGCGCCGATTCGAACGCCGACAAGGCGCGCCGCGAGGAGAGCGTCAAACAACCGACTGCGCGCGCGCTGCCGGTGGAGCCGTTCCATACCGACCGCTGGAAGGCGATCGACGCCGACGTGACGTTCAAGGGGCGGCGCATCGTCAAGGATCCGGCGCTGCCGATCACCGATTTGGACACGCACGTCATCATGAAAGACGGCGTACTGACGTTCAAACCGCTGAACTTCGGCGTCGCGGGCGGGACGTTGGCTTCCGATTTTTATCTCGACGGCTCGAAAGCGCCGCTGCAGGCGCGTATGAAGCTGTCGGCGCGCCACCTGAAGCTCAAACAGCTATTCCCGACGCAAAAGACGATGCAATCGGCGATGGGCGAGATCAACGGCGATGCGAGTTTGTCGGCGACGGGCAATTCGCCGGCCGCACTGGCCGGCACGCTCGACGGCGAGGTCAAGGCGCTCGTGACGCAAGGCAAGTTGAGCCGATTGATCATGGAGGCGGCGGGCTTGAACGTGGCGAACGTCGTCTACGAGAAGCTGTTCGGCACGCACGACGTCGACATCAACTGCATGGCGGCCGACTTCACCTCATCCGGGGGTGTGCTCGATACGCGCACGTTCGCGCTCGATACCTCGGATGCCGTCATCGGCATGGACGGCAAGATCAATCTGCAAGACGAGTCGATGGATTTGACGATCCATCCTCATACGAAGGGTTTCCGCGTTTTCACGCTGCGCTCTCCGTTGTACGTGAAGGGCACCTTCAAGCAGCCGGACGTGGGCGTGAGCAAGACCTCGATCGCTTTGCGGGCGGGGGCGGCGGTGGGACTCGGGTTGATCAATCCGTTCGCGGCGTTGATCCCGCTGATCGCGCCGAGCCACGCGAAGGCCACGCCTTGCGACACGCTCGTGTCGCAAATGCTCAAAGCCCCGAAGGCACCGCCGCCGGCTGCTGCCGCGGCGCACTGATCGGGTGCGCCGACCGTGGGCGCACGCCCCGATGCCGCTCGGGGTCGGAGCAGCGCATGGCTTCCGGCAGGTGGGATAGACGAAAGCTTGGTAAAATGCCAGGTTTTTCGCCGATCACCATTCGAAGGGACGCGCCGTGCTGTCTACCGCCAATATCACCATGCAATTCGGGCCGAAGCCCTTGTTCGAGAATATCTCGGTCAAGTTCGGCGAGGGCAACCGCTACGGTCTCATCGGCGCCAACGGCTGCGGCAAGTCGACGTTCATGAAGATCCTCGGCGGCGATCTCGAGCCGAGTTCTGGCAACGTCATGCTCGAGCCGAACGTGCGCCTCGGCAAATTGCGTCAGGATCAGTTCGCGTATGAAGACATGCGCGTACTCGACGTCGTCATGATGGGCCATACGGAAATGTGGGCCGCCATGACCGAGCGCGATGCGATCTACGCGAACCCGGAGGCGACGGACGACGACTACATGCATGCGGCCGAGCTGGAGGCGAAGTTCGCCGAGTACGGCGGCTACACGGCCGAGGCGCGCGCGGGCGAGCTGTTGCTCGGGATCGGCATTGCCATCGAGGACCACAACGGCCCGATGAGCAATATCGCGCCGGGCTGGAAGCTGCGCGTGCTGCTCGCCCAGGCGTTGTTTTCGAATCCCGACGTGCTGCTGCTCGACGAGCCGACGAACAACCTCGATATCAACTCCATTCGCTGGCTGGAGAACATCCTCAACGAGTACAACTCGACGATGATCATCATCTCCCACGACCGGCACTTCTTGAACCAGGTCTGCACGCACATGGCGGACATGGATTACGGCACGCTGAAGATCTACCCAGGCAACTACGACGACTACATGCTTGCGTCCACGCAAGCGCGTGAGCGGCAGGCCGCGGCCAACGCGAAAGCGAAGGAGCGTATCGCCGATCTGCAAGACTTCGTGCGCCGCTTCTCGGCCAACAAATCGAAGGCCCGTCAGGCGACGAGCCGTCTGAAGCAAATCGACAAGATCAAGATCGAGGAATTCAAGCCGTCCTCGCGCCAGAACCCGTTCATTCGCTTCGAATACGAAAAGAAGCTGCACAACATCGCCGTGGTGGCCGAGCGCATCACGAAGCGTTACGAGCGCACGATCTTCGAGAACTTCGATTTGAGCGTACAACCGGGCGAGCGCATCGCGATCATCGGCGAGAACGGCGCGGGCAAGACGACGCTGCTGCGCGCGCTGTACGGCAATATTGCGCTCGACGGCGGCACGATCAAGTGGGCAGAGAACGCGAACGTCGGCTATATGCCGCAGGATACGTACGAGGAGTTTCCGGACGACGTCACGTTGACCGATTGGATCGACGCCTACCGCAAGGAAGGCGACGACGATCAAATGGTGCGCGGCACGCTCGGACGGCTGCTGTTCAATGCCGACGACATCAAGAAGTCGGTCAAGGTGCTCTCGGGCGGCGAGAAGGGACGCATGATCTGGGGCAAGCTGATGCTCGGCCGCCACAACGTGCTCTTGATGGACGAGCCGACGAACCACATGGATATGGAGTCGATCGAGTCGCTCCAGATCGCGCTCGAAAAGTACGAAGGCACGCTGATCTTCGTCTCGCACGACCGTGAATTCGTGAGCGGTCTTGCCAATCGGATCATCGAAGTGCGTACGGACGGCACGCTGTACGACTTCGGCGGCGGTTACGAGGACTTCCTCGCTAGCCAGGGCGTGCAGTAACCTGCCTCAGAGCGGTCCGGACGGGGTGCATGGCGGATTGAGCAGGTGATCCGCCATCAGATCGAGTTTGACGATCGCCCAGCCGGACTCCTCGTGACGCAAGGTCAAGTAGTAACGCCCGGTGGCAATGACGTCGGCACGCCCTTCGGTCGGGAACGCGTCGCGCGTCTGAACGAGATTGACCGCCGTCTCGGGGGCGATCGCCGTTCACGTCGATTAACGGCGAGACGAGGTTGTGCCGCACGGTCCCGGTTTGGCTGGCGCTGAACAGCAGCGTCGCGAAACGCGCCAACTGATTCCGGCCATGAACGACGCGAACCGGATTGTTGTAATCCGGCTTGCCACCGTTCCAAAGATGCTCGGTCCCAGCCGCCCGCATCGAGCAACTTTTTGATCATCGACGATATAGTCGTACACAACTAGATCGCATGCGATATTAATTTTCGAAAGTGAGGCTAGGTTGCTTTCTGCACAGGAATGCGAAATGTTTAATCGCAATGCGCAATAAATAGACGTCCGCGGATCGAGACGAGGAAGAGGACGACGAGGGCGTGCGAACATGCTCGCGGCGAAGGCCGGCGGCCGTGGGTCAACAAAGGGGAAGGGGAGCGCGGTGAGGTCGGGCGCGCAGGCGCCCGTGGGGCAGGCGGCAGGACTTAGGCTTCTTCGGCCGAAGCGACGATCGAACTGAGGACGGCGTCGACGAGCGCCAGTTGTTCGGCCGATACGTCGTGCAGCAGCTTCGCCTTGATGCCCTTGACCATCGTGTCGATTTGTTGGCCGACCTTGCGGCCGCTTTCGGTCAGATAGAGCGTCTTGGCCCGGCGATCCGACGCGTCGTCGCGGCGCACGACGAGTCCCGCTTCTTCCAGTTGATCGAGCAATCGGACGAGCGAATGGCCCTCTAGACCAAGGTGTTCGGCCAATGTGCGCTGGCGTAGACCTTCGCCGAGCTTATAGATCAGCCAAAGCGGCGTGGAGGTCGCCTCCGACAGGTTCAGCTTGCTCAATTCGATGTCCGCGACTTTGCGCCACATGCGCGCGGCGCGCTGCAAGCGCAGGCAAAACGTATCTTCGGCGAGGGATAGCAGACTGGCAGACATTAAATTGGCGTAAGTAAAAATCGTGTCTCGATCGTTAGTATTCGATCGGCTCTTCCGCCCGCTTCGCGGAGAGGCGATCGGTCGTACGCTGCCGAATATGCGGCCAATATAGCACATGCTTTGTTGAAGATAGCGTCATTTGGCTGCGGCAATACCCCCGTCGGATAGCGATCCGGCGGGGACGGTTTCGGCTTTCCTGTCCATGCCCCCACTCGCATGCGCGCCGCGACTACGGTGCTCAGCTTATGAATCTACATGGATTCTCGAGCGCGCGTGGAAGCCCGCTTCGGGGGCGCTCGGGGTTGATGAATGTGATTGACGCCGCGTCCGTTCTTGCAATAATAGATCCCGTGCGAGTTATTGTCGTGAGATCTATTGGTGCCGCGCCGCAGAGCTTATGACGCGCCGCGGGTCAGGGTTCGCGCGTTCAGGAGCGGCAATGGAGCACCTCGGCGAGACGACGTGCAAGACAGGTACGGACAGAGTCATATTGGGCGAGCTGACGCAACGGCTCCTCTCGTTAAACGACGCATCGGACCGGCCGGCTGTCGGCCATGACGGATCGTTGCGGTGCCGATCGGACGTAACGCGACGCCATCCGATCGCGCGGCAAGCCGGCCCATCACGATCGTAGAAAGCTAGTGATATGCCAACCCATTCGTAGGATAGGAGCGCACCGTGTCCAACATTACCGCTGAACGCCAGTTTCGATCCCCTTATCTGCAGTCGTTTCGCTCGTATTCGACGCCGCTCACCGTCCTGTGCACGCTGCTCTCGCGCGCGGACGGTACGCCCTTGAACGAACGCCGCCGAGATCCCAATCTACTGCTGGATACGAAGGGCGAGTTGCTGAAGGATCCCGCCGCCGCGCCCAATGCGTTCGAAAACGACGCCAATATCTCCTTCGAGAAATGGACCGAATACTGGCGAAAGGTGCATGGGCCGCGGTTCATCTATGCCCAACCGCCGGAAGAAGGGGGGATTCGGCAGTTGCTGCGCTACGACCAGATCCACCGGTTGCCGGCGGGCCCCTCGAGCGGCTCGCCGTTGCCGTACGCCGCGCCTGTCGATGCGCACGGCAAGTTGTTCGATACCGTCATCGGGCATATCCCGGAGTATCGCCGTCCGCAGTGGGACGGCATCGCGTATCTCGGCTTCGAGAACGCGGACGGCATCAAGGCCGTCTTCAGCCAGCCCGATATCGCGGCCAAAATCATGCCGGAAGACCAGGCGATTTTCCGTGAGCTGTGTCCGGTGCTCGCCAAGCAACACATTATCGTGCCGAGCGCCACGCAGCGCGATCCGATCCTGCTCGTCAAGATCGTCAAGCGCAATGCGGATCTGTCGCGTGCGCAATTCCATGAGGCCTGGCTGAACCGGTACGCGCCGCTCGTGCTTCAGCAACCGGCGACGAGCCGGTATGTGAAGCGCTACGTGCAGTTGCATAACATTGGTCCGGTCGAGGCGGGGGAGCCGTTTTTCCATCCGGTCGCGCACACGATCGACGGTGTGTCGATTCAGGCGTTCGACAGCGTCAACGACCTCGAGGACTATTTGCTCGATCCGGGCGTGGCGCGCCTCATCGAGGAAGAAGCGGCGCTGGTCGCGGCCGATAGCGTCGAATATTGGTCTGCCGTCGCCTATCAGGTCGTCAATCAGATCTTCCCGGAAATCTCGACTACGTCGTAACGCGCGGCGATTCGGCGGATCCGGCACGCTCGGCACATTCGCGGCAACGCCCGATCGACGTGTACGTAGAGAGACGGCCGTTGCGCCGGCCCGCGTCGCGGGCGCTTGATGAACGCTTCGCGTTCAGAAATGGAACGAAGGGTTCGTCGCCACCGCGCCGCAAGGTGTGCGCTACCGCCAGATCGCGTGCCGCATCGTGCAGGCGCTGCGCTTTATGAATGCGTGCGGGGTGTCGCCCGACGCGGTGCAGCCGTTGCGCGAGACCGAACTTTATACGAGTCACGACGCCTTGTTGCTGCACTACGAGGAAGCCTTGACGCGACAAGACGCGCTCACGCGCGACTGGTACGACTGTTCGGCCCATATGCTTTGGATCGGCGAACGGACCCGCGGCGCGGACGACGCGCATGTCGAGTTTCTGAAGGGGGTGGCCAATCCGATCGGGCTCAAGTGCGGCCCGACGCTGGAGCCCGATGCGCTTCTCGAGCTGATCGACGTGCTCAATCCGGACAATGAGCCGGGCCGGCTCACGCTGATCGCGAGGATGGGCGCCGATACGTTGGCCGAGCGGCTGCCGCGGCTCTTGCGAAGGCACCTATGCCGGCGGCTTGCATCTGGAGATGACCGGGACCGACGTCACCGAATGTACCGGAGGCGGACAACGCATCAGCGACGACCAGCTAGGCGAGCGATATCACACGCATTGCGATCCGCGGCTGAATGGGACGCAGGCGCTGGAGCTCGCGTTCCTCGTATCGGAGAAGCTGGCGGCGCAACAGGATCCCATCGAGGAAACGCGCGCTGAGCCACTCGTCGAGAGACGTCCTGAGACACAGGTCGAGGCACACGCGTAAAACACCCGGTATGCATTCATTAATCAGCACGTGGGAATGGCGCGCGTTGTTTTTGGCGATCGCGGCGGCGTCCCTGTCGATTCTTGCCGTGGTGTTCAACAATATCGAGGAATCGCGCAACCCCGAGGCACGGGGCGTGGATCTGGCCGGGACCGTAAACTTCACGGCCGCGCTCGCGGTGATCTTCGTCAGTATCGTTCAAGGCCCCCACTTCGGCTGGGGCAGCGGCATGACGATCGGATTGATTGCCGCCGGTTGCTTGCTCCTATTGTTATTCGTCGTCGTCGAATCGCGGATCCGCGCGCCCATGCTCGACTTGTCGTTATTCGGCAATGCGCGCTTTCTCGGCGTGTTGCTGCTGCCGGTCGTGACGGGCTTCAGTTTCATCGCGCTGCTCGTCTATCCGCCGATCTGGTTCATCGGCGTCGAGGGCGATGACGAATTCCATGCCGGCCTGGCCATCTTGCCGTTGACCGCGCCCATGCTCATCGTGCCTTTTCTGGCCGGTATCCTATCGAAGCGGTTCTCCGCCGCGAGCCTGTGTAGCACGGCCCTGGCGTTTGCCGCCGTCGGCGTGTTCGGGCTCTCGAGGGTCACGGCCGCGAGTGCTTTCGTCGACGTGGCGTTGCCGATGCTCGCGATCGGGATCGGTAACGGCGTGCCATGGGGGCTCATGGACAGCTTGGCAATGAACGCGATCCCGAAGGAGCGGGCCGGGATGGCCGCCGGTATTTTCTCGACGATGCGCGTCACGGGCGAAGCCATTGCGATCGCGATCATCGGCGCGGCATTGGGGTGCTCTGGGTGACGCTGCGCAAGCCGGCTCCCGTCGAATTGGCGATGCCCGAGCCCGAGTCGGGTATCGATACCTGAGCGCTTTCCGTGTCTTGCGATCGGTAGCGGCCGGACGCTGAGTAAAATGGGCGAGTCGAAACCCACAAGGTGAACACTCGCATGAAAATCTACGATCGGCTCTACATCGGCGGTCAATGGCTGACGCCCTCGGGCACGGGCACCATCGACGTCATCGACTCGGGCACGGAAACGGTCATGGGCCGCATCCCGGAAGGCGCGACGGCCGACGCCGAGGCGGCCGTCGAGGCGGCGAAGCTCGCCTTCGATGGCTGGGCGGCGACGCCGGCGGCCGTACGCGCCGATTACCTCGAAAAAATCGCGGCGAACCTGAAGGCGCGTACCGACGCGCTGGCGGCCTCGATCTGCGGCGAAGTGGGGATGCCCCTCAAGCTCGCGCGCGCCATTCAAGTCGGTAGCCCGGTCTACAACTGGAATCTTTATGCCAAGCTCGCGCGCGAATTCGAATTCGAAACGCGCGTGGGCAATTCGCTCGTCGTGCGCGAGCCGGTGGGCGTGGTCGCGGCGATCACGCCTTGGAACTATCCGCTCAACCAAATCACGCTGAAGGTCGCCGCCGCCCTGGCGGCGGGCTGCACCGTCGTGCTCAAGCCTTCCGAAGTCGCGCCGCTCAATGCGTTCATGCTCGCCGAGGCGATCGACGAGGCAGGGCTGCCGGCGGGCGTGTTCAATCTCGTGAGCGGCTACGGTCCCGTGGTCGGCGAGATCATTGCCAGCCATCCGTTCGTCGACATGGTGTCGTTCACGGGTTCGACGCGCGCGGGCAAGCGCGTCGCCGAACTGGCGGCCGCCAGCGTCAAGCGCGTCGCGCTCGAACTCGGCGGCAAATCGGTCGCGTTGGTTCTCGACGATGCCGATTTGGCGACCGCCGTCAAAAGCACCGTCGCGGCGTGCTATCTGAACTCGGGTCAGACCTGTTCCGCGCACACGCGGCTGCTCGTGCCCGAATCGCGCTATGAAGAGGTGCGAGCGCTGGCCAAGGCCGCGGCCGAGGCATTCGTCGCGGGCGATCCGCGCGACGAGGCCACGCGGCTCGGGCCGCTCGCATCGGGCGCCCAGTTGGCCCGCGTGCGCGAATACATCCAACGCGGTATCGCCGAAGGCGCCGAACTCGTGACCGGTGGTGCCGATATGCCGGATGGTTTGATCAAAGGTTATTTCGTGCGGCCTACCGTTTTCGGCCGCGTCCACCCGAAGGCGACGATCGCGCAAGAAGAAATCTTCGGTCCGGTTTTATCTATTTTGACCTACAAGGACGAGGAAGAAGCCATCCGCATCGCCAACGATTCGATCTATGGTCTAGGCGGCGCCGTGTGGGCCGGCAGCGACGAGCGAGCAATCGCCGTGGCGCGCCGCATTCGGACGGGGCAAGTCGATATCAACGGCGGCGCGTGGAACATGCAGGCGCCGTTCGGCGGCTTCAAGCAGTCGGGCTATGGCCGCGAGAACGGCGTGTACGGCTTGGAGGAGTACCTGGAGTACAAGTCGATGCAGTTGAAGGCGCCGAAGCCGAACTGAAGCGTTGCCGGTGCGTTGGCCCAATGCGCGACCGGCTGTCGCACCGCGGCATGTGTTGGGCCCGGCTTGATTCGGGTCAACCCCTTTCGTCTGAAAGCCCCAAAGAATGTAGGGGTTTAGACGAGAGGGAATCGATATGCAAACCACACGCTGCACAAAAATCAAGCAACTCACTAGCGCGGCTTGCCTGATCGGCGCTTCGTTGGCCGCGTCCGGCGCGTTCGCGGCCGACGACGCATCGGCGGGGGCCGCGCCGGCCGCTGCCGCGCCCGGCTATTCGAGCAACGGCGCGCTGCATGCCGGCGATTGGCTCGTCCGGCTGCGCGCCATCAGCATCGAGCCGGCGGCTCGGACCACCGAAACGCTGTCGGCCCTGAACGTAGGGGTCAACAATGCGATCGTGCCCGAGCTGGACTTCACTTACATGATTCGCGACTACCTGGGCGTCGAGCTGATCCTGGCGACGTCGCGTCACCAACTGACCTCCAGCCTCGGCAACTTGGGCGGTGTGGGCGTGTTGCCGCCGACGCTCCTGCTGCAATACCACTTCAACCACCAAGGGCGCATCCGGCCCTATGTCGGCGCCGGCATCAACTACACGCTGTTCTACAACAACGGTCTCAACGCGGGCGGGCAGTCGATTTCGATCGATAACCATAGCTTCGGCCCGGCCGTGCAGGCGGGCGTCGACGTGCAGATCACGAAACGGCTCTACGTGAATGCCGACATCAAGAAAATCTGGATGAAGACTGGGGCGTCGCTGAACGGTCAATCGCTCGGGACGCTGCATATCGACCCGCTCGTCGTCGGGGTCGGCGTGGGTATGAAGTTCTAAACGGAACGCGGCGCGTGCCGCATCGCGTCTCGTCAGTCGAATCGGAACGCCGGGCCCGCCCGGCGTTTTTGCATTTCGGGGACCGCTTCAGAGCTTGTCGTTGCGAAAGCGCATGGCTGTGCCCTCGCGCTCGATGCGCGCCCAGACGGCGCGTTTTTCCGTGTCGGACATGAAGACCCAATTCGAGACTTCCGCGGCGGTACGGCCGCAGCCTTTGCAGACTTCGTCGAAAAGCGTCGAGCAGACGCCGATACAGGGGCTATCGGGCAGGGCATGAAGGTTTGAAGCCATGAAACCATTTCTCATAAGCGGGGCGAACCCGGGACGAACCCGGTACGAACCGTATGGTAGCCGACGCCGCGTGCCCCTTGCCGAACCCCATACGGCCCACGGGGCCGGCGCGCGCCGCGTTCGCCGTCCGCCGCAGGCTAGCCGAAAGGCTAACCGAGGTTTTTTTCAAGTGGACAAGGGCCTATAACCCGATAAAATTGCGCCCGATTCCGCAGTAGGCAGAGCGCGCGGTCATCTCGTCCGGAGAAGGCGAGGGCAAGCGTTTGTGCCGTTTGCGCGACAGCGGGTCCGAACGGCTCGTATTTTTGTGCCGCGGGTCAATGTTTGATGGTAGCTTTCGGGTTTTTCAGAGGAGCCGCGGGCATTTCGTCGCGGCACGGGCGGGGTTGAGGCCGGGCGAACCGGTCCGCATCGGAGAACGGGATGAAAAAACAGGTGATGGGCGGGCTCGCCGCACTGGTTTTGTGCGCGGCGCCGTGGGTGGCGTCGGCCAAGGATACGCAGCTCAATGTCTACAACTGGTCGGATTACATTGCCAAGGACACCATCCCGAACTTCGAAAAGCAGTCGGGCATCAAGGTCCGCTACGACAATTACGATAGCGACGACACGCTGCAGGCGAAGCTGTTGACGGGCAATTCGGGCTACGACATCGTCGTGCCGACGAGCAATTACGCGGGCAAGCAAATTGCAGCCGGCATTTTCTCGCCGCTCGACAAATCGAAGATCCCCAACCTCAAGTATCTCGATGCGCAGCTCATGAGCCTCGTGGCCGGCGCCGATCCGGGCAATAAATACGTGGTGCCCTGGGCTTGGGGCACGACGGGCCTCGGCTATAACGTCACGAAGGCCCAACAAATCCTGGGCAAGAACGTGCCGCTCGATAATTGGGACATTCTGTTCAAGCCCGAGAACATCTCGAAGCTAAAGGCTTGCGGCGTGTCCGTGCTCGATGCGCCCGATCAGTTCTTCGCGGCCGCGCTGCACTATATCGGCAAGGATCCGATGAGCACGAATCCGGCCGATTACGAGGCCGCGATGGCGATGATGAAGAAAATCCGTCCGTTCATCACGCAATTCAATTCGTCGGGCTATATCAACGACATGGTCGGCGGCGATATCTGCTTCGCCTACGGCTGGTCGGGCGACGTCGTCATCGCCAAGCATCGCGCGCTCGAAGCCAAGAAGCCGTACAAGGTCGAGTATTACATTCCGAAGGGCGGCGCACCCGTTTGGTTCGACGTGATGGCGATCCCGAAGGATGCTTCGCACAAGGATGCGGCGCTGCAGTGGATCAACTACATCGAGACGCCGCAGGTCAACGCCGCGATCACCGATGCGGTCTACTACCCGACGGCCAACGCGGAAGCGAAGAAGTTCGTCAATCCGAGCATCGCCAATGATCCGGCCGTCTATCCGCCGGCCGACGTCGTCAAGACGCTGTTCCTGTTGAAGCCGCTGCCGCCTGAAATCCAGCGTCTGCAGACGCGGCTGTGGACCGCATTCAAGACGGGCCGATAATTTCGTCGCCGCGCACGGCACGCAGTCATGAAGCCCCCGGAGCCCATGCCGGGGGCTTTGTACGTCCAACGAGTGGAGTCAAGCAGCAAATTATGAGCGATCAGTCGAGCTCGCAGCCGGCCGCCGGCGCGCGCCCCTCAGGTTCAACATCGGCCGAGAACTTTGTGCAGATCGTCGACGTCGTCAAGAAGTTCGGCGAAACGGTCGCGGTCAAGAACGTCAATTTGTCGGTCGCGAAAGGAGAGCTGTTCGCGCTGCTCGGCAGCTCCGGTTGCGGCAAGTCCACGCTATTGCGGATGCTGGCCGGGCTCGAATCGGTCACCTCGGGCAAGATCCTGATCGACGGCGAAGACCTGGCGCTCATGCCGCCGTATCGCCGTCCCGTCAACATGATGTTCCAGTCGTATGCGCTCTTCCCGCATATGACGGTCGAATCGAATGTCGCGTTCGGGCTCAAACAGGAGGGCGTGCAAAAGGCCGAACTCAAGGAGCGCGTGCATGCTGCGCTCGAACTCGTGCAGATGGGGCGTTTCGCCAAGCGCAAGCCTCATCAGCTATCGGGCGGTCAGCAGCAGCGCGTGGCGCTTGCGCGCTCGCTCGTCAAACGGCCCAAGCTGCTGTTGCTCGACGAGCCGATGTCGGCGCTCGACAAGCAGATCCGGCAACGCACGCAGATCGAACTCGTCAATATTCTCGATCGTGTCGGCGTGACTTGCATCATGGTCACGCACGATCAGGAAGAGGCGATGACGATGGCCGGCCGCCTCGCCGTCATGAGCGAAGGCCAGATCGTGCAACTCGGCACGCCGCATGAGGTGTACGAGTATCCGAACTCGCGTTTCTCGGCGGAGTTCATCGGTTCGACGAACCTGTTCGACGGGCACGTCGTCGAGGACGAACCGGATCACGTATTCGTTGAGACGTCCGAATTGCCGTGCCGTCTCTACGTCAATCACGGCATCTCGGGGCCGCTCGGGATGCCCGTCACCATTTCGGTCCGTCCCGAGCGGATCGCGCTGACGCGCAAGCCGCCCGAGGGTGCCTACAATTGGGGCCGCGGCACGGTCGCGAACATCGCGTATATGGGCGGCTATTCGCTCTATCACGTGCAGCTCGATTCCGGCAAGACGGTGGTGGCGAATGTGTCGAGCCTCGCGCTGACGGAAATCGAATCGCCCACCTGGGGCGACGAAATCTACGTGCGCTGGAGCGCGTCGGCCGGGGTGGTGCTGACGGCATGAAAGCGAATTTGCTCTCGCTCGCAA
The DNA here is from genome assembly GCF_003390925.1 of Trinickia diaoshuihuensis. Lineage (GTDB taxonomy): Bacteria > Pseudomonadota > Gammaproteobacteria > Burkholderiales > Burkholderiaceae > Trinickia > Trinickia diaoshuihuensis. The sequence continues at coordinate 317,433 of NZ_QUBS01000087.1, read as the reverse complement.
CCTGGCCCGCCCGGCGCATGAAGCTGACGGGCGGCACCGCCGTCGTCGCGGGGCCGTTCATCTGGCTGCTGATGTTCTTCTTCGTGCCGTTCTTGCTGGTCGTCAAGATCAGCTTCGCGGAGTTGCAACTCGGCATCCCGCCGTACACGGAACTGGTCGCCCTCAAGGACGGCGTCGTTCAGATCTCGCTGAACATCGCGCACTACGCGTTTCTGTTCACGGACAGCCTGTACTTCGCCACGTACGTCAATTCGGTGCTCGTCGCGGGCGTCACCACGCTGTTGTGCTTGCTGCTCGGCTATCCGATGGCGTATTACATCGCGCGTTCGAATCCCGGTTCGCGCAACATCTTGATGATGGCCGTGATGCTGCCGTTTTGGACGTCGTTCTTGATTCGCGTCTACGCGTGGATCGGTATTCTCAAGAACAACGGGCTGCTCAATAACTTCCTGCTGGCGATCGGGCTCATTCACGCGCCGATCGAGCTCTATCGAACCAATACGGCCGTCTATATCGGCATGGTCTACTCGTATCTGCCGTTTCTCGTCATGCCGCTTTACGCGCACCTCGTGAAAATGGATCTGACGCTGCTCGAGGCCGCTTACGATCTTGGCGCGAAGCCGTGGAAGGCATTCGTCCAGATCACCTTGCCGCTCTCTAAAAACGGCATCATTGCGGGGTGCCTGCTCGTGTTCATTCCGGCGGTGGGCGAGTACGTGATTCCCGAGCTGCTCGGCGGCGCGGACACGCTGATGATCGGCCGCGTCATGTGGAACGAGTTCTTCAACAATGCCGACTGGCCGATGGCGTCCGCCGTCACCTGCGCGATGGTGTTGCTGTTGCTCGTGCCGATGGCGATGTTCCAGCATTTTCAGGCGAAACAACTCGAAACGCGGCGATGATCAAACCGAACCGTACATTGCAAGTGACGGCGCTCGGCGTCGGTTTCGCGTTTCTCTATATTCCGATCCTGAGCCTAATCGTTTATTCGTTCAACGAGTCGCAACTCGTGACCGTGTGGACGCACTTTTCCACGCGCTGGTACGCCGCGCTCGCGCAAGACGACGAGTTGATTGCGGCCTTTTGGCTGTCGCTGCGGATCGCCTTGTTGACCGCTTTCGCGTCGGTGTTCATCGGCACGTGGGCCGGTTTCGTGCTCGCACGGATGGGCCGCTTTCGCGGCTTTACGCTCTTTAGCGGGATGATCAACGCGCCGCTCGTGATTCCGGAAGTGATCCAGGGCATCTCGCTGCTGCTGCTGTTCATCGAAATGGGCAAGTGGCTCGGATGGCCCGAGCGGCGCGGCTTCACGACGATTTGGATCGGCCACGTCATGCTGTGCATGTCCTATGTGGCGATCATCGTTCAGTCGCGCGTGCGCGAACTGAATCCGTCGCTGGAAGAGGCCGCGCTCGACCTCGGCGCAACGCCGTTCAAGGTCTTTTTCAGCATTACGTTGCCGTTGATTTCGCAGGCATTGATGGCGGGTTGGCTGCTCTCGTTCACGCTGTCGATCGACGACCTCGTGCTGTCGGCGTTCTTGTCCGGGCCGGGTTCGACGACGCTGCCGCTCGTCGTGTTCTCGCGCGTGCGGCTCGGGTTGAATCCGGAAATGAACGCGCTGGCGACGCTGTTTATCGGCGTGGTGACCGTCGGCGTCATCGGTATCAACTTCTTCATGCTGCGAGCCGAGAAGCGCAGGCTGGCCGGGCTGGCCTAAAAAGCATTACGTTCGGCTGCGGTGAACGGTTAGCCGCTAGCGCGGCGGCGTCGATCGGCGCCGCCGCGCATCTCACCGTCAGTCGCCGATCATTGCGTGGGCTGGGGCGTTCCCATCGCCTGGTACAGCAGGGCCGTATCGCCGAGCCGTCGTCCCCTCGAGCGAATCGCGGCCAACCGTTCGTTCCAGTATTGCTGCTCGCTCGCGCGCACGACCGTATTGGCCACGGCGCCTAGCGTGCCCCGCGCGGCCGTTTCGTCGAACGCCTGACGGGCCGAGGAGGCGGAGCGCTCGCTTGCCTGCGCGGCCTGAGCGTCGTATTCGAGCGCCGCCAACGTATCGGCGACGTTTTGGAACGCCGATAGCACCGCGGCCTTGTATTGATCGGCAGCCGCTTCGTAGAAATCGATTGCCGCGCGCCGCTGCGCGAACAACGCGCCACCATGAAAGAGCGGCTGCGTGAGCGAGGCGCCCGCACTCCAGATCGCGCCCGCTCCCGATAGCGCCGCAGGCCAATTGAAGCCGGCTTGCCCCATTGACGCGCTCAGCGACAAACTCGGGAACAGTTGCGCCGTGGCCACGCCCACTTCCGCGGCCGCGGCCCTCAGTGCCGCTTCCGCGGCCGCGATGTCGGGGCGCGTATGCAACAGCGACGACGGAACGACGACGGGCACATGCTCGGGCAGTGTCAAGCTCGCGAGCGTGGGGATCTCGGGAACGGCGTCGGGCGTGCGGCCGATCAGCACCGCCAACGCATGACGGGCAGCTTGGCGCTGCTGCAAGAGGGGCGGCAAGCTCGCTTCGATATCGGAGGCGCTTTGTTCCGACGCGAGCGCTTGCGCGTGCGACGCCGCACCGAGGGCATATCGGCGCGCGTCATCGCGCGCCGATTCGCGGGCCAGGACCATGAGTCGCTGTGTGGCGTCCACTTCGTCGTTCAATGCCGAGGCGTTGATCGCCGTGGTCACGATGTTCGCGGCCAAGGTGCGGCGCGCGGCGTCCAGCTCGAACGCCTGCACGTCGACGCGCGCGTTAAGCGCGGCGTTCGCATAGCGCACGGCGCCGAACAAGTCGAACGTATAGTGCGCCTCGAGTTGCCCGACGAACACGTTGTAAAGCACGGTCTGCGGGCCGGCCTCGGGGATGCCGAGGGCGCGGTTGCGTGTGGCCTGTCCGCCCGCGTCGATCGAAGGCAGCAAGGACGAGCCGATTTGCGCGCGCAATTGCTCGCGTGCTCCGGCGAGCGTCTTCGCGGTGGCCGTCAGAGTCGGGCTGTTTTTCAGGCCTTCCTCGACGAGCGCGTCGAGTTGGGGCGAACGATAGAGCTGCCACCAGTTCGGCACCGGCTGCGCGCCCACGTCGAAATGCTGCGCGACGCCACCCGCCGTTGCCGTTTGCTCGGGCAGCGCCGTTTGCCCGTAGTGGGCCGGCGAGGGCATGGCCGGCGGCTGGCCGTTCGGTCCCAGCGAACAAGCGGCCAGACCCAGTGCCGCGGTAAGCGAGGTAAGCGAGAGAACGAGCGTGCGGCGTTCAGAAGCGATACGAGAGCCGTTCATGATTCAATTCCCCGTATGCGCGGTTGCGTCCGGCGGCGGATCGCGTTCGTCGAGCCGCACTCTGAACGACGTCGCATAGAGTGCGGGCAAATAAAAGAGCGTGAGCACGGTCGCGCTCGTGATGCCGCCCATCAGCGCGGTCGCCATCGGCCCGAAGAAGTTCGAGCGCAGCAGCGGAATCAGCGCGAGCACGGCCGCGGCGGCGGTGAGGGTGATCGGCCGGAAGCGCCGTACCGTCGCGCCGACGATCGCGTCGAATCGTCGATGTCCGGCCGCGATGTCTTGCTCGATCTGATCGACGAGAATGACGGAGTTGCGCATGATGATGCCGAACATCGCGATCACGCCGAGCATCGCGACGAAGCCGAACGGCTTGCCGAACAGCAGCAGCGTCAGGACGACGCCGATGAGCCCGAGCGGCGCCGTGAGCACGACCATCAACACACGCGCGAAGCTTTGCAACTGAATCATCAGCAGCGTGAGCACGGCGATGGCCATGAGCGGCATCTGAGCGTTAATCGACGCCTGGCCTTTCCCGCTTTCCTCGACCGAGCCGCCCACCTCGATGCGATAGCCGAGCGGCAGCGCTGCGCGTACGGGTGCCAGCGCGCGGTCGAGATCGTGCGTGACGTCGATGCCTTGGGCGTTGCCGCGCACGTCCGCTTGCACCGTGATGGTCGGCTGGCGATCGCGTTCCCAGATCACGCCGTATTCCAGCGTGTTGCGCATATGTCCCAGCGAGCCCAACGGAACGGGGCCGTTCGGTGTGGGCATCGCCAAGCCGAGCAAGCGGGCGGGATCGACGCGCTCGCGCTGGGGCGCGCGCAGATCGACGCTGATGAGCTTGTCGCGTTCGCGGTACTGCGTGACGGTGTAACCGGAGAGCGTCATCGCGAGGAAGTTCGAGACGTCCTGGGAACTCACGCCGAGCTGGCGCGCCTTGTTTTGATCGACTTCGAACGTCATCGAGCGTTCGGCCGGCTCGTCCCAGTCGAACTGCACGCCGTGCGTGCGAGCGTCCGAGCGTATCGTTGCCGCGACCTTCTCCGAGATCGCGCGCACGGTGCCGATATCGTTGCCGCTTACGCGAAATTGCACGGGGTAACCGACCGGCGGGCCGTTCTCCAAACGCGATAGGCGCGTGCGGACGGCCGAGAAGTCGGTCTCTAGGCGCGTCTCGAGCCACTGCGCCAGTTTCTCGCGCGCCTCGACCGATTTCGCGGTGACGACGAATTGTGCGAAGTTCGGCTGCTGCAACTGCTGATCGAGCGGCAGGTAAAAGCGCGGGGCGCCCGTGCCGACGAAATCGACGAAGTGATCGATTTCGGGGCGGCCGTCGAGCGTTTGTTCGAGCCGCTTCGCTTGGCGTAGCGTCGCCTCGAACGAGGCGCCTTCGGGCAGTCTCAAATCGATGAGCAATTCCGGCCGGTCCGAACTCGGAAAGAACTGCTGCGGCACGAGCGAGAAGGCGGCCATGGCGGCGACGAACAGTGCCGCCGTGATCCCAAGAACGACGAAGCGCCGCTCCACGCACCAGGTGATCCAACCGGCGAGCCGATGATAAAAGCGCGTGTCGTAGATATCGTGCTCGTGGTCGTGCGGCTCGTGGTGCTCTCGCTTGCGTTCCGGTAGCAGGTGGTAACCGAGCAGCGGAATCAGCACGACGGCCGCGAACCAAGACGCGATCAGCGCGATGGCCGACACTTCGAAGATCGAGCGCGTATATTCGCCCGTGCTCGACTTGGCCAGGGCGATCGGCAAGAACCCCGATACGGTCACGAGCGTGCCGGTCAGCATCGGGAACGCCGTACTCGTATAGGCGAAGGCGGCGGCGCGCGTGCGCTTCCAGCCCTGCTCGAGCTTCACCGCCATCATCTCGACGGCAATGATCGCATCGTCGACGAGCAGCCCTAACGCCAGCACGAGCGTGCCCAACGACACCTTGTGCAAGCCGATGTCGAACAGATACATCACGAGCGCGGTCACCGCGAGCACGATCGGGATGGAGATGACGACGACCATCCCCGTGCGCACGCCGAGCGAAACGAGGCTGACGATCAGCACGATCGCAACGGCCTCGCCGACCGCTTCCAAAAAGTCGTCCACGGAATGCGAGACGGCGAGCGGCATGCTCGACACTTGTTCGAGCGTGAGCCCGGCGGGCAGATGCGCCCGCAATTGGACGGCCGTTGCATCGAGCGCTTTGCCGAGGCGAATCACGTCGCCGCCGGGCTGCATCGTGACGCCGATGCCGAGCACCGCGTGACCGCGGCTACGCATCTCGGTGACGCGCGGGTCGTCATAACCGCGCTTGATCGTCGCGATATCGCCGAGCCGTACGCTGCGATGCCCGATCGGGATCAGCGTGTCGGCCAGTGCGCGCGTATCGTTGAACTGCCCGCTCGGGCGGACGAACACGCGATCGTCGGAGGTCGTGACCGTGCCTGTGGAGGCAACGGCATTTTGCGACGCGATGGCTTGCGCCAATTGCTGCGGCGAGATGTTCAGGCGCGTCAGTTGGGCGTTCGTGATCTCGACGAAGATGTGCTGATCGGGATCGCCGAAATAATCGACCTTGGCCACGCCGGGCACGCGCAGCAGGACGGTGCGTAATTCGTCGGCGTAGTCGTGCAGTTGCGCGGGAGAGAATCCGTCGCCTTCGAGCGTGTAGACGTTCGTGTAGACGTCGCCGAATTCGTCGTTGAAGAACGGACCGACCGCGCCGGGCGGCAGCGTCTGCGCGATATCGCCGACCTTCTTGCGGACTTGATACCACGTTTGCGGCACGTCCTTGACGGGCGCCGAATCTTTCATCGTGAAGAAGATCATCGATTCGCCGGGCCGCGAATAGCTGCGCTGAAAATCGATGTAAGGCATCTCCTGCAACTTGCGTTCGATGCGGTCCGTCACTTGATCCTGCACCTGCCGTGCGCTCGCGCCTGGCCATAGCGTGCGGATCACCATGACGCGGAACGTGAACGGCGGATCCTCGGATTGGGCGAGGCGCGTATAGGCCAGGATGCCCGCGAGCGTCGCGAGCGTAATCAAGAAGACGACGAGGGCCTGGTGGCGCAGGGCCCAAGCGGACAGATTGAAGCGTCCCTCTTCGTGCGCGCTCACCGGGGCCGGTGCGGCGGCAGGGGCGTGCGCCCCTGAAGGTTCGGACGAGGCGGCCGGATCGCGGCGATCCTGGCCACTCATGATGCGAAGTCCTCGGGGTGTAGCGGAGGCACCACACGCACGCGTTCTCCGGCGCTGACGGTATGCACACCTTGGTAGACCACGCGATCGCCGTCTTGCAGACCTTGCGTCACCGAGAACGTACGTTCGTCGTAACGTCCGACCGTCACGCGGCGCAGTTCGAGCGTGTCGGTGCCCGCGCGCACGACCCAAACGGCCGGCGTGCCGCCGCTATGAAAGAGCGAGGTGACGGGCAGCGTGAACGGGTGCTGGGTCGTCTGTGGCCGGGCGCCGGCAAACGCGATTTGCGCGGTCATGCCGAGCCGTACTTGCGGATCGGGCGCGGCGAGCGTCAGCTTGACGCGATAGGTGCGGCTTTGCGGATCGGCCGCCGGCGCGATCTCGCGCACACGCGCCGTGAAATGCTTGCCCGGCAAGGCGGGCAGCACGATGTCGGCGGTGGCGCCTGCGCTAAGCGAGCCGAGCGCGCTTTCGGGCGCGTCGCAGACGACGTCCACCTCGCCCGTCCACGCCAGGGCATAGACGGCCTGACCGGCCGAGACGTTCTGTCCGGTATCGGCTTGCTCCGCGGTGATGACACCCGCGTGGTCGGCGATGAGCGCCGCGTAGGCCAGTTGATTGCGCGCCAACGCGACCTGGGCCTGCGCCGCATCGCGCTGCGCCGCCGCGGACGCATAGGCGTCTTGCGTTTGTTCGAGCTGGGCGGGCGCGATCAGTTTTTCGTCGGCCTGAGCGCTGTCGCGCTCGAGTTGCTGCTTCGCGTAGACGTAGCGGTGCTGGGCGCTATCGAGCTGCGCCTGCGCATTGGCGAGGCTCTTTTGCAAGTCGGTCGGGTCGAGCCGGGCCAGCACTTGGCCGGCCTTGACCGTGTCGCCAAGCCGCACCTCGCGCTCGATGATCTTGCCGCCCACCCGAAACGAAAGCGGGGTGTTGTAGCGCGCTTCGATATCGCCCGGCAGGCTTTCGGCCGGCGGCGCACCGTCGGGATGAACCGCCACGGCGACGATAGGGCGCGGCGCAGCCGTAGCTGGAGCACGCTCGTGACAGCCCGCAAGCGCGAAGGCCGCGCATGCCGCCGCCGCGGCCGCGTAGCGCCGCACGGCGCCATGAGAGCGGGGTAACTGGAAGCTTATGACCTGCACGCGCGCCTTACTCGGCACGTTTAGACCGGGACGAATCACGATGACCCCACGCAAAAGAGGTGTGCGAACCAAGCAAGCGCGTGAGGCTCGCGAGGCAAGGGCCGCGGGGCGCGCCAAGCGCTCGCCGCCGGACCCGGTTTCAAACTACAGGGGCGGATTCTAATACAGGTATGTATCTGGATGCAAAGTCGGATGAAAATGAACGACGGTGCTAAACTGCGCGTTATGAAACGCAAACGCTTGACCCGTGAAGAGAGTAAAGAGCAGACGCGCCTGCGGCTACTCGATGCTGCTCAGACTATTTTTATGAAGAAAGGGTTCGTTGCCGCGAGCGTCGAAGACGTCGCGGAAGCGGCCGGGTACACGCGCGGCGCGTTCTACTCGAACTTTCGAAGCAAGGCCGAGCTCCTCATGGAGCTGTTGCGTCGCGACCATGAACGGATGCAGATCGACCTGCATTCGATTTTGCAGGACGGCGGCACGCGCGAGGAGATGGAGGCGCGTGCGCTCGCGTTCTATAGCCAGTTTTTTCGCGAGAACGACTGCTGCTTCCCCTTGTGGGCCGAGGCGAAACTGCTGGCGTCACGCGATGCGAAGTTCCGAGCGCACTTCAATGCGTTTTTGCGCGAGAAGCATGCATTCATCGCCGACTATGCACGGATGTTCGCCGAGCGCGTCGGCACCGCCTTGCAGATGCCGGCGGAGGTGCTGGCGCTAGGTCTGATCGGTTTGTGCGAGGGCGTGCAGTCGTTCCGAATGTGCGACCCGCAGTACATCACGGACGATTTGACCGAAGCGGTATTGGCCGGCTTTTTTGCCAAAGCCGTATTCGGCACGGGCACGCGCTGAACGCGCGACGGCCGGCGCCTATGGCTGGGCGGCCGGTCGCCGTGCTCCGGCCGTGCTCCGTTTATAGCCCGAGCCCCGGACCGTAGTTGCTGCCGATCAGCCGCGTCACGTCGTCGACGCCCGCATAATCTTGCTCGGGCAATCCGTCCAGGATCGAGAGCAACTCGTTGCTCGCGCCGGCCTCGCGTGCCGCGTCGACGATACGGTCTTTATTGGCCGGATAGCGAACCGCGGCTAGGACATCGGCGATCTGCAGGTCGATCGTCTCCGCCGGGACGGCCGACATATCGGGTGTCACGGCACCATCGGCGCTCGCGGCCGCCGCGTCGTCCGCCCGTTGCGGGCGTTGCTTGCCGGGCGCGCTCACGTGCGCGCCTGCCGTTCGTGCGCGGCGAAGCGGCTCGCCAACTCGTGCTGCTTGGGCAGCGCAATGCGTCGCCAGTGGCCGCGCAGGGCACTTGGATCAGTGGTGACCTCGGGGGCCGGCGGCGCGACCGGCGCCGCGTTGGCACGTGCCGCGGCCAACGCGGCGTGCGCCGTGGCGCTGTCGAATTTGCCGGTATGTATCGGTGCCGCGAAGCACGAAGCCGAGAGTAGGGCCATAGTTGTCAGTGTCGAGACTTTCATCGCTCGACCTCCTTTCGATAGGGCATGCGTCGATGCGTCCGGACCGGCCGATCGGGTCCGACGTCTCTTGCCTTTCCGACCCACGTCTGAGCACGCCTCGTGCCTAAGCCGCAACCCATGGCGGCCTTAACGCAGCACCTCAAAGCGCGTCCAGGGCCACGAGGGCCGGTCGCGCATGTAACCGTTCAACCAATTCCATTGCGGATGTCGCTTCATGAACGCCTGAGCGTCGAACGGCTTGCCGCATGGGTGGCCCCACCGGGCCCAGAACGCCAGATCGCGCGCCATGTCGCTATCGACCACCTTGCCGTCGCACGCACCCCAAGGATTGAACGGGCCTTGGTCGGCCGCGCCGGGACGGGTGTCGTCCAACTCCAGATGCCCGCAAATGGTGCGCGAAGACGGTGCGTCGTCGCGCTTCAGATAGACGTCGTGATGGTCGGCGATCATCTGTTTCGCCAACTCGAGATCGATCTTGCCGTGATGCAGCTCGGCGAGTTGCGCGAATCGCAGCCGTCGCGCGGCGTTGCTGCGCGCGTCGCTGTCGCTCTCGCCCGGATCGATGCATTCCTGGTCGCGAATCTTCAGATCGGCGGCGGCGTTATAGCCGCTGTAGAAGCCGTCCTTGGTGCTCTCGAACCCGGAATAATGGAGGCCGAGTTCGTAACGCGCGATCTCGCCCGTCTTCGTATCGCCGAGGAGCCAGCTATTGGCGTAGCCGCCGTTATTCGACAACGCGAACATTTCGCACCAGTCTCCGATGCTGTTCGCGTATTGCGTGGCGCGGCGCGAGCGATAGAACTCGGGGGCGCCCGCGCTGTTGTAGCCCGCGAAGTTCGAGACCGTCGTCTCGGTGACCATGAGGCCGGCCGAGGTTAGCCAAAAATCGGTCAAGCTCGAAATACAGCCCGGTAGACCCTGCATCAGGATTCGATTGCCGGAATCGGGCACGATATCGAACACCACGTTGAATGCATCGCCGGCGGCGTAGCGGTCCCACGAGTTGTGCGCCATGACGATGTGGCCGTCGCGCGTTGCGCTGCCCGTCGCGATAAAGGCGCTGCAATGATGCCCGCGTCGGCTGATGGCGGGCTTAGCGCCGAGTTGGGATTGGCGCTGCGCGAGTTGCGCCGGCCACCAGCTTTGCAGCAAATCCATATAGCCGTTCCAAGCAAGCACTTCGTCGAAGCGCAGCTTGGCGCCGTCGGCTATGCCTTGGATCTCGTCGGCGAACTCCGTGTCGAGCTTCGACCCGAATTGCGACACGGCCGCCTTCGTGAAAGTCTCGAAATCCTCCCCGGTCTCCCAACTCGCCAGATACTTCGCGGTTCGGATCGCATTCTTGATTTCGGTGGCGAGCAACTGACCGTGCTGCTCGCCGCGATCGTACGGTTCGCCTTCGATATGCACGAAAATCCAACCCGCGTGATCACGACGCACGGCGTCGAGGGACGGTTCACTCATCTTCGCTCCTGATCGGCTAGCGATCGAAAGGGCTGCGCTGGACGCGCCGGGAGGCGGCGCGCGGCGGGCTCGGCGGCCTGCTTTTCATTGTAGAAAATATGCGGCGCTTTGCCATGGCGGCGAAAACCGGTCGCCCAGCCCCCACGCGCGCGTCAGATAGCGGGATTCATCCGACGGTAGGCATCGAGCAGCGTCGTCTTGTAGACGGCGCCGACCAGCGTGGGTGTGGCCGCGCAGGCGACGACAGGCAAACGCTCGCCCTGAAAGGCGAGGAAATGCTGCAACGCGATGCCGATCGGCATATCGGGCGTCAGCACCGCGAACTCGGGCTGGAGGTAATCGGCCGCGGTGCGCGACGCGGTGTCGCGTTTTTCAAGCAGGTCGGACGTGATGTCCTTGAGTGCGACCACGCCGCGAAAGAGTCCGGCCTCGTCGATCACGTACAAATACTTGACGGGATATTCGAGGAAGACGCGCGCCATCTCCTGCACCGACGCATCGAGGCGAACGACGGTATCCGCGCTCTTGACGAGTTCGCGCACTTGGCTGCCGCGCAACCTTGTGCGTTCCTGCTCCTCCGCGTGGCGGCGCAGCGTCACCTCGTACATCGACGTTTTATTGATCGCGCGCGCGACGAAATAGGCGACGACGCACGAAAGCATCAGCGGCAGGACCACCTGGTAGCTGAGCGTCATCTCGAAGATCATGAGGATCGCCATCAGCGGGGCTTGCGTAGCGCCCGCGAGAAACGCACCCATGCCGACCATCGCATAGGCGAACGCACCGGAGGTGCCGTGCGGCCACCAGCCGTGAACGGCGAGGCCGAAGAGCGAGCCGAGCGTCGCGCCGACGAACAGCGTGGGGGTAAACACCCCGCCGACGGCGCCGGAGCCGACGGTCGCCGCGGTCGCGACGATCTTGCAGCCCAATACCACGAGCAGCGCGCTCCACGTCCAGGGCGAATGCAGAATCGAGTTGACGACGCTATAGCCGTTGCCCCAGACCTCGGGCACCCAGACGGAAACGATGCCGACGACGACGCCCCCGAGCGCAAGGCGCAAAGGCAGCGGCACGGGCAAACGCCGGAAGTACGCGCGGGACAACTCGATGAGATGCAAAAATTGCGGGGCCACGGCGCCGCATAGCAGGCCGAGCGCAACGAAAAGCAGTACTTCGGGACCCGCGATGGCCGGGAACACGGGCATCTCGTACGGCGGCTTATAGCCGGAGAACTCGCGCATGACGATGTTGGCGACCACAGACGAAACGAGCATCGGTCCGAAGTTTTCCATCGCGATCGATCCGAACACGATCTCGGTGACGAAAAACGCGCCGGCAATCGGCGCGCTGTAGGCCGACGTGATGCCCGCGGCCGCGCCGCAGGCGACGAGCAGGCGCAAACGAGGCGGGTCGAAGTGGACCCAGCGTCCAACGATAGAGCCGGCTAGCGCGGCCAATTGCACCATCGGACCTTCACGGCCGATCGAGCCGCCGAAACCGATCGTGAAAAGCGACGAGACGCTGCGCCAGATGCTGTGCCAAACGGGCACGACGCCATCGCCGATCGTAATGGCCTCCATGTAATCCGAATGGGCTTGCGGTACCGCGCTGCGGCGCGCGACGATCAGGAAGAACCCCGCTACGAGCCCGCCGGCGGCCGGCAGCCACCACCGGATCGACGAAGGCAGCGCGTGCGCCATGGCGACGAAGCTGCCGCTGCGTCCGGATAGCGCCCATTGAAATACGTCGATGGCATGCCGAAACGCGACCGTCGCGAACGCGCCGAGTACGCCGACGACGACGGCCCAAACGAGCATCGTATGGGCCTCGGACAAACGAAACAGGGATTGCGCGCGGGCGCGCAGTCGAAGCAGGAATGAAAGCACGGAGAAAGCGTCGGCTCGGGGTTCGAGGAAATCAGCGCGAGCGCAAGCATAGCATCGGCGGGGCTCGCCCCCGTCCGATCCCCATTCGTCGGCGCGGCAGGCGTTTCACGCATCGTTCAATGCGCCGCGCCATCCAATTCCGGGTAATGCCGGAAGATGCCCGTTTCATTGAACGGCAAGCGTCGCTCCGAGGCCAGATACGCTGCGATATTCGGGCGCGCGGCGACAGCCGCGTGCAACGCGGCGAGACGCGGATAATGCGTCGCGAAGCGGGCGGTGGCGCGTGGAAAGGCGTAATGCAGGCCCTCGATCAACTGAAACATCGATAGGTCGACGTAGGTCAATCGGTCGCCGACCAGATGGTGCGGCCCGTCCGGATTTTGAGCGAGGACGCGCTCGAAGTAGTGCATGAACTTGGGCAGCCGATGCGCGAGGAAGTCGGCTGCGCGCGCTTTGGCGGCTGCCTTTTGGTCCTCGTAATACTGCCCGCTGGCGATCGGATGATGGGTGTCGTGAACTTCGGTCACCATGTCGGCGATCGTCAATTGCAGGCCATGCACGACGTAGCGCAGGTCCGTCTCGGGCGCGAGGCCGAGCTTGGGGCCCAGGTAGAGCAGGATATTGGCCGTCTGCGACACGATCAGATCGCCGTCCCTCAGGAATGGCGGCGCGAACGGAATGAACGGTTCCGTCTTGCTGCCGAGCAGCGCCATCATCGCCGCGTCGCCTTGGCCTTGCTCCTCGCTGCCGCGCACGATATCGACGTAAGGCGCGCGGGCTTCTTCCAATGCGAGCCGCACGAATTCGCCGCGGCCTTGCAATCCGTTCCAATAATAGAGTTCGTATGGCATTTGCCTCTCCCAGTCAGGCGAATACGCGCTGAACGCCCCAAGTAATAGCCAAGCCGCCGGCGATCAGCCAAACATAGAGAATGAACCCCGTTGCCAGCGCACGCGGTCCGGCCTTGCGTACCTGCGACACGTGCGTCTCGATGCCGAGCGCCGTCATCGCCATGGTGAGCGCGAACGTATCGAGCGCATTGACCGTTTGCGTAGCCGGTGCCGGAAGCACATGCAACGAATTGACGATCACGCAGGCGAGAAACCCGAGCGCGAACCACGGTACCGCGACCTTGCGAGGAGCGTTCGCACGGCCCGGCGCGGCGCAGGCATCGGACCGGGGCGAGCGCGCGAGCCAAACACCGAGCAAGAGCAATACCGGCACGAGCAGCATCACGCGCGTCATTTTCACGATCGTGGCGATATGTGTGGCTTCGGGGCTGACGTTACTGGCCGCGCCGACGACTTGCGCGACTTCGTGAATCGTACCGCCGAAGAACAGACCGACGCCGAGCGTGTCGAGATGGAGCCAGCCGGCGCGATACATCAACGGATACAGGAACATCGACAAGGTACCGAACAGCACGACGCTGCCGACGGCCACGGCGCTCTTTTCGGGTTTGGACTGCAGCGTCGATTCGAAGGCGAGCACTGCAGCCGCGCCGCAGATCGCGCTGCCGGCCGCGTTCAGAATCGCCGTATCGCGATCGAGCTTCATCAGCTTCATGCCGAGCCAGGTGCCGAATAGCAGCGTGCTGACGACGATCAGCACGGACTCGGTCAACCCGGGCAGGCCGACTTGCGCGATCTCTTGCAGACTGACGCGCAGCCCAAAGAACGCCACGGCGATACGCAGCAGCTTGCGCGCCGAGAAGTTGACGCCGGCCGCCCAGTGCGCGGGCATCCCCGCGCGCAGCGTATTGCCGTAGATCGCGCCGCCGACGATACCGACGATGAGCGGACTCACGCCCAAGCCCGCGATGACGGGCAGCGCCGCCAAGCGAATCACGGCCGCCGCGAATAACGCGACGAACAAAATGCCGTTGAGCTGACCGTACGACGGAACGGGCGAGGAATGGGGCAGAGCGGGCGAGTGGGACATGGGAGCGCCTCTTCATGGGCTGGGTTTTGACGATCCAATCCTATTCTGCTTATAAGCTTATGAAAAATCGTCATTTGTGAGGTAAAATATCGGACTAGCCGATATTTCTCTTTCATGACCCCCGAACAACTGATAACTTTCGCGGCCGTCGCCGAGCGCTTGAACATCAGTCGAGCGGCCGAGGCTCTGCATTTGTCGCAACCGGCCGTCTCGGGGCAATTGCGCCAATTGCAGGAAGAGTTCGGCGAGCCGCTCTACCGGCGCGAGGGGCGGGGTGTTCGGCTGACGCCGAGCGGCGCGCAACTGGCCGAGTACGCCCTCAAGGTGCGCGATTCGTTCCGTCAGGCGCAGGCCTATCGCGACGCATTGCGCGGCGTGGCGCGCGGCACCTTGCGCATTGGGGCGAGTACGACGATCGCGAGCTATTTGCTGCCCTATCTGATTGCCGACTTTCAGCGCCGGTATCCCGATGTCGAAATCCAAACCGTCGGCGGCAATACGGGCGATATCGTTGCCGCGCTCGGCGCGCTCGACATCGCCATGATCGAGGGCCCGGTCGGCTCTCATCTACCGGAAGGCACGGGCGTCAGGATGTGGCGCGAGGACACGGTCGTGGCGATCGTGCCGCACGCTCATGCGCTGGCGCAACGTGCTGTCGAATACGGCGTAAGTCCCGCGTTGGCGGATGTCGCAAACTACCCGCTCGTCATGCGCGAAGAGGGCTCGGGCGTGCGGCAAGTCGTCGAGCACTCGTTCGAAGCGGCTGGCGTCGCCATGCAAGTCGCGCTGAACGTCGCGGGTGTCGAGGGAGTGAAGGAAGCCGTGCGCGCCGGGATGGGCGTGGGATTCGTTTCCGCGATGTCCATGCGTCACGAGGACGGCGCGCTCGTGCAGTTGTCCATCGAACCTCATCCGCTCACGCGCAACTTTTCTATCCTGATTCCGCATGAAGCGGCGCCCTCGCGCGTGGCGGCCGGCTTCTTGGCGCTGTGCTTGGGATCCCAAATCGTCTCGTCGGAATGACGCGGCCCGGTGCGCGTAGGGATTACCACGATGGCGCGCCAACGGATCGGAAGGGCAATATTAAAACGGTCGAGCCGCTGCTCGATTTTTTTCCCGAAAAACTGGAACCGGTTCCATATGATCTCGAAAGCACCAGCGACGCATTGCGGGCCCGATGCCGTTCAGATCGCCGTCGTCGCGAGCGCCTTCGGTCCGCAGGCAGTGCGACGCACGGGGCACGAGGCATGGGTCGATACCGTCGAGCTTGCCGGCGCGAGCGGATACGAAGTACGGCGCGAGCTGTTCGCCCATGAAGCCGAGGCGTCGTTCGAGGCGCTCAGTGCGCTCGGGGCCGCGATTGCCGAGCGCGGTTTGTGGTCCGTGTATTCGACGCCGGCCACGCTCTATCGCGACGACGGTGCATTGGACGCCCCGGCGCTGGCCTCCGCGTACGCGGAGGCGGACGCCCTCGGTGCGCGCTGGGTGAAGTTGCAGTTGGGTGGATTTTCGGGTGAGGCGGACGGCGCGAGAATTGCCCGCCTAGCTGCAGGGCGCCGCGCGCGACTCGTCGTCGAGAACGGCCAGAACGCGCGCGACGGAGAGATCGCACGGTTCGTCGCGCTATTCGCGGCGTTGGAGCGCGAGGGCGCCGCAGGCGTGCTCGGCATGACGTTCGATATCGGCAATTGGGATTGGGCCGGCCAAGCGCCGCTCGATGCAGCCCGCGCCCTGGCGCCGTACGTCGAGTATGTTCATTGCAAGTCGTCCGAAGGAGAGGGCGCGAGGCGTTTTCCGGTGGCGCTCCAGTCCGACGATCCGGCCATCCGAGCCATTTTCGATACCCTCCCACGCAGCGCGCCCCGAGCGATCGAATTTCCGCTCGACGAGCGCGCGCCACGAGACGACGCAACCCGGCACATCGCCTGGCTCGCGGCGGCATGAACCCGGATGCGCTGCGCTGTTACGAAGTGACGAAAGATGGTGAGCCCCGAGCCTGCTCTCGAGATGATTAGGATAAACAAGGAGCCAGATATGTCTTGCGCGATCGACGTGTTGACCTACGGTGAGGCGATGGCGCTTTTCGTGGCGGACGATGCGGGCCCGCTGGCCTCCGTCGGCCATTTCACGAAGCGTATCGCCGGTGCCGACTTGAACGTCGCGATCGGTCTATCGCGGCTCGGTTTCCGGGTGGGATACATCAGCCGCGTCGGCGCCGACTCGTTCGGCCGTTATGTGCTGGATACGCTCGCGGGCGAAGGCATCGATGCCAGTCATGTCAGCATCGACCCGCGCTACCCGACCGGTTTCCAGTTGAAGTCGAAGGAGATCGACGGCCGCGATCCGAGCGTGGAGTATTTCCGCAAAGGCTCGGCCGCAAGCCACCTCTCGGTCGACGATTTCGACGCCGAGTACGCCGGGACCGCTCGCCATCTGCACTTGACTGGCGTGGGCCCGGCTATTTCCGCGTCGTCGCGCGACCTGGCCTTTCGGCTCGCGCAATCGATGCGCGCCGCGGGCAAGACGATTTCATTCGATCCTAATTTGCGTCCGACATTGTGGCCCTCGCGCGAAGTCATGGTCGCCTCGTTGAACGCGCTTGCCGAAGTGTCGGACTGGGTGCTGCCCGGCGTGGGCGAAGGCTTGGTGCTGACCGGATACGAGGCGCCAGAAGACATCGCTCAGTTTTATCTCGATCGCGGCGCACGCGGCGTCGTCGTCAAGCTCGGCGCGCAGGGCGCATACTTTCGCACGGCCGATGCGTCGGGCTATGTGGCCGCACAACCGGTGGCACGCGTGGTCGATACGGTCGGCGCGGGCGACGGGTTTGCCGTCGGAGTCGTCAGTGCGCTGCTCGAGGGGCGCGACTTGCCGAGCGCCGTCGCGCGCGGCAACCGGATCGGCGCGTTGGCCATCCAAGTGATCGGCGACTCGGAAGGGTTGCCCACGCGCGTCGAACTAGACCGGTTGGAGACAGCGAGCATACCGGTCTAATCCGAACCCCTCGCCGGTGCTCATTTCAAACGCAGCATAGGAGGAGACAACCATGCCCGCAACGATTGCACCTCGCCGGTGGTGGATGATCATGCCGATCGTTTTCATCACCTACAGCCTCGCCTACCTCGACCGCGCGAACTTCGGATTCGCTTCCGCCGCGGGCATCAACAAGGATTTAGGCATCAGCCCCGCGCTGTCTTCGCTGATCGGCGCGCTGTTTTTTCTCGGCTATTTTTTCTTCCAGATTCCCGGAGCGATTTACGCCGAGCGGCGCAGCGTGCGGCGACTCGTATTCGTGAGCTTGGTGCTTTGGGGCGGATGCGCCGCGCTGACCGGCATCGTGAGCAACATCGCCTCGCTGATCGCGGTGCGATTCATGCTCGGCGTGGTCGAAGCCGCCGTTATGCCCGCGATGCTCATCTTCATCAGCAACTGGTTCACGAAAGCGGAACGCTCGCGTGCCAATACGTTCTTCATCCTCGGCAACCCCGTCACCGTGCTCTGGATGTCGGTCGTTTCGGGCTACCTCGTTCATGCGTTCGGATGGCGCGAGATGTTCGTCGTCGAAGGGGCGCCGGCCATCGTCTGGGCGTTCTGCTGGTGGTTCGCTGTGCGCGATAAGCCGAGCGAGGTCGGCTGGCTCGCGCCGCAAGAAAAGCGCGCGCTAGAACAAACGCTGGCCGCCGAACAAGCGGCGATCAAGCCCGTGCGCAACTATGCCGAGGCATTTCGCTCGCCCGCCGTCGTGAAGCTGTGCGCGCAGTACTTTTGCTGGAGCATCGGCGTCTACGGCTTCGTCTTATGGCTGCCGTCGATTTTGAAGAGCGGTTCCGCGCTGGGCATGGTCGCCACAGGCTGGCTTTCGGCGCTGCCCTATTTGATGGCCACGATCGCGATGCTCGCGGTGTCATGGGCGTCCGATAAGCTCAACGTCCGCAAGGCGTTCGTCTGGCCGTTCTTGCTCGTGGGCGCCGCCGCATTCGCGCTCTCGTACATGCTGGGCTCGACCCATTTTTGGTGGTCCTACGCGCTGCTCGTCGTGGCCGGCGCCGCGATGTACGCGCCGTACGGACCGTTCTTCGCCATCATTCCCGAACTGTTGCCGAAGAACGTGGCGGGCGGGGCGATGGCGCTCATCAACAGCATGGGCGCGCTCGGTTCGTTCGTCGGTTCGTATGTCGTCGGCTATTTGAACGGCTCGACGGGCTCGCCGGCGGCGTCGTACGCATTCATGAGCGCGGCGCTGGTCGCGGCCGTCCTGCTCACGCTGGCCGTTAAAGCGCAGCCCTCGGGCGATACGATGCTCGCGGCGCGCGCCGCTGCCCACGGGAAATAAATCGAATGACACCGAAGATCGTCGTCTACAAGGCATTGCCGCAAGACGTGCTCGATAATCTGCGCCGCCACGCGCAAGTCGTCGAATTGGAGGGCCCGCCGGGCCATGACCGCCGGGCGCTTGCCGAGGCGCTCGGCGCCGCGCTGGCCGATGCCGACGGGGCGATCGGCGCAAGCATCAAGGTGACGCCCGAAATGGTTGCGCGCGCGCCCCGGCTCAAAGCGATCTCGACGATCTCGGTGGGCGTCGACAATTTCGATCTCGCGGATCTCACACGGCGCGGCATCGTGCTCGCCCATACGCCCGACGTGCTCACCGAATCGACGGCCGATACCGTATTCGCCTTGGTGCTGTCCACCGCGCGGCGCGTGGTCGAGCTCGCCGAGTGGGTGAAAGCCGGCCAATGGCGAGGCAGCATCGGCCCCGAGCAGTATGGCGTGGATGTGAACGGCAAAACGATCGGGATCGTCGGCTTAGGCCGCATCGGCGGCGCGCTTGCGCGGCGAGCGGCGCTCGGCTTCAACATGCGCGTGCTGTATACGAATCGGCATCCGAACGAGGGCGCCGAGCGGGCATACGGCGCCAAGCGCGTCGAGCTGAGCGAGTTGCTTTCGCAATCGGATTTCGTCTGCCTGCAGGTACCGTTGACGCCGCAGACGCGCCACCTGATCGGCGCTGCCGAGTTACGCGCCATGAAACGCGGCGCGATTCTCATCAATGCGTCGCGTGGCCCGATCGTCGACGAAGGGGCCTTGATCGCCGCGCTGTCGGCCGGCACGATCGCGGGTGCCGGGCTCGATGTGTTCGAACACGAACCGGTCTCGGCCGATTCGCCGCTGCTTGCCATGCGCAACGTCGTGGCGTTGCCGCATATCGGGTCGGCCACGCACGAGACGCGCCACGCGATGGCGCGCTGCGCCGCGGACAATCTGATCGAGGCCCTCGCCGGGCGCCTCACGCGCAATGTAGCGAATCCGGAAGTGCTGGCACGCTGAACTGCGTGTGCCTACTAGAATCCGTCGTAGGTGCGCGCCGTGTCCTTGCACGGGTGGTGCGGCGTGAAGGCCTGCGCTATGATGCCGCCACCGAACGAATTGCAAAGCGCGCCCCGGCGCGCTTTTCTCTATCCGCCGTGCCGCGGCGAGGTTGCCCGGCATGGGTCTTTGACGAGGAGGTTTCCCTTGGTTTCCGTCTCTTTCGACACGCGCGTGGCGCGCGCCGCCGGGCAATGAGCATCGGCCCCATGGGCATCACCCGCCGAGCGACCATCAGTGACGTGGCGCGCGAAGCCGGCACGGGCAAGACGAGCGTCTCGCGCTACCTCAACGGCGAGACGAACGTCCTGTCTTCCGACCTGCGCGCGCGGATCGAGGCGGCGATCAAACGGCTCGACTACCGACCCAATCAAATGGCTCGCGGCCTGAAACGCGGACGCAATCGTCTCGTGGGCTTGCTCGTTGCCGATATCACGAACCCCTATACGGTAGGAGTGGTGCGCGGTGTCGAGGCCGCGTGCCATGCACTGGGCTTGATGCCGCTCGTATGCAACGCGGCCAACGAAGTCGAGATGGAGCGGCGCTATTTGCAATTGATGACGACTTACCGCGTGGAAGGCGTCATCGTGAATGCCCTCGGCGTCGAGGAAGAAACGCTCAAGCCCGTCGGGGAGGCCGGCACGCCCGCCGTGCTCGTCGATCGTTCGATCGACGGTCTCTCGGCCGATATGGTCGGGCTCGACAATACCGATGCCGTGGCGCTCGGCATGCGGCATCTGCTCGAGCAGGGATTCGACGACATTCGCTTTGTCGTGCAGCCGTACGAGCGCGTCAGTTCGCGGCGCTTACGCGAAGCGGCGTTTCGCGCGGCGCTCGAGCAGGCGAGGCAGGAGCGCGACGCCGGTGCCTCGCCGCTGCTCGGCGAAACGATGGTGCTCGATTTGGCCGATGCGCAAGCCGTGGCGCGCACCCACGAAGCCGTCGACCGGCATCTGGAAGCAGCCTCGCAACGGGGCGGCCGCCGCGTGGCATACTTCGCGGCGAACGGCCCGGTCGCGCTCTCGCTCGCGTTGCATCTGCACGCTCGGTATGGCTCGCATTGGCAGGACCGGGTGGCGTTGATGTCGATCGACGACTCGGAATGGGCCGAGTTGATCGGCGTCACGGCGATTCGGCAACCGACCTACGCCATCGGCTATCGCGCCGTGGAATTCCTGCACGAGCGCATCGAAGGCGGCGTGGAGCCGGCACGCGAGGCGATGCTGCCCGGCGAATTGGTGGTACGCCGTTCGACCGACTGGCGTGAAGACGATTGATACGATGGAACTTTACCGATTCGAATGCCCGAGCGCCGACGTCGAGGCGCTCGCTCAAGCTGCCAGCGACTTATTCCCGGAACAGACGGTGTTTGTCGAGCGCATGGGCGAAAACGGCACGCCGTCTTTGGATGTGCAATGGGTGGCCATGCGCTTTGGAACGGCCGCGCGTCGCATGACGCTGAGCGTTCGGTTCGCTGCCCCGGCGTTCGCTCGCTATCGCGCATCGCCGCCGCGCGCGCGGGCGCGCAGTTTCGCGGTGCTGCGCGCCTATATCGAAGCCGAGCTCGGTTCGCTCGAGGAGCAGTACGCGGCGGGGCAGGCCGTGCCGCGCGAGGTGACGATCGAACTCGGCGACGAATTCGCGTAGGCCGGCCGCGCGCGGTAGTCCAAACAGTCGGCTACGCGGGCCGATAAACCTGCGCGAATCGGTCGGCACGCACGACGCCGTAATCGCCGGGCGCGTATTGCAGCACCCAGTCTCCGGCGCTCCCGGTCAGAACGTCGCCTGCCGCGCGGCGGGCCATGGCGAACGGCGCATCCATCCGCTTGGCCAGCACGATGGCGGGGCGGTTTCGATAGCGGCCCGGCGCGCCGTGCGCGAGCCCGGGGTCGGCCGGAACGTATTTATCGTCGAAACGGGTGCGCTCGACAACCCAGCGAGCGCCGCCCGTGCCGGTGATCAAGGCGTCGCCGGCTGTATATCGATTTGCCCCTTCGAGGCTCATCAATTCGCCGTTCGCCTGGGCGAACTCGACAGCGACCACCTCGTCTTTCACGTACTTACCCGCGGCCGGGTCGTCGCGCAGATCGATGTCTTTCAATTCGTTCATGGAAGCAAAGCCAAACGTCGAGAAGGCGTGAGCGTAGCGATAAATCGCGCGCCGCGCACGCCTTTCGTTCGGCTAATGGCCGTTCGGCCTAGGCCGGCCGCCGAGAGCGATCGCTCAGTGCGGTTACTCCTTTGCCGGAGCGGCCGATTTGCCGCCGCGCTCGCCGTGGTCACCCACTTGCCTGAACGTCGTATCGGCCAGCTTCTTTTGCTCGGGCGAGAAGCTGTCGTAGAGCGGCTGGAACGCGTCGACCAATTGCTTCATGTCGTCCGCGTGCGCTTGGGCGATTTCGGCGTATTGCTTCATATTGTCGAGCGCCGATTGCGATTGTTCGGCCTGCGTGCGCTGGCGGAACAACCGGCTCATGTTTTGGCCGTTGGAGCGCATGACGTCCGCGAACGCTTTCCACTGCGGCTCTTGGGCTGCCGTGATTTTCAGTTGCGAGTGCAAATAGGCGATGCGCTCTTCCACGCGCGCCTCGCGTTTGGCCGCGCGAGCATCGGCCGTCGCGCTAGCCGCCATACCCGGCGCCGCTTGCGGCGCCGACGCTTGGGCGAACGCGCCGCTCGTTGCGAGCGCGCACGCGAGAATGACGATTGTCCGTTTCATCAAACCTCCTGCAGTCGTGTGGACGAAGTCTTAAGCCGGCCCTCGTGGGCTCCGGCCAGTAGGATCCTGCATGCTTGGCGCATGTTCATTGATCCGCGCCTAGTTTAACCACGCGGGTATGCTCCATCGGCGTTATGAGACATACGCTTACATCTGAAACCGATCTGTTGTGCGGGCGGGCGCGGTGGGCCGGTCTGTATTAGAGTGGCAGCCGCAACAGATGAGTCCGAGCGATTGAGGAGATCGATGATGCGTATTTTGGTCGTGGGCGCCGGCGCGGTCGGCGGGTACTTCGGTGGGCGGATGGCGTTGGCGGGTCAGGACGTGACCTTTCTCGTACGCGAGGCGCGCGCCCAGGAATTGGCCGAGAACGGCCTCGTCATCAAAAGCCCGCGGGGCGACGCGACGCTCTCCGACGTGAAGACCGTCTTGAGTTCGCGCATCGACGGCCCCTACGATGTGGTCTTGCTCAGTTGCAAGGCTTACGATCTGGATAGCGCCATGGCGTCGTTCGCGCCGGCTGTGGGCCCGGGCACGGCAATTTTGCCGCTGCTCAACGGCATGCGGCACCTCGACGTGTTGCGTGATCGCTTCGGGGCAGCTAGCGTGCTGGGCGGCGTGTGCCTGATTGCCGCAACGCTCGACGCCTCCCGCGCCATCGTGCAGATGACGAACATGCATGCCATCGTGTTTGGCGAGTTGGACGGCGCGCGGAGCGCACGCGTCGAGGCCATCGCCGCGGCCTTGCGCACCGGCGGCTTCGACGTGGACGCGACCGATGCGATCGTGCAGCAGATGTGGGAGAAATGGGTGTTTCTGGCGACGCTCGCGGGAAGCACGTGTCTGATGCGCGCGAGCGTCGGCGACATCCTCGCCGCTCCCGGGGGGGAAGCGGCGATGCAAGCGCTGTTCGACGAATGCGCGGCCGTCGCCGCCGCTCATGGCCACCCCATGCGCGAGCCGTCTGCCGAACGCTCGCGCGCGATGCTGTTCGCACAGGGTTCGGCGCTGACGGCATCGATGCTGCGCGACATCGAAAACGGGCTGCGCACCGAAGGCGATCACGTGCTTGGCGATCTCATCGCGAGGCGCGGCGCCGAGAAGACCGGCGGCGCCGCGCCTACGTTGCTCGAACTCGCGTACACCCATGTCAAAGCCTATGAACGGCGGCATGGGCGATAATCGTCCGCTTTCGTTCATCCCTGGGCCGCTTTAAATCGATGAGACCGCCGCGCCTCGACCAACTCGACGAACTCGACCGTAATCTGCTCTCGCTCCTGCAGGAGAACGCCCGCGAGAGCGTGGCCAACTTGGCGCGCCGGTTGAGCGTGGCGCGCACGACCGTGCTCGCGCGCATCGAGCGGCTCGAACGCATGCAGGTGATTGCCGGTTACGGCGTGCGGCTCGGCCAAGATGTGCTCGACGCCAGCATCAATGCCTATGTCGGCATCATCCTCGCGCCGAAGTTCGGTCCGAGCGCGCTCAAGCGGCTCGAAAAGATGGCCGAAGTGCAATTGCTGTGCGCTGTCAGCGGCGAATACGATTATGTGGCGTGGCTGCGCGCGGCCTCGCCCGATCGCCTGAACGAACTGCTCGACCAGATCGGCCAACTCGAAGGCGTCGAGCGCACGACCACCTCCATCATCCTCGCCCGCAAAATCGATCGCGGCGCCTTCGGCAGCTAATTTTCCGGGCACGGCTGCGGCTTACGGCAGAACCTTGTTGTGCGCTTCGACAAAACGTAGCGTTCGATCGTCGTTTCGTCGAAAACTCACGTCGAAACGCAGCATTTTGGTCCTATATTCTGTTTTTACACCTTCCTAAACTGTTTCGAACGCGACGGCGCGCTCACGCGTCGGCCAGCGCATAACGATCACGACAACTCGAAACATGAAACGAAGGAGAAGCGCATGAAAGTAGCCATCGTCGGTGCAGGGCTGATCGGCCATACCATCGCCCATATGCTGCGTGAGACCGGCGACTACGAAGTCGTGGCGTTCGATCGCGACAACCACGCACTCGAGAAGCTGGCCGCGCAGGGTATTGCGACGCAGCGCGTCGATTCCGCCGATTCGAACGCGATTCGCGCGGCCGTGCAGGGCTTCGACGTCTTGATCAATGCGCTGCCGTATTACCTCGCCGTGAACGTGGCCGCCGCCGCCAAAGCAGCGGGCGTCCATTATTTCGATCTCACGGAAGACGTGCGCGCCACGCATGCGATTCGCTCGCTCGCGGACGGCGCTTCGCAAGCGTTCATGCCGCAATGCGGCTTGGCACCGGGGTTCATCGGCATCGCCGCCCACGAACTGGCCAAGCGTTTCACGGAAGTGCGCGAAGTGAAGATGCGCGTGGGTGCGCTGCCCGAGTTTCCGACCAATGCGCTCAAGTACAACTTGACGTGGAGCGTCGACGGTTTGATCAACGAATACTGTCAGCCGTGCGAGGCGATTCGCGATTCGCGCACGCAGTGGGTGCAGCCGCTCGAAGGGCTCGAACATTTCTCGCTCGACGGCACCGAATATGAAGCGTTCAACACGTCGGGCGGTTTGGGCACGCTGTGCGAAACGCTGGCGGGCCGCGTGGAAACGCTCGATTACAAGTCGGTGCGCTACCCGGGCCATCGCGACCTCGTGAAGTTCTTGCTCGAGGATCTACGGCTTGCGAGCGATCGCGACACGCTCAAGACGATCATGCGCCGCGCCGTGCCGTCCACCTCGCAAGACGTCGTGCTGATTTTCGTGACGGTCACCGGCATGCGTGACGGGCAACTGGTGCAAGACGTGTTCACGCGCAAGATCTTCGCGAAGACCGTTTGCGGCATGCCGATGAGCGCGATTCAGATCACGACGGCCGGCGCGATGTGCGCGGTGCTCGATTTGTTCCGTGAAGGCAAGCTGCCGCAGAGCGGCTTCGTGCGGCAAGAGCAAGTTTCGCTTGTTGAGTTTCTCGACAACCGCTTCGGCCGTTTGTACGAAGGTGCAACGCTCGACACGATGGTTACGGCCTGAGGCAGGCGGGCAGGGGGACGATCGCCCGGCCGGCGCAACGCCGGGCCGAGGGCGGCCTGGGAGAGCGGCGGCGCCGTGGGGCGCGCCGCATTGATGAAGCGGCACTGAGCTGGGCCTCGAGAACGCCGCTCGAAGAAGAGGGCAGCCACGCATGCGCGGGTGCATGCGTGGCGAACCTCCCGCACCGCGATTCAACCGCTTGCGGCCGGTTTCAATATATTGCGCAATAGCACATCGAATTCGGCCGCCGTCGGCGCGGTGTTGTCGAACATGATGAGCCCCTCGCGCGAGGATCCGCTCGGCACGAAGCGGCGTTGCCGGTACTCGTCCCAATGAGCAAGCTTGTAGGCATCGTTCGGATTGTGACGGGCGACAATGCGGGCGTGCGCCGTTTCCTCCGATGTATAGACCCAGACGATTCGAATGTGGACGTCGGCGCCGATCCCGAGCCAGGCACGATCGAAAAGTTTGCGCTCGCGCACCTCGCGCGAGAGCGGTCCGATCACGATAACGCCGACGCCCAACTCCAAGTTTTCGCGTGCGGTATCGAGCAGGCCTTGGTACTCCGGTTCGCGCAGATGTTGGAGATACAGAGGGCTATCGCGGTCGTTCGGATCGCCCGTCAAAGCGCCCATCGCCGCCGCGCTGTAGCGCCCATAGAGCGTGTCCTTGTCCAGTAGACAGAAAGCTTCGCCCGTCTCGCGCATCAGCGGGCCGACCAGGCGTTTGGCGATCGTCGTTTTCCCCGTGCCGGCGTGGCCGCAAATAAAAACAAGGTGTGTCACGAGCCCGACTCCTTGAGCAAAGAGGGCGCAAGCGCATCGCCGGTTTCCTGACCGGCCGGCACCGCTTCGATCAGCGTGTCGAGACGGCGGTACATGTCCTCGAGCATAGGCTGCCCCAAGCGGGCTTCGAGCAGCGCGTACTGCGCATCGACCCGTGGCCGGATTTGCGCGATCATCGCCCGGCTTTTCGTAGTCAAGCGAACGATCCATTTACGCTGGTCTTCAGGCGGGCGCTCACGAAAGACGAGCCCATCGCGCTCCATTCGATCGAGCACGCCGGTAAGGCTAGGGCTCAGAATGCATGACGACTTGGCGATCTGACCCGCTTCGAGTTCGTTGTTCGGCGCCTCGTCGAGGGTACGCAGAATCCGCCATTGCTGCTCGGTTAATGAAAAATCCTTCAGGATCGGCCGAAAAACGCCCATGAGCGCCTCGCGCGCCTGCAGCAACAGCATGGCCAGGTTCCGGTGTTCGAACGTACGCGTCATGGTGGCGAAGAAGGGAGTGGCGTGTGGGCATATTAACAGCGAGCCGCACGCGCAGGTCCCCGCGCGAGTTCGCGCGCGCGTCCGGGCACGGGCCGTGCATCAAGCGCTGACGCCGCGCCGATAACGGTTCGAGCGCGGCCCATTCGTTCGATGCGGAGGCCTATCGATGCGCATTGCCCAAGTCGCGCCGTTGTACGAATCCGTTCCGCCTTATGGATACGGGGCCACGGAACGCGTGGTGCATTACTTGACCGAGGCGCTGGTCGCACTCGGTCATCACGTCACGCTGTTCGCCACCGCCGATTCGACGACGTCGGGTGAACTCATCCCCATCTGCGAGCGGGGCCTATGGCGCGACTCGGGCGTGTGGGACACCCTGACGCATCATGTGCGCGAAATCGAGGCCGTCGTGCAACGGGCAGGGCGTTTCGACGTCGTGCATTTTCACACCGACCCGCTTTATTTCCCCTCGGCGCGACGCTTGCCTTGCGCGTACGTCACCACCATGCACGGACGCTTGTTGCCGGCCGACCATGGACCACTCTTGCGGGAATTCTCGGAGGCGCCGCTCGTATCCATATCGGACTGCCAGCGACAGCCGATTCCATGGGCGAACTGGCAGGCGACGATCCAGCACGGATTGCCGGAAAACGCTTTCGCGCTTCGAGAAGATGCTGAGGATTACTTATTGTTTCTGGGCCGGATGATGCCCGAAAAGCGGCCGGATCTTGCGATCGAAATCGCTCGCCGTGCGGGGCTGCGGTTGAAGATGGCGGCGAAGGTGCATCCGGGCGAACAACGGTACTTCGAAGAGCGCATCGCGCCGTTGATCGACGCGAACCGCGATACGGTCGACTACTTGGGCGAGGTGGGCGGACAAGCGCGCGTCGAATTGCTCTCGAGGGCGCGCGCGTTGATTTTTCCAATCCAATGGCCTGAGCCGTTCGGCATGGTCATGATCGAAGCGATGGCTTGCGGCACGCCGACGGTTGCCTTCCGCTGCGGTGCCGTGCCTGAAGTGCTCCAACACGGCGTGACGGGATATATCGTCGATAGCGAGGAGGACGCGGTCGATGCCATCGGGCGTCTGGACGCTATCGATCGACGCCGATGCCGGACCGTGTTCGAGACGCGCTTTACGAGTATGCGGATGGCGCGCGAGTACGTCGACGTCTACGAGGGGCTGCTGGAACGCGGCAGCGCTAGCGATGGACGCGTTCGGGCGCTTCCTCGGCGAGGGTAGGGCAATTTCGGGCGAAGAGGCATGCTACGGCGGGGATCCGTCGGATGCGCACCTCGTCAGGAGCGCGTCATGAAGGTATTGATATGCGGGGCAAGCGGATTTATCGGTCGTGCGATTGCGAGCCGGTTGGTGCAAGACGGACATGAGGTCGTTCACGGCGTGCGGCGGCCGCGGCGCTCCGGAGACATTGCAATCGACTATGTGACCCATCTGTCGGCAAACGACTGGGTCGATAAAGTGCGGGATGTCGATGCGGTGATCAATGCCGTGGGCATCATCGTCGAGCGGGGAGCGCAGACCTTCTCGCGCATGCATGCCGAAGCACCGATCGCGCTATTCGAGGCCTGCCGCGTGCAAGGGGTACGGCATATCGTTCAAATCTCGGCCCTGGGCGCGCACACGCGCGAGACACCGTACTTCGCAAGCAAGTGCAAGGCGGACGAGTTCTTATTGTCGAATCACGGAGACGGCGCGGCGCACGTCATTCGTCCGGCGCTGGTTTATGGCGCGGCGGGGGCATCGGCTCGCTTGTTTCGCGTTTTAGCGAGCGTGCCGATCCACTTTCTGCCTGCCGGCGGCGAGCAGATATTGAGACCCGTCCATATCGACGATCTTTGCGATCTCGTCTCGCGCTTGTTGACTCGCCATGGCGAAGCGTCGCGTTCGTGTATCGACGCGGTGGGCGCGACGGAGATCACCTATCGCCAAATGTTGGGTACCTATCGCACGTCGATGGGCCTACCGGCGGCCTGCCCGATTCCGATCCCGTCGGCGCTGATGCGGGTGAGCGCGGCCGTGTACGCCAAGGTGCCGGGCGCCCCGCTCACACCGGATACGTGGCGCATGCTTCAGCGTGGTAACACCGCCGAGCCCGGGCCGTTCTCAACGGCACTAGGCCGAGCGCCGCGCGGCATCGAGACGTTCATCGGTGCAAACGAATCGAGAAGTCTGCGCATGGAGGCGTTGGCGACCTGGCACTCGCTATTGCTCCGTATTTCACTCGCGATCGTATGGATCGGCACCGCATTCGTGAGCGCGGTCGCCTACCCGAAGGCGGACAGCCTCGAACGCTTAGGGCGATTCGGCCTGCACGGCCTTACCGCCGACATCGCGTTGTATGGCGCGTGTGCGCTCGATCTGGCCTTCGGCATCGCGACCTTGGTGAAGCCGGGACGGGCGTTATGGCTCTCACAGGCGGTGCTGATCATCGGATACACCGTGCTGATCGCGGCCGTCATGCCCGAGTTCCTGATCGAGCCGTTCGCGCCCATTCTCAAGAATGTGCCGATCCTCGCGATTCTGTTTGTTCTCTTCAGTGAGGAGACGCGCGCATGAACGCGTATTTGCTCGTCAAGACATTGCACATCCTTTCATCCGTACTTCTTGTCGGTACCGGGTTCGGCAGCGCTTTTTATTTGTTTTTCATCAACCGTACGGGGTCGGTTCAGTCGATCGCCGCGGTGTCCCGATTGGTTGTGCGCGCCGATTGGTGGTTCACGACGCCGGCCGTTATCTTTCAGCCGCTGTCGGGGTTTTGGCTTGTACATGCCGCGGGTTGGTCGTTGAATACGCCGTGGGTCGTCGCCTCCCTGGCGCTCTACGTGATTGCGGGTGTGTGCTGGTTGCCGGTCGTATGGATCCAGGTCCGAATGACGCGCATCGCTAGCCGCTGCGCGGCGCAAGGCGATTTGGCGCTGCCGCCGCTGTATTGGAACTATGCGCGGGTATGGGAGTGGCTAGGGTACCCGGCGTTTGTGGCGATGGTGATCGTGTACTTTCTCATGGTTGCAAAGCCGGCGCTGTTGTAGCAGCGCCAGCCTTTCAGGCGTTCTGCCGGTCAACCGTGCCCTTGTTCCTTCGAACGATCGACTTCGGTTAGATCGTCCTCGCGCACTTCTGCTTCGCGGACGGTCGTGCCTTCATCGTCGGTTTCGGAGACGTCGGTCTTGAACGTGCCGCCCGTTTCGTCTTGCTCCGAGCCGG
The DNA here is from genome assembly GCF_003390925.1 of Trinickia diaoshuihuensis. Classification (GTDB taxonomy): domain Bacteria; phylum Pseudomonadota; class Gammaproteobacteria; order Burkholderiales; family Burkholderiaceae; genus Trinickia; species Trinickia diaoshuihuensis. The sequence goes on along the minus strand of NZ_QUBS01000087.1, from coordinate 287,454 downwards.
GTTGCCCGGTTGAGGTGCCAGGTTGATTCGGCGCTTGCTTATTTGCCATGGTGCGACTCCTTTCGATATGTTTTCGCGAGGAACGGCAGCGGCGCTGCCTGCATGCACAACTGAGCAAACCCCGTGCATGTGATGGGAGTCGCAGCGTTGACTTCACTATGATAGATAGAACTGACTTCATTGCTAGCATAGCTGGAGAATTGATTGTGGCCGTTCTAACTGTACGCAACGTGCCTGACGAGGTACATCGCGCCCTTAGGCTTCCGACTGCTCAGCATGGACAAAGTACCGAGGCGGAGATCCGGGAGATTCTCGCGAGTGCCGTCAAACCCGAAAAACGTGTTCGCTTGGGCGACGCTCTGGCGGCTCTAGGACGTAAAGTGGGGCTGACAAATGAGGATGTCGCGGCCATGGATCAAACGCGAGAAAAGAAGCCGGCGGAACCGATGAGGTTCGAATGATCGTCCTGGACACCAACGTGGTTTCGGAAGCCATGAAGCCGCAACCGGACTCGACTGTTCTCGCATGGCTTAATGAGCAAGCGGCTGAAAGGTTGTGTTTGTCGAGCGTCACATTGGCCGAGTTGCTGTTTAGTATCGCCGCACTGCCGAGCGGCAAGCGTAAAAACCTCTTGACTGGCGCACTCGATGGGTTGCTTGAGCTTTTTGAGGGACGCGTATTGCCGTTCGACGTCGATGCAGCAGGGCATTATGCCGAGCTTGCTTCAACCGCAAGAAGCTGCGGCCGAGGTTTTCCCACACCGGACGGCGATATCGCTGCTATTGCTGCCTGTCGGGGACTCATAGTGGCATCCCGAGATACGTCACCCTACGAAGCGGGCGGGCTCAGTGTCATCAACCCGTGGGAGACTGCGAGTTGACGATCCAGGAATCGGGTCGTCGTAGGTGCCAATTCCTGGGCCGCGGTCCATTATTTGTCAGTCGTTAGTGCCCTGTCGGGTAGATCGTCGAGTTGCGCGGCTGACGAGCGAAGGATGACGAACGCCTGAATTGCGAATGCGGCGACCGCCACGACAAGACATGGCCGCGCGCCCGCCGCGCCTCCCAACGTCGCGCCGATCAAAGCGCCGACCGGACGCGAGCCGTAGGTCGCGGTACTAATCAACGCCGAAACGCGGCCCAGCATGGACTGGGGCGTGATTGCCTGCCTAAGCGTAGTGGAGCTGATCACCCAAAGTATCGGTCCGAAGCCGAGTTCGAAATAAGCGGCTGCCGCGATCCATGGCGAAGGGACGAAAAGCGTGACGCATAAGGTCAGCGATGCTGCGAGGCCGCATAACGGCCCCACGATCAGCATTCTGCCGAACGGCAGTAACGTCGCTATTTTCGGAGCGCATAACGCGCCGACGATCATGCCTACACCATAGGCGGCTAGCGTTGCGCCGACTTCCGCCGCCGAGAGACCGAGGTGCGATCTGGCGTACGGAACATACACCGCTTGGATAACGAAGAAGCCGATATTAAAGAAAACCGCGGTAGAGACGACGGCTCGCAAGAGAGCGTTGCCCGCCACGAATGTTGCGCCGTCGCGCAATTCCGGTAGGAATCGTCGGCTTGGCGTGGGCGGGCGGACGGGTTCTTTGATCTTTGTGAGTAGCAGGACCGCCATGGCGGAAAGGCCCGCGGCAGCGAGGAAGGCGGCGGGAGCGCCGGTTACGCCGACCAGCAGGCCACCCATCGCCGGGCCGGCGGAATATGCGACGCTACGAGCAAGCTCGATTCGCCCGTTCGCTGTGGCCCATGCGCTGCGTGCGACCAAGGCGGTGACGAGCGATGGCGCAGCGACGTTGTAGGCGACCGTGCCGCATGCGCCTATGAATCCGCAAATGGCCAGCACCGGTAACGACAAGCTGCCGGTGACGAGCGACGCGAGAACAGCGAGGAGGGCGGCGCAGCGCACGGCTTCGGCGCGCGCCATCAGCTTTTGGCGTGAAGTTTGATCGGCCCAAACGCCTAGCACAACCGACAGAACAAGGAACGGCATGGTCTGGGCCGTTTGCAGCCAACCCGTTTGACCGGCTCCGGCTCCAAGCGAGAACACAGCGACGATCGGTGTTGCGGCGAGGCCGATTTGCTCTGCGCATTGGGCTGCGAGATTCGACCAAGCGAGGCGATGAAAGGCCGCAGGCAGCGATGCGGCGGATGGGGGAGTTGCGGTTTGGACTGGCATTGCGTTGGAGGCCTGCTTCGAGAGTGGAGTCAGGCGTATGGTGTCCAACGCGGCTCACGCGGGCTAACCGCATCTTGCGGTTTCGTTGAGTGCGGTCAGGGGACGAACTCGGTTGCGGATGGGATCTAACGCTGTTCGTCCCTGTCGGCGGAGGCGTCCGTGACGGTCCGCAGCGTCCACGTATCCGCGTATTGCTGGAAGCTGACTATCCTACCGCCATGAACTCCCCATATGTGGCAGGCTTGAGCATCGATTCGCCGACCGGTTCGTCGATGGATCCCGATATATCTAACTTCGGCCACGATTGTTTCGTTGGATGCGTAGAACCGCAGAGGCCGAATTGAAAATGTTTGCCAGTCGACCGAAATTCGGTCCAGCAAGTTCTGCTTGATGGATGCCGCGCCATGCCATTGCTGTCCATTCGAGTACGGGCTGCTTTCCGCTTCGTTCCAGGTAATCGCAGGGTCAAACAGCGCGAGCAGCTCCGAAATGGTGCCCTCGGCAAGGTGATGATAAGCAATCTTGATCGTGTCCAACGTATTCATATTTTGCTCACTCAATGCAGGAACGGCTGAAGGGATATCCGGTTAGAGCAGCGCGACGGGGCCTCGGATGGAGCCGAGGTGTCAGTTGCTATACGGTGGGCAATCGTAGCCAGGGACAGCGTCTTTGGTGCAGCCTGCCGTCGCGACTGTCGGATGTTCCGAGAGATGCGGGGAAATCGCAGGCATGGGTATATGGAGCGTATCGCCGAACTGCGCTAGAAATTCGTCCGCCCTTTGCTGGTTCCGACTTACATCCAGTATGGCGGCCAGTTCTTCCCGAGGACGAACATTTAATTCGGCGACTCGACATACGAAATTGAAATACGCCTCATAATCTCCAGAGCGAACGGTTCGATAAGTGCGCAGCGCTTCGCCGAGGGGAATCTCCCCGCGCAGTGCCCTATCGATATGAAAACTGATTAATTCAGCGTCTCGGAACGCATGGGTGATGCCCATCGCCGTTACCTGATCCTTGAAGCTTCCCGCGTCGCCGATCAATGCCCAGCTATCACCGATATTCGCGCGCTGAAACGCCGGCATGGATCCACATGCCTTAAACGGTTCTTCACGTTTGCTGGTGCGGATTCTTTCAGCGGAATCAGCGTCGCAAAAATCGTATGTCCTCAAGAAGCTCGCTTCCGGATCGCGCCGGAAGTGGTCCCACCATGCGCTGGGACCGTATGCGAGAACCATATGCGTTCCGTCCGACGTCGGGAAAATCGCCGTTCCTAGGCGGCCGCGATTACGGATTGTCAGCCCCTGTTTGTCGATACCGGAAAAATACCCAAAGTAGGCGAATGTCGAAGTCTCGCGGTAATCTATCGTTTCGGCGCGTACCGCTTTAGCAAACTGCGAAAACCGACCGTCGGCGCCGATCACGACGGGCGCGGTAGCTTGTAGCTGTGCGCCTTGCTCAGTCACCGCTTGAATGCCGATAATTTTGGAATTTTCGGTGATCGGTCGCGTGAATGTCACGCCCTCGCGGATGTCGGCCCCAGCGGTCGCAGCCGCTTTAACCAGGATATGGTCCAATAGCAACCGCCGTGGGCCACAATACGTGTTGGTCGCACCAACGCTGTCGCCATGCAGCTCAAGAAATCTTTGCTCGATAGCGGGGAGGGGGATCGAGCCGACGATGCTGATTCCCTCGACTGAAACTTCCATTCGCGTGAAATGCGGTGTCTCAGATAGAATTGAATCGGCTATACCCCAGCGTTTGAGATAGGACACCCCTCGTGGCCAAATGAAATGGGTCGACAGCGTATCGCGCGGAAAATGCTTGCGATCTATCAGCAGAACCTTATAGCCACGCCGCGCGAGCAGCATGGCTGTCGGCGCGCCGGAAACACTGGCGCCGACAACAATGACATCAAACCGTTCCACGAACCGTTCCTCCGTAGCAGTTAGGCGCTTAACGTGCGACCTACGCCTGTGCCGAGCGCATCGTACTTGCCGGCGAGTTCAGTCAACGAATCGACCGTGCGATCAATTTGCTCGAGGGTATGCCGAACGTTGACGATGAATCGGATACGGCCGTCGTTCGCCGCTACCATGGGGTAGGCGACCGGCACCGAAAACACCCCACGTTTATACAATTCGAAGCAGATCTTCAGCAGTTTTTCGGTGTCTGGAATATAAATCGGAATAATCGGACTCTCGCTATTTCTTAAATCGAAACCGGCATCGCGTAGCCTAGTGCGCATGTACTGATTTTTTTTATGCAAGTCAAAAGCTATAGTCGGGTCGCTTTCGATGACTTCGAGGGATGCCAGCACGGCTGCTGCGTCTGCGGGTGTAAAGCAAGCCTGAAATGCATAGGCGTTGGCGCTCCATTGAAAATAGGAAGCGAAGCGACGCTCCGTTGCAACGAAGCCGCCAATGGATGCAGTTGCCTTGGAGAAAGTCGACGCAAGAAAGTCGACGTTTTCCAGAATATTCTCTTGATGGCAAAGACCCTTGCCACCCGCGCCATAAAGGCCGAAAGAATGTGCTTCATCGACAAATAGAAGAAAATCGTAACGTTGCTTTAGCGCGGAAACTTGCGCGAGCGGGCATATGTCGCCGCTCATGGAGTAGACCGATTCGACTACGACGATTATTTTTCCTGTACATTCGCGTTGCGATACTTCAAGTTTTTCCTGTAAATCCTTTACCGAGTTATGTTGGAATGCTATCCATCTTCTTGCCGGTGAGAGCCTGATGCCGTCCCGAATCGAGGCGTGAGATTCGCTGTCGATCAGCACATGATCGCCTTCTTGGCACAGTGCCGCGAGCGCTCCCATATTCGCAGTAAAGCCTGTAGGAAAAAGCAAAACTGATTCCTTGCTTAACCAATCTTGAAGTTTTGCCTGAATTTTTCGGTGTAAAATATTCATGCCGCCGGAGATCGCCGAAGTTCCACAACCTGTCCCCATGCGATAAACCGCTTCGACAACCTGATCAATTACCTTGGGATGTCGATTTAGTCCAAGATATAGGTTGGTTGACCATATTGTGCAATCGTGTGGTATTTCATCTAGCGATGTGGCCATGGGAGCGTGAGCGTCGCTCCCATGGCACGAAAACGAATCGAAACCGTAGATGCCTTCGCGAAGTTGCATTTGACGCAACGAATCCATCTTCTCGGCGATGAGGTTGACATTTCGGATGCCTGCCAACTTCATCTCCATCATGAGTGTACCAGTCGTATGCTGGTACGGATCATTTGCGGTCGAAGGTATCGAAGTTATTTTTTCGATTAACGACATGGTGGCTCCTTCATTGCAGGCTCGATGCGAGCAAGTTCTACGGCGAGCGGCGCTGGGTTACTTTTGAAAAAATCGATATTCATCTAATCTTTGAGTGGTATCGATTGTATTATTTTGCTATTCCCTCGATGACAATTGCATGGGGGTGATCGCTGTATGCGATAAGAGCTTCGGGCATCGGGGTCGAGGCGTTGAATGCCGTGGCCCGCAGATGATGCCAGTTGATCGAGTGGATGCCGGCGCGTTTCAGAGACTGCTCGATCGACGATCGTTTCCAATACCAGGCATGTACTGATCCTGTGTATCCTCGATGGTTCAAATCGAGCCTCAATCGACTGCAATCTTCATAGTCCGACTTGCTTGCATCATCTGGGGTAAATTTTAATCCATACGGCACGTAGTATTCTGGATTCCTGTTGATATCAGGATTGATTGTAACGGCAACAATGCGTCCGCCTGGGCGAATAAGAGACGCCATTTCTCCGCACATCGCATCTAATAGAGCGACCGTACTTGCATATGGTAAGACATAAATGCTTAGCAACGTATCGTATTTTATTTTTGTGTGCTCTCGGATGCTTGATATGTAATTTATGTCTAGATTCTCTTGACTGGCTTGCGTGCGCGCGTAATCTCGCATTCCAGCGGTGGGTTCGTAACCGGTGATGTAGGCGGCACCATGTTTTTTTAATAGGCGCGTGTATCCGCCTCCGCCACAACCGAAGTCAATGAAGGACTTTTCGGTCGGCTTTCCGATGACATTGAATACCGTTGGAACTTCGAAAAATTTTCTGAATTCCCATTCAAACATGTCTTCATAAAGATCTGCCAATTGAGAGAACTGTTCCGCGGGTGTTGACTCATCTGATGTTGCTGCGCACATTGGAATTCCTTTAAGTGAAATTTTCGCCAATTTGGATAGCGCCTGATGCTGCATATTTGAGGGGGCGGATTCGGCTTCATGTGCCTGATTGGGGTGATTTAATTGTAGGGCAATGCCGCTCGACGTCATTGTGCCTTTTCATTATCTTGCGTCGTGAGACTCGTATTGTGGGATTCGATATTTTTCCAATTAAATTTTGTCCTTTGGGTATGGTGCGGAGGGCAAATGTCGAGCTTCGTTGCGAAGGCGACCGGCGCGAACGATTCGCCGACGAAGGACAGGCGGCAAATGATCACGCCCGTCAGCATGAAGACGGTGAGGTTATGGTGATCGATGGGCTGGTGAAGGACACCAATTCAGCGACGACCAATAGCCTTGGTTGGTAGCCTCGCTTCCGTGCGGATCTCGACTCGCCCCGTCAGGGTGATTCCCACACCTCGATGTAGCGGTGGATCAGCTTCCGGTTCGCCGGCGTGTCGTTCAGCAAATTTCTCGTCGTCGCGCAGCGGCCTGTGCGCGTCGAACTCGCTCTTGGGCGGCTTGGCAAAGCGCGCGTTGTAGGCCGCGATAAAGGAGGGCGCATAGGCATTGGCCGCCTCGAGCGTGTTGATCCCGCGCAGGCGCAGCTCTTTGACCAGCCGGTCCTGCAAGGTCAGATGCGCTCGCTCCACGCGCCCCTTGGCCGGGCTGCTGTTGGCGCAAAACGTGTCGATATTGAGCTCGTACATCGCGCGCCCAGAGTGGGTCACACTGTCGCCAGTCCCGCTCGCTGCCGTTTTGCGAAACACGCTGGCCTTGTCGCTGTAAAAGGCCACCGGCTTGCCGTGGCGCTCAATGTACGCACGCGTGGCCTCGAAATAGCTGAAGGTCGATTCGCTCGCCGTAAAGTGCAGCATCATCAACCGGCTCGTCGCGTCGTCGACGTACACCAGCAGCGTACAGGCTGGCGCCCGATCCTCGAACCAGCGATGGTCGCTGCCATCGATCTGGATCAGCTCGCCCAAACATGCACGCCGTGCCCGCGGTTGATAAACCTTCGGTGGTCGCTGCCGGCGCGGTACCCAGAAGCCGGCCTCCGTCATGAGCCGTCTGACCGTTTCCTTGGCCAGCCGGATACCGTGGCACTCCCACAGCTTCTCGCAGGCCAGCGTCGGCCCGAAATCGGCGTAGCGATCCCGAATGATCGCCAGCGCCCGCGCTGCGAGATCGCCGTCGAGTCGACGATTGCCGGGCTTGGTTCGATGACCAGAAACCAGCCCGGCCGGCCCGTGTTCCCGAAACCGGGCAGCGAGCCGCCGAATCTGTCGCGTCGTCAGCTCCAGCCGGTCGGCTGCACGCCATGGCTGGAGCTTGCCGTCCACCACATCCTGAATGACCTTGAATCTGTCCAGCTCGCGCATCGTCATGGTTATCCGTTCTGTCGCAGCCATCAGGGCCTCCAGCACCGGGAACTCGGCGGCCGGATAGCTTACGCTGCTCGGAAGCGGACATTTCTAAGTAGCCAGAAGCGGACATTACTAAAAAGCCCTAACAAAAGGAGGTTGGATGTGTCGCGTTATGTAAAGGAACTTGCTGTCGGTAGCGTTCTGATGTTGGCCAATGCCATCGCGCCGGCGAGCCCAGTGTTCTCGGATACGGGATACGCCGCCGATGCATACGGTGCTACGGAAAACTATCCGCTGCCGATATCAGGTCGCGCAAGAACGCAAAAGCAGTTCGTCGGCTATTACAGCCATTACGACACGGTCCGGCCTGCCGATCCGATCGAGAAGGCAGGCCGCCCGTCGCTGCTCAAGACGTCCGAGCGCGAACTGACGCTGACGTACCCATACGGTGGCCAATACCGCAACCTCAACAACTATCTCGATCGGAATCCGGTCACCGGTCTGCTCATCGCGCGCGGCGATACGATTCTGTACGAACACTATCGCTACGATCGAAAGGATTCAGACAGGTTTCTATCCCAATCGATGGCGAAGACGGTGATCGGCATGCTGATCGGAATCGCGGTATCCGAAGGCTCGATACGCTCGATAGACGATCTCGCGGATCTCTATGTGCCGGAATTGGCGGACAACCCGTACGGACAAACTTCGATCCGAGATCTACTGCATATGTCTTCCGGAGTGCATTTCTTCGAGGACTCCAATGCCGGCGACGACAGGGATAAGTTGGGACTCGATCTATTCGACCCCCATGGGAAGGGCGCAATAGAAGCCGTTAGGCGCTTGGGAACTCGGCGGCCGGATAGCTTACGCTGCTCGGAAGCGGACATTTCTAAGTAGCCAGAAGCGGACATTACTAAAAAGCCCTAACACAAAAAAGTTCGATAATTCATGTTATGTCAAATTACGTTCACACCGAACATGACCTGATCGATGGCGGTCGCGCAGCCCTTATCCTCGAGTCTGTCGCGACCGGCTCCGTCTCCATCTCAGACCACGACCGCAACAGCGCACGCCAATCCTCGCGCTCCTGCGCGACTCATGGCGTGCATGATCTACGGTTCTAACGGGTCGAGAACTGTGTGATTACGCCGGAACCGTGATGTACGGATCCCACCAGTAGTAGCCGAACAGATCTTGCTTCTGCCCGCCGGTGAGCGTGTAGAGGCCAAAGCTGACTCCAAATCCTTCGCGCCCGCTCTGACGAACCGTCGACCCGAACGTCGCGAAAGTCAGCGGCTTTTGCAGCGGCGGCAAACCGTTCCGACTCGGCGAATCGGGATTCGGCTGGACCGCGCCATTACGGACGACGGTGTCCGTGCTGAATTGATTGAATACCTGGTCTCCTTGAAAATGCCTGATGTTGTAGACGATAACGGCATCGTCTGAGTTGTCGTAAATCGATACACCGGTGAATAAGACGCGATCGCCGGGATAAGCGGAAAATTCCAAGTCCCCCGTGCCTTGGCCCCGAATGATGCTGCGCGCTCCCGTGCAAAGCATGAACTGATGATCATGCGAAATACCGGTCGGATTGTTCTGATCCTTGCTCCCGTTCGGATATGCGGCCTTGATGTACTCAGTGTCGATAACTACAAGGATGTTGATATCCTGTGAGCTTGCGGACAACGTGATTTCGGCCATTTGCATCCCCTATTTCGCGACGGATTTAATTAAAAGCGAGACGGTGCGTCGCAAACCCCGTCGCAATCAATTTCCTCCTATTTTATGATTAATACACCTGTCGAAGTATACAGGGTCGAAATTGCGCCATTAAATAGCTGCTTCGATATAAATTGCCGTCTATATGTTGCAACTACCTAATTATCGAAGCGAAACGATTGGTTCCACGCGTAATAACCAAATAAATTCTGACTTTGTCCATTGACGGAAATTACGTAAAGTCCGAAGGCAAGTTGAAGCTCGGCCGCGCCTTGTGCAATGACGGTCGATTCGAAGCTCGAACAATCAACTCGGCTTTCGATGGGCGGGAGGCCGTTGCGATACGGGGAGTCGGGGTCCGGCCGGACGGCTGCCGCTCTCGTGACCACCGCTTGCTTGAACCGGCCGAAAACTTTTGCGCCGGAGCGCTGGCTGATGCTATAGGCAATCACCGCGTCGTCCGCATTGCCGCAGATCGAAGTCACGCGCACCGCTATTCGATCCCCAACGTTGGCTGACAATCGGAGTTCACTTGACCCTTGCGCCCGTATCGCACCCGCTCCCGTACAGACCATGAATTGCCTTTGGCTCGAAATGTGCCGGGGCTCAGCCGCATTCTCGTTCGGTCCGTAGGTCGACTTGACGTACGCGGTATCGACAACCACCAGCACGTTCACGTGACCCGCTTTCATTGGCTTCCCGGTATCGGCCGACATGACGGCACCTCCCGCTCGGATTACGCCAATTTGCGCCTCATTGGACACTGATGCACCTGTCAATGTCGGCAGGCATTGATAAACGATTCGTAACCCGTCACGGCGCTCGAATAAAAGCGCAAAGTTCGGTGGGTCAACGGCCGCGTCTTGCCGCAGAATATCTCCGACTCCGTACCTTTCAATGAACCATTCGCAAGCATGCCCCTCGCCAAACGAGTTCCGTCTCCCGCCGTCGACACCGGCGGTAGCCTGTCCTTCCCTTCTGTCGATGCGACGATTCAAAGACTAACGAGCGGCGACTGGGCCGACATCGAGGCGGGGCTCGACGCGCAAGGATGCGCCGTCGTCCCCGCCCTGTTGACACCGGCCCAATGCGAGGCGCTAAGCGGGATCTACGATAGGGATTCGCTCTATCGAAGCCGCGTCGTCATGAGTCGCCACGGTTTCGGACGAGGCGAGTACAAGTATTTCACTTACCCCCTTCCCCAGCCCATCGCCTCCCTTCGCTCGGCGCTCTATCCTCATTTAGCATCGATCGCAAACCGTTGGAACGCGGCCATGGGCATCGAGGCTCGCTATCCGAAAACCCATGCGGCGTTCGTCGATCGCTGCCATCGAGCCGGTCAAACGCGTCCGACGCCGCTCATACTGCGATATGGGCCCGGGGACTACAACTGCTTGCACCAGGACCTGTATGGCGAGCATGTGTTTCCGCTCCAAGTTGCGATTTTGCTATCGCAACCCGGCAGGGACTTCACGGGTGGCGAATTCGTGCTCACCGAACAGCGGCCGCGGATGCAGTCGCGGCCGGAAGTCGTTGCTCTCGAGCAGGGCGATGCGGTGATCTTTGCGGTTAGCCAGCGCCCCGTGCAAGGTACGCGCGGCCCTTACCGCGTCAATATGCGCCACGGCGTAAGCCGCATCCGCTCAGGGCAGCGCCACACTGTCGGCATCATTTTTCATGATGCGCTGTAGCGCCGGCAGTGCAATCGATGCAGGCGAGGCGCGCGGCCTCGCCTACGGCCGCACGGTGTACCGCTCCAACACAGCGGCCGCAGGCTGCAATGCGTTCAACGTCAAGGGCCAACCCGCGTAGACAGTCGTATGCATCAGCAACTCGACGAGTTGCTCTCGTGTCCATCCGGCGTGCAGGCAGCGCTCGATATGCGCAGCGATCTGGCTCCGCTCGTTGCCGCGCGCAAGCGTTCTCGCCAACTCCACGAGCCGCCGATCGCTCAAGGCGAGCGGCGGCCCGTCGCAAGCCCGAATGCGCGCGAGCGCCGATAAAACGTCCGCGTGCCGCGAGGCGTCAAACAGCACGACCACGTATCGTCGAACGTCCTCGGGAACCCGTCCCGGCTCGCTCGAAAGCGCGTCCCCGATAGTGCTGTCCTTCGCAAGGACGCGTTCTGCGACGGCTGTCGCGGCTTCGAACGACCGAGTCCCGGCGCCAGCCGCCGCGAATAAGATGACCTCCGCCATTTCTCGCGGCGACCAACCGGTGCGCAACATGCCGACACAGTGCAACTCGAGCGCCGACGGCACGTCACCCAGTGCGACCAGCATCGCGACGGTCGCCAATTCCCTATCCTTCAGCGACAACGCGGGGCGACTGATCACTTCGCCATAGGTCTGCTCGATCAAAAGACGAGCAAACGCCGGCGAAAGGCGCTGCAGCGTTTTCACAAGCTCGGCGCCCTTCTCTCCGCCGATGGCCTCCAGCGCGGCCCAGCCGTTTGCTCGAACACCGGAACGCCTATCTCGCTGGTTAGGCGAACGGCGTCCGCCGGCACCCAGGCTCCATGACCGGCGCCAGGCCCGAACTGCAGACACAAGCTTGTTCGGCGCTCGGCCGGATCGGTTCGATGGCGCTCCCCCACCCTGTTGCTGCCCGTCTTGCACGGCGACTCCTTGGCGACGTCGATACGTCTTCGTTGCATCTGGCACGCATGCGCAAAAGCGCCCATGCGTTTGTCAATTTGACGGTAGGCGGCCGATACCCGAGAAACCTGAACAAATGTGACACGCGGCGGCCGCCCTTGCGGTATGCCCAACTACTGACGAATCGATGCAGGCAAGCGCCCACCGTAGCGCTCGAATTCCCGCCTAGAATGAAACGTGGCGGCATTGTTCGCGCTCATTGGCGCGGGGTGACCTATGTTCGCGCTGTTCAAAGATCGCAACGAGGCCGGGCGCTTGCTCGCCGCTCGTTTGCGCAACGAAGGCTGTGGTAAGCAAACGGTCGTCCTGGGTCTACCGCGCGGCGGCGTTCCCGTCGCATCGGAAGTCGCGTCGGCGCTCGGCGCGGAGCTCGATGTATTGCCGGTCCGAAAAATCGGCGTACCGGGTCATGGGGAATTGGCGATGGGCGCCATTGCCTCCGGCGGCGCGTTGCATGTGGAGCACGATACGATGGAAGCGGCTCTCGTCACACAAGCGCAGTTCGACGCGGTCCTGGCCCGGGAGCGCGCCGAGCTGACGCGAAGAGAGGCGGCTTACCGAGGGGATCGTCCGCCAGCCTCCGTCGAGGGACGCACGGTATTGCTCGTCGACGATGGCCTCGCCACGGGTTCGACGATGAAGGCCGCCATTCTCGCGCTGCGCGCGCGTCATCCGGCACGCATCATCGCGGCGCTGCCTGTCGCCCCGGCCGGGATCGAAGCGCAGTTCGAGGATCTAGCGGACGACTTCGTATGCGTCGCGCAGCCGGCGCTGTTTTTCAGCGTCGGCCAGCACTATGAGGATTTCGGGGAAACGACAGACGACGATGTGCGCGCCCTACTCAAGCGCGCATGGAATGACAACGCGGGGCAAGCGCGGTGATGTGCCGCGCTTGCCCTCGCTAGAGTCTGATGGCCGGCGGTGTGTAACGGCAGTCGTACCGCTTCCTTACCGTGCCGTTCTCGTCGACGCTCTCCAGATAGACATCGAACTGCCACAGCCGCGCCATGTGCTTGAGTACTTCGTCGCTGTCGCCGGCCAGGTGCCGGTTATCGCTCATGAAGTGCCGTAGCGTGAGGCTGCGATCTCCTCGCGTATTGACCGACCAGACTTGAATGTTCGGCTCGCGATGGTGCATGTCGTATTGGCGCGACAGCGATTGCCGCACGTGCTGATACCCGCTGTCGTCATGTATGGCGGACACTTCGAGCGCATCGCGCGTATCGTCGTCGAGCACGGAAAACAGGCGCATGTCGCGAATGAGGTGCGGCGACAAGTATTGAGCGATAAAACTCTCGTCCTTGAAGTTGCGCATGGCGTAGTGCAGCGTTTGCAGCCAGGGCGTGCCCGCGATGTCCGGGAACCAGCGGCGGTCCTCCTCGGTGGGCGCCTCGCAAATCCGGCGGATGTCGCTCATCATCGAAAAACCGAGCGCATACGGATTCATGCCGCTGTAGTAAGGCTTGGTGACGGGGGGCTGATAGATGACGTTGCTGTGGGAATGCAAGAACTCCATCATGAAGCCGTCTTCGAGCACGCCTTGGTTGTACAGCGTATTGAGCAGCGTGTAATGCCAGAAAGTGGCCCAGCCCTCGTTCATCACTTGAGTTTGCCGTTGCGGATAAAAGTACTGGCCGATCTTGCGCACGATGCGAATGACCTCGCGCTCCCAAGGTTCGAGCAGCGGGGCGTTCTTTTCCGCGAAATAGAGCAAGTTTTCTTGCGGTTCCGGCGGAAAGCGTTCTTCCTCTTCTTCCGCGAGCGGCGTGTGGTGAGACGGTAGCGTGCGCCAAAGCTCGTTGACCTGCGATTGCAGATAGGCCTCGCGCTCCCGGCGCAGCGCGGCCTCTTTGGCGAGCGAGAGTTTTTGCGGCCGCTTGTAGCGGTCCACGCCGTAATTCATCAACGCATGGCACGAGTCGAGCAGCTCCTCGACGCGGTCCATGCCGTACCGTTCCTCGCATTCGGCGATGTAATTCTTGCCGTAGACGAGGTAATCGATGATGGCATGCGCGTCGGTCCAAAGACGGAACAGATAGTTGCCCTTGAAAAACGAATTGTGCCCATACGCGGCATGCGCGATCACGAGCGCCTGCATCGTCATCGTGTTCTCTTCCATCAGATACGCGATGCAAGGGTTCGAATTGATGACGATCTCGTAGGCGAGGCCCATTTGGCCGCGCCGGTAGCTCTTTTCCGTCGATAGGAAGTGTTTGCCGAAGGACCAGTGCCGATAGTTGACGGGCATGCCGACGGACGCATACGCATCCATCATCTGCTCGGCGCTGATGAGTTCGAGTTGGATCGGATAGACGTCGAGCTCGTATTGCTCGGCGACGCGCGCGATATGCGTGTCGTACTCTTCGATCAGTTCGAAGGTCCAATCGGACGGCCACGGTAACGGTCTGCGGTCGGCGACGTTCATACGGGGTTCCCTTTGCGCCACAACGGGGGAAGTTGCTTCGGCCTGGCCCGGAGCGTCGGTGCCGGCTGGCTGCTCGGATTTCGTCTGTTCCCGGCCATGCGCCTGCGGTTCGTGCGCGCCCCGACGGCGCCGCTCCGGTTGATAGCCGCGCGACTCGTTATGCAAATGCTTAGTACTCATGAGGCCGCCACCTGCTTTTCGAACAGCTCCCTGAACACGGGATAGATATCGGCCGCGGCATCGACTTTCTTCATCGCCAGATGAGGTTCCGTCATGGCGAGCTGCGCATACTCCAGCCACAAATTTTGCTCTTCGGGCGCGACTTGAATATAGGCGAAGTAGCGCACCTTTGTCAGGATGTCCTCCTGCAGGATACGGCGGCACTTCGGCGAGTCGTCGGTCCAGTTGTCGCCGTCGGAGGCTTGAGCTCCGTAAATATTCCATTCACTCGGCGAATACCGCTCGTTTTGTATCTTGCGCATGAGTTCGAGCGCGCTCGACACCACGGTGCCTCCGCTTTCCGTCGAATGAAAGAACGTATCCTCGTCCACCTCTTCCGCGCGGGTATGGTGTCGGATGAAGACGACGTCGATCTTTTCGTAGTTACGCTTAAGGAACAAATAGAGCAAGATGAAAAACCGCTTCGCGAGATCCTTGCGCTGTTCGTCCATCGACCCGGAGACGTCCATCAAGCAAAACATCACCGCCTGGCTCGACGGCTGAGGCTGCTTGACGCGATTGACGTAGCGCAGGTCGAACGGATCGATGAAGGGGATGCGCCAGATCCGCCCGCGCAGGTGGTGCAATTCTTCCTCGAGCCGCTTCAGTTCCTCGGCGTGGTCGCCGGGCTCGCTCGAGAGCGCCTCGTACTGGCGTTCGAGTTCATGCAACTGATTGACGAGGGGGGCACCGAGCGCGATGCGCCGGCCCAACGCGCTGCGCAGCGACCGTACGACATCGATATTGTTCGGCGTGCCTTCCGCGGCCCACCCCGCCCGGATGTTCTTCCAAGTGGGAACCGCCAGCAAGTGCGTCTTGACGAGCCGAGGCAGTTCCAGGTCGTCGAAGAAGTACTGCATGAATTCGTCGCGGCTCAACTCGAAGACGAAATCGTCCTGCCCCTCGCCTTCGTTGCTCGCTTGACTGCCTCCACCGCCGCTGCCGCCGTTCGGCCGCGGGATCTTGTCGCCGCGCACGTATTCCTCGTTGCCGGGGTGGACGAGTTCGCGGCGGCCGCCCTGGCCGTGGCGAAATTGCGGCTCGGCGATATCCTTGCGCGGAATCGTGATGCTCTGCGTGTTCTGAATATCCTTGATGCTGCGATCGCGCACCGCTTCCGATACGGCGCGCCGAATGTAGTTCTTCACGCGGCGCAAAAAGCGCTCGCGGTTCGCAATGCTCTTGTTCTTACCTGCCAGCCTGCGGTCGATGATTTGATGAAGCACATCCAGTCTCCCGCTTTAATTTCCGAAAGCGACACGACGCTGGTCCGGTGCAGGCCTCATGCCCGCGCGGCACACGTCGCGTGGCGCTTGCCGCGCTTGAGTTCAAGCGTTCGCGGGCAGCAAACCCGCGAACGCCTGAGCGAGCGCGACGACTCGTCCCACTGCTGCCGTTTATGACGACTTGCGCACTCGCAGATACCAGTCGCAAAGCAAGCGCACCTGCTTCGGCGTATAACCCTTCGCGACCATGCGATTGACGAAGTCTTCGTGCTTGCGCTGCTCCTCAGCCGACCCTTTAGCGTTGAACGAGATGACGGGCAGCAATTCCTCCGTGTTCGAGAACATCTTCTTTTCGATGACGACACGCAACTTCTCGTAGCTGATCCAGGCCGGATTCTTTCCGCCGTTAGCGGCCCGAGCGCGCAATACGAAGTTCACGATCTCGTTGCGGAAATCTTTCGGATTGCTGATGCCCGCCGGCTTCTCGATCTTCTCCAGCTCGGCGTTCAGCGCCGCGCGGTCGAAGCTCTCGCCCGTATCGTGATCGCGGAACTCCTGGTCCTGGATCCAGAAATCGGCATAAGTGACGTAGCGATCGAAAATGTTCTGGCCATACTCCGAATACGATTCCAGATACGCGGTTTGAATCTCCTTGCCGATGAACTCGGCGTAGCGCGAAGCGAGCAGGTCCTTCACGAAGGACAGATACTTTTGCTCCGTTTCGGGCGGAAATTGTTCGCGCTCGATTTGCTGTTCGAGTACGTACATGAGGTGCACGGGGTTGGCCGCCACCTCGCTCGTATCAAAATTGAAGACCCGCGAGAGAATCTTGAAAGCGAACCGTGTCGAAACCCCGGTCATCCCCTCGTCGACGCCCGCGTAGTCGCGATACTCCTGATAGGACTTCGCTTTCGGATCGGTGTCTTTCAGGTTCTCGCCGTCGTACACCTGCATCTTCGAAAAGAGATTCGAATTCTCGGGCTCCTGCAGACGCGTGAGCACGGAGAATTGCGCCATCATCTTGAGCGTCCCCGGCGCGCAAACAGCTTGTCCGAGCGACGAATTGCGGATGAGCTTGTCGTAGATCTTGATTTCCTCCGACACCCGGAGGCAATACGGCACCTTGACCACGAAAATCCGGTCGAGCAGTGCTTCGTTGTTGCGGTTGTTGCGGAATGCCTTCCACTCCGATTCGTTCGAGTGCGCGAGGATGATGCCGTCGAACGGAATCGCGCCGAAACCCTCCGTGCCTTTGAAGTTGCCTTCTTGCGTCGCCGTCAGCAGCGGGTGCAGCACTTTGATCGGCGCCTTGAACATTTCGACGAACTCGAGCAGGCCCTGGTTGGCGAGACACAGACCGCCCGAGTAGCTGTAGGCGTCCGCGTCGTCCTGGGCGTATTGCTCTAGCTTGCGGATGTCCACCTTGCCGACGAGCGAGGAGATGTCCTGGTTGTTCTCGTCGCCCGGTTCCGTCTTCGCGATACCGATTTGACGCAGTATCGACGGATAGCGGCGCACCACGCGGAACTTGCGGATGTCGCCGTTGTACTCATGCAGACGTTTGACGGCCCACGGGCTCAGGATGCTCTTCAGGTAGCGCCGGGGGATGCCGTATTGCTCTTCGAGGATCGGTCCGTCTTCCTCGTAATCGAAGAGCCCTAGCGGCGATTCGTTCACCGGCGAGCCTTTGATCGAATAGAACGGCACGCGTTCCATCAATTGCTTGAGCCGTTCGGCGATCGAGGACTTGCCGCCGCCTACCGGACCGAGCAGATAAAGAATTTGCTTTTTCTCCTCGAGCCCCTGCGCGGCATGGCGGAAGTATGCGACCACCTGCTCGATCACATCCTCCATCCCGTAGAACTCGCGGAATGCTGGGTAAACCTTGATAACCTTATTCGCGAATATTCGCGACAAGCGGGGGTCGTGGCGCGTGTCGATCTGTTCCGGCTCCCCGATGGCCGTCAACATGCGTTCGCTCGCCGACGCGTACGCGGCGGGATCGTTCTTGCAGAGCGCGAGATACTCTTCGAGCGAGAACTCCTCCTCTCGGGTTTTCTCGAAGCGGTTCGCGAAGCTGCTGTAAATATCCATGCTACCTCCTCGCCGAAGTCTGCGGACGATGTCGTCTACTTGGTGGCTATACCGAAACGACCTCGCTCGAATTCATCCTAAACCCTTTTAAATTTTTTTTCACGACCTACGTGGTTCTACACACTACACGTGTGCCCTAACTTGGAGATGCGAGCACACTCGCCTACAATCTTGGTCCTGCTTCTCGCTCGCGCTGGTCGTTCACGCTTGCCGGCGCGACCTCGCGAGCACTCACCGCGTCGACTATTCGATCCATCATTCAACCAACCGTAGACCACGCGAACGCAAGCTGCGCGCATCGTCGGTTTTGCCATGTGCGCGAACGCTTCCAAGCGCGCACATTTCTCATATACCGGCATCCCTTCTCATGGTTGGCCCCGCCTTGTCGACGTCTTCACGCACGTCGAGCGATACACGGTAACGGCCCTTTGCACGTACGGTGCCTGCTCGCCGCGAAACATGAGAAACCGCCCCGCTCTTCGGCTATGCGCCTTTTCCGTGCGCCGTCTCCGCACTCTTTCTCCGTATACGCGCGGCCTGACGTTTCCGATGACGCAGGTACGCATCGGTTACAAGTATTTTTTGAAAGCGCGGTGCCGGTCGATGATTGCGCGCGCAGCGATCACGGAGGATCGACACCGCGCAAAGTGTGGCGCCATTGCAGCGTTTTTTTGGGGGCGGAAGAAAAGCGAAGCCCGATCGATCCGGATGGGACCGATCGGGCCTTGATGCGTCTGCGAACGGACGCGCGCCGCAGTCGCGAGCGACGCCCTTTAGCAGCGTGGGGTTAGAACGTTTCCCAGTCGTCGTCGGATGCGGCCTTCGATTGAATCGTCACAGGGGCTTTACGAACCGGAGCGGGAGCCGGAGCACCCCCCGCCGAGGGCATCGCAGCTTGCGCCATGGTGGCGGGTTTCACGTCCGCGCGCAGGGAAGTCTCGGCAGGTTGCGCCGATGCCGGCGTTGGTTTGGCCGTGGGCGCCGTTGCGGATGAGATGGCGCTCGCGCCGCCGGACTTGGCGGTGGCAAAGTGACGCTTAGCCGCGGATGCCGCCGGCGCCGGGCGCCGTGCTATCGGTTTGGCCGCCGCTTTCGACACGGCCGCCCTGCTCGGTGCGGCGGCCGACGGGGGCGCGGAGCGCCACGACGCGCCGTCATCGGCGACTTGGAAGACGCTTACGGCCGTCCGCAAGCGGTCGGCTTGCTCCTGCAGCGAGTGCGCGGCAGCCGAAGCCTGTTCGACGAGCGCGGCGTTTTGCTGCGTCACTTCGTCCATTTGCGACACCGCGCGCGCCACTTCGCCGATACCGCCGCTTTGCTCTTCCGAGGCTGCGGCGATTTCGCCCATGATGTCCGTCACGCGCTGCACGGCCGCGATGATCTCCTCCATGGTGCGCCCCGCCTCGCCCACGAGCGCCGATCCCGAGCGCACGCGATCGACCGAGGTGTCGATCAAGGTCTTGATTTCCTTGGCCGCGCCCGAGGAGCGCTGCGCCAACGCGCGAACCTCGCCCGCCACGACGGCGAACCCGCGCCCCTGCTCCCCGGCGCGTGCCGCTTCCACGGCCGCGTTCAGGGCGAGAATGTTGGTCTGAAACGCGATGCCTTCGATGATCGTGATGATGTCGGCGATCTTGGCCGAACTGTCGTTGATCTCGCCCATCGTGCCGACGACTTGGCCAACGACCTCGTTGCCCTTGTTGGCTATTTCCGACGCATTGGCCGCCAGAGCGCTCGCCTGACGCGCGTTATCGGCGTTTTGCCGGACCGTGCCGGTCAGTTGATCCATGCTGGACGTCGTTTCTTGGAGCGATGCCGCTTGTTCCTCCGTGCGAGCCGACAAATCGAGATTGCCCGCGGCGATCTGCTTGGTGGCCGAGGCGATCGATTCGCTGCCGCTGCGTACGGTTCGGACGGTGTCGGTCAGGCTGCGCTGCATCTTCGCCAGCCCTTCGAGCATGAGACCCATTTCGTCGCGCGTACGCACGACGATCGTGTGGCGCAGGTCGCCCGACGCAATCGCGTCGAACGCGGCCAGCGCGTCGGCAAGCGGCTTCGCGATCGCCGCGCGCAAGGTCAGGTACGACGCGAGCGCCGCCGCGAGCGCGATCGCCAGCAAACCGAGCGTGACCGCGCGGAACGTCTCGTAAGTCGAACGGGATGCCTCGAATCCGGCCTTCGATTGCGCAAACTGCATTTGGCTCAACGCGTCGTCGCTTTTCGACAAAGCGACGAAAGCCGATTGCAGCCCGTCGGCACTGCTTAGGATCTTATCGTGGTCGTTCGCGTTGATCGCGTCGACGTAGGCCGATATCGCCGATCGCAACGCTTCGCGCTTGCCGGAGGCGTCTTGCGCGAGCTTGTCTTCCTCTGCGTCGCGCGGCAGATCGAGGTACTTTTTCCACCAATCATCGGATCGCGCGCGAAGCTCGGCAGCGCGATCGAGGTTCTTCTTCGTTTGATCGGTCTCGCCTGCGTGCAACGCCGCCCGGTCCAATGCCAGGCGCTCGCGCGCCGCATAACTTTCCGCCATTCCGATTGCGACCGCGCTCGGCATCTGGTTCTGATAGATGTCGCTGGTCGCCTTGCTCGCTTTGTCCATCCCGGACAAGCCGAGCGCGCCAAGTGCCAGTAATAGCGCGGACAAAAACGCCATCGCCAAGCCAATGCGCGTCTTAATCGATATACCGTTTTTAAGCATTAGAAGTTCATCCTGTCAGAACCGAAGATCCGAACGCACCGTTCATCGCGCTTAGCGAAGGAAGCACGCGCTCTGTCCGGTGTTTACGGCCCTTACCCGGCGGTACTTGAGGAGAACTAATTAATTAGACAAATGGGGGCGTAGCCCCGATAGCGTCTAACGATAGAGAAGATGGGTTTTTGATTGACGTGGTCGTTATGCAAAACGACGAAGTTGCCGAGGGGAGCGACCGGCCCCTCGGCTCCGGCGGGCACTGGATGTCGCGCGGTTAAGCGAACAGCGCGGTGTTCATCGGCCCGGCAAATACGGCTGTCGATTCGCGCAGCACCAGCCGCGGCGTAATCACGCGGCGACGGGTAGGCCCACTTACCGCGCCGCTGATCCGCTCGATCAGCATTTGCGCCGCCGCCTCGCCGAGCGCGCGCACGGACTGGCCCACCGTCGACAGGGCCGGGTAGGTGTAACTACTCAGTTCGATATCGTCGAAGCCGATAATGGAGCAGTGTTGCGGCACGCGGATTCCGCGTTCGGCGGCCACGCGCAGCGCACCGATGCCCATCATGTCGTTGCACGCGAAAATCGCGGTCGGCCGCACGGTGTCGAACAACTGTCCGGCCGCCTGCTGCCCACCCTCGCCCGTAAAATCGCTTTCGACGATCGCACTCGGTTCGATATCGATGCCGCGCTCGGTCATTGCCCGAATGAAGCCATGTACGCGCATCGCGCTGACGGCCGTGGCCACCGGACCCGTAATGCACCCGATACGCACGTGGCCGAGTTCCAACAAATGCCGCGTGGCAAGGTAGGCGCCGCGTTCGTGATCGATTTGCACGAGGTCCGCCGCGAGACCTTCGATATTACGGTCGACGACGACGAGCGGCTCGCGCGTGTCCGTCAGGCTGCTCGCGAGAACGGCATCGTCTCCGGCCGACGCAATGATTAGACCATCGATGCGTTTTTCTTGCAAAATCCGCAAATAATTGCGCTGTTTTGCCGGATCGTCGTCCGAATTGCAAAAGAACATGCAATAACCCTGGCGCGCGCAACCGTCTTCGATGCCGCGCGCCAATTCGGCGAAATACGGGTCCGTGCTGTTGGGCACGACAAGTCCGATCGTCGCCGTCGCGCGCGCCTTCAACGATCGCGCGACCGCCGAAGGCACGTAATTCAATTGCGCGATCGCGCGCTCGACTTTCGAGCGCACGTCGGCCGAAACCGGACGCGTATTGTTGACCACGTGTGACACCGTGGTGAACGACACGCCGGCCATGGCCGCCACATCTTTGATCGTCGCCATTACCGATTTTCTCTCGCTTGTTGTTGTGTGCAGGCTAAATCAGCCCGCAACTACCCCATACGTCCGTTAATACCCACCACCGATCCGACGCGTTTCCCCGCGCGTTGTTCCGGAACGGCTATTTCACACCAACCGAGCATTGCCTGCATTGGCAATTCGACGCCAGTAATTCGTCGCGGCCGGTCAAATCCATCGGGTTGTCCGTTGTCGGGGCGGCTGCCTGCGCAGCCGTTGCGCCGGCAGCCACCATGACGCTTATGTCGGAGGATAACGGCAAGTTCGCGAGTTTTCTTGAGCGCGGCGGCCCCCCGCCCCACGCTGCGTGGCGCGCCGCCAGCCTAAGAGGCGACGGGCGCTGGCTATTTATCGCTCAAAAAGTTACTTCGAAGCCTTCGTCACCAGATCGACCGGCGTTTCCACGACCTGCGACAACTCCGATTGCTTCCTATGCTCTTCGATCGCTTTCAGTGCGGTATCCATGCCGAATACGGCTTGCTTCGCCGCGTATTGATTGGCGGTCGCGAGCACCCGTCCGTCCTTGAGCATCGGTTTGATGGCATCGATATCGTCGTAGCCGACCACGAGCACCTTGCCTTGCTTGCCGGCAGCGCGTACCGCAGACACCGCGCCGATCGCCATGTTGTCGTTGCCGCACAGCAGGGCTTTGATGTTCGGATATTGATTGAGCATCGCCGCCGAGATCGCATTGCCTTTGTCGATCTCCCATTCGCCCGATTGGACCGAGTCGATTTTCGCGTGCACCTTTTGCATCGCATCGTTGAAGCCGGCCGTCCGCTGTTGCGCGTTCGTCGTCGTGGACACCCCTTCGACAATGCCGACCTCGTCGCCGGCCTTCAGCCGCTTGGCGAGATAGTCGCCCACCTTCTCGGCGCCCTTGCGATTATCGGGACCGACGAACGGGACGTTCAGTCCCTTTGACTTGACGACGTCGGGGTCGAGACGATTGTCGATGTTCACGACGATGATGCCCGCGTCGACCGCCTTCTTTACGACGGGAACGAGCGCTTTGGAGTCGGCCGGCGCCAGCACGATTGCATCGACATGGCTGTTTATCATCTGTTCGACGATATTGATTTGAGCGGCCGTGTCGGTCTCGTTCTTGATCCCATTGGTAATCAAATCGAACTTGGCCGCGTTGTGCTGCTGGTAGTCTTTTGCGCCATTCTCCATGGTCAGAAAGAACTCGTTCGCGAGCGACTTCATCACGAGCGCCACCTTCGGTTTTTTGGCGCTTTGAGCAAGCGCATCGCTCGAGGCCACCGGCGCGAGGGCCGCGCACGTCAGCGCGGCGGCGGCGACAAGCATACGGCGGCGGGTGCGGTGCAGCATAAGGTTCTCCTTTTTTATTCGGCTCTAGGCGAGCCGTGATTTTTCGGTTCGAACGCCGGCGAAATACCGCGGTGCCTCATCGCTTGACACGACGAGCGGCCGCGCTCCCCGGCAGGCACCGGGGATCGCCTATGCTGGACTCATCCGGCCTAACGCGCAAGGATCGGGTGTGGGCCCTAATGCTCGATCGACGTGCCGTCGACCTTGCCGTCGATGATGTCGCGCGCATACTGCACGCCGATACGGTGCGCTTGAAGCTGATCTTCGAGGGGCGCGTGTTCGGGGACGCCGAACATTTCAGGCTTGGCGCGATCTCCGCTCGCCTTGCGCGTAATCGTCACCACGATGTCGAACCGGCGCGGCGCGTCGTCCGCCTCGTTCGGCTCTTTGGCGCGTCGAAGCGCCTGCACCCCGATCGCGAACCCCTTGTACTGCTCGGAAAACGGTACGGCCATGACTGACGCTCCATCGGAAAAAGACGGTCGGTCCCGCGCCAACCGCGGCCTCGGGCTCGTACGGCATGAATTGACCGATAACGGTCATACACTCCGATGCAAAAGCCGTTCCTTTTTACCTCTCTCCCGCCGCGCGCCCCCTGGGGCCGCTCTGCCCCCGCCAAGACGCGAAATGCCGGGAATTTTGAAGAAATTACCGGTCGACGCACCGACAGCGTGACGTTTCCGCCGATCTAGCTGTTAATAGCAGCGACGATTCGTCGCATTTCTTCTATGATGGCTGCCAAGACGGCCCGCGAGAACCCTACGATACAAGCCATCGGGCCGCCCATCGTGAATGCATGAGTGCATTGCGGAGGTGTAAATGGCATGGAGACACAACCGCTGGGTAAGACGTTGGCTCGTCGTCATCGTCTTCTGGGCGGTTCCGGTGGCGATCGTCGCGGTACGTGAGATCCAGGACGAGATGTCGTACAACGTCGTCGACCTGGACCGAGCGCTCACGACCTGGCAACTGACCGACGCTCAGCGCGCCGCGGGCGACGCTGCGCGCTGCCGCGGCAAACCCGACGAGGCACGCGCCGCCGGCTGCCCCGCCGACATTCTGGCCGCGAACGCGCCGCGCCAACGCGATGCGATCGCCGAATACGCGCTGCGGCGTCGCACCTTATTCCTTTACCTGTGGCATGCCTTCGTCGGTTATTGGGTCGTACCGGCTGCGTTCATTTTTGCCGTGGGGCTCCTCGTGGCCGGCGTTCGCCGGGCGCTGCGGCGGCCGCCCGTCGTCAAGGGAACGGTCCACCATTGACCGGCAAATTCGGTTTCGGCCCTGGCATGCACCGTGCTCGACTCTCCAATGCGTTGTGTGACATCACGCTTCGTCCGAACCCGCCGTCGAGCGGTTTGACCGACGGAACATAACGGAGAGAGTCCATGCAGAAACAATATTTGATGCGCAAAGCGGCCGCCGCCGTCGTGGTCGGCGCATTTGCCCTCGCCGGCTGCACCGCGACCACGAACAACGGCAATCCGGTTGGCTCGACACCCGGCAGCAACGTGTCGAAACGTCAGGAGATCAACTCGAGCGTCGATGCGACGCTCTCCCGGCTCTACGCCCAAGTGCCCGGTTCGCGCGAACTGGTGCAAAAGGCCCATGGCGTACTCGTCTTCCCGAAGGTGCTGCAAGCGGGCTTCGTGGTGGGCGGCCAATACGGCGAAGGCGCCTTGCGCGTAGGCGGCCAGACCGTGGGCTACTACAACACCGTCTCGGGCTCGTTCGGGCTCCAGGCCGGTGCCCAGTCCAAGGCTGTCATCTTCCTGTTCATGACGGACGATGCCTTGAATTCGTTCCGCTCGCGTGACGGCTGGTCCGCCGGCGGCGATGCGTCCGTCGCCGTCTTGAAGATGGGCGCTAACGGCGCGATCGATACGACGACGGCCACCAAGCCCGTCGAAGTCATCGTCATGACGAATGCGGGCCTCATGGGCGATCTCTCGCTCGAAGGGACCAAGATCACGCGCTTGAACATCTAAGCGCGCGAAGCGGCGCGCCGCCGAGTGCGACGCGCCGCATTTTCCGCCCACGCCGCGAGCGTGCGCTGCTTCAGGTGCCCGTCGTTCCCGCCGAATCCACCACCTTGAAACGCGAGCGTTTCTGAGCGCGTATTACCGACTGATATGCGGCAATGTATTGCCGCGCCATGTGGTGGGACGTAAACCGCTCTTCGAAGCGTTGCCGCACGCGCTCACGCGGAAGCGTATGGAGCCGGTTGACGGCGGCCACCGCACTGATTTCGTCCTCGACGATGAAACCCGAGAGGCCTTCGTCGACCACCTCGGGCACCGATCCGCGATTGAACGCGATGACCGGCGTGCCGCACGCCATCGCCTCGATCATCACCAGCCCGAACGGTTCCGGCCAATCGACCGGAAACAGCAGCGCATGCGCACCCGAGAGAAAGCTCGCTTTTTGGTCGTCGGCAATTTCGCCGATGAACTCGACGTGCGGCAAATCGAATAGCGGTTTGATCTCGCGCTCGAAATATTCGCGGTCGGCCGAATCGATCTTGGCGGCGATCCGGATCGGCAGCCCGCAATGCGCCGCAATGCGGATGGCCGTGTCGACGCGCTTTTCGGGCGAGATCCGGCCGAGGAACGCGAGGTACTTCTGCTCCACCGGCTGCGGAGTGTAGAGCGCTTCGGGCAGACCGTGGTAGACCGTCGTGAGCCATTTGGCTTGCGGCATCGGATGGCGTTGGGCATTCGAAATCGAAATGACCGGCGCGGTATTGAATGTGTCGAATACGGGCTGCTGCTCGGGCAGATCGAGGCGTCCGTGCAGCGTCGTGACGAACGGCGTGTCTTGCCGTTTAAACAGCGAGAACGAGTAGTAGTCCATGTGGAAATGCAGGACGTCGAACTCTTCGGCCCGGCGCCGGACGAGCTCCATGAGCAGCATGTGCGGCGCGATACGGTCACGAATGGCGGGATCGAGCCGCAACGCTCGCGGCCAGACAGCCTCCAGTTTCGCGCTCGTTTTCGAATCGCCGCTTGCGAACAGCGTGACATCATGCCCCAGATCCACCAGCGCTTCGGTGATGTAGGAGACGACACGCTCGGTGCCGCCGTAAAGCTTCGGTGGCACCGATTCGGTCAGCGGCGCGATCTGAGCAATCTTCATTCGATGAACTCCATGCAAGAGGACCTGGGCGAACGAACGCTCGTCCGGGCCGGCCGGTTACTCGGGGGCGCCACGCGGGTTTCGCGCTTTCGGATAGACCGATGGCGGCGCCGATGGATTCAATTATTCGGTATGACACGCCCCGATACCGCGCCGCTTTCATTTGCTGCGGGTTGTTACAAACGCGAAACAGGCCGTTTCAGTGCGGTCTTGGCGCCGCTGGCCCCTTCGTTCAGCCGCCGCGCAGATCGGCCAAGAACGTATCGCGCCATACGCCCAGGTCGTTGCGCCTGAGCACGGCCATATTGACTTCATGGCGTTGCTTGCGCTCGGCGAGAGGCATCGACAGCGCGCGTTCGAGCGCCTCCGACATGCCGACGATATCGTGCGGGTTGACGATCAGCGCGGCGCACAGCTCCGCGGCGGCGCCGGCGAACTCCGACAGGACGAGCACGCCCGGATCGTCGGGGTTTTGAGCGGCGATGTACTCCTTGGCGACCAGATTCATGCCGTCGCGCAGCGGCGTGACGAAACCGACCTGCGATTCGCGGCACATCGACATCAATTGCGAACGGGCAAAGCGCTGGTTCAGGTACCGGATCGGCGTGTAATCGAGCCCGGAGTATCGGCCGTTGATGCGCCCTGCCTCGTATTCGAGCTTTTGGCGGATTTGCTGATAACTCTCCACGTCGGTTCGCGTGGGTGGCGCGACCTGAACGAACGTGACGTTGCCGCGCCATTGCGGCGCATGCTCGAGCAACTGCTCGAAAGCGCGAAACCGCTCGATCAGCCCTTTCGAATAATCGAGGCGGTCGACGCTCATGACGAGCTTGCGCCCCTCGAGACTGTGCTTCAGTTCCAGCACCTGCTTGCGGCTCTCGTTACGCTCGGCTTCGGCCGCGATCTCATCCGGGAACACCCCGATGCGATAAACGCCCGTGCGCAACGTGCGTCCGTATGCTTGCACGCGGCCGTCCGCGCTGACGGTGCCGCCCGCATGCCGCTCGATATAGTCGTGAAACGCGCGGCGATCGCTATCCGTTTGAAAGCCCAGCAAGTCGTAGCAGCACATCGACTTGATCAGCTCCTGGTGCGGCGGTACGTTGAGCAGGACCTGAGGCGACGGAAACGGCGTATGCAGGAAAAAACCGATGCGATTGGCAACGCCCTCGCGCCGCAGGGCCTCGGCGAATGGGATCAGGTGATAGTCGTGTACCCAGACGATATCGTCCGGTTCGATCAGTTTGACGAGCTTATGCGCGAGCCATGCATTGACGCGCCGGTAGCCCGCGTATTCCTCGCGTTCGTAGCCCGCGAGATCATTCCGATAGTGGAAGACGGGCCACAGCGTCGCGTTCGAAAACCCTCGGTAGTACTGATCATAGTCGCGCCGCGTGAGGCCGACGGTCGCGAAAGTAACGGTGCCCTCTTGCTTGAGCGTCGGCCCCGCATTGGCCACCGCTTCGCTGACGATGTCGCCGCTCCAGCCGAACCAAACACCGCCCATGTCCTTGAGCGCGCTGTAGATGCCCACGGCGAGCCCCCCGGCCGAACCTTTCGTTTCGGTGGGTGTGGCGACGCGATTCGATACGGCGATGAGTCGACCCATGATGGTGGCGTTCTGTTCGGACGTGATTCGATGGTTCGGGGCTGCGGCGAGCCTGCCGCGCTGCACGCGCTACTCGTTCATTCGCCCTTGCACGGGAAGGCTTTTTCCAAGCCGAGCGATACGGCCGTGCTGGCGTTGTACTCCGCGGAATCGCGGTTTTCGGCGACGTAACGGCGCACCGCGTCGACCATGCGTTGCGGATCGACGCGCTCGGGCAAACAAAAATATTGGCCGACGCGCGGACCCGTCGTCCCCCCGATCGCATCGATGGTGTTGAACACGCCGTCGGCGGCGCCCTTGACATAGGCGACGCAGGCCGCGCGCGAAATGGCGTCGGTTTGGCTGCATAGCTTGTGGAGATCGCCGGCCGTAAACTTCCCTCCCCCCAGCGTAACCGCCGCCATCGCGGCGGCCGGCACAGTCAGCGTGCCGACGCACATCAAAGCCCGCAACATAATCTTCCTTTTCTTCGAGCGGTAAACGTGTCTTGCGTAGAGGGCCCCGGCGCTGACGCCCGGGGCCGAAAAACGGCTATTTTGCACCGTTTTGGGCCGGCGTAGACGCACCGGCCGCACCGGATGCGGCCGCCGCCTCACGCGCGTACATGTCTTCCATCGCCTCGGTCACGTCCTTGGCGTGATAGCGCTTGGCGAAGTCGAGCGCCGTCAAGCCGAGTTGGTTCTTCACGCGCGAATCGGCGCCCGCGTCGAGCAGGACTTTGACCGTGGACAAATGGTTGCCGCGCGCCGCCATCATCAGCGGCGTCGTGCCGTTGGGCGAGCCCGCATCGATGTAGGCCGAATTATCGAGCAGGATTTTCACGATATCGTCGTGCCCGTTCGCGGCAGCATAATGCAGCGGCGCCCAGCCTTGCTTGTTGACTTCGGCGCCCTTGTCGATCAAAGCCTTCACCAGATCCGTGTCGCCGTTCAGGGCCGCCAGCATCAAGGCGTTCTCGCCGGCGGAGTCGAGTTTTTCGAGATCGGTTTTCGAATCGGCCATCAAGGCCTTGGCGACCTTATCCGATTTTTCGCGCGCCGCCAGCACGATGAGCGGCATGCCTTGGGGATCCGTCGCGTTCGGATCGGCGCCTTGTCTCAAAGCCTTTTGCACGGCATCCACGTCGTCGAATTTGACCGCTTTGACGAGCGATTCGAGGCTATAGGCATGCGCGGTCAACGCGACCGAGGCGAGCGCGCCGGCGCAGACGAGCGCGAAACGCTGCATGAAGCGCCGGGAAACGGTCGAGAACGACGGATCGGTATACATATTCAAAAGGTCTTCCTTTGTTTTGTCGTATTAGAGGGAATCATTCGTTTCAAGCGGCAGCCGGCGCGGGGATACCGAATAGACGAAAGAAATTTTGCGTCGTCGCGGCACCGAGATCGGCATCCGTCATGCCCCGCGCCTGTGCAATGAAGCGTCCGACATAACTTACGTACGCAGGTTCATTAGGTTTGCCGCGATACGGCACCGGCGCCAGGTACGGCGAATCCGTTTCGATCAAAAGCCGCTCGAGCGGCACGCGGCGTGCCACGTCCTGGACGTCCGTCGCGCTCTTGAAAGTGACGATGCCTGAAAGGGAGATGTAAAAATTCTGAGCCAACGCGCGTTCGGCGACGGGCCATGGTTCGGTGAAACAATGCATGACGCCGCCGGGGACGTGCGCCTGCTCCTCCGACATGATCCGCAGCGTATCGTCGCTCGACGCCCGCGTGTGCACGATAAGCGGCTTCATGACGGCTTTGGCCGCACGGATATGGGTGCGAAAGCGCTCGCGCTGCCATTCCATGTCGGCGATCGAGCGTCCTTCCAGGCGGTAATAGTCGAGGCCGGTTTCTCCGATCGCCACGACCTTCGGGTGTGCCGCCAACTCGATCAGCTCGGCGGCCGTCGGCTCGCGCGCGTCCTCATGATCGGGATGCACGCCGACGGAGGCGTAGACGTTCTCGTACGCCGATGCCACTTCGAGTACGCTCGGCAGCGTTTCGAAGTCGACACTGACGCACAGCGCATGCGTCACGTCATGCGAGCGCATATTCTCGAGCACCTGCGGCAAGCGCTCGACCAGGCCTTCGAAATTGATATGGCAATGCGAATCGACGAACATCGTATTCCTTACACCTTCGTTCAAGTTGTTTCGCGGCCGGCGCCGCGCGCCGCCTAAGCGGCCGGCGCGCCCACGCGGCGCCCGAGAATGACCAGATCGCGCTCGACGCCGTCGAGGACCGCCACGCGCGGCAGTAAACCCCAATCATGAAATCCGCAACGCCGAAAGAGCGCGAGGCTAGCCGCGTTATGGCCGAATATGAAACCCAGCAATGTATCGATCCCCAGCCCAGGTGCGGCCTCGAGCGCGGCCGCGACCAGCCGTGTGCCGAGCCCTTGACCGCGTACGCCGCGATCGAGGTAGATGCTGATCTCGGCCGTGCGCGCATAGGCCGGACGACCGTAAAAGTCGGAAAAGCTCAGCCAAGCGACGAGGGGCTTGGCGCCGCCGGCCTGGGCTTGCCCTTCCACGACCCAAAGCGGCCGTTTGCCCGGGCCGTGCGCCTCGAACCACGGCAGGCGGCTTTCCACCGTAACCGGCGTCAGGTCGGCCGTTACCTCTCGAGAAGGAATCGTCGAGTTGTAAATGGCGACGATCTCGGGCAAATCGTCGAGTGTCGCATCGCGGTAACTCACTTGCATAACGCTGGTCTCTAGGTGGCTGGGTGTGACGCGCGCCGGGGTTTAGACGAACAAATCTCGATAACCGAGAAAAAGCGCTTCGAAGA
Source organism: Trinickia diaoshuihuensis (assembly GCF_003390925.1). Classification (GTDB taxonomy): domain Bacteria; phylum Pseudomonadota; class Gammaproteobacteria; order Burkholderiales; family Burkholderiaceae; genus Trinickia; species Trinickia diaoshuihuensis. The sequence continues at coordinate 256,492 of NZ_QUBS01000087.1, read as the reverse complement.
CCAGCCGCGCATTGAGCGGATGGTTTTCAACGGCTCGCTCGCGCGTGACCGCTTTCATGAAGCGCGCGAACGCGTTCGCGTCGATCCGCGTCGCACAGCGCTCTAGCTCGCGCTGAGCGGCCGGGAAGTACCGAGGCCGCTCGGCGGCCCGTTGGGCGATGAGATCGTAGAGCCAGCGCTGCAGCCAGCCAAGCACGACGGGCACGGGCAGCTTTTGCAATGCCTCGGCGCAAGCGAAGGCGTCGCAGTCGGGACCCGCGGCCAATTGCTTGAGCGTGAAATCGCGCAACGGCCGGTTTTCGTCGGCGGCCAACGCCAATGCGGCAAGCGGCGCACCGCCGGCTTCGGCCAGCAGCGCCGCCGGATCGGGCACCCCTTGCTCCGCTAGCCAAGTGCTCGCCTCGTTAGGCGATGGCGTCGACATCGGCCATTGCCGGCAGCGGCTGATGATCGTGGGAAGCAACCGATCGATGCGCGCCGATACGAGCAGGAAGACAACGCCGGCCGGCGGCTCTTCGAGCGTCTTGAGCAGCGCGTTCGCGGAAGCCGCGTTCAGCGCGTCGGCCGGATAGACGAGCACGACGCGCGCGCCGCCGCGGTGAGCGCCGATGCCGCAGAAATCGAGCAGCGCTCGTACCTGCTCGATTTTGATTTCCTTGCTGAGCGCCCGGGTCTTCTTGCCTTCCTCGCCCTCGGCTTTTTCCTCTGGCGGCGCGGTGCCCGCCGCATCGCCGGCCAGTGCTTCGGGAAGCACTGCCCGGTAGTCGGGGTGATTGCCTTGAACGAACCAGTTGCATGCCGCGCACTGGCCGCACGGTTCGCCGTTCGCGGCCGGCGCTTCGCAGAGCATGGCTTGCGCCAAGTGTTGCGCGAAGCGCAGCTTGCCGATCCCGGCTTGACCATAGAGCAGCAAAGCATGCGGCCATTGTGCGCGCAGGCTTTGCAAGCGGTCCCAATCGTCGCGTTGCCACGGGTAGATCATCGTCGAGCCTTCATCTTCGTACGAGGAATAATGTGCGCCGGTTGCGGGACGCTCAAAGCGCGTCGACGACCTCGCCGAGCTGCTTTCGAATCTGCTCGATGCTCAGCGACGCGTCGACGACGACGAAACGATACGGCGCTTCGTGCGCCCGGCGCAGATACTCTGCGCGCGTACGCGCGAAAAACGTGTCGGTCTCGCTCTCGAACTTGTCGGGCGCGCGGGCGGCCCCGCGGCGCTCGCTGGCGGTTTCGGGCGGCAGATCGAACAGTACGGTCAAGTCGGGCTGGAAGCCGCCTTGGACCCACCGTTCGAGCGTTTCCAGTTTATCGCGCGGCAAGCCGCGGCCGCCGCCCTGATAGGCGAAGGTCGCGTCGGTGAAGCGGTCGGACAGAACCCAATCGCCGCGCGCGAGCGCCGGTTCGATGATTTGCGCGAGATGTTCGCGCCGCGCGGCGAACATCAGCAGCGCCTCGGTTTCGAGATCCATCCGCTCATGCAACAGCAATTCCCGCAATGCCTCGCCGAGCGGCGTACCGCCGGGCTCGCGCGTCGTCACGACGGCACGGCCCGCGGCCGCCACCTTTTGCTCGAGGCGCTCGCGAAACCAGGCCAAATGCGTCGTCTTGCCCGCTCCGTCGATGCCTTCGAACGTGATGAACTTGCCTCGCGCCATTTATTGCTGTCCTCGGATGTATTTGTCGACGGCGCGGTTGTGCGCGCCGAGCGTGTCTGAAAAGATACTGCTGCCGTCGCCGCGAGATACGAAATAAAGCGCGGCCGTGGGCGCGGGATTCAGCGCGGCCTGCAGCGATGCGACGCCGGGCAGCGCAATCGGCGTCGGCGGCAAGCCGCGGCGCGTATAGGTGTTATACGGCGTATCTTGTTGCAAGTCGCGCTTGCTCAAGTGGCCGTCGTAGCGCTCGCCCAACCCATAAATGACAGCCGGATCGGTTTGCAGCGGCATACCGATGCGCAGCCGATTGGCGAAGACGGCCGAAACGAGCGGGCGATCACTGGCCTTGCCCGTTTCTTTTTCGATCAACGAGGCGACCGTCAGCGCCTCGTAGGGCGTGTGGTACGGGAGGCCGGGCGCGCGCGCGGCCCAAGCCGCCGTCAGCCGCTGCTGCATCAACCGGTACGCGCGCCGATAGACGTTCACGTCGCTCGTTCCTTTATCGAACAGGTACGTGTCGGGGAAAAAAAGGCCCTCCGCGCTCGTTACGGGCGCATCGCCGGCACCGACGGCCGCCAGCAACTGCGCGTCGTCCATGCCCGCGGTATCGTGCCTGAGGGCCGGATTGGCATCGAATTCGGCACGCATCCGCTTGAACGTCCAGCCCTCGATGATCGCGACGACCGACTCGTTGACGTCGCCCAGCGCGAGTTTCTGTAACACCGCGTAGGGCGTGATCCCCGTGCGGAACTCGTAATTGCCCGATTTGAGGCGGCTTTGGAGTCCGAGCAGCCGCGTCATGAGCACGAACGGCTCGGGCTCGACCGGAACGCCGCCGCGATTCAGTTGCGCCGCGACAGCGCGCACCGTGCTGCGCGGTTGGATGGTGACGTCGATCGTGGCGGCCTGCAGCGCGAGCGGGTGGGTGGCCCAGTAATATCCGCCCACGGCGGCGAGGAGGCTAAGCAAAACGGCAACGACTGCCCCGAAGGCGAGGCATTTCTTCAGCAAGGTCATGCGAAACAAGGCTCGGAAGGACCCCATATAATACTTGTTCGCTTAAGCCGAAGTCAGGATTGACTAGTCACGAATTCCATGAACGAACAGAACGCCCAGGTCTCCCCCGCCGGCACGCCGTCTCAAGCGCCGTCGCACCCCGCTGCCGCCGAGTTCGACGCGGTCCTTTCGCGCGGTGCATTCATGCCGCTCGATCAGTTTGGCTTGATCGACGCCGTCGGCGACGACGCGGCGAGTTTTCTGCATGGCCAACTCACGAACGACGTTCAGCATCTGGACGCCGCCAGCGCCCGCCTCGCCGGTTACTGCTCGCCCAAAGGGCGATTGCTTGCCTCGATGTTGACGTGGCGCGCGGCCGATACGATCCGCTTGCTCGTTTCGAAGGATCTCACCGCGGCCGTGCAAAAGCGCCTGTCGATGTTCGTGCTGCGTGCAAAGGCCAAACTGACCGACGCAACCGATGCCGTGGCGGTGGTCGGCTTCGCCGGAGACGTTCGCGCGCCGCTCGCTCAGTTGTTCGACGCGTTGCCCGATGGCGTACACGTCCATGTCGCCGGGCCGGCCGGTTCGCTCATCCGCGTGCCCGATGCCGCTGCGCGGCCGCGGTATCTATGGATCGGGCCGAAAGCGCTCGTGCAGGAGAAATTGGCCGATCTGGACGGTAAGCTCGCTCGCGTCTCGCCCGGCGTATGGGATTGGCTCGATATCCACGCTGGCGAACCGCGCATCACGCAGGCTGTCCTCGAGCAGTTCGTGCCGCAGATGGTCAATTTCGACGTGCTCGAAGGCATCAATTTCCGCAAGGGTTGCTACCCGGGCCAGGAGGTGGTCGCGCGTAGCCAGTACCGCGGCACCATCAAGCGGCGCATGGCGCTCGCGCACGTGGCGGCCGAAGAACCGGTGAGTGCCGGGACTGAACTCTTCCACTCGGACGATCCGGGGCAACCGTGCGGCATGGTGGTGAACGCCGCCGGGGCTCCCAAGGGCGGCTTCGACGTCTTGGCCGAGATCAAGCTTGCGGCGCTGGAAAGCGGGAGCGTGCACCTTGGCGCGGCCGACGGGCCTGAACTCGTCTTTCAGCCGCTGCCGTACGCGTTGCCGAGCGAGGTGTGAGCCGGGCGCGGGCTAGGATGACCGAGTGAGCGTTTCGGAACGATGAACGGGCTGCTCGAGGGGGTGATACTGCTCCAACCGCAGGCGCCGCAACGCGCCAGCGCGGCGTCTGATCCATGCCGATGGCACGCGTACGATCGCCTGCGCAACGATGGCGCGGATGAAGGAGAGAGCGAAGCTGATGGAGAACATCGTTCCGATCGCAATCGCTGCTTGCCGGTCGATCCCCACTGCATGGCCGAGAGCGAATAGGGGTTGGAAGAATTCCCACTCGTGCCCACACAGGAACCAGATTTCTCGCGATTGAAACCTAGAGTGTTTCCGAAGAGGAATTACCCGTCCGCGTCATCACCGCGTTTTCAGACCAACTTACGGCCAAAGATTCAGGCCGCGTGCTCACGTTACGCTCGCTCGTTCTTGTTATGTGCTTGATTGTCTTCGATTGGCGGCCGCGCGCCGGAACCGGCGCTCTCCTCACGCTTACCGCCAATCGCGATGAGTTTTTCGCACGCGCCAGCGCGCCGCTCGATTGGTGGAACGACGCCCCCGGCGTGCTCGCCGGACGCGACCTCGTGGGTGCGGGCACTTGGCTCGGACTCGCCCGCGATGGACGCTTCGCCGCACTGACGAACCATCGAGATCCGCAAGCGTTTCGCCCCGACGCCCCCACCCGTGGGGCGCTTGTCGCCGATTACCTCAAGGGGCAACGGCTGACGCCGCTCGACTACCTGCACGAGATCGCCGAGCGAGGTGCCGCATACAATGGTTTCAACCTGGTCGTCGGCGACTTCACGCGACGCGAACTCGCCTGGTATTGCAATCGCTCGGACACTGCCCCTAGCCTTTTGCCGGCGGGCGTGCACGGCATTTCGAACGCCGTGCTCGATACGCCGTGGCCGAAACTCGTGCGTAAGCGGGCGGAGCTGGGCGATCTGCTCGAGCGCGAAGGCGAGCCGAGGCTCGATGCGCTGATCGAACTCATGCGCGATCCGTGTATCGCAGCCGATGAGACGCTTCCGTCGACCGGTATCAGTCTCGAACGCGAGCGCGCGCTCTCAGCCGCATTCATCGAAACGGCCGATTACGGCACGCGCGGCACGACGGCACTGCGAGTCGTGCCGCGCGGCGCGGTGCTCAGCGTTCAAATCGCGGAGCGCAGCGACGACGACGGTTCGCACCGCATCGAGCGCCCAGGCTCGTACGAGCGCCGGTTCACGTTCGACCTTCCCGCATTCTCGTCACGCGATTAGCGAGGATGGTTCGGCCCTTCGCTTATAGGCGCCGCAACATCTCGACGTGTTCGACCCCTGCTTCATAGAAAGGCTCGCCCACCGTCGAAAACCGATGCCGGAGATAAAACGGCACGGCATCGCGCTGCGCATAGAGCCGCACGCAGTCATAGCGGCGCCGCGCCGCCTGATCGAGCAGCGCGTCGAGAATCAACGACCCTACTCCCATACGCCGCGCATGCGGCAGCACCGCGAGCCGTCCGATCGCGCCGTCCGGCAAGAGGCGAGCAGCTCCGATGGCGTCTCCGTCGCGATACGCGACGACATGCACGGCATCGAAGTCGGCTTCGTCGGAGACCATCGGCGCCGCGATACCCAACTCGCGCACAAACACCGCTTCGCGTACCCGAGCGGCATCTCTGCCGAGTTCATGCCAATCGCCCGCTTGAAGCGTCACATCGTGCATCGGCCTCTCCTTATCCGTTTCGAGCCCGGCGATACGATCCCAGACGATCGAACCCTGTCAGGTACTGCCGTGCGGTGAAACCGACGGGTCGGTCGGCGCCCGCATTTGCTCGATATCCTCGTGACGAATCCGCACGCTCGCCATGATGGCCGGATGCGTGATCACATAGAACCGATCGGCGCGAACGGCATCGAACGCCGCCTCGGCAATGTCGGCGGCGGCCAGCCGGCCCGAACGGACGGCCTTGCGAATTTCTTTGCTCGCTAAAACTTGCGACGCCGACGGCGGTGCCTCGTTGCGCCAGCGCGCAGGCCGCGCACGCTCGGCTTGCGCGATGCCCGTCGGTACGAACGCCGGGCACAGCAACGAACATCCGACCGGTGCCCCGGTGCGACGAAGGTCGTGATAGAGCGTTTCGGTGAGCGCCACGACCGCCTGCTTCGATGCGTTATAGATACCCATCGACGGCGGGGAGACGAGGCCCGCGACCGAAGCCGTATTGACGATGTGGGCCGGCTCGTTTTGCGCCAGCATGATCGGCGTAAAGACGCGCACCCCGTGAGCGACGCCCATCACGTTGACGCCGAACACCCAGGACCAATCGTTCGCGCTCATCTCCCACAGATAGCCGCTCGTACCCACGCCGGCATTGTTGAACAGCAAATGAACCTTGCCATAGGCGTCGAGCGTACGCCGCGCGAGCGCCTCGACGGCCCCGCCGTCTGAGACATCGGTCGGCACTGCGATCGCATCCGCGCCGAGCGCCGTGAGCGAGGCCTGCACATCGCCGAGCGCGTCGCCGTCGATATCGGCCAACACGAGCTTCATCCCGAGTTCGGCGCCCTTTTGTGCGAACGCGCGGCCGAATCCGCTCGCGGCACCGGTGATCACGGCCACCTTGCCGTGGAATTGTTCCATGCGTTCTCCTTGCGTTTCATGCCGTCGCTGGCACATGAGTGCGCCTTGTGGCGCGATCCGCGAAGCCTGCGCGACAGTTCGAATCGTTAGGCGATCTTGACCAGTTGTTTACCGAAATTCTTGCCTTGCAGCAGCCCCATCAACGCCTCGGGGGCGCTTTCGAGCCCGTCGGAGATGCATTCGCGAAACCGCAGCTTCTTTTGTGCGACGAGGCTGGCCAGCGTGGCAAGGGCCTCCGGCCAAACGTCGAGGTGTTCGGAGACGATGAAGCCTTGTACGAGCAAGCGCATCGTGAGGATGATCGAGGGCTGTTTGAGCGGCACGGGTTGGCCGTCGTAGCCGGCGATCATTCCGCACAGCGCAATGCGGCCAAACGGATTCATGCGCGAGAGCGTCGCGTCGAACGCTTCGCCGCCCACGTTCTCGAAGTAACCGTCCACGCCGTCGGGGGTGGCCGCCTTCAGATCCGCATACAGATTGCCCGCCTTATAGTCGACACAGGCGTCGAACCCGAGTTCGTCGACGACGTAGCGGCATTTTTGTTCGCCGCCCGCGATGCCGACGGCGCGGCATCCGGCCAGCTTCGCCAATTGGCCGACGACGCTGCCTACCGCGCCGCTGGCCGCGCTGACGACGATCGTCTGCCCGGGTTTGGGCGCGATGATTTTGTTCAACCCGTACCAAGCCGTCACACCCGGCATGCCCGCCGCGCCGAGATAAGCCGTAAGCGGCACGTGGGTATCGTCGACCTTGCGTACGCCCGAGCCGTCGGACGTGTCGTAGTCCTGCCAACCGAACATCCCTGTCACCGTGTCGCCGACGGCGAAGCCCGCATGCTTCGATTCGACGACCTCGCCGACCGTGGCCCCGATCATCACCTCTCCGATTTCGAGCGGTTTGGCGTACGACTTGGCGTCGTTCATCCGGCCGCGCATGTACGGATCGATCGACAAGTAGCGGTTGCGGACACGGAACTGGCCGTCGGTCAACGCCGCGAGGGGCGCTTGTTCGAGCCGGAAGTTTTCGGCGGAAACGGCTTTCTGCGGGCGCGAGGCCAGCACGATGCGGCGATTCATTTGGGTCATGGCGATTTTTCTCTCCGATTCGCGATTGGGCGGGAAAACGGCGACGAAAACGCGCAGCACCCGAGCGTTCAGCCGTCGCTCGGACCGGGCTGGGTGCCGGGCGGCGGGCGCCGTCGTTGTTCGACGACCTCGCGCCCGACCGCGAGCCGCCGCATGTACTTGAACGTGCCGAGCGCCTTGGCGACGAAGTTTCCGCTATCGTCGCGTACCTCGCCTTCGCAGTACGCCATGGTGGTCGAACGGTGCAGCACGCGACCGTATGCGCGCAGCTCGCCGCGCCCCGGCTGCATGAAGTTGACTTTCATTTCCACCGTGACGACACCCACGCCATCCGGGCTCAAGCTGCGCGCGGCGGTAGCGAGCGCAACGTCGGCAAGCGTCATCGTCACACCGCCATGCGCGACGTTCCACGTATTGAGCTGCGTCTCGTCGAGCGTCAGCACCACTTCGCTTTCGCCGTTCGCCGCCGCGATCAAGCGAACGCCGAGATGATCGACGAACGGACTCTCGATCGTGCGTTCATGCGCGGACGGGGAAGCAGCCGATACGGGCTGCGGCTTGTCTTGCTCGGACATCATGCGTTCGCTTTGCTCAGCGTCATGGCCGTTCGATACGGCTCAAACTTCGAAATCGACACACTCGCGCGCCTCGCGCACGGCCACCACGAATTCCTTGATGGCTTCGTGCTTGGGGTGGACTTGATAGGCGTCGAGCGCAGCTTTGTCGGCGAAGTCGGAGATCAGGACGACGTCATACGTCGAATCGAGCCCCGGCGTGGCAACGCCGACTTCGAGACGCAAGATGCCGGGCACGATATCGCCGCAGCCCTCGAGACGCTCCTTTAGCTTCGCCGCGTTTTCGGCGCGGCTCGCGCCGAGCGCGCTTTCCTTCAACTTCCACATGACGATGTGACGAATCACTTTGCTTATCTCCTTGACGCTCGTCTCGCCGCTGATTTGGACGATAGCGACGGATGATACTCGCTTCGCTACGACTCGACAGTCGCCCGCATGGCTATGTCCGATCTAGCCGCCTCCGAGCGCTAGAAAAAGATCGATTCGATTTTCGAGGCACGACAGTTGGGCCGCCACGCGGTTGCGCTCGGCTAGCCGCCGCGCCTGCTGCGCCGCGAGCCACGGCGCCGCATCGCTCGTGCCTAGTTCGAAGCGGGTATGGATCAGCGAGACGGCAAGCGTCGCCTCGGCGAGCGCGAGAGAGCGTTCATCGGCCTGCGTCTCCAATTGCGTTTTGGCTGTTAGAAGGTCCTCGACCTCGGCCAGCGCACCATACAGATCCCTCCTGAATGCAATCGAGGCCTCGTCGAATTCGCTCTCGGACATCGCGGCCTTCAGCCGCACCGCGTTCCACTGGACGAACGGCAATGCGAGCGCCGCGCCGAGCGATGCCACGGGGTTTTGCAACGTACGCAGCAGCATATCGCTGCTCGTGCCGAACTCGCTTGTCAGCGTGATGTCCGGATACATGGAGGCCCGAGCAACATCGAGGTTGGCCAGCCGCGCTCGCAGACGTAATTCCGCCGCCCGCAGATCGGGCCGCCTGGCCAGCACAACGGCCGGTAAACTCGCGGTGACGGCCGGCAACGCGGCGCTGCTCAGGCCCGCTGGCTCCGCATCCTGTTCGTGCGGCGGCCGATCGAGCAGCAGCGCCAATGCGTTGCGTTTCGTTTCGCGCTCCATGACCGCCTGCGCGAGTCCGGCCCGCAGCACCGCGAGTGCCTGGCGTGCTTGCGCCGCATCGAGCCGCGATGCGGCGCCCGCCGCGACTCGCGCCTCGATCAGCGCGGCCGTTTCTTGCGCGTCGACGATGGACGCTTCGTCGAGCGCGATGGCCTCGTTCAAATAGCCGATGCCCCAGTACAGCTTCGCGGTCGTCCCGATCAACAGCAAGGCGGCGGCGTCGCGATCGGCCTCGCTCGCCTGCGCGCGCCAGGTGGCTTCGTCGCGCCGGGCCGCCAGCTTGCCCCACAAGTCCAGCTCGAAAGACAACGCCGCGTTCGCGCCCGTCGAGAAGCGCGCGCGATCGGCGCCAAACGCCCTCGTCACGCCCCCGCCGGCCGTCAATGCCGCTTGCGGACCGGTTTGCGCGCGGACGAGCCCGGCTTCCAACTGTGCGCGGCGTACGCGGATAGCCGCCATCGCGAGATCCGCATTGTCGGCCAAAGCCCTTTCGATGAGCCGGTCCAGACCGGGATCGCCGAAGCGCTCCCACCACCGATCGGCCGGTGCCGGGTGGGCCGTCTGCGACGACGTATCGGCGAGCGTTTCGCGCGAAGCGGCCGCGGACCACGTGGCCGGAATTTCGGGCCGAGGCCACTCGGCACGACGCGTTGAAACCGCGCAACCCGAGAGCCATAACAGGGCCATCGTGGTCACCACGATCGAACCGACGAACGGTTTAAACGACTTCACGATACCTCCGGTTCAATCGCGAGCCAGTGCTTCGACGGGGTCGAGCCTCGCCGCATTGCGAGCGGGAATAAAGCCGAAACCGACGCCGATCGCCGTGGAGCCCGCCACCGCCGAAACGAGCGAACCGATCGAGAAAATCATGCTCCATTGACTGACGAACGCCGAGAAAACGACGCTCGCGCCGAACGACAAGGCGATGCCGATGGCACCGCCCATCAGACAGACCAGCACGGCTTCGACGAGAAACTGCAACATCACGTCGCTGCGCCTCGCACCGACCGCCATGCGGATGCCGATCTCACGCGTGCGCTCGGTCACGGACACGAGCATGATGTTCATTACGCCAATTCCTCCGACCACGAGCGAGACGACGGCGATCAGCGAGAGCAGCAGCGTCAGCGTACGCCCGGTCGCCCGGACCGTCTTGACGACGGTATCCATGTTGTAGGTAAAGAAGTCTTTGCGGCCATGACGGCGGGTCAGGAGATCGACGATGCCGCGCTCGGCGGCCTCGCTTGGCTGTCCAGCCTTGATCCGCACGATGATGCCGTCGAGGCGGCGCGCGCCGACGATTCGCGCGCCGGCTGTCGTGTAAGGCACCCATACCGTCAACTCATTCATGCCGCCGCCCCACATCCCACTCTTTTCGGCGGCCACCCCGATGACGACGCAGGGCACATTGCCGACGAGGATCGTTTTGCCGATGGCTTGCCCGCGCGCGCCGAACAGCTTGCGGCGGGCATTCGCATCGATCACGGCGACCTGGGCGTTGCGGCGCACCGCCTCGGAATCGAACGCGATGCCCTCGGCCAGCGCCAGTCCGCGTACGCGAAACAAATGCTCGCCCACGCCGCTGACCGTCGCCTGAACGTCGACGTTGCCGTGACGGACCGTCGCGGTCCGGTACACGCGCGGCGTAACGCTGTCCACGTAAGGCTCGTTGCCGAGCGCCTCGGCATCGGCGGGAACCAACGTTTTGATTTGGCTCGCATCGCTGTCGCCCCAATCGCGTCCCGGATAGATATCGATCGTATTGGTGCCCATCGCGCCGATCTCATCGAGCATATAACGCTTGGCGCCCTCACCGACCGCGACGATGGAGACGACCGCCATAATCCCGATCACGATGCCGAGCATCGTCAGCATCGTACGTAACCGATGCGCCAGCAGTGCCGCGCAAGCCGTGGCGAACGCTTGCGCGAGACGAGACGTCATCGGCCGGAGACGACCCGCGGGCCCGGCGGCTCGCGCGGATACCGGCGCATCGTCGCGTCTTTCGGCCACGGCCGCCCCATCGCTCCGCCGATCGGCGACGATTGCCCCGTCGCGCATCTCGACGATCCGCCGTGCGTGTGCGGCCACGTGTTCGTCGTGCGTTACGATCACGACCGTACGGCCTGCCGCGTGCAACTCGCAAAGGATGCGCATGACTTCGCCGCCGCTGCGGCTATCGAGCGCGCCGGTCGGTTCGTCGGCCAAGATGACGTCGGCATCGTTCATCAACGCGCGCGCGATACTCACGCGCTGCTGCTGGCCGCCCGAGAGCTGGTTCGGACGGTGCCCCGCGCGCTCGGCCAGGCCCAATTTCGCGAGCAACGCTTGCGCGCGCGGCACGCGCGTCGCCCTCGGCGTGCCGGCGTAGACGGAAGGGACTTGGACGTTGTCGGCCGCCGTGAGATGCGGCATCAAGTGATACCGCTGAAATATGAAGCCGAAACGTTCGCGACGCAGTTGGGCGAGCGCGTCGGGCTCCAAGCGGCGGACGTCGATGCCGCCGACGCGGTATTGGCCTGCGCTCGGCCGATCGAGGCAACCCAGCACGTTCATCAGCGTCGACTTGCCCGAGCCGGAGGCGCCCATGATGGCCACGAATTCGCCGGCCGCGATCGTGAGATCGATGCCGCGCAATACTTCGATCTCCTTGTCGCCGGAACGGTAGCGGCGCGTCACGCCGTTTAACACCAGCAGCGGCTCGGTCATTTCAACTCTCTTCGCCGTTCGAGGCTGCCGCCTCGTGATCCGGCGCATCGCCGACGATGACGCGCTCACCTTCGCGCAGGCCCGCGAGGACTTGCGCCTTGACTTGATTGTTCATGCCCACGCGCACCTGGCGCGTTTCGACCTTGTTCCCGTCGGCCAGCACACGTACGGCGACGGCACCGTCGGGCGCTTTTACGCCCAGCGCGGAGGCCGGCACGACGAGCGCCCCTTCCGCCGCGCCTTGCACGATCGACACTTGCGCCGTCATCGAAATACGCAGCCGGTGATCGGGGTTCGGCACTTCGAACAAGGCGTTGTAAAACACCGCCGCACCGCCTCGCGACGGACTGCCGGCCGATTGCCCGCCGGCCCCCGGGCTCGACGGCTCGGCGAAATCCTGAGGCGCGGGCTCGATCGCGCGGATCTTGCCCTCGTAGCGGGTATCGGGATCGCCCAGCACCGTGAAATGGACGGGCTCGCCGGGGGCCACGCGCAATACGTCCGCCTCGGAAATCTGCGCCTTGACCGTCATCGTGTCGAGATCGGCAAGTTTCAGAATGACCGGAGCCTGTTGTTCCGCAATCACCGTTTGGCCTTGGCGAGTCACGATCGCCACGACTTCGCCCGACATCGGCGCGATGATTCGGGTATAGGCCGCATTGGCCCGTGCTTTGTCCACTTCGATGCGCGCGCCATTGCAGCGCGCGTCGAGTTCGTTCAGATTGGCGCGCTCGACCTCCCACTGCGCTTGCGCGCGCTCGAGTGCTTCACGCGATGTGGCCTCGCGCGCCCATAGCTGGCGCTCGCGCTCGGCGGCGAGGGCTGCCTGGCGCAGGCGGGCTTGGGCCGCGGAGCGCTGCGCCTGTAGCGACCGTTCCTGCGCTTGCGATTGCTTGAGGGCGTGCTCGAGCAGCGTCGGATCGATTTCAGCCAGCAACTGACCTTCCCGCACTTGATCGCCGAGTTCGACTTTCAAGGCCTTCAATTGCCCGGAGACCTGCGCGCCGACGTCGACTTGACGGTGCGCGTAGAGCGTCCCTACCGCCAGTACGGCATCCTCCAGATCGGCCCGTTCGACCTTTGCGGTCAGATAAGGCGGCGCCTCATTCGACGTGAAGTGCCGGTAACCGGCAATCGCGAGGCTCAAGGCGCCAAGTGCGCTCGCGCCGGCCAAGAGCCGGCGATATCGAAGTTTGGACATGCGTGGATCGTGGCGCCGCGATAGGCGCTCGGCGTCGGCTACCGGCCCGTCATGCGCCAGCCGGCAGCGGTGATATACCGCGGCGACATGCATAACGTCACGGCGCGCGGATCGAGCGAGGCACTGTAATCGTCTCGAAAATGCGGTGCGACGCCAGTGTTGTTACGGAATGTTAATGAGAGACGCACATGGCCATGCGCATGGGCATCGCGCGCATACGCAGCCCAAATTCAGCTCGCTGCGATGTGATCCTCGGCGAACTTAAAGAAGAACCACGTGCGTTGCGGTTGCCCTTTCGCGTCTTTGCCGTAGATCGCGAGCGCGCCGTCCTCGTCGGTATGCTTCACGTTCAGGTGCGTCTCGTGAATGCCTTTGCCGCGCGGGCCGCCGTCGTCGAACACGAACCCATAGACGGCGACGAAGACCGACTGGCCGAGCGCCGCTTCGAGTTGCTGGCGGATGCGCAGCGAATCCACGGGCTCGAACATCGCGTCGGCAAGGCCGATCGCGGCGTAGCTCAGCGAAGCCGGGAATACGCCGTATTGGGGCGAGCCGTAGGGCTCGTCGGGCGAGACGCCGGTGGGGTCCAAGTTCTCGGCGCCGACATACATCTCGGTGGCTTCGCCGTCGCTCGATTGGATGTTCACATCGACTTGATACCTGACGCCGTTACCCGTATCGACGTAGAACTGCCAGTGCTCGCCGTCTCGGCCGTTGATTTCATGCTCGGTCGAAAGCACGGCCGTACCGACGACGGCGGCGTAACGCTCGGGGGTTCGGGCCGGCGTCAGATCGCGCGGCTCGAGGTAGCGGTGTTCGGTGTAGTAGTTCACGTCGTGCGATCTCCCTATATATGGGCCGTCACTTCTGCGGCGTTCATCCGCGTCACGCCCGCGGCGTCCAGTTGCAGGCGAGCGCGCGCCAATGAACCGTCGAGATCGATGGCGCGACAGGCGTCCTCGACCACGACCACGTTGAATCCCGCCGAGCGCGCGTCGAGCGCGGACCACGCGACGCAGTAATCGGTGGCGAGCCCGCAGCACCAGACGCGCGTCACACGGTGCTCGCGCAAGTAACCCGCGAGCCCCGTGGGCGTCTTGCGGTCGGCTTCGACGAAGGCGGAGTAACTGTCGACGCCGCGCCGGTATCCTTTGCGGATGACGAGCCTCGCGTGCGCGATATCGAGGTCGTCGTGCAAGGCCGCGCCCCGCGTATCCTGGACGCAATGAACGGGCCACAGGACTTGCTCGCCGTAGTCGAGCGTCACCGTTTCGAACGGCCGCCGGCCCTCATGACTGGCGGCAAACGAGAGGTGATCGCGCGGATGCCAGTCCTGCGTCAGCACCACATGCTCGAACTCGGCTGCGAGGGGGTTCACGATCGGTACGATTTCGTCTCCATTCGGCACGGCCAGCGCACCGCCCGGCATGAAATCGTTTTGGACGTCTACGACGAGCAGTACGTCGCCGGAACCTTTCATGGATCAATCCCCCGCATCGTCGCGCGCAGAGCGCACCAAGCTAAGTTCCCCAGCTCCCGAAGCGCCGTCCCGCACGCGCCAACTCGACAACGAGCGGCGCGATCTCCCAGCCGTCGCCGTTCACCTGCGAAGCGTACCGGCGGACCGCCTGCTCCACTCGGTCGAGCCCCACGGCGTCGGCGTAGTACATCGGGCCGCCGCGCGAGGCCGGAAAACCGTAGCCGTTCAGATAGACGACGTCAAGATCCGACGCTTTCGACGCGATGCCCTCGGCCAGGATTTTCGCGCCTTCGTTGACGAGCGCGTAGACCAGCCGCTCGACGATTTCGTCGTCGGCGATCGCACGTCGGGCGCAGCCGATACTGCCCGAATGTTCGACGATCATCTCGGTGACGACGGTCGATACGCGCGGTTCGCGCGTACCGCCCTCGTAGTCGTACCAGCCCGCGCCCGTCTTTTGGCCGAAACGGCCCGCCTCGCAAAGCCGATCGGCCACACGCGGATAATGCAGCGACGGCATTTCGCGATAGCGGCGTTTGCGAATCGCCCAACTAATGTCGTTGCCTGCCAAGTCGCTCATCCGGAACGGCCCCATCGCAAAGCCGAAGCGCTCTATCGCGCCGTCGATCTGTTCCGGCATGGCGCCTTCCTCGAGCATGAACAGCGCTTGCCGGAAATACTGTTCGATCATCCGATTGCCGATGAAGCCGTCGCAGACACCCGATACGACCGCCGTCTTTCCGATCGTCCTTGCAATGCGCATGACCGTGGCCAGCACGTCCTTCGCGGTCGCCTCGCCGCGTACGACTTCGAGCAGCTTCATCACATTGGCCGGGCTGAAAAAATGCATACCGACGACGTCCTCGGGCCGGTTCGTCATCCGAGCGATGTGATCGACGTCGAGCGTCGACGTATTGGTGGCGAGGATCGCGCCCGGTTTGGCGAAGGCATCGAGTTGGCGAAACACGGCCTCCTTGACGCCCATCTCTTCGAAGACGGCTTCGATGACGAGGTCGGCATCGGCGATCGCGTCGAACGAGAGTGCCGGCGAGAGGAGCGCCAAACGGGCGTCGCGCTCGGCCTCGGTCAGCTTGCCCTTTTTGACCGATGCATCGTAGTTGCGCCGAATCGTCGCTAGACCGCGTTCGAGCGCTTGCTCGCCTGCTTCCACGAGTACGACCGGCAATCGCGCGTTGATGAAATTCATGGCGATGCCGCCGCCCATCGTGCCGGCGCCGATCACGGCCACGCGCGCGACGCGCGGCGGCGGCGTGCCGGCCGGCACGTCGGGGATCTGCGCAGCCGCTCGCTCGGCGACGAATCCATGGCGCAGCGCGCGGCTGACCGGAGTATCGGCGAGGTCCACGAACCAATCGAAATCGAACGCGGTGCCAGCTCTAACGGCCGACACGACCTCCGCGAGCGTGGGTCCGGCCGAGTCGGCCGAGGCAGGCAGGACGCCGCTTCCGCCGGCGAGTGCGATCGCAATGACGCCGGGCTCGACGGCCACGCGTTCGAGCATTGCAACGAACGCTTCTCGCGCGGCGTCGTCGAGCGTGTCGTTGCGGGAGCGATGATCGAGCATGAAGACGGCCACGCCGTCGCGGATCGTATAGTCCACTGCCATCGGAGTGCCTCCTGGTTGAACGACGTGGCGGTCGCGCCCCTCGTCGTGCAGGCTAGGATACACACAATAGAACGATCGTGCAGTTCCGAGGCCGCGTGCGTGGCGAACCGGATGAGCGTCGTGCATGTGGGGCGTGCTTTGCCCCATCGTTGCTTTAGCCCGCCGCAGGCCAGGCGTGATCGCGGAACATCTCGCGCAGCTTCAGTTTGAGCAGTTTGCCGGTCGCGGTATGCGGCAGTTCGTCGACGAATACGACGTCGTCGGGCATCCACCATTTCGCTACCTTGCCTTCGTAGAACGCAAGCAGTGCCTCGCGCGTGAGCGACGAGCCCGGGCGCCTCACGGCGACGAGCAACGGCCGTTCGTCCCATTTCGGGTGGCGGCAGGCAATACAGGCCGCCTCGGCAACCTCGGGGTGCGCAACGGCAATGTTCTCCAGGTCCGTCGAACTGATCCACTCGCCGCCCGATTTGATGACGTCTTTGCTGCGATCGGTAATCTGCAGGAAGCCGTCGGCGTCGATCGTCGCCACATCGCCGGTTGGAAACCATCCGCCCACGAGCGGTGAAGGCTCGCCAGACGATTCGTCGTTGGAAAAGTAATGGTCGATGACCCACGGTCCGCGCACGTGCAGATCGCCGAATGCCACGCCGTCGCGCGGCAACTCGCGCCCGTCCGGCCCGACGATCTTCATGTCGACCCCGCAGATGACCGTCCCCTGCTTTTGCAGCAGGCGCCGCCGCTCGGCCGGCGGGCGCTGCGACTGCTCCCAATTGAGGCGGCCGAGCGTGCCGAGCGGCGACATCTCGGTCATTCCCCATGCATGAATGACGCGCACGCCGTATTCGTCCTCGAACGTTTCCAGCATCGACGGCGGACAGCTCGAGCCCCCGATGACGGTGCGCTCCAGCGACGAAAACCGCGCGCCGGCCGACTTCACATGGGCAAGCAGGCTCATCCAGACCGTGGGCACGCCCGCGGAAAACGTCACGCGCTCGGCTTCCATCAAGTCGAACAGCGACTTGCCGTCGAGGTCCTTGCCCGGAAATACGAGCTTGGCGCCCGACAGCGGCGCGGCGTGCGGGATACCCCAGGCGTTGACATGGAACATCGGCACGACCGGCAGGACCGAATCGCGCGCCGAAAATCCCATCGCGTCGGGCAGCGCCGCGCCCATCGCATGCAAATAGACCGAGCGATGCGAGTAGAGCGCGCCCTTTGGATGACCGGTGGTACCCGACGTATAGCAAAGATACGATGCGAGCCGCTCATCGAGAACGGGCCATTCGTAGTCCCCGTCCTGCGCGCCGACGAGCGACTCGTATCCGAGCAGCGGCGCATCCAGCGCGGGCATGTGCGCGTCGTCGGCCAGCGCGATCCACGCTTTCACGTTCGGGCATCGCGGCGCGAGCGAGGCGACCAGCGGCGCAAAGGTCGTATCGAACAGGACGTAGCGATCGTCGGCGTGGTTGACGATATAGGCGATCTGCTCCGGGAAGAGTCTTGGGTTGATCGTGTGGCAGACGGCGCCGAAGCCCGTCGTGCCGTAGTAAGCCTCGAGATGGCGATAGCCGTTCCAGGCCAGCGTGCCGATGCGATCGCCCGGCGCCACGCCGAGCCGCATCAATGCTTGCGCGAGTTGCTTGGCGCGGCGCTCGCAGTCGCGGTACGTATATCGATGAATATCGCCCTCGATGCGCCGCGACACGATCTCGGTGTCGGCCGCATAGCGCGCCGCATGCGTGAGCAGCGTCGATACGTTCAACGGCACATCCATCATCCGGCCCAGCAACGGCTTTGGCATGAAAGCGGTCTCCCACGGTTAGGGCCCTTCAAGCTCGATACGTCGTGCATTCGCGCGCTTTGAGCCGCGCTCAGCGCGCCGCGAAGCGGCGACTTACAATATCGGGTAACCCAGAGGCCCTCAATATGTCGTTTTCCCCAGGCGTTGCCGAACTGTCGGCAAGCATCTCGTCGCTAGCCGACGCGTTATCGATCCGCCGCCCCGGCGCTTTCGCCGCGCTGGGCAGCGCCTTTCACACCCGTTTGCCGGCGGCGCCGTTGCCCGATCCTTATGTGGTCGGCGTGAGCCGCGAGACCGCGTGCATGCTGGGGCTCGATCCCGCGATCGCGTCCGAGCGAGGATTCGCCGAACTGTTCGCGGGCAACGCGACGCGCGAATGGCCGACAGAGGCGTTGCCGTACGCGTCCGTCTACTCGGGTCATCAATTCGGCGTGTGGGCCGGGCAGCTCGGCGACGGCCGCGCGCTCTCGCTCGGAGAACTGGAGCACGCCGGCAAACGCTTCGAGCTTCAACTAAAAGGCAGCGGGCGCACGCCGTACTCGCGCATGGGCGACGGCCGCGCCGTTTTGCGCTCGTCGATCCGCGAATTTTTGTGTTCCGAGGCGATGCACCACCTAGGCATCCCGACGACGCGGGCGCTGTCGATCATCGGCTCCGACTTGCCGGTGCGCCGCGAGGAGATCGAGACGGCCGCCGTCGTGACGCGCGTCGCGGAGAGCTTCGTTCGTTTCGGCCACTTCGAGCACTTTTACGCCGCCGACCGCGCCGGCGAGTTGCGGGCCTTGGCCGAGCACGTCATCGACCGCTTCTACCCGGCTTGCCGCGAAGCCGAGGATCCGTTCCTCGCCCTGCTCGGCGGCGTCGTCGAGCGCACGGCGAAGCTCGTGGCGCAATGGCAAGCCGTCGGTTTTTGCCACGGGGTGATGAACACCGACAACATGTCGATCCTCGGACTGACGATCGACTACGGCCCCTTCGGTTTCGTCGATGGATTCGATGCGGGCTACATCTGCAATCACTCCGACACGCAAGGCCGTTACGCCTACCGGATGCAGCCGCAGATCGCTTATTGGAATTGCTTTTGTCTCGCGCAAGCGCTGCTGCCGCTCCTAGGCGAGCGTTACGAGGAAGCCGCGCGCGCCGAGCGGTCGGTGGCGGATGCGCAAGGCGTGCTCGAACGTTTCAAGGACCACTTCGCACCCGAACTCGAACGGCGCTTTCAAGCCAAGCTGGGCTTGACGACGCTGCGCGAGGGCGATCCGGCCTTGGTCGACCGGCTGCTCGCGCTGATGCATGCGAGCCGCGCCGATTTCACGTTGACGTTCCGGTCTCTAGCCCGCGTCTCCAAGCACGACGCGAGCGGCGACGGACCGGTGCGCGACCTCTTCCTCGATCTGCCCGCGATCGATGGCTGGCTGGCCGATTACCGCGCGCGTCTCGCAGCCGAGCCGATCGACGATGCGGCTCGGCGCGAGGCGATGAACCGCGTCAATCCGAAGTTCGTTTTGCGCAATCACCTCGCGGAGACGGCAATCCGCCGAGCGAAGGAAAAAGACTTTTCGGAAGTCGAGCGGCTCGCGGCCGTTTTACGCCGCCCTTTCGACGAGCAGCCCGAAAACGAGGCCTATGCGGCGCTGCCGCCGGAGTGGGCCGGCTCCCTCGAAGTGAGCTGCTCGTCGTGAACCGAGCCCGTTCGCCGCTGTCTCGTTCTGTCCGTGCCGAGCCGCGCTTTGCATCCGAACGCGCGCCGGCAACGTATTAGCCGATGCAGGGGCCGGCCGATGCCACTCACCCGGCGCGCCACGCGCTGCGCCGTCATCGTTAAACGGAGACACATCTCATGAACGAACGTCCGACTGCTTTCACCGATTCCTCCGACGCCTCGCGCGATGCCTACGAGGTCAAGAAGAGCGATGAGGCTTGGCGCGAACAGTTGTCCGACATCGAATACGAAGTCACGCGGCATGCCGCGACGGAGCGCCCCTTCACGGGCCGCTATTGGGATCATTGGGAGGGCGGCGTCTACGACTGCGTCTGCTGCGGCACGCCGCTGTTCGAATCGTCCACGAAGTTCGACGCAGGCTGCGGCTGGCCGAGTTACTTCAAGCCGATCAACGGCGAGGTCATCGAGGAAAAGACCGATCGCTCGCACGGCATGCTGCGTATCGAGGTGCGCTGCAAGCAGTGCGGTGCCCATCTCGGCCATGTATTCGAGGACGGCCCGGCGCCGACCGGCCTGCGCTACTGCATCAATTCGGCTGCGCTACAATTCGAGCCCAAGTAGCGCCCATCGCCTTTGCCTCGCCGCGCCGCGCGCGGCGATGGGCGGGCGCCTAGGCGCCGGGCGCGCCCCGTCCATCGACGCTTTCGGACTCTTCGGCCTTCATGAAATTTCTTTTCGATCTTTTCCCGATCATCCTGTTTTTCGTCGCATTCAAGCTCTGGGGCATTTTCACGGCCACGGCCGTCGCCATCGCGGCAACGCTCTTGCAGGTCGCCTGGGTCGCCTTTCGGCACCGCAAGGTCGATCCGATGCTCTGGGTCAGCTTGGGCGTGATCGTCGTATTCGGCGGCGCCACGCTCGTATTGCACAATCAGAAATTCATCCAATGGAAGCCGACCGCGCTGTATTGGCTCTTTGCCGTCGGCTTGACCGTGGCGCGTTACGGTTTCCGCAAGAACGTCATCGAATCGATGATGGGCAAGCAACTCACGTTGCCGCATGCGGTCTGGGACAAGCTGAACATTGCCTGGGCGCTGTTTTTCGTCGCGCTCGGCGTGGCCAATCTTTATGTCGTCGGCAACTTTACCGAGGCGCAGTGGGTCAACTTCAAGCTGTTCGGGACGACGGGCGCGATGATCGTCTTCATCGTCATCCAAAGTCTTTGGCTCGCGAAATACATGAAGGAGGAGGAGCAATGAGCACGTCCTTCGAATTTCTCGATGCCTCGCCCGACGCGCGCATCGCGTTTATCGAGGCTCGCCTTGGCGCCGCCCTTTGTCCCGAATCGGTCGCCGTGCGCGACGATAGCGCGCAGCACGCCGGTCATGCCGGCGCCGCGGCCGGCGGGCATTACACGGTGACGATCGTGGCGGCCGCGTTCGCGGGTAAGCCCCGCGTGGCGAGGCATCGGCTAGTGTATGATGCGCTGGCCGACGTGATGCAACGCGGGATTCATGCGCTTGCGATCATGGCCTACACGCCCGAGGAATTTGCGCGGCTACCCGGCGCGTGAGACTTGCATCGTCGCAGGGTTGAACCTCTAGCGCCTCCTTCGCGGAGGCGCGCTGACTGAACCGATTCATTTCGACAGGAACGCTAGGAACTTCCGATGACCCACAAAAAGACCCGTCTCTGGGTGATGCTGGCTGCTTTCGCTGCCGCCCCGGCTTTCGCGCAGAACATCGCCGTCGTCAACGGCACGGCCATTCCGAAATCGCGCGCCGACGCGCTTGTGAGCCAACTCGTCAAGCAAGGTCAGCAAGACACGCCGCAACTGCACCAAGCCGTTCGCGACGAACTCGTCAATCGCGAAATTCTCATGCAAGAAGCCGTGCGCGAGGGCATTCCGAATCGCCCCGACGTGAAGGCGCAAATCGCGGTGGCTCAGCAAAGCGTCGTCTTGCATTCGCTGATCGAAGACTACGCGGCGAAGAACAAGCCGACCGATGCCGAAGTGAAGGCGCGCTACGACGACCTCGTCAAGCAAGCCGGCGGCAAGGAATATCACTTGCATCACATCCTCGTGGACAACGAGCAGCAAGCGAAAGACTTGATCGCGAAGATCAAGGGCGGCGCCAAGTTCGAAGATCTGGCCAAGCAGTTCTCGAAGGATCCGGGATCGGGCAAGAACGGCGGCGACCTCGACTGGGCGAACCCGCACACCTACGTGCCTGAATTCGCCGCCGCGGCCGAGAAGCTGCAGAAAGGCCAGATGACGGATGCGCCGGTGCATACGCAATTCGGCTGGCACATTATTCGTGTGGACGATATCCGCAACATCACCCCGCCGCCGCTCGATCAGGTCAAGGGCCAAATCGTTCAGCAGATCCAGCAAGAGAAGGTGCAGGCGTTCGAACAGAATCTGCGCGCGAAGGCGAAGATTCAGTAAGTCGCCGCCGCCGGTCTTTAACGACACGGCTAGCTGGAAACGACAATGCCGCCCGAGGGCGGCATTGTCGTTTTAGGGCGCCGGGATTTATCCCAGCCAACGCCGCGCGTTACGGAACACGCGCATCCACGGACTCGCCTCGCCCCACCCTTCGGGGTGCCAGCTCATCGTCACCGTGCGGTGGACGCGCTCCATGTGCGGCATGAGGACCGTGAAGCGGCCGTCGGGCGTCGTGACGGACGTGATCCCGTGCGGCGAGCCGTTCGGGTTGAACGGATAGCGCTCCGTCGCTTCGCCATGATGGTCGGCAAAGCGCATCGCCACGGCCACGCGCGAGGCGTCGCCCTGCTGCGAGAAGTCGGCGAAGCCTTCGCCGTGCGCGATCGCCACCGGAATACGCGAGCCTTCCATACCGGCAAAGAAAATCGACGGCGACGATTCCACGCGCACGAACGAGAAGCGCGCTTCGAACTTCTCCGACTTGTTGCGCGTGAACTTCGGCCATGCGTCGGCGCCCGGAATCATCGAGGCCAAGCTGCTCATCATCTGGCAACCGTTACAGATACCGAGGGCAAACGTATCGGCTCGTCCGAAGAAGGCCGCGAACATATCGGCCAATTGCTGATTGAACCGGATCGTCTTCGCCCAGCCTTCGCCGGCACCGAGCACGTCGCCGTACGAGAAGCCGCCGCAGGCCACCGCGCCCTTGAAGTCGGTCAACGTGGCGCGGCCCGACAGCAGATCGCTCATATGGACGTCGTAGGCGTCGAAGCCCGCGCGATCGAATGCGTACGCCGTTTCCAGATGCGAATTGACGCCCTGCTCGCGCAAGATGGCAATGCGCGGACGCGCGCCGACGTTCAAGAACGGCGCCGCGACATCCTCGTTCGGATCGAACGTCAGATGCGGCGTAATGCCGGGATCGTTCGCGTCGAGCAGCATCTCGTACTCGGCGTCGGCGCACGCGGGATTGTCGCGCAGACGCGAGATGCGCCAGCTCACTTCGCTCCATGCGCGATGCAACTCGGCGCGCGGCGCCTCATAGATCTTCTTCGCGTCGCGATAGATTTCGATGACGTCGCGTTCGTTGAGCTTGCCGATCACATGCGAGCAAGCACCCAGCCCCTGTTCGCGCAGCGCGGCCAGCACGGCATCGCGATCGGCGGCGCGCACTTGAACGACCGCGCCCAATTCCTCCGAGAACAGCGCGCGCAAGGTTTGATCGTCGCGCCGGCCGCTCGTTTGCTTCGCCCAATCCTTCGCATCGCCGTAGTCGAACTCGTGCCCGGCATCGAGCGTGAGCATGTCGACGTTCAGCGATACGCCCACGTGCCCCGCGAAGGCCATCTCGCAGACGCTGGCCCAGAGGCCGCCGTCGGAACGGTCGTGGTACGCGAGCAGATGGCCGCTCGCATTGAGCGACTGGATGGCCGCGAAAAAGCGTTTCAAATCCTCGGGATCGTCCACGTCGGGCACGCTATCGCCCACTTGCTGCGT
Organism: Trinickia diaoshuihuensis; assembly: GCF_003390925.1. Lineage (GTDB taxonomy): Bacteria > Pseudomonadota > Gammaproteobacteria > Burkholderiales > Burkholderiaceae > Trinickia > Trinickia diaoshuihuensis. Next base: position 232,879 of record NZ_QUBS01000087.1, on the reverse strand, counting down.
GACCTGCGCGAGGATGCTGCCGCCGAGGCGGTTCTTGCCTCGGCCGAGATCGATTGCGATCAAGACCGAATCGCCCACCTCGTCGTGCCGGCGCAACTGCGGCGTCAAGTGGCGGCGAACGTCTTCGACGGGCGCGAACGCGGAGATGATCAGCGAAACCGGTGCGACGACTTCCTTCGCCACGCCTTGCTCGTCCCACTTCGTCTTCATCGACAAGGAGTCCTTGCCGACGGGAATGCTGATACCGAGCGCCGGGCACAGTTCCATGCCGATCGCCTTGACGGTATCGAACAGCGCGGCGTCTTCGCCGGCCGTGCCGCAAGCCGCCATCCAGTTCGCCGACAGCTTGAGCTTGTCGAGCGAGGCGATCGGGGCGCTAGCGATATTCGTGATGGCTTCGCCCACCGCCATGCGGCCCGACGCCGGGGCGTCGATCACGGCGAGCGGCGTGCGCTCGGCCATCGTCATGGCCTCGCCGCGGAAGCTCGCGTAATCGGCCGCCGTGATCGCGCAGTCGGCCACCGGCACTTGCCATGGTCCGACGAGTTGGTCGCGCACGCTCGTGCCGCCGACCGAACGATCGCCGATCGTGATCAAGAACGACTTGCTGGCGACCGTCGGATGCTTGAGCACCGAGACGGCGACCTCGGAGAGGGCGAGGCCCGTGACGTCGACGCTCGCACGCTCGGCGGCGACGCGCGTCACATCGCGATGCATGCGCGGCGGCTTGCCGAGCAGGACATCCATCGGCATATCGACCGGATACGCGGCCTCGCCTTCGGCTTGCGCATCGATCAATTGCAGTTGCCGCTCCTCGGTCGCGACGCCCACCACGGCGAGCGGGCAACGCTCGCGCGCGCAGATCGCCTCGAACGCCGGCAGATCGGCCGGCGCAATGGCCAGGACGTACCGCTCCTGCGCCTCGTTCGACCAAATTTCGCGTGGCGACAGACCGCTTTCCTCGAGCTGCACCTGGCGCAGTTCGAAGCGCGCGCCCTTGTCCGCGCCGTCGACGAGTTCCGGGAACGCATTCGACAGACCGCCCGCCCCGACGTCGTGGATGCTCAAGATCGGATTGTTCGCGCCGAGCTGCCAGCAGGCGTTGATGACTTCCTGCGCGCGCCGTTCGATCTCAGGATTGCCGCGCTGGACCGAATCGAAATCGAGTTCGGCCGTATTCGCGCCCGTTGCCATCGAACTGGCCGCGCCGCCGCCCATGCCGATGCGCATGCCCGGACCGCCGATCTGCACGAGCAGCGAGCCCGCGGGCAGATCGCGCTTATGCGTATGCCCATCGGAAATATTGCCGATCCCGCCCGCGATCATGATCGGCTTGTGATAACCGCGCACTTGACCGCCGACGTTTTGCTCGTAGACGCGGAAGTAGCCGCCTAGATTGGGGCGGCCGAATTCGTTGTTGAACGCGGCGCCGCCGAGCGGCCCGTCGATCATGATCTGCAGGGGCGAGGCGATGCGGTCCGGACGGCCGTAGGCCGCGTGCCGCTCGTTCGGATTGCGCAGCGCAGGCGGTTGCGCGCAATCACGCGCGTTCTCCCACGGCTCGATCGCACCGGGCAATTCGAGGTTCGACACCGTGAAACCGGTCAGGCCCGCCTTCGGCCGCGCGCCGCGGCCCGTCGCGCCCTCATCGCGGATTTCGCCGCCCGCGCCCGTCGCCGCGCCCGCGAACGGCGAAATCGCCGTCGGGTGGTTGTGCGTCTCGACCTTCATCAACGTATGCGTGAGCTCGACGTGGCGCCCGTAGTGCTCGCCGAGCGCGCCGCTCGCGCCCGCTGGGGCCGGACGCGGGAACCAGCGCTCGGCCGGGCCGCCTTCCATGATCGCCGAGTTGTCCGAGTAGGCGACGATCGTGCCTTGCGGATTGAGCTTCTCGGTGTTCTTGATCATTTGGAACAGCGAGATGTCTTGCGCCTCGCCGTCGATCGTCCATTGCGCATTGAAAATCTTATGCCGGCAGTGCTCGCTGTTCGCCTGGGCGAACATCATGAGTTCGACGTCGGTCGGGTTGCGGCCGAGCTTGGAGAACGCATCGACGAGGTAGTCGATTTCGTCGTCGGCCAACGCGAGCCCGAGCTCGCCATTGGCCCGCTCGAGCGCCGCGCGGCCGTGCGCACGGATGTCCACGGTCGCGAGCGGCTTGGCCGGCAATTCGTCGAACAAATGCCAGGCCTCCTCACGCGAGGCGACGACGCTTTCGGTCATGCGATCGTGCAGCGCGGCGGCCACGGCCGCTCGCGCCTCGTCGGACAGCGCCTTCTTGCCGCCGAGCAGCCCCGTTTTCAGCACAACCGTGAATTCGATGCCGCGCTCGATGCGGCGCAGGTGCTCGAGGCCGCAGTGGTGCGCGATATCGGTCGCCTTGCTGGCCCACGGCGAGACCGTGCCGATGCGCGGCAGCACGAGGAACGTTTCTTGGGCGCCGCGCACCTCGCCGGCCGCGAACGGCTCACCGTAGTGCAAGAGCGCCTCGATCCGCTCGTTGTCCTGCGCCGAGAGCGGCGTGAGCGCGTTGACGAAGTGCAGGTACTGACCGCGCACGCCGACGATGTTCGAGTCGATGCGGGCAAGCGTTTCGAGCAGGCGGGTTTGACGGAAATCGGAAAGCGCCGAAGCACCGGGGAAGCACGAGAAGTGGGCCATGGAAGGACGTAGGCGTCGATGTGTCGCGCATCGCGCGGTTCGCGCGCGTGTGCCACGACGTGAGGCGAAAGGAAGACCGAGATTATACCTGGAACTCGGTCCCCCATAGGCGCCTGTAAGCCACCCGGTCGGGCGTGCGCACCACGTCCGCATGGTTTTTGCACCGTTTTGCGAGTCATCCGAAACCGTTTGGCGCTATCATGCGCGGTTTGCCTCATCCCGCGCTCGATATGCGAGCGCCACGGCCTTCGCCTTGCGTTTCGCGTTGGGCACGGCGCTTGCCGCGCCCTTGCGCCGTGGCTGTCCGCAGTGCACCGTACCAGCTCATTCATGGATGTCATCGTCATCGGCGGCGGAATCGTCGGCGTCGCCACCGCCTACCAGCTTCGCGCCGCCGGCCACCGCGTGTGCGTCGTCGAGCGCCATGCGACGGTCGCGCAAGGCGCCACCTACGGCCACGGCGGTATCGTACTGCCCACGCCGCTCGACGCCTGGTTCGGCCCTACCTTCCTCGGCACCCGCCGCGGCGTGGTCTACCGGCCCGGGTTCAACTCGAGCGCGCGCCGCTTCGCCCGTCAGCTCGCCCGCCTGCAAGCGCCCGACGCGTTCCGCGAACAATGGCTGCGGCTGCGCCCGCTCGTCGAACTCTCGCGCGAGGCGATCGCATCGATCGAAGCCGGCTTTCATCTCGAATTCGAGCAGCGCGAGGGCGTGCTGCACGTCACGCGCCAGCCGCGCGAATGGGAGCAGGCGCAAAGCGCGCTCGACTTGCTCGGCGAATTCGAGATGCACCACAACGTGCTGTCCGCCGCCGAGTGCGCCGAGGCCGAGCGGTCGGTGCCCGCGGAGCCCGCTTTTGCCGGCGGCGTGCTGTTCCCGCAAGAGCGAACGGCCAACTGCCCCCTGTTCACGAAGCTCGTGAAGCAAGTGCTCGACGAGCAAGGCGGCGTTCAGTTCCTATTCGGCCGCGCCGTCGAGGCGATCCGGCTCGAGAACCAGCGCGCGGCGGTCGAACTCGCGCCCGCGGAGGGCGAGCGCGCGAGCAGCCGCGAGGTCGATGTCGTCTCGTGCGATGCGATCGTCGTCGCGGCCGGCGCGGGCACGAAGCCGCTGCTCGAACGGTTGGGACTGTCGCTGCCGCTCTACCCGATTCGCATGCTTTCGCTGACGGCACCGATCGCCTACGAGGAATGCGCGCCGCATATGACGGTCGTCGATTCGGTGCGGCGCGTGTCGATGACGCGGATGAATCAGCGCATTCGCGTGGCCGGCGCCGGCGTGCTCCAACCGGAGCGCGAACTCGCCAAGCCGCTGGCGGAATCGGTCTTGGAAGCCGGCACCGCATTGCTCGCGCAGGCGACCCACGATTGGATTCCCGGGGCCGCCAAGATTTCGGCCGCGCATGCCTGGGAAGGGGTGCGCCTGCTCTCGCCCGACGGTTTGCCCGTGGTCGGCAACGCGCTTCATCCGCGCCTGTTCGTCAACGCCGGGCATGGTCCAGCCGGTTGGGGGCTTGCCTGCGGCTCTGCTAAAGTGGTCGCTGATCTCATCTCGGGTATGCCGCCGAGCGTGCCGCCCGATACGCTGGCGGCGTTGCGCGCCGAGCGGTTCGCGACCTGAGCGTGCGCCGGCCCGGCCGGCGCGGGATGCGGGATCGCCACTCATCGCGCCGACCATGACCCACGTTCTCGCTTCGACACCCCTGCCGCCCCCGCTCGTTTCGCCGGCGGATCGGCCGCTTGCCCTATTGACCGTTGCCGCGCTGCGCGACTTGGAAATGCAAGGCGCGGCCGGCTTGCCGGCGCACACCCTCATGGCGCGCGCCGGTGCCGCGAGCGCCCAATATCTGCTCGAACGTGCCGCCCATGATGGCTCGCTCGCGACCGAACACCCGGTTTGGATCGCCGCCGGGCCTGGTAACAATGGCGGCGACGCCCTCGTCGCGGCTACCCGTCTGCGCCAAGCCGGCATCGCGGTCGAAGTGTGCATGCCCGTCGAAGTCGGGCCCGACGATGCCCGCTGGGCGCTTTCGGAAGCCCGGGCCGCCGGCGTGGCCATCTCGCATGCGCCGCCCGTCTCGCTCGAAGCGTATGGCTGGATTGTCGACGGCCTTTTCGGTATTGGATTGACTCGCCCGCTTGATGGCGTCTTCGCCGATCTTGCCGCGCGTATGAGCCGGCGCGCGGTCAACGGAGGACGCGTGCTTGCCCTCGACGTTCCGAGCGGGCTCGATAGCGATACGGGGAATGTCGTCGGGGGTGGCGGCGCCGTGCGCGCGACTGAAACCGTGACGTTTCTTGCCGTGAAGCCGGGGCTTTATATGCTTCACGGCCGCGACTTGGCAGGCGTTGTAACGCTCGCGCCGCTCGGCGTCGAGTCCCCCGATGCGGATCCCCTAACGAGGCTTAACGCGCCGGCGCTGTTCGCCGCGCATTTTCCGGCTCGCACGTTCGCGTCGCATAAGGGCACCTATGGGAGTCTGGCCATCGTCGGCGGCGATACGGGCATGTGCGGCGCGCCGATCCTCGCCGCGCGCGCGGCTCTGCACGCGGGCGCGGGCAAGGTTCATGTCGCCTTTATCGGCGCAGGCGCCCCGCCTTACGACCCGCCGCACCCCGAATTGATGCTGCACCCTCCGGGCTCGCTCCGCTTCGAGGCAATGGATACGCTTGCGATCGGCTGCGGCATGGGTCAGAGCCCCGGCGCTGTATCGGCGCTTGCGCGAGCGCTCGCATGCGAGATGCCCCTCTTGATCGACGCCGATGCGCTCAACCTGCTCGCGCGCGAGACCGCGCTAGCCGATGCGCTGGCCGCCCGCCACACATCGGGAGCCAAGGACTCGGAGCGCGCAGCCCGCAGCATCCTGACGCCGCACCCGCTCGAAGCGGCGAGGTTGCTGGGATGCAATGCGTCACACGTTCAGCGCGACCGCTTGGGGGCGGCACGCTCGCTCGCCGATCGCTTGCGCGCGGTCGTCGTCCTCAAGGGGGCCGGCACCGTGATCGCGTCGCCCGACGGCCGGACCGCCGTCAATCCGACCGGCAGTGCGGCGCTGGCAGCCGGCGGCACGGGCGACGTGCTCGGCGGGATCATCGGCGCGTTGCTGGCGCAGGCGCTGCCGAGCTATGAAGCGGCCCTGGCCGGCGTTTATCTGCATGGGCTGGCCGCGGATACGCTGACGGCCGCGGGCCGCGGTCCCGCCGGACTGACGGCCGGCGAACTGGCCGGCACAGTGCGCGAGTTGCTCAACCGCTTGATCTATCCCGCGCGCGATTAAGCGAGCGCGGGCGAGCGCCGGCACTGCCTCGGCTACTTGGCTGCCGTCGCGGCAGACGGACGCTCGAGGATCTGTCCGTTCATATACGCGAAATGACGCTCGCGCGGCACGGTCGGCGGCACGGCCATCGGTTCGTCGGCATTACGATCGAGATAGCCGACGACTAGGTCGTCGCCGTTGATCGCGATCGAAACCGGTTGAATCCGGTCGCCGATCTTGAACGTCGTACCGCGCCCGTCGTCGAACGCCAACGCCACGTAATAGAACGTTCCGCTGCCCCCCCCTTGTTCGGATAGGAACACGGCCACGGCGTTGCGGCCGCCGAGCTTGCCGGCCACGTGCGCGGGCGGCTCGACGATATGCGTGATCTCTTGCGCCGCCGAATCGGCCGCCGCGCTCTGCGTATGCTGTCCCTCGAGCAGGGTGACGTCCCGGTCGTCGACACGGTAGATCGCGTTCTTGTAGTCGATCGAGGGCGCAGACGGCTCGCTGTGCGTTGCAGCCGCAGGTGCCGTCACCGTCAGCTCCAGATGCGAGAGCGCGCTATCGTGCAACGCGTCGATGCGGCGTTGGTAAGCCTGCGTCAGGCATGCGGCTTGCGCACCGCAAGCGTCGCGCGTGTCGCGTTGCCACTTTTGCTGTTCGGTCTGCAGGCCGTCGCGAAACGCATGGTAGGCATTCGTCTGCGCGGCCGGTTTGGCCTCGAGCAACAGCGAGTAGTAGACGCTTGCGCGCGCATCGAGCGCACGCAGCGCGGCATTGCCGCATACCATGCGTTCGACCGGCTGGCGCGGTTTGGTGCAGTCGATCTCGACCGTTTGTGCAAACGCGCTCATCGACGCGCACGCGAAAAGCGCCGCGACGGCGGTGCCCAGGCCCATTTTTTTCATTTCGTTCGCTGAAATTGCAGGGGTGAAAAAGATCGGATGATAGCTCGCCTTACGTCCGATGGTCTGGCCGTTCGCCGTGCTGTCGGCGAGCTGTCGGGTGGTTGTCGGCCGACCGTCGGGTTCGCGCGGCATATTGCGCGAGGACCCAGGTGCGGACCACGCGCTCGCTTGCAGCCGGCGCATGCGCGACGCGCACTCGAAACTTCGACGAACCCGATAACGCCGCTATACTGACCGACCTCGGGCGGCACGAGCGCCTAGGCGCGAGTTCGCTCGCAAGCGCGACCACACTGAGCGCTAGAATCGATGTGACGATAGACGACGAGCTTGGCCGGTCCGGTTTGTTTGCCCGGGCGTCCCAAGCTCATGGACCGAGCCCTTTCGTTAGACCCACGCCCATGACGCACAAGACGCTGAACTCGCTTTCCTCTTGGTCCGCGCTCACCGCGCATTACGAACAGATCCGCGACGAGCGGCTGCGCGACTGGTTCGCTTCTGACACGGGCCACCCCTCGCGCGCGGAACGCTTCACGTTCGAAGGCGGCGGTATCACGGCCGATTTTTCGAAGAACCGGATCACCGACGAGACGCTGCGCTTGCTGATCGCGCTCGCCGACGAAGCGGGCGTCGCCAAGCGGCGCGATGCGATGTTCGCCGGTGAGGTCGTCAATCCGACCGAGGGCCGGGCAGCTTTGCATACGGCTTTGCGCGCGAGTGGTGCCGATGCGCCGTTTCAGGCGCAAGTGGCGGCCGAGCGCGCGAAGATGGCCGATTTCGCCGAGCGCGTGCGCAGCGGCGCGTGGACCGGGCACACGGGCAAACGCATTCGCCATGTCGTCAATATCGGGATCGGCGGGTCCGACCTCGGACCGAAAATGGTCGTCCACGCGCTCGAGCATCTGGCGCATCCCGAGATCTCCAGCTACTTCGTTTCCAACGTCGACGGCGCCGACCTCGCGCGCGTGATGGCCCGCATCGATCCCGAGGAAACGCTGACCATCGTCGTATCGAAGACGTTCACGACGCTCGAAACGATGACCAACGCGCGTTCGATGCGCGACTGGTTCGTGCAGAACGGCTGCCCCGAGAGCGCGCTGGCCAAGCACTTCGTCGGCGTCTCGGCGAACCCCGCCGAAGTCGTCAAGTTCGGCATCGCCAAGGAAAACGTCTTCGAGATGTGGGATTGGGTGGGCGGACGTTACTCGCTGTGGTCGGCCGTCGGTTTATCGATCATGATCGCCGTCGGCGCCGCGAACTTCGACGCGTTGCTCGCCGGCGCGCACGAGATGGACCGGCATTTCCGCGAGGCGCCGCTGGAGCGCAACCTGCCGGTGCTCCTCGGTATGATCGGCATCTGGTATCGCAACTTCTTCGGCCTGCAAAGCTATCTGGTCGCCCCCTATTCCGAGGCGCTGCACTTTTTGCCGTCGTATTTGCAGCAGCTCGAGATGGAAAGCAACGGTAAGCAAGCGCGGCTCGACGGCGCCTACGTGGATTACGCGACCTCGGCGGTGACGTGGGGCGAGCCCGGCACGAACGGCCAGCACGCGTTCTTCCAGATGCTGCATCAGGGGCCGACGATCGTGCCGATCGACTTCATCGCCGTGCTCACGCCCGAGCATCCGCTCGTTGCCCACCATCCGAAGCTGCTCGCCAATTGCTTCGCGCAAAGCGAGGCGTTGATGCTGGGCCGCACCGAGGAGGAAGCGCGCAAGGTCGCGGGTCCAGACAAGCCCGAACTCGTCCCGCACCTCGTGTTCCCCGGCAACCGGCCGTCGACGACCCTGCTGCTCGATTCCTTGACCGCCCGCTCACTGGGTGCGCTGATCGCGTTGTACGAGCATAAGGTCCTCGTACAAGCCGCGGTTTGGAACATCAACCCGTTCGATCAATGGGGCGTCGAGCTTGGGAAGATTCTCGGCAAAGTCGTCGAAGCGGATTTGACGAACCCGGCGTTCGACGCCAAGCGGCACGACTCCTCCACCTCGGCGCTCATCGAGCGCGCGCGCAAGGCCGCGGGCCGCGGCTAAGCACCCTGCCGGCCGGGTCCGACGACGCGGCCGGCTTCGATCGTGATCCGGCGCGCGCAGCGGCGCGCAAGCTCGATATCATGCGTGACGAGGACGAGCGTCGCGCCATGCGCCGCGTTCAGCTCGAACATCAAGTCGATGACGGCATGTCCCGTGGCGGCGTCGAGACTGCCCGTGGGCTCGTCCGCGAAAAGAATCGCGGGCCGCGTGACGAACGCGCGCGCCAACGCGACGCGTTGTTGCTCGCCGCCCGAGAGTAGCTTCGGGTAGTGCTGCATGCGCCCGCCCAAGCCCACGCGTTCGAGCAGCTCACCCGCGCGCGCGGTTGCCTCGTGCGCATCGACGCCGCCTTGCAATTCCAGCGGCAAGCGCACGTTTTCTAGCGCGGTCAGATGCGGCATCAATTGGAACGACTGAAAGACGAAGCCGATCGAGCCGTTTCTAAGCCGCGCGCGCTCGTCCTCCGACAATGCCGACAGGTCATGCCCGAGTAGGCGAACCGAACCCGACGTGGCATTGTCCAAGCCCGCGAGCAAGCCGAGCAGCGTCGACTTGCCCGACCCGGATGCCCCGACGATCGCCACGCTCGTCCCGGCGGCGACGTCGAATTCGATATCGTCGAGTATCGTCAGCTCGCCCGTTGCATCCTTGACCCGCTTGCATAAACTGCGCACTTCGATAACGGCATTGGTATTTTCTGGCATGAACAAGCGTCGCTGGATTTTCGGTACTGCGGCCTCGGCCGCGCTGGTGGCTTCAAGCCTCTTCGCGTTGACATCGACATCGCTGAGCGCCACGCCCGCGCGCGGCGCCGAAACGACTCGCCCCGTCATCGTCGTGCTGGGCGACAGCATCTCGGCCGAATACGGGCTGCCTCGCGACACGGGGTGGGTCGCGCTGCTGCGCAAACGACTCGCGCAGGAGCGGATCGATTATAGCGTTGCGAACGCAAGCATCAGCGGCGATACGACTAGCGGGGGACGGGCACGGATGCCCGAGTTGATGGAACGGCTCAAACCATCGATCGTGATCGTCGAGCTCGGCGCGAACGATGCGCTGCGCGGCGTGCCGCTCGCGACGAGCGAGGACAACTTGCGCACGATCGTCGAGCAGGCGCAGCAAGGCCATGCCAAGGTCGTGCTGGTGGGGATGTATGTGCCGTCGAACTATGGACCGGCTTATACGCAGCGCTTTCACGCCATGTATGCCTCGGTCGCGCACGAAATGAATGTGCGCCTCGTGCCGTTCTTGCTGGCCGGCATCGAAAACCGGCCCGAAATGTTCCAATCCGATCAGATGCATCCGGCACAGCAAGCGCAGCCGGCATTGCTCGAGAACGTCTGGCCCGTGCTGGCGCCGTTACTGCGCAAATAACCGGTCGCCGCGTGCCGGCGACCGGTTATGTCCGGTCATTGCGAATCGGACTGCGACGACTCGAGCGAGCCGTACAACTTCACCTTCGAGCGCTGGCGCAGCGATGCCACGTATGCTTCCAGTTGCGTCTGCGCATCGACCTGCGCGAGCTCGCGCTCGGCCGCCGCGAGGCGCGGCGCGTCGATCGGCGCCGGCGGCACGACGGCGTTCACGCGATACACCGCGTAGCCGTCCTTGCCAAGATCGACGCCGACATAGGCCGGCAGTTTGGCGTCATCGGCCTTGAAAATCGCGCTCAGCGCGAGCGGCGACACGCCTTGCGGGTCGGTGCGCGACACCTTCTGCTCGGCGCCGAAACCGGCTGTCGATTTCGATTTTTGCAAGTCGGCCAGCTTGGCCTCGCCATCCTTGCGCGCGAGTTCGGCCGCTTGCTCGGCGACGTACTTCGCGCGCACGGCATCCTTGATCGAAGCGAGCGGCGGCGTCGCCGCGGGCTTGTAGTCGTTCACGTGCGCCGCGATCAGCGTGCTGTTTCCGACATCGATCGCCTGCGTGTTATTGCGATTCTTGATCGAATCGTCGGCGAAGACCGCGGCCAGGAACTTCGGATTGTTGAGCGGGCTATCCGGCGGCAGCGCGGGGTTCGGATTCGGCGTCACCGTGGCCGTTTGCACCGTCAACTTGTACTTGTCGGCGGCCGGCTTCAGGCTCTTGGCCTGTTCGTAGACGGTCGAGGTAAAGCCGTCGGCATCCTCGCTGAAGGCCTTGGCCGCAAACTGCGTCTTCAAGTCCTTGACGATCGCGTCCTTCACTTCGGCGAACGGTTTGGTCGCGGCGGGCTTGACGTCGGTTGCCTCGATGATGTGGTAGCCGAACGACGAATGCACGAGCGCGCCGACCTCGCCCTTGTTCAACGCCATGGCCGCCGTATCGAACGACTTTTCGCCGGTCAGCACGCCGCTCGTCGACCAGCCCAAATCACCGCCCTTCGCTGCGGAACCAGGGTCTTGCGACTCCTTTTGCGCGATCTGGGCAAATTGGTCGGGGTGCGCCTTGACCTCGGCCAGCACCGACTCGGCCTTGGCTTTCGCCTTGGCGTCGTCCGCGGGGCTCGCCGTCTTTGGGGAGGCGATCAGAATCTGGCTCACGCGAACTTCGCGCGGCGTGGTGTAGCGCACAACGTTTTCGTCGTAATACTTCTTCGCGTCCGCATCGCTCGGGGCGGCGCCCGTGGCGAGCGTGGCCGGCGACAAGACGAGATAGTCGATCGTCGCCGTGGCGGGCGTCGCGAAATCGGCGCCATGAGCCGCGTAGTAGGTCGCGAGCTGCGCATCGGTCGGCTGTACCTTCGATGCATAGTCGCTCGCGCGCAGCACGAGCGGCTGGACGGTGCGCTGCGCTTCGGCCAGTTGGGCGATGCGCTCGGCCAGCGACTTCGGCGTGAACGCCGTCGTCTCGATGCTTTGCGGAATTTGGTCGATCGCGAGCCCGTAACGCACGCGCTCGTCATACTGCTCGGGCGTCATGCCCTGCATGGCCAGCAGTTGCTTGTAGCGATCGACGTCGATCGAACCGTCGGGCTTGCGCAGCGAGGCGATCACGGGATCGGAGAGCAGCGCGCGGCGCACCGCGTCGTCGGACGCCGTCAGATAGGCGCGCTGCGTTTCATCGGCCAGCGCGCGTTGCTGAATCAGGTTATCGAGCAAGTCGCGGCGGCGAGCCGGCGTATCGAGGGTCTTGGCGTCGAACTTCGCGCCGAGAAACTGGCGTGCCTGGTCGAGCTGCTGCCGCATCGCGCTGTCGAACTCGGTGCGGGTGATCTTGTGTCCGTTGACGCTCGCGACGTTCGCACTTTCATCGAAAAAGCCGCGAAAGCCTTGTATGCCGAGAACGCCCAGCCCCGGCACGATGACCAGGACGAGTATGAGCATCATCAAGCGCTGATGGTTGCGAAAGAAATCGAGCATGCGTGACCGGTTACGTTGGACAAAACGCACAATAGTACAACAGGTGCGCATCGACTCGGCAATTTGAACCTGGGGCTGGCGCCGTTGACCGAGATCAACCCCGTCCGAGCCCGGTCCGCTATTGTCGAGGCATGGGCCCGCGCCCGAGCGGCGTGACCCGTTCGAGGGAGAAACGCCATGACCGCAACACCTTGGCTCACCTACGCGCCATCCGGCAAAGCGCCGATGCGGCCCGCGGGGAGCGAGCCGCGCGCCGCGATCGATCTGCCGCGGCCCGACCTGCGCTCGGGCGCCTCGTTGATGACGGCGCTCTCGTTTCGCGCGAGTACGCGCGAATTTCTGCCCCGCCCGCTCTCGCTCGCGACACTGGGCGAGTTGCTGTGGGCGGCCGACGGCTTGAACCGGCCGCTTTCGGGCGGGCGTACCGCGCCGTCGCCGCACAACGCGCAAGAGATCGATATCTACGCGGCGCTGCCTCAAGGGGTCTACCGGTACGACGCGCCCACGCATCGGCTCGTGCTCAAACGCGCCGTCGATGCGCGCGGGATGACCGGCTATCAGGACTTCGTCGGCGAGGCGCCGCTCGATCTCATCTACGTGGTGCGCGGCTCGAAACTGCTCGAGATGCCGGCCTCGCAGCGCGATACCTTCTCGGCCGTCACCGCCGGCGCCATCGCGCAAAACGTATCGCTTTACTGCGCTTCGGCGGGGCTCGCGACGGTCGTGCGAGGCTGGCTCGATCACAGGCTGCTGGCCGACGCCTTGAGCCTGAACGAGGATGAGACCCCTATCCTCGCGCAAACGGTAGGCTTGCCAGTCGATACCGGCGCTGCGCAAAATAGCTGAACGCGGCCTGCGCCGCACGCGGGGCCGGACCGCTCGCCCGCCGGCGCGTGTCATGCGCCGCGCAACTCTTGCACGCGGCCCTAGGCCCGAGGCGACGATGCTCTATCAATGGCTCGAAACGCAGCGCGCGCTCATGCGCTCGCTCGATGCGTGGACCGCGCTTGCCGCGGCCCCGTGGGGCGCGGCGCCCGCGCCTGCGGCCGAAGCCGAGATAGGCGCGCCCTACCATGGCGACGCGCGCCTGGCCAGCGTCGCGCTGCCCGGGTGCGATTGGATCTACCGGCTGCTGCAGGCCACGCCCGAGCCGCCGCCGTTTCATATCGAATCGGTGCAACTCGGGGAACGGCGGGTTCCGGTCAGCGAAGACGTCGTGGATCGCACGCCCTTTTGCGCGCTGCGGCGGTTCGAGCGACGGTTCGCTCCGGCTTGCGCTGACGACCGGTCCCCCGCCGCTCCGGACTCGGACAATCCCCGCCCGCGCGGCACGCCGTGCGTTCTACTCGTCACCCCGCTCGCCGGACACCACGCTGTGATGCTGCGCGAGACGGTAGAAACGCTGCTCGAGGACGCGGACGTCTACGTGACCGATTGGGCCAACGCACGCGACGTGCCGCTCGCCGAAGGCCGGTTCGGCTTGAGCGACTACGTGCTCGCCGTCGAGCGTTTCGTCCGCACGCTCGCGCCGCGCGGGCTACACATCGTGGCGATTTGCCAGGCAGCGCCGCCGGCGCTCGCGGCGTCCGCGCTCGCGGCGGCGGCCGATGAAACGTTCGCCCCGCTGACGCTCACCCTGATGGGCGGCCCGATCGACACGCGCCTGCATCCGACGATGATCGATCGCCTCGCGGCCACGCACGACATCGAATGGTTCCGGCATACCGTGATCGACGCCGTCCCGCCGCGCTATGCCGGCGCGGGGCGGCGCATCTATCCCGGCTATGTCCAGCACGCGGCGATCGTGGCCGCGCATCCGCATCGGCAAGTCGCCCTAGAGTCGCGCTATTGGACGAGTCGCCTATCGGGCGACCAAGCAGCCATTGCGGCGAGCCTGCGCTCGCTGAGGGAATACTCGGCCGTACTCGATATGGACGAGGATTATTTCCTCGACACCTTGCGCATCGTCTTTCAAGAGCAGCGCTTGGCGCGCGGCACCTGGTCGGTCGGCGCGCGCCGCGTGCGGCCCGAAGCATTGACCGCAACGGCGTTGTGTACGGTCGAGGGCGACCGCGACGACATTACCGGTGCCGGCCAGACGCATGCGGCGCACGAGATCTGCCAAGGGATTCCCGGTGCCATGCGCAGACGCATGACCGTCGGCGACTGCGACCACTACGACCTGTTCACGGGGCCGCGCTGGCATGAAGTCATTCATCCGGCGCTACGGGAATTCTGGGACGCGGCGTGCGATGCCGGTCACCCCTCGAAGACATAATCGCCCGGCGCATCGGGCAACCGGGCCTCCAGCGCCCTCGCCTTCACCGTCCCGCTCGATCGCTCGCCGAGCCATCGGGTCCAGCACGGCCACCACGAACCGTCGATCGGCGCATTCTCTGCCACGAACGCGTCGGGACTTCGATACGGCGCATCGGGCCATCGCGTCGCCACGCGATAGTGGCGGCCCGGATGCCCCGGCTCGGAGACGATGCCGGCATTGTGGCCGCCCGCCGTCAGCAAGAACGTCAATGCTTGATGCGTGAACAAATGCAGCTTGTAGACGGAACGCCAGGGCGAGACGTGATCGCGTTCGGTACCGACGACGAACAGCGGCGCCTCGATATCGACCAGCGCCAGCGGCCGGCCTTGCACGCAATACCGGCCCTCGGCCAAATCGTTGCCTAGAAACAGTTGCGTCAAGTACTGGCTATGCATGCGATACGGCATGCGCGTGGTGTCGTCGTTCCACGACATGAGGTCGCTCGACTTCGAGCGCCGCCCGAGCAGGTATTCGCTCATCATGCGCGACCAGATCAGATCGCGCGCGTTTAGGAGTTGAAACGCCGCGGCCATTTGCGCGCCGTCGAGATAGCCCTGCTCCCACATCAGCGCATCGAGCGCCGCGAGTTCGCTCGCGTCGATGAAGTTGCCCAACTCTCCGGGCTCGCTGAAATCCGTTTGCGCCGCGAGCAAGGTGACCGAGGCGAACGGATCGTCGACCGTATCGGGCGAGCGCTTCGCATCGCGCGCCAGCGCGGCGGCCCCGATCGACAGGAGCGTGCCGCCCAGGCAGTAGCCGACCGCATGGACACGTTCGCCGCGCGTGCGCTCGCGCGCGGTCCGCAAGGCCGCCATCAACCCTTGCTCCAAATAATCGTTCAAACCGAGATCGCGCGCCGCGCTGCCGGGATTGCGCCACGAGATCATGAAGACGGTATAACCCGCATCGACGAGATAGCGCACGAGCGAATCGTTCGGTTTCAAGTCGAGGATGTAGTACTTCATGATCCAAGCCGGCACGATGAAAACGCTCTCGCGCGCGACTTTCGCCGTCGTCGGCGTATATTGCAGCAACTCGCACAGCGGCCCTTGCCAGACGACCTTGCCCGGCGTCGTGGCCACATCGCGTCCGGGCTTGAACGCCGCTTTCGTCACTCCGCGCACGCCCATGAGCCGCGCGAGCCACTGTCCGTAGTCTTCCAGCCAATTGCGCCCGCCGAACGCGAAGTTGGCGCCGCCCGTCCGTAGTGCGGTCGTGAGCACCACCGGATTGGTCGCCGCGAAGTTGCTCGGTGCGAGCGCATCAAGCCATTGGCGCGCGAAAAACCTCACCAGCCGTTGATGATGCGGCTCCGCTCCGCGCACGTCCGAGCTCGCTTGCTCCCACCACGCCTGTGCCGCTTGAAACGTGTCGCGGTAGACGCTGAACGGCCAAGTACGCCAAGCGGGATCGGCGAAGCGGGGATCGGATCGATCATCGGCCGCGGGCGGGCGCAATGCGGCCACTCCCGGGATCCATTCGGGGCATGTGCGCAGCCCATCTTGCAACGCTTGCACGGCCAGCGCCGCGTTCTTGCCCGGCGAGACCGCCAGGTGCACCGCCCAGTCGATCCATGCCAGCAGCGCCGAAGCCGGCGAAAGCCCACCCGTCGCCGCGGCGATCATCGCGTGCGCGGCGCGATCGAGTGCATCGGCAGGCGTGGGCTGCGCCGCGTCACAGCCGCATACCGGCTCCGGTGGCATCGCGCCCTCGGAACCGGAACGCTCCGAGCGCAGCCGCGCATCCAAATACGCGATCGAGGCGTCGTCGCCATCGGCCTGCGCGATCTCGCGGCTCTCGCGCTCGTGGCGAATCGCCGGTAGGCGCGGCGGCGCGGCTTGTCCGTTCGTCGGTGCGCTCATTGCATGTGCATCCCGCCGTTGACCGCCAAATCCGCGCCGGTGATGAACGCGGCGTCGTCCGAGCACAGAAAGGCGACGAGCGCGGCGACCTCCTCGGGGCGACCCAAGCGCCCGACGGGAATCTGCGGCAACACCTTCTTCTCCATGACGTCTTGGGGCACCGAGGCGAGCATCGCCGTATCGAGATAACCGGGCGAGACCGTGTTGACGGTGACCCCATGGCGCGCGCTCTCGAGTGCGAGCGTACGCGTGAAACCGTGGATACCCGCTTTGGCCGATGCGTAGTTCGCCTGACCGTATGCGCCACGCGAACCGTTCACGGAACCGATATTGACGATGCGCCCGAAGCGGCGCTCCAGCATGCCCGCGAAGAATTGCTTCGTGACGTTGAAGAGCGCGTCGAGGTCGGTGTGCATGACCTCGTCCCAATCGTGCTTCGTCATTTTGGAAAACGTCGCGTCGCGGACGATGCCCGCATTGTTGATCAGTACGTCGACGGGTCCCAACTCTTCGAGCACGCGCCGCGCGCAACGCTCGCACGAATCGAAGTCCGCGACGTTCGATTCATAGGCATGGAAGCGGCGCCCGGCGTCCGCCTCGCGCGTGAGCCACGTCGAGACGTGGTCGTTATGCTCGGAATGCGACATCGCGACGGTCATGCCGGCGTCGTGCAGACGGCGGCTGATCGCGGCACCGAGGCCGCCCATCCCGCCGGTGACGAATGCAATGCGTCGAACTGGAGCGGCCATGGCTGTTCCTTGATGAGATAAGAATATATGCATGACGCGCCGGACCAAAGCGGTTGCCGCATCGGGCGCGCGGGCGATGAAGGGGCGTGCTCCACTCTAGAGGCCCCACACGGCGCGTGAGTTGATCGGCGTCAACGGGACCTGCCGCCGCGCCGACTAAAGTCCGGGCAAGATCGACCTAGACAAGGAGTGAAAAGATGCCCGAGCAGCATGCGGTTCTCGTCCTCAATGCCGGTTCGTCGAGCATCAAATTCGGCTTGTTCGATTGTTCGACGGGCGAAGCGAGCCGGCGCGCGCTCGCCGCCGGAGAAATCGACGGTATCGGCGGCACCGACGGTATCGACGGCCCGATGACGTTTGCGGTCGACGGCGCGGCTCCTCGTGCGCTCGCTCGCGACGAGGGCGACCCCTATCGCGCGGCGCTCGCGCCGGTCATCGACTGGCTTCGCTCGGCGTGGCCCCGCGTGCGCTTGGCCGCCGTCGCCCATCGCGTCGTGCACGGCGGCCAGCACTATTTAGCGTCCGTGTTGGCAAGCGACGAAGTGCTGAACGAACTACGTACGCTGATTCCGCTCGCGCCGCTGCATCAGCCGCACAATATCGACGCCATCGACACGTTGCGCGCGGCCTGTCCCGGAGTGCCGCAAGTGGCCGTGTTCGATACGGCGTTCCATCGCACGTTGCCGCGCGTCGAGCAGTTGCTGCCGTTGCCGCACGCTTGGTTCGACGAGGGCGTGCGGCGCTACGGTTTCCACGGACTGTCGTACGAATACCTGACGATCGCCCTGGCCGAGGCGTTCGGCGAACTGGCTCACGGCCGCGTCATCGCCGCGCATCTAGGCAGCGGCGCAAGCCTATGCGCGTTGCACGGACTCAAGAGCGTCGCGACGACGATGGGCTTCTCCGCGCTCGACGGCTTGATGATGAGCACCCGCTGCGGATCGATCGACCCGGGCGTCGTGCTGCATTTGATCGACGTGCGCGGCTTGTCGCACGAGGCCCTCGGCACGCTGCTCTATCACCATTCGGGACTGCGGGGCGTCTCTGGACTATCGGGCGATCCGCGCGTGCTGCTCGAGCAAGAAGCGCAGGACGTACGCGCAAGGGAAGCACTTGCGCTGTACGTCCATCGTATCGTGCGGGAGACCGGGGCCCTGGCCGCCGCGCTCGGAGGCCTCGACATGCTCGTTTTTACGGCCGGGATCGGCGAGCACAGCGCGCCCGTTCGCGCGCGCATCTGCGGTGCGCTTTCGCTGTTCGGCATCGAACTCGACGACGATGCGAACCGGGCCAACGCGCACGTTATTTCGCGCGCGACGAGCCGCGTGAAGGTCGTCGTCGAACCGACGAACGAAGCATGGATCGCCGCGCGTGCGGCTTGGGCGCTCGTTGGGGGACGCTCGCATCTCGGTTGATGTGGATCAGCACGCCTCGGTGCGTTGCCGCCGATCATGGAAGCATTAGTTCGGAACAAACCAAGAGGCAACCACATGTACACCCGCATTCTTGCGCCGATAGACGGTAGCGAAACCTCCGCGCGCGCATTCGATTCGGCCTTGCGCCTGGCGCGCGAATTCAACGCGCAGTTACTCCCGTTATACGTCGTCGATGTTCCGCTCGTTGGGGCGGACGCGCCGGGCTACGACCCGTCGATCGTGCGCGATGCGCTGTTCGAGGAAGGCTCGCGCGTCAATGCGCAAGCGCTCGTGAAGATGGAGCGTGAAGGCGTAACGGGCACGCCGAGGGTCGTCGAAACGAGCGCGCTCGGCGACGACGTCGCGCATAGCATCTTGCGCGTCGCCAACGAAGCGGGCGCGGATCTCGTCGTCATGGGGACGCACGGACGGCGGGGCTTCCGCCGGTTGATCTTGGGCAGCGTCGCCGAGCGCTTCCTGCGCATCGCATCGCGCCCCGTGCTTCTGATTCCGCCAAGCGACACGACAGCCCAAGCAACAGCCAAATAGACGGCCCAACATTCCGCCGAGTTGCCGCGCGCACCTTGCCGGCGCGCGCGGCTATCCCGCAAACATCAGAGGGTATCGGCCGGCTCGCTCCCTTCCGTATCCGGCGTGTGCCGCACGAGCAACACGGGCGTATGCGCTTTGCGCAGCAACGCTTCGGCGACGCTGCCGAGCAGCACGCGGCGCATCCCGTGCCTGCCATGCGTCCCCATCACGACCAAGTCCGCCTCGCATTCGTCGGCTGCGCGCGCCAGTACGTCGGCGATACCGTCGCCATAAGCGTCGAGCGCCCGTGCGGCGCCTGCCACACCGTGCTCGCGCAACAAGTCACGCGCCTCGTCGAGCGCAGCCGTGGCCGCATCGACTTGGGCCGCATCCGCCCCTTGCTCGGGCATATAGACCGCGCCCACGTCGACGAGCTGCGGCGCATGTTCTACCACGAATACGGCCACGATCTCCGCCCCGGAGGCCTGGGCGATCTTGATCGCTTCGTCGAGGGCCAGACGTGCGCCGCGACTACCGTCCACGGCAGCGAGAATCCGTTTGTACATGAGCTATCCTCCTGGGCCTGCGCCCGCGGTTGTTATGCTGACGGCATACAGTCTGGGGCCCGCGCCGAACGGCGGTCTTGACGGCGATCAACGGCTGCGTTTCCTCCTTTCCCACGCGTTGGTGTAGGACAACGCTTACAAAGCTTCCACAACGCTTACCGCACTTTCATACGCCGCCGATTTCTTTATAGCGTCCGGCCTCCGATACTGCCAATCAAGAGATGGACCTCTCGCGCCGCTTCGCGCTCGCGCGAGCCCCTTTTGAGGAGGTCGTATGCTGAACGAAACCACCTTCGCCGACGATGACGTAGCCACGGCGCCGGTCGCTTGCGGCAATTCGAAGAGCGGCGCACATCGTCCGGCGCAGCACTGCGCGGGCTACTCGATGCGCTCTGCCTGCATGCCGCAGACGCTGAACGCGCAGGAACTCACGCGCTTCGATTCGATCGTCAGCGCCACGCGCCTCATCAAGCGTGGCGATTCTCTCTATCGCGCGAACGATACGTTCCAGAGCATCTACGCGATCCGCTCGGGCTCGTTCAAGACCGTCGTCATGCACCGCGACGGCCGGGAGCAGGTTACGGGTTTTCATCTAGCGGGCGAGGTGCTCGGGCTCGACGGCGTGTGTACCGAACACCACAGCAGCGATGCGATCGCGATCGAAGACAGCAGCGTGTGCATCATTCCCTACGCGCTGCTCGAATCGATGTGCGCCGAATCGAAACGGCTTCAGCAGCAAGTGCTGCGCATGATGAGCGGCGAAATCGTTCGCGAATCGTCGCTCATGATGCTGCTCGGCACGATGAGCGCCGAACAGCGCGTTGCCGCCTTCTTGCTCAATATGTCGAGCCGGATGAAAGCGCGCGGCTACTCGGCCGCCGAGTTCAACTTACGCATGACCCGCGAGGAGATGGGCAACTTTCTCGGGATGAAACTCGAGACCGTGAGCCGCATGTTCTCCAAGTTCCAGCGCGACGGCCTCGTCCAATCGCACGGCAAGCAAATCCGCATCGTCGATCTCGACCAATTGGGGCGCGTATGATCCCCGCCCGCCCCTGCGAACGGATCAATTGCTCACGGCGAGCACCGCCGCGCCTGCGAGCCGCCCTTCTCGCAGGTCGGCCAACGCGCGATTCGCTTCAGCCAGCGGGTAGACCGTGGTCGCGATGTCGAGCGCGATTGCACCGGCGAGTTGCATGAATTGCCGGCCGTCTTCGCGCGTCAAGTTGGCCACGGAGACGATGCGGCGCTCGCCCCACAGCATCGCGTAGGGGAACGACGGAATGTCGCTCATGTGGATGCCGCCGCAGACCACCACCCCGCCCTTGATCACCGCGCGCAATGCCGCGGGCACGAGCGCGCCGACCGGCGCGAAAATAAGCGCGGCGTCGAGCGGTGAAGGAGCCTGTTCGTCACTGCCGCCGGCCCACGTCGCGCCTAGTTTGCGCGCGAGCGCCTGCGCCGCCGTATCGCCCGGACGCGCAAACGCATACACCTCGCGGCCCTCATGACGCGCGACCTGCGCGACGATATGCGCGGCCGCGCCGAAGCCGTAGATGCCGATGCGCTTCGCATCGCCGGCCATCGCCAGCGTTCGATAGCCGATGAGCCCCGCGCAGAGCAGCGGCGCCGCTTCTATATCGGAATAGCGCGCCGGTAGACGAAAGCAATACCGGCTGTCCGCCACCGTACGTTGCGCGTACCCGCCGTCGATCGTGTATCCGGTAAAGCCCGGCGCATCGCACAAGTTCTCCTTGCCGCGGGCGCAAAACGGACAATGGCCGCACGAATGCCCGAGCCAAGGCACGCCGACGCGCTCGCCCAGTGCGAAATCGGTAACGCCCTCGCCCAGTCCCGCCACGACGCCGACCACTTCGTGGCCGGGAATGAGCGGGGTCTTCGGGTACGTCAATTCGCCGTCGACGACGTGCAGGTCGGTACGGCATACGCCGCAGGCGCGCACGTCGATCAGCACCTGCCCTCGCCCCGGCCGCGGCTCGGGCACGTCGCGCAGTTGCAACTGCCGGCTCAGTCCATAGAAGACCATCGCTTGCATCTCGCTGCCTCCTTAACCAAGCGAACCGAGCGGCCGTTTTCCCGCCTCGTCTCGCGTTCGTGGGCTGCCGTTCATTTGAGCGCATTTCGTCTGGCTTGTGTTGACCCAGCGCAAAGCGCCCACGGCATGCTCGCGTCACCATCGATCGTGACCGGTGCGGTGCCATCGCCGCGGCACCCACGACCCGCATTCCTCGAGGAGACATTGCGATGGATACCCAGACTCACGACGCTTGGTCCGTGGATGCGAGCGAGCTCGCCGCGAACGCCACCCCGGCCGAGACGCTGCGCTTCGCCCTGCGTTATGCCGTACTGGCGCCGTCGAGCCATAACACTCAGCCGTGGCGTTTCATCGTCGACGGCGAAACCGTCACGCTGAACGCGGACCGGCTGCGCGCACTGCCCGTGGCCGACCCGTACGACCGGGAGCTCATTATTAGTTGCGGCGCGGCGCTGTTCAATCTACGCGTCGCTCTGAGCCGCTTCGGCCTCGCCTATGCGATCACGCTGTTTCCGTCTCGGGCCGATCCCGACACGCTCGCCACGCTCAAGCTTGTTCCGGGCGGGCATGTCGACACGGGCCTCACGGCCCTGTTCGATGCAATCACGGCGCGCGTAACGACGCGTCTGCCGTTTTCGGATGAACCGATCGCGCCGGAGATCCGCGAACGGCTCATCGAGGCGGTGCAGGCCGAGGGCGCCGAGCTCGCCTGCGTCCATACGCACGAGGCCCGCATGCGA
The DNA here is from genome assembly GCF_003390925.1 of Trinickia diaoshuihuensis. GTDB lineage: Bacteria > Pseudomonadota > Gammaproteobacteria > Burkholderiales > Burkholderiaceae > Trinickia > Trinickia diaoshuihuensis. Next base: position 210,441 of record NZ_QUBS01000087.1, on the reverse strand, counting down.
CTCGCCGAATGGATCGCCGAAGCCGATCGCCGGCAATTCGACGATCCGCGCTTTCGCCGCGAACTCGCGGGATGGATCCACTCCAGCCGCCGCGACGACGGCATGCCTGCCTATGCCGGCGGCATCAGCACCCTGCTCGACTTCGCGTCGCCGCTCGTCTCGCTCGCGATTCGCACGTTCGATATCGGCGGCGGCGTGGCGGCCGCGCATCAGGCGCTTGCCACCGGCTCGCCGTTGATCGCCTGCATCGCCACGGGCTTTGATGACGCGCCGGCCTGGCTCAGCGCCGGCCAAGCGCTCGAGCGGCTCCTTCTCACGGCCGTGACGCAAGGGTTGACCGCGTCGTATCTGAACCAGCCGATCGAACTGGAAACGATGCGCGAACGGTTGCGCGCCACCATAAATATCGACGGCGCCCCGCAGTTGCTGCTGCGGCTCGGGCGCGGCCCGCGCATCGGCCATGCGCCTCGGCGCGCGCTGACTGACGTTGTTTCCTAAAGCGTCCGCGCCGCGCTTTTCGAAGACCGGCGGTGCCTCGCCCCCGTGCTGGCGCCGTCGCGCCTTACGCGTTGTAGAACCGGAAATAGCCGCTATGCAGCAGCACGGGCTTCTTGCCGATTTCCGCCAAAAGCTCGCGCGCGGCCCGTTCGATTTCGCGACGATGCCGATCGAATGCGGTCAGGAGGTCTTGTTCGCGCAGCGACGCGGCGCCGAAGTGATCCTCGAGCGCCTCGGCAGTGATCGCGCATTGCACGCGTTCGTCGTCGACGATCGCCGGGAACGCGAGCACGAGATCCCGGCCGCAATATTCGGCCGGCTCTTGCGGAAAGCTGATCTGCATGTCTGTCACCTCGAAGAACGCGGCCCGGTTGCGAAGCCGCCGTCGAGTTCAGGATAGTCGATGCGGCGGCCGGCGCGGCTTGACTTGGGTCAACCCGGTCCGCGCGCCGTGCTCCTAGACTGTTTTTAAAGCGATGCACGCGGAGAGTGGAGCAATGAAGGCGTATTTACGCACGGTGGTAGCGGGCGTGGCCGTATGCGCGGGTTGCGCGGCAGCCGCGAGCGGCGCGCTTGCTCAACCGCCCGAACCTACCGCGCTCATCGATCAACAGCATTGCATGTTCTGCCATACGGTCGACAAGCCGTTTCTCGCGCCGTCGTTCCGCCAAATCGCGGACCGGTACCGCGACCGGCCGCACGCGAGCGCGATGCTCGAGGCGAAGCTCAGACATGGCGGCAAAGCGCATTGGGGCGACATGGCGATGCCGCTGCCGGCGGAGCGCGGCGGCCCGCTTTCGGCCGATGATGCGCATACCCTCGTGCAATGGGTGCTGAGTCAGTAAACACTGCAATTTCGATTCAACCGGCCTGATACGCAGTGCAAGAGCGAGGACACTACGATGCGCATCACGATCCATCTCAGCACGTTCGAGGAAACGAATCCCTGCGCCTACGCGATCGTTTGGATCGATCGCGACGCACAACGCTGGTCGAGAGAAAGCCATTTCGGGCTAGAACTTCCCGCATGGGGCGTCGTCCACACGCACCCCAGCGTGACGCTGCTGTGCGGTCCGCATGACGGAGCGCCGCTGTGCGAACTGGACGGGCTCGAACTCGGCGGCGAGGACGGCCCGTTCGAGGGCGAAGCGGGCAGCGCGCGCTTGTGCAGCGACAAGGCGCGCGGCCATTGGCATGTTCAATGCATCGACGAGGAGGCTGCCGTCCCCGAGCACAGCCTATTCGCCGACGAACAGGGGATGTGAGCGCGCTGGCGCGCGTCTTGTCGACCTACTCGGCCTGCACCGTCCGTTGCAGTTGTTCGCCGAGACCGGCGATGCCTAGGCGCATCGTCTGCCCCGCCTTCAAATAGACCGGTGCCGGTTTGATGCCGAGGCCGACGCCCGGCGGCGTACCCGTGGAGATGACGTCGCCCGGTTGCAAACTCATGCAGCGGCTCAGGTAGGCGACAACCTGCGCGACGCCGAAAATCATCGTCCGCGTATTGCCGTTCTGATAGCGGTGGCCGTCCACCTCGAGCCATAAGTCGAGCTGCTGCGGGTCGCTCACCTCGTCGCGCGTGACGAGCCACGGACCGATCGGGCCGAACGTATCGAAGCCCTTGCCCTTGTCCCACTGCCCGCCGCGCTCGATTTGCCACTCGCGCTCTGAAATATCGTTGACGACGCAATAGCCCGCGACGTAATCGAGCGCATCGGCCGCATCCACGTACTTACAGGCTTTGCCGATGACGACGCCGAGTTCGACCTCCCAGTCCGTCTTCGTCGAACCGCGCGGGATTTCGATATCGTCGTTCGGGCCGACGATCGCACTCGTCCATTTATTGAAGACGACGGGCTCCGTCGGTACCGGCAAATTCGATTCGGCCGCATGGTCCGCGTAGTTCAAGCCGATACAGACCATCTTGCCGACGCGCCCCACGCAGGCACCGAGCCGCACGCCCTGGGGCACGCGCGGCAGCGCGGACGTGTCGAGCCCGCGTAGCCGGGCAAGACCCGCCTCGCCCAGCACGTCGCCCGCGATGTCGTCGACGACGGCCGAGAGATCGCGGATCACGCCGTCGGCGTCGAGCAACCCGGGCTTTTCCTGGCCCTTGGGGCCGTATCGAAGAAGTTTCATGCTTTATCGCTCAGTTCCAAAGATAGCTAATCGAAGCACCGGCCATTGCCGGCGCTCCATGACTCAGTTCGACCACCCGCCGTCGATCAGATGAATCTGCCCCGTCGTGAAGCCCGCCTCGTCCGATGCGAGGTAGGCGGCGAGCGCGGCAATTTCCTCGGGCCGGCCGATGCGCCCCATCGGCTGGCGGGCGACGAACGCCGCCTCGACCTCGGCCACCGTTTTGCCCTGCGCCCTCGCTTGTTCCTCGATGCGCGCCGCGAGCGAGGGCGAAGCCACGGTGCCCGGACAGATCGCATTGCACCGTATGCCGCGCGTCACGAAATCGGCGGCCACGGATTTCGTGAGACCGATAACGGCCGCCTTCGTCGTACCGTAGACGAAGCGGTTCGGCACCCCTTTGACGCTCGAGGCCGCCGACGCCAGATTGACGATCGAGCCCGCGCCCCGCTCCAGCATCGCGGGCAGAAACGTCCGTATTGTCCGATACATCGACTTGACGTTCAGATCGAACGAAAAATCCCAATCGGCCTCCTCGCATTCGAGGATACTGCCCGCGTGAACGAAACCCGCGCAATTGACGAGGATGTCGATGGGACCGACGGCCTCGGCCAACGCGGCAATCGCGGCTGCATCGCGTACATCGAGCCGGCGCGATTCGAACGGTGCATCGGCGAGCAACTCGGGGCGCACGTCGGTCGCGATTACGCGCGCGCCCTCCTGCGCCAATCGTTCGGCGCAGGCGCGGCCGATGCCTTGGGCACTGGCGGTGACGAGCGCCGTCTTGCCCAGCAGGCGCGAGCTCGGCGGCTCGGGAAAGTTCGTGGCGGTGGCGGTCATTGCGTGCGGGGCTCCATGAAAAGAACAACCTTCGAATACCGTAAGCCAAAAAATGCCGATGTGGGTCGATCCTGAGCCCGGTTACGCGCCCGGCGTCGGCGCGCGCGGATCCAACAAGCCTTCCTCGCGCAGCGAGCGCCACAGGCCGACCGGAATCGAAGCCGTGAAAGCGGCGGCGTTTTGCTCGAACTCGCGCGCGCTGCTTGCGCCCGTCAATACGCTCGCCACTGCGGAGTGCGCATACGGAAATCGCAGAGCCGCGCTCGGCAGCGCCACGCCGTGGGCGTCACAGACGGCCTCGATCCGTGCGACGCGTTCGACCACGGCAGCCGGCGCCTCGCCGTAATTGAACTTGAGCGCGCTCGATTCCGCGCCCGGCGACTCGCGCAAATGCCGCACGCCGCGGGCGAGAATGCCTGAATTAAACGCGCCGCCCACCAGAAGCGAGACGCCGCGACGCTCGCACTCGGGCAGCAATACATCGAGCGTGTTTTGCTCGAGCAGCGTATAGCGCCCCGCGAGCAGCGCGCAATCGATGTCGAATTCGCGCATCGCGTCGAGTATGGCGGCCTCTTCGTTCACGCCGAGCCCGACAGCTTGCACGGCCCCCGACGCACGCAGCGCATCGAGCGCCTTGAAACCGCCCTCGCTCAGTTGCCGCCAGTAGTGGCTGTTGCGCTCGCCATGGGTCGCTATGCCGATATCGTGTACGAGCAAGATATCGATGCGCGCCACGCCTAGCCGCTGCAGACTATCGTCGAACGAACGCATGATGCCGTCGTACGAGTAGTCGTATTCGGGCGAAAACGGCAACGGATGCGCCCAGCCGTCGCGCGGCGCGCGGGCGCTTTCGCCGCGATCGGGCCGCATGAGCCGGCCTGCTTTGGTCGACAACACGTAGCTCTCGCGCGCGCGTTCCCGCAGCGCCGCGCCGACAACATGCTCGCTCTTCGTATAGCCGTAGTAAGGCGCCGTATCGAAAAACCGGACGCCGGCGTCCCAGGCCGCCTCGAGCGTCGCGCGGGCGTCGGCCTCGGAGACGTCGCGGTACAAACCGCCCAAGCCCGCGGTGCCGAGCCCGAGCGCCGTCGCCTCGAGCGAGGTCCGCCCGATACGGCGCCGCTGCCCCACTTGTACCGCCGCGCCCGCGCTCATGCGCTCACCCGCGCGGTCGTGGCCGGTACGATCGGCAAGCAATCGGGGCCGATCGGATCGAACGCCTTGTAAGTCAATATGAACTCCTGATGGCCGAGCATTTCCGACTTGGACCGCGCGCCGCGCCCCAACGCGAGCGTGAGATGGAAAATTTCGCGGCCGACTTCGTCGAGCGATGCCCGTCCTTCCAAGATTCGCCCCGCATCCACGTCCATGTCGCCCGACAAGTTGCGGTAGGTCGCCGGATTCGCGCAAATCTTGAGGACCGGCGAGACCGCCGATCCGACCACCGAGCCGCGCCCGGTCGTGAATAGGATGAGGTGGCAGCCGCACGCGATGAGTTCGCCGATCTCCGCGTTGTCGCTGATATTCGGGAAACCGAAGCGCGGCTCGCCGTCGGGGACGACATCGAGCAAGTACAAGCCCGCGGTCGGCGGTATGTCTCCCGGTTTGACGATGCCCACGATGGGCGACGCACCGCTTTTGGCATAGGCGCCGAGCGACTTCTCCTCCTGCGTCGTGAGCCCGCCGTCGGCATTGCCCACGGCAAAACTCCCATGGCCCATGATCGTGTAGTAGCGCGCCGCTTTTTCGACGCAGGCGACGATCGCCTCACCCAATCCCGGCCGTGCCGCCCGCGTCTTCATATGATGCTCGCAACCCACGAGTTCGCCGGTTTCCTCGAAGACGCACGCCGCGCCGCGCTCGATCATGGCGTCGAACGCACGCCCGACGGCAGGGTTGGCCGTAATCCCGCTCGTGCTATCGGACCCGCCGCAGACGGTGCCGACGATCAGTTCGTCGAGCCGCATCGGGACGGGGCGCATCCGCGCGAGCTCGGCCCGCGCCGCGCGTACCCAGTCGACGCCGCGCGCGATCGTCGCACGCGTCCCGCCACGCTCCTGAATCGTCAGCACCTCGACCGGCCGGCCGCTCTCGCGCACGATCTCGGCCAGTTGAAGCTTGTTCATGCTCTCGCATCCGAGCGACACGAGGAGCACGGCGCCCACGTTCGGATGCGTCGCGATACGCGCGAGCATCTTTTGCGCATAAGCGTTCGGATAACAGCCGGGAAATCCGATCAGGTGCACCTCGGGCGGCGTATCGTGGGCGTTGCGCTGCTCGAACACGTCGTCCGCCACACCGGCTTCGTCATCGAAATCGGCGAGACGCGGCGCGAACTGCGAGACGATCGCGCTCGCGACGTGATGGGCGCACTCGACGAGATACGCGACGGCAACGACGTTGCGGATGCCTTTGCGCCCATCGCGGCGCGGGTATCCAAGCAGCGGTGCGCTATCGGAGTGAATGTCGTGCATGAACGTGTCGGTGGATAGATCGAGGGGCTCTCAAGGTTTGTCGCGCTTGACGTAGGTATGGCCCGCATCGAGCGTGTACGTCGGCAGATAGTCGCTTTCCAGATTGTGCGTATGCAGGTGCTCGCCTTTGTCGACCGCGCATGTCACGTGGCCGATCGGCGCGCCGTAGCGCAGGACCTTTTCGCCGGCCCGCAATGCGCGCCGCGCGAGCTTGTGCCCCAGCGCGATCGCGCCGGCCAATACGACCGTTTCGCCCTCCACCTCGAGCGCGGTGCCGGCGGCAAGCGTCGTCGCGGCGATGAGGCAATTGTCCTCGGGCGAAAGCAGCAGGAGTCGCGGATCGAGCGTCATCGAGCGTCACTCCTGACTGCCGGCGACGCGCGCAAGCGCTTCGATACGAAATGGATTGAACGAACTGCCCAATGCCCGGCGCGAACCGGTTCGATGCTCGGTGTGATAGTCGTCTCCTGGTCCGAATGGCGCTTTCGCGCGGCTTCGATCTCCATGCTTAGCTGTATTGCGCCGGCAAGACGCAACGGGACGGGCCGATGCGGCCCGATCTTTTCGTCGTCTCCGAGGCGGCTTGGTTATGCTGCTGCTTTTGGCTGAGCAGGTGCCCCGTGGGCTTCGCTCCGCTCGTCCTGCCGGTGCATCGGCGAGAAATATCCTGGATGCACTCGTTCATGGATGAACTTATTATTCATATACGGACATATGACCGTCAAGCATGGCGTTCGCCCGTGTTTTCCCTTAAGTACCCCATGCTACGAGGCTGAGCCCCAGTGAAATCCGCGAAATCTCCTCAATCGGCCGACACCGCCATCGACGCAGCGCTCGATGAAGCGGACCGTTACCGTGCTCCGGCGCTCGACAAAGGGCTCGACATCCTCGAGCTGTTGTCCGAACAAAAGGACGGGCTGACGCGAGCCGAGATCATGAAAGCGCTGGGCCGCAACGCGAGCGAGATCTACCGCATGCTCGAGCGGCTCGTGGCGCGGCAATACGTCGTGCGATCGGCGGGCGGCGACCGCTATTCGCTGAGCTTGAAGCTGTTCGCGCTGGCGCACCGCCATCCCCCGATGAACCGCTTCATTGCGGCGGCGCTGCCCGTCATGCAGGCGTTTGCGGACGAAGCCGAGCAGTCGTGCCACCTGACTGTGTACGACCGCGGCAACTTGCTCGTCATTGCGCAAGTCGACGGCCCCGGAACGTGGGGGCTGTCGATTCGCCTCGGCTCGCACGTGGGATTGATCGATACGGCGTCGGGCCAGGTCATGCTCGCCTTCCAAAGCGAGGCCGAGCGTGCGCATATGCTCGCGGAACACACGAAGGTCAAGGGCGAAATCGCGCTCGACGAACGCGCGCTCGCCGCGACGTTGACCTCCATTCGCACGCGCGGTCATTTGCGCAAGGACAGCGCGCAGACGTTTGGCGTGACCGACGTTACCTTCCCGATCCTCGGCCCGGCCGGTCATGCGATCGCGTCGTTGACGACGCCCTACATGCGGCGCATCGACGAATACGTCGCGCCCTCGCTCGATCAAGTGACGACGATGCTCGAGGCCGCCTCGGGCAAACTGTGCATGCATGAACCGCGCTAGCCGAGTGCGGCAGCCGCGCCGTTTTGCCGCATCGATCGATGCTTCAGTTTCGACGGCGCGCGGCCGTTAATCGAAGCGTAAACTCCCCTCCGGCATCACCGCATCGCAGACGCATATCGCCGATCAGCCCGCTATGAAACCAGCCCCATTGAACGAAGCAGCCGCCCTCGACGCCTCGAGCGTTGCCCCGCTCGACCTGTTCGATCTCACGCCCACCTCGCTGTGGCTCGAGGACTACAGCCGCTTGCGCGCGTTATTCGATACGTGGCGCAACGATGGCGTGAACGACCTGCGCGCGTTTTTACAAGCCGACACACGGCGCGTTGCGCAGTGTTCCGCCTGTATCCGCGTACTCCGGGTCAACCGCCGCACGCTCGATCTGTACGGTGCGCGCGACTTCGAAGAACTGTCGGCGCGCCTGGCCGACGTCCTGCGCGACGACATGCTCGAAGCGCATATCGAAGAGCTCGAACAGATGTGGTCGGGCAGTCTCTCGTTCGAGAGCAAGAGCGTGAACTACCGGCTCGACGGCCGCCGTTTGGACATCATGCTCAAGGGCGTGATCATGCCGGGGCATGAAACGACGTGGGACCGCGTGCTGGTCGCGATCGACGACATCACCGATCTCGAAGACGCGCGCCGGCGCGCCTTGTCCAGTCATCGATATGCGCAAGGGCTCTTCGAGCACGCGCCGGTGTCGTTGTGGATCGAGGATTTTCGCCGCATCAAGGCGCTCATCGACGAAGTGCGCGAGCAAGGCATCACCGATTTCCGCACGTTCACGGACGTGCACCCCGAGTTCGTCGAACGCTGCATGGAAGAAATCGTCGTGCTCGACGTAAACCGCTACACCATCGACTTGTTCAAGGCAGACGATAAGGCCGCGCTGCTCGGCCGCTTGCCCGAGGTCTTTCGCGACGACATGCGGCCTCACTTTCGCGAGCAATTGATCGATCTTTGGGAGGGACGCCTCTTCCAGCAGCGCGAAGTCTTGAACTACTCGCTCGACGGCAGCGAAGTGCATTTGCACTTGCAGTTTTCGGTTTTCCCCGGCCACGAGCACGAATGGGATCTCGTGCTGCTTGCATTGACCGACATCACAGCTCGCAAAAAGGCCGAAGCGTACCTCGAATACCTCGGCAAACACGATGTGCTGACCAAACTGAAGAATCGCTCGTTCTACGTCGACGAATTGAACCGGCTCGAACGCAAGGGCCCGTTCCCCGTCAGCGCGATCATCGTCGATTTGAACGACTTGAAAACGGTCAACGACCAACTCGGCCACGCCGCCGGCGACGGGTTGTTGCGCCGGGCCGGCGAAGTGCTCGCCAAGGCGATTCACAAGCCCTATCAGGCCGCGCGGATCGGGGGAGACGAGTTCGCCGTGTTGCTGCCGGGCGCGAACGAGCGCGAAACCGAGGTCGTCGCCGACGGCATTCGCCAGATCATCGAGCTGAACAACCAGTTCTACTCGGGCCCGACGCTGAGCTTTTCGATGGGCTGGGCCACCTGCGAACGCGGCGACCGGCTCGAAGACATGCTGCGCGAGGCCGACGCGGCTATGTACGAGGACAAACGCCGGCACCACGCACCGGAGACCCAACCCGAGGCTTGACGCGAAGAAAGATGCACGAACCGCTTGACTCTCTACCTACTAGTAGATAAAGTACACCTCATGGAAACGACGAAGACAGTCCGCGAGCAAATCCTCGATCACGCCATCACGCTGATGATGCTGCGTGGCTACAACGGGTTTAGCTATCGCGACCTATCCGATCTCGTCGGCGTGAAGACCTCGAGCATTCATTACTACTTTCCATCGAAAGACGATCTGGTGCTCGAAGCCGTTCAGGTCTATACGCGGGAAGTGCAAGACGCGGTGCAAACGATCGACGCCGGCTTGCCGGCGCAGGCAAAGCTGGCGACATTCGCGAAGATGTTCGGCCGCACGCTCGGCGACGGCGACCATATTTGCCTATGCGGCATGCTGGCCGCCGATATCGAAACGTTGCCGGAGCCCGTGCGTCTGGCGGTGCAGGCGTTTTTCAGGGCCAACGAGAGTTGGCTGACTCAGGTCTTTGCCGAGGGCGCCCGCAACGGCACCCTCGCATCGAGCGCCTCGCCTGAACAAGCGGCGCGCGCGTTTTTCGCGGCGCTGCAGGGCGCCGGGCTCGCCAGCCGATTGTTTCGCAGTAAGAGCCGCCTGGAGGAAGTGGAAGCGTCGTTCAAGTTGTCGAGACCGGCGTAGGAGCGAGAACCTTTGAGAGGGCGTATTCGACGCCCTTTTCGTTGACTCGGATATCTATCTCCTAGTAGATAGATTTGAAGTACGATGACCGTAGTGAAGCAGTTCGCAGCAACCGGCAGTTTTTTAGGAATGGCCTATCCTGAACCGGCTAGGCCGGCCCACCCACCAACAGTCGAATTTTGATAGGAGTTGCACCATGTCGATCGAAAAAGTTCTCTACCGTGCTCATGCTCGTGCCACGGGCGGCCGCGATGGCCGCGCGGTGGTTCCCGATAGCGGTCTCGACCTGCGCTTGACCACGCCGCGCGAATTGGGTGGCGCGGGCGGCGACGGCGCGAACCCCGAGCAATTGTTCGCGGCCGGCTATAGCGCCTGCTTCATCGGCGCCATGAAGTTCGTGGCGGCGCGCGACAAGATTGCTTTGCCGCAAGACGTTTCGATCGAAGGCAGCGTCGGCATCGGCGCAATTCCGAACGGTTTCGGCATCGAAGTGGAATTGAAGATTTCGCTGCCCGGCATGGACCGCGCGAACGCACAAGCGCTCGTCGAAAAAGCGCACCAAGTGTGCCCTTACTCGAATGCGACCCGCAACAACATCGACGTCACGCTGACGCTCGTCTAACGCGCGCATGTAGAAAAAAGCCCAGGCCGCGGTGGCCTGGGCAAACACCACCGGGATACCCAGCGGCTCGGAGAAATTCGGCTACCCTTGCCTGGCTCGCCTATGCGCCGGGCCGTTTGCGTTGGGTGCCGCGCAAATTGGGCGATGCGTGTGAAACGCATCGCCCAATCGCGTTGACCACTGTAAGACCGATCCTTAGTTGTGCTGATAGATCGGCGGCGAGTACGTGCTGACAGCACCGTTCGTCGCACTGTGTCCCGCTTGCGACGTGCCTTCGGTGCTCGGCCCGTAGCCGCTCGTATCGGCCGCGCCTTGACCGGCGCTCACGCGTTGCTCCGCGGCTTGAATGTTTTCCGGGTAATGCTGCCAATCGCGCGGGTTGTATCCGGCTTGTTCCAAACGCACCAAATCCGCGCGCACTTGGTCGCGCGTCAGCGGTTGATTCGATTGTGCGAACGAAGATGCCACAGGAGCGACGAGCGCGACGGCGACGACGAGTTGTTTGATGAGCGTATTCATGATGACAACCTCCGACTACTGTTATAAGGGGCTGCGAACACAGTCGTGTGCAGCGGGTGAATGCAGTGTAGGCTTAGGGTCTTCCCTGATAAAGACGGTTTTCCGGAATTCATTGGTGCCGCTGGGATAACAATCGACAGGCGTGTGCGGAACGCATTGCGCATTGCGCAACGGTCCGATCGATGGCGATTGCGTTGGGATAAAAGAACGATACGAAACGGAGGTAGGTCATGGACCGCTTCTTTGCAATGAAGGTATTTACGCGCGTCGTGGAGTCTCGCAGCTTCGTGAAGGCGGCTGAATCGCTGCAATTGGCGGCGCCGCAGGTCTCGCGTACCGTGCAGGCGCTGGAAGCGCATCTCGGGGCGCGCTTGCTGAATCGCACGACGCGCAGCATCAGCGTCACGGATGACGGCGAGGCCTACTATCAGCGCAGCATTCGCGTGCTCGCCGAGGTGGACGAGATGGAAGCCGAACTCACGCACGCGAAACTCAATCCCAAGGGGCGGCTGAAGGTGAATCTGCCCGCGCTGATTGCGAAGATGATCATCATCCCCGCCCTGCCCGACTTCTTCGAACGCTATCCCGACATCGAAATCGAAATGGGGCTGAGCGATCGGCAAGTCGATATCGTGGAAGAAGGAGTCGATTGCGTGATTCGCACAGGCGAGCTAGAGGACTCCGGGCTCGTCGCCCGCCGTATCGGCAACATGCGCCGCATCACCTGCGCCTCGCCGAGTTATTTGGAAAAATACGGCGAGCCGAAAACGATCGCCGATTTACACAACCACATCGGCGTGAACTACGTCTCGAGCAACACGGGCCGTGTGCGTAGCTGGGACTATCTAGTGGGCGGCGTCGTCGAGACCGTGGACATGCGCGGGTTGATCGCCGTCAACGATGTCGATGCTTATATTTCGTGCGGCCTGCATGGGCTCGGGTTACTCAAGAGCGCCGTCTATCCGCTGGCGCCGCATCTCGAACGCGGCGAGCTGATCGAAATTCTCAAAGACTACTGCTCGCCACCGCGAGCGATCTCGATCATGTATGCGCGCAACCGGCACTTGCCGAGAAAGGTGCGCGTATTCGCGGATTGGGTGGCCGAGGTGTTTGCGCGAGAGCCTCTGATGCAAACCACGGGTCGAACGAAAGCGAGCGTAGGGGCACAGGCGGCATAAGTGTCCGGGCGCGGCTGCCTTACTGCCGGGTGCGGCCGCGCCCAAGCCCGGCAATGCGTCTATATCGTCTGCTCGCGCGACGCCGCGCCTGCCCATTGCCCCAGGAACGCTGCGATCCTTTCTTCGATATGGCTTTCGACGGTCCGCAAGCGGAGCAAGGCAATACCCCCTTTTTCTAGGATGCTGTTCTTTAGCGCGTCGCGCTCGGCTTGCTCCGCGGTGTCATGGGTGCCGCCGTCCACCTCGATTACGCCCAACGGCGTCTTCCCCACCTTGAAATAGACGACGAAATCGCAGCTCGCGCGGTTTTTCATGAATGCGCGTTCGCGCGGCGTGAGCGCGACGTTGGCGGACGAGACCAATTGAATCAGCGGCACCTGCGCGTGGTACGTCATCGACCGATGCGCCTCGATCGAAAGCGCATCACGCAGTAGCTGCGCCGCAATTTGCTCGGACTTGAATTTAGAGTCGCTTGGGCGCAACCCTGCGTTGAGGCGTTCGAGTGATCGATCGTACTCCTTGTAAAGCAGATCGAATGCCGACACGACCGGCGCACGAAGCACGTGCTGCTCGTGTGCGTAATACGCCATGTAGCGCACCAACGCGGCGATATGTCCGTGGTTGCGAGCAAAAACGTCTTCGCCCGTCACCAGCGTAAATGTGTTCTTCGCTCTGGACACAGCCACGTTGACCAAGTGCGGATCGTCGACGAAATCCAAGCGGACCTGGCTCGCGCGTTTCTTGTCCAGTACTGTCGAAAACACGATTTCGTCGCACTCTCTCCCCTGAAACTTGTGGACGGTATGGTTCACGAAATCGTCCGGCAAGTGCTCGCGCGACAGCGCGACTTGCGCGTTGTACGGCGCGATGAATCCCCTGCTGTTCTCGCCGTCCCATACTGTCTCGCCCGATCGGTCGAGCGTCGCCAACAACGAGTCCAATTCGCGCAGGTTTGTGTTGCCTCGCGCGTGATTTCCCTTTGCGGTGACAAGCAGCTTCAACGCCGGTTCACCGGCATCGCGTGTCATCGGGATCAATTCATTGCCGTAGAATTGCTGATTGCAGAACTGAATGATCTTCGGGTGGCAGCGATAGTGTTCTTTCAACAATGTCATCGGGACCGCCCCGTCGAACAGGCTCACACACGAATCGAGCAAACTGTATTTATCGCAGTCGTAGAACTCGCCGGGGGGCTCGATACCTAGCTTTGCCGGAATGTGAGGAAGCTGTTTCCTATCCCCGACGATGATCAGATTCCTCGCGCACCCCAACGCCAACACGCCGGGCACGATATCTTGCTGCGATGCTTCGTCGACGATGATGTAGTCCAGCATGGCGCCGGTGCGAATCGAGTTGACGATAGAGTGCGTGCTGCTGCCGATAACCGGATAACGTTTGAGAAATTCATTGAACTTTTTGCGGTAATTCAGCGAATCGAACACTTTGTCGCCTGCGATATGCCGATGAAGATAGTGCTTCAGATAAAGCATCGACCCGCGCCGGAGTTCGTCCAGTAAAACATCGAAATCACCCTCTTTCAGTGCCTGCTCATGAACCGCCAATGCCGCTCGCTTTTCCCGCAATGCCTTTTCATAGAACTCTAGCTGCAACGCATAGATCGCGGATCTTCGCTGCTCCGCATTGCCGAATGGTTTGGTCCGAAAAATCCCGAAGTTCAAGAGCAAATCGACTCTATCCTTCAGCTTGATCCGATTCTCGGCGAGGTACGTTAGGTAGGCCATCAAGTCCGCGCTTTTACGCGGCGAGAGCCTGTACTTTTCGAGCGAGACAGGCGTGCTCTTCACGTTTTCTCGTTGCCATTGCTGCAAGTACCGGTACTCGACCGTGAGTTCGTCGATCGCCGCTTGCAAGCGCGCCGCCTCGTTCTGCGCCTGCAAAAGGCGTTTCAGCTTATGCAGGACCGATTGAATGGCGCTCGAGCTAGGGGGCGCCTCGGGCGGCTCGACGGGCACCGCGGCCAACTCGGCGAAGAAATCGGCTCGGTTTTCGGCATTGCCCAGTTTGGCGACGAGGTACTCGAGACCTGCCTTCTCGAGTTTTTCATAGACGTTCTCTACCGCCGCATTGTTGTTCGACACGATAGCGACGCACTTGCCGCGCAGGACGATATTGGCGACGATGTTTAATATCGTTTGCGTCTTGCCGGTACCGGGCGGCCCCTCGATTATGCTGATTTGCGATGCGAAAGCCTGCTCGACGGCTCGCAACTGGCTCTCGTTCACGCCGAACGGGTAGATAAGAGAATCGTCCCGCTGTTCGCGCCGTCGATTTTGGAGCGTGCAGTACGCGCTCAGTGCGCTGTCCTCGTGCGGGAGCACCGTCTCTAGTTGCCGCAGGACGTTGGCGGCGATCTCTTTAGCAGCATGGGTTTTCGCCTCCTGCACGCGAGCCGTCGCCACGGCGACAAAGTAGCTGAACGGCGCCTCACGCTTGAATGACGCTTCCCGCATGAGGACCATGCCCTCGGCAGGCATGAGGTAGCTTTTTGGGTTTCCGGGGTACTGGACGACGGCATATTTGCCGCCGTAGATCACCACCTTTTCGACGGCATCAAATACCGAACTCCCTTTCTTTGCGAGGAGTTGGCCTTGCGCCACCTCGGTAGGGATGATTTGGCATTCGCTCAGCGGACGGGAGTATGGCTTTCCGGACGGAAAACGGCATGTCAACATCAACTCACATTTATCGCCCCACCAAAGCTTCCAATCGCTGATTTGATCCGTCTTATCTTTCCCGTCGACATAGATGGATGTGTACCGCCTCTGAACGGGCACCGCTTGATCGATCTGCATGACAGTTTTTTATTTTTCCGGACATTGATACGCCTTGCGCGCGTGGCTTCAATTGGCATCGGTCCTGTCAGCGCGCTTGCGGCATTCCAACTCATCAATAAATTCAAGCCAGCCGTTCGTCAACCTGTCAGGTTTCGCGGGCGCACGGGTATTGGCAATACGGACGACGGATGGAGGGAGCCGCGGCGGCCGCCACCGCGCGAGGCGCAGCGCGAGCGCGTTGATGAAGCGGCACCGGCGGATAGGCGACGAGCACATGCCGCCGCAAAGACGGCGCACAACAAAAAACCCGCGGAGCCATAATGCCCACGCGGGTTTTCGGGTGCTGAGCTAGATCGCGGAGGACCCGGCATGTTTCGCTCGCGAACGATGGTGGGTGCTGAGAGGCTCGAACTCCCGACCTACGCCTTGTAAGGGCGCCGCTCTACCAACTGAGCTAAGCACCCGTTCGCTTGCTGATTTCGCCTGGGTTGAGAACGCTTAGACATCCACAACCAGCGAGCCCGCTAGTTTAGCGCATCTTTCAGCGCTTTACCAGGCTTAAATTTCGGGACCTTCGCCGCCTTGATTTTGATGGCCGCGCCGGTGCGCGGATTGCGGCCGGTGCGCGCCGTGCGCTTGCCGACCGCGAACGTGCCGAAGCCGACCAGCGTAACCGTGCCGCCCTTCTTCAGGGTGCCTTTCACGCCGCCGATCAAGGCGTCCAGCGCGCGTCCCGCCGCCGCCTTCGATAAATCCGCTTGTTCCGCGATGTGGTCGATCAGTTCCGTCTTGTTCATCCGAATCCCCGATGATGATTGTTTCCCAACATCTGAATGGGCCGTTAGCCGGCCGTAAGAAAGCGCAGTCGATGCTGCGCTTGTCCCATTAAAAGTAGCCGAAACGGGAGTGTCAACGGGGGTTGTGCCTGATTCGCGCGTGGCGGGAATCGATAGACGCGAATAAACAAAAGAAAACCGCGAGTAACGCATCACGCATCACTCGCGGCTTTTTACGGCGCCGCTCGAAGGCGGCTGTCAGAACTGATCAATGCTTGACGACTTCGCCCGCTCCCGCGTCCTTCGACGCTTCGGCAACCGGCGCGGCCTTCACTTCTTCCTCGGCCAGCGGCTCGGGCGACCGTTCGAGCGCAAGCTCCAGCACCTTGTCGATCCAGCGAACCGGCACGATCTCGATCGCGTTCTTCACGTTATCGGGGATATCCGCCAAATCCTTGACGTTCTCCTCGGGGATCAGCACGAGCTTGATGCCGCCGCGATGCGCCGCCAGCAACTTCTCCTTCAACCCGCCGATCGGCAACACTTCGCCGCGCAGCGTGATTTCGCCCGTCATCGCCACATCGGCTCGCACGGGAATACCCGTGAGCACCGACACGAGCGCCGTCGTCATCGCGATACCGGCGGACGGACCGTCCTTCGGCGTCGCGCCTTCGGGCACGTGGATGTGGATGTCCTGCTTCTCGAACGCTTCGTCCTTCACGCCAAGACGCCGCGAACGCGAGCGCACGACCGAACGTGCCGCTTCGACGGATTCCTTCATTACGTCGCCGAGCGAACCCGTGCGAATGACGTTGCCCTTGCCCGGCATCACCGCGGCTTCGATCGTCAGCAAATCGCCGCCGACTTCCGTCCATGCGAGGCCCGTAACCTGACCGATCTGGTTTTCCTTCGCGGCCAGACCGAAGTCGTACTTGCGCACGCCGAGGAAGGTATCGAGATTGCCGCCATCCACCTTCACGGCGCCCTCCGCCTTCTTCAGCAGCAACATCTTCACGACCTTGCGGCAGATCTTCGACACTTCACGCTCGAGCGAACGCACGCCCGCCTCACGCGTGTAGTAGCGGATGATGTCGCGAATCGCGGCTTCGGTGACCTCGATCTCGCCGTCGCGCAAACCGTTGTTCTTCTTCTGCTTCGGGAGCAGATAACGTTGCGCGATGCTGACCTTCTCGTCTTCCGTGTAGCCCGACAGCCGGATGACTTCCATCCGGTCGAGCAGCGGCGGCGGGATGTTCAGCGAGTTCGACGTAGCCACGAACATCACATCCGACAGATCGAAATCGACCTCGACGTAGTGATCGGCGAACGTATGGTTCTGCTCCGGATCGAGCACTTCGAGCAGCGCCGACGACGGATCGCCGCGGAAATCCATCCCCATCTTGTCGACTTCGTCGAGCAAGAAGAGCGGATTGCGCACGCCCACCTTCGTGAGACTCTGCAAGATCTTGCCCGGCATCGAACCGATGTAGGTCCGGCGGTGACCGCGGATCTCGGCTTCGTCGCGCACGCCGCCGAGCGCCATACGCACGAACTTGCGATTCGTCGCGCGCGCGATCGACTGACCCAGCGACGTCTTACCGACGCCCGGAGGCCCAACGAGGCACAGAATCGGCGCCTTCACCTTGTCCACGCGCTGTTGCACCGCGAGGTACTCGAGAATGCGCTCCTTGACCTTTTCCAGCCCGAAGTGGTCTTCGTCGAGCACGCGTTCGGCGTTCGACAGGTCGTTGTTGACCTTGCTCTTCTTGCGCCACGGCAAGGCGATCAGCGTGTCGATGTAGTTACGCACGACGGTCGCTTCGGCCGACATCGGCGACATCAGCTTGAGCTTCTTCAGCTCCGAATCGGCCTTCTTCTTGGCTTCCTTCGGCATACGAGCGGCTTCGATGCGCTTCTCGAGCTCCTCGAGATCGGCGCCTTCTTCGCCTTCGCCGAGTTCCTTCTGAATCGCCTTGACCTGCTCGTTCAGGTAGTACTCGCGCTGGCTCTTTTCCATTTGGCGCTTGACGCGGCCACGGATGCGCTTTTCGACCTGAAGAATGTCGATTTCGGCCTCGAGCTGGGCGAGCAAGTGCTCGAGCCGTTCCACGACCGGGAACATCTCGAGGATGTGCTGCTTTTGATCGAGCTTGAGCGGCAGGTGCGCCGCGATCGTGTCGGCCAAACGGCCGGCTTCGTCGATGCCCGCGAGCGACGTGAGAATCTCCGGCGGGATCTTCTTGTTCAGCTTCACGTATTGATCGAACTGAGAGACGATCGCGCGGCGCAGCGCTTCGGTTTCGGCGCTATCCGCGTGGTCGGGCTCGAGCGGCATTACTTCGCAGGAAAACTGCGTTTCCTGCTCTTCGATCGAAAGCGTCTTCGCGCGCTGCAAGCCCTCGACGAGCACCTTCACGGTGCCGTCGGGCAACTTCAGCATCTGTAGGATGTTGGCGATACACCCCACCTCATACATGTCTTTTTCCGTCGGCTCATCCTTGGCCGCGGTCTTTTGTGCGACAAGCATGATGTGCTTGCCGCCCTCCATCGCAACCTCGAGCGCCTTGATGGACTTCGGCCGCCCCACGAAAAGAGGGATCACCATGTGCGGGAAAACGACGACGTCGCGCAATGGCAGCAACGGGAGCGTTATGCGCTCTTGAGGGAGGAGTTGGGTTCCTGACATTTCATTTCCCCATGAGTGGAATCAGTTCGTTCGGTAGTTGAGGCCCGCGGTACGAATTGCAAGCCTGCGCGTGTGGGAAAAGTTCGATGCGTTCAGAAGTAGTCAGTATTACCCACAAGATAAACGAAAAAAGCCGTTCACGTCTCCATGAACGGCCATTCCCGCGAAAGCTTTAGGGCCAATCAATTCGAGCCCGCTACCTTAGGCGCTTCTTCATAGATGAGCAGAGGCTTGCCGTCGCCATCGATGACGTTATCGTCGATGATGACCTTGCTGACCCCTTTCATCGCCGGCAATTCGTACATGACGTCGAGCAACGCCTGTTCCAGAATCGAACGCAGGCCGCGCGCACCCGTCTTACGCCGAATCGCCTTGCGCGCCACGGCTTGCAAGGCTGCCGGGCGAATTTCGAGCTCGACGCGCTCCATCGCGAACAGCTTGTTGTACTGCTTCACGAGGGCGTTCTTCGGCTCGACCAGGATCTTCATCAGCGCCGCTTCATCGAGCTTGCCGAGCGTCGCCACGACGGGCAGACGGCCGATCAGTTCGGGGATCAACCCGAATTTGATCAAATCCTCGGGCTCGACTTCGCGCAGCACCTCGCCGGCGTCGCGCTCCTGCTTGCTCTTTACGCTTGCACCAAAACCGATCCCGGTCTTTTCCGTACGGTCGGTAATGACTTTCTCCAGGCCGTCGAACGCTCCGCCGCAGATGAAGAGAATGTTCGTCGTATCGACCTGAATGAAGTCTTGGTTCGGATGCTTGCGCCCGCCTTGCGGCGGCACCGACGCCATCGTGCCCTCGACGAGTTTGAGCAGCGCCTGCTGAACGCCCTCGCCCGACACGTCGCGCGTGATGGACGGGTTGTCCGATTTCCGGCTGATCTTATCGATTTCGTCGATGTAGACGATCCCGCGCTGCGCTTTTTCGACTTCGTAGTTACAGTTTTGCAGCAGCTTCTGAATAATGTTCTCGACGTCTTCCCCGACGTAGCCGGCTTCCGTCAGCGTCGTTGCGTCGGCGATGACGAACGGCACGTTCAAAAGCCGCGCGAGCGTCTGCGCGAGCAACGTCTTGCCCGAACCCGTAGGCCCGATCAGCAGAATATTGCTCTTCGAGAGCTCGACGTCATCCTTCTTGTCGAGATGCTTGAGCCGCTTGTAGTGGTTGTACACCGCCACGGCCAGGATTTTCTTCGCGCGCTCCTGCCCGATCACGTACTGATCGAGGATATCGCGAATCTCTTGCGGGCTCGGCAGGTCGGATTTCGACAAGCCTGCGTCCGTGCCTGCTCCCGCGGCTTCGTCGCGAATGATCTCGTTGCACAGGTCGATGCATTCATCGCAGATGAACACCGACGGGCCGGCAATCAGCTTTTTGACCTCATGCTGGCTCTTGCCGCAAAACGAGCAATACAACAGCTTTTCGCTGTTCGAACCTTTTTTGTCCGCCATGGATATACGAGCCTCCGGACACTCGAATGACTGGCACGCCGCTTGCCGCCCTACCGCAGGGTCGGATCAAATCGGCTGGCCGGCGCGACGGCATACGCGTGTGGCGATGACGTCGGCGCTCAGACCTATTATCGACCATTTATAACATCGCTTGAGTCAGCCGTCGCACCTACGGGGAAACTACCGGGCAGCGCCGGCCGGCGTGCCATGCGTCAGGGGCGCTTTTGGAGCACCTGGTCGATGAGCCCGTAAGCCTGTGCGTCCTCGCCCGACATGAAATTGTCGCGGTCGGTGTCGCGCGCGATACGCTCCACCGGCTGTCCCGTATGTTGAGCGAGCAACTGATTGAGCCGTTCCTTCAAATACAGAATCTCGCGAGCCTGGATTTCGATATCGGACGCCTGGCCGCGCGCGCCGCCGAGCGGCTGGTGAATCATCACGCGCGCGTTGGGCAGCGCGAAGCGCTTGCCCTTCGCACCCGATGCCAGCAAGAACGCGCCCATACTGGCCGCGAGCCCCATGCACAGGGTCGAGACGTCGGGCTTGATGAACTGCATCGTATCGTAGATCGCCATCCCGGCCGATACCGAGCCGCCCGGGCTGTTGATGTACAGGCTGATGTCCTTGTCGGGATTCTCGCTCTCGAGGAACAGCAACTGAGCCACGACGAGGTTAGCCGTTTGGTCGTTCACTTCGCCGACCATGAAGACCACGCGCTCCTTGAGCAGGCGCGAATAGATATCGTACGAACGCTCGCCGCGGCCGCTCGTTTCGACGACGATCGGAACGAGCCCCAGCGCTTGCGCCTCGAAATCGCGCGGCGCGTGGGAAGCCAACGTGTCCAACAGTTGAGCGCGAGAGATCATGCAATGGATCCTTGTTCGGAATGGGTCTTGAAACGGCAAGGAAGACCGCCCGCCGCGACGCGATAAACCTGCCGCGGCATGAAAAACGGCGTGCAGCCGTCGCCTCGACAGCCCGCACGCCGTTTCGGGCGATGCTTTACGCTTGCGCCGAGGCGCTCGCCAGTGCTTCGAAGCTGACTTCCTTGTCCGTCACCTTCGCCTTGCCGAGCACGAATTCGACGACGTTGCTTTCAACGACGTACGCTTCCATTTCGGCGAGGCGCTGCTTGTTCGAATAATACCAGCGGATCACTTCCTTCGGGTCTTCGTAGCTCTTAGCAAATTCCTCGACTTCCGCTCGGATTTGCTCGGGCTTCGCCTCGAGGCCGTTCTGCTTGACGAGTTCGGCCAGCACGAGGCCCAGCTTCACGCGACGCTCGGCCTGTTCCTTGAACATCTCGGCCGGAATCGGTGCATCCGCCGCGTTGGGCACGCCGCGTTGCGCGAGGTCTTGGCGCGCCATTTCGACGAGGCGTTGCTGGTCTTGCTCGATCAGCGCGTTCGGCACGTCGAGCTCGGAGACCTTCAACAGCGCATCCATCACTTGGTTCTTCACCAAGGACTGCGTGCGGCGCTTCGCTTCGCGCTCGAGGTTTTCCTTGATCTCGGCGCGCATCTTCGTCAAATCGCCGTCGGCAATGCCGAGCGTCTTCGCGAATTCGGCGTCGACTTCGGGCAGGTGCGGCCACTCGATCTTCTTCATCGTGATCGTGAACTGCGCCGTTTTACCCGCGACTTCCTTGCCGTGGTAGTCGTCCGGGAACTTCAGATCGAACTCGCGTTGTTCGCCGACGGACAGACCCGTCGCGGCTTGCTCGAACTCGGGCAGCATGCGGCCTTCGCCGAGCACGAATGCGAAGTCTTCCGCGGTGCCGCCTTCGAACGCGACGCCATCGAGCTTGCCCACGAAATCGACCGTCACGCGATCGCCGTTCTTGGCCGCGAGATCCGCGCCGCCGTCGCCGTGCTCGCCGGCCTCGCCGCGCGCGTGGTAGTGCACGCGCTGCTTACGCAGGATGTCGAGCGTGCGATCGACTTCGGCTTCCGTGATTTGCGTGACCGAGCGCTCCACTTCGGCGCTCGCCAGGTCACCGATCTTCACTTCCGGATAAACCTCGAACGTCGCATCGAACGCGTACGTATCATCGGCCGCACCCTCTTTCGGGCTGAAGCTCGGCTGACCGGCCACGCGCAGATTTTCGGCGCGGCTGATGTCGAAGAATTGCTTGCCGACCTTGTCGCTCAGCACTTCGGCTTCGACTTGCCCGGCGTACTGCTGCGTCACCATCTTCAGCGGCACCTTGCCGGGGCGGAAGCCCGGCATGCGGACGTTCTTCGCGAGTTGGCGGATGCGCGAATCGATTTCCTTCTGCACGGTGTCTTTCTGCAGGGAAATCGTCACACGGCGTTCAAGCTTGCCGAGGTTTTCAACAACGTTAGCCATGGCTTCAATCGTCCTAAATTATTCAAGCGAATCGGTTATCTTTCGCCGTGCCCACGTGCCTGCGCCTCGCCTAGGGGGGTCGCAATCACCGCCCCAGGCTGCCTGAATCTCGCCGCCTACGGCACGGTTTGGATCGGAAGAATCGGACATTCTAGCAAACTATTGATAGCTGCAACCCCGATTTAGGACCGGCGAGCGCCCTGGGACACATCCGCCACACCCGTTGCGCCATTCGTCGCAACGATCGCCGCCGCTAACGCGCGGCCGTTCGCATTGCCCCCGGGCAATCCCTGACATGCGCGCGCGCATATCCAACGGCGCGCGCGCACTGATAAGCTCGTACTCGAGCACACCTCTTAAAACCGAGCGCCCGCGCATCGATCGCACCGCGCCCCTCCCTCGGAGACACCATGCCCGGCAGCACACCTACCGTCGTCATCGCCCCCGATTCGTTCAAAGGCTCATTGAGCGCGCAAGCGGTTGCCGAGGCCATCGCAGACGGCGTGCGGCGCGCGCTGCCCGATGCGAGCGTGCGGCTGTGCCCGATGGCCGACGGCGGCGAAGGCACGCTCGACGCGATGCTCGCGCGCGGCGGCGAGCGGCGCATCGTGCGCGTGCGCGGCGCCGCGCAGGCCGAACGCGAAGCCGCCGTCGGCGTATTGCCCGACGGTAGCGCGGTCATCGAGACGGCCGAGATCGTCGGCATCACCGATGCGGTGGCGATGCAAACCGATGTCGAGGCGCGCAGCACGCGCGGGATGGGCGAAGCCGTCCGGTTGCTGCTCGATGCCGGTGTGCGGCGCTTTTTTATCGCGCTTGGCGGCAGCAGCACGAACGACGGCGGCGCGGGGCTGCTCGCCGGCTTGGGTTTGAAACTGCTGGACGCCGATGGGCGGGCGCTCGAGCCGACGCCCGAGGGGCTCGCCAAGCTCGCGCGCGTCGACGCATCGGGACTCGATTCCCGGCTCGCGCAGACATCGTTCGTCGCCATGTCGGACGTCGACAACCCCTTGACCGGCGAGCATGGCGCGACGGCCGTCTTCGGGCCGCAAAAAGGCGTCACGCCCGAGCGCGCCGGCGCGCTCGACGCGGCCCTTGGTCACTTCGCGGAACTCTCGCAACGCGCGCTGGGCCGCGAGGGACGCTCCCTCCCCGGCGCGGGCGCCGCCGGCGGACTCGGCTTCGCGCTGCATCTGCTCGGCGCGCGCTTCGAGCCCGGCGCGGAAGTCGTCGCCGCGCAAGTGGGGCTCGACACGGCGCTCGACGGCGCACATTGGCTGATCACCGGCGAGGGCCGCTCCGATGCGCAGACGCTGCGCGGCAAGGCACCGTTCATCGCGTGCCGTCATGCGCGCGCGGCCGGCGTGCCCGCCACGTTGCTCTCGGGCGGCGTCGATCCAAACGCGCTCGCGCGCCTGAGCGAGCATTTCTGCGGCTGCTTCTCGCCCGCGCCGGGACCGATTTCGCTCGATACCGCCATTCGTGATGCGGCTCGCCTGTTGGCCAATGAAGCCGAACAATTGGCGCGCCTGAAGTTCTGCGCTTGACGATGGCCCGCGCTCCGCGTATCAGCGCGGGGCGCGGGCCGACACCGGGGAAAGACCGCGTTGACCGGCCCCGCCCGATGCGGCAACAATCAATGCCCGACGCCTCTTTCCCGCTCACTCTCGACGAGATCGATACGACCTATGAAGGCCGCCGCCAAAGCCGGGCTCGAACAGTTTTTGACTTATCGCATGCACGTGCTGAACAAGCTCTCGGATCGAGGCATCAGCGAACGCTATCAAACGAAGCTCGGCATTACGCTGCCCGAAGCGCGCGTCATCGCCTCGGTCGGTTCGTTCGGGCCGTTTTCGATCATGGACTTGGCCAAGCACGCGAACCTCGACAAGAGTCAGGCGAGCCGCGCGGCCGAGGCGCTGATCCAACGCGGACTCATCGCCCGCGCGCCCAGTGCCGCCGACGGACGCTCCGTCGTGATCTCGTTGACGCCTGAAGGCCGTGCGCTCTTTCGCAAAGTGATGCCGATCGCGCGCAAGTGGAACGCCGATCTATTCGCCTGTCTCGACGCTTCCGAAGCGCAAGTGCTCGGGCGAGCGCTCGACAAGGTGATCGCGCATGCGTTGTCCGAAAGTCAGTAGCCAGGAAATTGCGGCGCGCGCGCGGATGGGTTAGAATCTCGCGCTTACGCTTTCGGTCATGCAGCGCGCCGCTACTCGCGGCGCCATGAAAGCAAGCCACACATCGAAGCCCTGCTGCTTCGGCGCGAGGATGGCGAAATTGGTAGACGCACCAGGTTTAGGTCCTGACGCCAGCAATGGTGTGCGGGTTCGAGTCCCGCTCCTCGCACCATCTCTTTCATCGGTTCATACCCGCATTGCGCTCACCGGCAAACGGCCTTAGGCCGCGCTTGCCGGTGAGCCCATGTCGTTCGCGCCGCCCGCCTGTCGATCATCCGAACGTTCCGGCCCCACCCAGGCCCCATCTCGCGCGGTGCGCCGCTTTCCATCCAATTGGTTGTGCGCGCAACTAGTTTGGACTATGCTGACTCCATCCCGCTTGCGCCCAGCGCTCAGGAGATGGCCATGAACGAAACCGAACGCGCACTGCGCGTCCAATTGGCTGGCACCTATCGCATCTTCGCCATGCTCGGCTGGACCGAGCTTATCTATAACCACATCACCGTGCGCGTGCCGGGTCCGGGCAAGCAATTCCTGATCAATCCGTTCGGCCTGCATTATTCGGAGGTCACCGCGTCGAATCTGCTCAAGATCGACCTGGACGGCAACCTCGTCGAGCCGTCGGCGCACCGATTCAACCCGGCCGGCTTCGTGGTGCACGCAGCGATCCATCGCGCGCTCGCCGACGCGCATTGCGTCATGCACACGCACACGACAGCGGGCTTAGCCGTCGCCTGCTCCGAGCAAGGGCTCGAAAATACGAATTTCTACTCGGCGCAGATCGAGGGCATGGTTGCCTATCACGACTTCGAAGGGATCACCGTGCGCGCCGACGAGGGTCCGCGGCTCGTGGCCGATCTCGGTACGCGCCGCCTCATGATCTTGCGCAATCACGGCCTGCTGGCGATCGGCTCGACCATTGCGCAGACCTTCGCGCGGCTATGGACGCTCAATCGTGCCTGCGAGATCCAACTGGCCACCGCGGCGCTCGGCAACGCGCGCCCGGTCGCCCCGGAGGTCGCGGCCCGCTGCACGCACGACGCGCTGCAGTTCGATCCCGCTCATGGCGCGGGACAAGATGTGCTGGACGCCCTGCTGCGCCAGGTGGATAAGATCGATCCGTCATACAAGGAGTAAGCGAATGGACCTGCATGATCGGGACGGCGCGCGGCCCGTGCGCACTTGCGTCGTCGGCGCCGGCGCGATCGGCGCATTGCTGGCGGCCGCGCTGGCGCAGGCGGGCCACCGCGTATCGGTCTTGGCGCGAGGCCGTACGTTGTCGGCAATCCGGGCGCACGGCATTCGAATCGTGGCAGAAGGTCAGCCCGATCGCATCGTGCCAGTGCAAGCCGACGACGACACGAACGCGCTCGGCGCGCAAGACATCGTCGTCGTCGCGCTCAAAGCGCAAGCCCTGCCGGCTCTTGCGCAATCGCTGCGTCCGTTGATCGGTCCTGAAACGCTCGTCGTCAGCGCGATGAACGGGCTGCCGTGGTGGTTCTCGCAAGGGCTCCGGGGGCTCCCGCAAAACGAACCGCTGCACGCGGTCGATCCGGGCGGCAGGGTATCGGCCGTGCTGCCCGCGGCACGCTCGATCGGCTGCGTGGTTCATTTGTCATCGGCCGTCATCGAGCCGGGCGTCGTCAAGCGCGGGCGCGGCAATCGCCTCATCGTGGGCGCCGCCCACCCCGGCTCCATCCAGGCCGCGCGCGCGTTCGCCGGCGCGCTTGCGCGAGGCGGTTTCGATGCGAGCGCAACCGACGATATCCGCAACGAAATCTGGGCCAAGCTCTGGGGCAACATGAACATGAATCCGCTGAGCGCATTGACGGGCTCGACCGCCGATCGTCTGCTCGACGATCCGCTCACCCACTCGCTCGCATTGCGGATGATGGAGGAAGCCGACGCGATCGGCCGGCGGCTCGGACTCTCGACAGGCATGTCGGCGCCACAACGCGTTGCCGTCACGCGTGAACTCGGTGCGTTCAAGACCTCGATGCTGCAAGATTTAGAAGCGGGACGTCCCTTGGAGATCGATCCGATCCTCGGCGTATTTCCGGAACTGGGCCGGCGGCTCGACGTGCCCACGCCGTTTTGCGACGCGGTGCTCGGTCTCTTGCGTCAACGCGCCGCGACGAGCGGACTCGCCGATCGATAGCCGGATCTCGCGGACGGGTATCGATTTACAGGTCCAATTGCTCGTAAGCCTCGCGCCCGGCCCGCATCAGATCGCGCCAAACGGTGGATGGGCACGCATGGCCGGTCGCGTGACGTTCGAGGAGTGAATCGCACACGGCCGACAGGCGCCGGATGGCAATCATCGCGTCGCTTTCGGCATCCTCGTGGGCTTGCAATGCCTGATTCGCGTTGCGGGTGGCCTGCGCCAGGGCCTGCCACTGACTGTCTTCGACGCGCAGGCCGTGCGCGCCAAGCTGCGCGGCCGCGCCCGAGACAAGGTACAGCGCTTTGAAGGCGGCGCGCACGGGAGCCGCGCAAATGCCGTTCTGATCGATCACGGTCGATGGCATAGACGAAAGTGCAAGATGACAGGCCGAGAGCGCGCAAACGTTGGCGCGATGTGGGGGCGCGGATGCCGACCGGCATGGCTCCATGGGATTACGGCGTCCCGGCCCCAATACTTTAGATACGCGTAAACCCGAACTGCCACCGGCCTCCCACCGCTCCCACCGCTCCCACCGCTCCCACCGCTCCCACCGCTCCCACCGCTCCCACCGCTCCCACCGTTCCTCGCCCTCCTCCCCCTCCTCGCTCGTCCCGGGGCGTCATGCCCGCTTTGCTAAGTTTGCCGAATTTCGATAACAGCCGGAAATATGGCTCCCTACTATCGATCCCTATGCCGCTTGGCGTTTGCCGCCCGTCTTCACCGGAGAGAGATCCATGACGCCCGATCTGAATATCGCCCCCGCGCGCGCGGTCACCCACCATGAACTCAAGCAGACGCTCGGCACCTGGCAGTTGTGGGGAATCGCCGTCGGGCTCGTGATCTCGGGCGAGTACTTCGGCTGGAGCTACGGCTGGGCCAGCGCCGGAACGCTGGGGTTCTTGGTCACCTCGGTTTTCGTGGCCGCGATGTATACGACGTTCATTTTCAGCTTTACCGAGTTGACGACGTCGATTCCGCACGCGGGTGGACCGTTCGCCTATGCGCACCATGCCTTCGGGCCATTGGGCGGCTATATGGCCGGCATGGCGACACTCGTGGAGTTCGTGTTCGCGCCGCCCGCCATCGCCCTCGCGATCGGCGCCTATCTGCATGTGCAGTTTCCGGGACTCGAGCCGAAACACGCCGCGCTTGGCGCCTACCTCGTGTTTATGGCTTTGAATATCGTCGGCGTGCAAATCGCCGCCGCGTTCGAGCTCTTCGTCACCTTGCTCGCCATCTTCGAGTTGTTCGTATTCATGGGCGTCGTCGCGCCCGGGTTCAATTGGAGCCACTTCACCCAAGGGGGCTGGGCCGGCGCGCAAGGTTTCAAATTGGGCGCGTTCCACGGCATGTTCGCCGCCATTCCCTTCGCGATCTGGTTCTTCCTCGCGATCGAAGGCGTGGCCATGGCCGCCGAGGAAGCGCGCAACCCGAAGCGATCGATTCCGATCGCCTATGTCGCCGGGATTCTCACGCTCGTCGCGCTGGCGCTCGGCGTCATGATCTTCGCCGGCGGCGCAGGCGACTGGACACGCCTTGCAAACATCAACGATCCGTTGCCGCAAGCGATGAAGTACATCGTGGGCGAACACAGCGGCTGGATGCATATGCTCGTCTGGCTGGGACTCTTCGGGCTCGTCGCCTCGTTTCACGGCATCATCCTCGGTTATTCGCGCCAGATTTTCGCGCTCGCGCGTGCGGGTTACCTGCCCGAATGGCTGGCCAAGGTCCATCCGCGCTTTCGAACGCCGCATCGCGCGATCGTCGCGGGCGGCGTAATCGGCATCGCCGCCATCTACAGCGACGAACTCGTTCAGTTCGCCGGGCAAACGCTCACGGCCAATATCGTGACGATGTCCGTGTTCGGCGCGATCGTCATGTACATCATCAGCATGGCGGCCTTGTTCAAGCTGCGGCGCGCCGAGCCCGCGCTCGAACGCCCGTTTCGCGCCCCTCTGTTTCCCTATTTCCCCGCGTTCGCGCTGGCCGCGGCCGTCGTCTCGCTCGTCACGATGGTCTACTACAACCAACAAGTCGCGCTCGTATTTGCGGTCTTCGTCGCACTGGGCTACGGTTATTTCCTGACGACGCGCCGGCGGCGCGAGCTTGCCCCCGCCGACGCGCTCATCGAAGACTGAGCGCCAAGTCCGCCCGGGCACGACGGCCGCGGTCGTGCCCGGCATCGAAGGGAGTCATTCGCATGAGCTACAAGGAGACAGTCGGCGCACGCGTCTATCGCTTCGCCGATTTGAAAACCATGCTTGCCAAGGCGAGCCCGCAACGTTCCGGCGACGAGCTTGCCGGTTTGGCCGCCGACACCGAGGAGGAGCGCGTGGCCGCCAAGCTGGCGCTCGCGGCCACGCCGCTACGCGCGTTTTTGAACGAAGCGGTGATCCCCTACGAACAAGACGAGGTGACGCGGCTCATCGTCGACGAGCACGACGCCGAGGCGTTCGCCGAAATCGAACACCTGACCGTGGGCGATTTTCGCGATTGGCTGTTGTCCGATGCGGCCGATACGTCGGCGCTGATTCGCATCGCCCCGGGGCTGACGCCCGAGATGACGGCGGCCGTCTCCAAGCTCATGCGTAATCAAGATCTGATTTCGGTGGCACGCAAACGGCCCGTCGTCACGCGCTTTCGCAATACGATCGGACTGCCCGGCCGCCTATCCGTGCGACTGCAACCGAACCATCCCACGGACGACGTCAAAGGCATCGCGGCCTCGATGCTCGACGGCCTCATGTACGGCTGCGGCGACGCCGTCATCGGCATCAATCCGGCCACCGACAGCTTGGCCGCCATTACGACCTTGCTCGTCATGATCGACGAGTTTCGCGAACGTCACCAGGTGCCGACGCAATCGTGCGTGCTGACCCACGTCACGAGCACGATCGCCGCGATCGAACGCGGCGCGCCCGTCGATCTCGTGTTCCAATCGATCGCCGGTACGCAAGCGGCGAACGCGAGCTTCGGCATTTCGCTCGATTTGCTGCGCGAGGCGCACGACGCCGCGCGTTCCCTGCGCCGCGGCACCGTGGGCGATAACGTCATGTACTTCGAAACGGGTCAAGGCAGCGCGCTCTCGGCGGGCGCGCACCACGGCGTCGATCAGCAAACCTGCGAAGCACGCGCCTATGCCGTGGCCCGGCGCTTCGAGCCGCTGCTGACCAATACCGTGGTGGGTTTCATCGGCCCCGAATACCTCTACGACGGCAAGCAAATCACGCGCGCCGGGCTCGAGGATCATTTTTGCGGCAAGCTGCTGGGTGTGCCGATGGGCTGCGACATCTGCTACACGAATCACGCGCAAGCCGACCAAAACGACATGGACGCCTTGCTCACGCTGCTCGGCGTGGCAGGGGTCAATTTCATCATGGGCATACCCGGCGCGGACGACATCATGCTCAATTATCAAAGCACGTCGTTCCACGACGCCTTGTATTTGCGCGACGTTCTCGGCCTGCGCCGCGCCCCCGAATTCGAGGCGTGGCTCGAATCGATGCGCATCACCGATGCGAGCGGCGCCTTGCTGCCGGCTTCGCCGCGTCAACCGTTACTGGAGAGCGCATCGGCCTGGGTGGGGGCCGCATGACTCGGTTCGTCGCCCCCGATCCATGGCACGCGCTGCGCGGCTTCACACGCGCTCGCATCGCGCTCGGCCGCACCGGCCACGGGTTGCCGACCGACGCCCTGCTGGCGTTCGAGCTTTCGCACGCGAAGGCGCGCGATGCCGTGCATCAGCCGTTCGAGATCGAACCCTTGCGCGCGGCGCTGAACGCCGAAGGCCTCGCGACGCTCGACGCGCACAGCGCCGCCGCCGATCGCGCGCAGTACTTGCGCCGGCCCGACCTTGGGCGGCGACTCTCGCGCGAGAGCCGCGCCGCATTGGAGCAGGCGCGCGCCGATGCGCCCGAACTCACGTTCGTCGTCGCCGATGGGCTATCGGCGTTCGCCGTCGCCCATCATGCGCTGCCCGTACTCGTCGCCGCGCGGGCGAAGCTTAGCGGGTGGCGTATCGGTCCGGTCGTACTCGCGCGGCAAGCGCGCGTGGCGCTCGGCGACGAAATCGGCGAGGTGCTCGGCGCCGCCATCGTCGCCGTGCTCATCGGCGAGCGGCCCGGTTTGAGTTCGCCCGACAGTCTGGGCATCTATCTCACCTACGGGCCTCGCGTCGGGCGCACCGACGCCGAACGCAATTGCATTTCGAACGTCCGTCCCGAGGGACTCGGCTACGAGCACGCCGCGCACAAGCTCCACTATCTGCTGACGCAAGCGAAGCGCTTATCGCTGACGGGCGTGGCGCTCAAGGACGAGAGCGACGTACTCGACGCACCTGGCGTAGCTCTTGCATCTGAGCGGCCATGACGCCGATTCCCGACCTCACGATGCCCTTCTCCGATGCGCCGCACCGTGCCGGAGCCGGCAGCGCCCAGCCGCTGTGCATGTCGATCGCACACGATGCGGACGAGCACGCGCGCAATCTGCACGGTTGGCATCAGACCTACGATCAACTGAGCGCGGGACGCTTCACGGGTACGCTCGTGGAATTGTTCCTCGATCGCATGACCGTGTTTCACGAAACGACGAGCCACACTTTGCGGCAAACCTGCGAAGTGAAATCGGATGCTTATTGGTTCGGCATCCCGGTTTGCGACGCGGGGGCCGGACGCATCGACGGACAGCCGATCGGCGAACACGCGCTCGCCTTGCGGCCAGGCGGCGTCGAGTTCGAACTGCTCACGCCCGCGCATCACGAATTCTTCGGCATCGTCGTCAAAGGCGACGTGTTGCGCCGCTACGCATCCGACGTCGAGCATCTCGGGCTCGGGCAGCCGCTATCGGACGCGTCCGTCGTACCGATCGGCGCCGCGCGCAAGGCGCGGCTCGTGGCGTCGCTGCGCGCGATCCTCGAACGAAGCGCGCGCCGCGGCACGCCACCGTCGGCGTTCTTGCGCAATCAACTGCAATCGTCGGTGCTCGAGGCGTTATTCGATCTGTGCGCGACACCATCTCGCCTCGAGTGCGCATCGATTCAGCGATCGACGTATCGCCGGCGCCTTGCGCTCGTCATGGACGCGCGCGACTATGCGATCGCCCATCGCGACAGGCCGATCGGCGTGCCCGAGCTATGCGAGCAACTGCACGTGAGCCGGCGCACGCTCCAATACTGCTTTCAAGACGTCGCGGGGCTCTCGCCCGTTGCCTACTTGCGCGCCCTGCGCTTGAACGGCGCCCGCCGCGACCTGGCCGACGCCGGTCATACGGCGCCGCATCCCCACACGGTGCAAGATATCGCCACCGCGTGGGGGTTCTGGCATTTCAGCCAATTCTCCGCCGACTATCGGCGCCTGTTCGGCGTGCGTCCCTCCGACACGCTCAAAGGCGGACATCCTCTCGCTTGAGTTGATTTGCCTCAACCGCGCACGCGGCTGTGGAATCGATACTGGCCATCTCTGTCAACCGAATAGGAGCCGGAGATGGCCCGAGTCATGAAAGCTGCCGTCGTGCATGCATTTGGCGAACCGTTGAGCATCGAGGAAGTCCCGGTGCCAACACCCGAGCCCGAACAGGTGCTCGTCAAAATCGAAGCCTCTGGCGTCTGCCATACCGATCTGCACGCAGCGGACGGCGATTGGCCCGTGAAACCCGCGTTACCGTTCATTCCCGGGCATGAAGGCGTAGGCTACGTCGCCGCGGTCGGCTCGCGCGTGAAGCACCTGAAAGAAGGCGATCGCGTGGGCGTGCCCTGGCTCCACACCGCCTGCGGCCATTGCGAGTACTGCCAGACGGGTTGGGAAACGCTGTGCCACGATCAGCAAAACACCGGTTATTCCGTCAACGGCAGCTACGCCGAGTATGTCGTGGCCGACCCGAACTATGTCGGCCACTTGCCGGCCAATGTCGCATTCGACGAAATCGCGCCCATCTTGTGCGCCGGCGTCACGGTTTATAAGGGGATTCGCGTCACCGATACGCGGCCGGGGCAATGGATCGCGATCTCGGGCGTGGGCGGACTCGGGCACGTCGCCGTGCAATACGCCGTGGCCATGGGCTTGCATGTCGTGGCCGTCGACGTCGCCGACGAAAAACTCGAACTCGCACGCAAGCTCGGGGCAACGCTGACCGTGAACGCGGCGACGCAGGATCCGGCCGCCGTCATCCAGAAAGAAATCGGCGGGGTGCACGGCGTGCTCGTGACCGCCGTTTCACGCAGCGCCTTCGCACAGGCCTTGGGAATGGTTCGGCGCGGCGGGACGATCTCGCTGAACGGCCTGCCTCCGGGCGACTTTCCGCTGCCGATTTTCTCGACCGTGCTGAACGGTATCACCGTGCGCGGCTCGATCGTCGGTACGCGGCGCGATCTGCAAGAATCGCTCGAGTTCGCGGCCGAAGGCAAGGTGCGCGCGCACATTCATCGCGACCGCCTCGACAATATCAACACGGTGTTTGCCGCGCTCAAGGAAGGCAAGGTCGATGGGCGCATCGTGCTGACGGGGTATTGAACGTCGAGCTTTCGGGTTGCTCGCGCGGCCCGGGCATGCCTGGGCCGCTTAGCCCCGCCGTCATCGCACGGACATAGTCGTCCCTGCCGTCCCTTCGACGAGCGCGGCGACGTCGGTCAATGCGCCTATGGCGGCGCGCCGTCCCGTGCGCTGGGCGAACCGCGCCGCGGCCTCGACCTTCGGTCCCATCGAACCCGCCGCAAACGTCCGCTCGCGCAATATGCTCGGATCGAGATGCCGCAACAACGTGGCGCTCGGCGTGCCCCAATCGGCGAATACGCCCTCGACGTCGGTCGCGATGACGAACACGTCCGCGTCGATCTCCTCGGCCACGAGCGCCGCGCTGCGATCCTTATCGACCACCGCTTCGATCCCGCGCAACGTGCCGTCTTCCGCGGCAACCACGGGGATGCCGCCCCCGCCGGCGCAAATTACGATCGCATGCTGATCGAGCAGCCAACGCAGCGGCGCCCATTGCACGAGACGCTGGGGGCGCGGGCTCGGTACGACGCGCCGATACCCCGTGCCG
This sequence comes from Trinickia diaoshuihuensis, assembly GCF_003390925.1. Lineage (GTDB taxonomy): Bacteria > Pseudomonadota > Gammaproteobacteria > Burkholderiales > Burkholderiaceae > Trinickia > Trinickia diaoshuihuensis. The sequence continues at coordinate 176,883 of NZ_QUBS01000087.1, read as the reverse complement.
TCGCGCGCGATGGCCCATCCCTTCGCTTTGGCCGCCTCGAGCGCGGCGGCGTCGGTCAACATCGCGCCGATCGGCTTGTCGGGGTGATCGAACGCCCGATCGTTAGGATCGACTTCGACCATCGTGAGCAACGTCGCGCATGCCCTCGCCTTCGGCAGCCGGTTGCGCAATTCCAGTTCGAGCAGGTAACCGATCATGCCTTCGGTCTCCGCATCGAGGACGTCTAGCGGAAAGCCCGCGCTCGTACGGGCCTCCCGCTCCTGAGACGCCAACAGGCCGACCTGCGGGCCGTTGCCGTGCACGATCACCACCTCGTTGCCTTCGGCCACCTGCGCGAGTTGCTCGGCCGCAAGCCGAATATTCGCCCGTTGCGCCTCGGCGCTCAATGCCTCTCCGCGCTTTAACAGCGCATTGCCACCCAGGGCGATTACGATCCGCATAATGTCGTTCCTTTAGCCGCGCTCACATCGCCAGCGTCGCGACCAAGATCGCCTTGATCGTATGCAGCCGGTTCTCGGCCTGATCGAAGACGATCGATGCCTCCGATTCGAACACCTCGTCCGTCACTTCCACGCCGTCGCGCAACCCGTAAGCGTCGGCAATCTGCTTACCGACGTGCGTGTTCGCGTCGTGAAACGCCGGCAAGCAGTGCATGAACTTCACGCGCGGGTTGCCGCTTGCGGCCATCAAATCGGCATTGACTTGGTAGGGAAGCAATTGCTCGATACGTTCGCCCCATTTCTCGAACGGCTCGCCCATCGACACCCAAACGTCCGTATAGACGAAGTCGGCGCCTTTCACGGCGTCGCGCGGTACGTCGGTCAGCGTGAGCCGCGCCCCCGTGCCGGCCGCGATCCGGCGGCACTCGTCGACGAGCGCATCGTTCGGCCACAAGTGGCGCGGCGCGCACAAACGCACGTCCATGCCGAGCTTGGCGCCCACGATCATCAACGAGTTGCCGGTGTTGTTGCGGGCATCGCCCATATAGCAATACGCGATGTCGTGCAGCGGTTTGTCGCTGAATTCGTGCATCGTCATGACGTCGGCGAGCATTTGCGTCGGGTGGAACTCGTCTGTCAGTCCGTTGTAGACGGGCACGCCGGCATAGCGCGCCAACTCCTCGACGATTTCCTGGCCGAAGCCGCGATATTCGATCGCGTCGTACATGCGGCCGAGCACGCGCGCCGTGTCCTTCATCGACTCCTTATGGCCGATTTGCGAGCCCGTCGGGTCGATATAGGTCACATGCGCGCCTTGATCGTGCGCGGCGACTTCGAAGGCGCAGCGCGTACGCGTCGAGGTCTTTTCGAAAATCAGCGCGATGTTTTTTCCCGTCAAGCGCGGCATTTCGACGCCGGCGTACTTGGCACGCTTCAGGTCGCGTGAAAGATCGAGCAGATAGCGGATCTGACGCGGCGTGTATTCCATCAACGACAAATAACTGCGATTGTGAACATTGAACATTTCGTTTCCTTGGCCAATGGCCTGGTGGTTCGATGCGGCGGCCCGCGTCAGAGGTCGATCGGATCGCGTTCGATCGGGCAACTCATGCAATGGCTGCCGCCGCGTCCGCGGCCGAGTTCGCCGCCCGGGATTTCGATGACCTCGACTCCGGCTTGGCGCATCTTGCGATTCGTGTAGACATTGCGGTCGTACGCGAGCACGACGCGCCGGTCGAGCGCCAAGACGTTGTTGCCGTCGTCCCACTGCTCGCGCTCGGTTTCGTAGGTATCCCCGCCCGTCGTCAGCACGCGCAGCGAGCCGATCCCGAGCGCGCCCGCCACGACCGAAAGGAACGGCTCGGTATGGCGCTCGTAGCGAATCCGGCCCGGCTCGTCGCCGGGGTAAAGGCTCGTGCACTGAATGCCTTGCGCCACGTCGGGATAGATGCTGACGAAGTCGACGTCGATGAACGAAAACACCGTATCGAGGTGCATCGACGCGCGGGCCTTCGGCAACTGGCAGGCGATGACGCGTTTGGCCGCATGCGCGGCGAATAGGCGGCGCGCCACCTGCGTCACCGCTTGTGGGCTCGTGCGCTCGCCCATCCCGATCAGCACGACGCCCGCTCCGATCGGCATGACGTCGCCGCCTTCGAGCGTTTGCGCGCCGTGATCGACATCGGGATCGCCCCACCACGTCCGCACATGACCTGCGAACCGAGGATGAAAACGATAGACGGCCGCGAGCAGCAGCGTCTCTTTGCGCCGAGCCGGCCAATACATGGGGTTCAACGTGACGCCGCCGCACACCCACGAACTGGGGTCGCGCTGAAAGATCAGGTTCGGGAGCGGCTGAACGACGAAATCGGAGCGTTCGAGGTAACCGCCGAAGAGACCTCGGGCGTCGAACGGCAGTTGCGCTTTCGCAATCCCGCCGATGAGACAATCGGCCAACTGCTGCGCGGGCATCTCCTCGAGCCATAGCCGCAATTCGCGCAGCATGCCGGTGCCGACTTCCTCCTCGACGATGCGCCGGTCGAGAACCCAATCGCGCGCTTCGCGATCGAGCAGTACCTGCGAGAGCAGATGATGAAACTCGAGCACTTCGATGTCGCGCTCGCGCATCGCGCCGACGAACACTTCATGATCCTCGATCGCGCGATCGACCCAGATGACGTCGTCGAACAACAAACTGCCGCAGTTGGCCGGCGTCAAGCGGCGATGCGCGAGGCCGGGACGGCAGACCATCACCGTGCGCAATTTACCGGCCTCGGAATGGACTCCAAGCGTCATGCGTTTCTCCTCGATCAAGCTTGAATGACATACGTATGTAAGAGGCGGCCTCAGCCGAGCGTGACCTTGCCTGCCAGAAACAACGACAGCGCGGCGATGGCAACGAGCACGAGCAGCACGGCCGCGGCTTTCTCGCGCGGCGCCAGCACGGCTTGCTCCGGCGCATGCTCACGGCGTGCCCACCAAAACACGGGGATGCCGATGGCAAACAAAATCGTCGACATCAGCAGGAATTGCGGACCCGCGGCATAGAGCAGCCATACCGAATAGACGGATGCGAGCACGCCGGTCCAAATCGACTGACGGGCGCTCTCGCCTTGCGTCGCGCGGTAGCTGGGCTGCGTCGCATAGCGCCACAGAAACAACGCGCTGAAGAGGTAGGGCGGCAAGATCATGACGCCCGTGATGGAAACGAGCCAATTCCACGCGTTATGGGCGAACAGGACGACGAACACGGCCGCTTGCATCGTCGCGCTGGAAAGCCACAGCGAAGGCGCCGCCGCGTGCCGGCGGTTTTCGCGGGCGAGAAACTTCGGAAACACGCCGTCTTTCGCCGCTTCGTAAGGCAATTCGGCAACGAGGATCGTCCACGCTAGCCAGCAACTGAACAGCGACAGCATCAACGCGATCGAGATAAACACCGCGCCCCACTGGCCGACCGCCGCTTTGAGCACATACGCGGCCGACGGCGACGCAAGGCCGGACAACTGCGCCTGATGCATGACGCCGAACGGCAGCGCCGACAGCAGAAAGTACAGCGTCGTACAGGTCAAAAGGCCGAGGAACGTCGCCCTGCCGACCTGCGACGGTTTTTCCGCGCGATCGGAAACGACGACGGCACCTTCGATGCCGATGAACACCCATAGCGTGACGAGCATCGTGCTCTTCACTTGCCCGAGGATGCTGCCGAGATGTTGTTGTTCGCCCCAGAAATCGTAGGTGAACAGGTTGGCCTTGAAGGCCACGACCATCGTGCTCAATGCGACCAGAATCGCCCCGATGTTCACCACGCTGGCCATGACGTTCATGATGGCCGCGCGCTTCACGCCCGAGAGCACGATGAAATTCATGACCCAAACGAGCGCCGAGGCGCCGAGGATCGCCGGCCAATTATTGCCGCTGCGAAATACCGGTATGAATACGCCCAGCGTTTGCATGAACAGAATTGCAAATGCAATATTGCCGAAAGCGGCCGAAAGCCAATAGCCCCATGCCATCTCGAAGCCGGCGAATGCGCCGAATCCCTCGCGGGCATATGAATAGATGCCGGCTTTCAGATCGGGGCGCTTATCGGCCAGCGTACGAAACGTATTGGAAAGAAAGAACATTCCCGCCAGCGTGATGACCCACGCGACGATTACCGCGCCGAGTCCGGCGCCCTGGGCCATGTTTTGAGGTAGATTGAATGCGCCTCCGCCGATCATCGAAGCCACGACGACGCCCGTCAGCAGCGTCACGCCGAGCCGGCGCGTGTTCGGTTGCGCCCTTGTGGCGCCGGCCGCCGCCGTGGGGGCCACTGCCGCGCCGGGCAAATCATTGGGTCTGTCCATCCCATTTCTCCTAATTGGCGTTGGTCTGCTCTGGAGTGTATGGGGGCATTCCCTTACTCGATTGATCGGGATCAAGCCGTCCGCGAATGTTTGGCATAACTTGTCATTCGAACATGACTGCCATCGGCAAGCGGATTTTTTCAATACGACCTTTCACCTTTCAACTCAATTGCACCGATGCATATTCGAGAAATCCAGGCGAAAATCAAAAGCATAGGCACGACGCGTAAAATCACGCGCGCAATGGAGATGTTGGCCCGCGCCAAGGCGCCGGCCGCGCGCAAGCGTGCGAGTTCGTTTCGTCCCTACGCGGAACACATGCGCGCGATCGCGCTGCATATGCAAGCGGCCAACCCCGAATTCGTCTCACCGTTTCTGCGTAAGCAAGTGCCGGTGCGCCGCGTGGGCTTGATCGTCGTCAGTACCGACCGCGGGTTGTGCGGACCATTGAATAGCCGCTTGCTGCTGCAATGCGTCGATCGGCTCGCCGCCTGGGACCGGGACGGCGTGGCCGCGCGCGTGAGCGTGGTGGGCGCCCGCGGCATGGCGCCGCTCGCGCGTTGCGGCGCGGACATCGTCGCGCATAGCGGCGCGCTCTCGCAGGAACTGCATTTCGAATCGTTCTTCGGCACCATTTCGATACCGCTGAGCGAGTTCTTGCTCGGGGAGTTGGACGAAGTCCATATCGCCTATAACCGTACGACGCGCGCGCCCGAGTTCGAACCGCGTATCGACCGCATCTTGCCGCTCGACGCCCTGCTCCATCCGCCCGGCAATGGGGCTGCGCCCACGCCCGACTATCTCTATGAGCCCGATGCCGGGGCCGTCATCGAGACGCTGCTGCTGCGCTATGTCGAAGCGTTCGTCTATCAAGCGGTCGCGGAGAACAGTTCTTGTGAGCAGTACGCGCGCATGATGGCGATGCATACCGCGACCGAAAACGCCGATCGTCTCATTCACGACCTGACGCGCGTCTATCAAAAGACGCGTCAAGCGCAAATCACCACCGAATTGTGCGAGATCATCGCGGGAGCCGCGGCGCTATGACGGACAACACCTCGACTGCGCATCGCCTCGACGGTCTGCAAGTGGACATCGTCAGCGTGGAGGCCGAAATCTATAGCGGCACGGCCTCGTTCGTCGTCCTGCCGGGCGAGGCTGGGGAACTTGGCGTCTACCCCGGACATATCCCGCTGCTCACGCGGATCAAGCCGGGCGTGATTTCGCTTTGGGATGGCGCAGAGGAACCGGTGCACCGCGTCTTCGTCGCCGGCGGGGTGGCCGAAGTACGGCACGAAGGTGTGACCGTTCTCGCCGACCATGCCTTGCGCACGCCCGAACTCGATGCGGCCAGGGCCGGCGATGCGCGGCGTCAAGCCGCCGTCTTGCGGGCGCGCTATCCGTCGAAGCCCGAACACACGTTCGACTTCGCGGCGGCGAAGGCCGAATTGGCCGACGAGTTACGCCGCTTCTTTCTGCTGGCCTTCCGCAAACCCAAGTATTGACGGCTCCCCGCCACTGTATCGCTTCAGCAGACGACCGATCCGCCCGCGAAGCGGCGCGGGTCCGCATGCTCGCATGAAATCGTCGTCCCGGCCGTGCCCTCGAGGAGCCGATCCACATTGGCGAATGCCCCGATCGCCGCTCGCCGTCCCGTCCGTTCGGCGAAATGCGCGGCTGCGCGCAGCTTCGGGCCCATCGCTCCTGCCGTATCGGCGAATTCGCGCAACGCGTGCGGATGACCGTGACGCAACAACTTCGAATTGGCTGTGCCCCAATCGAGGAACACGCCGGCCAGCTCCGTCACGATGACGAAAAGATCCGCCTCGATCTCCTCGGCGATCAACTCGGCGGCACAGTATGGATCGACGACGGCCTCGACGCCGTGCCACGCCCCATCCTCGCGCGCCACGACGGGTACGATTCCGCCCGGGCAAATTACAACGGTCCGTGCCTCGATCAAGCGGCGCAACGCGTCCGAGTGCGGCACGCGCAACGGCGACAGATTCGGCACGACGCGCCGATACCCGACGCGGTCCTTGGCGATGGACCAGGCATTCGCCCGCGCGTCGGCGACGGCCTTTTCGCCGACGATGGCCGCGCCGATCGGTTGATTCGGATGCGCGAAGGCGGGATCGGCCGGGTCCACTTCGACCATCGGCAGCCAGGTCGCGCATGGCCGCGCGCTGGCCAGGCAATGTCGCAATTCGAGGTCGAACCGGCTTAGCGGATCGCCATCGATCCGTGCCGGCGAATCGTTACGTGAAAAGCCCGCGCCCGGCATGTCTGCGAAGTGCGCGTGTTCATGCACGAGTACCACGTCGTTGCCGTCGACGACGGCCGCCAGCCGCGCGGCGGCTGCCCGCGCCACATGGCAATCCTGCTCGCCTCGCTTGCGCAGCGCATTGTCCGCCAATGCGATCACCATTCGCATAGTCCCGTTCCTCCCGATTGATCGTTCGACCGGATACCCACCCGGCGCCTCGAAATCCAAGGCGTAGATATAAAGGAAGTCCGAGCCGGCGACTGCGCCCTCACGCACATCCGGCGGCAATCGACACTGGGTACGTCGGATGAATCGACGAGGCGCCCCCCGGCCGCCTTCAAGCCATCAACGCAATCGTCTTGCGAAACCGCGCGAGCGAAAGTGCGAATAGAACAGACCCGATCAGCGCCAACGCCAGGAACGGCTGCCAAACGGCATCGAGCCCGCCGCCGCGATAGAGGATTGCCTGCCCCAATTCGACGAAATGCGTGGTGGGAGCGGCAAGCATGATCTCGCGCACGATAAACGGCATGCTCTCGCGCGGCGTGACGCCGCCGGAGAGCAATTCCAGCGGAATCAAAACGAGCACCATCAGCATGCCGAACTGCGGCATGCTGCGCGCGAGCGTCGCGAGAAAAATGCCCATCGACGTGGCGGCGAACAAATGCAGTGCAGCGCCGGCCATAAACAACGCGGTCGAGCCGTGAATCGGCACATGCAGGGCGCCGCGCACGACGAACGTCAGCGACGCCAGCGCGGCAATCAGCACGACGAGCCCCATCGACCACACCTTCGCGAGCATGATTTCGAGCGGCGTGACGGGCATGACGAGCAGATGTTCGATCGTGCCGTGCTCGCGCTCCCGAATCAACGCGGCACCCGTGAGAATGATCGAGAGCATCGTCACGTTGTTGATGATCTCCATCAGGGAGCCGAACCACGCGTGCTCGAGATTCGGATTGAAGCGCACGTGCATGGCCAAATCGACGGGCGGCGGCGTATTGCCGCGATAGCGCGCGACGAAGTCCGATATTTCGCCGCTCGCGATTTGCTGCACGTATCCGCTGCCCGTGAAGGCCTGGCTCATACGCGTCGCATCGACGTTCAACTGAATTTGCGTCTGCCGCCCGGCCAGTACGTCGCGTTGGAAATTCGGCGGAATATCGAGCGCGAACGTGAAGCGGCCCAAATCGAGTCCGTGGTCCACGTCGGCCGTACCCACCAGCATCGGCGGATTGAATTGCGGCGGAAAAAACGCCGAGACGATGCGCGCCGAGAGCGGCGACGCGTCCTCGTCGACGATCGCGATCGGCGCCAGGTGCAGCGTTTCGGGCTGTGCGGTGGCGGCCGCGTAGATCGATACCGTGAACGTATAGACGATCAAAACCAGCATCGTCACGTCACGGGCAAGGCTCCAAAGCTCTTTGACGCCCAAGCGATAGATCGTCGATACCGCACGCATTCATGCCTCCTGCTTGCGCAGCAGCGCGATCGTCGCGCCTAGGACGACGGGAATCGCGAGCAGCAACGGCAAGAAATGCGCGCGCAGATCGGCAAAACCCAATGCTTTGTTGAAGACGCCGCGGCTGACCGCGAACATATAGGTCGCCGGGTAGATTTTGCCTACCCAGCGCCCCGCTCCTTCCATCGACGAAACGGGATTGATGAGGCCGCAAAATTCCACCGCCGGAATCAGAGTGGCGATCAACGTAAAGAACAAGGCGGCGATCTGGCTGCGCGTGAACGTCGATGCGAGCAAGCCGAATCCCGTCGAGACGATATTGAACAGCAAGACGGCCAGCAGCAGTGTCAATACGCTGCCCTTGAGTGGAACGTCGAAAGCGAAGTGCGCGAGCAACGCCATCAAGACGAAGTTGAGCATCGCGAGCAACACGTACGGCACCTGCTTGCCGACTAAAAACTCGGTTCGTGTGACGGGCGTCACATAGAGGTTCACGATCGATCCCAGCTCGCGCTCGCGCACGACCGATAGCGCCGTCAGCATGGCCGGCAGCATCAGGAGCAGCAGCGGGATCACGGCCGGCACCATCGCCGGCAAGCTTTTGACGTCGGGGTTATAGCGGAATCGCGTCTCGATCGTGACGCGCTCGACGGCCTCGACACCTAACCGATGGCGCATCTGATCGCGCAACCATTGCTCGTGCATGCCGACCACGTAGCCGCGGATCGTTTCGGCCCGCAGCGGCATGGCGCCGTCGATCCATATGCCCAGTTGAACGGGCCGGCCGTGCGTCAAGTCGCGCGCGAAGCCGGACGGGATCTCGACGGCCAACGACAATTCGCCCGCGCGCATGCGGCGATCGAGATCGTCGTAATCGACGATCGGGCGCTGCTCGATGAAGTAGCGCGAGCCCGAAATGCCGAGCGCATAGTCGTGACTCAAGCCCGACTGATCTCGATCCAGCACCGCGAAGGTCAAGTTCTCGACGTCGAGGCTGATCCCGAGTCCGATCACGCACATGAGCACGAGCGATCCGAGCAGCGCCAGCGCGCCGCGCACAGGATCGCGGCGCAACTCCAAAGCTTCGCGCCAAAGATACGTGATCGCACGCGCGAGGCTGAACGCCCGCCGCGCCGCGGGGAGCGCATCCCTTGCCGGTTCGGCCGACGCGTCGGCGGGCTCCGGCGTAGGTTGGGGCTCGGCCTGCGCTTGCCCGCCCGCATCGACCAAGTAACCGACGAACGCTTCCTCGAGCGTGTGCGCGCCGCGCTCGCGGACGAGTTGCGCCGGCGGCCCGCTCGCGAGAACGCGCCCCGCATGCATCAGCGAAATTCTGTCGCAGCGCGCGGCTTCGTTCATGAAATGCGTGGAAATGAAGATCGTCACACGGTCGCGCCGCGCGAGATCGATCATCAGCCGCCAAAAGTCGTCGCGGGCGACGGGATCGACGCCCGAGGTCGGCTCGTCGAGAATCAGCATCTCGGGCCGATGGACCATCGCCACCGCCAGCGACAAACGCTGCCGAATGCCGAGCGGCAAGCGATCGGGCAACGCATCCAATACGCCCGTCAAGCCGAAACGTTCGCTCATCTCGCGCACGCGCTCGCCGATATGCTCCGGCGCGACTTGGAACAACCGCGCGTGCAGGACGAGATTTTGCCGGACGGTCAGTTCGCTGTAGAGCGAGAATGCCTGGGACATGTACCCGACGCGGCGCCGCGTATCGAGGTCGTTCGCATCGACGTGACGGCCGAACAGCGTGGCCTTGCCTTCGGTCGCACTGAGCAGCCCCGTGAGCATTTTCATCGTCGTCGATTTGCCGCAGCCGTTGGAGCCGAGAAATCCGAAGATTTCGCCACGGCGAATGCGGAAGCTCACGTGATCGACGGCAACGAATGCGCCGAAGCGCATCGTCAAGCCTTCGGCCTCGATCGCCGCTTCGTCGCCCTCGTCCCCTTGCCATGGTTCGACGACGACGCTCTGATGGCCGCGCCGTTTTTCTTCCGGAAGCAGTGCGATGAACGCCTGCTCGAGCGTATCGGCATGCGTGCGTTCGAGCAGCGCCTGGGGCGTGCCCGTCGCCAGCACCCGACCCGCATCCATGGCCACGAGCCAATCGAGCCGCGCCGCTTCGTCCATATAAGCGGTGGCGACCATGACCGTCATCGCTGGACGCGCGTTGCGCAGCGTCTCGATCAAGTTCCAAAACTGCGCCCGTGCGAGCGGATCGACGCCGGTCGTCGGCTCGTCCAGGATCAAGAGATCGGGATCGTGGATGAGCGCGCAGCACAAGCCGAGCTTTTGCTTCATGCCTCCCGATAGCTTCCCCGCGGGGCGCGATAGAAACGGGTACAGCCCCGTGCTATGCGTCAACGCATCGATGCGGCGCCCGCGCTCGGTTGCGCCGTGACCGAACAAGCGCGCGAAAAACTGCAGGTTCTCCTCGACCGAGAGCGTCGCATAAAGATTTTTGCCGAGCCCTTGCGGCATATAGGCAATATTCGGGCAGACCGTTTCCCGATGGCGGGCCGAACCCATGTCGCCCCCCAGCGCGTGTACGCTGCCCGATTGAATGGCCCTCGCACCCGAGACCAGCGCAAGCAGGCTCGATTTGCCTACCCCGTCCGGTCCGATCAATCCCACCGTTCGGCCCTTGGGGATGTCGAGCGTCACATCCTCGAGCGCCACGCTCTTTCCGTAGCGCAGACAGACGTTGCGCATGCTGACGACAGGCGCCGCCGCGTCCGTCGCCTCGACGCGCGCGTCGGCACTCGCCATGTCCGCGACCCCGGTCACCGCGGAACCCTGACTTCGAGCTGCCGCGGCCAAACGGCTTTGGGATCGATCTTGACCCAAGCGACACCGGGCACGCCCGTCTTGACGATCTTCAGGTGCCGCAGCAACAAGTCCCGGTTGATGCGCGCCTTCACGCGGAACATGAGTTTCTGCCGCTCGCTTTGGGTCTCGACGGTTTTCGGCGTGAACTGAGCGGTGGCGGAGACGAACGATACCGTCGCCGGAATGACGTACTGCGGCGCCGCGTCGAGCACCAAATGCACTTCGGCCCCCATGGCCACCTTGCCCGCCACGGTCTCCGGCAGGAAGAACGTCATGTACACGTCGGACAAGTCGACGAGGTTGAGAACCTTGCCGCCGGCAGGCAGTACCTCCCCCGCCTGCGCGACACGGTACTGGACGCGGCCGTCGCGCGGCGCCAGAAGCCGTGTATCGTCGATGTCGGACTGCACGCGCTGGACCGTCGCTTTCGCGGCCGCCACCGTCGAGCGCGCGGCGACGAGTTGCGCGCGCGTCGCATCGATAGCCGCTTGCGCGGCGGCCACCTGGGCTTGCGCCGCACGCACCGTCGCCTCCATGCCGCGCACCCGCGCGCGATCGTCGTCCCGCTCTTGCATCGACGACGCCCCTTCGCGCGAGAGCGTTTCCGACCGCGCTAGACGCCGGCTGGCCGCGTCGAGTTCGCTGGCCCGCTGGGCGACGATCGATTGCGCCGCGACCTTGTCACTTTCGCGCTGTACGACGAGCGCCGCCACGCTCGCCACCGTATTGACCGCTTCTTGCTCGCGCGCGCGAGCCTCGTCCAATTGGGCATCGAGGGCCAGTACCTCCATCTTCGCGAGCGGCTGTCCGGCTTTCACGAAGTCGCCTTCGTCGACGAGAATGTCGTCGATACGGCCAGGCAGCTTCGTCGCCACGTCGATTTCGGTCGCCTCGATCCTGCCGTTGCCGCTGGCGAAGCCATCGCCAGGCCCCGTGTCGTGCCAGTGGAGCCATGCGTAGCCGCCGGCCAGCGCGATCGCCGCGGCCACGACCAATGCGATCAGCGTCGATTTATTCGTGAGTTTCATGGTCGGTCCGGGAGTTGCGCACGGCCGCGAGACCGTCCGAATCGTTCGCAAGGCCGGCGCTCGAGGCGGCGGTTGCACCGCCGAGCGCCGTATAAAGTGCGACGCGGCTCGAAAGCAATGCACGACGCGTCTGCACGAGTTGCTGCTCGGCGCTGAGCGAATCGCGCTGCGCATCGAGCACTTCAAGGAACGGCGTCACGCCGTCGTCATAACGCAGACGGGCAAGGCGCGCTCGTTCCGTCTGCGCATCGAGCGTCGCGCGCGCCGTCTCCACTTGCGCGCCGAGCCACGTCGTCGCGGACAACGCATCGGCCACGTCGCGGAACGCGTTTTGTATCGCCTGCTCGTACTGCGCGGTCGCTTCGTCGCGCTGCGCCTTCGCCAATTGGAGGTTCGAGCGGTTGCGGCCCGCATCGAAGATCGGCAGCGTGAGATTCGGAATAAACGCCCAGGCCCCCGCGCTCGTGGAAAAGAGGTTGCTCAATTCGGTGCTGCTGCTGCCGAACGAACTCGTCAAGGCGATACGCGGAAAAAACGCCGCACGCGCCACGCCGATGTTCGCGTTCGCCGCCCGCAGACGCTGCTCCGCGGCGACGATATCGGGTCTGGCCTCCAGGAGCGAGGACGGCAAGCCGGCTACGAGCGAAGGCATCACCGCCGCATCGTCGAGCGGCCGGTCGCGCATCTCCAAGTGCGCCGGTGCACCGATCAAGACATCGAGCGCATGCGCCTCCCCAGCGCGCGCCTGAGCGAGTTGCGCCTCCAAGGTCCGCGCTTGTTCGAGCAATATTTCGGACTGCTCGAGATCGAGCTTCGAGGTGGCGCCCACTTCGTAGCGCCGCGCAAAGATATGGCGGGAGCGCTCGCGGCTGGCGATCGTCTCCCGCGTAAATGCGAGACGCTCGTCGAGTTCGCAGATCCCGAAGTACGTGTCGGCCACGCGGGCGATCAAACTCAACGCCACGGCCTTGCGCGTCGATTCCACCGCGAACAACGTATCGAGCGCGGCCGCCTTGGCCTCGCGCACGCGTCCCCATAGATCGATTTCCCAACTGCTTTCCAGCAGCCCCGCGTCGTACAGATCGCCGACGACGGGCCGCGGACTCAATAGCCCGGCCGGCAGCCGAAAGCGCGCCGCCGTGGCCGTCGCGTCGATACCGGGGAACTGCGCCGAACGGCGAATGCCGACAACCGCGCGCGCCTGCTCGATCCGCGCCGATGCGACGCGCAGATCGCGATTGTTCGTCATCGCTTCGTCGATGAGCGCACGCAAACGCGGATCGCGAAAGTAATCGTGCCAATCGGGCAGCACCGGCTCAGCCGCGTCGTTGCGAGTATCCGCGCTCCCGGTGTCGGCCGGGTAGCTCGTCGGCACGGGCAGCGCGGGGCGCGTATAGCCGGGCGCGAGCGAGATGCATCCCGCCAACGTCGCGATCGACGCGGCCGCGAGCAACCGACGCACGCATGACCGACCGATGCGATGGGCCGACGGTTGCGCGTGCTCGTTCTCGATTGACGCTGGATGGGACATAGCGGCGGCTGATGAATGGCGTTGATGATGGCCCGGCCGGATATCGGCTGATCGGGTGCGCTTCGTACGATCGTTCGTTCGAGCCGCATGCCCTTTATATCCGAGGAAACCCTAGGCGGGTCTTGATCCACGTCAACCGCGATCCGTCCCTGACTCGCCGCGCGGGCGTCGCGAGACGGTCGAGGCCAGTCTAGGCCGAGCCGGCAACGTGGCGTTGATCGACGTCAACGGGGACCTCTTGACTCGCGTCAAGTCGCGCCGAGGCCTCGCGGCGAACAATGGAGGCACGAACACGCACCTTCCATCAACAGGAATCGAACGATGAAACTACCCTTGGAGATCTCTTTCGAAGGCCTCGCACGCTCCGAAGCCATTGAAGCCGCGGTGACGAAACAGGCCGATAAGCTCGATCGCTACTACGGCGAACTGATGCGCTGTCAGGTTCGAATCGTCAGCGACGACAAGCACAAGCATCAAGGAAAATCGTTCGCGGTTCGGATCGATCTGACCTTTCCCGGTCATGAAATCGTCTCGAACCGCGAATCGGACGAGGATGTCTACGTGGCGCTGCGCGACGCGTTCGATGCCACCGCGCGGCAATTGGAAGATGCGGTGAGGAAGATGCGCGGCAACGTGAAGACGCATGCCGCGCCGCAGCCATAAAGCGAAACCACAAACGCACGTAGCCGCGGCGCCCCGGGCAATCCGGGGCACTGCGGCTGCGCACGTTCGGTCCCGGTCAGGCTAGCCCTTCGTCATCGGGCTCTTCCGCCAGCAAAATGTCGTACACGCGGGCGGCCTTGCCGTGCAGTTCGTATTCGAGCTTCTTTTCCTGCAATTGATCGGATCGATAGCGTGTGTAGGCATCGAGCACTTCGGCGCTCGTGGCCCCGACCTCCACGATCCGCGCAATGACTTCATCTTCGAGTGGACCGACGATCCCACGGATATCGCTAGCCGTGGCAGCCGGCAATTGAGGGCTTGAATGGGCGCTCATCATGCTTCTCCAGTCGACGCGCAGCATGCGTTAGCGTACCGAAGCCGCTCCGAATATGCACGAGGCACGTGACGTCAAGTCGGCAAATACCGCGAAAGATGTTTGAATGCGTTTTCCACGTACGCGTCCTTCTCTCCGACCGGCGCCACATAGTGCAGCGCCGCCCGGGCGGCTTCGACGCCCTCCGAACGCGCGATGATCCACGCCGCCAAATACGGCGAAGCCATGCACCCGCCGGCCGTGGCGATATTTCCTTCGGCGAAGAACGGCGCGTCGAGCACGCGCACGCCGGCTTCTTGCATCCAAGGTTTGGTCGTCAAGTCCGTGCAAGCGGGGATGTCGGCGAGCAACCCTAGTTTCGCCAAAATCAATGCACCGGAGCACTGGGCGGCGATGAGTTGCCGGGACGCGTTCAGCGCGAGGCGCGACATCATCGACGGATCGGCGGCTACTTGCAGCGTCTTCGAACCGCTGCCGATCAGCACGGCGTCGGCTTCGCGCGCCTCTTCGAGCAATGATTGTGCGCGAACCAAGAGCCCGTTCATCGATTCGATTTCGGCAGTCGGGCCGCAGAGCGACACGCGCCAATCCGGCTTTTTGATGCGGTTGAGAATGCCGTAGGCGATCAGGGAATCGAGTTCGTTGAATCCGTCGAACGAGACGATGGCGATGTGCATGTAAGGACCCAGGTGATGGCGGTTTGAATGAAGGCGCAAGCCATCTTATGACCAAGATCCAATACAATCAAAAAATTGTACTCAATACATCGCCCAATGACGAAGCCGCGATTTCAACCGCTCGTCGACGAGTTGGCTTCCCAGATACGCAGCGGCCGCTACGCGCCCGGCACACGGTTGCCGACGCATCGACGCTTTGCGCAGATGCATGGCATCGCGTTGGTCACCGCCACGCGCGTATACGCTCGGTTGGAAGAGATGGGCCTAGTCAGCGGCGAGGTGGGCCGGGGCACGTTCGTCCGCGAGGGCGCCTTGCCCCGAGAACTCGGCGTCGACCAAGTGGCGGTCGCCGAAGGTCTCGTCGACTTGAACTTCAACTACCCTTCGCTGCCCGAACAAGCCAAGCTACTGAGCGGTGCGCTGCGGCGGATCGCGGGCGGCGGTGATCTCGAAGCCTTACTGCGCTATGGCCCCCACGGCGGGCGCCCGCACGAACGCGCTTGCGTCGCACGGCATCTGGCATCGCACGGACTCGCCGTGCCGCCCGAGCAGGTGCTGATCGTCGATGGCGCCCAGCACGGCTTGGCCGTGGCGGCGCTGGCGATGCTCAAACCGGGCGACGTCGTTGCCGTCGATGCCCTCACCTATCCCGGTTTCAAGGTCGTCGCCGAGATGCTGCGCCTCGAACTGGCGCCTGTCCCGGCTGCCGGAGAGGGCTGCGATTTGGATGCATTGGAGCGGCTTTGCACACGCCGCCGCGTGCGCGCGATCTACGTCATGCCGACGCTTCACAACCCGCTCGGCTGGGTTAGCTCCCTGGCTTGGCGCCGGCGATTGGCCGCGATCGTACGCAAGCACGGGCTCACCGCGATCGAAGACGCGGCGTACGCATTCCTCGACGAACGCCCGCCCACGCCCCTCGCGGCGATTGCGCCGGAAGCGACGATCTACGTCTCGGGCATTTCCAAAAGCGTGGCGACGGGCCTGCGGTTCGGATTCATGGTCGTGCCTCCGCCCTGCGTGCCGGACTGCGTGCGCGCGATCCGCGCGACCACGTGGAGCACGCCGGGCATCGTGACGAGCCTGGCCTGCGCTTGGCTCGAAGACGGCACGGTACGCCGTCTCGAAGCCGAAAAGCGCCGCGACGCGGCGGCCCGGCAAGCAATTGCCCGGCGAGCGCTGGCGGGTCTCACGCTGACCGCGCATCGGGCGTCGTACTTCACTTGGCTCTCGCTACCGCAAGACGTGCGCGCCGAGCGCGTTGCCGCCGCTCTGCTGGAACGAGGGATCTCGGTATCGATCGCGACACCATTCGCCACGACGAAGCAAGCGCCGCAGGCGATGCGCCTCGCCCTCGGGTCCGTCCCACTGGAGCGGCTGAACGAATCGCTTGACGCCGTCAAACGTTTGGTCGATCGGGAAACGTATTGATCGGACGCCGGCATTCCCGTTGTCCGACGATTTTTCGCCGCGCCGGCAACTCGCCGGTCTTGGCGAAGTCGAAGTCTTTTGGATCGCAGGCGCGGCGTTTCTCCCGGCTTGATGCCGATCAACAGCCGCTTCACGAGCGGTGCCTACCATAGCGATAATTGTCGCGTGTGCCCGTGGCGCCGAGGCGCGTACCGAAACGAGGGCCGCATCGATGCGGCAAGGAGCATCGAATGGACGAGAACCACGAACGCCGGGCCTTGCTGTTGCACTTGGGCGGCGTGTTGCAGACGGCGAGCCTGCTGATGGAGCACGAGGGCGCAGACCAAACGCTGGGCGAGCTGATCGAGCTGCAGCCGCTGCTGGCCGACGTTCCACTGCTCGAATACGCCTACGAACGCATGACCGTGCCGGAGTTCGCGGCGGCAACGCTGCGCGCGTTCTGCCTATGGCCGCAACTGCTGCTCGAAACGCCGCTCGATCACGCGGCCCTGGCCACGCCGGTACGCGAGCATTTGTTCGCGGGCAACCCTCAAGGCTGGTCCGCCTACGCGGCCTCGTTGCAAACCGAAGTGCCGTGGTTCGGCAAGCCCGTGGCCGTGCCGAACGGTCAGTCCGGCGATATCGACGTACGGCGCACCGCATAGCGCGACGACGCCCGCAAACGGCACGCACACGCGCGATTGGATTGAACTCGCGCCGATCGTCCCCAGATGAGACCTCGTACGAGCGCCGCGCATGCGCGAGCGCTTTCGTAGGGTTCCTCGCGGGCTGCACGCGCAACCCGGGGGTGTCGTCTCTCTGCACGAGCGGGTCGTTCCCGTCGATCACATGAATCTGCATACGAACGCATCGTCCGGCGCGCGCGCTCCCGGCATGAGCACCGAGCACCCCATCCATGCCGACACGCTCGCCCAGTTGCTCGCAGTCGCCGCGCGGCAAGGCTATTTGACCGAAGCGGATCTGGCCGATGCGCTGCCCGACGATCAAAGTCTCGCCGATACCGTACGCACCGCCTTAGCGGAGACAGGCATCGCCATACTCGAGGAACGGCCGCCGGCCGACGGCTTCCAAATGGAGGAACCGTCGGGATACATGGACAGCGACTCGCTCGAACAGGCCGGCGACGTGCTGCGAGAAGCCGCGGCGGGCACGCGCGCATCGACGGAGCCGTTGGCCGTCTTCACGCGGCGCATGCACGCGGTGCCCCTGCTCACCCGTGAAGACGAAATCGCGCTGGCGATGGAAATCGAAGCCGGACGCGAGATATTGGCGCAGGCCGCCGCGAACGAGCCCGCGAGCCCGGCCCGGCGGCGCGACCTCGCGGCCGCCCAGGCGCGCGTTGCACGCGCCACGGCGCGCATGGTCGAGGCCAACCTTCGACTCGTGCTGTCGATCGCCAAGCGCTACCAACATCGAGGGCTCGACCTGGCCGATCTCGTCCAAGAAGGGAGCCTCGGGCTCATGCGCGCGGTCGAGAAATTCGAGTACCGGCGTGGCTTCAAGTTCTCGACTTATGCCACGTGGTGGATCCGCCAAGCCGTGTCGCGCGCCGTGGCCGACCGCGCCCGCACGATTCGCGTGCCGGTGCACGTGAGCGACGAGGCAAGCCGCGTCCGGCGCATCGCCCACCAAGCGCATCAACGTACGGGGGCGAAAGCCGGCGTCGACGAACTGGCCGAACTCACCGGTCTGCCGCGGGAGAAATTGCGGATGTTACTCGCTTTGCCGGCCGAACCGCTGTCGCTCGACGCGCCCATGGCCGACGGCGAAGCGCCGCTCGTCGATGCGCTCGAGGATGAGGCGGGCACGGACCCGTTCCAGGTGCTAGCGGCTCACCGTCTGAACGCTTGCGTCGCCGCGCTGCTGCAGACGATGCCGGCCGCCCAGGCCGACGTCTTACGTCAGCGCTTCGGCATCGGCGACGACGTCCCGCGCACCTATGATGAAATCGCGCAGCGCACGGGTTTGTCGCGCGAGCGCATCCGGCGGATCGAAAGGCAAGCGCTCGACGCGCTGCGCGCATCGGCCGACGCGCGCGCGGCCCACACGTTTATCGAGGCGGCTTGATTCGATTAGCCGGCAAGAAAACACGGCCGTGAACCGCCCGCCCGGCATTTCACCGGGCGGGCGAAACGGCTCAATGCGATTTCGGCTGGAAGGCGCCAGCGCCGGTCTGCCAGAGCGAGAACGCCCATTCGTCCGCGTAGCGGTCGGCCGTTTGCTTCACGCTCGAGCCGATGCCGTGGCCCGCGTCGTAGTCGACGCGCAGCAAAACCGGGCGCCCGCTCGATGTGGCCGCTTGGACGCGCGCCGTCATCTTGAGCATGTGCCACGGCGATACGCGCGGATCGTTCGCGCCCGTCGTGAACATGACCGCCGGATACGGCGTGCCGTCGTGGATGTGCGCATAGGCGCTCATCGAATAGACGCCGTGAAAGCCGGCTTCCGTTGCCGTGGATCCCATCTCGGGCACGTTCGGCGGTCCGTTCGGCTCCGTCTCGAAGCGCAGCGTATCGGAGACGCCGACATCGTCGAGCACCACGCGGAACAGGCCCGGATCGATCGTCAACGCGCCGCCCATGACGATGCCGCCCGCGCTGCGGCCGTTCGCGACGAGGTATTGGCGCTGCGTATAGCCATGATCGATCATGTAATGCGCGCCCGCTAGGAAGTCGAACATCGTATTGATCTTCCACTGCTTCTGGCCGGCTCGATGCCAAGCGTCGCCGTACTCGCCGCCGCCGCGCATATGCACCACCGTCATGACGCCGCCTTGCTCGAACCAGGCGCGCCAGGCCGGCTGGTAGCTCGGATCCATCGACAAGCCGTAGCTGCCGTAGCCGTAGATGATCGTCGGGTGCGTGCCGTCGAGCTTGATGTCCTTTTTCGAAATGATCGACACCGGCACGCGCGTGCCGTCGTAGCTCGTGGCGAACGTCTCTTGCGCCTGCAAGTCGTCCGCTTCCGTCTTCGACGGCGGAATCAGGCCCGTATCGGCCGCGGCCGGCGCGCCCGGCGCATAGGCAAGCTCGCGCGGCGATTGGGTCCAGCTATGCAGCGCGAACATGACGCCGGGCAACGTCGAGTCGACGGCCAGATCGTGGATCGCGCCCGCGAACGGCAGCGCGATATTCGTATCGCTCTTGCCGTCAAAGCCGGTTCGATGCAATTCGAACGTGGCCCCCGCGCGCTCCGACAAATAAATGCCGTCGGCGCCCAGTTCGAACGAATCGATGACGTTCGCGCCCTCGGGCACGATCGCTTGCGCGCGTGCGAGATCGGGATGCGCGAGCGGCGCCGAAACGACCTTGAAACGCGGGGCGTCTTTGCCGGTCAGCGCATAAAGCCGGTCGCCGCGCAGTTGGACATCGACCACGCCGTCTTCCGGGGTGGCGATCTTGCGCCACGGCGTATCGGCGCCGTGAATGTCCGCGATGCGCGCGACATAGAACGTGTTCGGGTTGTTATCCATGTTGTGGTTGGCCACGGCCACCGCGTAAGGCGAACCGGGCGAGACCATGACATAGGCGGCCTGCCCTTCCGGCACGTCCACCTTCGGCGATACGCCACGGCCGAATACGGCCACGTCGCCGTCGCCGTTCTCGTGTTGCCCGAGAACGTGCACGTGCGCCACGGCGTTGTATTCCTGCAGCGCCGGCGGCGTATCGGGGCCGACCTTCGGGTAGCGCAGGTAGAAGAAGGACCGGTTGTCGCTGCGCCAAGAGACGACACACGAACTCGTCCGGTCGATCGATTCGGCAAGCTGGCGCCCCGTTTGAACGTCGATCACATGCAAGACGCTCTGCTCCGAGCCGCCTTCCGAAATGCCATAGGCGACATAACGGCCGTCCCACGACGGCATGTACCAATCGAGCGCGAAATGGCGCGCGCTGTCGGTGGAAAGCTTCGCCGGATCGACGAGTACGTGCTCTTCTCCGTTCACGCCGTCGCGATACGCGAGCTTGAGCAGGTTATCGCCCGCGGCCGCCGTCTGATAGAACAGGCGATGGCCGCGGCGGGTGAAGGTCACACGGCGCAAATCGCCGCCCATCAACGTTTCGACGCGCTGGGCGAGCGCCTCGCGCGCCGGAATCCCCGCGAGGACCCGACGCGTGTAATCGTTCTGCCCCTTCATCCAGCTTTGGACCTCGGGGTCCTGCAGGTTCTCCATGTAGCGGTAATTGTCCACGACGGGCGTGCCGAAGTAGACGTTCTGGACGGGACGCACGGGGGCGACGGGGGGAAGATCGGCGGACCAGGAAGCGCTCGAGGCGGTCAGACAGGACAACAGTGTTACGGCTAACAACGGATTGTTTTGTTTCATTGTTGTGTTCGCTCCAAGTAACGACGCGCAAGATTAACGTGCCGCGCGCAACGGCGATAGTAGAGCGTTTGATCGAGTTTCGACGTGAACCGCGCACGCGCGCGGCCAGCGGGATTCAGAGCGCGCCCTCGAACGCCTGCGCGACGACGTCGATGAACGCCTGGATACGGGCTGTTTTGTACAAATCCGCATGGGCCACGAGCCAAACGTCGAAACGATCGGCGCGGTTGGGCATCACGCGCACGAGCTCGGGCTCCTCGTCGGCGCGGAAACACGGCAGTTCGGTCACGCCGATACCGGCCACCGCGGCTTCGAGCAGCATCGTGGTGGATGAGGTCTGGAACGCCACGCGTCCGCGGTGGGTGGGCTCCCCGCACAGGGAATCCCACATCGACGGTACCAGGTTGCGCTGGTACATGAGAAGGTCATGGCCTTCGAACGCACTGCCCTCGCTCGGCGCGCCGCGTGCCGCCACATAGGCGCGGGAGGCGTAGATGCCCGCCTCTAGCTGAGCCAGGCGGCGCACGATGAGATCGGGCGATTCCGGCCGCAAGGTGCGGATCGCGACGTCCGCCTCGCGCCGCGTCAAATTCGCAATCCCGGGCGACGTGACGCACACCACCTCGATTCCCGGATGCGCGGCGTGCAGCTTCGCGATCGCGGGCACGACGAACCGTTTGCCGAGGGAATCGGTCGTGGCGACGCGGATCGTCCCGCACAATTGATCGTCCATGCCGACGATGCGGCGCTCGATCTGATGCACGGCCTGCTCCATCGCCTCGGCCGGCGCGATCAGCGCCTCGCCCGCGCTCGTCAGGACGTACATCGCGGGCGTGCGCAAGAAGAGTCTCGCCGACAGCGTCTGTTCCAGCGCGGCGATGCGCCGGCCAACCGTCGCCTGATCGACACCAAGCCGCGACGCGGCGCCGCGCAGCGTGCCCGTGCGCGCCACAGCGAGGAAATAGCGGGCATTATCCCAGTTCATCATGGTTTTACGAGCATTCGTAGTGCTTCGAGTGCGAATCGGCGTGATGCATATTTGCATCGCCCTCCTGCAGATTCACTACTTTATCGCAGCAATACCGGTCTATACACTTCGGCTATTGGCGGTATCGAACGATGCCGAGATCCGGAGGCGTGTATGACCGACTGTGCAGTGGAACCGCTCTACCCCAACCCCGCGCGCGGGCGCGCCGCCATCCTGCGCCGGCGCTTGGCGCTCGTGCTCGTCGCAAGCGGGATGTTCATGGCGGTGCTCGATACGACGATCGTCAACGTTGCGCTGCCGTCGATGCGCGCGCGTCTCGATGCGTCCGTGGCGGGCTTGGCGTGGATCGTCGATGCCTACACGCTCAGTTTCGCCGCGCTGATCCTGGCCGGCGGCGTCGCATCCGACCGTTTCGGCGCAAAAACGATCTATCTGTCGGGTCTCGCGCTGTTCGTCGCGGCGTCGGCCGCATGCGGGCTCGCGCCCTCCGTGGGTACGCTCATCGCGGCCCGCTTCGCCCAAGGCACGGGCGCGGCGCTGTTCCTGCCTGCTTCGCTCTCGATCGTGCGCGCCACCTTCACCGATCCCGCCGAGCGCGCGCGTGCGATCGCCGCCTGGGCCGGCATCGCATCGGTTGCCGCGGCGATCGGCCCGGTGGCCGGGGGACTACTCGTCGATGGGTTTGGCTGGCGGAGCGCGTTCCTCGTGAACGTGCCGACCGGCCTCGTCGCGTTGGCGGGCGCTTGGATGGTCGTGCGGGCCGATGTCAAGCCGGCGCGCCCGAGCGCCTTCGATTTGGGCGGCCAACTCGCCAGTACGATTGCGCTGGCCGCGCTGTGTTTCACCGCGATCGAGTTGCCGACGCGCGGCATCGCGTCGCCGCAGGTTTGGATCGCCGTACTGGTCGCGATCGGCTCCACCGCCGCCCTGATCGCGATCGAACGGCGCGCGGCAGAGCCGATGGTGCCGCTCGCCTGGTTTGGCAATGCGAAGTTCGTCGCCATGAACGCAAGCGGAACGCTCGTTTATATCGGCTACTTCGCCGTACTGTTCCTGTTGAGCCTTTATCTGCACGGCGTGCGCGGGCTCGATGCGCGGCACACGGGACTTGCGATGTTGCCGATGGCCGCGAGCCTATCGTTCGGCAATGTGCTGGCGGGCAAGCTGCAAGGCCGCCTGAGCGCCACGCGCATGATGACGATCGGTCTTGCGACCGCCACGCTCGCCGGCCCGGCCATGACCGCGCTGTTGGAGACGAGCGCGCCCTGGGCGTTCGTGGTGGCGGCGATGGCCGCCTTCGGCGCGGGTACGGCGCTATCAGTGCCGCCGATGATTTCGACGATTCTCGAACAAGTGCCGGGCGAATCGGCCGGGGTGGCGTCGGGCTTGCTCAACGCCTTGCGCCAAGCAGGCAGTTTGCTCGGCGTTGCCTTCGCCGGCGCCAGCGCCGTGCTCACCACTCATTTATCGATCGCGCTGACGATCGTGGGCGTGCTGGCAGGCGTGACGTACGCGGGTGCCGCTTGCCTTGCGGCAAGAGCGAGCCGTACGCGCCCGTTACCGCACCGTGAGGGCCTCGCGCCGCGTTAACCATCCACTCGGGCCGAGCATCGCCTGCCGGTCGCCCTCACGCCGACGTCAGCCCGACCTTGCGTTGGCGCCATAAGCACAGCAAATCGCAGGCAACGTGCGCCGCGGCGATCGATGTGATGTCGGCATGATCATAAGCGGGCGCCACTTCCACGACGTCGGCCCCGACGATGTCGAACCGGCTCATTGCGCGCACGATGGCGAGCGCTTGCGCCGACGAAAGCCCCCCTGCCACGGGCGTGCCCGTGCCCGGCGCGAACGCGGGATCGAGACAGTCGATATCGAACGTCAAATAAGCGGCCCGCTCGCCCACCACCGCGCCGATTCGCTCGACCGCCGCGCGCGTGCCGTGTTCGTGAATCCAACCGGCGTCGATCACGTGCATGCCCATGAAGTCGTCGTTCCACGTCCGGATACCGATTTGCACCGACCTGGCCGGATCGATGAGCCCATCTTTCACGGCCTTGTAGAACATCGTGCCGTGATTGAGGCTATCGGGCGTCTCATCGGGCCATGTATCGCAATGCGCATCGAAGTGGATCAGCGAGAGCGGCGCGCCGTATCGCTCGGCGTGCGCAATCAAGAGCGGATAGGTGATGAAATGGTCGCCCCCGAACGTCAGCATCTTTGTGCCGCTGCGCAAGATCGTGCGCGCATGCTCGACGATGGCGGGCTTGATCGTCAGCGGGTTATGCGCATCGAGCCAGCAATCGCCGTAATCGACGACGGCCAGATCGTCGAACGGATCGAAGCCCCACGGATAGGGTTTCAGTTCGGCCAACTGTACGCTGGCAGCGCGTATCGCCGCCGGCCCGAAGCGGGCACCGGCGCGGAACGTCGTCGCGAGATCGAGCGGGATGCCCGAGATCGCCACATCCACCCCGTCGAGCTCGCGCGTGTACCGCCGCCGCATAAACGAGAGCACGCCCGCGTACGTGCTTTCGATCGAAGAACCATAAAGTGAAGAACGGCGAATGGCGCCGTCGCCGTATATCCGATCCGTCATGAATGAAACCTAGTGTCCCTTAGTGCAACCTAATTAGCGTCGACTTCAATTCGGTGTACTTCTCGAGCGCATGCAAGGACTTGTCGCGTCCGTTGCCCGACTGCCGATAGCCGCCGAACGGGAAGTTCATATCCCCGCCCTCATCGTAACAGTTGACCCATACCGTACCGGCTCGCAGCCGGCGCGCCACTTCGTGCGCACGCGTGAGGCTCGCGGTCCATACAGCCGCGGCGAGACCATACTCGGTGTCGTTTGCGATCGCAACGGCTTCGTCCACGTCATCGAACGAGATCACGGACAACACCGGCCCGAAAATCTCTTCGCGGGCAATACGCGTATCGCGCCGAGTCACATCGAAGATGGTCGGCTCGATGTAGAGCCCGCCGGCGACCACGTTCGCGGGACTTCCCCCGGCCAGCAACCGCGCTTGCGCCCGGCCCGCTTCGATGTAGCCAAGGACCCGCTCGAACTGCACGCCGTCGATGATCGCGCCCATCGACGTGCGCGGATCGAGCGGATGGCCAGGCGCATAGGTACGCGCGGCGTCCAATAGCTTATCGAGAAAGGCGTCCTTGATACTGCGATGGACCAGCAAACGCGATCCGGCCGTGCACATCTCGCCCATGTTGTAGAAGATCGCGCCGGCCGCGGCCTTCGCCGCCCGCTCCAGGTCCGGGCAATCGTCCAATACGATGTTCGGCGATTTGCCGCCGAGTTCCAGCCACACGCGTTTCAGATTCGATTGCCCCGCATATTGCATGATCAGCTTGCCGACCTGCGTCGAGCCCGTGAACGCGATGCAATCGACGTCGCCATGCAACGCCAGCAACTTGCCCGTCTCGCCCGCGCCCGGCACGACATTGAACACGCCGGCCGGAACGCCGGCCTCATGCGCGAGTTGCGCAATGCGAATGGCGGTGAGCGGCGACTTCTCCGACGGCTTGAGCACGACGCTATTGCCCGCGGCCAGCGCGGGCGCGAATTTCCAAGCCGCCATGAGGAGCGGAAAATTCCACGGCACGACGGCGGCCACGACACCGATCGGCTCACGCGTGACGAGCCCCACGAGATGCAGATCGGCCGGCACCACTTCGCCGCTCACTTTATCGATCGCTTCGGCGAACCATTCGAGGCAATAGGCGGCGCCCGGGATATCGACCGTCGTCGTATCGCCGATCGGCTTGCCCGCATCGAGCGTCTCGAGCAACGCCAACTCTCGCGCATGCGTGCGGATCGAAGCTGCCCAACGCAACAAGACCGCCTTGCGCTCGCGCGGATTGAGTCCACGCCAAACGCCCTGCTCGAACGCGCGTCGCGCGGCGTCCACTGCCGCGCCGACGTCGGCTTCGCCGCATTCGGCGACGCGCGCGAGCAAGCGCCCATCGATCGGGCTTTTGCAATCGAACGTGCGGCCGCTCGCCGCCGCTCGATAGACGCCGTCGATGAATGCGCGGCTTTCGATGGACAGCGCCGCCGCGCTCGACTCCCATTGCTCGAATGTCGTTTCGCTCATGAATTCGTCTCCGTCATGCGAGCCGGACCGATCCGCCCGCGCCCCGCCCGCCGATCGAACGCAAGATTCGACCGGCGGGCGAATAATCTCAAAAAAGTGGAACCTGCTCTGCTTCGCCGACCATTCTAGTCAGATGGCGATCAGCGTGGAGAAGCGAACTGCAATCGCGCGTATCGGTCCTATGCCACATGGCGTTGGAACACCCGCCGGCCCAGCCGATAGGCATACATCGCACGTAAAACGGTGCCTGCTTTTTTCGAAAGGGTTGACGGCGCGCTTAGCTGATATATGCTGACACTTAGATTGTCACCGAGTCGAGTCATCCCGTGAGAGTCCGAGGCCCTTTGGTTAGATGGAACCGCAAGCAGGTCGCGAATCGCATTCGCGCCGGCCGCGCCATCGCCGACGGCAGCAACGGCCCGCTTGCGTTCCGCCGGTTTCTGTCCGTCTTCACGATCTTGTCCCGCCGCTGCGTGCGCCGTCATAACGTGACGTCCGCGCGCGCCTACATCGCCGTCCACCTAGACGACGTCGCTTCGCTGCTGCCGTAGCGCCTCTCGCCCGCAGATCTTTCGTTTGAATCGTTTCGGCGTCGCGTAACGCGACCGCGCGTTGTTGCGCGCCTGGCGTAGCTAGCGAGGCCCGCGGCCGGGCTGCGCATCGCCGAACGATGCACCCGCTGAGCTTGCGCCGGTCATCTCCACCGCCGCTCGAGCTGCCTTCGCTCAATCAAAAACAATAGTTAGTTATGCTAATTAAACCGCTTGTCGGCGTCACGGCCGACAGTACCGAAATCGGAATGCATCGCGCCCATGCCGTCGGCGAAAAGTACCTCACTGCTGTCGTCGAAGGCGCCGATGCGCTGGCGCTCGCCGTGCCCGCCCTAGGCGAACGTCAATCCGCCGTCGCGCTCGTTCATGCGCTGGACGGTCTCGTTTTCACGGGCAGTCCCTCGAACGTCGATCCCCGCCACTACGGCGGCGCCCCAAGCGCGCCGGGCACATTGCATGATCCGTCGCGCGACGCGACGACGCTGCCGCTCATGCTGGCGGCCATCGAGGCCGGCGTACCGGTGCTCGCGATCTGCCGCGGCTTTCAGGAGATGAACGTCGTATTGGGCGGCACGCTTTATCAAAACGTGCATGAAGTGCACGGCTATGACGATCATCGCGAGAAACAAGGCGACCCGCTCGACAGGCAATACGGTCCCGCGCATACCGTGCGCCTTTGCGCGGATGGTCTCTTGCGGTCGCTGGCCGGCGCACGCGCCGAGGCACGCGTGAATTCGCTGCATGCGCAAGGTATCGACAAGCTCGCCGCGCCGCTTGCCGTGGAGGCCGTCTCTCCCGACGGTCTGATCGAAGCCGCGCGTGTGTCCGATGCGCGCGCGTTCGCGCTCGGGGTTCAATGGCATCCCGAATGGCGCCACGCCGACGATGCGCTGTCCAGCGCGATCTTCCGCGCGTTCGGCGAGGCCTGCCGGGCGAGACGCGCCGCGCGCTCGAATGCGCCCGCGTGAAGCCCCTTCCCCTACTCCCATCACGACGAATCGAGGACTCTCATGATCGAGATCGACGAATTTCTCAAGCGACATCGTATTACCGAGATCGAGGCGATCATCCCCGATATGGCCGGTATCGCGCGCGGCAAAATCATCCCTCGCAGCAAGTTCGAATCGGGCGAATCGATGCGGCTTCCGCAGGCGGTCATGATTCAGACCGTCACCGGCGAGTACCCCGACGACGGCAGCTTGACCGGCGTCACGGACCCCGACATGGTGTGCGTGCCCGACGCCTCGACGATCCGGCTCATCCCCTGGGCCGTCGATCCCACCGCACAGGTGATTCACGACTGTGTGCATTTCGACGGCTCGCCCGTCGAGATCTCGCCGCGACGCGTCTTGCGGCGCGTACTCGATCTTTATCACGCAAAGGGCTGGAAGCCCGTGATCGCACCGGAGCTCGAGTTCTATCTCGTGGAAATGAATAAAGATCCGGACTTGCCGCTGCAACCGCCGATCGGGCGCACCGGCCGGCCCGAGACCGGCCGTCAGGCGTATTCGATCGAAGCGGTCAACGAGTTCGATCCGCTTTTCGAAGACATCTACGAATACTGCGAGATTCAGGAGCTCGAAGTCGATACGCTGATCCACGAAGTGGGCGCGGCGCAAATGGAAATCAACTTTCTGCACGGCGATCCGCTCAATCTGGCCGATCGCGTGTTCCTGTTCAAGCGCACCGTGCGCGAGGCCGCGCTACGCCACCATATGTATGCGACGTTCATGGCCAAGCCGATGGAAGGCGAGCCCGGTTCCGCCATGCACGTGCACCAGAGCATCGTCGATGCGCAGACGGGGCGGAACCTGTTTACGGGCGCCGACGGCGCGCCGACCGAGATGTTCTATCAATACATCGCCGGCTTGCAAAAATATACGCCCGCGCTGATGCCGATTTTCGCGCCGTATATCAATTCGTACCGGCGCCTGTCGCGCTTCATGGCCGCGCCGATCAACGTCCAGTGGGGATACGACAACCGCACGGTGGGTTTTCGCGTGCCGCATGCCGCCCCCGCGGCGCGGCGTATCGAAAACCGGATTCCCGGCGTGGACTGCAATCCCTATCTGGCGATCGCGGGGACGCTAGCCGCCGGGTATCTCGGCCTCACGCAACGGCTCGTTCCCACCGAGCCGCTCGCCAACGACGGCTATCGCATGCCCTACCAATTGCCGCGCAATCTCGAGGACGGGCTCACGCTGATGGCGGCATCCGAGCCGCTTGCGTCGATTCTCGGCGACGCGTTCGTCAAGTCTTACGTGGCGTTGAAGGAAACCGAATACGACGCGTTCTTCCGGGTGATCAGCTCGTGGGAACGAAAGCATCTATTGCTGCACGTTTAGACCCTACACGCCGCTTGTTTCCCCTGGAGGATTCATGAATCAAGCTTTCGATCCGATCACCGCCACGGTCCAAGAGCGCACGCTGCTGCCTACCACCGCCGACTATCGCGCACTCGACGCCGCGCATCATTTGCATCCGTTCTCCGATATGGGAGCACTGAACGAGGCAGGCAGCCGCGTCATCGTCAAGGCCGACGGCGTCTACCTGTGGGACTCCGACGGTAACCGCATCATCGACGGCATGGCCGGGCTCTGGTGCGTCAACATCGGCTACGGCCGCGAGGAGCTTGCGCAGGCCGCGTATCGGCAACTTCGCGAACTGCCCTACTACAACACGTTCTTCAAGACGACGCATCCGCCCGTCATCGCACTGTCCGCCCTGCTCTCCGAGCTCACGCCCCCGCCGTTCAACCACTTCTTCTACTGCAATAGCGGCTCCGAAGGCAACGATACGGTATTGCGCATCGTCTACCGATACTGGGCCGCCCAAGGCAAACCGTCGAAAAAATACGTGATTGCCCGCAAGAACGGCTATCACGGCTCGACGATCGCCGGCGCGACCCTCGGCGGCATGGCGTACATGCATGAGCAGATGCCATCGAAGGTCGAGCACATCGTGCATATCGATCAACCGTATTTCTTCGGCGAAGCGCCCGAGCACATGTCGCCCGAGGCGTTCGGAATCGAGCGCGCGCGGCAACTCGAGGCGAAGATTCTCGAGTTGGGGCCGGAGAACGTGGCCGCGTTCGTCGCAGAGCCGTTCCAAGGCGCGGGGGGTGTCATCTTCCCGCCCTCGAGCTACTGGCCCGAGATCGAACGCATCTGCCGCCGCTACGACGTCCTGCTCGTGGCCGACGAAGTGATCGGCGGCTTCGGGCGCACCGGGGAGTGGTTTTCGCATCAGCATTTCGGTTTCGCGCCCGATTTGCTTACCCTCGCCAAGGGGCTGACGAGCGGCTATGTGCCGATGGGGGCCGTCGCATTGCACGAGCGCGTCGCGAAACCGATCGTCGAAAACGGCGAATTCAATCACGGCCATACGTACTCGGGCCATCCGGTCGCGGCCGCCGTCGCCGTGGCCAATCTCACACTGCTGCGGGACGAAGGCATCGTCGAGCGCGTCAAGCATGACACGGGCCCCTACCTCCAATCGAGCTTGCGCCAGGTCTTCGGCGATCACCCGTGCGTCGGCGAAGTGACGGGTGCGGGCCTCGTCGCGGCCATCCAGCTCGCCCAGGCACCGCGCGAGCGACAGCGCTTCGCCAACGGGAACGAAATCGCCCTGGCTTGTCGCGAACGCTGCTTCAATAGCAATCTCATCATGCGTGCCTCGGGCGACCGCTTGATGCTTTCTCCGCCGCTCGTCGTCTCGCACGCTGAAATCGACGAAATCGTGGAAAAGGCGAAACGAGCGATCGATGCGGCCTTGCGGCAGTTGAAATTGCTATGAGCCCCCCGCCGCTCCGCCATAGCCGCGGCGCAACCGGCTAAGCGGGGCGCCCCTCGTCGAGCCGCCGCGCGAGTTCGCGCAACGCGTCGGAGACGGCGACGGGGTACGGCTCGTCGACATCCAACGAACGCTGCGCGCTCGGTAGCGCGCGCAGTTGCCGCCGGGCGTGTTCTCGAGCGCCTTCGAGCGTGACCGGCGGCTCGCAGCGTATGCCGTTTCGCATCGCCGGCTCCAGCAGCGGCTCGGCGTCGCGCCGCTCGCGCGCGAGCGTGATCAAATCCCCCGCCATCACGCCGTTCGGCCCCCAGAGCCGGTATACGGCCTTGCACCCGGGCCAGGTCGCCTTTCCCTCGGAACGTTTTCGGCGCGGCTCGCCGGCATATTCGACGAGCTTGTACGCGCAATCGAGATATGGCGCGTCGGCCGAGGTGTTCATGCACGTGCCCACCCCGAACGCATCGATGGGGGCTTGCTGCGCAACGAGTTCGCGTAGCCGGTAATCGTCGAGGTTGCCGCTCGCGAAGATCGTCACGGCGCCAAGGCCGCCATCGTCGAGAATGCGGCGCACGCGCCGCGCATGCTCGCCGAGGTCGCCGCTGTCCAGGCGTACGCCGTCGATCGCGATCCCGTCCTTGGCGAGTACGGGCGCCAACGCAACGACCTTGCGCGCGGCGGCTTCGGTATCGTAGGTGTCGAGCAGCAACGTCGTATGCGCCGGTTGCGAGCGTGCGAAACCCTCGAAGGCAAGCGCCTCGTCGGCGTACGTCTGCACATACGAGTGTGCCATCGTCCCGTACAACGGGATGTCGAACGCCATGCCGGCCGCCACGGTCGCCGTGCCGCCGAAGCCGGCCAAATACGACGCGCGCGCCGACAGCAATGCCGCCTCCGCGCCGTGCGCGCGGCGCAAACCGAAATCGACGAGCAACGTGTCGGGTGCGGCCAAGACGCAGCGAGCGGCCTTGCTGGCGACGACGGTCTCGTAATGGGCCAGGTTCATGACGCGGCTTTCGACGAACTGTGCTTCGCGCATCGGAGCCGTAATGCGGATGACGGGCTCATCGGGGAAGAACACCGTGCCCTCGCGCATCGCATCGACGTCGCCCGTGAAGCGCAGGTGTTCGAGCGAGCGAAGAAAAGGGACCGAAAATCGCCCCGTTTTGGACAGCGCGGACAATTCCTCGGGCATGAACCGAAGCTGCTGCAGATAGGCGAGCACTTGCTCGAGACCCGCCGCCATGAGGAAATTTCGCTCTATCGGCAACGCGCGGACGGTGAGCTCGAACGACGCGGTTTCGTTCAGGCCCGCGTCGAAGTACGCCTGCAGCATCGTCAACTCGTAAAGGTCGGTCAACAGCACTGTGCCCGGCGAGTACTTCATGAAGTGGCCTCCACATGCGGTGCCGGCCCCTCGCGGCGGCAACGGCCGCAGTGCGCTCGGCGCCAGGTAGCGCGATGATGACTCACCTGGCGCTTCGCGCTCCGCGCGTTTGCGCACATAGTCGGACTAGCGCCGCCAATGAACCCGCGCCAGATCCTGGTCGCGGCTGTACTTGATATCGAGCGTGCCTTGAAACGCCGACTTCAACGCCTCGCCCAAGTCGCGCGTGTAATGAACGTCGGTGACCTGAACGAGCGTCGCGCCGCCGTTCGACTCGATCGACATGATGCGTTTCATCGGATGTTGCGCGCGCGTTCGTGTCTCGTCACGGCGCAGCAAGTCGATGATTTCGACTTGATGCTGCGCGGCGAAGTCGCCGTCGATCGTCAAATAACCCGCGGGCAGGCGATCGGCTGTGCGCCGGCAAGCAATGCAGGCCGCCTCTTGCGCATCGGCCGGACGCGGCAGCCATTGCCAGCGCCCGCCCGTATAGACGACACCGCAACTCGGGCATACCGAAGGTTCATGCAGCTTGCCGCGCAACTGGTACGGATCATGCCCAAGCCCGGGAAAGACTTCCGCATGATCGCCCGCTTTGAACGGCCTCGTGTGATCGCTCATAGGATGCTCCTCGTCGTCGGTTACGCAACGTGCGCCGGTATCTCGAATCAGCCTATGACGAGTGCCGCCGCTGCGCTTGACTTGTATCAACGAAGGACCAGCCACCGGTCACTAAGCTGCCGCTATCGCTATCGGCCCTCGCCTGGCCTGGCCGCGGCTACGGCGATGCGGCCGCCTACGAGTCACACACGGGATCGAGTCGGACGAATCGATGCGTCATCCTTACGTACGTCGCCCACCGCGCCATGCGCGCGATCCGCGCTCGACACGCGGTCAACGCCGCGCCCTCGAGCGCGCCTTGCGGCGGCCGCAAGCCTATCCGCACCGCACGGGTCGGGTGCGCCGGATCGAAACGCATATTTCGATCGTCTCTCTGGCCGGACCCTTTCCCTATAAGCGCTGCAAACGTATCGACCTGGGCTTCGCAGACTTTACGCGGCCCGAAGCCCGCTATCGGGCCTGTGCCGATTCGCTGCGTTTGAACCGGCGGCTCGCGCCGGCGATCTACTTGGCCGTCGTCGAAGTGACCGGGCGCGCGCCCAAGTACGCATTCGCGACCGAGCGCAGTGGGCATCGCGGCCCGGTCGTCGATTACGCACTGAAGATGCGGCGCTTCCGTCAAGTCGATCTGCTCAGCGCGCGCGCGAAACGCGGCGTGCTTCGTCGCGACGAGATCGAGCGAAGCGCCGAGCGTATCGCCCGCTTCCATCGTCGAGCGAGCGCTTGCCCGCCCGAGCATCGCTTCGGCTCGGAAGAGTACGTGCGCGGTCAGATCGAGGAGGTGCTGGCCGGCCTCGAGCGCGAAGCGCCCGGCTGCCTGCCCGAGACAATCGCCCAGGCGCAACGGCGGCTCGCCGACGACCTTGCCGAGCATTTCGCGTACCGCCGTGCCGCGGGGTTCGTGCGCGAGTGCCACGGCGATTTGCACCTCGAAAACATCGTGCGCCGCGGCAACGATGTCGCACCGTTCGATTGCATCGAATTCTCGCCGGGACTGCGTTGGATCGACGTCACCTCCGATTTGGCCTTTCTCGCCATGGATCTGCTCGCCTACGGCCGCGGCGATCTAGCGACGCGGCTCGTCGATCGATGGCTGCTGGCAACGGGCGACTACGCCGGCATGCGCGCGTTGCAGTGCTATGTCGTCTACCGCGCCCTCGTGCGAGCGTACGTATCGATCTTGAAGGCCCCGGCGCCCACGCCAGGCGAAACGCGGATGATTCCCGCCGCGGCTACCCGTTATCTCGCACTCGCGCGACATATAAGCGGCCCACAGTCTGTTTCGCTCGTGCTGTGCCACGGCTTTTCAGGCTCGGGCAAATCGGTCGTCGCCGACGAGCTTGCGTCCCACCTTGGTGCGGTCGTCGTCAGCAGCGACGTCGAGCGAAAACGCGCCTCCTCGCCGCTGGCCGGCGCGCGCAACACGCGCATGCCCGCGACCGCCTATTCGAGCGCCTCGGTCGATGCCAACTATCGGCACTTAGCCTCGTTGACCGGTACCCTGCTCGACGCGGGGCTGCCGGTCGTCGTGGACGCGAGCTTTCTCAGACGAAGCCATCGCACGTGCTTTCTCGAACTGGCGAAACGGCATGGCGCGAGCGCGTGCATCGTCGATGTCGATGCGCCGCCTGCGCTGCTTCTCGAACGCCTACGCCGGCGCGCGAAGTCGCGAGACGAACCGTCGGACGCCGATGAAGCGATCCTTACTCGGCAAACGATAGAGTCCGAGCCGCTCGATGCATCAGAGGCGTCGCTCAGCGTCACGATCGACGCGACGAGCCCGCGCGAGGCGATGCGACGCGTCGAATTTTGGCAACCGGTGCTGACGCGCGTCGGCAAACCGGGGTGGCTCGCCGGCACCGTAGCGGTTGATTGACATTCGGGCCGCCGTGCAGCGAGCGCCAAGGATTCAACCGGGTTTTCCGTCGATGCGCGGCGCGCTCAGATACGGAACATAGCGAATCAAGTAGACGACGAGCGAAGCGCACCACAAGGCGCCCGCCACGTCGAGCGACGCGGCGTACGAGCCGGCCGATACCATCGGTCCCACCACGCGAACGAGGGCTGCCGCGATCATGAGCCAGTAGGCGGCCACTTCGAACGGACCGGCAATCAGCATCCGTCCCGTATGCCCGAGCGCCGTCCGCGTGATCATGGCGACGATCGCGCCTCCCATCGCTCCGACCGTCAGCGCATGCATCGCCAACGAATGCGAGACGAGCCCCAATGCGGCGCCCGCCAGCAATGCGAAGCCGATCGGTATCCACAGACAAGCGATATGCAAGATCAACAAAATGGGACGTGCGCCGACGCGCCACGAACGCCAACCGGCGATCCGAGCCGCGTGCAACAGCGCGGTAGCCAGCGCGCAGAGGGCGACCAGCATCGCCGGCGCGCCTAATGCATCGACGATAAGCGTGACGAGCGGCGCCAAGGTCGAGCCATGGTCGACGAACTTCCAGCGTTTGAGCGTGAATCCCGCGATCGCATTGGTCGTAAACATCGGCACGACGCGGCCCGTGATCACCGAGACGAACATGATGATGAGACCCGTGGTCGCGTAAGCCACGCGTAGCGCCAAGTCGATGCGGCCCTGCCACGCGTACCAGTGAAATAGCGCATTAAGCAGCCCATACAATCCCAGCGCTACCGGCAAAAAGATGTTGTGCCGATTTTTGGCGGCGATCAGCACGCGCAGCAAGACCACGGCCGAGACCGGCAGGAAGGCGATATCGACGAGCGCGGCCACGCGCTCCGGCCCAGTCCAGACGAGCACGCGACCCGCTGCCCAAAGCCCCCAAAGCGCGGCCAATGAGGTGCCCGTGGGCGTCGCGCGAGCGGTCCACGCGCGCACGGCCGTCAATAGGAAACCGACGACGATCGCTCCGACGAAACCGAACAGCATCTCGTGCACATGCCACGCGACGCCCGTCAACGCGGCTTGCCCGGCCGCCGCGGCCCCGTGCAGCGCGGCCAGCCATAGCGCGACGGCCAGGACGCCGAACAGCGCACCGCCAAGATAGAAGGGGCGGAACCCCAGCCGCAGCAGCGGCAGTCCCATTGCTTGCTTCGATGCGCCGCGCCCGAGCCGCTCGCTGATCTTCATCATGCAGACTTCCCCTCGGCGGCATAGCCGCCTCAGGCTTCGGAGTTAGGCGCGCTCGCGCGCCGGCTTCGCGATCCGGACAGAATACTGAATAGATCACGACTTGATACGAATATCGTCAGCATAGCGCGCCGTGGTTTCGTTTAGCGTGTCTGCGACAATTCGCGCGCCGTCACACGGCTGACAGGTTCTATCTTGATAGTGATAGCCCCTGTTCAACGATTCGCCATGGAGGAAGAAATGCTCAGTCCGCACGAATTCGCCGCGCTGCTGCTCGTGGGCGAGCCGCGTGCCTTGGACGATCTCGATCGAGGCGATTTGGCCTCGCTGGTGGAGAGCCAGTTGGTTGCATTGGAGGAATTGACATCGGGCCGCCGCCTGCGTTTGACAGAGCGCGGCGATTCGCTGGTCAAGGCCGTGACGCGACGGCCGCATTAGGACGCTGCCGGCACCGCCAACGCCGTCTCCGGCCGCTCCGGCGAATCTGAGGTAGTATCCGCACCGAAGCCGGTTGCCGCACAGCGTCGCCCGCGCGCGTGGCGCCAACCTTGCTCGCTTGCCGATGAACCGATTCCTAGTGTCCTGCCTCGTAAGCTCGCCGTGCCACAGCCTCCGATTTCCGCCCCACACAATTTCGACGACTACTGCGCGCAAAAAGCGGCGCCTGCCGGTTCGAGCGCCTATTACGCGCTGCGGCAAGCGCCCCTGTCGCGACAACCGTTCTTAACCGCGCTCTTCGCGCTGCGCCGCGAACTCGAAGAGACGGTCAAGGACACGAGCGATCCGACGGTCGGGCGCACCAAACTCGCGTGGTGGCAAAAGGAAACGGGCGCGTTGGCCGTGGGGCAACCGTCTCATCCGGTCTCGCACGCGCTCGCCCGGCACTGTAAAGACATCGAAGCCGAGGCGCCGACGCTGCGCACGCTCGTCGCCGGCTTCGAGATGGATTTGGACCAAGCGCGATACCTGGACTTCCCGAACCTCGCGCGCTATATCGAGCGAGTCGGCGGCACGTTCGCCGGCGCGGTCGCACGCGCCACGGCGCATGAGCCGCAGGCGGCCGGCGCATGGGCCGCTCCGATCGGCAATGCGCTGATGCTCGCGCAATTCGTTCAGGAACTCGGCAACGATGCACGACATGGCCGTATCTACCTGCCGATCGACGAGTTGCAGCGCTTCGGCGTGACGGCGGCCGAAATCGTCAACCGCAAGTACAGCCCGGCGTTTTCGGAGCTCATGCGGTTCCAGACGAACCGCGCGCGCGAAGCGTTGCGCACGGCGCTGGACGGCATTCCCCCCAACGAACGCGCCACGCAACGCACGTTGAAGGCCCAAGCGGCGATGGCGCTCGCCCTGCTCGACGAAATCGAGCGCGATCAATTCCAAGTGCTCCACCAACGGATCGCACTGACGCCGATCCGCAAGCTCTGGATCGCATGGCGGGCGGCGCGCAAGCGTTGATAGCGCGACCGGTTCGCACGGGGCTCGTCCTTCTTTTCCTGGAACCGGCAACAACGACCCGGCGCAAGCTCAGTGATCGTCAATCACGATACGCTGAGATTCCGATCGATAGTAATGACTCCAGTTATCACTATCCTTGTCGTCCAGCACCATCGATTTGAACGTGGAAAGACATGGATCGTGTTTATCTCCGTTGCACTCGAAATGCATGAATGACGGCGGCGGATTCCCCCCATCATATTCATTTTCAAAATCCAAAGGGTTCAACCAGTTGATATAGAAAAAGCCGTTATACCAATCTCCGAAACGGCCATCTATTTTTCGGTGCACGGATCCGATCTTCAAGATGCCATCAGGATGGCTGGGATCGCCAGGAAGCGCGGGATCGTCGCTGCTATAAATCATAAAAATATCGAATTTCGGTGCCCGCCAGCACTCCTGGAAGTGATTGCTGTCGTCCCAAGTGTACGTCCGATCCGAACTGTACGAAGGAATAACCATTGGCTGGCCTAGATTATCGCCCTTGACGCACGACTCCATCTCGTTGCCGGAGCTTTTCCAATCAAAAACCTCGGCAATAGTATATGAATATTTACTGTTATTAATTATATTGACCGTATGTCCTTGCTCCGCCAAACTCACGAAAGATATAAGGAAAAGCACAACAAGCGCCATTAGACGAAGAATCATTCGATCCTCGCTGAAATTCAATCCAAAATAGATCGTCCCATCACCCTCACACAATGTACTTCCCGCAATACTGAATTCAAGTCTTGCCTTGCCCTACGGATATCGTCGATATCAAATAGTGCGACGAAGGCTCGCACGAACGCGCAATCTCACGAGAAAGGTAGAAAGAAGCGCTCGTCCCTAGCTCCGCAGCAGCGGCAACGGATCGAAACGTCCGCGCAGCACTCGGCTCGCGTCGAGGCCCCACCACGGCCCAAGTACGGTGGCATACATCCGGCGGAAGTCGACGCCGACGGGCAAGTTGCCGTTGCCGTCGAGGCGCGCCAGGTCGGGGGCAGCACCATAGAGCCCGCCGCGCACACGCCCGCCCGCGACGAAATGCGGCGCCACGGTGCCATGATCGGTCCCGTTGCTCTCGTTCTCGTGCGGCCGGCGGCCGAATTCCGCGTAGGTCATGATGAGCGTATCGTCCCACCGGCCCAACTCGATCAACGAGGATCGCATCGCCGCCAAGCCTTGCGCCAGTTGCGCGAGCAACGCGGCGTGTTGCCCTAGCTGGTTTTGATGCGTGTCGAAGCCGTTCAGCGTCAGACGAATCGCGGCCACGCCCTGCCCGGCGATGGGCTGACCGCGCGGCGTTTCGGCACTCGCGAGCGCTTGCATGGCCGTTTTGACGGAGGCGCCGAATGCGCCCGCGGGAAAAGCCGTCTTCAATACGAACTGGCCCGGGTGCGGAGTCAAGCGCAGCGCGGCATGGACGATATCGTTTTCGACATCGAGGATGTGCGCGAGCTGCGCATTGCGCTCGCGTAGCGCCACGGCGCGCACGAGCCGCGATGCCTGCGCGAACTGCGCCGGATTGACGAGCGCGACCGCTCGGGCCCCGCCATCGAACGGCCCCATCTCGGCGCTGCCGATCACGAGGGCGTCGGCCGCGAAGCCGGCGGGTACCGGCGCTTCGGCGAACGCGCGGGTCAACCAGCCGTCGTTCAGATATTCGTCGGCGCGCGATGCCGTGTTCCAGATCTCGATGGAACGGAAGTGCGAGAGGTTGGGCTGCGCGTAGCTGACGCCCTGCACGATCGCCAAGTGGCCGTCGCGCCACAACGGCATCAGCGGTTCCAACGCGGGATGCAGACCTGTGCGCTCATCGAGCGCGATGACACGCTCGCGATCGATACCGATATGTTTGCGCAACAGCCGGTAGTTCGGATCGTCATAGGGAACGACCGTGTTCAGGCCGTCATTGCCGCCTTTGAGTTCAACGAGAATCAAGAGGTTTCGATAGGCGCCGGCGCGAGGCGGCGCCGGTGCGAGCGTCGATGCGGATTGCGCGAGCGCGCGCCGGATCGGCATCGAGAGTCCCACGGCGGCCGCGGCCGTCATCGAGCGGAGAAAGCGGCGTCGCAACATCGCGTTAGTCCAGTTGGTACACGGGATCCATCAACAACGCGCGCAAGTACGCCGCGCTCGATGCGCCGGTATCGATCGGATCGACCGGCG
This sequence comes from Trinickia diaoshuihuensis, assembly GCF_003390925.1. GTDB lineage: Bacteria > Pseudomonadota > Gammaproteobacteria > Burkholderiales > Burkholderiaceae > Trinickia > Trinickia diaoshuihuensis. Next base: position 137,839 of record NZ_QUBS01000087.1, on the reverse strand, counting down.
AGAGCGGCAACACCGCGTGCTGCCATTGCAACTCGATCGAGAGCCCGGGATGCTGCGCCGGCGTCATACTGTAACGCGCGAGCCAGCCTTCGAGATCGAACCGCATGCCGTGCGCGCGTGCGGGACCGCCCGGCGCGGACTGCATTGTCACGGCCATCTGTTTGCCCGCGCGTGCCCGGCGCGGTTCCGTCGCACGAAAGAGCTGCTCGACGAACTGCTCGCGGGCCAGCAGCGTCGTGCTGTTGATCCATGTCGTCCCGCCCGGCCAGCCCTTGACGTTCGGCGGTGCGAACAAGTTTTGCCCGAGATTGCGAACCGTGCCCGCGAGCCCGGCCGTATCGTCGTCGTCCACGTCGAACGAACGTAACGTGCCGACGACGAATTGCACGGGCGATTTGACGAGCAGGCCCCGGTTGCGTTCGTCCCAGAATGCGTCGCTCAGGAATAGCCCACGCAAGGCCACGGCGATGTCGTAATCGCTCGCACGCAAGCGCGCGGCGATCGACTCGATTTGAGCCGCGTCGGGTGTATCGGAAACGAACTCGCGCCATAGCTGCGTCACGATGAACGTCGCGGTTTGCGGCTGCGCCAGCAACAGGTCGAGCACCGCATCGCCGTCGAACGCCCCCGTCCGGCCGAGTACCGTTTTCATGCCGGAGTCGTGCCAATCGGCCCGCCAAACGAACTCGCGCGTATCGGGATCGAGGCTCCAGCCCGTGTAAGCGCGCGCCGCCTCGCTGACATCATGCTGGGCGTACTGTCCTTCGCCGAGCGTGAAGAGTTCCATGACCTCTCGCGCGAAATTCTCGTTCGGATGGCCTTTCCGATTACCCGCGCCGTCGAGGTAAAGGAGCATCGCCGGATCCTTCGCGATCGCATGCAGCATGTGCGCAAAGCTGCCGAGCGCGTCACGGCGCAATAACGCATTTTGCCGCGCCATCAGTTGCGGGTACGGTACTTTGTCCTGCGACGACGTAAAGTGCCCATGCCAGAACAGCGTCATGCGCTCCGTGAGCGGCGACGGCGTGACGACCATCTCGTTGAGCCACCATCCGCGCAGCGCGTCGTAGCGGCGTGCGCGTTCGGCCGCTGCGGCGCGGCGGGCGTCGGCATCGAGCGCATGCTCTTGCGCGCGCGTGGGAATCGCCTCGTCCACCCAGGCGGGCATCGCGGTGACGGGCGTCGTGCGAGCCGAGGCCAGCAATTGATCGACGGCCTGCCGGCGCGAGAGCCCAACGTACGGCTCGAGCGTTTGCGCGTCCGGCGCGAAGCCGGTGCGAGTGAGCAAGTACCGAGCGTCGTCTTCGTCGAGCAGCGGCGAAGACGAAGCGGCGCCGGCCGGATCGGATTGCTGCGCATCCGCTTCGGCCCGAGCCGAATACGCGATCGGCGTATGCGTCGAATGCGGGCGATGGGGCGCCGCCGCGGCGCTCGAAACGAACGTGACGACGAGCAGACCGGCGCCGAAGATCGCGCATGGCGAACGCCGCAGACGTTTTCGCATCGCCCTCCCCTTAGGCGTCGAATTCGAGTTACCGCTTGTAAAGCTCGCGCACCGCGTCTTCGATATGCTGACGCAATAAACGCCGCTCCTCGACCGTCATATGACCGTCACGCTGACGTTCTCCGAATTCGGCCGGCGACGAGGCCGTGCGCACGATGGACGCGGCCGGAGGCGCGCTGGCCGGAATGGAACGAGAGGCGCTTTCGGAAGGCAGGTAGCGATGATGGAACGATCGGGACGGCTCGGCTCGGCGCGCGCGCAGCGGCGGCTGCGCCTGAACATCGGCGGCAACGACCCAACTCGCGACAGCACCCGCGATGGCAACCGCGACAATCCGCGCTCGCACGCGCGGCACCGCGTATTCCACCGTCATCTTGTTCCCTTCGTCATGCGGCAACCGGCTACCTCGAATTACGTGTACTGATGCTCGATCCATCATCGAGCGCGAGAGAGAGGTGTTAATGGGATGAAGTATCCACCGAACAGCCGCTATCAGTGAAGAAGTTTATGTGCGCACCGTTTACGCCGCGCATCAAGACGGGTAAATTTTGTAACTGTCTGTAACCCGATAAATCGCACTTTCGCGTGCCGGTTTGCAATCGCGCTAAGATGCCGCCCATGGAAACGAAAAACCCTTCGAAGATTCTGGTCGTCGACGACGACCCCCGCTTGCGTGACCTGCTGCGCCGCTACCTCGGCGAGCAAGGCTTTAACGTCTACGTCGCGGAGAACGCGCCGGCAATGAACAAGCTCTGGGTGCGCGAGCGGTTCGACCTGCTCGTCCTCGATCTGATGCTGCCCGGCGAGGATGGCCTTTCGATTTGCCGCAGGCTGCGCGGCAGCAACGATCGCACGCCGATCATCATGCTGACCGCCAAGGGCGAGGACGTCGATCGTATCGTCGGGCTCGAAATGGGCGCCGACGACTACCTGCCCAAGCCCTTCAATCCGCGCGAGCTCGTGGCGCGCATTCATGCGGTCTTGCGCCGTCAGTCGCCGTCGGAGCTGCCCGGCGCGCCGTCGGAGACGGCCGAGGTATTCGAGTTCGGCGACTTCGCGCTGAACCTTGCCACGCGCACGTTGACGAAATCCGGTCAGGAAATTCCGCTCACGACCGGCGAATTCTCGGTGCTGAAGGTTTTCGCACGCCATCCGCGCCAGCCGCTCTCGCGCGAGAAGCTGATGGAACTCGCGCGCGGCCGGGAATACGAAGTGTTCGATCGCAGCCTCGACGTGCAGATCTCGCGTCTGCGTAAGCTGATCGAGGTCGATCCGAGCAGCCCCCGCTTCATTCAAACGGTTTGGGGTCTCGGCTACGTGTTCATTCCCGACGGCTCCGCGTGACGCACGTTCGCGCGCTTCGGACGCCACGATAGGTCCCCATGCGTATCAACCGGCGGTTTCTCGCCCACGCATTCGGGGGCCTGTTTTGGCGCACCTTTTTATTGATCGCGCTGCTGATCGCGGTCAGTCTCGCCGCGTGGTTTCAAAGCTTTCGCGTGATCGAGCGCGAGCCGCGCGCGCAGCGCGTCGCGCTGCAGCTCGTTGCCGTCGTCAAGCTCACCCGAACGGCGCTGCTCTACTCCGATCCCGATCTACGTCGCGCGCTGTTGCAAGATCTCGAAAGCAACGAAGGGGTGCGCGTCTATCCGCGCGAGAGCACCGATAAATTCACGCTGCAGCCCGACGAATCGCTGAACCGCCTCATCGAGCACGATATCCGCGGCCGCCTCGGCGACGACACGGTAATCGCACAGTCGGTCAACGACATTCCCGGCGTGTGGATCAGTTTCAAAATCGACGACGACGACTACTGGGTCGCGCTCGACCGCGATCAACTCGATAACGTCACGGGCCTGCAATGGGCCGGCTGGGGCATCTTCGCGTTGGCGCTTTCGCTATTCGGCGCGGCCTTTATTACGAGCCTCGTGAACCGGCCGTTCGCGCGGCTCGCGGCCGCGGCGCGTAGGGTCGGTTCGGGGCAGGCGCCCGAACCGTTGCCCGAGCAAGGCCTCGGGGTCGCCGCCGAGACAAATCGCAGCTTCAATCAGATGGTGCGCGACCTCGAACAGCTCGAGGCCGACCGTGCGCTGATGCTCGCGGGCATCTCGCACGACTTGCGCACACCGCTCGCACGCCTGCGGCTCGAAACGGAAATGAGCCCGTCCGATCAAGCGACGAAAGACGCGATGATCGACGACATCGAACAGATGGATTCCATCATCGGGCGCTTCCTCGACTACGCCCGGCCGCCTCAGCACTTCTCCCGCCCCGTCGATCTGTCGCTGATCGCGGGCGACATGGCGGCGCGCCTGGCCAGCGAAGACGGTGTGCGTCTAACCGTCCGTCTGGCCGAATCGGCCGTCATCGAAGCCGACGAAACGGACTTGCGGCGCGTGGTCGGCAACTTGCTTGAGAATGCGCGCAAGTACGGGTTGAGCGAAACGGACGGTATTCCGCACATCATGGTCGAAACCCGGGTGTCCCATTCTCGGGCCGAATTGTCGGTGCTCGATGAAGGGCCCGGTATTCCGGAAGACCAAATCGGCCTCGTCACGCGTCCGTTCTACCGCGTCGATTCGGCCCGCACGCAGGCGAACGGAACGGGCCTGGGCATGGCGATCGTGCAGCGGCTCGTCAGCCGCCATCGCGGCCAGCTCAAGCTGCGCAACCGCACGCCGGGCCCGGGGCTCGAAGTTACCATCGACTTTCCGCTGGCCAAGAGCAACTAAGCGCCCGCCCCCGCTACGCGCGGGAATAGGCATCGTCGAATGCCAGGCGACCGCGCGTTAGTTATTTTCTATTTGAATGAAAGTTTGATAGCACTATAGTTTTCGTTGTCGCGGCGTCACGCATCCGTTACAGCGAGCCGGTAGTTTTGAGCAAGGTCTCACCCTTCTTCAACCAGAGATAGGAGTCACCGCATGAAAACCGTGGGCGATAAACTCGAAGCGTTCACCGTCACGGCCGCCAAGCCGGGCTTCAACCAGCATGAAGAAAACGGTCAGTCGGCGTTCGAAGAGATCACCGAGCAATCCTTCCCGGGCAAATGGAAAATCATTTATTTCTACCCGAAGGACTTCACGTTCGTCTGTCCGACCGAGATCGTCGAATTCGCGAAGCTCCAGAAGGATTTCGAGGAGCGCGACGCCGTGCTGCTCGGCGGGAGCGTGGACAACGAATTCGTGAAGCTTGCCTGGCGCCGTGAGCACAAGGATCTCGACAAGCTGAATCATTACTCGTTCGGCGACGTCAAGGGCGAACTGATCGACCAGCTCGGCGTGCGCGACAAGGAAGCGGGCGTGGCGCTGCGGGCGACGTTCATCGTCGACCCCGATAATACGATCCAGCACGTTTCGGTCAATAACCTCAACGTCGGCCGAAACCCGCAAGAAATCCTGCGCATCCTCGACGGCTTGCAAACGGACGAATTATGCCCGTGCAACCGCTCGATCGGCGGCGCGACGCTGTAAGCGCCCCTGCCGCTCAAGGCCCGCTAGGGACTCGGTCCGGCGGGCTTTTTGATCGATGCAGCGATAGGAGAAAGCGATGGAATTCCTCAATTCGATTAAGGAACACATCCCCGACTACGCCAAGGATATCCGCCTGAATCTGGACGGTACGATCGCGCGTTCATCGCTCGAAGGGCATGACGCGGTCGGCGTTGCACTGGCGGCCGCGTTCGCGGCGAAATGCCCGATCATCATCGAAGCGATTCGCACCGCCGGGGTGCTGACGCCCGAGGAAGTCACCGGTGCGCAAACGGCTGCGGCGCTGATGGGCATGAACAACGTCTGGTATCCGTTCGTCGAGATGGCCGACGATGCCGACTTGAAAACGCAGCGTGCCGAGCTGCGCATGGGCGCCTATGCGTCGCACGGCGGCGTGGATAAACGCCGCTTCGAGATGTATGCCCTCGCGGCATCGATCGTCGGCAAGTGCCATTTCTGCGTCAAATCGCACTACGCGCTGCTCAAAAGCGAGCAAGGGATGTCGGTGCTGCAGTTGCGCGATGTGGGCCGCATCGCCGCCGTCGTGAACGCCGCCGCGCTCGTCATCGCCGCGCAAGGCAAGTAGTCGCCCCAACGAACCAATGAGGGAACCGCCGTTTCATGTTCGGCGCTCCCCTCGCCAAGCGTTACGCGTCCTCGCCTTTGACGCTGAGCATGACGGCGGCTTGCGCCTCGATCCCCTCGCCTCGCCCGAGGTAGCCGAGCTTCTCGTTCGTCTTCGCCTTGACGTTGACGCGCGTGAGCGGCAGGCCGAGATCCTCGGCAATGTGGGCTCGCATGGCGTCGATATGCGGGGCGAGCTTCGGTGCTTGCGCAATGACCGTGCTATCGACGTTGACGATGTCGAAGCCCGCTGCCCTGACGCGCGCCGCGCATTCGCGCAGCAGCACGCGACTATCGGCGCCCGCGAAACGCTTGTCCGTATCGGGGAAATGACGCCCGATGTCGCCGAGCGCGGCGGCGCCGAACAGCGCATCGGTCACGGCATGCAGCAATACGTCGGCGTCGGAGTGGCCAAGCAAGCCGCGCTCGTAAGGCACCGTTACGCCGCCGATGATGAGCGGGCGGCCCGCGACGAGCGCGTGTACGTCATAGCCTTGTCCGATTCTGAAATTCATTTGCAAGTCTCGCTGCTGTCGCGGCCGGCTGGCCGCGGGTGGGGTGATAAGGGATGGCGCGGGGCCGCCGCGGCCCCGCGCGCTGATCGGATCGAACGGGTCAGCGGCCCGAGTCGTGCGTCAAGATCGCCTCGGCGAGCGCGAAGTCTTCCGGGTATGTGACCTTGAAATTGCGCAAACTGCCTTGGACGAGACGCGGCGCATGGCCCAGCCACTCGATGGCGCTCGCTTCGTCGGTGAGGTCGTGCCCGTCGCGTTCGGCACGGCCGATCGCCTCGCGCAGCATGCCGATACGGAACATCTGCGGCGTTTGCGCCTGCCATAGACCGTTGCGCGATTCGGTTCGCGCGATCCTCTCGCCGCTTGCCGCATCTACGCGCTTGAGCGTATCGGCAACGGGCAGCGCCATGATGCCGCCCACGGCGTCGTCCGCCAACGCCGAGATCAGCGAACGGATCAACTCGGGCGTGATGCCGGGGCGCGCCGCATCGTGCACGAGCACCCAGTCGTCGTCGCCGGCGCCCATCTCGCCGAGCGCATCGAGCCCGTTGCGCACCGACGCTTGCCGCGACGCGCCACCGCAACGCCGCACGTCGAAACGAAGCGGCGCGAAACGCGCGGCATCGAAATGCGAGTCGTCGGGCGAAATGACGACGAGCGTTCGGGCCAACTCCGCGCAGGCATCGAAGGCGGCTAGCGTGAAATGCAGCAACTCGCGCCCGGCCACGGAGCGGTATTGCTTGGGCATGGGCGCGCCGGAACGGCTGCCGGTGCCGGCGCAGGGAATCAAGGCGAAAAAGCGGGAAGTCACGAGGTCGGAGTCGGGCCGTGCGCGGCCGCCAGTCAAAAATGGACGACGGATTTTATAATAGGCGCTTTGTTCCGGGCACCTCGTTTGCAAACGAGGCGAGGCCCGGTACTCGAAAACCCGCCGCGGCGGGCTTTCGCCACGTTCCAGCTAAGGCCGCTCGCCCTTCGTCATGCCGCAATCCGATTCCTCGTTAGCCTCGTCCAATCTGCCGCTCCCGCTCGTCAAAGCCGGTCAACGCTTTTCGTTCGACGGCACGCACGGCTCGTCCGATGCCCTGCTGATCGCGCGCTACAGCGAGGCGGCGCGCCTGCAAGCGGCGCAAGGAGGGCAGCCACCCGCGCGGCAACCTCTGCTGGCCGTCGTCTGCGCGAGCGCCGTCGATGCCCAACGCCTCGCTCAAGAAATCCCCTGGTTCGCGCCGAACGCCCGCGTCCGGCTGCTCCCCGACTGGGAAACGCTGCCCTACGACACCTTTTCGCCGCACCAAGACCTGGTCTCGGAACGGCTCGCAACGCTGCACGACCTCGGCGAAGGCCGCTGCGACATCTTGCTCGTCCCGGCCACGACGGCGCTGTACCGGATGCCGCCCGCCGCCTTCTTGGCCGCCTACACGTTCTCGTTCACGCAAGGCGAGCGGCTCGACGAGGCCAAGCTCAAAGCGCAATTAACGCTGGCGGGCTACGAGCACGTGAGCCAAGTCGTGCGTCCCGGCGAATACTGCGTGCGCGGCTCGCTGATCGATCTGTTTCCGATGGGCTCGCCGCTGCCGTACCGGCTCGACTTGTTCGACGACCAAGTCGATTCGATCCGCGCGTTCGACCCCGACACGCAGCGCAGCCTCTATCCCGTGCGCGACGTGCGCCTGCTGCCCGGGCGCGAGTTTCCGTTCGACGAAGCCGCGCGCACGGCGTTCCGCAGCCGCTGGCGCGAGGTATTCGAGGGCGATCCGAGCCGCTCCTCGATCTACAAGGACATCGGCAACGGCGTGCCCTCGGCCGGCATCGAGTACTACTTGCCGCTGTTCTTCGACGAGACGGCCACGCTGTTCCATTACCTGCCGGACGATGCGCATCTTGCGTTCGTCGGCGATTTGGACGGCGCCATTCGCCGTTTTACGGCCGACACCAAACAGCGCTACAACTTCCTGTCGCATGATCGCGAACGTCCGATTCTCGAACCGCAACGCTTGTTTTTGTCGGATGACGATTTCTATACGCTGGCCAAGCCGTTCGCCCGGCTCGTCTTGCCCGCGGGGAGCGGCGGCGCATGGTCCACGGCGCTTCCCACGCTCGCGATCGACCGTCACGCCGACGATCCCGTGCTCGCGTTGCGCCGCTACGTCGAGGATAGCGGCCGGCGCGTGCTCGTCGCCGCCGAATCGGCCGGCCGGCGCGAAACCATCGCGCAGCTCTTCGCCGAGCATGGTCTGCGCCCCGAATCGATCGATAGTTTCGAAGACTGGCTCACGTGCGACGCCCGCTTCACGCTTGGCGTCGCACCGCTGACGAGCGGCTTTTCGCTGCCCGGGGAGGGCGTCTCGATCGTCACGGAGACCGAGCTATACGGCGCCCTCGCCCGCCGCGCGGGCCGCCGCCGCCAAGAACAGGCAAGCAGCGTCGATTCGATGGTGCGCGACCTGTCCGAACTGAAGGTCGGCGACCCCGTCGTGCATGCACAGCATGGCATCGGCCGCTATATGGGCCTCGTGACGATGGACCTCGGCGAAGGCGAAACCGAGTTCCTGCACCTCGAGTACGCGGGAGACAGCAAGCTGTACGTGCCCGTCGCCCAGCTTCACGTGATCTCGCGCTACAGCGGCGCGGATCCCGAAAGCGCCCCGCTGCACGCGCTCGGTTCCGGTCAGTGGGAAAAAGCCAAACGCAAGGCCGCGCAGCAAATCCGCGATACGGCCGCCGAGTTGCTGAACCTCTATGCCCGCCGCGCCGCGCGGGAAGGTCACGCGTTCAAACTGGAGCCGCGCGATTACGCCAAGTTCGCGGAAAGCTTCGGCTTCGAGGAAACGCCCGACCAAGCCGCCGCGATCGCCGCCGTGATCGGCGACATGACGGCGGGCCGGCCGATGGACCGGCTCGTCTGCGGCGACGTGGGCTTCGGCAAGACCGAAGTCGCCCTGCGCGCCGCCTTCATCGCCGTGATGGCGGGCAAGCAAGTCGCGCTGCTCTCGCCCACCACGCTACTCGCCGAACAGCATACGCAGACCTTCTCCGACCGCTTTGCCGATTGGCCCGTGCGCATCGCCGAACTGTCGCGGTTCAAATCGACGAAGGAAGTCAATGCGGCCGTCGCCCAGATCAACGACGGCTCGGTCGACATTGTCATCGGCACGCACAAGCTGCTTTCGTCGGACGTGCGCTTCAAGCGGCTGGGGCTCGTCATCATCGACGAGGAGCACCGTTTCGGCGTACGGCAAAAGGAGGCGCTCAAAGCGTTGCGCGCCGAGGTGGACGTGCTGACGCTGACAGCCACCCCGATCCCGCGGACGCTGGGCATGGCGCTCGAAGGACTGCGCGATTTTTCGGTGATCGCGACCGCGCCGCAAAAGCGGCTCGCGATCAAAACCTTCGTGCGGCGCGAGGAAGACGGCGTGATTCGCGAGGCCATGCTGCGCGAATTGAAGCGCGGCGGGCAGGTCTATTTCCTTCACAACGAGGTGGAGACCATCGAAAACCGACGCGCGATGCTCGAAGCGCTCGTGCCGGAGGCCCGCATCGCCGTGGCGCACGGCCAGATGCACGAGCGGGAACTCGAGCGCGTGATGCGCGAGTTCGTGGCGCAGCGGGCCAACGTCCTCCTTTGCACGACGATCATCGAGACCGGCATCGACGTGCCTAGTTCGAACACGATCATCATTCACCGCGCCGACAAGTTCGGTCTCGCGCAGTTGCATCAGTTGCGCGGCCGCGTCGGGCGTTCGCATCACCAGGCCTATGCATATCTGCTCGTACACGATCCCCAAGGGCTGACGAAGCAAGCACAACGCCGGCTCGAGGCGATTCAGCAGATGGAGGAACTCGGTTCGGGCTTTTATCTGGCGATGCACGACCTCGAGATCCGCGGCACGGGCGAAGTGCTCGGCGACAAGCAATCGGGCGAAATCCACGAAATCGGCTTCCAGTTGTACTCGGACATGCTCGCCGACGCCGTGAAAGCGTTGAAGAACGGCAAGGAGCCCGATCTCACGGCCCCGCTTGCCGCGACGACCGAAATCAACCTGCACGCACCCGCGATCTTGCCGGCCGATTACTGCGGCGACGTCCAAGAGCGGCTCTCGATCTACAAGCGGCTCGCCAGTTGCGAAACGAGCGATGCCATCGACGACATCCAGGAAGAGCTCATCGACCGCTTCGGCAAACTGCCGCCGCAGGCGCATGCGCTCGTCGAAACGCACCGATTGCGGCTCGCGGCGAAACCGCTCGGAATCTCGAAGATCGATGCTGGCGAAGCCGCCATCAGCTTGCAATTCGTGCCGAACCCGCCGATCGACGCGATGCGTATCATCGAGATGGTGCAGAAGCACAAGAACATCAAGCTAGCCGGGCAAGACAAGCTGCGCATCGAAACGCGCAGCCCCGACCTGTCCGTACGCCTTGCCACGGTCAAGGAATCGTTGCGGGCGCTTGGCGCGCCGGCGCGGCAAAGCGCGGGCGCGGCGGCACGCTGATCCCACGCCATGGCGCAGTGCACAAACGGGAAGGAGGCCGGCGCCGGACCCTTCCCGTTTTTTTCGGTATGATCGGAGCCACTCAAAAGCTGGAGTTTCGTCATGTCGCAGGCTGCTGAAACGGCACCGCTTTCCCCTCCTTCGTCTTCGTCCGAGCCGGCTTCGGCTCTTTCCGCCCAATCCGAGCTCTCGCCGCTCGGCCTGTCCTGGGTCCAGCGCCTCGTCTCCATCGACACCACCAGCCGCGTCCCCAACCTCGGTTTGATCGAGATGGTGCGCGATGCATTGGCAGAACAAGGCATTGTCTCGACGCTCACGCACGATCATCGCGGACAATGGGCCAACCTGTTCGCCACGATCCCCGCTCACGACGGACAAACGAACGGCGGCGTGGTGCTGTCGGGACATACGGACGTCGTGCCCGTCGACGGTCAGGCATGGGATAGCGATCCGTTCAAGCCCGAGGTGCGCGACGGACGGCTTTACGGACGCGGCACATGCGACATGAAGGGCTTCATCGGCATGGCGCTCGGACTCGTGCCCGACATGCTGGCGGCGAGGCTCGCCAAGCCGATTCACCTTGCGCTTTCGTTCGACGAGGAGATCGGCTGCGCCGGTGCGCCCTATATGATCGACGAGCTCGTGTCGCGCGGCCTGAAACCCGAAGGATGCATCGTGGGCGAGCCCACCAGCATGCGCCCCATCGTCGCCCATAAAGGCATCAACGCCTACCGCTGCTGCGTGAGCGGCCACGCGGCCCACTCTTCGCTGACGCCGAAGGGGCTCAATGCGATCGAGTACGCGGCGCGGCTCATTTGCCATATCCGCGATCTGGCCGACGCGATGCGTCGCGACGGCCCCTTCGACGAGCATTACGACGTCCCGTTCACTACGGCGCAAACGAGCACGATCGAAGGCGGCAACGCGATCAACACCGTTCCCGCGCAATGCCGCTTCGCGTTCGAATTCCGCAACCTGCCCACGCTCGATCCCGACGCGATCTTCGCGCGTATCGAACGCTACGCGCAGGAAACGCTGCTGCCGCAGATGCGCCGCGAGCACCCCAGCGCCGCGATCGAGTTCACGAGAATCGCCGCGGCACCGGGGCTCGACGCGTCGGAGCAAGCGGCGATCACGGCTCTCGTGCGCGCGCTCACGGCAAATCGCGAAACGCGCAAGGTCGCCTACGGCACCGAGGCGGGACTCTTCGCGCGCGCCGGTGTGCCGAGCATCGTCTGCGGCCCGGGCGATATCGAACAAGCGCACAAGCCCAACGAATACGTCGAACTCGCGCAACTGTCGGCGTGCGAGACGTTCTTGCGCAAGTTCATCCGCAGTATGTCGGCCGGCGCGCAGGGTTAGCGCGCCGTTTTTCCACCCTCGACGCGCGCCGAATCATGTCCACCGCCATGCCGCAACCCACCGATCGCACGATCGACGGCGAGCCGATTCCCACGCTCGATGCCATCGCCACGCAGCATTTCGCGCTGACGCCCTGGGTGTTGCGCACGCCCGTGTTCGAGCGGCATGACTTCCCGTCGCTCGAAGACACGTCGGTGAACTTCAAGTTCGAACTGCTGCAGGCGAGCGGCAGTTTCAAGGTGCGCGGCGCGTTTACGAATCTGCTCGCACTCGATGCGGGGCAGCGCAGCGTCGGCGTGACCTGCGTATCGGGCGGCAATCATGCGGCGGGCGTGGCCTATGCGGCGATGCGGCTCGGCGTCAGCGCGAAGGTGGTGTTGCCGCGCGCGACGAGCGCCGCGCGGCTCGCGCTGTGTCAGCAATATCGCGCGGAAGTGGTCCTGGCCGACACGGCGGCCGAAGCGTTCGAACTCGTGCGCCGTATCGAAGCGGAGGAAGGCCGCTTCTTCGTCCACCCGTTCAACGGCTACCGGACCGTGCTCGGTACCGCGACGCTCGGCTACGAATGGGCTACGCAAACGCCCGACCTCGACGCCGTCATCGTCCCGATCGGGGGCGGCGGGCTCGCCGCGGGCGTGTCGACGGCCCTGCGGCTGGCCAACACGCGGGTGCACGTATTCGGCGTCGAACCGGAGGGCGCCGACGTCATGAGTAAGAGCTTCGCGGCCAATCACACGATCAAGATGGGTGCAATGCACACGATCGCCGATTCGCTGGCCGCGCCCCATACCGAGCAATACAGCTACGAGCTATGCCGGCGCCATATCGATCGGATCGTGACGGTCTCGGACGATGCGTTGCGCGGCGCGATGGCGAAGCTGTTCAAGCGGTTGAAGGTCGCCGTGGAGCCGGCCTGCGCGGCACCGCTCGCGGCCCTGCTCGGCCCGCTGCGCGAGACCTTGCAAGGCAAGCGCGTCGGCGTCTTGTTGGCCGGTTCGAATACCGATCCCGCCACGTTTGCGGCGCAAGTCAGCGACGGCAGCGCTTAGTCGCATAGGTCCCCGGGATGCGCCGATGTTATCCCCAGAAAATGTTGACAGACCTGTTGATAAGCAGGGGGAGATGGCGCTAACCGGTTGTACGCACAACGATTTTTCCGCCGCGCTCGATTTGCGGCAGCGCCCGGCAAAGCGCCGCCTTCAGACGCCCGGTCCCGCCCGATAAACCGCGATCCCCTCCATCGGATCCATCGCTTCTTGCCAAGGCGCGCGTTCGATCATGCGGCGCGTGTCCTCATATCCGGCCGCGCGGCGACGTTCGATTCCGGCCGGAGAAAAGTCGATATCCTTATGCAGATCGTCGTTGCCGAAACTCGGCGCGTCGAGTTCGATGACTCGCATCGTCGTGCCACAGCCCCATGCCAGCAGATCGCGCACGGCCTGCGAATCGCGTTGCGGTTCGGCGATGTATTGCTCCAACTCCCGAATGACGTGGCGCAACCGGTGAATCTGCTTCTGCCGTTCGAGATGACTTTGCGCGCGGCTCGAATATTGGATGTCGCGCTGGCGCACCATCGCTTCGACGATCGATTCGGGCTCGCGCCCGTTGGCGGGCCATAGCTGCACCGCAAAGATCACCGAGCTGCGGCGCGGACGATCGTCGAGCACGGCTTCGAGCGGCGTATTCGAATAAATGCCGCCGTCCCAATACGATTCGCCGTCCAATTGAACGGACGGAAACCCAGGCGGAAACGCGGCCGATGCCATGACGTGTTCGACGTTCATCCGCTCGTCGCGATTCGTGAAATAGCGCATCCGTGCTTGCGCCACATGCACGGCGCCGACCGTCAAGCGAACGGCTTGCGTATTGAGGTAGTCGAAATCGACGAGACGATCGAGCGTTTCGCGCAACGGCTGCGTCGTATAGAACGCCGCATGCTCGCGGCCAAGAGGCGTGCCGAGCGCCCACCACGCATATGGCGACGGCGTGAAAAAGGCGGGGATGCCCTGCAAAAAGATCGATGCGCGGCGCCACCAATCGTCGAGCGCGGGCAGCCATCCCGCGCTTGCGCTGCCCGTCGCCGCTACCCGGGACCAAAACTCGCGGAGCCGGTCCAATCGGGCGCCGGGCGGATTGCCGGCGATGATCGCGCCGTTGACCGCGCCGATCGACGTGCCGATCACCCAATCGGGCTCGATGCCCGCATCGTGCAGCGCCTCATAGACGCCCGCTTGATAGGCGCCGAGCGCCCCGCCGCCTTGCAGCACCAGCACGATTTGCCCGGCGATATCGCCGCGCCGCGCGCATGTTTTGGGCGCCGTGCCGGCGCCGCCCGCCCCGTTCTCGTCCATCCGCCTCTCCGTGCCCCACGCGAAGCAACTGCCCGATATACGCAAGCGAGCGGTCCTCGGATGCGCCAGTCAGTTACGGCCGATTGTCCTCGAACAAATTGAGGATTTGCTTTTGTTCTTGCTGCGTCACATTGGGCGCGGGCGTCGCCATCCCTGCCGGGCCGACGGAACCGACTGCCGCGCTCGCATCGCCGGCGCCACCGGCCAGCGCCGTCCCCGAGTCCATGCCGATGCTGGCCACGAAACCGTTGCCCGGCACCTTGTCGGCCAGATAAACCTCGCCGTCGAGCGACACCACGTCCTGCGGCATCGGCATCGGCTGATCGGGCACGCCACGCAGCGCGCGGCCCATGTACTCGACCCAGATCGGCAGCGCGAGCTGGGCGCCGAACTCGCGGCTACCGAGGCTCTTGGGCTGGTCGTAGCCCATCCAAGCCACGGCGACGAGCGTCGGCTGATAACCGGCGAACCAGCCGTCTTTCGCGTCGTTCGTCGTACCGGTCTTGCCCGACAAATCGGAGCGATGCAACACATTGGTGCCTGCGCCCGTACCCGCGGTGGCCACCGAATGCAACAGGCTGTTGATCAGATAGGCGTTGCCGGCGCTGATGGCGCGCGGTGCATCGCGGCCCGCGACGATCGGCTGCGCCTTCGAGATCGGCTGGCCGCGCGCATCGTCGACTTCGGCGATCAAATACGGATTGACGCGATAGCCGCCGTTGGCGAACACCGAATAGGCCACCGCCGACTGCAGCGGCGTGACGAGGCCCGCCCCCAGCGCCATCGGCAGATACGGCGGGGTTTTGTCGGCGTCGAAGCCGAAGTGCTGGGTCACGAAGTCTTGGGCGTATTTCGTTCCGATGAACGACAAGATCCGGATCGAAACCAAGTTCTTCGATTTTTCGAGCGCGACGCGCATCGACATCGGCCCTTCCGGATGATCGTCGTCCTTCGGCTCCCACGGCTGACCGCCCGGCGTGCTCGGTGGGAAGTACAGCGGCGCGTCGTCGATGATCGTGGCCGGCGCGAGGCCCTTCTCGAGCGATGCCGAGTAGATGAAAGGTTTGAAGCTCGAACCCGGTTGACGCCACGCCTGCGTGACGTGGTTGAACTTGTTCTTGTTGAAGTCGAAACCGCCGACGAGGGCACGCACGGCGCCGTCTTGCGGCGCGAGCGAAACGAGCGCGCCTTCGACCTGCGGCAGTTGCGTGATCTGCCAATTGCCCTTCGCATCGGGCATCAAGCGCACGATCGAGCCGGCGCGGATGCGCTGCGCTTGCGGTGCGCGGGCACTGAGCGCGAACGCCGCGAAACGCAGCCCTTCACCCGTGACTTGCGCCGTGCCGCCGTCGACGAACTGCACGGTGATTTGCTTCGGGCTCGCCTCGGTGACGACCCCGGCGACGAGCTCCCCGTCGTCCGGGTGGTCGGCCAGCGCGTCGTCGATTGCCTCGTCGCGCTGATCGCCGGCCGCCGGCAGCTCGACGAAGCCTTCCGGCCCGCGATAGCCGTGGCGGCGTTCATAATCCATCACGCCCTTGCGCACCGCGCGATAGGCGGCGTCTTGATCGGCCGAGTCGAGCGTCGTCGTGACCGTCAAGCCGCGCGTATAGGTCTCGTCCTTGTACTGCGCGTACATCATCTGCCGCACCATTTCGGCGACGTATTCGGCGTGCACGCTATATTCGTTGCCCGCGACCTTGGTGTGGATCGGCTCCTTGACGGCTTCGTCGTATTGCGCCTGCGTGATATAGCCGAGTTCGAACATCCGCTTCAGGATGTACGCCTGGCGGATCTTCGCGCGCTTCGGATTGACGATCGGGTTATAGGCCGACGGCGCCTTGGGCAGTCCCGCCAGCATCGCTGCCTGCGCGAGCGTGATGTCCTTCAAGTCCTTGCCGAAGTACACGCGCGCGGCCGCGGCGAAGCCGTAGGCGCGCTCGCCCAGATAGATCTGGTTCATGTACAGCTCGAGGATCTGATCTTTCGTCAGCGCGCGCTCGATCTTGTACGCGAGCATCATTTCGTAGATCTTGCGCGTGTATGTCTTTTCACTCGAGAGGAAGAAGTTGCGCGCCACCTGCATCGTGATCGTGCTCGCGCCTTGCGACGCGCCGCCGTGCATCAGATCGGTCGTGCCGGCTCGCAGGATCCCCAAGAAATCCACGCCGCCGTGCTCGTAGAATCGATAGTCCTCGATCGCGAGCACCGCCTTCTTCATGATGTCGGGGATGTCCTGAAACCGCACGAGGCTACGCCGCTCCTCGCCGAACTCGCCGATCAGCACGTGATCGGCCGTATAGACGCGCAATGGGACTTTCGGGCGATAGTCGGTTAATGCCTCGAGCGACGGCAATTGCGGCGCCATGACGATCAAGGCATAACCGACGATCAGCGCACCGACGATCGCAAGCGTCGCCACGAGCCCGGCGAACGTCAGCGCGATACGTGAGCCAATGGAACGGCGGCTATCTGGAGCGGAGCGGGAAGGTTCTCGGTCGGCCGGACGGTCGACGGAAGGCGGTCGTTTGATAATAGGCATGACGGCATGAATGGCGCGGCTCTCAGCGCCTCTCTCGCGCGGGCGGTATCCGCCGCGCAACTCGTAGTAGTCGTGTGGTCGGCCGTATTCGGCGGTCAACCGCCGGGGACGGGCCAACAGCGCATTCTAATGAAATCGCCGCGACCGCATCGGAATTTTTTTGTAAGAATTAACCAAAAGCGGCACATTCGCCCGATAGCCTGAAGTTATCAACAGAAAATGTTGAAAGACCTGTGGAGAAGCGGCCAAAAACGCTTCCAAGTGATTGATCGGGCACGGATAACGCTACTTCGCTCGTTTTGAGGCAGCGTGCCGCCTTATGATGGGGGGTGAAGTCCACCGCCCGTGCCTTGCGCGCCGCGCCGCGCATCCAAACTAGCGAGCCGCCCATGAACGCACCCAGCAGCGAACGCCTCGTCGTCTTCGTCACGCCCGCGCAAAAGCGGGTGCTCGCGGCCCGCGCACAGCGCATGGGAATCAGCTTGAGCGAACTCGTGCGCCGCGCGGTGCTTGCCTTCGATGAGACCGGCCAGGAGGTTCGGGCCGCGGGGCTCGTCGATCGGCTAGGCGCGGCAAGCGTTTCCCGCCGCGACGATGCATTGCGGCGTCTCGCACAGGGCCAGCGCGCCCCGCAAACGCCTCGCGAGGCTAAAGCGGCGTCGCCGATGGCCGAGGCGTCCGCCGCCGAGACGACCTGCTTGCCCGTAGCCGCGGCGGTCGCGCAAGCGCTGGCGGCGCAAGCGGTCGCGCCGCCGGCGGAGGATACCGCCTCGGAGACGCAGACGCTCGTCGCGCGCGTGCTCGCGAACAAAGCGTACGCGGGCGCGATCGAAGAGGAGCGGCCCGGCCACGCGCAGCCGGCGATCGAAAGCGGCCGCCGCGCCTGAACCGCCCCGGCGCCCAAGTGGCCGCATTCGATTTAAGCGGGTTTTAACGAAGGCCTGATGTACTATCCGCGGGCGGCAAAATTAGGAAGCGATCGTGAGACGGATCTTGCAATCGCCTTCGTTGCCCCGACATTCGGGCCGAGCGCCGCGCCGCCCACGGCGAGGCGGCGTAGCATGTAGAGATCGGTACTTGACGAACTGCCACACGCTCGCGCCCGGCGCCGACTTAAATTCACGGAGGTTTTCATGTCGTTGTTCGACTCTATTTCGCGTACCGTCAAAGGCTTGCTCAACGATGCGGCCGATTCCGTCCAGGACCCCTCGCGCGACGCGCGTCAGATCGTGCGCGAGCTCGACGAGAGCATCGGCAAGGCCGAAAACGCGCTGATCGAAATCGAGGCGCAAGTGGCCATGCAGCAAAGCAAGCGCGACGCCGCCGCCGAGAAAGCCAAGAAGTACGAGGACGGCGCCAAGCGCGCGCTGCAATCGGGCGATGAAGCGCTCGCGCGCGAAGCGTTGGCCGCGCAAGCGAACGCCGAGGCGGAACGCGATGCGTTGGCGAAGGAATTGGCCACGCTCGAGCCGTCCGTCGATCAGCTCAAGAGCCAAATCGCCGATATGCGCCAGCGCCGCAACGATTTGAACGCGCGCTCGAACATCCTTCAGGCCAAGCAGGAGATCTCGCAAGCCAAGGACGTGGCGGCGACGGCGCTCGGCGGCATCGGCGGTAAAAACCTCTCGGAAGATTTCCGCAAGCTCGAAGATAAGGTCGCGCTCTCGAACGCCCGCTCCGATGCGCGCCTGAACTCGGCCGACACCTCGTCGGGCAAGGCGCTCGAGGACAAGCTCGCGGCGCTCGATCGCGGCCCCTCGGTGGAAGATCGTCTCGAAGCGCTCAAAAAGCAGATGAATCAAAACACGCCGGCGCAGTGACGCATGGCGATGCGGGCACGCCGCGGCGCGCCCGCTCGAATAGGTCGATGGTTATGGAGACGGGCTCGGTTCGCCCGGTTCACTGAATGAAGACATTTCTCGCAGCCTTGGGCGCGGCCCTGCTATTGATCTCGAGCGCGGCCTTCGCCGTGCCGAGCGCCGGCGACGTGGAACGCGCGATGGCGCAAGGCCGTTGGCAGCAAGCCGATGCCGAGCTTTCGCAGGTGCTCGCGGCCCATCCGAATAACGCTCACGCGCATTACCTGTACGGGCAAGTGCTCGAGAACGAGGGCCGGTATGCCGACGCGCTCGCGCAAGTCGAGCAGGCCAAGACGCTCGATCCGCAGATCCGCTTCACGAGCCCCGGCCGCTTCGCGCAAATCGAGGCGCGGATTCGCTCGGCGGCAAGCCGCAACGGCGCAGCCGTTGCGCCCGCGCCGACGAAGAGCGGCGGCGACTCGTTCGCCGCGGCGTTGCCTGCCACGCCGGCGCCGACTCATCGCGGCCCCTCGATGGGTATGTGGATCGGGCTGGCGATCCTCGTCATCGCCGTGGTCTTGATCCTGCGCTGGACATTGCGGCGCGCGCGCTCGACCGAGGACGGCCGAGCCGGCGAGGAGCGCCGGGCGCAACTGAAGCGCGCCACCGAGCTATTGAACGCCACGCGCTCGCTCAAGCTCGATGCGCGGCTATCGACCGCGCCGGGCCACGAAACGCTGACCAACGAAATCGAGAACGTCGAAAACCAATTGCGCGCGCTCGTCGAATCGCTCTCGAACAACGGCAATCCGGTGCCCGCTTATCAGTTGGACGATCTGGCTCGCCAGCTCGACAGCCTGCGCGCGCGCGTCGAAGGCCGCCCCGACCCGAACGCTCAAACGCCGGGCGCCGGGCCCTCGGCCTATGCGCAGGAAGCCGAACGCCTGCAGCAACAGCAAGCTCCGTACGGGACGCAGCAACCGTATCCACCGCAGCAACAGCCGCCCATCGTCGTTCAACAAGGCGGTGGCGGCATGGGTGGCATGGGCGGCCTGTTGACGGGCGTGCTGCTCGGTGAAGCGCTCTCACATGGGCGCGATCGCGTCATCGAGCGCGACGTGTATGTCGACGACGATGAAGCGCGCCGCCGGGCCGCCGAACGCAACGATGGCGGCGATATCGACTTCGGCCAGGGGTCGAACGACTGGAACGACGGCGGCGGAGGCGGAAGCGACGGCGGCGTCGATTTCGGCAGCAACGACTCGGGCGGCTGGAGCGATACCTGAGCGTGAGCAGTTCGAGCAAGATTGCGCTGCGCGTGGCGATCGTCGGCAGCGGGTTCGCCGGCATCGGCATGGCAATCCGGCTGCGGCGCATGGGCGTGGCGTCGCTGACGGTCTATGAAGCGGCGCCCGAGATCGGCGGCACTTGGCGTGATAACGCCTATCCCGGTGCCGCCTGCGATATCCCCTCGCACCTTTACTCGTTCTCGTTCGCGCCGAACCCATCCTGGTCGCGCACGTTCGCCTCGCAGCGGGAAATCCTCGACTATTTGCGGCGCTGCGCACGCGAGCATGGCATCGAATCGCTGATCCGCTGCAACGCTCGCGTCACGGCCGCGCGCTTCGACGACGACGCCCGCGTCTGGCGGCTCGACGTGTCGACGCCGCAAGCCGCGACCTCGGCGTCTCGACCGAACGAAAGCAATGAAACGGGCCTAGCCGGCGAAACCGTCGAAGCCGATATCGTGATCATGGCGAGCGGCCCCCTCTCGCGTCCCGCCATGCCCGGCATCACCGGCATCGAACGCTTTCGCGGCGCGCTCTTTCATTCGGCGCGCTGGGATCATGACTATGTCCTCGAGGGCAAAACGGTAGCCGTCATCGGCACTGGTGCGAGTGCCGTGCAATTCATCCCGCATCTGCAGCGGCGCGTCACCCGCCTGCTCGTCTTCCAACGAACGCCGCCCTGGATCATGCCAAGGCCCGACCGCCCGATCGGCGAGCGCGCCCAGCGTGTATTCCGCGCATTGCCGCTCGCGCAGCGGTTCGCGCGCTGGTCTCTTTATTGGCAACATGAGGCCCGCGCCCTCGCCTTCGTCGTCAATCCGAAGTGGATGCGCGCGCCGATGCGCTTCGCCTCGAGCTACCTCGCGCGGCGCGTCGGCGACCCCGAACTGCGCGCCAAGCTCACGCCCGATTACGTGCTCGGCTGCAAGCGCGTCTTGCTATCGAGCGATTACTACCCCGCGCTTACGCAGCCGAACGTCGACGTCATCACTGCCCCGATACGCGAAATCGTCGAGGACGGCATCGTGACCGAGGACGGCCGGCGCCGGCACGTCGACGCGATCGTCTGCGCGACAGGCTTCGAGGTGGCCGACGCGGGCGCCCCCTTCCCGATCATCGGCGCGCACGGTGCCGATCTCGATGCGCGCTGGCGCAGCGAAGGTCCGCAAGCGTACTTGGGTGCGAGCATCGCCGGCTTTCCGAACTTGTTCATGATGATCGGACCCAACACCGGGCTCGGTCACAATTCGATGATCTACATGATCGAGTCGCACATCGCTTACATCGCGAGTTGTTTGCGCCTGCTGTGCCGGCGCGGCGCGCGCACGATGCAGGTGCGAGAAGACGTCGAGCATGCGTTCAACGAATGGCTGCGGCAGGCGTTTCAAAAAACCGTCTGGGCGAGCGGCTGCCGCAGTTGGTACCTCTCCGAGCGCGGCCGGAACGCGGCTCTATGGCCGGGCTTCACCTTCACGTTCCGCCGACTCACGCGGCGCGTTCGCCCCGGCGATTACGTCTTCGAAAAATAACCCCGAGCCTCATCCGTTTAGACCTCGAATACCGCCTCTAAAGGACGGCAAACGCTTGCGTTCGCCGACACAATAGCGGACGGGTTTGCCAACGATATCGATACATATCAACGGAGAGCGCTCGACGCCGCGGCTTCGAGCGCAGGGAGAGGATCATGCAAGCCACGCCGTCTCGCGCCGCGTTGCCGCGGCGCTCGTGGCTCGAGCGCCTGGGGGTGATCAGCCTCGGGCGCGACGAGCTCGTCCGCCGCTATGGCCGTCCGCATTCGCGTTTTCTCTCGCTTATGGGCGCGCGCGTCCACTATTTGGACGAAGGCATCGGCACGGCCGAGGGTCCGCCCATCGTTCTCTTGCATGGATTCGGCGCGTCGCTCGATACCTGGGATGGGGTGGCCGCCGGACTCGCGCGCGAGCATCGCGTCATCCGCGTCGATCTCCCGCCATTCGGTATCACCGGGCCCTTGCGCGCGGCCTCCGGCGACATCGCCACCATGGACTTGCCCTCGTATCGCGCGTTTATCGACGCCTTCGTCGCGGCGCTCGGGATCGACCGCGCGATTTTCATCGGCAACTCCCTCGGCGGTCTCATCGCGTGGGACTACGCACTGCGTCATCGCGCGGGCGTCGATAGGCTGGTGCTCGTGGATGCGGCGGGCTTTCGCATGCGGCTGCCCCGGCACATCGCGCTGTTCACCCAGCCGCTCGTACGCGCAACGGTCGCTCATTGCATGCCCGATGCGTTCATCGTCGATGCGATTCGCTCGGTGTACGGCAATCCGCGCCTACCGGATACCGCCACGCTGCGACGCTATGCGGACTTCTTTCATGGCGAGGGCACGCGCGAAGCCGTGGTCAAGATGGTGCCGACGCTCGATTTCGCCAAGCTCGACGTCGAATCGCTTGCGAGGCTCGATGTGCCCACGCTCGTCTTGTGGGGCGGCAAGGATCGTTGGATTCCGCTTGCGCATGCGAACGAATTTGTCAGGCGCATTCGAGGGGCCCATTCGGTGGTCTACCCCGAACTCGGCCATATCCCCATGGAAGAAGCGCCGGAGCGTGTGCTCGCCGACTTGCAGGCATTCTTGGAACGCACGAGCGGCGCCGCGCTACGCGTCGCCGGGTAAGCTCGGGCCGCCGGGCGATCGGCGGCCCCTGTGCGGCTTGACGAGTAAAGCCTAGCTTGCCAAAACAGCGTGCGCGCCGAGCGGCTCGCGCGTCAGCCGAGCCGCGGCCGTTCTGGACGAAGACTCGAGCGAATGGCCCTGCACGCGGAAAGCCGCGACGGCGGCGTCCAGTTGGGCCGCTTGCTCTTGCAGCGAAGCGGCGGCCGCGGCGGCTTGCTCCACCAGCGCGGCGTTTTGCTGCGTGACCGAATCCATCTGCACCACCGCGAGATTGATCTGCTCGATCCCGGTCGATTGTTCTCCCGACGCCGCGCTGATCTTGCCGATGATATCCGTCACGCGATGCACGGCGGCGACCACTTGATCCATCGTTTCGCCGGCGCGGCCCACGAGCGCACTGCCGTTATGGACCTTGTCGGCCGAGGCCGCGATCAGCGATTTGATTTCCTTGGCGGCGCTCGCGCTGCGCTGCGCGAGGCTGCGCACCTCTCCGGCCACGACCGCGAAGCCGCGTCCTTGCTCGCCGGCTCGCGCCGCTTCCACGGCCGCGTTCAACGCCAAGATGTTCGTTTGGAACGCGATGCCTTCGATCACGCCGATGATGTCGCCGATTTGATGCGAACTCGACGCGATGTCCTCCATCGTGCGCACGACGTCGCCCACCACTTCGCCGCCGCGCGTCGCGGTATCCGACGCATCGCGCGCGAGCTCGCTCGCTTCGATGGCATGCGCGGCATTGAGCTTCACCGTCGCCGTCAATTGCTCCATGCTCGAGGCGGTTTCCTGCAGCGAGGCCGCCTGCTGTTCCGTGCGCTGCGACAGATCGGCATTGCCGGTGGCGATTTCGCGCGCACCGTGCATGATCGCCTCCGACCCGGTACGCACGCGAGAGACCGTCGCCACGAGCGCGACCTGCATCTGCTGGAGCGCCACGAGCAGGCGCCCCATTTCGTTCTGCCGATCGACCGAGATCGACCCCGTCAGGTCCCCCGCCGCGATGCGCTCGAAATGTTTGATGACCGCATCGATGGGCCGCACGACAGCCGCCACCAGTGCGCCACGCGCGAACAGACCGATCAGTAGCGCCAGCACGGCGATCGCCGCGGCACCCGTGGCCAAGGTGTGGAACATGGCTTGGGCGTCCGCGTAGCGCGTCTCTTGATGCGCAACCTGCAGCGCCTCGAGATCCGCGATCGCCTTTTCATAGCGTCCGTAGAGCTCGTTCGCCGTCTGCCCTTGGATCGTGCGGAACGTATTGAAGTCGTTTTGCTCGAGCGCCTGGAATTCCGGCTCGATCGCCTGCTGCACGAGCGCCGTGCGCGCCGCGCCGACGGCATCGGCCAAGCGCGACTCGTTCGAGTCGCGCGGCTTCGACAAGTAGGCGTTCCACTGCGTATCGCTGTCCTTCAATACGCCGTGCGCTTTCGGCAGCAGATCGTCGCCCGCTTTACCCATCGAAAACAGGGTCTCATAGCTGCCCAGCGCGAGCCGTACTTGCAACATGCGCTCGGAGCTCGTTTTCAAATGGGTCAAGGCGGCCGTATCGGTCGCATACATTTGCTTGAGCGCGTCGTTGCTCTGCTGCAAGCCCAGCATCCCCGCGCCCATGGCTGCCATCAGGGCCAGCGTATAGCCCGCGATCGTGAGCGTCAGCCCACCGCGAATCGTGAATCGTTTGAACATGGCATCGACGTGCGCGCTCTCGACGAGGCGTCGCACGGTCCCCTCCGTGGTGGTGGTAAAGCGCGCACATGCGGCTCTCTGCGGAGCGTCGGTGAAAGGCCCGGCCTGCTGCGAGTGGTCTGTTCGGGCGCGTCGTGCGTGCGAAGGTTCACGCGCAATCTAAGCGTTTCGCGGCGATTGCGCAATGGCTAAAAGCACTATAGTCATACTATCGTCATCCCCTCTCAAGTCGAGCCGCGCATCGTCCGTTAACACAAAGGAGAGCCTATCGACCGAGGCGGCGGGGCCTGGTTTTTACGGAGCGACACCCGCCCTTGCGCGCGCGTACAACGCGTAAGTGCCGCGTAAGCGGAATCGGATAGATATGGGCCGCGGGCGTCCTCGGAGTCGAGGCGGCGGCAATAACGAATGGCACGCGCAAGCCCATGGCGAATGCGCGCGAAGGAGACAGCATCATGCGCTTGACGTTGCGGCGGCCCGGGGCCGCCCGTTCGATCGTGGGAGACATCGCCGAATACGCCGGCAAGCTCGGCATCGAGATTTGCGACGTCTCGGGTCACGTCGAGGAAGTCGCGGGCCGCGTGGCGCAGCATGCGAACGTGTGCCGCTCGCTGCGCGAGTCGGCCTCCGTCACGATGCAAGGCAATCATCGGATCGCGCAGGCGGCCCAGCAAGTGCGCGTCGTCAGCAGCGAGGCGTCGAGCGCGGTCGAGCAATCGCGGCAAACGCTCGATGCGTCGCTGGCCGATATCCACGGCCTCGTCGAAGGCGTGACCGGCATCGCCACGCAAATCGAAGCGCTGCGCGAAGCACTCGATCACGTCAGCACCGTCTCCGAGGAAATCTCGCTGATCGCAAGGCAAACGCATCTACTCGCGATCAACGCCGCCATCGAAGCCGCGCGCGCCGGCGAATCGGGCAAGAGCTTCGCCGTCGTCGCGGCCGAGGTCAAGAATCTGTCGAGCAAGACCGCGCAAGCGACGGCTCAAATCGAAGCGACGCTCGCGCGCTTGACGCAGCAAACCGAACAACTGATCGCCGACGGCACCGAGAACACGGCGCGCGCGCATCGCGTGAAGGAAGGCTCGGCGACGATCGGCGCGATCGTCGAATCGACGGGTACCGCGATCACTCAGTTGCACGAAGAAGCCGAACAGATCGCCACGCTAACCGGCGATATCGAAACGCAATGCCACCACCTCGAGGAGCAAGTGGGCGAGATGGCGACCGGCGTCGAGCATTCGAGCGCGAACTTCCTCAAAGCGAAAGACCGCCTCGCCACCCTGCTTTCCGTTTCGGAAACGCTGATCGAATTGACGGCCGCCACCGGCGTCGAGACGCCCGACACGCCCTTCATCGCAGCCGCGCAGCGCACGGCCGCCGCGATCGGCAAGCGCTTCGAGCAAGCGCTCGCGCGCGGCGAGATCACCGAGGCCGCGCTGTTCGATGCACGGTACGTACCGGTCCCGGGCACCGAGCCGCAGCAGTTCACGACGCAATTCACCGCCTTCACCGATCGCGCGTTGCCCGAGATCCAAGAACCGTTGCTCGCGTTGGACCCGCGCGTCGCGTTTTGCGCCGCCGTGGACGTGCGCGGCTATCTGCCCACGCATAATCGAAAGTTCTCTCAGCCGCAACGCCCGGGGGATACGGTATGGAACGCGGCCAACAGCCGGAACCGACGCATGTTCGCGGATCGAACGGGACTCGCGGCGGCAACGCACACGAAGCCGTTCCTTTTGCAGACCTATCGGCGTGACATGGGCGGCGGCGCCTACGCGATGATGAAGGATGCCTCGGCGCCGATCTACGTGAACGGCCGCCACTGGGGCGGCCTGCGGCTCGCGTATAAGACTTGAGGAGCGCGCCGCGCGCGCAAATTCTTCCGTGACGGGCGCGCGGCCCTTCGCTATCATGGCCGCGATGGCATGCACCTTGCACATTCGATGCGATTCGCATGCACCCCGTCAAGCAAGGAGGAAAAACAATATGGGCATCGTCAAGGAATTCAGGGAATTCGCCGTCAAGGGCAACGTGATGGACTTGGCCGTGGGCGTCATCATCGGCGGCGCATTCTCGACCATCGTCAATTCGATCGTCAAAGATCTGATCATGCCGATCGTCGGCGTCGCCACGGGCGGCCTCGACTTCTCCAACAAGTTCGTCCGGCTCGGCGACATACCGCCCTCGTTCAAGGGCAACCCCGATTCGTTCAAGGATCTGCAAACGGCCGGCGTGGCTGTTTTCGGCTACGGCTCGTTCATCACGGCGGTCATCAACTTCCTGATTCTCGCCGTCATCGTGTTCGGGATCGTCAAGCTCATGAACACGATGCGCAAGAGCCATGAAGAAGCGCCGGCCGCGCCGCCGCCCACACCGGAAGACGTCCTGCTGCTGCGCGAAATCCGCGACGCCCTCAAGCAACGCTGAACGCGGCGCGGGTCCGCCTCAGCGTTTATTCTCGGCGGCCCGCTGAATCAGCACCTCGAGTTGCCCGAAGTTGACGGGCTTGGTCAAGTGCGCCGTGAAGCCCGCGGCGAGGCAGCGCCGGATATCTTCGTCCGATCCGTATCCCGTCAATGCGATCGCGGGCACCTGCGAATGCTTGCGCACCGCGCTGACGAAATCGAGCCCCGTGCCATCGGGCAGCCCCACGTCGCTGACGATCAGGTCGAACGTGCGGGCCCGCGTGGCCGCCAACGCCTCGGCCACCGAGGCCGCAACGGCCACGTCATGCCCGAGCGAGCTCATGAGGTGCGCCATCACATCGGCCGTGTCGGCATGATCCTCCACGAGCAAGATGGCGATCCGTTCCTTTGCGGCCGCTTGCAACGAGGCGGGCTGCACCGGCTCGTGCGCGGGCAGCGCCGTCGTCGGCAACGCAATGGTGAACGTGGCGCCGCAATGCGGGCCGGGGCTGCGGGCGCTGACCGTCCCGCCATGGGCATCGGTCAATGCCTTCGTAATGGCCAGGCCCAAACCGAGCCCGCCGAACTGCTGCGTCATGCGCTGGCTGCCCTGCTCGAACGCATTGAATAGCTTGCCGATCTGGTCGGATGCGATGCCGATGCCGGTATCCTCGATTTCGATCTCGATGCGCATGCGCGCATCGCGCGTGCGCACATAGATGTGCCCTCCGTCGGGGGTAAACTTGGCCGCATTGCGCACGAGGTTCCACAACATTTGCTGCAGGCGGGCCGGATCTGCGAGTACGTAGTGATTCTCGGCGCGCTTTTCGACATGCACGTCGAGCGCCTTGACCTGAATCTCGGCGCGAAACAGTTCAAGCACGCTGTCCACGACGTCGTGCACATCGACCGTCTCGAGCGCCAAGCGCAGTTTGCCGTTCGCCACGCGCGTCAGGTCGAGCAAGTCGTCGATCAAGCGCGCCTCGAGCTCGATATTGCGGCGTATCATCTTTACGCTCGACTGCGCCGCGGCCGGTAGATCGGGCATCGTTTCCAGCACGCGCGTGCCCGCGAGCACCGGCGTGAGCGGCGTGCGCAACTCATGCGAGAGCATGGCGAGGAACCGGTCCTTCGCGCGGTTGGCCTCCTCGGCTGTCTGCCGGGCGCACTGCTCGGCCGCGAGCAAGCGCTCGCGCTCCTCCATGGCCTCGCGCTGCGATTGGATGTCGGTGCAGCTTGCGAACCACTTGCCGACGCGTCCGTTCGCATCGCGAACATCGGCAATGCGCATGTCGAACCAGCGATACGTACCGTCGGCCGCGCGCAAGCGCAGCTCCTGCCGGTAGTCCGCATCCACGGCCCCGCCCACGGCGTCGAGCCACGCTTGACGCAGCGCGTCTCGATCGTCGGGGTGAACGGCGGCGAGCCAACCGAGCCCGCGTGAAGCGGCCTCGTCGAGTCCCGTGTAGGCATACCACTGCTTCGAGAAGAAATCGCATTGGCCTTGCGCGTTGCTCGTGAACACGAGGTGGGGCAGCGCCTCCGACAAGCTGCGATAGTGCGCCTCGCGGTCGCGCAGCAACAACGCCTCGGCGGACGCGCGCTGCAGCCGGACTTGCGTCAATACGCGCTCGACGGCCTCGGGCAGATACTCCAAGTAGCCGGCCGACTTCGGCACCACGTCGGAGATCCCGGCACGTAAGGCTTCAATCACGCGCGATTCGTCGGTAAAGCCCGTCACGAGAATCGCGGGCAGCACGGTCCCTTCATGACGCAAGCGCCGGAAGAAATCGAGCCCCGTCTCGGCGCTGCCGAGTTGGTAGTCCAACACGAGCAAATCGGGCGCATCGGCGGGCAATCGAGCATGGGCCGCCTGCGCGGTCGAATAGGCGAACACGCGGCAGCCCGCGCGTTCGAGCGACTTGCGCGCGAGCCGTAAGATGCCCTCGTCGTCGTCGACGATGAGGACGCGGGCGGACTCTTGGCGAGAAACGTCGGTCATACAGATTTATGGGTTCGTTCGGCGGCTGGGCGGCGCGTCAAGTCATCCGCAACGGTTGCTCAGGCAAGGTCACGTAAAAGGTCGAACCGATGCCTTCGGTCGATTCGACCCACGCGCGTCCCCCGTGCCGCTCGGTCACGCGGCGCACGAGCGCGAGGCCGATGCCCTCTCCCTTCGAGCGATCGCCGTGCAACCGTTGGAATGCGCTGAACATTTTCGGCATACAGGCATCGGGGATCCCGAGCCCGTTATCGCGGACGAAATACGTACGCATTCTAGGCGCTCGTTCGCCGTTTTCGCGCGGAGCCTGATCGAGCGTGCCGATCTCGATACGACCCGGGCGCGAGGGATCCAGATAGTTGACCGCGTTACCGATCAGATTGGTGAAGATCTGCTCGATCGCGGTCGGATCGCCCCATACGGGCGGCAATTCGCCGACGGACACCGTCGCGCCGCGCTCGACGATCGCTTGATGGAGCGATTCGACGACGCGCGCCACGGCCCGGGCAACGCTCACGCGCTGCCATTGGTATTCGAGCCGGCCCGCGCGCGAAATGCGCAGCAGCGCGTCGATGATCGATGCCGAACGTGCTACCGCTGTGCGCAAAAAGTGCAGCGCTTCGTTTAAATTACCATCGAGCACGCCCGTGATCCGCGCACGTTCGGCCTCGGGTAAGCGCGCTGCATCGATCATGGTGCGCAACTCTTCGCACGACACCTGCAGTTCGCGCGAAAAGCCCTGCAGATTCACGAGCGGCGAGCGCAAGTCATGCGACACGCTATAGATGAACATGTCGTTGTCTTGCTTTTGCTGGCGCAAGCTGTCGTTCACCTGCGTCAGCTCTTGAGCACGCGATTCGAGCGTCGCCTGCAGCGCGGCTTGGTCGTGCTCCGACTCGGTCAGCAAGACACTCGTTCGATGCAGCGCCGCATCGAGTTCGGCCAGTTCGTCGTTGCCGGCAAGCGGTGCGCCCAGCGCCTGCGCGCGGCCGAGCCGCTGTGCATTGGCCGTCAGCGTGCGCAGGCGGCGCCCGATGTTACCGGCAAAAGCGAGCGCCGCGATGGCCCAGATCAGCATCGAGCCCGCGATGGCCGCAATCAGCGCATTGCGCTGCTGCTCGCGCGTGTCGGCCAATTGCGCGCTGCGTTCTGCGTCGAGCCGGGATTCGTCCGCCACGAATGCGCCGAGTTCATCGCGAAATGCGGAAACCGCCGGCGGCAGCGGCGTATCGCCGAACGAAGCCAGTTCTATCGGTTTGCCCTCGTGCAAGGCGCGATAGACCTGTTCGGTCTGTGCGCGAAACGCATCGACGGCCTCGCGCATGCGCCGCACGCGTTCCACTTGGAGGGGATCGTCCGCCACCAGTTTCTCGAGCCGCGCCAGGCGGTCGCCCAGATCGACCCAGACGACCTGATGATCGATAAAGGAAGCATCGCCGAGAATCACGCCCGAGCGCACGCGCGCGGCCTCGCGTAACAGCGGATCGACGATCACGGATGCCTGATAGAGCACCTGCTTGCTGTGCGACGCCCATTGCGCCGCTTGCGTAGCCTGCTCCTGGGTTTTCGACAACATGCCGACCAGCGCGAGCTCGACTAAGCTCGGCACGGCGATCAGCAGCAGGCCCTTCGTGAATAGTTTCATGCGTCCTTGGCGGCCCCCTCGAGTCGCGCGCCTCGCCCGAAGCGCGGCACGGCGCTTGCGTTGCACGACGTGCAACAGCGAAACCGGACCATTATCCGTGCAGTGCCGAGATATTTCAACGGACGATATACGGGCGCGGGTCCGCACAGAAGTTGGCATTTTTTATGAGTTAGGTCAGCACTTCCATGAAACTCGGGCCTATTATTGCCATAGATGTCGAGTTCGATGCGACGCACGCCATGCACGGCTTCGACATGACTGCGTACGAACGCTGCGAATATGGCCGAAAGGTTGTTCGGTCGTGAATGCGACGATTTCGTATGCTATAAAAGATCGGACGTGCGGCGCGCGAGAGCCGGGAGTGGTCGCATGAGGACGCTGTGTTTCTTGCAACTCTTTTTCAGGCGAATGTTTATGTCCTTCCCGAGAAAGCGCAGGCGCGCGAGTGCGGACAGCAAAGAATCGTTTCTCGCCGTCCTGCGCCAGTTCAAACCATTCGTTCAGCTCGATACCAAGATCGCCCGTGCGCGTGCGCAGGACGAGCCCGTGCTTTACGAACACGCCCTACCGGGGCTCGACGTCCTGCTGTGCACCGTGCGCGGCGCGCAACCGCCCTACCCCGATGTCGACGAGCTGCGCCGCCGCTGCATTGAGTCGATCGCCAATGCGCTCGAGCAGCCGCTCGAAGGCCTCGAGAACGGCGGGTACTGGTACGAGACGAACGGGTTCGGCTTCCTTGTGTTCGCCAGCCGGGCGCGCGCGAAGATCTTGCCCGAATTCGGTGCAGGCGCCGTCACCGGTGGTCCGCGCAAGCAAAACGCCGGCGATGCCGCGCCGCGCTCGTTCCGCTGACACGCGCGCGGCGCTTACCCGAATCGTTATTGCCCGCGCGGCGCCGTATTCGCTTGCGGCCGCACGATGTCGATAAATGCCGCCAGATCGGCGTCGGCGAGTCCCATTGCCGCGCCCAAGCGCAGCAGTTGCTGTACCGTGCCTACGACGGGCACGACCGCGCCAGTCGATCGCGCCGCGTCCGCGACCGTATCGATGTCCTTTTGAAACGTTCTCAACGACCCGAGAGGCGCATGTCCGCTCTCCGTCATGCGCGGCACGAACGTTCTCAGTAAGACGGAATCGGCCCAGCCGCCGGCCAGCGCTTGCGGCAGACGCGACGCATCGATGCCCGCCGCTTGAGCTAAACCGACCGCTTCGGCGATGCCCGCGACCGTCGCGCAAACGATCGCTTGGTTGCACAGCTTCGTCATTTGCCCCGCACCCGCCTCGCCCATATGCGTGACGCGCGCCGCATAGGCGCCGATGACCGGTTCCAGTTGGGCGATATCGGCAGCCTCGCCGCCGGCCATGACGGCGAGCGTACCGGCCTCGGCTCCGGGCACGCCTCCGGAAACCGGCGCATCGATCCAGCCGATACCGTAACGCGCTACGCACGCCGCGTATTGCCGCGTCGCGACGGGCGAGATGCTCGAATGGTCGACGATCCAACGCACCCTGCCCGCGCTCGCACCGGCGGGATCGTCACCGAGCAGGCCCCCGGGCCCGAAAACGACCTCCTCGACGGCCCGCGTGTCGGACACGCACAAAAACACCGACTGCGCATGCCTACGCAAATCGTGAGGCGCATCCACGACCTGCGCGCCGTCCGCCACGAGCGCCCGAGCTTTTTCCCGGGTACGGTTCCAAACCCAGACGGTGTGTCCGGCTCGCAGCAGATGCCGAATCATCGGCGCGCCCATGAGACCCGGTCCGCAAAATCCAATGTCCATCGTCGTTTTCCCTCGCGATGAAAAAAGCCCGTCACGGCACGCTCGAGCGCCGTTGCCTATACTGGTCTTTCCATTCTCGCCGACAAACGGAGAACATTCATGAGCGACCATGTCTACAAGTACATCGAGCTGACCGGTTCGTCGACCAAGTCGTGCGACGACGCCGTGCGATGCGCGATCGAGCGCGCATCGAAGACGCTGCGCAACTTGCATTGGTTCGAAGTCATCGAAACGCGCGGGCACATCGAAAACGGCAGCGTCGCGCATTGGCAAGTCACGCTCAAGGTAGGAATGCGGCTGGAGGACTGAGAACGGGCTCGCCGCCCGTTCCGACGCATCAGTGCGGCAGCGTGCCGTCCACCCCCTCGACGTACCAGTTCAGACGCTGCAAGTCGGCGTCGGTCAGCGTCGTGCCCGCGGGAACCTTGACGTTACCGCCCTGATCCTTGATCGGGCCCGTGAAGACATCGCGCTTGCCGCCCGCGATCGCGCTGCGCGCGGCCTTCTCGTCGGCGAGTGCGTTAGCAGGCACCGTGGTATTCAAGTCCTCGAGGTCGACCGCTTGCTGGGACACCCCCCACCAGACGGGGTCGTTCTTCCATTTTCCGTCGAGCACCTGCTGGATCGCCGCGCGGTAGTAGACGCCCCAGTGCGCCACGACCGAGCCGAGCGCCGCATCCGGGCCGAACTTCTTCATATCGGAGTCCCAGCCGAACGCGTGCACATGCTTTTCTTGCGCCGTCGCCAGCGTCGCGCTCGAGTCGGTATTCTGCAACAGCACGTCGGCGCCTTGGCTGATCAGCGTTTCGGCCGCTTGCTTTTCCTTGCCCGGATCGAACCAGCTATTGATCCAGATCACCTTGGTATGGACCTTCGGATTGACCGAACGCGCGCCGAGCGTATAGGCATTGATGTTGCGCACGACTTCCGGGATCGGCACCGATGCGACGAACCCGAGCGTGTTCGTCTTCGTCATATGTCCTGCGACGATACCGGCGAGGTAGGCGCCTTGGTACATGCGCACGTCGTAAGTGCCGAAATTCTTGCCCTTCTTGTAACCCGTCGCATGCAGGAACACGGTGTCCGGGAAGTCCTTCGCGACCTTCAGTTCGAAGTCTTGATAGCCGAAGCTCGATCCGAAGATGATCTTATTGCCCTTGCTGGCGAGGTCGCGAAACACGCGTTCGGAATCAGCCGATTCGGGCACGTCCTCGACCCGCGTGATCTTGATCTTTTTGCCGAACTGCGCCTCGGCCTCTTTGGAACCTTGATCGTGCGCAAAGGTCCAGCCGGCATCGCCGGGGTTGCCCAAGTACACGAACGCGACGCCCGGCACGTCGGCCGCGCGCGCGGCCGGCGTGAGGGCCACGCCCAGCGCGAGCGCAGCGCCGGCGGCGAGCGAGGTCAAGGTCTTTCTTTTCATTGAACTTCTCCAGTGGTGTGGGATGAAAAACGGTGATCGACTTAGCTGGTCGCGTAAAAAGGCTTGCCGAGCGACGCGGGCGCGTTGAGTTTGATCGTGTTCGGGTTGCGCGAAATGAGGACCAACACGACGACGGTCGCCACGTAAGGCAACATCGCGAGAAATTGCGTCGGCACCGGCACGCCCACCGCTTGGGCGTAGAACTGCAGGCCCGTAACGGCCCCGAACAGCAGCGCGCCCACAAGCAGCCGAGCGGGCCGCCAAGTCGCGAACACGACGAGCGCCAGCGCAATCCAGCCGCGCCCCGAGGTCAATTGTTCCTGCCACAGATGCAGATAGACGATCGAGTAATAGCCTCCGGCAAGACCGGCCATGCCGCCGCCGAACAGCGTCGAGCCATAGCGCACCGCGATCACGGGGAAGCCCACCGAATGAGCGACGCTCGGCGATTCGCCGACCGAACGCAGCACGAGTCCCGCGCGCGTGCGATAGAGGAACCATGCCACGAGGCCGAACACGGCGAACGCGAGATACCCGAGCGGGGTCAACGAGAAAAGCGCGGGGCCGAGCACGGGCAGGTGCGCGAACGCGGGGACCGGCCATACATTGATCGTGGCGCTGATCGATGCCGACGTGTACGGCTTGCCGACATAGGCGGACAAGCCCGTGCCGAAAATCGCCAGCGACAGTCCGGTGGCCACTTGATTGGCAAGCATCGTCAGCGTCAAAAACGCGAACAGCAACGCCATCGCGACGCCCGCGCCGATCGCGGCCGCGACGCCCAGCCACGGATGGCCCGTCGCAACGGTCACGGCATAACCCGTGACGGCGCCCATCAGCATCATGCCCTCGACGCCCAGATTGAGTACGCCCGACTTCTCGGTGACGAGCTCGCCCACACCAGCGTACATCAGCGGAATGGCGGCAACGACGGCGCTCGACGCCAGTGATCCGGCTTGTTGAATATCCATGGTCGTTCTATTTCGATTGGCGAGTTATTCGATGGCGAGAGCGCGGCTCGTCCGCGCGTT
Organism: Trinickia diaoshuihuensis; assembly: GCF_003390925.1. GTDB lineage: Bacteria > Pseudomonadota > Gammaproteobacteria > Burkholderiales > Burkholderiaceae > Trinickia > Trinickia diaoshuihuensis. Next base: position 103,240 of record NZ_QUBS01000087.1, on the reverse strand, counting down.
CATCCGTGCGCGACACGGGCGACGCGGCGTACGCGGTAATTGACGAAGAGATCGGCTCCGAGCAAGCAAAACAGCAATAGCCCTTGGAACACGCCCGACAGTGCCTGCGGCAGTTGCATCGAGGTCTGCACGGCTTCTCCGCCGAGATAGAGCAACGCCATGAGCAAGCTCGCGAGCACGATTCCGATCGGATGCAGCCGGCCGACGAAGACGACGATGATGGCCGTGAAGCCGTAGCCCGGCGACCATGTCGCCTGCAATTGCCCGATCGGACCGGCGATCTCCCCCATCCCGGCGAGCCCGGCCAACGCGCCGCTCAGGAGCAGCGAGGTCCACACCGTGCGCGAATCGGAGAAACCCGCGTAGCGCGCGGCAAGCGGCGCAAGCCCGCCCACGTTCATGCGAAAGCCCGCGAAGCTCTTGCGCATGAAGAGCCACACCGCCGGAATGGCAGCCAAGGTCAAGAACACCGACGCGTTGAGCCGCGTGCCGCGCAGCCACTGCCAACGCCAGTCGCCGCCGAACGTCGGATAGAGCGCATCGCCGGAGAACATCTCCGAAATCGGAAAATTCATTCCTTGCGGGTCGCGCCAGGGACCGCTGACGAGGTAAATCAAAAGCTGAGCGGCCACGTAGGTCAGCATGAGGCTCGTCAAGATCTCGTTGGTATTGAACCGTGTCTTCAAGAACGCCGGAATCGATGCCCAGACCATGCCGCCGACGACACCCGCCCCCATCATGAGAAACAAGATCCGGGCACCGCTCGCTTGGTCGAAATGAATCGCCACGCCGCTCGCCGCGATGCCGCCGGCAAGCATCTGCCCCTCGGCGCCGATGTTCCAGACGTTGGCGCGATAGCCGACCGCGAGCCCCAGCCCGATCAGGCACAACGGCGACGCCTTGAGCAGCAGTTCGGACCAGCCGTTGACGCCGGTGAGCGGGTCGATGAAGAACGCGCGCATCGCCTGCGCGGGATCGCGTCCGACGAGGCCGAAGATCAGAAAGCCGATGGCCAGCGTCAGTAATGCCGCGATGAGGGGCACGGCGAGTCGCATCGCGCGCGAAGGGGTCGGCCGGGCTTCGAGTCGGTAGGGAAAATACATAGTCGGTTGGGACGTGGATGATGCGTGTGTTCAAAGCGCCGGACTCATCGCGGCCTCAAGCATGGAGCGGCTCTTCGGCGGGCGGCGCCGCACCGTTTTCGCCGAATAGACCTGCCATCCATAAGCCGATCTCCTCCGCGTTCGTCTCCCCCGTCTTGCGCGCGGGCGACAATCGCCCGCGAGCGAGGACGGCGATGCGGTCGCAGATATCGAAGAGCTCGTCGAGTTCCTCCGATATCACGAGCACCGCGACGCCCTTCGCCGAGAGATCGAGCAGGGTCTGCCGGATGAACGCCGATGCGCCGACATCGACGCCCCAGGTCGGCTGCGCGACCACGAGGACCTTCGGCGATTGCAGCACCTCGCGGCCGACGATGTACTTTTGCAGATTGCCGCCCGAGAGCGACTGCGCCAGCGCGCCGGGCCCGCCGCAGCGCACGTCGAATGCCTCGATGCAGCGGGCCGCGAAAGCGCGCATTGCGCGCGCGCCGATCCACCCGCGCCGAACCATGCCCGGTTGACGATAGGCGGTAAGCAACGCATTGTCCTCGAGCGACATCGCGGGTACCGCGCCGCGCCCGAGCCGCTCTTCCGGAACGAAGGCGAATCCCAAGCGGCGGCGCGCGCCGGCCGAGAGCCGCGCGGCAGGCTTACCGCAAATCGTCACCGTATCTGGCTCGGCCGCCCCGCGCTTTTCGCCCGACAGCGCCGCGAGCAACTCGGCCTGGCCGTTGCCCGAGACGCCCGCGATCCCGAGAATCTCTCCGGCATGCACCGCGAACGTGACGTTCTCGAGCGACGTCCCGAACGGATCGTCGCTCGGCACCGACAAGCGGTCGACATTAAGCAGCACCTCGCCGGGCGCGTGCGCGCGCCGCGTGTAATCGGGCAGCGCGTGACCGACCATCAACTGGGCGAGCGACGCGTGCGTTTGCTCGCGCGGCTTGACGTGCCCCGTCACCCGGCCGCCGCGCATGACGGTCGCCGTATCGCACAGCGCACGGATTTCGTCGAGCTTGTGGCTGATGTAAAGCACGCTGCACCCTTGTGATGCGAGCCGCTTGAGCGTCTCGAACAGCTTGCGCACCGCCTGCGGGGTCAGCACCGAGGTAGGCTCGTCCATGATGAGCAGCCGCGGATGCTGCAGCAGACAGCGCACGATCTCCACGCGCTGGCGCTCGCCCACGGTCAGGCTGTGCACGTGCCGTTGCGGATCGATGTCGAGGCCGTACTCGGCCGACACTTCGCGGATCCGCTTGCCGAGCGCCGCCAAATCGAACGGCTCGTCGAGCGCCAGCGCGATGTTCTCGCCGACGGTCAGCGTCTCGAACAGCGAAAAGTGCTGAAACACCATGCCGATGCCGAGCTTGCGCGCCTGCGCGGGACTGGCAATCTCCACGAGTTCGCCTTCCCAGCGAATCTCGCCCGCATCGGGGCGCACGGAGCCGTAGATGATTTTCATCAACGTGCTTTTGCCCGCGCCGTTTTCGCCGAGCACCGCGTGAATCTCGCCCGGCGCGACGACGAGATCCACGCCGTCGTTCGCCCGCACGGACGGATATTGCTTGCTGATACCTTTCAGCTCGAGCCGAGGCACCTTTGGTACGCCGATGCCCGCGCGGCCGCTATGAATTGAATGATCGCCCATTTGATCCGCCAAACCTGACTGCTTATCTACCTCGATGCGACGCGCGAGCATCCCTCGCGCTCCCCGTGGACGCGCCGCTTCGCGCCGTCCCACCGTGCGGCCTGGCCCGACGATACCCAAATCGCGGGCGAGCGTCGAGCCGACAATATCGTACGAACACTCGGTATCGCCGATGCGCCACACGGGTATCTGCGCCCTTGACGCAAATTTATGCACATATTAAAAGTCTGATACCCCCACCCCTGCTCGATCAGCCAAAACATATATCGGAGCAATACATGAGTCAGCAACGCGAGGCGATCGACACGTACCTTTTGCGCGTCTTGCACACCCTCTTGATGGAGCGCAGCGTGACGCGTGCCGCCGTCAAGCTCAATCAATCTCAGCCCGCGATCAGCGCCGCGCTGCGCCGCCTGCGCGACATCACGGGCGACCCGCTGCTCGTGCGCGGCAAGTCCGGCATGGTGCCGACCGAGTACGGCCTGCGCCTGCTCGAACCCGTGCAGAACGCATTGCGCGAGATCGAGCGGATTCGCTTTCAGCAACACAGCTTCGATCCGGCCACCTCGATCCGTTGCTACCGCATCGGATGCCCTGACTACCTGAACGTGCTGTTCGTGCCGACCGTCGTCGAACGGTTTCGCCAAGCCGCACCGAACGCCCAGCTCGAATTCCATTCGCTGGGCCCCTCGTTCGACTACGAGCTCGCGCTCGAGGACGGCAAGCTCGACGTCGTGGTCGGCAACTGGCCCGAACCGCCCGAGCAGTTGCATCTGTCGAATTTGTTCGTCGACGAGATCGTCTGCCTGATGAGCAACACGCATCCGTTCGCCAAGCGCGGGGCACTGACCCTCGATCAATACCTGAACGCCCCGCATCTCGCACCCACCCCTTACTCGGTGGGCCAGCGCGGCGCGATCGACGTTCACCTCGCGCGCGAACGGCTCAAGCGCCATGTCGTCGTCACCTTGCCGTACTTCAACTTGGCGCCCTACGTGTTGATCAAGTCGGACCTCATCTTCACGACGACGCGGCTCTTCGCCGATCACTACGCCAAGTTCCTGCCGCTGACCGTCCTGCCCGCCCCGCTCGATTTCCCGCCGATGCAGTACTACCAGTTGTGGCACGAACGCTGCCACTATTCCGACGAAGTACGGTGGTTGCGCAGCCTCGTGGCGGATGCAACGCGCACGCTCGTCGAGCGCGTCTAAGCGGCGCTGAGGCTCAAGCCGAGCGCGCCGCCTCGGCTAGCGCACCCGCGAGCACGTTATGCCGTTCCAGCAACGGCGCCAGCTCGAGCGTCGCCAAACGCCCGTCCTGGACGACCACCTTGCCGTTGACGACGCTCACCGCGACCTGCGGCGGCGCGCAAAACACGAGTGCCGCCACGGGATCGTGCAGCGCGCCCGCGAAATTGGGCTGGCGCAAATCGAATGCGACGAAATCGGCCGCCATACCGGGCGCGAGCGCACCGATATCGTCGCGCCCCAGGACCGCGGCACCGCCCAGCGTGGCAAGCTCCAACGCCTCGCGCGCGCTCATCGCATCGGGACCGAAGCCGACGCGTTGCAACAGCATCGCCTGCCGGGCCTCGCCCATGAGGTGGGCGCCATCGTTCGAAGCCGATCCATCGACGCCCAACCCCACCGGCACGCCGGCATCGCGCATGCGGCGGATCGGCGCGATGCCCGAGGCGAGCCGCATATTCGAACAGGGACAATGCGCGACGCCCGTGTGCGTACGCGCGAATAGCGCGATGCCGGGCGCATCGAGCTGCACACAATGGGCATGCCACACATCGGCGCCGACCCAGCCGAGGTCCTCGGCGTACTGGGCGGGCGTCATACCGAAACGCTCGCGGCTATAGGCGACGTCGTTGACGTTCTCTGCCAAATGCGTATGCATCGAGACACCGTAGTTCCGCGCGAGCACGGCCGATTCGCGCATCAAATCGCGGCTGACCGAGAACGGCGAACACGGCGCCACCACGACGCGCAGCATCGCGTAACGCCCCTCGTCATGGTAGGTTTCGATCAACCGCTGCGTATCGGACAGGATCGCGTCCTCGCGCTCCACGAGCGCATCGGGCGGCAGCCCGCCGTCCTTTTGCCCGACGCTCATACTGCCCCTGCTCGCATGAAAGCGCATGCCGATGCGTGCCGCGGCGGCAATGCTGTCGTCCAGGCGAGCGCCGTTCGGGTACAGGTAGAGATGATCGCTCGACGTCGTGCAACCCGAGAGCAGCAACTCGGCCATCGCCGTGAGCGTCGATACCTCGATCATCTCGGGCGTCAAATGGGCCCAGATGCGGTACAAACTCGTCAACCAGCCGAAAAGCTCGGCGTTTTGGGCTGCCGGCACCGCGCGCGTCAAGCTCTGGTACATATGGTGGTGCGTATTGACGAGGCCCGGCATCACCAAATGGCCGCGCAGATCGAGTACCTGATCGGCCGTATCGGGCAGTTCATGCGTCGGGCCCACGGCCGCGATGCGGTTGCCTTCGATAAAGAGCCCCGCGTCACGCAATTCCTTGCGCTCGCCATCCATCGTTACGAGCACGTCGGCGTGCTTCACGAGCATCGTTTTGGGTCGCGCCGCACCGCTTGCGTGCATGGCCTCGTCGTGGATCATTCTCTATTCCGCGTTCCAGTGGGGAGGGACGATGGGCATAACGATCGGGAGCCAAAATACCGCTGGCAATGTACGATGCAGCGATACTCGCCTTCAGCGTTTCGATATAGTGGTTGCATCTTCGTCGAGCTCGCCCGCGCGGGCGCGTGCACCGGCCGCCGCGCTTCATGCGTCCGCCCTTATCTTCCTTATCGCTTGCGCGCGAGCGCTCGCCGACTTCTTAGAATGACGGCACGGCGCTCGCATCAAATCGCCGACGGGTATGTAGCCACGTGACGTGGAGCCTCGATCCGCCGCTTGCGTATGGGATCGGGCCGCCCACGTCACTTTTCGCGTTCATCATAAGGAAAACTGCGAATGGGAAAGCTCACTACCCACGTTTTGGACACCGCGCACGGCCGTCCCGGCGCCGGTATCGCGCTCGAATTGTATCGGCTCGACGGCGATGCGCGCAGTCTCCTCAAGCGTACGCTCACCAATGACGACGGCCGGTGCGGCGAACCGCTGCTCGAGGGCGATGCCTTCAAAACCGGCGAATACGAGCTCGTCTTTCATGCCGGCGACTACTTTGCCGCGGCGGGCGTGAACGTACCGCAGCCTCGTTTCGTCGACCGCGTCGTGCTGCGCTTCGGCATCGCCGATGCCGAAGCGCACTATCACGTGCCGCTCCTGGTCTCGCCGTGGGCTTACAGCACCTATCGCGGCAGTTGACCCAACTTATACCAACGACTATTAGGAGTTCGGAGGCGTTTCATGGAAGGCTTTATCACCGACTGGCTGAACCTTGCGATCCGCTGGCTACACGTCGTTGTTGCGATCGCATGGATCGGCGAATCGTTCTATTTCGTCGCGCTCGACAACGGCTTGAGAAAGCCCAAGGATCCGGCGCTCGTCGAACGAGGCGTATTCGGCGAACTGTGGCACGTCCACGGCGGCGGATTCTACAACATGCAAAAGTACATGGTCGCGCCGGCTCAAATGCCCGAGGACCTGCATTGGTCGAAATGGCCCTCGTACACCACTTGGATGTCCGGCTTCGGCTTGTTCACGGTGCTCTATCTGTTCTCGCCGAGCACGTATCTCATCGATCCGAACGTGCTCCAGATGGGCCCCGTCGTGGCCGTTGCGGCTGCGCTCGGCTTCCTTGCCGCCGGTTGGATCGTCTACGATACGCTGTGCCGCACGCTCGGCCATAACGATCGTCTGCTCGGCGTCACCGTCGGCCTTTACGTACTCGTCGCGGCATGGCTTGCCTGTCATATCTTCTCGGGACGCGCGGCCTACCTGATCGTCGGTGCGATGCTCGCCACCATCATGTCGGCCAACGTCTTTTTCGTGATCATTCCGGGCCAGCGCAAGATGGTGGGCGCGATGCTCAAGGGCGAAGCGCCGAACCCGATCTACGGCAAGCGCGGCAAGCAGCGCTCCGTGCACAACACGTACTTCACGCTGCCTGTGGTCTTCGCGATGCTGTCGAATCACTACGCGATGACCTATACCCATCCGTATAACTGGGCCGTGCTCGCCGTCATCATGCTCGCGGGCGCACTGATCCGTCAGTTCTTCGTCATGCGCCACCGTGGTCAGGTGCTCTGGTATTTGCCCGTGGGCGGCGTCGTGCTGCTGGCGCTCGCATTTGCGGTCACAGTGCCCAGGCCCGTCGTGCCGCAGGCGCAAGCAGCCAATGCGCCCGTCATGAAGCTGGCCGATATCCAGCCGATCTTGCAGCAACGCTGCGCGACTTGTCATTCGGCGCATCCGACGCTGATGGGAAGCGCGCCGGCCGGCGTGCTGTTCGATACACCGCAAGAAATCTCGGCCAACGCTCAACGGCTATATCAACAAGCCGTCGTCCTTAAAGCGATGCCGCTCGGCAACGTCACGAAGATGACGCCCGATGAGCGCGAGAAGATCGCGGCGTGGTTCAACTCGGGCATGCAGCAGTGAGGCCTTTAGCTTCAGAAGCTATTGCCAGTGCGGACAACGAGCGCACGCTGTTGTCCGTCCTCTCGATGTCGGTATTCTTCGTCGGCGCGAGCGAGTTCATGCTCTCAGCGATGCTCAATCCGCTCAGTGTCGCATTCGGCACCGACTCGGTTCACATCGCGTGGCTGATCTGGAGCTACGCGTTCGCTTATGCTATCGCGGCGCCGTTCCTCGGCTATCTGTCGGACCGAATCGATCGAGGCCGCGACGATGCCGAAACGGCGCATCGCCGTCGCGACGCGCGAAACCCACGGCTTCAAGTGGCTGCGCAACCCGAACGTCACGCGTCCACTGCTCGCGAAGGGCTTATGGAATGGAACAGCCGTATCCGTCTTCCTCGCAACCGCCGAAACGCTCAACAACGTCGTTATTCTGTCGGTCGTCCCGATCGCATCCATGTCGCTCGCAAGCGGGACGACCGCTATGGCGACAATGGTTTTCGCAGTGGGTTTGGGAATCGGCGCCGCGCTAACGCTGTGCGACGCGCTGTTTTGCCCTGTCCGGAAGCAGTAGACAGGGTCGAGAGGAGTTGAAAGCGAAAGGCGGCGCGTGAATCGAAGGGCGACACGCGTCGGTTGAGCGTCCGGTCAGGCAGCCTCGGCAAGCACTTCTTGCGCGCGCGGCGCGCGCGTGGCCGGCGCGGCCAGCGTGGCGAGCATCGAGCGGTCATTGAACCGGAAGAAGCAAACGAGTTGATCGCATGCGGCCAGTTTGAGCAGTTGCGGCCCCGAGAGATCGGCAATGACGTCCGCGATTTGCGTGGACAGCCCCAGGCGTTCCATGCCGGCGGCGCGGTCGGCCCGCAACAGGCGCTGCGCCAGCGAAAGGTAGGACAGGTTTATTTCTCGGATCGATTCGAGGTTTTCTGAGCCGTTCATGATTATCTCTGCCAGGGGTGAGTCGGATTTAAAAATCGGCTGGTAAGCGGCGATCCGGGTGGATCGCAACGGCTTTTCCCTAGCCCAAAGCGCGTGAGCGCGTGAAACGTTTGCTACGGCGTGCAGTTAGCAGCCGCCGCGCTCGTCGGCCACACCCGCTGCGATGAGGCTGCAAGCGATTTCGCGCAACAGATGCTGCGTCAACGCACCCGAACCGCCCAGGCAAAGGCGTTGAAGTTCGATAAGGTCTTTGGCGAAGCGGCTCATGGCGATCTCTCCGTGGCTCAGGGTGGGAAACGTCCGCGTCTTGCTTTACGAATCGTTTTCCTGTGACCAAAGTATCGGCGAGCGCCTCGAGGAAACAAATCAGCCGGCGCTGATCCTTACGTAATATCTGACAGCCCACTTGTCAGCCTTTTCCTACATGTTGCGTCTGCAAGGGCTACGACCAAATTTACATGTGAAAACGCCCGTGTGGATTCACACGGGCGTTTGAGTCGCCGAGAGCGCGACAGCGACTACCGGAGCGCTTGCGGCAATGCTTCTGGGTTCAACCAAAACGATTCGGCCAGCCATTGTTCGTCGCAGTTGTGGCCCTCTCCGCCTCGGTCGACGACGATGAAATCGCTGACGGTATCGAGCGCGACCAAGGGATGGTGCCAGACCCCTTTCGCGTAATTCACACCTTGCCAGCCATGCGTCGCGAACGCCCGGATTGCGTCGGTCCGCAGCTCGCCGGCCGGTGCGACGACGACCAAGTACGGCCTGTCCGTGAGCGGAATGAAGGCTTGCGAGCCCAACGGATGGCGTTCCAACATCACGACTTCGAACGGCAGAACGCGCGGTTGGCCGCGAAACACGTTGACGAGGGGCCGTCCGCCCCCCTCCTCGACGTCGATACGCGCGAGATCGTGATAGCGGATCGTCGTGCCTTGGTTGATGGGGATCTGGCGCGCGCCGTCGAGCTCGATGACGTCGCCGAACGGCGCGAACGCCTCACGGGTCAACGGCTCGATGGCCAGCGCCTTCGATGAGGCGCCGCTCATGCCAATACGCCCCAAGCGCGCAAGCGCGAAACGCCGCCGTCCGGAATGATGTTCAAGCGCAAGTGCGTGACGGGACCGAGCGCGGCCAATTCCGCTTCGAAGTAGTGCTGCTTATCCATTTGCAGCTTTTGCTCGCCGAGCAACGTCGGCCAAAACATGGCCTGCGTGATCAATGAGCTATCGGTGCCGCCCTTCATGTAAGCCGCCTGAATCGAGCAGCGATCCGGATAGTTGCCCTTGAAGAACGCCGTATCCACTTCGATTTTCGTAATCGTGCCGGGCTGCGCGAGCGCGATGATGGCCCAGTCGTTGCCTGGCTCGCGCCGGCGGCGCGTTTCCCAGCCGTCGCCCATGTTGACGCCGCGGCCCGGCATCAGCAAATTCGACGCCGCCCCGAAATGCTGGTTGTTGACCGCCACGACATAGGCCCCGTTCTCCATCGCCGCCAGATCCACGGGCGCGTGGCGGCTCGCGTTCGCCCAATCGACCTGCGGCTGTCCGTACACGCGCAGGCGGGCCACGCCCCCATCCGGGTACAAATTCAAACGAATATGCGTATAAGCCTCGCCGTCTGTCACATCGACGTAATGATGCGAATTGCCCTGCAATGTCGTCGAAGGCACGATTTCCTTCCACTGCGTCGAACCGCTCGGTGCTTCGCCGGCCGGTACGCACGCGGCTTCCACCGAAGCGGCGGGCGGGAAGTTGCCGGTGAAGTGGCTCGTATCGATATCGAGTCCCTTGACGACGCCGGCCCGCGCGAGCTTGACGACGCACCAGTCGTAGCCCGTCGTGCGCTTACGGCGCGTCTCCCAGCCGTCCATCCACTTGCCGTTGTCGTCGTATTTGCCCGGAATGAAGACGGCGGGCTCAGGGCTGAGCATGCGCTCCTTCGGCGCGAAAAATTCGTCGCTCGCCTCGAGCGCCTGCGCCCCCAAGCGCGGATCGGCCAAGTTGACGTAACGGCGCGTGAAATCGGGCGCATTGGGGTCGAGAATCGGGAGAGCCATTGTTGTCGTCCTTCCTGTCTGTCGGTTCGTTGTGTCGATCAAACGCCGTATCGGCGCGTCAAGCGGGCATGGCCGGCAACGCATCGCATTCTCGGGCATTCATGCCGTCACGAGATCGTCGATGCGAAACCGGGCAATGCGGTAAATCTGCTCCAAGCTCGTACGCAACTCCTCGTCGCGCGTGTTGTTCACGCGCGCTTCGAAGTTGGCGATGATGCCCTCGCGGTCGTACCCGCGTACGGCGAGAATGAACGGGAAGCCGAATTTCGCGCGATAAGCGGCATTCAACCGCTGCAGCTTGTCGAATTGCGCTTGCGTGCATGCGGCAAGGCCGGCGCCGCTTTGCTCGCGCGTGGATTCGGCTGTCAACTCGCCGCGCACCGCCGCCTTGCCCGCAAGCTCGGGGTGGGCATTGATGAGCGCGAGCTGACGTTCGTCGCCCGCTTGCGCGACGATCTCGCGCATCCTCGCGTAGAGCGCATCGACGCTCGCGAACGGTCTGGCGTCCGCGGCCTGCGCAGCGACCCACGGCGAGTGCTCGAAGATGCCCGACAGCGCTGCTTCGAACGCATCGCGCGGCATCGAATTGAGTTGTTCAAGCGAGTATTGCATCGGCTTCATGCGCGTGAGCTGTTCGTATCTGGCTGGTAGGGATGCCTCGCGCGCCAATGGCGCGCAATATCGACGCGGCGCGTCACCCAGACGCGATCGTGCTGCTCGATGTGATCGAGGAAGCGCTGCAGCGCGCGAAAACGGCCGGGCCGCCCCAGCAGCCGGCAATGCATACCGATCGAGAGCATCTTCGGCGCCTCGTCTCCTTCCTCGTAAAGCACGTCGAAGGCATCACGCAGATAGGTAAAGAAGTGATCGGCCGTGTTGAATCCTTGCGGCGTGGCGAACCGCATGTCGTTCGTATCGAGTGTGTACGGCACGATCAATTGCTGCCGCATCTCCCCGCCCGACACCGCCACGTCCATCCAAAACGGCAAATCGTCGCCGTAGTAATCCGAGTCATAGAGAAACCCGCCGTATTCGGCCACGAGGCGGCGCGTATTGGGGCTGTCGCGACCCGTGTACCAGCCGAGCGGGCGCACGCCCGTCACGCGTTCGATCGCCTCCATGCCTAGCCGCATATGCTCGGCCTCCCGCTCCGGGGCCATATCTTGGTAATGAATCCAACGCCATCCATGACATGCGATCTCGTGGCCCAGTTCGACGAACGCGCGCGCGACCTCGGGATGGCGCTCGATCGCCATGCCCACGCCGAATACGGTGAGCGGCAAGTCGCGCTTCTCGAATTCACGCAAGATGCGCCAGACGCCGGCCCGCGAGCCGTATTCGTAGATCGACTCCATGCTCATGTGGCGCGCCGGATAAGCGGCCGCGCCGACGATCTCGGAGAGAAACTGTTCCGACGCCGGATCGCCGTGCAAGACGCAGTTTTCGCCGCCTTCTTCATAGTTGAGAACGAACTGGACGGCAACGCGCGCCCGGCCCGGCCAATCGGCCTGGACCGGCTGCCGGCCGTAGCCGATCAGATCGCGCGGATAGCGGGAATCGGATGTCATGGCAAAGATTCGAGGCAAGCGTGAGTGAGCAATGCTCGCGGCAACGCCATACCTGGGCGTTACCGCGATGGGTTCATTCGGTCGGATCAGTGTATAGAAAACGTCCGCGCGCGCCCATATAAGCAGGCCGATAACCGGGCTCACCGCAAGCGTATGTCGGGCAAGCCGCAGCTCTTGCGCAGGACGGATCAAGCGTCGCGCGGGCTGAAATCGGCCAGCGGGCCGTCGTAGCGCTTCGCGAGCGGGCGCGCGTACTCGCCGCGCTTCGCCGTAGTGAGGCCCAGGCCCGCGAGCGCCTCCACCCATTTGAGCGCCGCGGTGACGCCCTCGACGACGGGCGCGCCGATTTCGTCCTCGATCGCCCGAGCAAGGTCGGCCATGCCCGCGCATCCGAGCACGATCGCGTCGGCCCCATCGTCGTCGAGGGCGCGGCGGCATTCGTCTACGATCAAGCGCCGCGCCGCGCTGCCCGGGCGGTCGAGATCGAGTACGGCGACCTCCGTCGCGCGCACGTTGCGGCAAAACCGCCGCATGCCGTAACGTTCGGCCAAATGCCACGCCATACCCGTCGTCCGCGCGAGCGTCGTGACCACCGCAAAGCTCGGTGCGATCACGCTTGCGGCATGCATCGCCGCTTCGGCGATGCCGACGACGGGACCGCGTGCGAGTTCTCGCGCGGCGAATAGCCCCGGATCGCCGAAACACGCGATGACATAACCGTCGATGCCCTCGCGCTCGCCCGCCGCGACCTCGGCGAGCAAGCCCGGCAGCGCGAGCGACTCGTCATACCAGCTTTCGATCGACGGCGGTCCCATGCTCGAGGTGGCCGCGACCACCTCGGTCGCGGCGGCTGCCGCGGTGCGTGCGCAGTGCGCCATGGTTTCGGTCATCCGCGCGGTCGTATTGGGATTGATGATTTTGATCTTCATCGCAATAGTCTCCGAGTCTCCGATACGTCGAGCGCGGTTCGTCACTCGCGGGCCGCGCGCGCAGCCAATGCGTAAAATCCCGCACCTAAGCCGACACCGATAAACCACGAAAAGTTGGCGAGCGAAGCCAAGGCAGGCGTCATGACGCACGCCACCGCAATGACGGCCGCCGCCACCACTGCTCCAACGGCGCGCCGGTTCACCCCGCCGCGATACCAATACGTGCCCGACTCGGACATCGAATACAGATCGTCCAAAACCACGCGCTGCCGCTTGACGATGAAGTAATCGACGATTAGGACGCCATAGAGCGGCCCGATGAACGAACCGAGCACATCGAGCGTGTAATGGATGACGGCGGGGTTGTTGAACAGATTCCAAGGCGTGATGAACACGGAGGCGACGGCGGCCATCATGCCGCCTGCTCGCCAACTGATGTGTTTCGGCGCCACGTTGGAAAAATCGAAGGCCGGCGAGACGAAGTTGGCGACGATGTTGATGCCGATCGTCGCGATCATGAACGTCAGCGCGCCGAGCACGACCGCGAACGGCTGATCGATGCGAGCGACCGTGGCGACGGGATCGGTGATGAGTTCGCCGAACACCGGTAGCGTGGCCGACGTGGTGACGACCGTCACGAGCGAGAACGCGAGGAAGTTGACGGGCAACCCCCAGAAGTTGCCGCGCTTCACGCTCCGATAGCTTTCGCAGTAGCGCGAAAAATCGCCGAAATTGAGCATGGGTCCGGAGAAATAGGACACCACGAGCGAAATCGCCGTGATGGTGACGGGCAACGCCTCCCAGCCATGATATTTCACGGTGCCCAGATTGAGCCGAATGTTCGAGATCCCGGCGCGCGCCACCATGTAGCCGGCCAAGACGAACATGACGACATAGACCGCGGGCCCCGCGAAGTCGATGAACTTCTTGATCGTCTCCATGCCGTTCCAGAAGACGAGCGCCTGCAGCACCCAGAGCATCATGAAGCCGGCCCATCCGAGCGTCGACAAGCCGAGCCAGCCATGCTGGTGAACGTCGGCGTACGGCATCAACTGAGGGGCGAACTTGAGCAGCACGATCACGAATGCGCTCGAGGCGAGATAGGTTTGAATCCCGTACCAGGCGACGGCGATCAAGCCGCGAATCACGGCCGGAATATTGGCGCCGAGTACGCCGAACGTCGCCCGGCAAATGACGGGATACGGCACCCCGTTGCGCTGGCTCGACTTGGCGATCAGGTTAGCGAAAACATTGACGATCCCGATTCCCACGAGCAACGCGATCAGCACTTGCCAACTCGTCAAGCCTAGCGCGAATAAGCTTCCCGCGAAGACGTACCCGCCCACGCTGTGCACGTCAGACATCCAGAACGCAAAGATGTTGTAGCTGCCCCAATGCTGATCGCGCAGCGGCGCGAGATCGGTATTGCACAGACGCTCGCTGTAGCCGGCCGGTTGCCGCGCATCGAAGGGAACGGCCGATGGGCCGACGGGGCCGGCATCGGTTGGAACGGTCAAGTCAGGCATGAGCGTCTCCGGTGAAAGACAAGAGCGGTTGCGCGGCATCGCGCGGGTGGGCGCCTCGAGCGACTGGCCGCGGCCGGCGCATGCCGCGGCCATTACTTCGATAGTTACTCAGTTGTCCTAAGTAAATACATGAGACTGCTCATGGCACGGCGCCCGCTCGGCGCGGGCACCGTCCGGGGGCGCGCTAAGCGCCGAATACCTCGCGCAGATCGGCCGCGCCGCGAGCGGGCCGATCGAGCATTTTCAGCTCGACGGTTTCCAAATGCCGCACCATGAGCTCCGACGCTCGTCCCGGATCGCCCGCGCCGATCGCCTCGACGATCTGGGCATGCTCGTCGAATGAGCATGGGCTGCGTCCGAGCGATTCGTAGAGCGCGGAAATCAACGTGGAGCGCGCGACCAGCCCCGACAAACAATCGCACAGCACCTCGTTGCCCGTCAGCGCCGCGAGCGAGGTATGAAATTCTCCCGATAGACGAATCCACGTCCGGAAATCGCGTTGCTCGAACGCGCTGCGCTCGCGCTCGATCATTTTGGCGATGGCCTTCAAATGCCCCGCTCCCTGGCCGCCTCGATCGCGGCACACGCGCTCGATCACGGCCCGCTCGATGATGCGGCGCATTTCGAACACCTCATGCACCTGCTTCAGCGACGGGCTGGCGACGAAGGCGCCGCGATTCGGCTCCAAATCGACGAGATGCTCGCTGGCCAGCAGCGACAGGGCCTGGCGCACGCTGCCGCGCTTGACCCCGAACACCTCGCACAATTGCGCCTCGGTCAGCTTCGCGCCGGGCTCGAGCCGATGCTCGAGTATCGCGTCGCGGATACGTTCGGCAATCGCCGTCGGCGTAGCTGATTCGGACAATTTCGGCTTCGGCATGTTGGCTATAGTAGATTCGACATAAAGATTGTCAACAATTTATTTAGCCAATCATCGTGCGGCGCGCGTCGAACCAACGAGCCGGATCCGCTGTTTGGTGCATCTATGCGCCATCTTCGCGCTAGAGCGTTGCACCATGCACCGAATCTTTGCGCCCGTGAGCTAGATAAATTGTCAACAATCTGGATGCTACGCCACCGGATAATCGTGCGCACGCCGCGCCGTGGCGGGTGCTCAGCGCAGCGTGGGGTGTCCGGTAACGGTCAACGAGAAGCCGTCGTGTCCCGCGCGCAATTGCGCGCGTGCACCAAAGGGCAGCGTGACGAGGTCGGCGCAGTGGCCGAAGCGCAGCCCCTGAACGATGGGCACCCCACTGACCGCGCGGACCTGCTCGAGCATCGTCGAGAAATCGTAGCCGTTGTCATATGGCGAAAGTTTGCCGCCCGTGAAATCGCCGAGCACGAGCGCCTGCTGACGGCCCAGGATACCGGCCAGGTGCAGTTGGTAAAGCATGCGCTCGACGCGATACGGGTGCTCGTTGATGTCTTCGAGAAAAAGAATGCCGCCGTCGATCCGCGGCATATAGGGCGTGCCGGCCAGAGCGGCGATCATGGCGAGGTTGCCGCCCCAAAGGGTCCCTTCGGCTTGTAACGGCTCGGCCTGCGCGACATGTTCGCTCACCGTGAACTCCGGCGCTTCCAGCGCGCGCCAGAAATGCTCGAGCGTGAAGGCACTGACTGCCTCCGCTCCAAAATTGCTGGCCAGCATCGGACCGCCGAACGTGACGATGCCCGCGCGAGCGAACAGCGCCAATTGAATCGCCGTGAAATCGCTGTGCCCGCAAATAGCGATGGGCGCACCGGCCAACCGGCGTTCAAGCCCCGCGTAGTCGAGCGAGTCGAGAAGACGCACCGCACCGTAGCCGCCACGCACGGCCAGCACGATATCGGGCAACGGCCGGCCGGGATCGGCCAACCGGTTCAGATCGTTTGTCCGTTCGGCGTCGGTGCCGCCGAATCGCAAGTCGCGCCGTTGCGCGAGTTCTTCGCCCAGCACGCGATGGCCGTCCGCCCGCAGCCGCGCGATAGCGCGTTCGAAGGCGGATGCGTCGGGCGGATAACCGGAGGGAGCGACGATTTCGATGGTGCGCGAACGAGTCATGGGCGGCATTTTAAACGATGAATGCGCCGCGCCCCCGCAAGGCGCGCCTAGACGGGCTGCCGCGGCGTGCGGGCTTGCGCATCCGCCGCCGCGGCTCGTTCGGCGCGGATCGTCGCACGCCGATGCGCGAAGAACGACTTGAGCGCGTCGCCGCATTCGGTCGCGAGCACGCCGCCCGCCACTTGGGTATGGTGATTGAGCTGACGATTGGCGAAGGCGTCGACCACGCTGCCGCATGCGCCCGTCTTCGGATCACGGGCGCCGAACACGACACGCGCGATTCTTGCGTGCATGATCGCCCCCGCGCACATGAGACACGGCTCGAGCGTCACGTACAACTCGCAGCCGGGCAGCCGGTAGTTTCGCAACGCTTTGGCGGCCGAGCGCAGCGCAACCATTTCCGCATGGGCGGAAGGGTCGTGTCCGCCGATGGGATGATTGAAGCCGGTCGCGATGACCTCGTCTCCGCGCACCAGCACGGCGCCCACCGGCACCTCGCCAGCCGCGCGAGCCGACTGCGCGGCGTCGAGAGCCAGCGCCATATAGCGCCGGTCGCGCTCGGAGGCCGCCGCGTCCGGCTCGTGCTGGGCGCTCGACGAAGCGGCCATATCGAGCGGCGGCGGAACGGGCGCCATGGGTGGTCGAGTCAAGACAGCCCCGTCAGATGCGCGCCTGCCGCCCCGTCTTCGTCGTCCCCGGCTAAAACGCGCTCCGACAGACGTTCGGCGATACGCCGGCAATATTCGCGCGGAACCACGGTGGGCTCGCCGCGCAGCGACTCGAGCGCCATGTCGAGTGCAAGCAACTTGGCCTGCAGGCGGCAACGCGTCGCACGATCGCCCGCGGCATCGAGTTCGTCCTTCAGGTGCCGCAGCGAGCGCAACTGCTCGACCGCCGGAGGCACAAAACCAGCGTTTTTCAATATGCGATTGGCAACGCGGACTTCCTCGGGCACGAGCAAGTCGTCGTCCAATTCCTGCGGCGCCCCTGCACCCGGCAAGTCGTCGAACTCGCCACGCGCGGCGGCGGCGGCAATGCGCTGTTCGACCAAGGCATCAAGCAATTTCATCTGCGATCCACTACATTGCGGCGAGCGCATTTTAGCAGGGAGTCGAGCCCGGTTTTGTGGAGCCAATGCTCGGGAGAAGGCGGTAAACGTCGCCGCTGCCCCGCCGGCCCTTGGCGGGCGGCGGGTTTGCCGGTTTCCCGGGCCGCTCGGGAGCGGTTACTTGCCTACTTTGGCGCGCAATTCGCGAGCCGTCTCGAGCAAGCCTTCGTAGCCCGCGCGGCTGTGCTCGGGCAAGTCGGGATCGCCGACCAAGGCACCGAGCGTCTCGATCAAGCTGTATAGGATCCCCTTGGCTGCGCTGACGGCGATATTGCCCGAGGAGAGCAGCGTATCGACGTGATTGAGCGCGTCGTTCAAATGGGCCAGATCGGCCTTTTTCGAATCGTCCTGCGGCCGGTTCGGGTCGGGAGTCATAATCGCATTCCTATCGGTCTGTTTGTGGCGAGCTAGGCTCGTTCGACTCTTATATACCGGGTAAGTGCCATCGTCCACTCCTCCCACCCGCTACCTTTCCGTGCCCGCGCGCTCGGTCCTCGCTTCGATCGCCTTGACGACCGCCGCCATATCCTCCCTGCCCCGCCCCAAGTCACGCGTCTCGCGATAAAGGTCGTGGCAGACGTCGAGCAGCGGCGTGGCGATGTTCGCCGCTCTGGCCGCCGCCGCGATGAGCCGATTGTTGTCGAGGACGTTCTCGATACTGGCCTGCTCCGCGAAATCCTCGCGCAGCAGCTTGGCGGCCTTCACGCGTGACACGTCGCTCGCCATCGGTCCGGCATCGGCGATCGCGACGAACTGGGCAAGGTCCAGTCCTTGCTCGCGGGCGAAATGCATCGCCTCGGCAAGTCCCGTCACCATCGTGATCAGAAAAATGTTGACCGCGAGCTTCATCGTCAGCGCCGCGGGCACTTCGCCGCAATATTCCGAACGCTTACACATGGCATCGAGCAGCGGGCGCACTAGCGCGACGGATTCTCGGTCGCCGGCCAGCATGGCCACGAGTTGAGCCGCTTCGGCCGGCTTGCGCGACCCCGATACCGGCGCCTCGACATAGCGCCCTCCCGCCGCGCGGATCGCTTGCTCCAGCCCTCGCGAATAAGCCGGCGAGGTGGTCCCCATGTGCACGATGGTGCGCCCACGCACTCGTTGCGCGAACCGAGGTTCGCCCCGGGCGAGTACTAGATCGATCGCCTCGGCGTGAGCCAGCATCAACAGCACGATTTCGCATTGCTCGAAGACCTGGGCGCACTCGTCGGCAACGCCCGCACCAGCCCTCGCCAGGACAGCGCGCTTCGGCATGGAGCGATTCCATACGATCAACGCAATCCCCGCCTTGCGCAAATTGAGCGCCATTGGCTCGCCCATCGCGCCCAATCCGATAAAACCGACCGGCATATTCGACGAAATCATTGCATCATCCCTCGAGGTGGTCCTCACAGCGCTCCCGTCCGGAATATCCTAAGGATCTGCTAACGTTGTGAAAATCGAAAATATCGAAACTTCCACTTCAAGAAACCGGAAATGGGACAACCGCTGAACTTCGACATGGACGCCCTCCGAACCCTGGTGGTGGGGGTGGAACTGGGCGGGTTCTCGCATGCGGCGACGCGTCTGCACCGCTCCCCGTCGGCTGTCAGCATGCAATTGCGAAAACTCGAAGCGCAGGCCGGCCAGCGGCTCTTCAAGCGGCGCGGACGAGGGCTCGCACTGACCGACGCGGGCAATGTGCTGCTGCAGTACGCACGCCGTGTCCTTGCACTGAACGACGAGCTCGGCAGCGCACTCGGCGCGGCCGATACCCGGGCGGCCATCCGGCTCGGTATCCCGCAAGACCTCGCCGACGTCATTCTCGAAGAACTGCTCGTGCGCTACACGACCTCGCGGCCAAACGTGCAACTCGAGATAAAGGCGGGACGAAACTTCGAATTGGCGGCCGACGTCGCATCCGGCAAGCTCGATGTCGCCGTTGCGTTCGCCGCGGCCGGCACACGGAGCGCCGATAAAATCGCAACGGTTCCGGTGGCATGGATCGGATGCCCAACCATGTTGCCGAACGCCGGCCCAGGCTCGATCGTGCCGCTAACCGTATTCGATGGCCCATGCTTGTTTCGCGACATGGCCATCGACGCGCTTTCGCGCGCCGGTATCGCGTGGCGTCTGACGATGACGACGCCGAGCCTGGCCAGTCTCTGGTGCGGGATCCAAGCCGGCCTCGGCGTCACAGTACGAACGGCGCTCGGGGTGCCGCGGCGTCTATCCGTACTCACGGGCGCGCCCGCCCTCGG
The DNA here is from genome assembly GCF_003390925.1 of Trinickia diaoshuihuensis. Taxonomy (GTDB): domain Bacteria; phylum Pseudomonadota; class Gammaproteobacteria; order Burkholderiales; family Burkholderiaceae; genus Trinickia; species Trinickia diaoshuihuensis. The sequence goes on along the minus strand of NZ_QUBS01000087.1, from coordinate 83,523 downwards.
GCCGGTCGATATCGTTTTGCATCGGGCAAGCGGTTCGAGCGAAGACGCGCATGCGCTGGCCGAACTGCTGCAAGACTCGATTCGCAGGCACTACGGCGAAGGTCCGGGCTACCGGGTGTAGTGCGCGCCACATTGCCCGCGTCGCTTAATGCGCGATAGCGATCTTGCCGAAGTGCTGCCCGCCTTTCGCGAGATGGGCATAGGCTTGTGGGACCTCATCGATGCCAAACGTCGTATCGACGACGGGCACCATCTTGCTGGCCGCAATGGCCCGCGCAACGTCGCGCAAATCAGCCACGGACCCGGTGTTGTTGCCCTGCACGTTCAACGCCTTCGTCATAATGGCTATCAAGTCGGCCGATGCGCTCGCCCCGGTCACGAATCCGATCACGAACACCGTTGCGCCGACCGCCGCGGCATTGACCGAGCGACCGAACGTCAGCGTGCCGCCTGTCTCCACGATCAAATCGGCCCCCTCGCCGTCGGTGAGCTCGAGAACCGCTTCGTCCCACGCAGGCGTACGCCGATAGTTGATCGTATGGTCCGCGCCGAGCGTCCTCGCTCGCTCGAGTTTTTCGTCCGATGAAGAAGTGATGATCACCGTCGCGCCCGCCGCTTTCGCCAACTGAAGCGCGAATATGCTGACACCGCCCGTGCCGATCAGCGCGACCACGGAGCCGGGGCGCACGCTCGCCGCGCGCAGGCCGCGCCAGGCTGTCGTCGCCGCGATCGGCAGCGTTGCCGCCTCGGTATCGCTCAAATGCGCCGGTGTAGCCACCAGCGCGGCGGCCGGTAACACCACGTATTCCACCAACGAACCCGGAAGTACGACGCCACGCGTCGCCCCGCTAACCGCCGCTCGCGGGGGACCACCGGCCCAGAGCGGTTTCGAATGGGGAGTGACGCGATCGCCAACCGAGAATTCGGTCACGCCCGCACCGATTTCAGCCACCTCGCCCGCACCGTCGGCAACGGGAATGATGGGGAAGCGAGGCACCTTATAGCCGCCGGTCGCCACGGCAAGATCGATGAAATTCAGGCTCGCAGCACGCATGCGCACGAGGACCTCGCCAGGCCCGGGATGCGGTTGCGCCAGCGTCACGTGATGGAAGGCGTCGAGCGTGGGGGCGGAAAGTTCGATGGCGCGCATGGCTAGGCTCCTGGGTTGATGTGGTCCCAGCTTACTCATGCGTCGAAGCGGTATAAACTAGCGCAACCACACGACACTCATGCACTCCATGCATCAATGGCCGGATCCGAATGAAGTAGCGGAAATCGCCGCTTTTGCCGCTGTGGCCGAGCAAGGCTCCTTCACCAAGGCAGCCGCCGTTCTGGGCCGAGATGCGACCGTGCTGTCGCGCCGGGTACAGTCGCTCGAGCAGCGTCTCGGCGTGCGGCTGCTCACGCGAACCACGCGGCACCTTGCCTTGACCGAGGCGGGCTCGGCCTTCCTGGCCAGAGCAAAGACGATCCAGGCCGCCTTGACGGAGGCGCGTGAGGAAGCCGCCACGCTCGGCGGCGGGGAGCCGCGCGGCACGCTCAGATTGGCGCTGCCGGGAACGTTCGGGCGAATGTGGATCGCGCCGTACCTCCCCGATTTTCTGGCGGCGTACCCACATGTTCGGGTTGATGCGTCGTACTCGAATCGATTCGTCGATCTCGTGGCTGAAGGATTCGACGCAGCCGTACGCCTGGCCGAACTCGCCGATTCGCGACTCGTCGCGCGCCGCATCGCACCGCGGCGGCGACTCCTGTGCGCCTCGCCCTGCTTCCTCCAACGCCGAGGGGCGCCCTCCCGGCCCGAAGACTTGCAACGGCTTCCCTGCCTGGGGTTCACCGGGCTCGCTTCTCATCTGAATTGGACGTTTAGTAACGCGCGGGGCGAGAGCGTTACTGTGCGAGCCGACGGCCCGCTTGTCTCGGACGATGCACAGGGCCTTGTACACGCCGCGGAGCGGGGATTGGGGATCATGTTGTGCACGGATTGGCTAGTGGGCCGGGAACTGGCCGAGGGAACGCTCGTGCCCGTCCTCACCGAATGGCTGCCGCGGGACGAAGGTGCGATCTATACCGTGGTGCCGTCGAACCGGCTGCTACCGGCTAAAACGCGTGCGTTCATCGATTGGATCGCGGCACGCTATTCGCCTATTGCCCCCTGGCGCGGGCCGCTCACTGGGCCCATGGATCGATGACGGCAATACCGCAATCGACGAAATCTTTGACGTTTCGCGTTGCGAGCGTTGCGCCGGTGGAGCGCGCAACCGCGGCGATCATGGCATCGAACTGGCTGATTTGTCTCCCAGTGCTTCGGCGCGACACCGCGATCATGGCGTAAAGATCCGCGGCATCGCTATCGAACGTCAAGAGCCGGCCTGCGAAATCCTCTTCGAAAATCGCCTGCACGGCGATGGACAACGCCTGCTTGCGGGGACCGTCGGCCAATAGCCCAAGTCCGTAAAGAATCTCCGCGCGCGTGATCGTGGTCGTGAACAGTGCGGCGCGGCGTTGCGCGCGAAACCATTCGATCACGCGGGGATCCGGCGCCGACCTCAATGTTTCGGACAGGACGTTCGTATCCAGGACGATCATGCGCCTAAATCCACTCGATCCTGAATCGTCTCCCGAGCCGGCAAGGTCAGATCGACACCGCCAAGCGGTGAAATGCGGGAGCGGATGGAGTCGATCAAGCTTTGCCCGGCAGTCTCGGTCCGGGTCGACAGCGCGGCACGCAAAATGTCGCGCGCCTCGTCCTCCATCGAGCGCCCATGATGCGCCGCCTGCACCCGCAAGCGCGACTTCAGTTGTTCGTCGATGTTGCGAATCGTCATGCTCGCCATGGGTATGCCCTCCATTAATCATTGATTGCATTTTAATCAATGATGGCAAATGGGGCAACCTCACGATCCCATGGCACGTATCCGGTCGAATTCCGGCATTCCAGCCCCGCGGCCGCGGAGCCCTACCGGCTGGGCGAGTGCGGCGCAATGGCTCGCACGCCGAGGCGGGAAGATCCGCCCCTGGCACGTGGGCGCCGACAACCGTGTTCATCTCGTATTTCATCGCTCGATCGATCCTTGCCGCGTTGATGTCGTCGTGCCGGCCGCCCATCGCGAAGCACGCGAATGCGGTGAGCCGACAAACGATTCTCGCCCGTGCAAGCGTCGGATCGATAGCCGTCCAAACGGCTAACGGCGGCTGACCTTGGCGCCCGGTTTCGACGGGGCAAGTCAGGCCCAATGCTGCTTATGCCCGCACCCGTTCGGTGTCGGAGATCTGGTATTTGCGCATCTTTTCCCAGAGCACTTTGCGGCTGATGCCGAGATATTGCGCGGTATCTTGACGCCGCCAGCCGTTCGTCGCGAGGGCGTCGAGCACGCGGGTTCGGTCGGCCATGTCCCATCGCGGATGGTCGTTCGCGCCGAGCGAGAGCGCCGCCTGCGTCTGTTGCACATGCGCGAGCAGCGACTGTAGCCGTTCAGGATCCCAATAGCGCATCTGCCGCACGGTGACGCCAATGCGCTCCGCGAGGTTGCGCAGCTCGCGAACGTTGCCCGGAAACCGCATTTTCGCGATCGCGTCCGTCAGCCAGGACGGCACGTCGGGAAGGCTCGCAAGCCACTCCTCGCCGAACACCGAACCGATCACGGACCGGAAGATGCCGATCTTCTCGGCGGCCCCGCGCTCTTGCAGCGACGGCACGTACATTTCGACGACGGCCAAGCGATAGTACAGGTCGGCGCGAAACGCCCCGGTCGCGACGAGCCGGGGCAAATCCTTGTTGGTCGCCGCCAGCACGCGTAGATTCACGCTCATCGGCACGGCCGATCCGACGCGCGTTACGGCGCCATCCTCCAGCACCCGCAAGAGCTTCACTTGTTGATGCAACGGCAGATCGCCGATTTCATCGAGAAAGAGCGTGCCCTGGTCGGCACGCTCGAAATAGCCTTCATGCGCGCTGACGGCACCGGTGAAGGCCCCCTTCGCGTGACCGAAAAAATGCGACTCGAACAAGCCGTCCGGGATGGCTCCGCAATTGACGGCAACGAAAGCGCCTTGACTGCGCCGCGAATGCTTGGTGTGCAACAGCTTGGCCACCCGCTCTTTACCCACGCCGGTTTCGCCGCGAATCAATACGTTCGCATCGCAATCGGCGAACATATCGACCTCGCGCAACAACGCACGCATGCATTCGGAGTGAGCGATGAAGGGACCGGCTCGGGGCGCGCCGGATTCATGCATGTGCGTGTGCGCTTGCGCAGCTCGCTTCGCGACCATGCCGCGCAACGCGGCGCACGTGAACGCCGGTGGCAGCACATACAAATCGGCGCCGCGCGCATGCTCGGCCTGCGGCTCGCACTCGCCTACCCAGATCACCGGCATGACGCTCGCACGCTGACACTCTCGCAGCATCGCAGCCGAACTGCCCACCGCGCCCATGCTGATGACCGCGACGGCGGCACGCGACGCCGCGGGCGCCGGCGCGATCGTCAAATCGTCGATCGCAATGACGTTGACGTCGACTCTATCGAAGCAACGGCTCACACGGCTCACCAGATCGGTGTCGCCTTGCAAGACGTAGATATCCAACGCACCGAGCCTTTCGACGCATTTCATCATCTGTTCGCCAGTTATTCGGGCACGCCGCGCGCTCGGCCGGCGCGCCGAAGCGCGGATTCGATTCGTCCGCTAAAGATGATCGACTCTCTACCGGGTTGAATCGGTACTAGCCAGGGCATGCAAGGCGTTGAAACGGGCAGACCGATATTCGACGGGGCTCATGCCGAATTGCTTGACGAAGTGCTTGCGTAGATGATCGCCATTGAACAGCCCGCAATGGCGCGCGATCTTATCGACGGGGAGCGCCGTGGTGATCAGCAGTTTGCGCGCGTTTTCCAAGCGGACTTTCGACAAATATTCGTGTGGCGTGTGCCCCATCTCGGCGCGGAACCGTCGCAGAAAGTTTCGTTCGCTCATCAAAGCGCGTTCAGCCATCGCCGATATCGAAATGCGGCTGCCGTAGTGCTCGTTGAGCCATTCCACCGTGGCCCTGATGCGTTCGCTGGCCGAGGGCTGATCGACCAATGCGCCCGCCGCAGACACGTCGGCAGAGCTTTGCGCAGGCCTCGAAACGCGAGCGGCTTCGGGCTCGGACAGGCCTGGAGCCGAGTCGGAACTCCCGTCGAGCTTGGCGGGGCCGGGCGGCATCTCCGTATCGACCGGCGAAGGTTCGCGCGTCGTTGCAACGGCGGGCGTATCGAGAGGAAGCTCGATGATCTTCACCCCGGCGCCGGCACGGGCCAGCCATGCAACGATTTCGGGCCGCGGCTCGGGTGTGCCGCTGCCGCATTCGGGCACGACGAAGTAGTTGAAATCGAGTGGGTTGACGTCGCAAATCGCCTCGCACCAAACAGGCAGACGCGCGTTTTCGCGCAGCACGAAACCGCTGCGGCCGGCGATGACAGTGATGCTGATTTCCCCGTTCTTGTTCGCCTCGCTCTGGTCGTCGCCAAAGTGCTCGCACGTCTTGGCAAGAACTTTCGCCACGTCGCTCGGGGAGCAATCGTCACTGATCACGACACCGATACGGCATCCAATGCCGCTACCGGCGATCGCATCGCGAAAGTTTTGCGGCTTCTCTTGCGGCAGGTGCTGGCCCCTTGGAGTCGCCGGCAGCGTATCAGTCTTGCCCAGATACATAACTCCTCCGGTCAGATCGTGAATTTGCGTTGCTGAGCCGCATCAGTCTAGCGTTCACCACTTCCTCACTGAAAGATTTGTCCGAAGCGTAGGCGTCGTTGTCGCGATTTTCGGCGCCCCCTGAGCAACGCCCACGAATACGGCCAGCGCGTTGCAACCCGAGTTCGCTTTTCGCCGCCAATCAAACGTCACTTCGCGCCGCCCATTCAACCGACGCGAGAACGGGGCCCCTATCGGCCGATAAACATAACCATCGTTCCATCCCCTGCTGCGTCTCGGCTATTCGAGTCATCGTGTCATAGGGAAAATACGGATCGCTTTTAACGCTCGCGCTCTTGACGGATGGGCGTAGCACCGCCGCGCTTCGATTCGAAGTACGCGGCAAATATCCCGGTTTGCCGAGTGCGGCGCAACATCGACGCCGGAAAATGGCCAATAACCCCTAAGATCGGCGCCGCCGTCCGGTTCCTGGACATCGCCGCCCCCATTTGAACGACAACCGAATCGATTAACCCGGCGGCGCACGATCGAAAGAGACTCGGTCGCATAAATGTGATTTTTTGTAACGGCGCACGCTATTTAAATCGCGGCTGCGACAAATATGCGTTTCTCGAGCCTAGCCGGGTACTCGTGCGGCTCGGCACGCGCTGCGGCGCGCCGCCGAATGATTGTGCGGGGTTCGAATCGATTGGCAGGAATTCAAAACTTGGTGGCAAAAATCACCATTGATGCCAATGTTGCCGCCGGATATCGTGACATCGACTCTATCGAGGAGATTTCCATGAAAACAGACAAACGAATCTTGATTTCCGGTGCCGGAATCGCCGGCCCGGCGCTTGCCTTTTGGTTACACCAATACGGCTATTCCGTCGTCATAACGGAGAAAGCGAATGCGATTCGCGATGGCGGACAGAACGTAGACATCAAAGGCCCGGCACAAGACGTGATAAGAAGGATGGCGCTAGCGGACAAGATAGAAAGCAAGAACACATTGGAACAGGGTCAAAAATACGTGGATGCCCATGGAAGAACAATTGCGGTTTTTCCCAAGGGCGCCATCGGTTCTCTGACCAGCAATTTCGAGATTTTAAGAGGCGACCTCGCGACAATCCTTTATGACACCACCAAAGACCGGTGTGAATACCGGTTCGGCACTTTCATTACCGGCATTGAAGAAACCGACGATTGCATAATGGCCACCTTCAGCAACGGGGAAAAGGAAGCGTTCGCATTGATTCTCTGCGCGGAAGGCATCTCGTCGGCAACGAGAGAATTGGTGCTTCCCGGGCAGACACAATTTAGATACCTGGGCGTCTATATGTCGTTTTTCAATATTCCCAGGCGACCGGAGGACGACTATTGGGCCCATTCGATCAACGGAATCGGAGGCACGTTGATCTTCCTTCGGCCAGGCGACGAAAACGTAACGACCGTGCTTGCCACGTTCCCTGTCCCCGATGCCGATGCGGGTACGACCGGCCCATCGCACCGAAAAGCGCTTTTGCGCCGCGCCCTACAGGGACGCGGCGCGCTTGCGGACCGGATACTTTCGGAGATCGAGAACGTTCAGGATTTTTATTTCGGCCCGATGAGTCAAGTTAAAGCACGGTCTTGGTCGAAAGGCCGTTTCGCCCTGGTCGGCGATGCCGCCTATTGCCCCACGCCCTTTACCGGACAAGGCACCGCGCTGTCTCTCGTGGGCGCCTACGTCCTTGCGGGAGAGATCGCGAGGCATGATTCCCTGGCCGCCGCGTTCAACGCCTACGAGAAAATGGTGCGGCCTTATATCGAGGCCATACAGGCGCAACTGAGCCCCGGTATGATCAAGCTCTTGCATGTGAAGACGGCGTTTGGCATTTCCTGCATGCGTGTCTTGCAAAGGCTCTTCGCCAGCCGCCCGATGCAAACATTGATGCGTCCGATCGCAAAACGGAACGAGGAGTCGGCCACGGACGCGTTCGTACTTCCCGACTATGTTTGCGCGTTGGACTCGAGCGGTGCATTTGCAGCTTGCGCTCCGCCGACGCGGATTGCCGGTCGGCGAGGCTGAATTTCATCACTATGCCCATCTTGCAAGAACTGTCGGACCTCGACCCCACCCGCTGGCCCGATGCGGACACGATCCCTCGCCCGCTCGTCACGATCGGCGCCGACAGCAGCGTATGGGCGAGCCTCAGCAAAGAGGCGATCGCGAGCCTAAATAGACAAGAAATCGATTTTCATCACCACGAGAAGCATCAACTCGTCCTGTCGCTGCGCGGTGTGCTGACCTGCGAAGTCGAACAAGGGCTATGGCTCGTGCCGCCGCAAAGCGCGATATGGGTGCCCGGCGGCATGCGCCATAAGATCGAGGCTAGCGGGGCGATCGAATGCTACGTGTCCCATATCGATCCGCGCGCCGCTCACGCTCTTCCTTCCATTTGTTGCGCTCTCGCGGCGACTCCCCTGCTCAGGGAATTGCTGATCCGCTCGGCCAGCCTGCCTGTACTCTACGAGGAAAGCGGCGCCGCCGCCCATCTGGTCGCGTTGGTGTTGGATGAGATCGCGACGGCGCCCGTAGGCAATTTTCATTTGCCGATTCCGGCCGATGCGCGCCTTCGCAAGATCGTCGACATGATCATGAGCCATCCCGCCGATCGGGGAACCATGCGGACCTGGGCTCGACGCATCGGCGTGAGCGAACGTTCGCTGGCGCGTCTTCTCGACCGGGAGACCGGGATGAGCTTCGGCCGCTGGCGCCAACAACTGCATCTCATGCTGGCCGTGAAATGGCTCGAATCGGGCGCCTCGGTGCAGCAGGTTGCCGAGGATCTAGGCTATGAGAGCCCAGGCAATTTCGTCACGATGTTTCGCAAGGCGCTCGGCTCGTCACCCGCACGTTATATGGCGGAGCGCCGGCAGGGGTAACCATCGTCGGTTGCCGGCTTTTACCACCGCATCGCCTCGCACCTATCGATCGGGCGGTCGAACGTCATGCTTACGGCGCCAGGAGCGCCTGTTCGCGCGCATAGCGGGCCGGCGGCAGTCCGACGTGGCGCGCGAATGCGACGCTGAACGCACTCGCCGATCCGTAGCCCACGCGCTCCGCGATCTCGGCAATCCCCCGATTAATCCGCCGAAGCATGTTCTTGGCCAACGCCATGCGCCAAGTCAGCAAATAAGCCATTGGAGCGAGCCCCACCGCGCGGTTGAAGCGCTCGAAAAATACCGTGCGCGAGAGCGCCGCCTCCTTGGCGAGCTCGGCGACCGTCCACGCCTTGGCCGGGCTTTCATGCATGCGACGTAGTGTCACGGCAAGCCGCTCGTCGGCCAGCCCCCGCACGAGACCGGGGGATGCCGGCGTACCCGCCGTAGAGCGCAGTGCATCGATCAAGAGGACTTCGACGAGATGGGCAAGGATCACTTCGCGCGCCGGACGCCTGTCGCGGAACTCGCTTCTAATCAACTGAACGAGGGTGGCCAGTTGCGGCTCGCCCCGGACATGGACGACGCGCGGAAGCAAGGACACCAACAGGTCGGCATCGGGCGAGCCGAAGCTGCAATGCCCCGCGAGCATGCTCACGTCCGGCGGACCTGACTGATCGCCGATCCGAAACTCGCCGGCGCCCAAGGCGACCGGTATCGCGTCGGGCGTACCGCGCGGCACCGGCACGATACTGGACATCGCGACACCGTACGCGTCCGGGACAAGAATAAAGTCCCCCGAGCACAGTTCGATCGCCCGGCTCGCCTCGACGGCGATCCGGCAAGCTCCTTCGAGCACGACGCAATAAAAGGGCTGCCCCGCATCGGAACGGCGGATATGCCATGGACCGGCCCCGACGACGAGCTTCGAGTGCCGCGCGCCCGGTTGCAGCAGCGTCACGACGTCCGCGAGCGGATCGATCATACCCGGACTCCGGCTAATTAACTCAGGACTCGCAATTATAGAAAGTCCGGCCGTGGCGGTCTATCGTCTTGGCCACGTCAGCCACTTCTGGGAGTCCCATGAAAACCGTTCTGATCACCGGATGCTCGTCCGGCTTCGGCCTCGAAACCGCCAGGTACTTCGTCGAGCGCGACTGGAAAGTCCTGGCAACGATGCGCACGCCCCGGGAAGATGCACTGCCCGCCCACGAAAACCTACGCGTGCTCGCCCTGGATGTGACACGCCCCGAGAGTATCCGGAAGGCGGTCGAAGCCGCCGGGCCGATCGACGCGCTCGTCAACAATGCGGGATTCGGCGCCGCGGCGCCGTTCGAAGTCACGCCGATGCCGACGATACGCGAAGTCTTCGAAACCAACACGTTCGGCACGATGGCCGTGACACAGGCGGTCCTGCCGCAGTTCAGACAGCGCAAGAGCGGCGTCGTCGTGAACGTCACGTCGAGCGTCACGTTGAAAGCGCTCCCGTTCATTGCCGCCTATACGGCCAGCAAGGCGGCGGTTAATGCGTTCACCGAATCGATGGCGCTCGAACTCGGCGCGTTCGGCGTGCGCGCGCACCTTGTCCTGCCCGGGCGTGCTCCCGATACGCGCTTCGCGGAAAACGGACGGCCCCACATGCATGGCCTCGATCACGCGGCTTATGGCGAACTCGTGCAAGGATTCATGGCGGGATTGAATCAGCCAGGACCGGTCACGCACGCACGCGACGTGGCCGAAGCGGTGTGGCGCGCGGTGAACGATCCGTCGAGTCCGTTGCGTATTCCCGCCGGCGCGGATGCCGTGCTTTGGGCCGAGGGGCATTGAGGCGGCGCCCGTATTCGTGCATCTCCAGTGCAAAAGAACGTTCAGGTATATATTTGGCACCTGGCGAGCGGTCGATGGCGGGATCACGCCGATCCGATCGCATCGATTGGCCCCTCTGTCATTTCGGTGATCGGATATGCACATCAACGCGAAGATCGAAGAGGCCGGCTTGCCGCCGGCCTCACACCTGATGTCTTCCTACGGTCGGGCCGATTTTGCCGACGCGTTTTCGATAGAACTGCCGCAGGCCGCATCCCACGACGCGGAGTTCATCGCCCGGCATATCTTCGACCATCAGCCGCAATGGATCGCGGCCCTGCTGAAACTGCGCGACTTGCTCGTACGTCCGTTTGGTCTAAAGCGCGCCGCGGATCTCTGGGCCGCGGGCGGCGACAGAGTCAACATTTTCCGTGTATTCGGACGGTATCCGAACGAGATCGTGCTTGGCGAGGACGACACGCATTTGAACTTTCGCGTGTCGGTACTCGTGCTGCCGCCATCCGATGAGCGCCCCCGCCGAGTGATCGTGACAACGCTCGTCTTCTACAATCGCCTTCTCGGCCGCGCTTACATTGCGCTGATCGCGCCGTTTCATCGCATGGTCGTTCGAGGCTCGCTCCATCAAGCACAGAAGATAGGCTGGCCCGCTTGAGCGGATGCGGGCGTCGTTACTCCTAATTTTTAATGGCCCGAGGTGCGTAAGGTCGCGGCAAGATCCTTGATCAACGCTGAGTGCCGTGGCGTCCAACCCAATCGTTCCCGTGTCATTTGGCTGGAAACGGGATTGTCCGCGGCGGCGAACGGCGCGAGCCAGCCGAAATGCTTTGCAGCGTCTTTGGCAAGCAAAGGCACGACAGGGACGTCGAGATAGCGTCCAATCGTATCGGCGATATCTCGAAATGGCACGCCCTCTTCGGCCACACCGTGATAACGGGCGCCGGGCTCACCGTTTTCGAGCGCTAGTCGAAACAGCCGCGCCGCGTCCAGTCTGTGCACGGCGCCCCAGCGGTTGAGCCCGTCCCCGGGATAGGCGGACATCCGCTTTTTTCGTGCGATCTCGATCAACCGCGTAACGAGCCCGAACTTGGTCTCGTCATGGACCGAGGGCGGCAGTCGAACGACCGTGGCGCTCACGCCGCTGCGCACGAGATCGAGTGCCGCCTGCTCGGATCGCACCCTCGCGCCGCCTACGGCGCCGGGATCGGCATCGTCGGTTTCCTGGGCCGCCCGCCCCGCGGCCATCGCCATGGTCGGAAAGGCGATGACAAGCGAGCCCTTTCGAATGTGAAGCGCCTCACCGAACGTCTCGATGGCACGCTGATCGGCGCTGACGGCCGCGGCCGCGAATCGCTGGACGATACGCGCCGGCGCGCCGCCGAACAGTATCCGCGCACGAATGCCGAGGCTTGCATGCGACAGTGCGTGGAAGAAGGCGGTATGAATCACGCCGTCGGCGAGCGCGGACTCCCGGCGCAAGATGCCGAGATCCTCGATCGTCCCGCGACATGCCCTCGCCCCGATCGCCTCGAGCGAGGCGATGCCGTGCGCCGAACGCACGAGGCCCGTCACCGCGTGGCCTGCGGTAACGAGCTCACGAACGACCGCCGAACCGATGAAGCCCGTCGCGCCTGTGATGAAAATCCGCATAGCTCTCTCTACCCATCTCTTTCCAATGGATAGAGCTTAGGGCGTTGAACCTGGACTATCTATGCCTTAGAGTTCGCTTTTAGTATTCAATCGTTCGAATCGCATCATGGATCCACTATCGGATGTCTTGTCGCTTCTGAAGCTGCGCAGCTATGTTTCCGGCGGCTTCGATGCGAGTGGGGATTGGGCGGTGAAATTCGGTCCATTCGACGGGATCAAGTTTCATGCGGTGCTTCGAGGCCGATGCTGGGTTTGCGTCGACGGCGAACCCGAGCCTCTGGAGGTCACCGAAGGCGAATGCTTTCTGCTGGCGCGCGGCAATCCGTTTCGTATCGCGAGCGATCTTGCGGTCGAGCCGGTCGCGTTCGGTACGCTCGTCCCGCCAGTCAGGGACGGCCGTATCGTGACGCACAACGGTGGCGGCGAATTCCTCAGTGTCGGCGGCTATTTCACGCTGGCCGACGGCCAGGCCGATCTGCTTTTGAACGTACTTCCCGCGGTCATCCACGTTCGGGAAGAACCGGGGCCGTCAACGTTGCGATGGTGTATCGAGCGCATGAGAGAGGAATTGCGCGAACCGCAGCCGGGCGGCGGCATCGTCGCGCAGCAGTTGGCTACGCTCGTGCTCGTGCAAGCATTGCGGCTGCAGCTTGCAGGCGGACATAAGGATGCGGTGGGCTGGCTCTTCGCGCTCGCGGATAAACGGATGCGCGCGGCGATCAATGCGATGCACGAATCGCCCGGCGCGAAATGGACTCTGCAAACGCTGGCCGAGCACGCCGCCATGTCGCGCACGAGCTTCGCGCTCCGGTTCAAGGAACTGGTCGGCCTCTCGCCGATGGACTACCTGACGCGTTGGCGTATGACCTTGGCCGCAAACAAATTGGCACAGTCGCGTGAGTCGGTCGCCGAAATCGGTCTCGCGCTCGGATATGAATCGGAAAAGTCCTTTAGCACGGCCTTCAAACGGATCATGAATTGCGCTCCGCGCCAGTATGGCCGGCGGCACGCCAATGACGGCGAAAGCGCAAGCGAGGCGGCGTTCGCCCCCACTGCGAACGCGCTCACGTCCGGCCGATAAGCCGTGCAACGAGGTGGCTCACCGAAGCCGCGTTCATCTTCTTCATGAGGCGGGCGCGATGCGCGTCGACCGTTCGTGGGCTGATCGCGAGCTCACGCCCGATCGCTTTGCTCGATTTGCCCATCACGAGCAACTGCGCGATCTCCCGCTCGCGCGGCGTGAGCTCGGTCGTGACCGGCCAGCGCGTCGACAAGTCTTCGAAGACCCATACCGCTTCCGCCAGCGGCGCGTCCTTGTTCAATGCCCTGCCCGAAACGTGACACCAAAACGGACGCCCGGACTGGTGGCGCATGATGCGCTCGTCGCTGTAATTGCCTTGTTCGCGCATGATGCGCGAAGCGCGCTCCCCCACGTGCTCGAACTCCTGGTGCGACGGGTACAACCGCTCTAGCGACTGGCCGGCGAGTTCGTTTTCGTCGTAACCGAACATGTCGGAGAACGCGGCGTTGTACCGGTGGATGATCCTTTGGCGGGACACCATCAAGCCCACGGGCGCGAGCCGGAACGCCAGCGTCAAGTCATACAACGCGTCGGGATTGCGTGTATCCATCGTCGGTTGGGCTTCATCGGGTTAGGGTTTGCACTTGGCGTAATTCTGCGACTGTCCGCCGCGCGCCCGTGCTGTTAAGTTCGAACGGGTTCCATCATCCACGAACGAGAGAAATATGGGCGTTTCCATCGTAGGCTGGGCGCACGCCCGGTTTGGCAAATTCGACGAACTGGACCTCGAGTCGCTGATCACCAGCGTGGCGCGCGAGGCTATCCATCATGCGGCAATTTCACCCGAACGGGTGGACGGCATCTGGCTCGGCAATCTGAACGGCGGCTTCGTGCCCGATGTGTTCTGTTCATCGCTGACGCTGCAAGCGGACGACGCGCTGCGCTGGAAGCCGGCCGTGCGCGTGGAAAACGCGTGCGCATCGGGCTCCGCCGCGATATATGGCGCGATCGACGCGATCCGCGCCGGCGCGGCGAAGATCGCACTCGTCGTCGGCGCGGAAAAGATGTCGTCCGTAACCGGCAAAGAGGCCACCCGAATACTCGGCAACTGCTCGTACGTCAAAGAGGAATCCACGATCGACCACGGGTTTGCCGGCATCTTCGGCCGAATCGCCGAAGCCTATTTCGAACGATACGGCGACGTGCGCGCATCGCTTGCGCGAATCGCCGCGAAGAACCATGCCAACGGCACCTTGAACCCGTGGGCGCATATGCGCAAGGACCTCGGGTTCGAATTCTGCAACACCGTGTCAGATAAGAACCCGCTCATCGCGGGACCACTACGTAAGACAGACTGCTCGCTCGTGTCCGACGGCGCGGCGGCGTTGGTGCTTGCCGACGACACGCTGCTCGCGGAGTTCGCGCGCGCCGTGGGATTTCGCGGCACCGCGCATGTCAACGATTATCTGCCGATGTCGCGCCGCGATCCCGTGGCGTTCGAAGGGCCACGACGCGCCTGGGCGCTTGCACTGCAACGCGCCGGCGCCGCGCTCGGCGATCTGTCGTTCGCGGAGGTTCACGACTGCTTCACGATCGCCGAATTGCTGAGCTACGAGGCAATGGGTCTAGCCTCTCCCGGCAAAGGCGCCACGGTCATCGACGAAGACATCGTCGCGCGCGACGGCGCGCTGCCCGTCAACGTCTCGGGTGGCCTGAAAGCGAAAGGCCATCCGATCGGCGCCACCGGTGTCTCGATGCATGTGCTTTCGGCCATGCAATTATGCGGCGACGCGCTCGACATGCAACTCGCGAACGTAGAGCTCGCCGGCGTCTTCAATATGGGCGGCTCGGCCGTCGCCAACTACGTCAGCATCCTCGAGCGCAGAAAATAACACGCGGTGCGCGGCCGATGCGGCCGCGCACACTGCTCGCCTAACGGACGACGCGATTGCGCAATACGCCAATTCCCTCGACTTCCAGTTCGATCGTATCGCCCGGTTCCAGGAAGCGCATCAGTTCGAGCCCGCATCCTCCTTCAACGGTGCCGGAGCCGATGAATTCGCCGGGATACAGCGTCTCGCTGCGCGAGATGTGAGCAATCACGTCTTCGAACGACCAATACATCGTGCTCGATTTGGCACGCGTCCATTCTTCGCCGTTGACCCGCGCGATCATCGAGAGGTTATAGGGATCGGGAAGCTCATCGGCGGTCACCAAACATGGCCCCATGGGGTTTGCCGTGTCGAAATCCTTACCCTTCGCCGGCCCGAGCTGTCCGCCCATTTCAGCCGTCTGCGCGTCGCGGGCCGTCACGTCGTTGAAGATCGTATAGCCGTAGATATAGTCGCGGGCGCGCTCCTTCGATACGTCCGTGGCACGCTTGCCGATGAAAAAGCCGAATTCCAACTCGAAGTCCAAGAAATTGCTGTAGGACGGCCAGCGAACGTCATGGTCGGTGCCGATGACGGCCAGCCGGTTCGCCTTGTAGTAAATCGGCTGCTCGTAGAATGTCTTCGGTACCGCCAGCACCCCTTCGCGTTCCATCTCCGCGAACTTCGCTTCGGGATCGGGGAACTGTTGCGCACGCAACTTCCTTGCATTACGGAATGCCTGAATCAGATGGCCTTCGAAGCAGAGGCAGTCGCGCATCTGCACGGGCGGCTGAACGGGGGCATCCAGTATCGCCTCGGCGCGCGGCACGCGGGCGCCGGCCGGCGCGCTGCGGACGAGCTCATAAGCTCGCTCGAGCGCCGAGTCCGCGCCGCCGATCATCGCCAGCACGCTGTCGAAGCGAGGATCCGCAACGCCCCGAGCATCGGCGTGGCTACTTGCCGCGCTCAAATCGATAATGCTCGCGCCATCGTCGACGAGCGCGCCGGCCCTGCTGCCGCGGTCGCCGCGGCGGTACGTCACCAGTTTCATTCCGTTTCCCTAAATAAATGACGTTTATCGCCTGCGTAAGCCGTCGAGCAAAATCGACAGCAGATGACGCAGGGTTCCGTCTACATCGTCAGGATCGGCCTTGCCGGCGCTCAAGCGGCTGATGCGGCCCACGTCCACCATCACATAGACCATGATCCCGATCACGGATTGATAGGCCCAGTGGATTTCCGCCTCGGTGCGCTCGGGCAACGTGATGCGCAGTTGATCGATGAACGCCATGGCGATCGGGTCGAACATCTGCTGGATGATCCCCCGCTCGGACGAGCAGGGATCGTTGACCTCGCGCGCCATGATGATCCCGAAGTGCTCCCCACCTTCGGTGGTTCGCAGCCTCAACATCGGCAGCAGCAACGCCTTGAGAATCAGTTCCAGCCGGCGGTCGGGGTCCTCCTCCATCTCGGCCAGCGCGAGGCCCGCCTTACGCTGCTCGACGATCGCCGGCACGCGTGCTTCGAAGATCGCTTGATACACCCCCAACTTGCCGCCGAAGTGGTAGCTGACCAGACCGACGGGCACGCCCGATTGCTGCGCGATATTGCGCAGCGAGACGCCGTCGAAACCGAGCCGCGCGAAAAGTGCCTCAGCCGCCGCAACGATGCGTTCGCGGGTATTGCCGCGCTCGGTTGCCGGGACTTCCGCGTTACCTCGTTTCTGCATGTCTTGCTCCTGATTGATGTTCGATGCAGACCGATGCACTGTAGCGTGCATCAGATCGATTGACCAATTATATATCTTAGGTGGTAAACCTTATTGAACACTTGTTCAAACGGCGCAGAATCGTCTTCATTGAGTCGGCCGAGCGGTGCTTGGCCGGCTCGATCGAAGTTCGGCCGCGTACGGCCGGCTAATCAGCGCAACGAGGACAAACCCATGGTTTTAAAAATTCGCCGCGTGGTCAGCGGACACGACGCCCAAGGCCGTTCCACCGTGCTGTTCGACGGCTACGCGACAAACGTCAAGGAAATGGAGTCGATGCCCGGTCTCGCCCTCACCGATCTTTGGGAGACAGATACGTCGCCCGTGGACAACAGCTCGAACGACGATGCCGTCGCTCGCCCTGTCCGGCTCGAGCCGCCGCCGAACGGCTCGATTTTCCGGATGGTCGAGTTTCCGCCGGACGGCGCCTGGCGCGACAAGACGGATGTGGAAAAAGCGTTCGGATCCATCGGCGCGCCGACCGCGCATCAGAGCGCGTCCGGCGATCCGTTGATGCACCGCACGGACACGATCGACTATCTCGTGGTCGTGAAAGGCGAGATCTACGCGATTCTCGATACGGGCGAGGTGCTGCTGCGGCCAGGCGACGTTTTCGTGCAACGAGGCACGGTACATAGCTGGAGCGTGAGGGGCAACGAGCCCTGCCTGCTGGCGGCCATCTTGATCAACGCGCATCCCGTCTAGATGGATCGTGCGCGGCGCGCCTCCTTGCCCCGGCGCGTCGCGGATCGATCCGCTTCATTCGCCGACGGGGCCGGCTACGTTCTCTCGTGGTTCGTCCTTATAGCTTAGTAGTTCTAATCAATCGTCGCACGAAATCCTCGGTGGCCCGCGCAGCCGCGAGCACAAAGCCGTCAAAGGAGACAAATCGTGAAAAGCCGCTGGACGGCGCTTGCCGTCATCTTCTTTTCGTTCATTCAATTCACGCTGAACTGGTTCAACGTCGTGCCGACATTTTCCGGGGTAGCCGGGGAAATGCGTCTGACGCCGGCCCAAATCGGCGTCGTCGTTGGACTATTCATTGCCGGGTACGGCGTCGCCCATATCCCGGGCGGCATGATCGCGGAAGCCTTCGGTCTGAAGTTCGCGATGTTGCTCGGTATCGCAGTGGAGACCGGCGGTGCGTTGTTGTCGGCGCGAGCCGGAGGGTACGAGGTCTTGCTCACGGGACGGTTTCTCTGCGGTATCGGCGGGTCGATCTATTTGGGCAGCGCAATTGGGTTGACCGCTGCTTGGTTCCGCAACGATGAACTCGCGACGGCGAACGGTCTAATAACCGGCGTGGCATTCACGGTGGGCGCCGTGCTGGGGCTCCACGGCTGGAGCGCCCTCGTGGAGGACTACGGATGGCGCACGGCGCTCTCGCTCGGCGCGGCCTTCGGTGCCGCCACGCTCATCGTCCTACTTTTCCTCTTCCCCGAGCCGCCGGCCGCCGAGCGCGAGCAGATCGGCGCCCACCATTTGAATCTGGCTTCGCTCAAGCGGACTTTCGGCAATCGAAACCTTTGGCTGCTCGGCATCACGTTTTCGGGCGGCTACGGCAGCTACTTCACCGCCGCACAACTTTTACCCGCATTCGCCACCGCGCATCTTCGGCTGACGCCCGACACGGGCGCGACGATAGCGGCACTGCTGCTCGTCAGCGGCATGGCGGGGGGCATCCTGGGCGGCTGGCTGGCCGACAAGGTTTTCGGTCCTACGGCGACCATGGCCGGCGCGTTCATCGTGGAAAGCGTCGCGCTACTTCTCGTGCCGCACCTCGGCCTGGCCGGCCTGATGGGCGCGGCAGCCGTAATCGGAGCCTCGGCGATCCTGGGGTTCGTCGTATGGATCGGATTTCCCGGGCTGTATCGCAATGAAATCGAAGTAGCCGATATTCCCACCGCGGCGGGGCTGATGCTCACCATCGTCGCAGTCGGCGGCGTCGTGGTGCCCACGCTGTATGGAAAGCTGGTGGAGGTATTCGGCTATCCGCATGCGTGGACCTTCCTCGGCCTCGCCACGCTCGCCGCGACGTGCACCTGCCTCGGCGTACGCAAACCCGAGTCCGCGCAAAACCGCGGTCAACCGCAACCGGACGTTATCTTCAAGTAAAGGTTTTCCGGCGCTTCCCAGGGACACGGCTGCGTCAGGGCAGCCGACGGATTGCTGTAGCCAAGCGTAACAGGAGGCGAAGTCCAATCTTTCGCATCATTAATTAGTAGCCCTAAATAACTATAGGAAAAGGAGACGTCGTATGTCAATCGGCCCGCACTACAGGTGCTTCATTGCCGCTGCGACCGCTATCGCCTGCTGGTCCGGCGCGGCGCCGGCATCGGAAAACGCGAGTCCCTATCAGCCGGGCGTCACTACCGGCTCGCCAACGGGTGCTTTGCCGCCAGCCGGCTTTTACATGACCGAGGACTTCTACATCGCGCGAGGCGGCACGCTCGTGGACGGCGCCGGGAACGGCGCGCCGCTGCGCGTGCAAAACACCGCCACTTCACCGGCCTTGCTGTGGGTGCCGGGCTGGAAGCTATTCGGCGCTCAGTTCGGAATGGGTTTCGTGCAAGTGTACGCGGAGCACGATGTCGATACGAGGGCGCTGGGCGGCAAGTCCACTAAGACATCGGGATTTTTCAACACGATTCTGACGCCGGCAATCCTGTCATGGGATCTCGGCCATGGTTTTTTCACGTCGGCCGCGATGAGCGTCTACTTACCCAACGGACATCACCAGTACGTGAACGGCGTCCCCGCGCAGACTAGCTATGCCAACGATTATTGGACCGCCGAGCCGAGCTTCGCGGTCACTTATCTCGCGCACGGCTGGAATTTCACCATCAACAACGTCTTCGACTTCAACCGTACCAATGCGACCACCGACTACCATTCGGGCAGCGCGTACTATGTGGATTTGACGGCGGCCAAGACGATAGGCCGCTGGACGCTCGGCGTCATCGGCAACTATTCGCGGCAGTTCACCGACGATCGGCAGTACGGTCGGATAGTCGGAAACGGCAACCGGTTCGAGCACGTCCTGCTCGGCCCCATGTTGGGCTACAACTTCGGACGCGCTCAAGTCACACTGCGATATCTGCAAAATATCAAGACGCGGAACGACATCGACGTGTCGTTCTTTCACGCCTCGGTCTCGTTCAAGTTCTAGATCGAAGAGCGTGTACACGCCGGCCGTGGAACGGCGCCTGCGCCGGTCTCAAAGCAGACCCATCGCCGACGCCTTGAGCGTCGCCGCGGCTCGCGTGGAGCATTCGAGCTTGCGAAACACGCTCTCGACATGCGTGCGCACCGTGCTCGGGCTGATCGCCAATTCGCGCGCGGCTTCCTTGTTGCTCGCGCCGCGCGAGATCGCGCGCAGCACGTCGGTCTCGCGCGCGGATAACAGCGAGCTTTGCGTGGCGGCATTTCTTGGCCGCTCGATTAAGCCCCCTTCGTCCGCCGCGAGCGCATCGGCCACGTCGGCGCTAAGCCTGCCGCCCGCCACTTCGCCCTGCAACGTTTGCAACGCAGTGTGCATCGGCAATGCGGCGCGCCAGGGCCGCGTCGAGCGCAATGCCGCCCATGCGACCGAAGCCGCGAGAATCTGTGCCTCCAGCGAAAGCGACCGGGCGTCGGCGCCGCGGAAATAGCCCGAGCCGTCTTGCCGCTCATAGGCATAAGAAGCGAGCTCGGCCGCTTCTCGAAGCGTGCCGGTTTGTTTGCCGGCGCGCGCCGTCCAATACGGCACGAGCCGCACCTTTTCCCAGGCGCTCGCCGGCAAGGCGCACGGCTGATTCCATACGGCGTTGGGTACGGCGGCCCGCCCCATCCCGTGAATGAGCGCGGCGCGATAGACGCGCGCCTGCGCCGCTTCGTCGAGCCCGAGCCGCGCGCAACATGCCAGCGCCGTCATCGCGACGGAACGCGAAAAGCCCGTCATCCACGGCAATTTCAGATCGATGACGTCGGCGATCAATTCGGCGCACGCGTGCCGCCGCATGTCGGGCGTGACCAGCGCGGCGTCGAAATCGGCTAGCGAGGCCTGCTCCAGCGCAACGGTCCAGTCTCGCGCATTGCGCACGGCGACATCGACAAGGTACGCGGGATACCGCGTGCCGGAGCGTTGCGCGATCAACTCGAGCGCCCGTTCGAGACCGTACACGCGAACGAAAATCTCGAGATCGCCTGCCAGCGCAACGACGAACACAGGGATCGGCACCTGCTCGCGAGCAACACTCTCGGGCAGGCCCGCGCCGTCCCATGTTTCGAAAATGTTTCGCAATGCGGCTTCAGTCGCCGAGGAAAGGCCCAAAATACGCGCGATCTCGCCGGACACCTCGCAATGAATCTGCGCTAGCGGCCGCATCGCCGAGGCAGGATCCACAGGGGCTTCGCGCACTTCGGCCCAGCCCGGCCGCGCTTCGAGCATCGCCAACCGGACCGCGACGTCGTCGCCGAACACTTCCGCGAAGCCGGCTGCATTCGCAGTACACCCCGACCAGCGTAGCAGCGCCACTTCGCGAACCGCATCGCAGACGCTCGAATCGAGCCCTGCCGCCTGCCCAATGCGCGCGGCAATCCATCCCGTGCGCAGCGAATGATCCGTCGGCTGCCCCATGCTCAAATCGCCGACGAAGGCC
Organism: Trinickia diaoshuihuensis; assembly: GCF_003390925.1. GTDB lineage: Bacteria > Pseudomonadota > Gammaproteobacteria > Burkholderiales > Burkholderiaceae > Trinickia > Trinickia diaoshuihuensis. The sequence goes on along the minus strand of NZ_QUBS01000087.1, from coordinate 62,148 downwards.
AACGCTCTGACCGAGTCGAATACCGGCAGCATGGTCCGGTTTGCTTGAAGGTCCAACATAGGCATGAAGGCGGCAAAAACAGGTCGAACAGCACGCGATCATACGCCGGGTGGCCGATGCGAGGCGCGCGTTGACGTGCTATCCACCGGGCCGCTTCCCGGGGGTCGGTCATTCGACCGATACCGCCGCGCATGGTCAGGCGCCATTCTTGTCTCCCGGCCAGACGAACGAGATCGCCTTGAGGCACACCACGATACATCCCGCATGGGTTCGCGTCTTTCACTGGGTCAATGCCGCCGCGGTCATCGTCATGTGCTTGAGCGGCTGGCAAGTGTACGACGCATCGCCCATCTTTAAAGCGATTCGCTTTCCCGCCGCCATCACGTTGGGCGGCTGGCTCGGCGGCGCGCTGCTTTGGCATTTCGCGGCGATGTGGGTATTGGCCGCGAACTTTATCGCGTATCTGGCGATGAGCATCGTCACGGGACGTTTGCGCAGCAGATTCTTTCCCCTTCGGTTCCGCGCGATCGTCAATGACTTGGCTGCCGCGATGCGCGGCAAACTCAATCACGATGACCTCGGCCGCTATAACGCCGTGCAAAAGTTCGCCTATCTCTTCGTTCTCACCGACATCGCGCTGCTCGTATGGTCCGGATTGGCGATCTGGAAGCCGGTGCAATTGCCGCTGCCGCGCATGTCGGTGGGCGGTTTCGACAACGCGCGCATCGTTCATTTCTTTGCGATGAGCGCGCTCGCCGGTTTCTTCGCGGTACATGTGGTCATGGTCGCGCTGGTACCGCGCTCGTTGCTCACGATGATCCGGGGCCGTTAGTCATGAATCCACGCAAACTCATTCGACCACTCGATGCCGCCTCGATCATCAAGGACGCGCAAAAGGAATTGCAATCGTCCACCCGGCGCCTGTTCGGCAAGCGGCTGCTGTCCTTGGGCGGACTTGCGCTCTTGTCGGGCTGCGATCTGACGGACGACAAATCGATCAACACGATGCTACGGCGCGTGTCCACGTTGAACGACGGCGCCCAGGCGCTGCTGTTCGATCCGCGCAAACCGGCGCCGACTTATCCCGAATCGATGCTGACCAGGCCGTTTCCGTTCAATGCCTACTACGACATCGACCAGGTACCCGAAGTCGACGCGCAAACCTACCGCCTGGAAGTAGGCGGCCTCGTAAAAGGCAAACGGATTTGGACGCTCGACGAGCTGCGCGCGTTGCAACAGCGCAGTCAAGTGACGCGGCATATCTGCATCGAGGGCTGGAGCGCCATCGGCAAGTGGGGCGGTGTGCGCTTTGCCGACTTTCTCATACTCGCGGGGGCCGACACGGGCGCCAAATACGTCGCATTTCATTGCGCCGATAACTATTGGACGAGCATCGATATGCCGACCGCGCTGCATCCGCAGACGCTGCTCGCGTTGACGTACGACGGCAACGTCCTGCCCCCGAAGTACGGATTTCCGATGAAGCTTCGCATGCCCACGAAGCTCGGCTACAAAAACCCCAAGCACATCGTCGCGATCACGGTGACCAACGAGTTCCCAGGCGGCTACTGGGAAAACCAGGGCTACAACTGGTTCGGAGGTTCTTGAATCAGACGCCGCGCGCAATTACCTTCCATCACCTCTCATTTTTTGGAGCAGCCATGTCCATCCGTTTCAAACTTGCCGTTTCGTTTGCCGCACTCGCGCTCGCGGGCTCGGCGTTCGCCCAATCCCCCGCCGGCAAGCCCGAGCGGATTCGCGGCGAAATCGTCTCGTTCTCCGGCGACACGCTGAAAGTGCATCGACGCAGCGGCGAAACGGTGACGATCGACATGCGACAGTCGTCCGCCGTCAATGCCGTCAAGGCCATTTCGCTGTCGGATATCAAGCCCGGCTCTTACGTCGGTGCGGCCGCCATGCCCGGCCCCGACGGCAAGCTCACGGCCAAGGAAGTGCTGGTGTTTCCGGAAGCGGCGCGCGGCACGGGCGAGGGTCATTACGCGTGGGATCTCGGCGCCAATAGCACGATGACGAACGCGAACGTGGACACCGTCGTGCAAGCAACCAGCGGCCGCGATCTCAAACTGTCATATAAGGGCGGCACCAATACGATCACCGTACCGGCTAACGCTCCCGTCGTCACACTGATTCCGGCCACGCGCGCCGAGCTGACCACGGGCAAAAAGGTATTCGTCGTGGCCACGCCGGCGGCGGGGGGAGCCTATGACGGCAAGCTCGTCGTCGTCGAGAAGGACGGCGTCGCCCCGCCGATGTAACGCCGGCGCCGCCGCCCCGTTCAGCGCGACGCCGCCGTCGCCTTACGCGACTTCGCGACGTCCGACGCCTGTACGGCCGGCGCGCCGTTGTTCCAGCCGGCGCGAACGAACGTCAGCGCGTCGGCGATTTGCCGGTCGTTCAAAACGTTCGAGAAGGCGGGCATCGGATAAGCGGACGGTACGCCATCGATGACGAGCACGTCGCTGCCGTTCAGCGTCACGTTGATCAGCGACGACGGGTTAGCCGCCAAAACGTTCGGATTGCCGGCTAGCGGCGCGAGCAGCGGCGCGTAACCGCGCCCATCGGCTCCATGGCAATGGAGGCAGTAGGCGTTATACACCTTGGCCCCCGGATCGTTCGCCGGCCGGCCCAGCAATGCTTGCGTCGCATCGGGCATATAGCGGTAAAGCGCAGCCGGCGCTTCGCCCGCCGCCGGCAGCGACTTCAGATAGCGGGCAATGGCCGTCACGTCGCCGTCCGTCAATGCCTGCGTGCTGTGGTTCACGACACTCACCATCGAACCGAATGCCGTCGCGTGCCGGTTGGCGCCGCGTTTCAGGAACTGCGCCACATCGGGCTCGCTCCAGCGGCCGAGGCCCGCATTCGGCGCCCCCGTTAGATTCGCCGCGAACCAATTGTCGATCGGCGCACCCGATAGGTACGCGCTGCCGCTTTCGTCGAGGGCCTTTTCCTGGAATCCGACGCCTCTCGGCGTATGGCACGATCCGCAGTGCCCTAGCCCCTGCACAAGATACGCGCCGCGATTCCACATCGCGTCGTGGTCGGTTTTATCGCGGTAAGGCGTCGTATCGAGGACACGGCGTTCCAGAGAACGAGCGGCCAGCGCATATTAAGCGGCCACGAAATGTCGCTCGGCCGGTTTGCCCGCTTGACCGGTTCGACCCCATGCATGAAGTAGGCATAGAGCGCTTGCACATCGTCGTCTCTGAGCTTGGCGTACGACGGATAGGGCATCGCCGGATAGAGCCGATGGCCGTCACGGGCCACGCCCTTGCGTAACGCCCGCTCGAACTCGGCCTCGCTATATCGCCCGATGCCGGTCTCGCCATCGGGCGTGATATTGGTCGTGTAGATCGCGCCCATCGGCGTGCTCATCTTGAGCCCTCCGGAGAACGGGGCGCCGCCCGGCGCGGTATGACATGCGACGCAATCGCCGGCCTTCGCGAGGTAGGCCCCGCGCGCGATGCGCGCATTGTCGGCCGGCGTCATTTGCGCGCCGTGCGCAACTGCGCCGGTCATCGCGGCGCAAAGCGAGAACAGCGCGGCGCGCAGCCGCTTGGCGGCGCGCTCCGAGGTGAGGTATCGCATCATTCGTGTCTAGCGTCAGGCCGTTTTGAGTTGGCTGCCTACGGGCAGCTTGCGCAACCGCTTGCCGGTCGCCGCGAAGATGGCGTTCGCCAGCGCGGCGGCGGTGGCCGCGGTGCCCGGTTCGCCGATCCCGCCCGGCGCTTCTCCGCTCTTCACGAGATGCACCTCGATCGGCGGCGATTCGTCGATTCGCATCACGCGATAGTCCGTGAAATTGCTTTGCGCGACGCGGCCGTTCTCGATCGTGATTTCGTCGTAGAGCGCGCCCGTCAGTCCGAAAATGATGCCGCCCTGCACCTGTGCCTCGATCGTATTCGGGTTGACGGAGTGCCCGCAGTCGACGGCGCAGACGACCCGCCGCACGCGCACCTCGCCGTCGTCGACGGCAACGTCGATCACGATCGAAAAGAAGCTGCCGAACGCATGCATCACCGACACGCCGCGCCCTTGCCCCTTCGGCAACGGCGCACCCCAGCCGGCCGCCCGCGCCGCCACATCGAGCACGTTGCGGGCGCGCGGCGTTTTCTCCAGCAGCGAGCGGCGGTACTCGACGGGATCGATCTTGGCCTCCCCGGCAAGCTCGTCGATAAAACTTTCGACGACGAACGTGCCGCGGGTCGGCCCCACGCCACGCCAGAATGCGGTCGGCACATGACGGGGCTCCTGCCGGACGTAATCGACGAGCTGGTTCGGAATGTCGTACGGCAAGTCGGCCGCGACTTCGACCGCGTCGGGGTCGACACCGTTGCGGAAAGCGGGCGGCGCGAAACGCGCCATGATCGACGAGCCGACGATGCGATGCCGCCAAGCAATGGGCTTGCCGTTCACGTCGAGGCCAGCCGAAATCCGGTCGTAGTAGTACGGCCGGTACATGTCGTGCTGAATATCTTCCTCGCGGGTCCACACCACTTTCACGGGCGCATCGACATGTATTGCAACCTTGGCCGCTTGCGCGACCATGTCCGTTTCGAGACGCCGGCCGAAGCCTCCGCCGAGCAGGTGGTTGTGCACGACGATGCGCTCCGCCGGCAAGCCGGTGATCCGCTGCACCGTATCGCGCACGCGCGTGGGTACCTGCGTGCCGGTCCACACCTCGCAGTCGTCGGCACGCACGTGCAAGGTGCAATTCACCGGCTCCATCGTCGCGTGAGCTAGGAACGGCTGCTCGTAGACCGCGTCGATGCGAGTCTTGACGTTCGCGAACGCCTTATCGACGTCGCCATCCTTGCGCGCGACGGCTCCCTTGCCGTTCGCGGCCGCTTGCGCGAGATCGGCCACGATGTCTTCCATCGACACCGTCGCACCGCTCCCGCCGTTCCATGCGACGACGAGTGCCGATGCGCCGCGCTTCGCGGCCCATGTGTGATCCGCGACGACCGCGACGGCGTCGTCCACACGCACGATCTGGCGCACGCCGGGAATCTTCCTTGCAGCCGTATCGTCGACGCTAACGAGCTTTCCGCCGAAGACGGGGCTATTGACGATGACCGCATACACCATCCCGTCGATACGCACGTCCAAGCCGAATTTCGCCGTGCCGTCGACTTTCTCCGGCGAATCTAGCCGCTTGGCGGGCGTGCCGATCAGCTTGAAGTCCTCCGGCTTCTTGAGCGCGACGTTCGCCGGCACGGGCAGTTTCGCCGCCGCATCCGCAAGCTGACCGTACGATGCGCGCCGCCCGCTCGCCGCATGCAGCACTTCGCCGTGTTGCGCATGACAGGTGCCCGGGTCGACATGCCATTGCTTGGCCGCCGCCGCGATCAACACCGTGCGGGCGGTTGCGCCTGCGCGGCGCAACGGCTCCCATGCATAGCGCACCGAAGTCGAGCCGCCCGTCAGTTGTCCGCCGAGCAGCGGATCGAAAAAGCGCTTTTCGTCGGGCGGCGCATGATCGAGCGTGACGGCCGACAGCGGCACTTCGAGCTCTTCGGCGATCAACATCGGCAACGCCGTGTAGACGCCCTGCCCCATTTCCACCTTCGGCATCACGAGCGTGACGTTGCCGCCGCGATCGATCCGCACGAACGCGTTCGGGGCGAACACGCCCGGCCCGGCGGTTTCGCTCGCGTCCCCGCCGATAACGGAGCGGCGCGCGTTCTCACCCGCCGCCGGCAGGCTGAAGCCGAGCAAGAGCCCGCCGCCCGCCGCGGCGCCGAGCGACATGCCGAAACGCAAGAACGAGCGCCGCGACAGTCCTCGCCCGCCTCGCCCGGCCTCGATCAATCCTTGCAACATAGCCACCCCTTTACGTATCGCGATTCGCGCAAGCAGAACATCGATCTCATCTCAATGCCCCGCCGCGGCGTGTTTGATCGCGGCACGAATCCGGTTGTACGTGCCGCAGCGGCAGATGTTGCCCGTCATGGCCGCATCGATATCGGCATCGCTCGGATTCGGATTCGATGCTATCAGCGCGCTGGCCGCCATGACCTGCCCCGACTGGCAGTAGCCGCACTGCACGACATCGAGCTCGCGCCAAGCCTGCTGGATCTTCACGCCGGCCGGCGTGGCGCCGACGGCCTCGATCGTCGTAATCTTGCGGCCGGCGACGGCCGCCACCGGCAATACGCAAGAGCGCACGGCAACGCCGTCGAGGTGCACCGTGCACGCGCCGCATTGCGCGATGCCGCAGCCGAACTTCGTTCCGGTCAGGCCGACGACGTCGCGCAATACCCAGAGCAAAGGCATGTCGTCGGGAACGTCGGCGGTACGGACATCGCCGTTGATAGTGAGGGTGACCATTCAGTTTCCGGGACGGTTAAAGGGAAGCCGCGTGCCGCGCGTCTACGACTGGATGAACGCGAGCAGATCGGCGTTCACACGATCGGCATTGACCACGCACATGCCGTGCGAGCCGCCCTCATAGACCTTCAACGTCGCGTTCTTCACGATCTTGGCCGATAGGCGGCCCGAATCGTCGATCGGTACGATTTGATCGTCGTCGCCGTGCAGAATCAGCGTGGGCACGTCGATCTTCTTCAGATCTTCCGTGTAGTCCACTTCCGAGAACTCGCGGATGCATTCGTATTGGCCATGGATGCCGCCGGTCATGCCCTGCGCCCAAAACGCGTCGATGGTGCCTTGCACGACTTTCGCGTCCGGCCGGTTGAAGCCGAAGAATGGGGTCGCCAGATCGCGATAGAACTGCGATCGATTCTCGGCCACCCCTTTGCGAATCGAGTCGAATACGTCGAGCGGCAAGCCGCCCGGGTTGGCATCGGTCTTCAGCATGATCGGCGGTACGGCGCCGATCAGCACCACCTTGGCGACGCGTTTCGTGCCGTGACGGCCGATGTAGTGCGCCACTTCGCCGCCGCCCGTCGAATGCCCGACGAGCGTCGCTTCACGCAGATCGAGCGTATCGAGCAGCGCGGCCAGATCATCCGCGTACGTATCCATGTCGTTACCGGCGAACGGCTGGCCCGAGCGCCCGTGCCCGCGCCGATCGTGGGCGATCACACGGTAGCCCTGCCGCAACAGGAACAGCATCTGCGCATCCCATGCATCGGCGTTGAGCGGCCAGCCGTGCGAAAACACGACCGGGCGGCCCGTACCCCAGTCCTTGTAGAAAATTTGCGTGCCGTCTTGCGTGACGATGGTGCTCATGATGATCCCTTGGTGGATGGAGTCGATACGGGTTGGAGACGTCGTAGCTCGGACGCCGGCGAACGAATATCGCCGCTGCCGAGCCTATCGATCAGTGCCCCGGGTAACGCTCCGTCAGGTTGTTCGTCAACGAAACGACGCCGTCGAGACCTTGTACGCTCGTTTGCGCGAGCTGGATCTGCTGGCTTTCCGGCACCGTGCCCACGAGCGTGACCGCGCCCTTACGGGCGAGCACTGTGATGTCGGATACGTCGAGACCCTTCGTGTGCGTCAAAGCCACCCGGACCTTCTTTTCGAGCGCGCGATTCGCCGCGCGGTCGGCCTTGCGCTCGGGGCTCCGGAATCCGGGTTTGGACACATGCTGTTCGACCGGGGGCGTGTAGCCCGAATCGGCCGCTTGCGCCGTGACGCCGAATGCAAGCGCGCTTAAAGAAAGAACGGCTACGAGGGTCTTTTTCATTTTTTACTCCACTTGGGTTGGTGATGATCGACCGCGGCAAAGAACCGCAAATCTCAATGCTCACGATAAAGACTTTTCGAGCCGTGTCCCAGCCGTCGAACAAGAAAACAGTTTTAACGATGGACACAAGATTCGAGCCGCATCGCGATTGCTCGCCGACGCGACGGCTATACCGCGGTATAGGTCGACCAAACTCATTGGCTGCGGCTCCCCGTGCGGGAAGACGATTCTCGGCGCGGCGATGGCTCGGTATATTCGTCCAACCCGACCATGAGGAGAAGTGCGAAATGCCAGAGAAGACCTTGACCACCGCGGCCGGCGCGCCGGTGGAGGACAACCAAAATTCGATGACGGCCGGCGCGCGTGGCCCGATCGTGCTGCAGGACGTTTGGCTGCTCGAGAAACTCGCGCATTTCGATCGCGAAGTCATTCCGGAGCGCCGCGTTCATGCGAAAGGATCGGGGGCATTCGGAACGCTCACGGTGACGCATGACATCTCCCGCTACACGAAAGCGAAGGTATTCGCCGCGGTCGGCAAGCAGACGCCGCTGTTCATGCGCTTCTCGACGGTCGCCGGCGAACGCGGCGCGGCCGACGCCGAGCGCGATGTCCGTGGCTTCGCGGTGAAGTTCTACACGGAGGAAGGCAACTGGGACATCGTCGGCAACAACACGCCCGTGTTCTTCGTCCGCGAACCGCTCAAGTTCCCCGACTTCATTCACACGCAAAAGCGCGACCCCCATACGAATTTGCGCAATAACGTCGCCGTCTGGGACTTCTGGTCGCGCCATCCGGAATCGTTGCATCAAGTCACCATTCTGATGAGCGATCGCGGGATCCCGAAGAATTATCGGCAAATGCACGGTTTCGGTTCGCACACGTATTCGTTCATCAACGCGGCGGGTGAACGCTTCTATGTGAAGTTCCACTTCAAATCGTTGCAAGGGATCGAGAACTATACCGACGCCGAAGCCGCGCAAGTGATAGCTCAGGATCGCGAGAGCGCTCAGCGCGACCTGATCGCCAACATCGATCAGAAAAACTTCCCTCGCTGGAAATTTCAGATCCAAGTCATGCCGGAAGCCGAAGCGGCTTCGTACCGCTACAACCCGTTCGACATCACGAAGGTATGGCCGCACGCCGACTATCCGTTAATCGACGTTGGGATCGTCGAACTGAACCGTAACGCACAGAACTACTTCGCCGATGTGGAACAAGCGGCTTTCACGCCCGCGAACGTCGTGCCGGGAATCGGCTTCTCGCCCGATCGACTGCTTCAGGGACGATTGTTTTCATACGGGGATACGCAACGTCACCGTCTCGGCGTCAACCATCATCAGATTCCGGTGAATGCGCCGCGCGTGCAATGTCCGCACACGTTCCATCGCGACGGCGGCATGCGCGTGGACGGCAACCAAGGCGGCAACGTCAATTACGAGCCGAATCGCTTCGGCGACTATGCGCAAGACCCATCGGCCGCCGAACCTCCGCTTGCGGCCGGTGCCGTCGAGCGCTACGACCACCGGGACGACGACGATTACTACAGTCAGCCTGCGCAGCTCTTCCGTCTTTTCGACGAGGGGCAGCGCGCGCGGCTGTTCGGCAACATCGCGCGCTCGATCCGAGGCGTTCCGCAGTCGCTGGTCGAACGCGTACTCGAGCATTTCGAGCGGATCGACCCGGCATACGCCGAGGGAGTACGCCGGGCGATCGCGCAAATCTAACGATTCCCGGCCTGCTTCGCATGCGCGGCCTCGCGCCGCGCCGTTCAATCACAGCTTAGACAATGAAATGAGCGATCTCCGAAAATACGAGTATCTGTTTCTCGGCGGCGGCAAGGGCGGAAAGTCGCTGGCCATGGACCTGGCTCGCGCGGGCAAGCGCGTGGCGATCATCGAGCGCGGCATGATCGGCGGCTCTTGCATCAATGTCGCCTGCATCCCCACAAAGACACTGATCCGCAATGCGGGCCGTCACCACGACTGCGCATCGCACGGTCCCAGCGATGCGCGCGGCGCCGACATGATCGCGGTCGGTCACAACGTTGCATCGGTCGTGAACGCAATGGTCGAGATGAACCGGCAGGCGTTCGATGCGTCCGGCTTGGACCTCGTGATCGGCACGGGCCGCTTTGCCGGCCCTCGCCAAATTCGCGTTCATGCGGAAGACGGCACCGAGCAGCTATTCGAGGGTGAAAACGTCTACATCAATACCGGTACCATTGCCGTCGTTCCCGACGTCCCGGGCTTACGCGATCTTCGCCCGTTGACGCACGTCGAAGCGCTGAAGCTGACCGAGCTGCCGTCGCATCTGATCGTGATCGGCGGTGGATATATCGGGTTGGAAATGGCGCAGGCCTTCCGGCGGCTGGGCAGTAAAGTGACGTTGATCCACGACGGACCTCGGCTCGCGATGCGCGAAGACGAGGACATCGGCGCCGAAATCCTGCGCGCGTTCGTCGACGATGGAATCGATGTGAAGCTCAACGCGCGGCTGACCGAGGCGAGCGGCGCTCACGGTACCGCGGTTTCCCTCACGCTCGACGATGGCACCATCGTCGAAGGAACGCACATTCTCGTCGCCACGGGCCGCAAGCCCGTGACGGACGATATCGGCCTGGAGCTTGCCGGCGTGGCGCGCGACGCGCATGGGTTCATCGAGGTGGACGATACCTTGAAGACGAGCGCCGAGCGCACGTGGGCCATCGGTGAAGTGGCGAGAACGCCGATGTTTACGCATGCCTCGTTCGACGACTATCGCGTCCTGAAGGCCGGGATCGAGGGGCGCGTAAGAAGCACGCGCTCGCGCACGGTGCCGTACGCGCTTTTCATCGACCCCGAGCTAGGGAGAATCGGCCTCAGCGAAACCGAGGCCAACGCCCGTGGGCTGCGTTTTCGCGTCGCGAAGCTGCCGATGGCGTCGGTGCCGCGCGCGCGAACCAACGGCACGACACGGGGATTCATGAAGGCGCTCGTCGATTCCGATTCCGCCCGCATCATCGGCTTTGCGATGCTCGGCTCCGGCGCGGGCGAAGTCACCACGGCGGTTCAAATGGCGATGCTCGGCGATCTGCCCTACACGGCCGTGCGTGACGCGATCATCGCGCACCCGCTGATGTCCGAGGGGCTCAATCTCTTGTTTGCGACGTTGAAGTGATGTCTCGTCTTCCGCAAATATATCCCGTCCTGAACGACGCCGAAGTCGCGCGCATCTCGCGCTTCGGCGAGACCCGCCATTGGGGTGACGGCGCCCGCATTTTCAGTATCGGTGACCCCGGTTTCGGAATGTATGTGGTCCTCGGCGGCAAAATCAAAGTCACTCGACGGGACGCGTTCGGCCGCCGGATCGTAATCAACGAACAGGGCACCGGCCATTTCATCTCCGAGGTCGGTCAGCTTTCGAGCGGACGCTGCCTCGTCGATGGCGATGCCGTTGGCGACGTGCAAGCGATCCATGTGCCGCCTGTGAACCTGCGTGCGCTCTTGATCGCCGAAGCCGAGCTTGGCGAACGCATATTGCGCGCGCTCATTCTGCGGCGGGTCGGGTTGATCGAAGGCGGCAGCGGCCTTGTCGTCGTAACCAATGAGAACAACGCGCGATTGACCGCGTTGCGCAGCTTTCTCGCCCGCAACAACGTGCCGCATTCCGTCGTCGATACGGCGTCCGACGCCGACATCGCGCAATACGTCGGGCAATGGGCTGCCGACGAATCCGACTATCCGCTCGTGCTGAGCCCGGACGGCACGATCCTGCGGGCACCCGGTGAGTCGGAGTTGGCCCACGCGCTAGGCTGGTTGCCCGAGTTCGAGCCGGACGAAGTGTTCGACGTCGCGGTCGTCGGTGCGGGCCCCGCGGGCCTGGCAACCGCCGTCTACGCCGCTTCCGAGGGGTTGCGCGTCGCGGTGTTCGACCACCGGGCGCCGGGCGGACAAGCGGGCGCCAGCGCGCGCATCGAAAACTTCTTCGGCTTTCCCACCGGCATTTCGGGTCACGCGTTGACCGCGCGCGCGTTCGTCCAAGCGCAAAAGTTCGGTGCCCGAGTAGCGATACCCGCGCACGTCGAGTCGCTCGATTGCCGCACCTCGCCGCTGCGCCTCAATCTACAGAACGGCACGCGGATCGATGCGCGCACGGTAGTCATCGCATCAGGCGCCGCCTATCGGAAACCGCAAATCGAGGGGCTGGAGCGATTCGAGGGACGAGGCGCCTATTATTGGGTGTCGCCCGTCGAAGCGAAAGCATGCGCCGGGAAAGACATATTGTTGGTCGGCGCCGGCAACTCCGCCGGGCAAGCCGCGGTTTATCTGGCCTCGCACGCGCGACGCGTAAGTATGCTCGTTCGGGGCCCCGACCTCAAATCCAGTATGTCGCAATACTTAATCGATCGTATCGCCTCTTTAGAGAACGTCGACGTCCAGTTCAACACGCAAATCGTCGCGGTCGACGGCGGGCAAAACATCGAATCGGCGACGCTCTCTCGCGACGGACAACGCCTCATCCGCCAGACCGAACATGTGTTCTTGTTTATCGGTGCGTCGCCCAATACGGGCTGGCTCGCGGGATGCGGCGTGGCGGTCGAACGCAGCGGCTTCGTGCTGACGGGACGAGCAGCCGCGCCGCAGGCCAGCGAACACGAAACGAGCATCCCCGGCGTGTTCTGCGCCGGCGACGTTCGCTCAGGCTCGACGAAACGAGTCGCGGCGGCTGTCGGCGATGGGGCTGCCGTCGTTTCGCAAATCCATCAGTACCTTGCTCGGGCAAGTACGCAAGCCTAACGCGATCTCGCCGACCGCTCGAAGCGTACGCGGCCCGCCGACCGCGCAAACCGCGTACGCCTACGGTGCTCAGAACCCTTCGAGCACGATTTTTCCCAACGCCTTGTGGCTTTCGATCAACGCGTGCGCCCGACGCAAGTTCGCGGCATCGATCGTCCCCATGTGCTCGCCAAGCGTCGTCTTGAGCAGGCCGTCATCGATCAGCGCCGCGAGCCGATCGAGCAACGCATGTTGATTGATCATGCTCGCCGTGCGGAACATCGAGCGCGTAAACATGAATTCGAGGTGCAAGGAAATCGATTTGCGCTTGAGCGGCATCGCATCGAGCGTTGCCGGATCGTCGATCAACGCGAGATGACCTTCGGGCTTGAGCAGCTCGATCAGTTGCGAATAATAGCTATCGGTATGCGTCAAGCTGACGACATAGTCGATTGGCCCGATTTCCGCCGCGGCCAGTTGCGGTTGCAAAGGCCGACCGTGATCCACGACGTGGTGGGCTCCCAATTCGCGTACCCAGCTCTGCGTCTCGGGTCGCGATGCCGTGCCGATCACCGTCAAGCCTGTCAGCTTGCGCGCAAGCTGAACGAGCATCGAGCCGACACCGCCGCCGGCACCGATCACGAGCAGCGTTTCGCCGTTGCCGCCGCCTTCTTCGATGCCCAAACGGTCGAACAACAGCTCCCAAGCCGTGATGCCGGTAAGCGGTATCGCCGCGGCTTGAGCCGCGGGCAGCGACGTCGGCCGATGACCGGCGATACGTTCGTCGACGAGTCCGAATTCGGCATAGCTGCCGGGGCGAGTAATGTCCCCGGCATACCAAACGCGATCGCCCGCTGCGAAGAGTTCGACCTCCGCGCCAACCGCCTCGACAGTGCCGACCGCATCCCAGCCCAGCACGCGGGGTCCGTTTGGCTGCACGCCGAGACGCAGTTTAGTGTCGACGGGATTCACCGAGATGGCTTCGATCTTCACCAGCAAATCGCGCGGGCCGGGCTCCGGCTTCGGCAGTTCCACGTCGTACAGCGCCTGCGGATCGTCGATAGGCAGGCCTGCTTGTGCGTAAACAACGGCTTTCATCGCGTCTCCATTGTGAAAGGAAATATCGCTTAGCTCAGCGTGATCTCGTGCAGATCGATCGACACGACGAGCGGCTCGGGCATCGCCTGTCCCTCGGGGGTTCTCGGATAAATGCGGCGCTTCGTGGGAAAGCGGACACCAGAGACGGTCGTATAGTCGCTGACGTAATGCGCGCCCGGCGTGTTGCCCGCGATCTCGACGTCGTAGTCGAGACGGCGTATCAAGTTGTCCGGGCCGACGTAAATCGTCTGCGCCTTGCTGAATACTTCAAGGTTTTCGGGGTACCGCACGCGGATCTTTCGCCATACCTCACCCTGCTCTTGCCATAGGCCGTCGTCTTCGCAATGCACACCCTCCCATGCGAGCACGAACGGCGCGTTCAGATACGTCCACATGGCACAGCCGGCGAAGAACGCCAGTTGCAACGGGTCCCAAGGCGTCTCGAGCGTATGCCCGCTGAACGACTCGCGCGGCTGCACGCGTTCCTCGATGACGCGTCCGGCTCGATCGAGCAGCGCGATACGCTCGCGCGTGAAATCGCTGCGCGCGGCGAGCGAACCGAAAGGCGCGTGCGAAGCCCACTGGCGGTCCGTCGCGACGGTGACGGTCGTGTTCTCCAACACACCGGCTTGGCCCTTTAGGCCCCATAGCGCACCGCCCTGTACGAGCCGCGCGCTCACGGTACGGAAATTGCGCCACTGCGCGAGACCGCCATGGGCCCCGATGATCGATTCCGCGATTGCGTTCATGCGTTCACTCCGGCGTTGTCGGAATTCATGACCAGTACGGCGCGAAAGCGTACGTCCGCGCGCATCATGCGGTCGTAGGCGGCTTGCGCCTGCTCGAGCGGAAACGTCTCGATCAGCGGACGAACGTTCTGCAAGCGAGCGAAGGCCAACGTTTGTTCGTTATCGGTGACGGTGCCCGTCAACGCGCCCACGACCGAACGACCGCCGAAGACGAGGTCGACCGCCTTGAGCGCGATCGGCTCGCCCGGTACGGCCACCACCACGAGCTTGCCTCGGGCGGACAGCCCCGCCACCGTCTCGGCCATGCCCGCGCCCGTGGGCGCCGTGCCGAGCACGACCTTCGCACCGCCCAATGCACGCAGCGCGGCGGCCACATCCTCGGCTTGCGCATCGATGTAACGATGGGCGCCCAATTGCAGCGCAAGCTCGGCCTTGTCCGCGCCGCGCGCGATCGCGACCGTGTGAAAGCCCATCTTGTTGGCGAATTGCACGGCAAGATGCCCAAGCCCGCCCAAGCCATGAATCGCCACCACGTCGCCGGCGCGCGCGCCCGCGTTGCGCAGCGCGTTGAACGTGGTCAGGCCCGCGCAAAGCAGCGGCGCGGCTTGCGCCGCGACAAGATCGTCGGGTACGCGGACCAGCCCGCGCGCCTCGGCCACCATCAGCTCCGCGTAGCCTCCATCGGTCGTCATGCCGGTAATCACGGGGTTTTCGCAGTTGACGATGTCGCCTTGCCGGCACGATGGGCAGGTGCGATCCTCTCCCGCTAGAAAACCCACGCCGACTCGCTGGCCGATGTGCCAACCTTGCACGCCGTCGCCGAGCGCCTCGATGCGCCCCACCACCTCATGGCCCGGCACACGCGGTGCGACGCCGCTCGGGGAGGCGGGACGCTCGACGGTCGCGCTATCCGAGTGACAGACGCCGCAGGCCTCGACGCGGATACGCACTTGTCCGGGCGCCGGCTCCGCGACGGGCAGGTCGACCAATTCCAATTGGCCCGGCGCTTTGACTACGGCCGCTCGATAGGTTGATCGAATCGTCATGGCTTGCTCGCTACTCCAAATAAACGCAGGATGAACCGATAGCGGCCGCCATCGGCGCCGATCGCATCGGTAGGAAAACTTCTTTTCATTCGCACTCCTAATTTTCTGCTCGATGAACCGGCAGTCGAAGAACTTTCATTACGGAGGATCGGTCGCCTTAAGCGCTAACGCCGACGAACGCGGCGATATGTTTCGCGCTGGCTTGCGGATACTGCAGATGAGGGCCATGCCCCGTGCGCGGCAAAGTCACGAGATGGAGCGTCGGAAGCTGGGCGTTCAATGCGTACCAATTCTCGACCGGGAACACGATGTCGTGATCGGCGCCCAGGTGAAGGACTGGAATCTGCGTCGATTTAAGCGCTTGGAGCACGGCGTCCGCCGGAAACATCGGATTGCGCGGACGGTCGCCGAGCTGCTCGGCCGCCCACTCCAGCGGCACCGAGGGGCTAAGGTCGTGCTTGCGCTCGCTCGTGCGCTTCAGCGATTGCTCGGCCGCCGCGCGGCTGGCCGGCGAAGCAGGCTCGAAGAATACCGTCACGAGATCGTCGAAGTCGTTTTCACGCCGAGCGAGCGTATAGAACAATTGCTCGCCTGGTTTGACGAGCGGCCCCGGCGGCGTCGTCGCGATCAGCACCGCATGCGAGACGAGCGCCGGCGCTTTGGCCAATACGATTTGCGCGGCCATTCCGCCGACCGACCACCCCCCGATCACCACGTCTTTGAGATCGAGAGCGAGGATCAGATCGATGGCGTCCTGGGCCAACGCGGCCGGATTATAGGTGCGCTCGCCCGTGGATTGCCCGAGCCCGCTGTAGTCGAAGGTGACGACCCGAAAGCCCTGCTCGGCGAGGCTGTCCAGAAAGAGCGGATCCCAAGTGTCCATCGTCCCCCTGAACCGCACGCAGAGCACGAGCGGCTTGCCTCGACCGACGCTACGGTAGGCCAGACGCCGGCCGCCGACGTCGACGAATTGGGTCGGTGCACTATGGCTCGACGAAATATTATCCATAAGAGAGGTCATCCTTTTAATCGGTTCCGAATGTCGCCAGATGCCGCGAGCGTTCAATCAACAACCGGTCAGCGCCCTTTCGATCCACTGAGCAAGCTCCTCGGGATCGAACGGCTTTTCCAAGACGCATAGCGCGCCGTAACGTTGAGCCTCGGCGAGGCGCGTCGAGGTGAGCTGTCCCGTCACGAAAATAAACGGCACGACGCTA
The DNA here is from genome assembly GCF_003390925.1 of Trinickia diaoshuihuensis. GTDB lineage: Bacteria > Pseudomonadota > Gammaproteobacteria > Burkholderiales > Burkholderiaceae > Trinickia > Trinickia diaoshuihuensis. Next base: position 45,612 of record NZ_QUBS01000087.1, on the reverse strand, counting down.
CCTTGCGCGCGCAGCGAGGCCAGCAGTTGCAGGCCCGAGATCCGCGCCATTTGAATGTCGCAAACGACGCAATCGAACGGCAAATCAATACCGCGAGCCAGAAAGGCCTCCGCCGATTCGTACTCGCGCGCCTGACTGCCCATCGAGCGAACGAGCGACTCCAGCGATTGCCTGACGGCAAATTCATCGTCGATTATGCAAACCGTCTTATCGCGCACGGACTCTCTCGCGTGACGCCAAGCTCGCGGGCCGAGTCTTAGAGCGTAGCTGTTGAGCGATAGCCTATTCGCAGAGCCCGTTCGGCCGCAACCATCCCGAGGTATGGTTACGCCGATACCTTGCAGCGCTCGATGGCCGCCGCGTGAATCATGCGATCCCAATTGCAGGGGACGGCCTTTCCGCGCAAGCGCGGCCGGTAGACACGATCGCCGCGCTTGATCGGGACCCCCGTCAGCGCACAGCGCGCGCGTTTGCGCGCCACGCCGCAGTGCCAGACCTGCTCGCCCATATGCCCCGAGCGCGGATCGCTCCAGCACAGGGTGACCGCCGTCTGCGACAACACCTCGATGATCCGTATCCGCGCCCCCGTCGGCACGACCGCGTTTGGCTCGGGACCGGCCGCAGCCGATTCCTCCGATACGGCCAACGGTCCGGTCCACTTCGACGTGCGGCCGTAGGCGGCAGCGATTTTCGAGGGGTACAGCAGGCGCAGCAGCGCGCCCTCGAACACATCGTCCCTTGCATGAGTGAGTTGCGTCATCAGCATGTACCTCGCGTTGGATAGAACGCCCGTTGGCCGCATAAGGCCCGCGGTTAATCACGCGTTCAACGTATATTCGGCCGCGGCCGCCTTCCATGCGTTCGGATCGGCATATGGCTGCGCGGGCCGGGCCGGTGCCCCGCATTCCAACCGGTGCGCGACCCATTCGACGAAGGCACGCAGCGACATCGGCATATGCCGGCGCTGTGGATAAACCGCGACGATAGGCAATGGTGCGGGCCGAACGTCGGCAAGGACCTCGATCAGATCGCCCGCCTCGATTTTCTCGGCGACCAGCGGCAGCCCCACCTGGGCGATGCCGAGCCCCCGTACCGCGTAATCGACGACCAGATGAACGTCGCTTGCGAGCGTGCGCTCGCGAAGCTTCAGGGGTTGGGTACCCGCTGCCCCCTCGAACCGGGGCTGCCGCGCCGCGCCGAATGGTTTCGGTGCGTGATGCACGAACTCGTGCGTATGCAACGCCCCGATATCGCGCGGCACGCCGTTCTGTTGGAGGTAGGCGGGACTCGCGACCGTCACCGCCCGATACGTTCCGACTCGGCGGCACTGCAAGGACGAATCGGGCAAATGCCCGATCACGACCGCGCAATCGACACCGTGTTCGATCAGCCGCTCCCCCGCTCCGCCGAGCTCGATACGTAATTCGAGCTCGGGATGAAGGCGCCGGAAATCGGCAAAAGACGAGAGCAAGTCGACGCCCGCCTCGTGATCGATCTCGACCGATAGACGCCCCCTCACTACCCGGCTTGCGCCGCTCAGATGCTCTTCCATCTCGCGAATTTCACAAAGGATGTTCAGGCAATGATCGAGGTATTGCTTGCCCTCGTCCGTCAGCGACATCGACCTCGTCGATCGTTGCAACAGCATGACGCCCAGCCGTGCCTCCAATTGGCGCACCAGCGTACTGGCCGACGGCGCGGTAATACCGAGCGATTCCGCGGCGGCAGTGAAACTTCCGAGGCGGACGACGTGCGTAAATACGGTCATCGCGTGCAGTACCCTGTCCACCATCACCTCCACGATTGTTTCGATGCGATCCATGTTGGAATCGAGTGTAGTGGCGCGCCGCCTCTCGATCTATCAGCCCGTAGTCGGTCGAGTGCTATACCAAAGTGTGAGATGCCAAGCTCGCGTATAGTTGGAGTTGTCTTTATCGGCCTCGCATAGTCCTTCAATGTCGACATCCATGGATCCCGTTCCCGACCGTCTCGCGTATGTCGATCTGAGCGAGAGCGAGTTTTTTCTCTCGGCGCCAATTCCGATCCTGATCGAAGACTGGTCGCGCGTATATGAGGCCGTCAAACAGTTGCAGGCCGCGGGGATTACCGATATCGACCGCTATTTCGACGAGCACCCCGAAGCGGTCGAAGCGCTGCGCTCGCTGCATGCCTTCGTGGCCGCCAACGACGCGGTGCTCAGCCTGTTCGAAGCGCAATCGAGGGAGCAGTTTCTCGCCCACGCAAAGGATCTGCTGCCGGCCAATCGCACGAGCAACAGCGCCGTGCTGCGCGCGATATTCGAAAACAAGCCGGCTTGTCAGGGCGAGCGCACGTTGCGCACATTCACAGGGAAAACAGTGCCGATCGTGTGGCGCTGCTCGTTGCCGAAAAGCGAGGAAGGCTATCGGCGCCTGCATTTCTACGCGTTCGACGTGACGCAGCAGAAGGAAAGCAACGATAGGCTGCAAGCGTTGCGTGCCGAAATGGCGCGTGCCTCGCGCGTTTCGCTATTTGGTGAAGTGTCCGCGTCGATCTTGCATGAAATCAGCCAGCCGCTCTCCGCTGCGCGCGCATCCGCCGATGCCTCATTGCGCTGGCTCGGTCGCGATCGCCCCGAAATCGAGGAGGCGATGAGCGCGATTCGCGATGCCGCACGCTGGGCGCGCGATGCGACTGAGATCTGTCGAAAAATCCGCAGTTTCGTCGGAAAGACGCCCGTCCAATCGATACGCTTTCCCGCGATCGAATCGGTGAACTCGGCGCTGTTTCTGATATCCCCCGAGGCCAACGCGAAAGAGATCCGAGTCGAGAGCCTCGTCGATCCGACGATCGACGTGCTGGCGGACCCCGTTCAAATTCAACAAGTGCTTGCTAACCTGCTGTTGAACGGGATCCAAGCGATCGATTCAGGCCCCGCACGCGAACGGAGGCTGACGGTCACGGTCCGGCGCGATGGCGCCGAGGCCGTCTTCGAAGTGCGCGACACGGGGCCCGGCATCGAGGCAGACGAGATCGAGTTGCTGTTTCAGCCTTTTTATACGAGCAAGGCCGATGGTATGGGCATGGGTCTGCCGGTGGCGCGCTCCATCGTCGAGGCGCACCACGGAAGGATTTGGGCGCAGAGCGAACCCGGCGCGGGTACCTGCTTCGGCTTCACGCTGCCTGTGGGCGCCGAGAGCTTGCCGGCGTAAGCGAATGAGACAGCTCAAGCCGCCGGTAGTTGCACGCCGATCGCTTCGGCCTTGCGTACCAAATCGGCTAGCGACGACGCGTTCATTTTGCGCATGACCGATGCGCGGTGCAATTTCACCGTAATGACGCTGAGCCCCAAGTAGGATGCGATCTGCTTGTTCAATGCCCCGCTGATCACATAGGCCAATACCTCGCGCTCGCGTCGCGTCAGAAGCTCGAACGACTGCTGAAGCCTATCGCGCGTATCGTTCTCGGCGCGGCGCTTTGCGTCGAAAGCAAGAGCGGAATTCACCGCGTCGATCAGTTCTTGATCGGCGAAGGGTTTGACGAGGAAATCCACGGCACCTCCCTTCAACGCCTTGCGGCACACCTCGACGTTGGCGAATCCGGTGATAAAAACGATCGGAATTCGAGGACGATCTTCGGTCTGTTGAAACACCAGCCCGCTCTCGCCTCGCAGACGGACATCGAGCAGCAAACAGCTCACGACGTCTTCCGATTGCGCGGCTCGAAACTCGGCAATACTGCCAAAGCAAATCACGCGCAGTCCCACCGATCGCAGCAGCGTATCGAGCGATGCTCGTATTGCCGCGTCGTCGTCGATCACATAGACGACGGGGCCCACATCGGCATCATTGGCTGCGTTCGACATCTCTCCTGCTCCACAATCGTTTTCTGCCGCCCGTGTCAAAACATAGGCAACTCGCTCAATAGAACGATCGGAACAGATCGATGGCCATTCTTATTCCTGGCCTGCCACGCCAATGAGGCCGGGAAACGTAGTGAGGTATTGTTCCCGATCGATACCTGCCCGATCACGGGAAACATTCTATTGGCCGGGAAAACACTGAGACGGACGCAGTTCCCTCGTTTCGCGCCATCTTGGCGCGAGGCCCCGAAGCGGCGGCTGACGCGCGCTACTCGTCGCTCGCGCCGGCGCGCTGCGCTTTCCCCTGCCGCCGCAATGCCTGCGGCGGCTCACCGAATGCGCGAATAAACGATCGCCGCATTCTTTCGGGATCGGCGAAACCAGTCTCTCGCGCAATCGTGTCGATGGTCCAGGACGAACTCGTCAGCAAATCCTTCGCGGCCTCCAATCGCATACGCTCGACCGCTTTCGCGGGCGGCAGTCCCGTTTCGTCCTTGAAGCGCCGAGTGAATTGGCGATTGCTCATTCTTGCGACATCGGCCAGTTTTTCGACGGTCAAGTCCGTGGCGAGATTCATCCGTATATAGGTAATGACGTCGTGTATCCGATTGGTGCGCGCGGGATGCTCGATCAACACGGATGCCTGCGGTTGCGCGCCCGAGCGCCTCCAGCGCTCCATGACGAGGTCTTTCGCCACTTGCACGGCGACGTCGGCGCCCAAATCGTCTTCGAGCATGCCGAGCGCCATATCGACGGCCGTCGTCATCCCGGCCGAACTCCAGACGGTGCCGTCGCGCACGAAGATCGCATCTTTCACGACCGACACGTCCGGGTAACGCTCGCGGAACCGTTCGAGAAACGCCCAGTGCGTCGTCGCGCGGCGGCCGTCGAGCAGGCCCACTTCCGCCAAGAAGAAAGCGCCGAGGCAAATGGAAGCCATCCGCTCGGAATTCTCGGCAAGGTGCAGCAACAGTTCGCGCATGCGCTCGGTGAGCGGCGGAGTGGCGAGCGATGCGCCCACGAAGACGGTGTGGAAATCCAGCGCGCGGGCGGGCGTCGTGGAGGCGCGCATGCCGAACGACGCTTCGACGGGCTCACCGTCCTCCGAAATGACGTTCACTTCGTAGAGGGGCCGGCCTGCCCGGAGGTTGGCAAACTCGAAGACCGACAAAACGAGCAGGCTGACCACTTGGAACTGTGGGACGACGACGAGTCCGATGCGACGCATATTACCCTCACAAATCAGCATCGCTCCGCGCACTAGCAATGCCGCCTTCAACGAGCACACGGGGCACGACGGCGGACCCGCCCCTTGCCTTTTCGATGCTACATCAACGTTGCCGCCATCCCATGTTGTTTCAAAATGAAACCACATGGGATGCTAAAACATTCAGTGCTATATCGCAACCACTTATTGAGCTTGATTTCCATCCGGAATACTCCTACTCCCAAACTCGGCGCTCACCTTGCGACTCGCCCCCCTTGCTGCGATGGCGCTCTCGCGACAAACTACCTCCGAGCCATACACTCTCTCGCATCCTGCCCACCGTAGCGAATAAATGGATTTACTCGAAGACCTCCGGGCACTCGTTCTGGTCGCGGAGCACAAGAGCTTTTCGCTTGCGGCGAGACGCATCGGCACGTCGCCCTCCGTCATGATCAAGCGCGCTAACGCCGCGGAATGGCGGCTCAAGGTTCAGGTATTGAAGCGCACGACGCGTCGCGTGACGCTGACAGACGCCGGGCAACAAGTCATGCCGCGCCTTCAGACGCTCGTCCAAGATTTCGACGCCCTGCTTGCGTCTCTCGGCCAAGAAAACCTCGAGGCGACCGGTTTCATTCGAGTGAAGGTACCGTCCGAGCTTTCCGCTCCCTTCGGCTCGATGCTCAGCCGGTTTCTGCGGAAGCATCGCGGCGTGCGGATGGAAGTAGCCCGCCTGAACCGCGCCGTGAATCCGGAAGCGGAAGGCTTCGACCTCGCGATCGATATCCAGTCGCTTACGTTTCCGAACGTCACCGAGATCCCGCTGTTCAACCTTGAACTCGTGCTGTGCGCGGCACCGTCGTATCTGTCGTCGCACGAACCGCTCACTCATCCGCGCGAGCTGCAAAAGCACCGAACGCTCGCACTAGAGGTGCTGGGAAAGAAATGGAGTTTTCGCGGGAGGGACCGGAACCTCACAGTCGACGTTTCTCCCCGGCTCCTTTCCGCGGACGCCGATGGCATGCTCGACGCCGCGATCAACGGCGCGGGCATTGCACTACTGCCTGCCTACCTTATCGAAGAGGCGTTGAGAGCGAATCGGTTGTTGCCGGTCATGAACGAATACGCACCGGTCGAGGCTTGGGCGACAGCCCTCGTGCCCGATTCGAAACTCAACGTACCCCGCGTCCGGAGCCTGATCGACTGGTTGCGGGAGCGCCAGACGCTACATGGCGCTGATGCGTGACCGTGCATTCCAGCCGCTACGCGTTGAGCGCTGGCCCGACGCTCATCGACCGATGTCGGACAGTTCCTCCTTCAATATATCGAGCAGCGATCTCAAGGCCATATCGGAAGCCCGGTGCACGGGGATAACAGCTCGAATTTCACTCGGCGGGACTTTCCAGTCCGGCAGGACATGCACGAGTTTGCCTTCCTGCAATGCGCGACCGGCCACATAGTCCGGCAGCAAGCTCAACCCATTGCCCTCCAGCGCGGCGGTCAACAGGAGCAGCAGATCGTTCGACGAAAACTTTGGACGAAGCATCATCCGGATCGAGGCGCCCTTCTTTTCAAACCGCCATTCGGGCTGCGTGGAGGAGAACGTCATGCAGTCGTGCTCCGGCAACTCGCGCGGATGGAGCGGCATACCCTTGCGCGCGACATAGTCGGGCGATGCGCACGTCACGAGGCGAAGTGGGCATAGCACTTCTTCGATGACACCGCCCGGGTGCAGTTGAACGACGCCGATCGCGAGATCGTAGCCGTCCTCGACCGGATCGATCTGCCGGTCGAGCAACGCGATCTCGAGGTCGACCTTCGGGAACATCCTTTGGAATCGCGCAAACGCGGGCCGAAGCCGCGTGGCCGCAAGAGCTGTCGGCGCCTTCACCTTCAAACGGCCCACGATATCTTCCGAGCGTGCCGAAGGACCGCCGATCAATTCGTCGAGCTGGCAAAGCAACTCAGCGGCCCGGGACGCGTGAGCCGAGCCTAGCGATGTCGGCGTAACCGATCTCGTCGTGCGCTCGAACAACGGCGCACCGATGCTTGCCTCGAGTTCGTTGATCCGTTTCGTCACCACCGACGGAACCACGTTGAGCTCGCGTGCTGCGGCCGAAAACGAACCATGCCGCGCCGTCGCGACATACGCCCTCAAGCTGAGAATCTTGTCCACAATTATTCTCTTTTATTCATAAGTGATCGCTCGGTTTGCTAGATTCTCGCCGATTCATGACGGAATTACCATGCTCGTCAAGACATCTCGGCCTCTGCGGGTCAACTGCGAGGCGCGGGATTCCCCAACCCATTCGATCGCAGCCCGCTTAGGGGCTCAAAGGATAAAAAATGATTGCCGTGACCGGTGCCAATGGACACCTCGGCCGCCTTTCGATCAAGGCACTTCTAGAGGTCGTTCCGCCCGCCCAAATCGTTGCGGGAATTCGAAACCCGGACAAAAGCGCCGACCTGCGCGACTTGGGGGTGCAGGTGCGGACGATGGATTACGATCGTCCGGATACGCTCCTCGAAGCGCTCGAGGGCGTGGACAAGCTGCTGCTGATCTCGGCGGTCGTGCCGGGGGAACGCCTCAGGCAACATAAGGCCGTGATCGATGCGGCCAAGAAGGCCGGCGTGAAGTCTGTTGCCTACACGAGTATGCTGCGTGCCGGCACGTCCACCCTGATGCTCGCGGGCGAACACAAAGCGACCGAGGAATATTTGAAGGCCTCGGGACTCGAATACACACTATTGCGCAACGGCTGGTATCTTGAGAACACGACCGCGGCGCTCGCTCAAGCGCTCGAACGAGGCGTCATCGCCGGCAGCGCCGGACAAGGGCGATTTGCGTCCGCCACACGCGCCGATTTCGCCGCCGCCGCTGCCGCCGTGCTTACGCAGCCCGGTCATGCAAACAAGACCTATGAGCTTGCGGGCGACCATTCGATCTCGATGACCGAATTCGCGGCGGAGGTCTCCAAGCAGGTTGGCCGGCCGATCGTCTACCAAGATCTGCCGCCGGCGCAATACGAGGCCGCGCTGCTCGACGCAGGGCTACCGAGGATGATCGTCGACGTGATCATCGACGCGGACGTGAAGGCTGCTTCGGGCGAACTCGATAGCGCCTCGAAGGACTTGTCGCGGCTGATCGGCAGGAGCACGACGTCGGTCTCGGAAGCCATCAAGGCAGCACTGCCGGCCTGATTGCCGGAGCGAACGGCAAGCGTTCCATCTTCAGCGAGGCCGCTTGCGTGCCGCCTCGTCATCGAGCAGAGCGAGGGCCGCGCGCAACGAGGCGGTATCCGCGCCGAGCAGTTCGCTCGCTCGAATCGATGCTTCCACCATCGGCCTTCGCATCTTGCGCAACAAGATCTCGTCGACGCGCGAGCGCGGCCCCGCGAGGGTCAACGCGCCGGCAAGCGGCTGCCCGGCGGACAAAACCGGCGTGGAAATGCCGGCTGTTTCCGCATCGCGCTCTCCAATCGAGATGTAGTAGCCCTCCCGCCGGATCGCTTCATACACACTGCCCCGTGCGCCGCTGAACGCCATGAGCACACGTCCGCCCGATCCCTTGTCCATCGGCAGCACGTCGCCCTCGCGGACGTGATCGCGGATCGTATGCGTCGACTCCACCCGGTGCAGACAGACGCGCAAGTGCTGCTGCCTCACGTAGAACGAAACGCTTTCGCCGCATTCGTCGCGTAACGCGCGCATCAACGGCAGAACGACGTCGCCGAGCCGCAGGCCGCGTTGATAGAGGGCGCCGAGCTGCAATGCGCCGGGGCCCACGAAGTAACGGCCGTCGTCGGAGCGCAGCAGCATGCCGTGATGGATCAGCGAAGCGATCAACCGCAAGATCGTGCTTTTATAGAGACCGGTGCGCGCGGCAAGCTCGGCAAGCGAGAGGCCTTTATCGTCAGGACGAAACGCAAACAGGATCGCGAACGCGCGATCGAGCGCGGCCACGCCATCGGGCGACGGCAACGGCGCGGCGACAGCGTCGGTGGATCGACGGTTGGAAGAAGCAGCCATGGATAGCGAAGAAAGTAGCGGCGCCATTTTACCGCTAAGCCCCCCGCTCGCTCCAATCGGCGCGCAACACCGATCCGCTGCTCGAATCCGTGATGAAAAGCGTTTGCCCCCCCGGCCCACCGAACGCGACGTTGGTAATCGTGCGGCCCGCGCACGATTCGATCTTCGCGATGCCTTCCCCATGCGGGTTGAGAACGAAAACCGCGCCAAGCGACGCATGCGCGACAAACAGATTGCCCTGAGCATCCAGCGTCAAGCCATCCGGGCCGCTGATGCCGTAGAACTGCGCGAACCGCCCGACCTTACTCGTGGTGCCGTCGCCAAGCAACGGCAAGCGCCATATCGCGTTGTCGCGCGTCATTGCCACGAATAGCACCTTCTCGTTCGCATCGAGCACGAGACCATTGGGGCTCGGGCCGTTGTCGATGAGGCAATCGAGCCGGCCGCTAGCGGTTAAGCGAAATACACGCCCGGTCGGGTCATGCAGCCCCGTCTGCCCTTGATCGGTGAAATAGATGTCGCCGTTGCGCGCCACGATGAGATCGTTGACGCCTTTGAAACGTTCGCTGTTACGCCGCGTGAGCAGCGGCTGCACGTCCCCTCGTTCCGGATCGAGCTTCATCACGCCGTTCTTATAGTCCGCGATGATGAGCCGATGCTCGGGGTGCCACGCGAGCCCGTTCGGCTCGCCGTCGTAATCCGCGATCACGCGCCATTCGAGGTCGGGGGAAATCCGCAAGATGCGCCCATGCGGGATATCCACGACATACAGATTGCCGCGGGAATCGAAACAGGGCCCTTCGATGAAGCAGTCGATTGCCGCGCCGCCCTTGTTGGCGCGCGACCACTCCGTCACGACGCCATGCTTGCGCAATGCGTCCGGCATCGCCGTATGAATGCTCGTTTCGACCAGCCGAGGTGCGGGATACCAGCTCATTGATCGTCTCCCGGGTAATGACGCTCGGGCTTGCCGGTATATCGATACGGCATCTGACGAGGCATCGGGCCTTTGTTGCGTTCGGCACGTCCGCGTTGTTCCCATGCGTGCGACAAAATGCCTACCGCTCGCGAAAGGCAGAAAACACCGCGGGCCAGCTCGGGCTCAAAGCCTAGCTCGGCATAGATGACCGCCGTCGCCCCGTCGATGTTCATTGGGATCGTCCGCCCCTTGCGCGCTTTCAAGTACGCCTCGATACCGCATGCTATCGCGGCGTACCGTCCCGTCACGACACCGGCCGCCGCCGCTTCATCGACCATCGCCAACAGCCGACCGGCACGCGGATCGACGGGATGGAATCGATGCCCGAAGCCCGGCAGATACTTGCCATGAACGGCGACGAACGCATCGACCGACCGCGCGACGGCTTCCTCGAGCGTCGCACCTTGCGTTTGTTCGCGATCGATCGCGTGAAAAAGTTCGACGGCTTGCTGCCCGGCGCCGCCATGCACGTCATCGAGCGTATTGAGTGCCGAAGCCATCGCTCCATTCAACGGCAAGCCGCAACTGACGGCCATCCGCGAAATAGCGATCGACGGCGCATGAGGACCATGATCGACGGACGCCACCAGCGCGGCCTCCAATAATCGCGCCTGGCCCGGCGAGGGCAATTCCCCACGCAGCATCAGCCAGATCATTTGCGCAAAGCCGATTGTGCCGATCAACTCCTGAATCGGGTAGCCGCGCACACGGATCGAGCCCGGATGAATGTCGACGATCGACGTGCTCCAATAGTCGGCGGCGAGCGACTCGAGGTCGCGGGTATCTGTCATTTCGGGTTCCAAATCAAATCAGCGATTGATGTCTTCGAGCGCGAGGCCCTTCGTCGACGGTCCCATGGCCCCGATCAGCAGCATGACGGAAACCATGCAGCCGGTAATCAGGTAGAAGACACCCGTCGCGCCGAAATCGCGCAAAAAGAATGCGACGACAAACCCTGAGAAAATCGCGCTTAGCCGGCTCCATGAATAGACGAAGCCGATCGCGCGTGCGCGGATTTCAGTCGGATAGAGTTCCGATTGATAGGTTTGGAACGAGTAGCTCATGATCGTGAGCGCAAGATTCATGCAGAGCCCGAAGGCGATCAGACCCGAAGGGCTCGTTTGATTCGCGAACAACAGACCAAACGCTGCAACCGCCCCGGAGGCTCCGACCAGGCTCCATTTGCGTTCGACCTTGTCGGCAAAATAGAAGAACAATGCCGGTCCCAGCGGCAGCGCAAGCGACATCATGAAGGAATATTGCAGGCTGTGAACCAGGCCGAAGCCCTTATTCGCCAGCAGCGACGGAATCCAATTGCTGAATCCATAAAAACCGATGACCTGGACGGCGTTGAACAACGACAACATGACCGTGCGTTTCAGATACGGCGCCTTCAGTACGTCGCGAAACCTTCGCTCGATCATCGGCACCTCGTATTCTTGAGGCGCAGGCTCGGGCAATGCCCGGCCATACTGCCGTTCGACGATCCGCTCGATGTGTGCCGTCACACGCCCGGCATCATCTAGACGGCCTTGAGCGACCAGCCAGCGCGGGCTTTCCGGGATACCGAGGCGAATCAGCCAGACCACCGCCGCGCCGAGCGCACTCGCAAGCACGACCCAGCGCCAACCGTCCATGCCCAGAGGGTGCATCGGCACGAGCCACCAAGACATCAGCGCGACAGCGGGTACCGCGCAGTACGGCACGATTTGAGTGATCGCGAACGCGCGGCCTCTCAGATTTTTCGGTATCAGTTCGGCGACATAGGTATTGATCGTCACCATTTCGACACCCAAGCCGATGCCCGCCAGCAGGCGGCACACATTTACGCCGAGTGCGCTGTGCTGCAACGCCATCAGCACACTGGCCGCGGTATAGGCGAGCAATGCCACGACGAAGATGCGGCGCCGCCCGAACCGATCGGCTAAAAAGCCAAGCCCCAACGTGCCGATAAACAGCCCCGTGAAGGTTGCCGCGACGAATGCGGCGATGCCGTTCATCGCGAAGATCGATGTCGATGTCTTGACGAACAATCCGCTCGCCGTGAGACCCGGCGCGATGTACCCCGTCATGAACAAGTCGTAAAACTCAAAGCAGCCGCCCAGCGATAGTAAGAATACGATGCTCCAGATATGGCGCGTGGCGGGCAGTCGATCCAGGCGGGCGACGATCGCGCGCGCCTGCGGATGGTGATCGACGGTCAACGGCGTTTCGTGCGTCGATTCACTGGATACAGGCGGAATCGCTCCCGCAACAAGTGTCGTTTTCATGTCTTCCTCCAATCAGGTGTCTAGACGCACCGTGTCAAATCGTCAGATTGCGCCTTCGTCCCTGAGCCGCGCGATTGCGCTTGCATCGAACGCGAGCCGCTCTAGACGCGCGTGCGTGTGCTCGGATAAATGGGGTGCGCGCTTGACGGGTCCGCCGGAGATCGGTTCGCCCTCGGCATCGAGCAAGCGAAAACCCGCTCGGGTGACGCGCTGCACGGTCGTACCGTCGTTGAATTCGTGAATGAATTGGCGCCCAGCGATTTGCGGTTGGGAAATCGCATCGGGTACGCTCAAAACCAGTCCCGCCGGCACGCCGGCGGCGATGAGGCGCGCTTCCCAGTTCCTCGCGCTATCGACACGCAGTGCGTCCTCGATTTCGTGCTTGAGCGCGGCACGGTGCCGCTTGCGCGCGTCGCGTTCGCTAAATCGCGCGTCTCGCGCAAGTTCGGGACGGCCGATGACCTCGCACAGCGCCGTAAATTGTTTGGTTTCGTTTGCGGCAATATTCAAGGTGCCTTCCCCGCAAGCAAAGCTGCCCGACGGTGCCGCGGTGAAATTCTCGTTGCCCATGGGTACGGGTTCGACACCCGCGTTAAGGTAATTGGAGACGACCCAGCCCATGGTCGAGATGGTCGCCTCGAGCATCGACACGTCGATGATGGTTCCTTCGCCGGTGCGTTGCGAAGCGAGCACCGCCGCGCAGATAGCGAGTGCCGCGCTCATGCCACCGACGGTATCCGCGACCGGATAACCCACGCGCAACGGTGCAGTCTGGGCATCGCCGGTGACGCTCATCGCACCCGACATGCCCTGAATGATCTGATCGTATGCCGGCCGATGCGCGAGCGGCCCATCAGTGCCGAACCCGGAGATCGCGCAGTAGACCAGGCGCGGATTGAGCGCGAGCAACGATTGCGCGCTCAACCCTAGGCGCTCCATCACGCCCGGGCGGAAGTTTTCGACCAATACTTCTGCCTCGGTCACGAGCCTACGCAGGATCTCCTTGCCGGCCTCGTGCTTCAGATTGAGCGTCATCGACTCCTTGCCCGCGTTCACCGCGACGAACGATGCGCCCATATTGCGCGCCGACGCCGTGGGATCGGCCCCTAAGCGGCGAGCGAGATCGCCGCCATCGGGATTTTCGATCTTGAGGACGTCGGCACCGAGTAGTGCGAGCTGGTAGGTGCAAAACGGCCCCGAGAGGACATTGGACAAATCCAGGACACGAATGCCGGAAAGCGGTAGTGAACCCATAAGCGTCTCATTGCGATTCGTTCTACTGTACAGAACGACGTTCTATAAAAATCACAACGAGATGCTAGGGCGTGTCACGACCCGAGAGGTATCGGGGATTACCCGCGCGTGTAATACGATATGGGGATGGATGAGTGACGCCGCCGTGCCGCGCGCAACGTACACTTTTGGAAACACAGCAGGAGACAACGGATGACCCCGAACCTCGACGCCGTAAATGCCGCGTCGCATGACAAACCCGCGGCCCAGGCTCAACGAGCGGCGATCGGTAGCTTCGTCGGCGCCGTCGTCGACTGGTACGACTTCCTGCTCTACGGCATCGTTGCGGCGCTCGTCTTCAACGCCGCATTCTTTCCGAAAGTCAGTCCGACCATGGGGACGCTCGCGGCCTTCGCAACGTTCGGCGTAGGTTTCCTCTTTCGTCCGTTGGGCGGCATCGTATTCGGTCACTATGGCGACCGGCTCGGGCGCAAGCGGATGCTCGTGCTGACCGTCATGATGATGGGCTTGTCCACTGTCGCGATCGGGCTTTTGCCGACGTTTTCGACGATCGGGTGGTGGGCACCCGTCCTGCTCGTGACACTACGAGCGGTCCAAGGCTTTACCGTGGGCGGCGAATGGGGGGGCGCCGCACTAATGGCGGTCGAGAGCGCGCCGCGCGGCAACAAAGCGTTCTACAGCAGCGGCGTGCAGGTGGGCTACGGCGTAGGCCTCGTGCTTGCCACCGGCTTCGTCTCGTTGCTGAGCCACTGGCTCGGCGACTCGGCGTTTCGCTCGTGGGGGTGGCGCCTGCCCTTCGTCTTCAGCATCGTCTTGGTCGGGATCGGGCTATGGGTACGCGCGAGCACGGACGAGTCGGCGGAATTCGTCGAAACAGTGGAGCATCAGCATCGCAAGTTGAAACTGCCTGTCATCGAAGCGCTGACGCGCCATCCGAAGGCATTCGCTTACATCGTCGCGATGCGGCTGGCGGAATTGTTCTCGATGTATATCGTCACGACGTTCGCGTTAAGCTACTCAACGACGCGCCTCGGCATGTCTCGCGATTTGTTTCTGAATATCGGGTTGCTCGTCGGTGCAATCAGTTGCGTGACGATCCCCTGTTTCGCTTGGCTCGCCGATCGGCATGGACTCAAGCGAATCTATTTGATCGGAGCCGCGATCGGCTTGATAGGCGCTGTTCCGTTCTTCGCGGCATTGGAGGCGCGCGCAACGATTTGGATCGTGATCTTCTCAGTGTTGCTTGCCAACATCGGGCACGACATGGTGGTGAGCGTGCAGCAGCCGCTCTTCACCGAATTGTTCGGCGCGCAATACCGCTACAGCGGGGCCGGCGTCGGATACCAATTCGCGAGCGTGGTCGGCGGCGGCTTCACCCCCTTCATCGCGGTGGCGCTCACGAGCCTCGCGGGCGGTTCGTGGCATCTGGTCGCCGGCTATCTAGCGATAGGCTGCCTGCTTTCGCTGATCGCCGGCGCACGAATCAGGTCTTAGTAGAGAACCATGCGGATTTAATATGACCGAGCCTCGGCTGACATTTCTTGACCAGAACGAATGGGAAAACTGGTTGAGGTTAAACGGCGGCGCCTCTGCCGCGATATGGTTGCGCTTCGCCAAAAAAGGCGCCGGGCAAAAAACCTTGACTTATGAACAAGCGCTGGAAAGCGCCCTTTGCCATGGCTGGATCGACGGTCAAAAGCAAACTGAAAACGAAGCGTACTGGTTGCAGCGTTTCACTCGACGTTCCGCTAAAAGCAGCTGGTCTAGACTGAACAGAGATCGAGCCGAAGCGCTGATCCGCGCAGGCAGAATGCTTGACTCGGGCATGCGAGAAATCGAGAAAGCCAAAGCGGACGGCCGCTGGGAGGCGGCCTATACCTCACCCAGCAACTCGGTCGTACCGGAGGACCTGCAGGCCGCGCTCGACGCCAATCCCACGGCGAGTGCCTTCTTTGCGACGCTGAGCGGCCGAAACCGCTACGCGATCCTGTTTCGGTTACAGAACGTCAAAAGGCCTGAAACGCGCGCCCGCAAGATCGAAGAGTTCATCGGCATGCTCGATCGCGGCGAAACCATTCATGCCTAGCCTGGATCATAGTTGCGCTTCGATTGCGCTTTTGTCGATCACGGACCACACCTGTACGATCTTTCCGCCGCGAAACGCGTAGAACACATTCTCCGCGAAGGAGATTCGCTTACCGCCGACGTGCAATCCGAGGAACATATGCTTGGGGCTGCAATCGAACCGAAGACGGCTTGCAACGAAAGGAGGCTCGGTCACAAGCAGTTCGATATCGAAGCGCAAGTCGGGTATATCGTCGACGTCTCGTTCGAGCATGTTGCGATAGCCCGATAAACCAATCGCCCGACCGTTGTGGCTGACATCGTCGTCGACGAAACGGCCGAGCGAGGCCCATTCCCGGTTGTTCAGGCAATCCAGATAGCTTCGATAAATGGCGGCTAGGTCGCCATCGGGCATCAGAACCTCCTATTTCCGTCGACAGTCCATCCGTCCGGCACGCCTGCGTCCCGTGAAAGGCACCGATCACAGATCGCCGCGCACTTCCCCGGTCCCCAGTGCGGTCCGCCGCCGATTGACTTCGGCCCAAAGCTCATCGCTGTCGTCGTGGCGAAGCACAATCACGCAGTCGAGTTGATCGTCGGTCACGCCGAAGTAGTCGAGGAGTTCCCTACGAACGGTGTCCATGAACTGCGCGAATTCGGGCGTGGTTTTCGCCTCGGCATGCAACGCATCGTATTGCGCGTCGTCCGCGCCGCCGCCGTTCTCCTCGATGTAGCTCGAGATCCACTGGTCTCGTTCACGATCGTAGTCGGCCTCGGCGCGCAGCGCCTGCATGGCCGTATCGAAATCCAGTTCGGCAAATGCGGCAATCGCCGCCGTCGTTTCCTCGTCGAAAGTAGTCGTCATCGTATCGCTCATGTGTCCATCGCATATCATCGAACTGCTCGACAATATAGTCGATGATCCAAGCGGCGCCGTCAAACGACCGGCCGGCCGATACCTCGGGCGGTATCGGCCGGTCATCGATTTCACGGCTTCAAGAAGCCCGTAAAACGTTCGTCGATGACACGATTGAACTCCGCCGATCTGTACGCATTCGCGATGTCCTTCACGTAGGGCTTGTTCAGATCGGCCGTGCGCACCGCGACGAGGTTCAGATAGTACGGTGGGATTTTTTCGAGCAACAGCGCATCCTTGAGTTTCAGGCCCGAGGCTAGCGCGAAGTTGCCGTTGACGAAGGCGTAGTCGACGTCGTCCAGCGAACGCGGCAACTGTGCGGCTTCGAGCGGCAGCAATTTGAGCTTGTGGGGATTGGCATCGATATCGCGTTCCGATGATTTCACCGGATTGATGCCGGCCTTGAGCGTCACCCAGCCAAGTTGCTGCAGCAAGATGATCGCGCGCGCCTGATTGGTGACGTCGTTCGGCAGGGAGACGCTGGCGCCGTCCTTCAGTTCGTCGAGACGCTTGTGCTTGTGACTATAAAGCCCGATGGGTGCCGTGGGCACCTTCAAAACCTCCGACAACGCGAGCTTGTGATCCGCCGAGAACCTCTTTAGGTAGATCTCGTTCTGAAAGGCATTGGCGTCGAGCGCACCATCGGCCAGCGCGAGATTCGGCTGAACGTAATCGCTGAACTCGACGATCGTCACCTTGTAGCCCTCCTTCTCCAACTGAGGCTTGATGCCGTAGCGGATCTGATCGGCGTACGGTCCGGCCGTTGCGCCGAAACGGATTTCTTTCTTGTCGGGATCGGCGGCATGGGCGGTCAAACTCAATGCGACCAATGCGCCAAGAGCAACGGCGGCCAAACGCGACCACGCGTGGTAAAAAACTTTCATGAGGTTCTCCCCTGCGCCGTTACGCCTGTAATCGGCTCCGGCGACGGTTTATCGGTTGTCGGCATGCGAGCTTACAAAAATGTCAACGCTTGCCAAACCAACAAATCAATCTTTGTTTCTTCCGGGAGCGAATACGGGTGGCCAACCATTCAAGCGACAGGGCTTTGCCTTCGACAATGAGATCGTTCGTCGAGGTAAGATAATTGATTTTTATGCCATAGTCGGCGACCTCGTTCTGAGCGAATCCCCGCCATCTCACATCGATGCCCCTCGACTACCCTACCCTCGATGCGCTGCGCACGCGCCATCCCGCCTGGCGCCTATTGCGCTCAGACCACGCGCCGCTCGCTGTGAGCTTTCTTCATCGCGTATTCGTGGCGCCGAACGTACGCGTGCTGGCCGCGCCGGTTCTCGCTGAAGCGCTCGAGGACGAGCTTTACGCATTGCGAGAACAACTAGGCGACGGCGCGTTCCCGAAGCGCGGGCTCGAGTACTTGAACGACTGGGCCAGCGCCGAAAAGGGATGGCTGCGCAAGTTCTATCTTCAAGGCTCCGATGAACCGCAGTTCGATCTGACTCCCGCCGCCGAGAAAGCAATCGCATGGCTCGCCACCCTCACGGAACGCAGCTTCGTCGGCACGGAATCGCGGCTCCTGACGCTTTTCGAGCTGCTTCGGCAGATGGGCGAAGGTAGCGAAACAGACCCCAACAAACGTTTGGCTGAACTCCATGCACGGCGCAGCCAGATCGACGAAGAAATTGCTCGCGTAGAGGGAGGTGACGTTCGGTTGCTCGATGATGCCGGACTCAAGGACCGCTTCCAGCAATTCGTGCAGATGGCACGCGATCTCCTGACGGATTTCCGTGAGGTCGAGCAAAACTTTCGGCTGCTTGACCTTCACGTACGCGAGCGGATCGCGCTGTGGGACGGATCGAAGGGTGAGCTCATCGAGGAAATCATGGGCGAGCGCGACGCAATCACCGACTCGGACCAGGGCAGCAGCTTCCGCGCGTTTTGGGATTTCTTGATGTCGAGCCGCCGTCAAGAGGAACTCTCGGAACGGCTCGACCGCGTGCTTACGCTGCCAGCCATCGTGGAAATGAGACCCGACGCGCGCACGCGACGCATCCACTATGACTGGCTGCAGGCCGGCGAGCATACGCAACGCACGGTCGCGCAGCTCTCGCAACAGCTCCGCCGCTTTCTCGACGATCAAGCTTGGCTGGAAAACCGCCGCATCATGGACATCCTGCGCGGCGTCGAAACGAAAGCGCTCTCACTACGGGACGCGCCACCGCCAGGCGCCGTCATGGAGATCGACACTGCATCGGCCGATATCGAGCTGCCGATGGAACGCCCGCTCTATCAGCCGGCGCTGCGCCCGATCATCGCCAACGTCGCGATTGAAACCGGCGAGGCGGACCTCGATGATTCTGCGCTCTATACACAGATCGTCGTCGATCGTGCGCGCCTCGCAAGCCACATCCGCCGGTGTCTCCAAGATCGGAAGCAAGTGACGCTTGCAGAACTGACTGTTTCGCAGCCAATCACACATGGGCTGGCAGAGCTCGTTGCCTACCTGGAGCTGAGCGCCGAAACCGGATCATTTCGCGCCGCGGTCGATGAAACCCTCGCTGATACGATCGAGTGGCAAGCAATCGACGCTAACGGAACAACAATCGCCAAGCGCGCAACGATGCCACGCGTGATTTTCACAAGGTTGAAATGACGGAAGAACAGCAAACCTCGCCACCGGCCCCGGCGGACTTATCGACGGTCGCCATCGCGCTGCTCAAAGGCGTAATCTATCGTGACGGAAACGAGCGCCTCTGGGCTGCATTGGTCGAATTGCAGGCGCATGCACGCGACTATATCGCCGTGCTCGGTCTCGAACTCGTCATGGATGAAGCGGAAGGCTACGCTTTCGCAAAAAGCCGCTCAGAAGAGGACGCTGAAATCGACGAGGACCAACCCAAGACACCCCGGCTCATTGCCAGACGCCCGCTCTCGTTCCCTGTGAGTCTGCTGCTTGCTTTACTGCGAAAGAAACTGGCGGAATGGGATGCCGGCGGCGGGGATACGCGGCTCGTTCTGACTCGCGACGAAATCGTCGAGATAGTACGGGTGTTTCTACCTGCGAGTACCAACGAGGCACGCCTGGTCGATCAGATCGATACGCACGTCAACAAGATCGTGGAACTTGGTTTCCTACGCAGAATGAAGAATACAAGCGGACCACCCGCGTTCGAGGTGCGGCGTATTCTCAAGGCATTTGTCGACGCACAATGGCTGCTCGATTTCGACGCGCGCCTCGCAAGCTATCAGGCGCATCTTCGAGATTCGGCAGCGTCGGGCCCACAGGAGAGTCGAGATGAATGAGCCTCGCACACTCGGCCTCGATTTCGCGGCTGACGACACTCTGACCGGTTTCCGCCTCGAACGTCTGGAGGTTTTCAACTGGGGAACGTTCGACGAACGCGTCTGGGTGCTGCGCGTCGACGGCCGAAACGGCTTGCTGACAGGAGATATCGGTTCGGGCAAGTCCACGCTCGTCGACGCCATCACCACCCTACTCGTACCGGCACAGCGCATCGCCTACAACAGAGCGGCAGGTGCGGACAGCAAGGAACGTACGCTGCGCTCATACGTCCTCGGCCACTACAAGTCCGAGCGCAACGAGGTCACGGGAGCCGCCAAGCCTGTGAGCTTGCGCGACCAAAACAGCTACTCCGTGATTTTGGGCGTGTTTCGTAACGCCGGATACGATGTCGTTGTCACACTCGCACAGGTGTTTTGGATGAAGGACGGGCAGGCTCAACCCGCGCGATTCTTCGTCTGTGCCGAACGCGACCTGTCTATCGCAGCCGACTTTTCGCGCTTCGGTACAGATATCGCACAGTTGCGCAAGAAGCTGCGTGGGCTGGGCGCCGAGATCGAGGATACGTTTCCTAAATACAGTGCGTGGTTCCGACGACGCTTCGGAATCGAAACCGAACAAGCGCTCGAGCTCTTTCATCAAACGGTATCAATGAAATCGGTGGGCAATCTCACCGATTTCGTACGCAGCCACATGCTCGAGCCGTTCGACGTCCCACCGCGCGTCGACGCCCTGATCTCTCACTTCGACGACCTGAATCGCGCGCACGAGGCGGTACTGAAAGCCAAACGCCAGGTGGAACTGCTGACCCCGCTCGTCGAGGACTGCGACAGCCACGGTAAGCAAGGGCATCAGCTCGAAGCACTCCGGGCGTGTCGAGAAGCACTGAAACCCTACTTCGCCGGTCTCAAGCTCGGTCTTATCGAGCGCCGCCTGCAATTGCTCGACGAGGATCATGCGCGGGCGATCTCGCGAAGAGCTAAGCACGAAGAGGCGCGCGATCACTCGCGCGGGCGCGTGGATGATTTGCGTCGCGCCGTGGCTGACAGAGGCGGCGACCGTATTGCGCAGCTCGAGGCCGACATCCGCGAGCATGAGCGGGAAAGCGTGCGTCGTCGCGATCGCGCGCAACGCTATGGCGCCATCGTTACGTTGCTGGGCGAAGCCGAGGCCACGGATGAAGCCGCATTCGTCTCCCAGCGACAACGTCTCGCCGAGCGGCGCAGCTCGCTTGTCGACGATGAAGCGCAAAAGCAAAATTCGATCACCGAATGGAGCGTCGCCCTCCGCGAAGGGAAAGCGCGGCACGATTTGCTGGCGGACGAAATCGCGAGCCTGAGAGCTCGGCGTAATAACATCCCGAAAGAGCAAGTCGCGATGCGCGCGAGCCTGTGCTCGGCACTCGGCCTAGAGGAGGACGACCTGCCGTTCGCGGGCGAACTTATTCAGGTACGTGAGGATGCAAGAGATTGGGAGGGAGCGGTCGAGCGTGTTTTACGTAACTTCGGCCTGTCGCTGCTCGTACCCGACACGCATTATGCGAGCGTCGCGGCGTGGGTCGATCGCACCCATCTCCGAGGGCGGCTCGTCTATTTTCGCGTGCGCTCGGGCCGCCCTACGCGTGCCGAGCAGACCATCGAGCTCCACCGTGACTCGCTCGCGCATAGGCTCGCGATCAAACCGGATTCGCCATTCTATGGCTGGCTCGAAAACGAAGTCGAGCGTCGTTTCGACTATGCGTGCTGCGATACACAAGAGCAGTTCCGGCGCGAAACACGTGCTATCACGCGAGCCGGTCAAACGAAAGCGCCTGGCGAGCGCCACGAGAAAGACGATCGGCACGCGCTTGACGACCGGAGCCGCTACGTACTCGGTTGGAGCAACACAGCCAAGATCGCCGCCCTCGATGCGCAACTGCGAGCGCTAGAAGCCCGCCTCGGCGAGATCGGGCAAAGACTCGGGGAGGCCCAAAGCGAGCACGCCAAGGTGCGTGAGCAGCTGGAAGCGCTTGCGCGGGCGGGCGAGTTCGTCGACTTTCGAGAAATCGATTGGTCCAGCTGCGCCATCGCCATCGCGCGGCTTGCCGACGAAAAAGCGCGACTCGAATCGGCAAGCGACGCCCTCGCGGAACTGACAGCTCAATTGGAGTCGGCGCAAGCAGCTTTGAAAGCGAGCGAAACGGCAATTTCGGAAGCCGACACGGAACTAGGAGGCGTCCGCGCCAAGCGCGAGGCAGCGCAAGCGTTGCGCGAGGAGACGCTTGCATTCGCTGCGCAAGTGGATGAAGAACTAGCCGCAAGAATAGCGGCGTTGCGCGCGGAAATCCTGGGCGAACACCAGCTTTCCGTCGAATCGTGCGACAACCGGGAGCGGGACGTACGAGAAGCATTGACGACCCGCATCGACAACGAAACGAAGTCGCTCGGCCGCCTTGCCGAAAGAATCGTGAGAGCTATGGCGGCCTTCAAGGACACCTACAAGCTTGAAACCGCCGACTTTGATGCCAGCCTCGACGCAAGTTCAGAGTATCGCGCCATGCTCGGACGGCTACAAGCGGACGATTTACCGCGTTTCGAAGCACGTTTCAAAGAATTGCTCAACGTCAACACGATCAATGAGATCGCCAACTTTCATGCGCAGCTCGCACGCGAACGGGAAACGATCAGGGAACGCATCGAACGCATCAACGAATCGTTGCGGCAGATCGACTACAACGCAGGCCGATACATCGTGCTTGAGAGCCAACCATGCCTCGATACGGAGATCCGCGAGTTCCAGGCCGACCTGCGAGCTTGCACAGAGGGCGAACTGACGGGCTCGGACGATAACCAATATTCGGAGGTCAAGTTCCTGCAAGTCAAACGGATTATCGACCGCTTCCGTGGGCGTGAAGGATTGACCGAGCAGGACCGGCGCTGGCGCGCCAAGGTGACCGACGTGCGCAACTGGTTCCTCTTCGCTGCCAGCGAGCGTTGGCGCGAGGATGATTCCGAATACGAGCATTACTCGGACTCCGGCGGCAAATCAGGTGGCCAAAAGGAAAAACTCGCCTATACGATCCTTGCGGCGAGTCTCGCGTATCAGTTCGGCCTCGAGTGGGGCACTGTGCGATCTCGTTCGTTCCGCTTCGTCGTCATCGACGAGGCCTTTGGCCGAGGCTCCGACGAGTCGGCGCAGTACGGTCTCACGTTGTTTCGAAAACTGAATCTGCAACTGCTGATCGTCACGCCGCTGCAAAAGATTCACATCATCGAGCCATTCGTTTCGAGCGTCGGCTTTGTTCAGAACGATGGCGGACGCGCCTCGAAGCTACGCAACTTATCGATTGCGGAGTACCGGGCGCACAAGGCGGAATTCGGCCAATGAGTTGGACGACGACCGCCGATCTGCGAGCCCGCCTCCAGCGTTTATGGGAGCGCGGCGAGTGGCTGCGAACCCTCACGGACGCCAACGCGGAATTACTCCCGCTACGTCTGCCGATAAAAGGCCCCGGTTCGGCTGAGTTGGCCGAACGTTTCGATGCGGTACGCGCGTGGATCGCTGACATTGCCGCGACATCACACGTCCGCATCGAATGGCGCGAATTCAATCATCGAATTCTCGGCCAGCAGCGTTTACCGCAAGCAGTTTGGATCGACAGCTTGGACGATGCGCTCGCTCTCATGGGCAAGCGCCGCGATGCAGCGCAGTTCCAGCGGCTGCTCGACATTACACGCTCCCGTCAGCCGAAGCTTATCCCATGGCTTGCGCAACAACCGCTGCAGGCGCTTGAATTCGTTGAAGATTGGGAACGACTACTGGCAGTAGTCGAATGGCTGCAAGCACATCCGCGGCCAGGCGTATATCTTCGGCAAGCGGAAATCGCCGAAGTCGACACCAAATTTATTGAAAGGCGGCGCGGTGTCCTGTCCCAATGGCTTGATCTCCTACTGCCGCCCGAGGCGATCGATAACAGCCGGACAGGCGCGACCCAATTCGCCGCTCGCTATGGCTTCCGAGAGAAGCCGTCTCGAATTCGTTTTCGCGTGCTCGATGAAGCGCTCGTGACTGTGCCGGGCGTGGAACGGCCCGACATTGCACTAGACACCTACAGCTTCGCACGCCTCGCCCTCCCGTGTCGCCACGTGTTTATCACCGAAAACGAAACGAATTTTTTGGCGCTCCCCGATGCTCCGCTGTCGATCGTACTCTTCGGGGCAGGCTACGGGTGGGAGCTTCTAGAATCGGCACGATGGCTCACGGACTGTGCGATCCACTACTGGGGCGATATAGACACGCACGGTTTCGCCATCCTGGACCAATTGCGGTGCCGATTCCCGCACGTCAGGTCCTTTTTGATGGACCGCGCAACGCTGATAGCGCATGAAACCTTCTGGGGAAGCGAAGCCGATCAGGTTGTACGCGATCTGCCGCGCCTCACGACGCAAGAGCGCGCACTATTCGACGATTTGCGTGATAACCGGATTCGGCAAGGGTTGCGGCTCGAACAGGAGCGCATCGGGTTTGGATGGGTCAGAGCCGCGCTACAAGAGCGAGTTCGCGTTTCGCCAGGCGGCTCGTCCCATTAAGGGACATGCGGTGCTACCACCTTCATCCAAGTGGTGATTTCAATCGGCCGATCGTCGGCAATCCGAATGTCGTAGAGCACATCTTTGCCCGCACTCACGTAGCAAGGCGTGAACGCTCGACGTGGATCACGACTGTTGTCCATCAGGCCGACTGCATCCGCCACCGGCAACGCGTGCCGAATCGCCTGTTGAGTGCGAGGAAACCGCTCTTGGAGCTTCCGATAGGCGACGTCGTGGCCGCCTTGCGCCTTACGTGTGAGCACTCTCCCAACAGACAGAGCTGAATTCGTCAGCCCTACGACTTTCCTGAGCCATTGTGCCCCGCAAGTATAATTGCGAGCGGCTTTCCCGAATTTCGTGCGCGAGCGGCGATATCAGCGACGGACTGATTAATCGTTCTTATTTTTGCCATCTATTGCTTACGCCGCCACTGCATCTACCCTGAACTCGCCGCGAACGAAGTATCCGACCTCCGACTTGCCATTCAGTTTCCGGATGACTCTGCTCGGATCGTGTGGATCAGCGGTGAACACGGGAACGTCCCGGGCCCGCTTGATTTCAACCCCGGGGGTCAACAAACGCTTGCCCAGCTCCCTGATGACCTTCGCGCTGGCTTTGACGCCTTTCTGGATGGCCTCATCGGTAGGTTGCGTGACAATGACTGAGACTTCGCCGAACGTTACGCTCAGCTTGCCCTCCATTCTCGCCACGTTCGGGGCCGCCGTCCGCTGCTTAGCTTTCGCTGACGCAGGTTGCATCCCGCCAGTTCTTGCTGCCGATCCCTTGCCACCTCGTTTCGCGACGGTAACTTTCGTTTGGCTGGACTTTGGCACGACGGTCTCCGGAGCATGTTGCTATAGCACATTGTACAGCAGCACAGAGACCTAAACTGCGCCCGATCAGCGTGTTCACCGAATTTAGGGACAAAACGTCCGTGCAGCCTTCCGGAATTCAATGCCTCGACTATGACCAGGCACTTCGGAGGACCGTTATGCGGTGTGACGCCGATATATCGCCAGAGACCCCGCGAGCGCAACTAGAACAGCGCCGCAGGACCGTTCCAACCAAAGCGCGCCCGATTCCTTCAGTAGCCGGATTGCTCGTGCGCCGAGCAGCGAATAGCCGAACATGATCAAGCAATCGAGCGTTGCGAACGTTGCAGCGAGCGCAGCGTACTGCGGCGCAAGCGGCGCCGACGGCGTGACGAACTGGGGCAAAAATGCGGAGAAGAACAAATACCCTTTCGGGTTTGTGACCGCGGTGAGGAAGCTCTTTAGAAAAATCGCCGAGTTGTTCCCACGGCTTGTTTCACCATCCGTCGTGGCGACGCTGAGCGCCCCCTTCGACATCAACAGCTTGACACCGATGTAAGCAAGATAGACCACACCCACCCATTTGACGACGTTGAACCAGAACGCCGATGCTGCGAGCAGCGCGCCAAGACCCAGTGCCACAGCGAAAATCAATACGAAATCGGATGCCACCGCTCCGGCAAACCCGTATGCGGCACGACGAAGACCGTAACGGGAGCCATTGGTCAACGCCAGTAGAACTGTCGGCCCGGGCGTTGCGATACCTACGAAGGCTACAGCGGCAAAGATCAGCAACGTACTTTCACGCATGGTGCTCCTCTCAGGGGAATGGGCCGACTAGCTCACGTGGCCACAAAGTATAGCTTCCGCCTCTCCACTACGCTTGCTAGCCGATACCCACGCCGAATCGACCACCGGCAAGAACACAACGCCGGACATGCGCGACTCGGACCCACTATGAGCAGTATCCGATCAACCGCGAGCGGGCACTGCCTGACGCCTGACCGCGGATACGTGTCGACAACGACGAGCCACGCTTGAGCAAAAAATCCATCAGTAGCTGCCGATAGTTGGCCGGAGCTGCTGCGCGCACAGACGGCCGTTCGCCGAGCCGTTGCCGCCACCCGCTGACGTTGTCCAAGCCGGCGAAGAACCCGAAATCGCCGATCTGCTCGAACACGTCAAAGTAGCGGAACACGGGCCCGAAGGCAGCATCCACGATGCTGAAATGCTCGCCTCGAAAATACGGACCGGCGCCCAGCGTACCTTCGAGTTGCCGGAATCGCTCGTGGATGTCCTTGGCTTTCGCGGCCAGCACCGATTCGTCCGGGGCCGTGTAGAACCCCCAGATAGCATTCAATAGCGCCGATGCAAACTCGATCCAAGCGCGATGCTGCGCCCTTTCAAGCGGCGCATCGGGGTGCAGCCGAGGCTCGAGCGTCTCGTCGAGATAGTCGCAAATCACGGCCGATTCGAAGATTGGCTCGCCATCAACAACTAGTACAGGCGTCTTGCCGAGCGGCGAAATGTTGCGAAACCAGTCCGGCCTGGCGCTTAGGTCGACGTCCGTGCGTTCGAACGGCACGCCCTTTTCAATCAGCACGATGACTGCGCGCTGCACATACGGGCACAGCACATGGCTGACGAGGTGATAGATCGGTTGATTCATATCAGTACCCATTGCAGGGATTGCAAGTAGGTATTGAATTTATCATTGCATATGCGCTCGTATAATATGCACGATCGAAATCGCCGAATGCAAAAATACAATGCCAGGGAGACGTGAAAATGCACTACAAGCTCGACGCGGCAGATCTCGAAACGATCCTCGCGCTCTCACGCGCGGGAACACTGGCTCAGGCCGGCGAGAGGCTCGGTGTCGATGCTTCGACGGTGTTTCGCAATCTCCGGCGGATTGAACGCGGCCTGGAACAGCAACTGTTCGAGCGAACCCGTGCGGGCTATCGCGCGAAGGAAATCGCGCTGACTTTGGCCGAACACGCGGAGCAGGTCGAGGTACAAGTGGAATCGGCCCGCTCGATTGCACAGCAGGCGCCCGAGCAAGTGGCCGGCACCGTTCGCATCACCACGACGGACACGATCCTGCACGGACTCGTCGCGCCTTCGCTCAAGCAGTTGGAAGTCATCCACCCGCTGCTCGCCTATGAGTTGCAAACCGGCAATGAGATCGCGGACCTTGGCCGCCGAGATGCCGATATTGCGGTTCGTGCTACCAAGCAGCCGCCGGAATACCTCGTGGGCAAGCACATCGGACCCATCCACGTGGCCATCTTCGCGTCGGCGCAATACGCTGCCGCCGGCAGTTATGAAGACGTCATGGCTGGCAAGGCGCGTTGGATCGCTCCTGACGATGCGCTCCCCGGGCACCCTTCCGTCATGTGGCGCAAACGTCATTTCCGCAAGGTCGTTCCGCACTACAAGGTCAACAGCATCTTGACCGTCATGGAGCTGGTTGCCTTAGGTATGGGAGTGGGTATTCTCCCAACGTTTCTGACACGAGGCCGCGCCGATCTCGTGCAACTTACCGATGTCCTGCCCGAGTGTCAGACCGAGCTGTGGGTGCTGACGCATCGGGAGTCACGACATCTCCGGCGAGTGTCGACGGTATTCAAGTTCTTATCCTCGGCGCTGAAGATCTGAGGGGTCGTCTCTCGTTGCGAATGCCGGCCGTTGCCGCTCAGGCCTCGTACCGCTCGTCATAGGCTGCCTGTGCCTGCTCGATTTCATGCAGATGCTTGATTGACCATTCATACACCGCACCGAATGGAACCTGCAGCGTACGTCCGAGTTCGGTGATTGAGTATTCGACGGCAACTGGCGAGGTATCGAGCACCTTCCGCGCGATCAGTCCGTTGCGCTCTAAACGTCGCAAGGCTTGCGTAAGCGCCTTGTGCGTTATTCCTTCCAGCCTTCGTCTGATTTCGTTGAAGCGCGTCGGCTTCTCGGTGAGCAACGTGAGGATCATGACCGACCATTTGTTGGCCACCTGATCGAAGAAAGAGCGTGCAGCGCAGTCCGCGAAGAACACAGCATCAACCTGGCAGGTCATGTCGATATCTCCCTGTATATCTACGCACTTTCAGGTGCGTAATTGACCGTAGATGTCCCTATGGCCCATCGACCGATCCGGCATACAAGCGCTGGCACGCAAGGCGCGTCCAAGGTATGCCGCCGCACGTCGTACGCGAATCGTTCGGCCCGCTGTTCTTCGGATCCGACCAAGTTGGCCTGGGGGAAGCGAGTGAGAAATTCTGCCGCCGCCTAACCATTCGCTTCTACCACCTCTGTCTCGATGTCGACCAAGCCGATCGCATGCGCGCGTGGTTCATGCATCCGAAATCGAAAGTCGAAGCCTGGGCCGATGCGGGCCACTGGATCATGCTCGACCATAAGGACGACGTGAACAACGTCATCACCGCGTGGATCGACGCACTCTAACGCGAGAAACCCTCTTAATCCCGAGATATCCGATGTCCGATCTTGACGTTCTATTCCGCCCCTATCGGCTGAACGCCCTCGCCCTGCCTAATCGAGTCGTCATGGCTCCGATGACGCGCTCCTTTTCTCCGAACGGAGTTCCGACCGCCGAGGTCGCTGCGTATTACCGACGCCGCGCGGAGCACGGCGTCGGTCTCATCATCACTGAGGGGACGGGAATCGCGCGACCGGCTGCGCTGAATGAACCGCATATCCCTCACTTCCACGGCGAAGCGGCGCTTGCGGGCTGGAAGAAAGTCGTGGATGAGGTTCATGCCGCAGGCGGGCGCATCGCCCCGCAACTTTGGCACGTAGGAAGCAAGCGCTCGAATACCGCTGCCGACTGGACACCGCCGGCGCCCTATGAAAGCCCTTCCGGCCTTTCCGTCACAGGCGAGCCGTTCGGCCAATCGATGAGCGAGACCGACGTGGCCGACACCATCGACGCATTTGCACGCGCAGCGGCCGATGTCGAGCGACTGGGTTTTGACGGCGTCGAACTGCACGGTGCGCATGGTTATCTGATCAATCAGTTTTTCTCGGAAGACTTGAATTTGCGCGGCTCGCCGGCACTCCGCAGGTGCTCGAGCAGTGGCTCGGGGTGCTAGTCGACGCCGGTGCCGATGCATTTCATCTCTCCCAACCGGCCTTTTGGCAACCCGCGTTTCCCGAGTTTGACGAGCAACTCAATCTGGCAGGCTGGGCCAAAAAACTCGTGGGTGTGACAGCCATCACGGTCGGCTCCGTGGGGCTAAACGCCGACGTCTATCAATCCTTTGCGGGGAAGAGAGCGCGCGCTGCATCGCTGAACGCGCTTGTCGCACGACTGGAGGGTGACGAGTTCGATTTGGTCGCAGTCGGACGTCCGTTGCTGCAGGATCCCGCATGGCTCGAGAAGATTCGGCAAGGGCGCTACGATCAGATCGCCGACTTCACCCCGGCAGCGTTTTCGACCTTGAGTTAGCTGGCTATCGGATGAAATCCCGGTCGTAGGCATCAGCCGACAACACGTTCGCCAGCACCGATCACGAGAATGTTTCGAGAAGTGGCGTTAGGATCTGTTTGCTTCATCGTGTAGCCTATCAAGCAATGCGTTGCGGCAGTCCAATCGCGCGTTGGATTCCGGGACCGCCAATCTTGATTGAGACTTTCGATGGAACTCCGACAGTTACGATATTTCGTCAGCGTCGTCGAGCACGGCAGCATGGGCAAGGCCGCGCTTGAGCTGGGCGTCGTCACGTCGGCGCTCAGCCAGCAGATCAGCAAACTCGAAAGCGAGCTTTCTACGCGCTTGCTCCAGCGAACCTCGAGCGGCGTCGTGCCCACCGATGCGGGACTCGCATTCTGGCGTCAGGCGCAACTAGCACTACGCCACATCGACGATGCCGCCCTTGCCGCCCGCCAGGCTCGCCTATCGGGCCACGTCAGCGTGGGACTCGCGCCGAGCACGACAGGCGTGCTCGGACTCGCGTTCATGCAGGCGATGCGCGCGCGCTATCCGGACGTGCGGCTACGCATGGTCGAAAGCCTCTCCGGTTATCTGGGCGCGATGCTCGGCGCACGGCAAATCGATCTAGCGATCCTGTTCCGAGAAGAGCCCGCGCAACGCTGGAGCGTCATGCCCCTGCTCGACGAGCGCCTGTTCGTGATCGGCGCTGCGACGCTACCCGGCATGCCCAAGCGATCAAGAACGTCGTTCTCGAAGCTGAGCGCCCTGCCGCTGATCCTGCCAAGCGGCACACATGGCCTTCGCGCATTGCTCGACGCCGCATTCAAGCGCGCCGGCTACGCGCCGTGCATCGCCGCCGAGGTCGATGGCCTCGCCATGCTCTTGGACGCCGTGCGCGGTGGGCTCGGCGCGACGATCCAGCCAGGAGCGGCGCTCGCACGCGCCGAGAACGCTTCCTTGGCGAGCGTGCCGCTCGTCGACGCGGACGCGGTCAGGCCAAACCTGATCGCGAGCGTCTCCGACGACGAACTGTCGCCCGCCGGGCTTGCCGCACGTGTCGTTTTGGCTGACGTCGCGCGCGACATGATCAACGCGGGCCGCTGGCCAGGCGCCACGCTGCGCCCCTCCACCCTTCACGGAACCTGAAGACCCCTTGCCGCCCTCGTGATGGCGGAGGCTGCCGGTGGTTCTTATAGTTGTCTCAAAGGAGACAACTCAGATGGTCGACGTTCTTGTGATCGGCGGAGGCAACGCGGCGCTGTGCGCTGCATTGATGGCGCGCGAAGCCGGCGCCTCCGTCCTGCTTCTCGAGTCGGCGCCGCGCGAATGGCGTGGCGGAAATTCCCAGCACACCCGCAATCTGCGCTGCATGCACGACGCGCCGCAAGACGTGCTCGTCGACGTTTATCCGGAAGAGGAATATTGGCAAGACTTGCTCAAGGTGACCGGCGGCATCACGAATGAGGCACTCGCGCGCCTCGTGATCCGGGCATCATCGACATGCCGCCCGTGGATGCGCAAGCACGGCGTGCGCTTTCAGCCACCGCTTTCCGGAGCGCTGCATGTCGCGCGAACCAACGCGTTCTTCATGGGGGGCGGCAAGGCGCTCGTGAACGCCTACTACCGGAGCGCAGAGGCGCTCGGCGTGCAGATCCGCTACGACACGCCTGTCGACGCGATCGAACTCGATGCGGACCGCTTCGTCGCGGCGCACAGCGGCGAGCAACGCTTCGAGGCGCGCGCCTGCGTGCTCGCGGCCGGCGGATTCGAATCGAACCGGGAATGGCTGCGGGAAGCGTGGGGACGAAACGAGCGCGGCGAATGGCCCGCCGACAATTTCCTCATTCGCGGCACGCGCTTCAATCAAGGTGTGCTGCTCAAACATATGATCGACTCGGGCGCGGATGCGATTGGCGATCCGTCGCAGTCGCACTGTGTCGCCATCGACGCCCGCGCGCCGCTCTACGACGGCGGCATCTGCACGCGTATCGACTGCGTGTCGCTCGGCGTGGTCGTCAATCGCGAGGCGCATCGATTCTACGACGAAGGCGAGGACTTCTGGCCGAAGCGCTATGCGATCTGGGGACGACTCGTCGCACAACAGCCGGGCCAGATCGGCTACTCGATCATCGACGCGAAGGCCGTCGGCCGTTTCATGCCACCGGTCTTTCCGGGCACGAAGGCCGACTCGCTGCACGAGCTGGCGCGTCACCTGAAATTGCCCGAAGCAGCGTTCGTCGAGACGATCCGCGGGTACAACGCCGCGTGCCGCGCCGGCACGTTCGATCACACGGCGCTCGACGACTGCTACACCGAAGGCCTCACGCCGGCGAAAACCCACTGGGCACGGCCTATCGATACCCCCCCCTTCTTCGGCTATGCATTGCGGCCGGGCATCACCTTCACCTATCTGGGACTCAAGGTGAATGACCGCGCCCAAGTCCATTTTGGCGGACGCCCAAGCGAAAACCTTTTTGTAGCGGGAGAAATGATGGCCGGCAACGTACTCGGCAAAGGTTATACGGCCGGCGTCGGCATGTCGATCGGCACGGCATTCGGACGCATTGCCGGCACACAGGCCGCAATAGCCGCCGCTCATCATGGAGTTCAATGTGCAGAAGCTTGAAGCACTGACCCGCGAGGCGCGGGAACTCGCCTCGCCTTCCAGCGCCGCCCGCCACACCGCCCCGAGCGAGCCCACGACGTCGATCATCCGCGTGCTCCCTCTCACGCAGAATGAAGCGGAGGTGTCGCGGCAGATGCAAATCTGCAATGCTTGCCGTTACTGTGAAGGATTCTGCGCAGTCTTTCCCGCGATGACTCGGCGCCTCGAGTTCGCCAAGGCGGACGTCCACTACCTCGCCAACCTTTGCCACAATTGCGGTGCGTGCTATCACGCCTGCCAGTACGCGCCGCCACATGAGTTCGCCGTGAACGTGCCAAAGGCGATGGCGAAAGTCCGCGTCGAAACCTATACCGAGTATGCGTGGCCCGCGCCGATGGGCGCGCTCTACAAGCGCAATGGATTGACCGTCGCGCTTGCGCTCGCCATCGGACTCGCCCTCTTTCTGATGCTTGGCATCGGCTTGAGGGGTTCTCTGTTCGGAGACGCTCTAGGCGGCAATTTCTACGCGATCTTCCCGCATAACCTGCTCGCGGCGATGTTCGGCGCGGTCTTCGCGTTCGCGATGCTCTCGCTCGGTGTCGGCGTGGCGCGATTCTGGCGTGACGTGTCGGCGGGAACAGCTAGCGCGCCGGCCATGGCCGAGGCCGCGAAGCACGCGCTCACCCTGAAGTATCTGGACGGAGGACACGGCGACGGCTGCAACGAGTCGAATGATGCCTTCACGCTCGCTCGGCGGCGTTTCCATCATTTGACCTTCTATGGCTTCATGCTGTGCTTCGCGGCAACTGTGGCGGCCACGTTCTACCACTATGCCCTCAACCTACATGCGCCTTACCCGGTTCTGAGCCTACCCGTGCTACTTGGCACGATCGGTGGAGTGAGTTTGCTCGTTGGGCCGGCCGGCCTGCTCTGGCTCAACCTGCGTCGCGATCCGGGCCGGGGCGATCCGAAACAGCGCCCGATGGACCGCGGATTCATCGCGCTGCTGCTCTTGACTAGCGCTTCGGGCCTTGCGCTCCTTGCATGGCGCGACACCACTGCGATGGCCTGGCTCCTCGCTTTGCACCTCGGTGTCGTGATGGCGCTCTTCGCCACGCTGCCTTACGGCAAATTCGCTCACGGGATCTATCGCTGCGCTGCGCTCCTAAAGTCATCGATCGAAAAGCGGCAGACGGGCCGCCTGCAACTCGGCTCGGATTGAGCGGACTGACGTCTGTCGTAACGACACCTCCGATCGCCGGGACACTTATATAACATCCATGGAGACAACTCATGCATCCCTCATCGCTCAATGCCGAGGATGGCGCGCACGGTCGCACCTCGAAGGTTGGCGCGGTCCTGCGCGTAACCAGTGGCAACTTTCTGGAGCAGTTCGACTTCTTTCTGTTCGGCTTCTATGCGACCTACATCTCTCGCATCTTCTTTCCATCCACGAGTGAGTTCGCCTCATTGATGCTGACCTTCGCGGTGTTCGGCGCGGGTTTCCTAATGCGTCCGCTGGGGGCGACCGTGCTTGGCGCATACATCGATGAAGTGGGTCGCCGCAAAGGGTTGATCGTCACGCTTTCGATCATGGCGAGCGGCACGATCCTAATCGCCTGCGTACCCGGATACGCAACGATCGGACTTTTGGGGCCTGCCCTCGTCCTGCTCGGGCGCTTGCTGCAAGGCTTTTCCGCGGGCGCCGAGCTTGGCGGCGTCTCCGTCTATTTGGCTGAAATGGCGACGCCCGGACACAAGGGCTTCTATACGAGCTGGCAGTCCGCAAGCCAGCAGGTCGCCATCGTGGTCGCAGCCGCCCTTGGCTATTTGCTCAATGACCTATTGACGGCCAGCGAAATCGGCGCATGGGGATGGCGGATTCCATTCTTTATCGGTTGTGCGATCGTGCCGGTTATTTTTTTACTGCGACGCACGCTGCAGGAAACGGATGAATTCAAGGCGCGTACCCACCATCCGAGTGCACGCCAAGTGTTCGCCACGATGCTGCAAAACTGGCGAACGGTGCTCGCGGGCATGCTGCTCGTCGCCATGACCACGACCACGTTCTACCTCATCACGGTCTACACGCCGACCTTCGGCAAAACGGTGCTGAAGCTCACCACTGCGCATAGCCTGATCGTCACGCTTTGCGTGGGTCTCTCGAACTTCGTTTGGCTACCGATCGGAGGCGCAATCTCGGACCGCATCGGGCGCAAGCCGATTCTCATTGCCATCACCGTGTTAGCCATCTGCACTTCCTATCCGGCGCTCTCCTGGCTGTCATCGGCGCCGAGCTTCGGCCGTATGCTCATCGTGCTGCTGTGGCTCTCGTTTTTCTTCGGCATGTACAACGGCGCGATGGTCGCGGCGCTCACCGAGGTCATGCCCGCCGAGGTCCGCGTGGCTGGATTCTCGCTCGCGTTCAGTCTCGCCACCGCGGTTTTCGGGGGCTTCACGCCCGCCGTCTCGACGTACCTTATCGAGATCACCGGCGACAAGGCCGCGCCCGGCTACTGGCTGAGTTTCGCCGCCGCATGCGGGCTTTGCGCGACCCTCGCGCTGTATCGCAAGGGCGGCACTGCCGAGCGGGCCGCATCGCTCGCCTGAAGGTTGCTTCTATGTCTGCTGCGGCAGGCGCGATGAGTCAGGGATGAGAATTAACTTGCCGCGCGCGTAGCCGCTTTGGCTAATGCCCAGGGCGGTACGCCAGTCTTCGAGCGGAAATGTACGTGCAATCGGGATACTGAACCGCCCTTCGCCGGCGAGCTGTGCAAATTCGCCGAGCACGGCATGGCGCAGTTCGCTTGCAAGTTTGGCTGCTGCCTGTGCATCGAGTGTCGGTCTGCCATTCTCGTCAATCGACGCGCCTTCGTTATTGTCGAAACTGGTTCGCACGCCGAGCTTGGCGGCACCAGCGAAGTCGACGATGGTCAGCACTCGGCGCGGATCACCACCGACAGCCCGGATCAGCTCGGGCAATGCACCAGCCACCGTATCCGCCACGTTCACCGGCGCCGTATCGAGGGCCAGCTCCACGGGGCCGCCGGCCAGCGTCAGCACGCGGTCGGCGATGCCGTCGCCATAGGCGGTCACTTTCGCGCCCAATGCGAGCAACTGCTCTGCGTACGTATGACCTGCCGTTGCAAATACCCGTGCGCCACGCAGCAGCGCGATCTGCACGGCGGCAAATCCAACTGTCGTGCCCGCGCCATGAACGAGAAGCGTTTTCCCGGCCGTCACGCGAAGTTGATCGAGACTGCGATATGCCGTTTCCACAGCCATCGGCAAGCTGCTGCTTGCGAATAGCCGAGGTGACGGAGCGGACGTTTTTCCGGCACTTTCCAGATAAACGCGAAGTACTGTTCGGTAATGAGGCTCAGCTCATCGAGCTACTGACGAACGCGATCAAGGACGCGCCACGCGAGTTGGGGCCGTGGGACACCTTGCTTCGCGCGCTCATGACAGCCGAACCGGTGTTTATCGAAAATCAAGCGTCCTTCGAGCCGCTACGAAGGATCGTTGCCAGCAGTCCTGCGTTACAAGAGCGCCATCTCGCGAAAGTCCGTGCAATGACACTGGCTTTGGTGGCAGCACTCGTTGAACGCGGGGTTGCCGATCGGCAAGCCAGTTTGGCGGCACAAATGGGGATGACAGCCATCGGCCACGCCGTTACGGCATGGCATGAAGATGGATCGGGAACGCCAAACGACCATCTCATGCAGGCCTTCGACGATATGCGCGCGCTGTTTGCACGCTAGGGCTTTCCGCACGTGCAATTACACGCTTGGAAAGCGCGCCGCAGCCCCATCCTTATATGCCCTCCAGCAACCGGGCAATAACTTCGGGCGACGGCAACTGGTCTTTCAGCTTCTTCGGTAGTGTCTTGGTGATTTCATAGGTCGCCACGCCGATGGGCTTGCGCGCGTCGCGTAGCGCGTATTCGACGATCGTGCGAGTTCTCTCCTTGCAGAGGATGATGCCGATGGACGGGTTCTCGTCCTCCTGCCGCACCTGCGCGTCCAGCGCAGCAAGGTAGAACTGCATCTTGCCGACGAACTCTGGCACGAACTTTCCGATCTTCAATTCGATTGCCACCAGCGCACGCAGCCGCCGGTGGAACAACAAGAGATCAATGAAAAACTCTTCGCCATCTACCTCCAGTCGATATTGGCTACCCATGAAAGCATACTTACCGCCCATCGCGCGCAGAAAATCCTCGATGCGGGCGATCAGCGCGCGCTCCAGCTCGCGCTCGCTGTGTTGTTCACCCAGTTCGAGGAAGTCGAAGGCGTACTCGTCCTTCACGGCCAGCTTGGCTTGCACGCGTAGAGACCCTGTCAGCGTTTGATCGAAATTGGTCTGACCGAGCAGCGACTTCTCGTAGCTCTGGTTATCGATCTGGTGCGCGAGCACGTTCTTCGACCAGCCGAACTTGCGCGTCATACGCAGGTAGAACTCTCGCTCCAAGTTGTCTTTGCACCGCTCCAGAATCAGCAGGTTGTGGCTCCAGCCAATTTCTCGCACCAATGGTGCGAGTTTTGTCGTGTCGTTGTACGTTTCGAAGAAACCCTTCATGCGCCACAGGTTCGAGGCCGAGAAACCGCCCGTACCCGGATAGTCTGCCTGAAGGTCTGCGGCAAGCTGCGCCACCACCGCCTTGCCCCAGCCTTCGGTCTGCTGCCGCTCGACGATCAGCCGCCCAATGTCCCAATACAGACCGACCAACTCCCTGTTAACCGCGCGCAGCGCCGCGTATTGCGCGGACTGGATGCGCTCCTTCACTTCGGCCAGCAAGGCCGGGTAGTCCTTCGACGGGGCAGCCAGAGCCGCGCCAGCTTTCCGCAACGCTGCCTTGGTTGCGCGGGTAGAAGTTTTCTTATTCGTCGCCATCACAGCGATTTTTGATAGCTGGCGATAGACATCAAGAGGCGTAAATTCACTCCCACTCGATCATCAACGAGTCACGCAAGTCCGCGTGATTAAAGGGATTGGCTTTGATCGACATGGGCCTTTACCGTCGCTTTTACCGTCAGAAAAACACGTCCTTTGCTGACGCGGGTTTGCGCGGCATCGGCTCATCATCAATCAGCTTCCATCATACCGGACTGGCGACCGCACTTCAGCTCCCGAAGTCGATGCACTCCGACATGCCCACGATGGGCAGCCTCACGGGTTGTTCGGTCGGATAGCCATTTTTACTGCGCAGCGAATCATGGCCGTTGCTGTGATCGGTCTGCCACAAGGCGCCTTTGATTTGGAATTGTTTATCCAGTCGTAGCCAGACTACGACAGCGACAACTTTCCCAAGAACACTCGGGACGCCCCCTCAACGCCTCGCCCAGCACAGCGGCAGGAAGCACACCTGCTGCCCTTCCCTGTTTTTCCTCGACCGCCCCGCCGAATACGCGGGCATACAGGCAGGAAATGCTGCTGCCAAGATGTCAGAAACTGGTGTATCATTTCTCTGTCCGAGAGGTGCCCCATGAACACACTACCCGAAACCATCTTGCAACAAGCTCGCTCGCTTCCCGAGGGGGGCGTGCTGTCGCCCAAGGAGTTTCTGCACCTGGGAAGCCGGTCGGCGGTGGATCAGGCGTTCTCCCGACTGGCCCAGGCCGGCAAGCTGCTGCGCGTGGCGCGGGGCGCCTACTCTGCCCCGGTTTCCAGCCGGTTCGGCTCGCGCGCTCCCGCACCCGAGAAGGTCGTCCAGGCACTGGCCGAGCAAAGCGGCGAAATCGTCGTGCCGCACGGTGCCAGCGCGGCCAATGCCTTGGGCCTGACGCAGCAAGTACCCATCCGCGAGGTCTATCTGACATCCGGCCGCACCCGCAAGCTCAAGCTCGGCCGTTCCGAAGTGCTGGTAAAGCACGCGCCGCGCTGGATGCTGGCGCTGGGCGCGCGGCCGGCCGGCGCAGCCGTGCGCGCGCTGGCCTGGATCGGCCCGACGCATGCCGGCCCCTCGCTGGCGTCGCTACGCCGCACCCTGCCCCGCGCCGAATGGCAGGCACTGGCTGCAGCACGTGCGACGCTGCCCGGCTGGATGGCGCAAGCCATCGGCGAGGAAGCCGCGCGTGGCTGAATATTTCTTCGACCTGAGCAAGGAAGATCAACGTGAGGCGCTGGAATACGGGCGTGCCGAAACTGGCCGCCCCGCCCACCTGCTCGAAAAGGACGTGTGGGTGGTATGGACGCTGCGCACCCTGTTCGAGTCGCCGCTCGCGGCCGATCTGACCTTCAAGGGCGGCACGTCGCTGTCCAAGGTTTACAAGGTCATCGACCGCTTCTCCGAAGACATCGACCTGACCTACGACATCCGCAAGCTGATCCCGGACCTGATCGGCGCAGGTGGCGACCTGCCGGCCAGCCGCAGCCAGGCCAGCAAATGGACGCAAGCCGTGCGGCATCGGCTGCCCGACTGGATCACGCAAAACGTGCAGCCGGTGCTGCAAGCAGCCTTGACGCGCGAGCGTCTGGATGCTCGGCTCGAACTCGGCGGGCAGGAGAACGACAAACTGCTTCTTCACTATCCTGCCCTGACGCAAGGAACTGGTTACGTGGCGCCCATCGTCACACTGGAGTTCGGGGCGCGCGCCACCGGCGAGCCGCATCAGGTCTTCCAGGTGACTTGCGACATCGCCGAACACTTGCCTGACGTGTCGTTCCCCACTGCCTCGCCGCTGGTCATGAGCGTCGCGCGCACCTTTTGGGAGAAGGCCACCGCTGCGCACGTGTTCTGCGCGCAAGGCCGCATCCGCAGCGAACGCTATGCGCGACATTGGCATGACCTGGCTGCGATCGCCCGAAGCACGCACTTCATCGCCGTCATGGCCGATCGCGCGGTGGCAACCGCCGTCGCCCGCCACAAGTCCTACTTCTTCATCGAGAAAGACGCCGACGGCCAAGTGATCGACTACCTGCCTGCAACCACGGGGCATCTGAAAATCGTCCCCGAAGGCGAAGCCAAGACGGCACTTGCCAAAGACTACGCCGCCATGCTGGCGGACGAAGTGATGGTAGGCAATGCCGTATCCTTCGACGAGCTGTTGAAAGCATGTGCCGACCTTGAAACCAAGGTAAACAAGACTGCCGTGTAGCGACAACGAGATCAACAAGGATTGCTTGGGGGAGCCATGCGTGTTTCAAGATTGCAGATAGAGAACTTCCGCGGCATCAAGAAAGCGGAACTTCACTTCTCAGGACATACGCTCTTGATCGGCGGCAACAACGTCGGCAAGAGCACGATCTGCGAAGCACTCGATCTCGTGCTTGGGCCGGATCGCCTGAATCGAACACCCGCCGTTGAGGAATTCGATTTCCGCAATGCCGGCTATCTGAACGAAGACGGCGAAACGCCCGTTCCAATTCGCATCGAAGTCGTCCTCGTCGATCTCACCGACGACATCAAGAAGCTCTGCGCCGCCAACCTAGAGTTTTGGCACAAGGCCGACAAGCGGGTTCTCGGCGAAGGCGAGATTGGCAACGCCGACGATCCCAACGTCGAACTCTGCCTTCGCCTGATTACCGTCGCCCAATACGACATCGAAGAAGACCAGTTTTTCGCCAAGACGATCTATGGCCGAAGCGATGATGATGACGACGCTGATCCCAGGTCAATTCCCACCAAGGTCAAACGAGCGATAGGCTTTCTTTACCTGCGTACCATCCGTACCGGCTCGCGTGCGTTGATCAGGCGCACCAGCGGCTTGGTGCGGCTGATGTCCGATGGCGGCACGACGAGGTACAGCGAGACGGGATGCTCGGACGCGATCAGGTCGGCGATGCGCCAGTCGCAACGCGACGTGACTTCGGCCACCGTGGGATCGCGGTACAGGCCGAGGAACGACATGGCCGTGGACAGCACGCCCGACCGCTCGTTGTCCGACTTGTTCAACACCTCGCGCGCCGCGGACGCGACGACGGGATGCGGCACGTCGCCCAGGTGCCGCGTCGTCATCATCCGGTGTAGCGTCAGCTCGAACGGGCCCGCGGGATCAGACAGGAAGTTGGCGACGCCGCGCAGCGTCTTGTCCTCGCCCGCGTACAGCACATGCAGGATGGCGCCGACCAGCAGCGCGTGCGAAGTCTTCTCCCAATGGTTGCGGCGTTCGAGCGCGCCTTCTGGATCGACCAGAATGTCTGCGATGTTCTGCACGTCGCGCACTTCATGCACGCCGCGCCGCACCTCCAGCAGCGGGTTGTACGCTGCCGACTTCGCATCGGTCGGGTTGAACAGCAGGCAGTGCGAGAAGCGTGAGCGCCAGCCGGCGGTGATCTGCCAGTTCTCGCCTTTGATGTCGTGGATAACGGCGGACGCCGGCCAGCTCAGCAGCGTCGGCACCACCAGGCCGACACCCTTGCCGGAGCGCGTCGGCGCAAAAGTCAGGACGTGTTCCGGGCCTTCGTGCCGCAGGTATTGGCCGCGGTGCAGTCCGAGGAACACGCCGGCCGGCCTGTCAAGGCCAGCCTTGCGAATGTCAGCGGCTACGGCCCACCGTGCCGAGCCATAGGTCGTGACCAGCTTCGATTGCCGCGAGCGCCACACCGATAGGACGATGGCAACCGCCACGGCAACGAGTCCGCTGCCACCTGCTATCGCACCACCGATGTTGAAGATGCGCGGCGCATAGGCGTCGTAAGCGAACCACCAAGGGAACAGTTGCCACGGGTGATAGACCGGCGTTCCGAACCAGTCGAACCACTGCGAGCCAAGGCGTAGCTGGTAGCCCAAGGCGGCGGCCGTCCATTGCGTCGCGGCCCATACACCGGCGATCACAATGCCGAAAACAACGGCAACGTGTCCAAACAGCACGCCTTGACCTTGCATCTCGGCCTCCGATTTTTCCTGTGCGATCCGTGGCACAAGGGCGTGCCGTACACGCGAGGATCGGAGTCAGGTCGAGGGCCGGTCAAAGACCGTTATCGGGAGAAATGTCGAGGAAAAAGCAAGATTTCGCGCAGGGGCGAACGAACGAAAAACACCGCAAGCGATGGCGCATTGCGGCGTATTGAGTTAGGAAATCGAAGTTTCGCGCGAATCTACAACGGTCAGAACTTCGGTTGTTCCTTCGGTGGTGTGTACGGCGTCTTGCCATCCCCTAAGAAACGCCGATTTGTCGCCTCGGCCACGCGATTGCAGAGTTCATCGCCCAGCTTGGCGCGATCCGTCTTGCACTGCTCGCGCAGCTCCTTCAACCGTTCCGGGTTGGCGGCAAGTGCTTCCACGGTCTCGGTTGGCGGCGCCTTGCTGCAGCCGTTCAGTACCACGACAAGGGCAAGCAGCATGATCTTGTTCATGGTTCGCTTTCCTCAGAAGCATCGAGGTCAGGCAGTACGGCAGGCATCTTCGCAGAAGGCAACTCGATGGCGTTTATCCTTTCGACAAAGCGAGCCAGTGCCTCGGTTGGCTCGTAAGCGTTGCTCCGAGACCGTATTGACGGCAGCTTACTTTCCGCCCCAGCGATTCCAAGCCATGCGCAACAGCGCAGCGTTCACTGCACGACGATCGAATAGTTCGGCATTGAAGTCGTTTCCGACCCAGCGACGGTAATCGTTGGCCTCTTCGCTGTCCGGATCGTCGGCGAGCGTATCGAGGAACTGCTTGTAACCGAACGGACCGCCGACGTCTTCCGGAGGGCAAGCACGCGCTCCGTCGACGATATGCGCGCAGCCCCTGGGCTCGCCTTCGATGAACTGGACTTTCTCCACGACGATGTCGTGCTCCCAGCCATCGCCGAAGTCGTACTTGTAGACGAACTTGGCACCGGGATAGACGGCTTTCTCCAGCTTGGCTTTGCGATCATCGAACGTATTGTCCGGGTCCATCGATTCAAGGACATCATCGAGATCGAACATTGCGTAGGTTTTGTCGTCGACCTCGAACTCGTGCAGGTGAGAATCGGTCCAGCCGAACGCAGCCTGCAGCGTGTGATGCAGTCTGCGCATTGAGGCGAATCCTTCGATCTGAAGGGGGCGCCAGATCGGTGGGTTGATGTCGCGAATCTGTGCGTGAAGGGTGTACAGTCGGAAGGACTTAGCCATGAGATCGGCGGGAAGCAAAGGGCAAGCGGTATTATCGCCTGCCTATGCGCCGGCCTTTACGTTCCACGGCAGCAGTTCATCGATACGGTTGATCGGGTGCTCTGCGATGCGTGCAAGCACGTGATGCAGGTAAGCCTCGGGATCGATACCGTTCAGTTTGGCCGAGCCTATCAAGCCGTAAATCGCGGCGGCGCGTTCGCCCCCGGAATCGGCGCCTGCAAAGAGGTAATTCCGGCGTCCGATCGCAACCCCGCGCAGGGCGCGCTCGACCGGCAGGTTATCGATCTCAAGTCGTCCGTCATCACAATAGCGCGTCAATGCCGCCCAACGGTTGAGCGCGTAGAGAATCGCGCGGCTTGTATCGGATTTGCGCGAGAGCGTATCGAGCACGTCGCTCAGCCAAGCATGAAGCTGATCGAGTAACGGCTTGGCTTGCGTCTGGCGATAGGCTCGGCGTTCATCGGGAGGCTTGCCGCGGATGGCCTCTTCGATTTTATAGAGTGCGCCGATTCGCTCGAGCGCTTCCGTATTGAAGGCGTTCGGCCGGGAGGCGTGCAGCTCGTAAATCTGTCGTCTCGCGTGAGCCCAACAGGCTGCTTCGACTACGCGTCCGGTTTCGTAAATGGCTTGATAGCCGCCGTAAGCATCGGCCTGCAGCGTGCCGGCAAACGATGCGAGATGTTGTTGCGGATGAATGCCCTTGCGGTCAGGCGTGTAGGTGAACCATACGGCCGCGGGCGTCGCGTCTCCTGACGGTCGATCGTCGCGTACGTACACCCATAGTCGTCCGGTCTTGGTTGTGCCGTTACCCGGCGCGAGCACCGGCACCGGCGTGTCGTCAGCATGCAACTTGAATGCTGCCATGACGTGGCGCCGAATCGCTTCGACCAACGGTTGCAGCAGAGCCGCGGTATGGCCGACCCACTTGGCCAGCGTCGAACGCTCCAGTTCAACGCCTTCGCGCGCATAGATGGCCGATTGCCGGTAAAGCGGCACATGGTCGGCAAACTTGGAAACGAGTACGTGCGCGAGCAATCCCGGGCCGGCCAAGCCACGTTCGATCGGGCGGCTCGGCGCGCTCGCCTGTGCGATGTGATCGCAACATGAGCATGCGAACTTCGGACGTACGTGCCGGATCACTCTGAAGCTCGCCGGTACATACTCGAGTTGCTCAGAAACGTCTTCGCCCAGTTGCT
Organism: Trinickia diaoshuihuensis; assembly: GCF_003390925.1. Classification (GTDB taxonomy): domain Bacteria; phylum Pseudomonadota; class Gammaproteobacteria; order Burkholderiales; family Burkholderiaceae; genus Trinickia; species Trinickia diaoshuihuensis. The sequence goes on along the minus strand of NZ_QUBS01000087.1, from coordinate 2,124 downwards.
TCATCGCAGCACCGGATTGCGCGCAACGCTCGCCTGATTCCGACAGATACGTGCGCGTGTCGCGTGGCAGATGTTCCGGCAACGGTTTGCGTTGTGGTACTTCCGGCGCGGTGCGCTGCGTCTTCGAGATCTCGATGGGCGCCGCACCTTCGTCGGCCTGCAGATCCTCGAGACGAAGCTCGAGCTGCTCAATCTGACGGTCCAGCTTCTCCGATTTGCGGCCGAACTGCATCCGGCGAAGCTTGGTAATGAGCAGCTTCAAATGTTCGACCTCGGCGGCGCGCGAAGCCAGCGCCGCTTCTTGCGACTCCACTCTCTCTTGCAGTATGGCGACCTGCGCGTCACGCTCTTGAAGCGTCGCTGCCTGCTCAAGCAGCATGGCCTGGAGCGTTTCAACGTCGTCGGGAAGTGGGATCGCGCGCGTCATGGGCGCAGTTTACGCGCCCGCGACGACGTTTACAACGCCGAGGTCGGTCGTGCCGTTCGCGTGGGCTGCCGCCAATCGATGCCTTCGAGCAGCATCGACAGTTGTGCCGGAGTCAAGCAAATCACGCCGCCGTCGGCCTGCGGCCATATAAAGCGACCCTTCTCGAGTCGCTTCATTAACAAGCACATGCCGTCACCGCTCCACCACAACAGCTTGAGCAAATCGCCACGCTTGCCGCGAAACACGAACACGTGGCCGCAGAAGGGATCGCGCTCGAGGACCGTCTGCACCTTCGCGGCGAGACTGTTGAAGCCGGCTCGCATATCGGTCACGCCGGCAGCCAACCACACGCGCGTTCCCGATGGCAGGCCAATCACGACGGCGACCGCAGCGTGGCCAGTACCGTGCGCAGTATGCTCAGATCGAGCGGACCGTCGAAGCGCACCCGCACGGCGCCACACTCGACAACGAGGCTCGAAGACAGTTGCGCCGGCACGGGCACACGGACAGGAATGAACGTCTCGGCAGGCTGAGCATTCGTAGTCGATTTGGCACGCTCATGAGCGCGACGCCAGCGCGCGACCATGTTGGCGTTCAAACCGTGCTCCTGCGCCACATCCGCGATCGAGCGGGCCGGATCGTTTGATTGCGCTACGACCATCGCCCGGAATTCCTTCGGGTAGTTCTTGGACCCGAGTCGCCGGCCCACTGCCTTCGATTCCATCGTTCTGATTCCCACTTGATCTGGTGGGAATCAGATTGCCGACTATGCGAACCTATGAACAGACGGTGGTGAGGCAACGCTTACGTTGGCTCGTTGTCCAAGCGCAGCAGATATGTGGTCAGCACCGGCATTCGGCCAGCTAGAGGTCGAGCCACCACGCCGGCCTCGCGGCTGTTGGCGATTTGCGAGGCGCCAGCCAAGCCCAAAGCGAAGCCTGCGGCTACCAGCGCCATCATCAGATCGGTAGAAACCACTCGTTCGGCGATCAATGGCTCTTGATCGGCCTTCCGCAACACGCGCTCTATCTGACGCACATAACCTTCGCACATCTGCGGATCACCAAGCACCAATGGATAGCGCAGCAGTTCCTCCAGAGGGATGCGCTTGTATGTCAGCAGAGGATGACGAGCAGGAACCACCACCACCAGGGGATCAGTCCAGACGGCTTCGGCAATGATGCCGTCGCCGACTTCATCCGATCGTGCGAACCCTACGTCGTACAAGTCTTCGTGCAGTCCTTTGATCTGCTGTGCCAATGGAACTTCGGACAGGCGTATCTCGATCTCCGGCTCCTCTTCGCGGCACAACGCCAGGAAAGTCGAGAAGCGCGACGGCGGGATGCCGTCCGACAGCGCAACACGCAATTGACCATGAAAGCCATTGGCGGCAGCCTTCACACTGTCGCGTGCCTGCTGCAACGCAGTGAACACGCGCGGCACATGCTCCAGGAATAGCGTGCCTGCACGAGTCAGGCGAGTGCTGCGCGTGGTACGCACAAAGAGCTGAACGCCAAGATCTTCTTCCAACTCTTTGATCGCCCTCGAAAGAGGCGATTGTTCAATATGTAGACGCTCCGCCGCCCGCGCAAAATGCAGTTCTTCGGCAACTGTCACCTTCCGGCATAAAGGAGCCGGGTATTTCCGGCATATAGGCGCCAGTAGAAGTGGGTAGAAACGAGCATCTTTGCGGTTCA
>NZ_QUBS01000023.1 GCF_003390925.1 Trinickia diaoshuihuensis | reverse complement strand
CCGCCCCGATGGGCGGGCGAGGCGCGCCTATCGTTGCCATTTGACCTTGCCATCTGACCGACCAAAAGGAGACTTTCCATGGCGAACACGTTGTCCTTGCCCCAAGGCATGCAAATCACCGGTGCGATCGAGCCCGGCTTCGAGACGATCCTCACGCCCGAGGCGCTGGCGCTCGTCGCCGACTTGCATCGCACGTTCGAGCCGCGCCGTCGCGAGTTGCTGCAAGCGCGCGCCGAGCGCACGCGGCGGCTCGATGCCGGCGAGCGCCCGGACTTCCTGGCGCAGACGAAGGCCGTGCGCGAAGGCGATTGGAAGATCGCGCCGCTGCCGAAAGACCTCGAATGCCGCCGCGTCGAAATCACCGGCCCGGTCGAGCGCAAGATGATCATCAATGCGCTGAACTCGGGCGCGGACTCGTACATGACCGACTTCGAGGATTCGAACACGCCCAACTGGCACAATCAAATCACGGGCCAATTGAACGTGAGGGATGCCGTGCGCCGCACGATCTCGTTCGAGCAAAACGGCAAGACGTACAAGCTGAACGAGAAAATCGCGACGCTACTCGTGCGTCCGCGCGGTTGGCATCTCGACGAAAAGCATGTGACGGTGGACGGACAGCGCGTATCGGGCGGCATTTTCGATTTCGCGCTGTTCCTGTTCCATAACGCGAAGGAGTTGCTCGAACGCGGAAGCGGCCCTTACTTCTATCTGCCGAAGATGGAGAGCCACCTCGAGGCGCGGCTGTGGAACGACATCTTCGTGGCGGCCCAAGAGGCGGTCGGCGTGCCGCGCGGAACGATCCGCGCGACGGTACTGATCGAGACGATTCTCGCCGCGTTCGAGATGGACGAAATCCTGTACGAACTGCGAGAACACAGCGCGGGATTGAACGCGGGCCGGTGGGATTACATCTTTTCGGCGATCAAGAAGTTCAAGAACGACAAGGACTTTTGCCTTGCCGATCGTGCGCAAATCACGATGACGGTTCCGTTCATGCGTGCATACGCACTGCATCTGCTCAAGACCTGCCACAAGCGCAATGCGCCCGCGATCGGCGGCATGAGCGCACTGATCCCGAACAAGAACGATGCGGCCGCCAATGAGAAGGCCATGGCCGGCGTGCGTTCGGACAAGAAGCGCGATGCAACCGACGGTTACGACGGCGGCTGGGTGGCCCACCCCGGCTTGGTGCCCGTGGCGATGGAAGAGTTCGTGAGCGTCCTCGGCGACAAGCCGAATCAAATCGGCAAGCAGCGCGACGACGTGCAAGTCACGGCGAAGGATTTGCTCGACTTCCGCCCCGAAACGCCGATCACCGAAGCAGGCCTGCGCAACAACATCAACGTCGGGATTCACTACCTCGGCTCGTGGCTCGCGGGCAACGGCTGCGTGCCGATCCACAATTTGATGGAGGACGCGGCCACGGCGGAGATTTCGCGCTCGCAAGTGTGGCAGTGGATTCGCTCGCCGAAGGGCAAGCTCGAGGACGGTCGCAAGGTAACGGCCGAGCTCGTGCGTGCGCTGATTGCCGAAGAACTGCCGAAGGTCAAGCAGGCGGCCGGCGGCAACACCGAGTCGTACGATCGCGCCGGAACCATCTTCGAAAAGATGTCGACCTCGGAGACGTTCACGGACTTCCTCACGCTTCCGCTTTATGAAGAAGTCTAAATAGCCGACAAAAAAGGCGGCCTCGGCCGCCCTAGCCGGGCCCTCGCGGCCCGGCCGTTCTAGGCTTGGCCGCTTACCGGCCGCATTCGAGCAGCGCGACGGAGTCGCGCGCGAGGCGGTAACTGATCCAATCGCCGGCCTCGATGCGGGTACGCCCCTTCACGGATACGTCGTCCACCGGGTAGAAAAAGCAACGCAGTTCGCGCCCCGCAACCGTCACCGTCAACTCGCGCGACTTGAAGACGCTGTCGACGCCCGGCTCCACGCCTTCGATCCGGTCCAGTACCGGCACCAGCGCTTCGTCGATCTCATAGACATCCCCGCGTACCGGCCCTGCCGACTCGTCTTGCACGAGCCCCGGATAATCGCCAAGGTCGTATAACCGCCCCGTCACGGCTGCGCGCCCGATCAGCCTCGGCGCGCCTATACCGTTGCGTGCGGCCGCCGCCCCGATGTCGTTGATTTCGCCCGCTCGCAGCGTGCCGTACACGAATACGTATCGCATTTGCCCTCGTCCTTTTGTAGTGTGGATATGCACGTCGCCGGTTGCATGGCTCGGTTCTATGCTTTGGACTTCGCCGGCGAACGCTTGGCGCCGGCGTGATGCGGTAACTCGATTTCATCCCCGCACCGGGTCGGCAAGCGCATTATGCATGGGGAATAAGCGGTCTGCGAGTGAGGCGCGCAAGCGGCGCCGAGCGGGACGCACCTACAATATCGATCTTCCCGCTCGCCAATACGCGGGCAGCATTGCATCTTTCACTTCGCTGACAGAGCGCCGCCGTGAACTCGAATGAACTCGCCGTGCCGACGTCTACCGCGCGCGTGCGCCTGATCGACATCCCCGCCTCGGTCGCGCCTACCGCCACGCATCCGATTCGCGTGCGCGCTCGTCCGATGCCGGCGGGAGAGCGCATTGCGCTGCATCTGCACGCATGGGCGCAGCTCGCGTATGCCTCGCGCGGCGTCATGCGCGTCGCGGTCGAAAGCTGTACGTGGATGGTTCCACCGTCTCGCGCCATTTGGGTCCCGCCGCGCGTGCCGCATGAAGTGGTCATCGTCGAGGATGCGTACTTGCGCACGCTCTATATCGACGAATCGGTCGTGCCCGCGGGCCTGGATGCTTGCCGCGTCGTCGATGTCTCGGGGCTGCTGCGGGAGTCGATCGCCGCGCTCGATGCCGCCGACTTGGACAGCACCCGCGAGCGGCTGCTCGGCGCGCTCGCGCTCGATGAAATCACACGCTCGGAACCGCTGCCGCTCTCCGTGCCCATGCCGACGGAAAAGCGCCTGCGCACGCTATGCGATGCGCTATTGAAGGATCCGGGCAATACCGACTCGCTCGAGTATTGGGCCGCGAGCGTCGGCGCCAGCACGCGCACGATTGCGCGGCTGTTCCGGCAAGAGCTCGGTATGAGCTTTTCGCAATGGCGCCAGCAAGCGGTGCTCGCGCGTGCGATCCCGCTGCTCAATCGAGGCCGCGCGTTATCGCAAATAGCGCATGAATTAGGCTACCAAAGCCAAAGTGCGTTTTCGGCCATGTTCCGCCGCGCGTTCGGCCAAAGTCCGCGCGCATTCATGATGCGTGACGGCGAAGCAGCGCCTGAACGGTCCGGCACGGACGACGACGTCGACGGCGCTGCCTAACCGGACGCGGACGCGTGAACGCGCCGGGGCGGAGTCAAACGCGGCGCGTCATATGGCGGATGGCGCCCAGTTGCGCAAGCCTGGGCCCTGCCACGCGATAGCCCATTCGCAAGTACAAACGCGCGGCGGGATTGTCGACGAATACGCGCAGTTGCAATTCACGCAGCCCTCGTTCGCGCGCCCAGCGATGCGACGTCTCGAGCAGAAACGTCCCCGCGCCCACGCCGCGATGTCCTTCGGCGATCTGCACGTCGCGAATATGCAGCGAATCGCCCTCCTCGGTCAGCCGCAAAACGCCGATCGGCTCATTGTCGATCTCGAGGATGAAGTTCTCGGACTCCTGCCAGCTCGCCAGAAATAGATCGGCCCGCCAAGCCAAGTGGTGGCGCTCGTAGTAGCGGCCCATGTTGGTGCGGGTCAACGCCTCCGCAAAGGCGAAATCGCTCATTGACGCTTGACGCAGTTGGAACGGCGATGGCGCGTGGCGCGAAGGCGCGTCGGTCGGATCGAACATCGTAGCCGGAACGAAGAGAAACCTTGATCACAGTAAGGCAGCATCGTACGACTTGCAATGGCGGATTATCTGAGCCCGTACGAATAGAGAACCGCAGATGCGAAGCGTACCGCTGAGACGACAAGGAAGCGCGCAAGAAAAAAGCCCGTTCGAATTCGCTTCGAACGGGCTTCTTATTTTGGCGGAGTGGACGGGACTCGAACCCGCGACCCCCGGCGTGACAGGCCGGTATTCTAACCGACTGAACTACCACTCCAGTCTTGCATCTTCGCTCGCGGACGTCGGTTGTTTCCGCGAACCGCGGCGCTTCGATCACGAAGCACCGCAGTCTTGCATCTTCGCTCGCGGACGTCGGTTGTTTCCGCGAACCGCGGCGCTTCGATCACGAAGCACCGCCGATGTTTTGGCGTCCCCTAGGGGATTCGAACCCCTGTACTCACCGTGAAAGGGTGATGTCCTAGGCCTCTAGACGAAGGGGACAACAGGTACTGCTTACACTTTTATTAAAAAAGCCCGTTCAAGATACCCTGAACGGGCTTTGTCTGGCGGAGTGGACGGGACTCGAACCCGCGACCCCCGGCGTGACAGGCCGGTATTCTAACCGACTGAACTACCACTCCATAGCTTGCCCATCATACTCACGAGCGTCGGTTTTGTCTCGTAAGCTGCGCTGCTTCACTTGGGAAGCAGTGCGATGTTTGGCGTCCCCTAGGGGATTCGAACCCCTGTACTCACCGTGAAAGGGTGATGTCCTAGGCCTCTAGACGAAGGGGACAAAATCTTTTCACTACCGCATTTCGCTCTTAACTTTCGTCAACAGCGAAGAACGCTATTCTAACTCGTCGATTGGCGTTTGTGAAGTTTTTTCTTTCAGTCGCTGTGCTTCGAAAGCACTTCACAATCGCCTGCCGACTGAATCGCGCAATATCCAACTACACGCGAGACCTCGAACAGCAGAGCCTCGCATTATACGCACACGTCGTACGCCCGCGCAAGCGATTTTCTCGTCGCCCTAGTCCGGCCGGGGCCTCACCCGTGAACCCGAATACGCTCATCATGGCACTCCCTCGAGGCTCATCCGAGCACCGACCCGATCCGCACATGACTTCAACTAAAAATAGACGTAACCGAAGATGCCGGACTTGGTGCTTCCGATAGTGCTGGGGCGTCGACGTGACGCTAGCTAGCACGCCATCGGATACGAGTGAATCGGGGAGATATGCCGCGGCGGATCGTAGAAAAAGAAAAAGCCCTGGAAACCAGAGCTTTTCTTTGATTCTGTCTGCAGTGTTTGGTGGAGGTAAGCGGGATCGAACCGCTGACCTCTTGCATGCCATGCAAGCGCTCTCCCAGCTGAGCTATACCCCCTTGCAGAACAGAAATGAGATTATATGGACCCTTTTACGTCTTGTAAATACCCTTCGTCGAACTTTTTGCATTTTTCGACGAATCGATCGCGAGAGCCTACGAAACGCGGGCCCGCGCTCAGGCGGACAAGCCCGCCTCGATACGCTGCACTACCCGGTCGCGCCCGAACAGAACGAGCACCGCGTCGATGGACGGCGTATGCGTCGTGCCGGCCACGAACAAGCGCACGGGCATCGCCAATTGCGGCATCTTGAGCTTGTGCGCGGCGAGCGTCGCTTTCAGCGCCGCGCTGACACCCTCCTTCGTCCATTCGCACGTGCGCAGGGACGCTGCCAATTCGGCGAGGGCCGGCCGCACGGCATCGGTCACGTGCTGGGCCAGCGCTTCGGGTTCCGGCGCCGGGGTGCGATAGAACATCGCCGACGTTTCGGCGATCTCCTTGACCGTCGTCGCACGGTCCTTCATCAGTGCGATGACCGAGGCTACATCGGGTCCCGCCCCCAGCGCGGCCTCGTCGATGCCGAGTTCCGCGAAGAACGGCTTGGCCAGTTCCGCCAGCCGCGCGTTGTCCGCCTCTTTGATGTAGTGATTGTTGAGCCAGTTCAGCTTGCTATGGTCGTACTGAGCCGGCGACTTGCCCAAATGCTCGAGATCGAACCACTCGACGAATTGCTCGCGCGAAAAGATTTCGGCGTCGCCGTGCGACCAGCCGAGACGCGCCAAGTAGTTGAGCACCGCTTCAGGCAGGTAGCCCGCATCGCGATAGGCCATCACGCTCATCGCGCCGTGCCGCTTGCTCATCTTCTCGCCCGCCTCGTTCAGCACCGTGGGCAGGTGGGCGTACACCGGCGGCTGGCCCCCGAGCGCGCGCAAGATATTGATCTGCCGCGGCGTGTTGTTGACGTGATCGTCCCCGCGAATCACGTGCGTGATTCCCATGTCCAGATCGTCGACGACGACGCAGAAGTTGTAGATCGGCGTGCCGTCGGGGCGCGCGATCACGAGATCGTCGAGTTCCTCGTTCGAAATCTCCACGCGACCCTTGACCGCATCGTCCCAAGCCACCGTGCCGGTCAATGGATTCTTGAAGCGGATGACCGGGTCGACACCGGCCGGCGGCGTCGGCAACGTCTTGCCCGGCTCCGGACGCCACGTGCCGTCGTAACGCGGCTTTTCGCCCGCGGCGCGCTGGCGCTCGCGGACAGCCTCGAGCTCTTCCATCGACATGTAGCAAGGATAGGCGAGCCCTTGATCGAGCATCTGTGCGATGACCTCGCGATACCGGTCCATGCGCTGCATTTGATAGAAAGGACCTTCGTCGAAATCGAGGCCGAGCCAGGACATCCCTTCGAGAATCGCAGTCACCGCCTCGGGCGTCGAACGCTCGACGTCCGTATCCTCGATGCGCAGGATGAACGTGCCTTGCATCTTGCGCGCGAACGCCCAAGGGTAAAGCGCGGAGCGGATGTTGCCGAGGTGGATGAAGCCGGTGGGGCTCGGAGCGAAGCGGGTACGGACGGTGGTCATAGGTAGCGTCGATGATTCGATGGCGTGTACGTGCGCGGCATGCCGTCGAGCGAAACAGAAATAGAGCGCAATTATACCCGGCTATACCCGGCGCCTCGTCCCGCTTACCTGTCGTCAAGGGAGGGCGCAGCCGCGCTCCAGCGCTTTGCCGTATGATGTGCGCGCGCCGCTTCCTCGCGCGGCGTGCCGGTGCTGCAAAGGTCCCAGTCCGGCGATCGATGCGCGCCGATTCCGGCGCGCCGCTGGAGATATCGTTGAAACCGTCTTCCCCTCGCCTCACCCGCCGCGGCTTTTCGATCGCATGCGCATCGGCGCTGCTCGCGGCCTGCGCATCGCCCGCCACCCGCACGAACGAATCGAGCGCCACGCCGAGCCCGCCGCCGGCCGCGCCACCCAAGCCGCTGCGGATCGGGCTCGCGCTAGGCGGCGGCGCGGCACGGGGCTTCTCTCATATCGGCGTCATCAAAGCGCTCGAAGCACGCGGGCTGCAAATCGATATCGTCTGCGGGACGAGCGCGGGTTCGGTCGTCGGGGCGCTTTATGCCTCCGGGATGAGCGGCCTGCAAATCAACAAGCTCGCGCTGACGATGGATGAAGCGTCGATCAGCGATTGGGCCATGCCGTTTCGCACACGTGGATTCCTGCAAGGCCTCGCGCTGCAAAACTACGTCAATACGACGCTGCAGCACCGGCCGATCGAAAAGATGGCCAAGCCGCTCGGCATCGTCGCCACCGATCTTCGCACCGGGCAGCCGATCTTGTTCCAGCGCGGCGATACGGGCATAGCCGTGCGCGCGTCATGCAGCGTCCCGTCGATTTTCGAGCCGGTCAAGATCGCCGGGCACGAATATGTCGACGGCGGCCTCGTCAGCCCCGTGCCGGCTTCGTTCGCGCGCAAGATGGGGGCGGACTTCGTGATTGCCGTCGATATCTCGGCCAATCCCGAAACGGCGCTGACCCAAAGTTCGTTCGACGTGCTTCTGCAGACGTTCACGATCATGGGACAGACGATCAAAACGTACGAGCTCGAGAAGTACGCCGACTTCGTCATCCGCCCGAACTTGGCCGCCATGAGCGGCAGCAATTTCGGTCAGCGCAACGAAGCCATCTTGGCCGGCGAGGCGGCTGTTGCCCGGCTTTATGGGGATTTGCAACGCAAGTTGGCCGAGCGCCGCGCGGGCGTGGCGGCGACAGCCTGAAGGCAGCCGATCGTCAGGCCACACCTCGCCTGTGCATCGAAACACGAACGGCCGGCGGGACAGGAATCCGTTGCAAACGCATCAAAAGCATTAAAAGCGAAAGCCCGCTTCACGAGCGGGCTTTCCTTTATGCGAGCCGCGGAACCGGGCTTCGCTAGCCAAGCGCGGGGATGCTTGGAGATTCGCTTGGTAATTCGAGCGTCAGTTGGCGCCGATACCGCCGGCGTCGCCGCCGCCGGACGCGTCGCCGCCGATCGTCGCGCTCACGCGTTTGCGCAGATCCTCGGCCTTCATCGGAAACTGCGTTTCGATCCGGCGCGCGCCCGTGAAGCGCTTTTCCCAATAGCCGTCATCGAGATCGTCGACACGGATCGTGCTGCCCGTCGAGGGCGAATGCACGAACTTGTTGCCGCCGATGTAGATGCCGACGTGCGAGAACGTGCGGCGCATCGTGTTGAAGAAGACGAGATCGCCCGGTTTCAGATCGGCCATCCGGACCTTTTCGCCCACCCGGCTCATCTCTTCGGCGCGGCGCGGCAGCGCCAGTCCGAGCGTATCTTGAAATACGTAGCGCACGAAGCCGCTGCAGTCGAGCCCCGAATCGGGCGAGCTGCCGCCCCAGCGGTAACGCACGCCGATCATATTGAGCGCGCCGACGACGACGTCGCCGGCCTTGCCCGCGACACCCGACAGGAATGCCCTGGCGCGGCCGCTCGTGGACGTATCCGCGGCTTGGACGTTACTCGTGCTTGAAGCGAGAGAGGAGGACGAGACATCCGACTCGAGGTGAGCCGGAATGGGGGAAGCGATCTGCTGGGAACTGCTCGTTTCGTCTGCGAACGCGGCGGCAGTTGCCGTCATCAACACGCCAATGAACATCCCGGCGACGACGCGCGTGCAAGCCTGGGCAAAATATCGGTGCTGCATTGGTCGGTAGGTTTTGCTTAAGAATCAGAGAACTGCGAAAAGTTTGGACGATACTAGCCACGATGTAACCGATTGTCAAAACAAATTAAAAAAAACAATCGGGGTACCGTCATAATTGCCGTTATTCACCCTTGCAAGCTCGCATCCAAGAGTTTTCGCGTATACGGATGGGCCGCATTGGAGAAAATTTTTTCCACGTCGCCCGTTTCGACGATGACCCCGTTTTGCATCACCGCAACGCGATGAGCCATGGCCCCGATCACCGCCAAGTCATGACTGATGAATACGAAACCGAGGTTGTATTTGTGTTGAAGCGATGAGAGCAGGGTCAGAACCTGCTGCTGAATCGAGACGTCGAGCGCGCTCGTCGGCTCATCCAACACCAATAGACGCGGCTCCAGCACCAGGGCGCGCGCAATCGCGATCCGTTGCCGCTGGCCGCCCGAGAACTCATGCGGGTACCGCGCGAGCGCCGTGCGGTCGATCCCCACTTCGCGCAGCACCGCGATGACCTTCTCGCGCCGGGCTGCCGCATCGAGTTCGGGCCGATGCAGCGCGAGCCCCTCGCCCACGATGCGCTCGATCGTCTGCCGGGGCGAGAGCGAACTGAACGGGTCTTGAAACACGACCTGCATGTTCGAGCGCAACGCGGTCTGCTCACGTCCCCGGTAGCTCGAAAGCGGCCGCCCTTGGAACTCGATCGAGCCGCCCACCGTGCGTTGCAGACCGAGCAGCGCCATTGCCAGCGTCGATTTGCCCGAGCCCGACTCGCCCACTACGCCGAGCGTCTCGCCTTGCCGCACATCGAGCGAGGCTTTCGAGACCGCTTCGAAACGCTCCGGCCGAAACCAGCCGCGAATACCGGCCGCTTTCGCCGGGAACGACACCGATACCTCGCGCGCATCGAGCAGCACGGGGGCGATCGGCAGTACCGGCGTGACCTGACGACGGGGCCGGCTCGCAATGAGCCGTTGCGTGTACGGGTGCTGCGGCGCTTCGAAGATGCGCTCCACCGGGCCGCTTTCCACGAGTACGCCGTGCTCCATCACCGCCACGCGCTGGGCGAACCGCCGGACCAAATTGAGATCGTGCGTAATCAAGAGCACGGCCATGCCGCGTTTTTTCGCTTCGTCGCGCTGGATTTCGAGGAGCAAATCGACGATTTGCGCGCGAATCGTGACGTCGAGCGCCGTGGTGGGCTCGTCGGCGAGCAATAGACGCGGACGGCAAGCGAGGGCCATCGCGATCATCGCCCGTTGGCGCTGACCGCCCGAGAGCTGGTGCGGATAGCTCAGCACCCGCTTTTCGGGCTCCGTCACGCCGGTTCGGGCCAGCAGCGCCACGGCGCGCAGGCGGCCTTCCTGCGGCGAGACGCCCTCGTGCGCGACGATCGTCTCGGCAATCTGCTCGCCGATCGTAAACAGCGGATTGAGCGCCGTCATCGGCTCCTGAAAGATCATCGCGATGTCCGAGCCGCGCAGGCCCTGCATCGCCCGCTCGCTCTTGCCGAGCACGTCCTCCCCCGCGAACCGGATCGCCCCCGTCACGCGGGCCTCGCTGAGCAGCCGCAGGATCGCGAGCGCCGTGACGGTCTTGCCCGACCCCGACTCGCCCACGAGCGCGACGCGCTCGCCCTGCCCGATCGAGAACGTCAGGTCGTCGACGGCCACCGTCTCGCCGAACGTCACGCGCAGATGCTCCAGTTCGAGCAGCGCGGCGCCCGCGGTACCGTGCGCCTCTTGCGTCGTCGCCTGCGTACTCATTGATTGCCTCCCGCGCGCATCGCTTGCGCAATACGCGTATCCAGCGCGTTGCGCAGCGCATCGCCCATGAACGTCAGCAGCAGTAAAGTGGCGACCAGTACGCCGAACGTCGACAGCGAGATCCACCACGCATCGAGGTTCGCCTTTCCCTCGGAGAGCAACTCCCCGAGGCTCGGCGTGGGCGCCGGTACCCCCAAGCCGAGGAAGTCGAGGCTCGTGAGAGCGAGAATCGATCCGCTCATGCGGAACGGCAGGAACGTGATGACCGGCGTCATGCTGTTCGGCAAGACGTGGCGCCAGATGATCTGCCAATTCGACAGGCCGATCGCACGCGCGGCGCGCACGTAGTCCTGCGATCGGTTGCGCAGGCATTCGGCGCGCACGTAATCGGACAAGCCGATCCACCCGAACAGCGACAACAAGACGACGAGCAGCAGCAAACTCGGCTCGAAGATCGAGGCGAAGATGATGAGCAGATACAGTTCGGGCAATGCGCTCCAGATCTCGATCAGGCGTTGCCCCACGATATCGATGCGGCCGCCGAAGTAGCCCTGCACGGCGCCCGCCGCGATGCCGAGTACGCTTCCGATCAGCGTCAGCACGAGCGCGAACTCCACCGATACGCGGAAGCCGTATAGAAGTCGCGCGAACACGTCGCGCCCTTGGGCGTCGGTGCCGAGCCAATTCTCACGCGAGGGCGGCGCCGGATTGGCTTCGCGCGAGAAGTAGTTCAGCGTGTCGTAGTAGTAATGGTTCGGCGGATAGATCGCGAAGTTGCCCGGCGATGCGAGGCGCTGCCGCACATATGGATCGAGGTAATCGGCCGGCGTCGGGAAATCCCCGCCGAACGCGGTCTCGGCGTAGGTTTTCACGATCGGAAAATAGTAGTGGCCGTCGTAACGAACGACGAGCGGCTTGTCGTTGGACCATAGCGGGCCGGCCAAACTCGCGGCGAAGGCGAGCACGAACAGCACGAAGCTCCAATAACCGAGACGTTGCGCCTTGAAGCGTTGCCAAACGCGCCGCATCGGCGAGCGCGAGGCGAGGACGCTAGGCCGCGCGCTACGCGCCACGGCATCGGCCTCGGTACGAGGGCGGGCTTGACTCAACGTTAGCGCTCCAGTCGTTCGAATTGAATGCGCGGATCGACCCAGACGTAGCACAAGTCGGAAATGAGCTTCGTCGCGAGCCCGATCAGCGTGAAGAGATACAGTGTGCCGAGCACGACGGGATAGTCGCGGCGCACGACCGATTCGTACGAAAGCAGGCCGAGACCATCGAGCGAAAACAGCGTCTCGATCAGTAGGCTCCCCGTGAAAAACGCGCCGATGAACGCGGCCGGAAAGCCGACCACGAGCGGCAGCATCGCATTGCGGAACACGTGCTTCCATAGCACGCGCTTTTCGCTCAAGCCTTTGGCGCGTGCGGTCAGCACGTATTGCTTCTTGATCTCGTCGAGAAAGGCGTTCTTGGTCAACATCGTCACCACGGCGAAGCTGCCGACGACCGAGGCGGTCACGGGCAGTGCGATGTGCCATAGGTAATCGACGATCTTGCCCGGCACGCTCAACTGCGCGAAGTTGTCCGAAACCAAGCCGCGCAGCGGGAAAATCTGCAAGAACGTGCCGCCGCCGAACAGCACGAGCAGCAACACGCCCAGCACGAAACCGGGAATCGCATAACCGACGAGCACGACGAGGCTCGTCGCGACGTCGAACGGCGAGCCGTTACGAATCGCCTTGGCGATTCCGAGCGGCACGGAGATCAGATAGGTCAGAAAGAACGTCCACAATCCGATGCTGATCGAGACGGGCAGCTTCGAGACGACGAGCGACCAGACGCTCTGATGATGAAAGTAGCTCTGCCCCAGATCGAAGCGGGCGAACCGCGACAGCATGAGCCCATAGCGTGTCAGCGGCGGCTTATCGAAGCCGTACAGCGCCTTCAGTTGCGCGAGCTGCTGAGCGTCGACCCCAGAATGCGCGCGCAAGCCGAAGGGCGGCGCCTGCCCTTCCATCTGCGTGCCCTTGCGCAACTCGTAGGCCGCTTGCTCGACGGGCCCGCCCGGCACGAACTGAATGACGACGAACGTCACCGTCAGCACGCCGAGCAGCGTCGGAATCATCAGCAGCAATCGTTTGAGGATGTAGCTCCACATAATCGAACACCCGTGGATGAGCAAATATCTAGCGAGGCGGCAACGCGACGCGCCGCAGCCCCCGATCAACGCGCTGCCGCGCCACCGCCCGGAGACGGCGCGAACCACCACGTCGAGACGATCCAATCTTCCGCCGAATAGTACAGCGGCAGCGTGGCCGGGTAGCGCAACGCGCGTTTATAGGCAATGCGATGCGTGGCGCTGTACCACTGCGGCACGACGTAATAGCCGTGCATGAGCACACGGTCGAGCGCGCGCGCCGTATCGACGAGTTGCTCCTTCGTCTGAGCGTGAACGAGCGAGCGCAAGATCGCGTCGATGGCCGGCGACTTCACGCCCATCAGATTGTCCGAACCTTGCTGGTCTGCCGATTGACTGCCGAAGCGCGACACCTGTTCGGTGCCCGGCACCTGCACGCCGGGGTAACGCAGCATCGTCATATCGAATTCGAACGCGTCGTAGCGCTTTTGGATCAACGCGAAATCGACCGCGCGATAAGAGGCTTCGATACCGAGTTTGCTCAGATTGCGAATATAGGCGCTCATGATCGGGGCGGTGGCTGCGCTTTGCCCGGAGTCGTCGAGGATCTCGAAGCGAAACGGCTGTCCTTGCGCGTTGCGCAGCGCGCCGTCGCGGTAATGCCAGCCGGCCTGCTCCAGCAACTGTCGCGCTTGCAGAAGATTGGCGCGCAGCGAGCCCGGCGGATCCGTATTGGGCTGCACGGTCATGGGCCCGAACACGGCCGGATCGAGTTGGGCGCGCAGCGGGTTCAATATCGCCAGCTCACCCGCGCTCGGCATCCCCGTGGCTTGCAGCGGGCTATCGGCGAAGTAACTGTCGAGCCGTGTATAGGCGCCGAAAAACAGTTGCCGGTTCAGCCACTCGAAGTCGAAAGCGAGGTCGAGCGCCTTGCGCACGCGCACGTCCTTGAACAGCGGGCGGCGCAGGTTCATCACGAGACCCTGCATGCCCGCGCCGTTGTGCTGGCGAAACTCGTGCTTGATCAGCTCGCCGTCGTCGAAACGCTTGCCCACGTCGCGCCGGGCCCAATTACGCGCGACATATTCGACGAGCGCGTCGTACTCGCCCGCCTTGAACCCCTCGAGCCGCGCCGTGCTATCGGCGTAGAGCTTGTAGGTAATGTAGTCGAAGTTATCGGTGCCGACGCGCACCGGCAACGACGCGCCCCAATACGACGGGTTGCGGCGATAGGTGATCGTATGGCCGCCGTCGTACCGGTCGATCAGATAAGGGCCGCTGCCGATCGGCTCCTGAAATGCCAATTGATCGAGCGGCACATGCGTGCCGTCCGGTTTGAGGCCCCATTTGCGCGAGAAAACCGGAATCGCGCCCGCGATCAAGGGCAGCTCGCGGTTCGGCTGCCGGAAATCAAAGCGGATTGTGGCCGGATCGACGACGACCGCGCGTTCGATCTCGCTATAGAACGCGGCGAACTGCGGCGCGGCTTGCGGGCTTTTGAGCGTATCGAACGAGTATTTGACGTCGCCGGCCGTCACCGCGTCGCCATTCGAAAAGCGCGCGCGCGGATTGATATGAAACGTCGCGGACAGCCGGTCCGGCGCGATCCGGATATCGTCGGCCAAGAGTCCGTAAGCCGAGGCGACCTCGTCGCTGCTGCCCGTCGTCAAGCTTTCGAACAGCAAGTCGATGCCAGGCGCCGTATTGCCTCGCATCGTGAACGGATTGAACTTGTCGAAGCTCGTGAGCCGGCTCGGATTGGCGAGCACGAGCGTGCCGCCTTTGGGCGCATCGGGGTTCACATAGTCGAAATGCTTGAAATCGGGCGGATATTTCGGCTCGCCGAACTGCGCGATCGCATAAACGGCGTGGGCCGGCGCGCTAACGCCGAGCAACCAGGCGAGACAGCAGAGCAAGAGAGCGTGCCGGGCGCCGAGCTTACGCTCTCGGCGCGGCGCGGGTGAGCGTCGGGCAATCGTCGTCGCCTTCATCGGGAGTTTGGAAGTGGCAATGTGAGAGAATTCTACCCAAACCCGTACCCGCCACCGGCGTGCCGCGTATCCGCGCACGGCGCGAGGCACCGATAACGCTAGGAGAATTCATGGGCTTTCTCGCTGGAAAACGTATTTTGCTGACCGGTCTGCTCTCGAACCGCTCGATCGCCTACGGCATCGCGCAAGCATGCAAGCGCGAAGGCGCCGAGCTCGCTTTCACGTATGTCGGCGATCGCTTCAAAGACCGCATCACCGAATTCGCCGCGGAATTCGGCAGCGAACTCGTGTTTCCGTGCGACGTCGCCGACGACGCGCAAATCGAAGCGCTGTTCGCCTCGCTGGGCCAGCACTGGCCGAAGTTCGACGGCCTCGTGCACTCGATCGGCTTCGCGCCGCGCGAGGCGATCGCAGGCGATTTCCTCGAAGGCATGACGCGCGAAAACTTCCGCATCGCCCACGACATCTCCGCTTATAGCTTCGCCGCCCTCGCCAAGGCCGCCCTGCCGCTGCTGTCGGATAGCGCATCGCTGCTCACGCTGTCGTACCTCGGCGCGGAAAAGGTCATCCCGAACTACAACACGATGGGCGTGGCAAAGGCCGCGCTCGAAGCCTGCGTGCGCTACATGGCCACCTCGGTCGGCCCCAAGGGGATGCGCGTGAACGCGATCTCGGCCGGTCCGATCAAGACGTTGGCCGCGAGCGGCATCAAGGGCTTCGGCAAAATCCTCGATTTCGTCGAAGCGAACGCACCGCTCAAGCGCAACGTGACGATCGAGCAAGTGGGCAATGCGGCGGCGTTCCTGCTGTCGGATTTGGCAAGCGGCGTGACGGCCGAAGTCATGCACGTCGATAGCGGCTTCAGCACGGTCGTCGGCGGAATGGTGCCCGAAGCGGCCGAGTAAACCGCCTCACGCGGCTCGCCGGAAACGGCGCGCCCTCGCCGGGACACCGGCAACAAAAAACCGCCTTGCGGCAAATGCCGGCAGGCGGTTTTTGTTTGTCGTCTCGTAGCTTTAAGCGGCGCTTTGCCGATTGCCCCTCGTTAGGTTAGGTGTCCTGATCGATCGTCAAACGATCTCAATGGTCCCAACCATGGCCGTGATCATGGCCCCAGCCGTGGCCGCGCCCGTGATCCCATCCGCCGTGGTGACGCCATTCATCGCGATCCCACCACCGGCGGCCGTCCCAGTACCGATCCCCATGCCAACCGATCACGACGGCCGGCGCGACGTACACGGGAGCCGGTTGATAGACGACCGGCGGCGGAGGCGGCGGTGCGTAAACCGGGGCAGGCGCAACGTAGACCGGTGCGGGAATGCCGATGTTAACCCCGATGTCCACCCGCGCCATCGCCGAGGTGGAAGCGCCGACGGCAAGCGCGCCGGCGGCGAGCGAAACGATACGGACAAGCGATTTCATGGTTTCACCTTCGAATACGTAGCGTGGTTGGGACAGACTATAGCGCGCGCGCTTCGATAGGCGTATTTCAAACTTGTAACTGTTGCTGCAGAAGATCCCCGACGGCCCCTCGCCGCGAAACGCGCCTCTGGCGGGCCCTCAACGCGCCGTGCGGTGCAATACCGCACCGCCGCGCGCGGGCGCGGAGACGATCACGAGCGCATCGTCCTCGAACAGCGTCCCGCTTGCGTTTTCCCCTACCTGTCGCAGCGATGTGACATCGCCGGTTGCCAAATCGATGTCGAGCATCGACGTGGCATGGTCGTCCTTGCACGACTTTCCTACGACTTGAAGAATCGCCCCGCCTTTGATTCCAAGCGCGTCGACACCGCAGATCGCTTTCGGCTTGGCAAACCGGTTTGCCACGTGCCCCGACGAATCGAGCAGCGAAACGATTTGCTGTCGATCGTTCAGGCCTACGAACGCCGTACGGCCGTCCGGCAGAAAGATCGCATCCGCCGCTTCGGTCTTCAACGGATAGACCGGTGTCGACCAAACATATCGCTCCTTGCGAAGATCGATTTTCGAGGCGGCATATCCGTCGTTCGACGAGGCGGCCGTGCCCTCGTTCGGCAGGAATTGCCCCGCGATTCGAAGGCTGTCGCCGTCGAGCTTCGCGCTCGCGTCGCTCGAGAACGCGCCGGTGGGCAAAACCGTCAATTGCCTGCGCGTAAGATCGCGATCGAACACGGCCCGAAACACGCTTCGTTTGCCGCCCTGCTCGAGCGATTGCGTGCTCGTTCCTCCCACGATCGACAATCCGTCGGGGCTCGCCTCGAACCGATTCGCCCATACGTTCGCGTCGATATCGATACGCCGTTGCTTGATGAGCTTTCCCGTTGCCGAGAGCTGATTCACGACGAGTTCGGTTCGGTTGCGGTTCGCGACGGAATCCGTGTGTTCCTCGGTAAGCACATAGTAGGCATCCCCATCGCGCAAACACGCTGTCGCGACGTTCTCGAAATGATCCTTCGCAAAAGGGATGTCCGCCTTCCATAAAACGCGATGCCGCCGGCTATCGACGAGCATAGCCATCGCGCTGTCGTTCGGGATCTCATCGTGATAAACAGCGCCCGTCACGCAATACTGCTCAGCGCCGACAGCAGCGATGGCGCGTGCGCTGAAGGGCTGCGACACATCCAACGCAACATCCGACGATAGGGCCGGCGCGCCGAGCACCGCGCCGGCCACGCAGGAGGTGAGCAGGCTTAGAAGGATGCAGAGCGATCGTTTCATAGCGCTTTCTTTTTGTTCTCGTAGTCGTGATAGGGAGTGAAAGCCGTGGTGCCTCGCCGCGTCAGTCACGACGCGGCGGCGCGTCGACCAAAGCCGTGGCGTAACGGCTAACCGCATTCGCAATGCGCTCGGACACCGCCGGATCGCGCACGGCCCGCGCGAGCGTCACTCCGCCCGCGAGCAACGAAAGGAGCGCGATGGCGCGGTCGCCATGATCGGCGCCGGGAAGGTCGCTCAGTCCCGATGAAACTTCGTCGATGACCGCCGACAATATTTTCTCATAGGCCTCGCGCGTCTCATCGTCGGCTCGCATCACCTCGGGCGTCAAACTCTGCAGCGCGCAACTCTCGCCAAGCTCGCAGGTGCGCCGCTGGCCGAGATAGAAGCTCACGAACGAACGCCGCCAGCGCGCGCCCTGCTCCGCTTTGAGCGACACGATCGCGTCTTTCAACTGCGCCATACCCGATAGCACCACGGCGCGAAACGCCTCGCTCTTCGACTTGAAGTGGCTATAGAACGCGCCGTTGGTGACACCGGCCTCCTTCGTCAACGGGCCTATGCCGGCTCCGCCATAGCCCTCGCGGCGAAACAGCCGGGCGGCGGCATCCAAAATCCGCTCGCGGGTCTCGTGCTTGTGTTCGATCGAATAGCGCATGAAAAACCTTACGGAGTACATGCTCTCTATTGAATAGAGAGCAATCGGTATGTATCTTATAGAGAGCGATCGCTATTTATAACATGTCTCAGTCAACCCAACTGGAGGTATTGCCATGCCGATCACGCTCACCGTTCCCGAAAATATTCTCGATCCCGCGGCCGAGGCGAAGGTATTTGCCGAACTGACGGATGCCTTGCTTGACATCGAGGGGCTGCAAGATAACGCGTTCATGGTCCCCAATGTCGTCGGAACGTTGCACACCCTGCCTCGTAACCGGATCTTCTCGGGCGGGGCTGCCGCGCTCGCGGCATTTGTCGAGCTGAAGCTGCCCGCCGTAGCCCTCGCGTCGCCCGATTCGAAACGCCGGTTCGTCGAACGGGCGACACGGATCGTCGCGCAGGCGTCCGGTGGCCGAATTGTGCCCGAACGCGTGTGGGTCAATGTCGTTTATGCCGCCGACGGCGCTTGGGGCATCGGAGGACAAGCCTACGACAACGCCGCACTAGGCGGTGCCATTCAAGCCGCAGCGCTGGCCCGCTAAGCCAAGTCTAGTGCTCCGCCGTTCGCCGCGGCTTCATCGCGGCGAACGGCAACCAAAATGAAATTCGTTTTCGTTTTACAACGAAAACCTATGACATCAGCATGAACCCTCAGACCTCATCTACCCGTCTCTTATCGACATTCCACGAATGTAGGCGTTAACCATAATCTTGACGAATGCCCCCATTGATCACGAAAATGAAACCTACTTTCATTTTTTAGCGAAGCCGATGATCTCGTCTCCCCACCCGGTCGATGAACCGACACGGCATTGCCCGTTTGCCGTCCGCCCCGGATAGCGGCGCCGCGCCGCCCGAACCGCAGGGCGCGCATGGCGAATCAAAATCACAAACCAGGAGACGACCCCATGAATCGACGCATCTTCCTTTCCGCTTTGACGGGCGCCGCCGTCGCGTTGCCGCTCGGTCGCGCCAGCGCCGCCGTGGCGCTCGCGGCGGGCACCGCCGCACCGGTGGAAACAGGCGATGCCGGCCAGCCCGAACTCGCCCGGCAGCTCGCCGACTATGCGGCCGCTTTGCAGTATCGCGATCTGGACACCGCAACCGTCGAGACGATCAAGGCGCATCTGATCGACGCACTGGGCTGCGCGATCGCCGCGTATGAGGAGCCGCCAGTGCGCATCGCGCGCGATGCCGCGCTCGCCTCGCCCGGCGGCGTCGCCACCGTGATCGGGACGAACGTGCGCACGCGGGCCGACCTCGCCACGTTCGCGACGGGCACCGCCCTGCGCTACTTCGATTTCAACGATGCGTATGCAGGCAAGGAGACCGGTCATCCGAGCGATAACGTGTCCGCATGTCTCGCCGTCGCCGAAGCGCAGCACGCGAGCGGCCGCGACCTGATCCTATCGATCGCGATCGCGTACGAAATCGCGTGCCGGTTGATGGACGCCGCCGCGATCAGCCCGCGTGGCTGGGACCATACGTGCTACAGCCTACCCGCCGTCGCGCTCGCCGCCGGCAAACTGATGCGCCTGCCTACGACGCAACTCGTGCAAGCCGTCAACCTGTCGATCAACAGCCATCTCGCGGTAAACCAGACGCGGGTGCAGCAGTTGTCCAACTGGAAGGCGCTCGCCGACGCGGACGCCGCGCGCAACGCGGTCTTCTCGACCGAACTCGCCCGCGCCGGACTCACCGGCCCGGCGCCGATCTTCGAGGGAACAGCCGGATTCTTCGCGCAGGTATCGGGACCGTTCGACATCGACACCGCCGGATTCGGCGGCCGCGGCGGCTCGTTCAGGATCAACAAGTGCTTCGTGAAGTTCTATCCGGCACAAGGGCTGACGCAAACGGCGATTCCCGCCGCGCTCGCGGTTGCCGCGCAGGTCGGCGACCTGCGACGCATCCGTCGCATCGAGATCCATACCACCGAGACCGGCTACGTAACGGCCGGCCGGGATCCCGAGAAGTGGGCGCCCTCGACGCACGAGACCGCCGACCACAGCCTGCCCTACATCGTCGCGCGGGCCATGCTCGACGGCGACATCACGACCGCAAGCTACTCGAGCGCCGCGCTGAGCGACCCGGCATTGCACGCGCTGATCGGCAAAATCACCGTCAGCGCGGATCCGGCGCTGACGGCGCGCTATCCCGCGCACGCGGCGAATCGCGTCACCGCCGTCTGCGAGGACGGTGCGATTTATAGGAAAGAGGTGGACGATCTACCCGGTTCGCCGGCGCAACCGATGCAGCGCGACGACTTCGAAGCGAAGTTCATGAAGAATTGCCGGCAGCACTGGAGCGCGACGCGGATGCGCGCCGCACTCGATTACCTCTGGCGGCTCGACGATCAATCAGACGTCGCGACGCTGCCGCCGCTGCTCGTCGTGGGTTGACCCGCCGCCGTGCGCGCGTTCAGACCGTTGCGACAGGATTCACCGGCGCACCGACCAAGCCCCGGATATGCAACGGCGGCGCGGTCAAGAAGAACCTGTTGCGCCGATGAGCACGCAGCCAGTTCGCGAGCGGCGTCAGATGCCACAGCTCGCCCAGATGAATGCCGAGCTTGAACAGGCACAGCTCGTGCAGCGGCATCAGCGCGCCCGGTTGTGCGAGCGCCTGCGCATTTTGCGGCCGCTCCTCGATCGCGTGGTTGTCGGCGACCAGCGCCGCGAGCCCCGACTCGTCGATCCACCGCAGCAGCCGGGTATCGCCGCTGTCGAGCACGCACGCGCTCGCGACGGTGGCCGGCGATCCGGTCTCGTCGTTCAACAGCAGATCGGCGAAGCCCGTATGGAGGCAAACGATGTCGCCCCGCTCGACCTTCACCCCGTCGTCCTCCATGACACGCATGAGTTGTGAGTAGCCGACTTTCGTGCGGGCGTCGCCGAAGTGGTGACGCAAATCGATCAGCACGCCACGCCCTTGCACGCCGGTCTGCGCCATGACCTCGATGCCGAGCGCACGCGCGCCGCCGATGGCGTCGCCCTCCTGCGGCACGCGTAGATGCTCGCCCATGCGGAAGCCGTTATAGAACACGACTTCGGGCACGCCGTCGCCGTTCGCATCGAATACGCCGCCGACATGCGCAAGAGCGTCCCATTGCGTCGAGAACTGCGAATGCATGCAGAACGAATCGTCGCAGACCACGTCGGTTGCATTCGCAACTTGTTCGTCGGCCCGGTAGCCGAAATACGGCTTGCCGCCCAGCAGCGCCGGCATGACCGCCGGCGGACGGCGCCGCGCGTTCAGCCCGCCGCCGCGCGGCACGTCGAGCGGCAGACTCAGCGAGAACGACAGACCTTCCCGCACCTCGGCGGCACCTTGCCGCACCTTGTCCGGGGTCAGCCAGTTCAGCCTTCCCTTCTGGTCGTCGGGACCGAAATCGCCCCAGTTCGAGCCGGGCGGGCGCTTACTCCAGCGTCGCGCGTTCAAGATGAATACCCTCCTTTCGAGTTCGGATGCGCCCCCGATGTCAGCGCCGCGAGCGCATCGAGCGGTGCGTTGTCGACGAGAGCGTCAATCGCGCCGCGCAGCGCTTGCGCGTTCGGCATGCCGATGATCGAACTCGCCCCCATCACGAACTTCACGACGAGTTCTTGCTCGGTCAGGGGCCGCGCATTGGTACCCTTGCTGGACTCGATCCGCGCCTCGCGCACTTGCCCGTCGCGTAACCGCACGCGCAGGATGGCGGGCAGCAAGCGCGGGAATCGCTCGTCGCACCATGGATCGGCGACGCAACGTATCTTCGCGGCGAGCGCGCGACGAGCCGGTTCATGGACGAGCGCATCGTCGAAATCGTCGAACCAAAGCCCCAGCCCGCCGCCGCCAAGCAGCGCCGCCGCGACCGTGTACGGCCCCGAGAACGCGGCCGCATAGCCATTCGGCGGATTGGCTTTCAGCGCCGCCGGCTCTCCGATCGTGCGCAGCGTCGAGCTTGCCACGCGCAGCTCCGCGGACTCCACGTCGTCGGCCGTTACGCCTTGTGCCTTCAACTGCAACGCCGCGTCGATGCCCGGATGCGTGAAGTGATTGCACGGATACGGCTTAAAGATGATCCGGCTCGTCTCCCAGTTCTCGCCGAGGTTGCGCAGCACTGCGTCCGCGTCGGCCAGCTCGCCGCACCACGCGTGGAAGAAGCCGAAGCGGCCTTCGAGCGCGGTGGGCGGCGCCGTCACACCCGCGCTCGCCAGTTCGGCCGCGCTCACGCCCGCATGGGCGGCCCAGCCGCAGTGGATACGCTTCACCGAGCCGCCGGTACGATTCGCTTCGAGCAGGCCGGCGCCCATGCTGGCGGCGATCCCGAGCGCGGCGGCGATCCGGGCGTCGTCGAGCCCGAACAACATCGCCGCGGCCGCCGCCGCGCCTACCGTTCCGCAGATCGAGGTCGCATGCTGGCCTCGGTCGAAGAACACCGAATTGCCGATGCGCTCGTTGTAGGCGGCTACGCCAAGCCGAATGCAAATTTCGGTGCCGACCGTGATCGCATCGAGCAAGGCCGTGCCCGATGCGCCGCTCGCCTGCGCGGCAGCCAGCGCCGCGGGAATCACCGACGCGCTCGGATGCAGCACCGACAGCATGTGCGAATCGTCGAAATCCATCGCATGCGCGAGCGTGCCGTTGACCAACGCGGCACTCGTGGCCGGCAAACGGTCGGGGGCGCCGATCACGCTCGCGCGGCCGGTCCCTGCCCAGCGGCGAGCGACCTGCAGCACGGATTGCGCGACGGGTTCGGCATGCGCGATCAGGCTGTTGCCGATCAAGTCGAGCACGCGGCCGGCCGCCTCGACGCGCAGCGTGCGCGCGAGGCCCTCGGCGCGCGCAGTCGCAGCGAAGCGGCCGAGCGCCCCGACAATGCCGTCCGGCGGCGCGCCCTTGCCCGCGGTGGCCGGTGCGTCAATCGAGGCGGGCGCGCTCATGCGTGCGCTCCACCCCGGCGCGACTCGCCTTGCTCCAGTGCCTCCTCCACGTCGGCCGCCACGGCGACCTGCCCGAGCCTCGGGAAGATCTGGGTCAGCGCGAACGTCTGCGCATCGGCCGAGAACGTGCTGACCGCATCGCTCACGACGATGACGTTGTAGTCGTTCTCATACGCTTGGCGCGCCGTCGATTCGACGCCGATATTCGTTGCGATGCCGGTCAGCACCACGTCGGTGATCCCGCGGCGGCGCAGTTGCACGTCCAAGTCGGTGCCGGTGAACGCGCCCCACTGGTGCTTCGTTACGACGATGTCGGACGATTGCACGCCGAGCGCTTGGGCGAACGCGCTCCATTCGGGATCGAGATTCGGCGGCGGCGACGGCACGTCCGTCTTAACCTTCAGCGCAACGCCGCCGTCAGGCTGGTAGCTCGTGTGCACATAGATCACGGGCAGCCCGAGCGCGCGGAACGCAGCCGCGAGCTCGACCGTCTTCGCGACGACCTGCGCGCCCGTAAAAGGCACGACAGGCAGCGAGACGATGCCGTTCTGCAGATCGATGGCAACCAGCGCGGCGGTACGATTGAGCGTCGGAATGGACATGGATATCACCCTCACTTTCGTTGTGGAACGGGAGCGACGGCGGCAGCGAGGTGCCGGCTCGAGACGGCGTTGAGCAACAGCGCGGCGCTGACGATCGTCAGGACGAAGGCAAGCTCGCGCAACCCGCGGTCGCTTGCCGGATGCCCGAGCGCGAGACCGACCAGCGCGAACGACAGGCTGCCCCCGACGTACTGCGCGGTGCGGTACAGCCCCGCGGCCGTGCCGATCCGGTCGTGGGGCGCGTTCTGATAAAGCGTGGCCTGGTTGCCGAGATTGTTGAAACCGTTGGGCACGCCGAAGACGATCGAGAGCATCACGATCGCCGCGATCGGCAAGCTGCTCGTCATCAGGCTCATCACGAGGCTGCCGACGCACAGCATCACGGAGCCGATGACGAGTACCGGGCGCGCGCCGCGACGGTGTGCAATGCGGGTCGCAAGCATCGTAGTGACCGTGCCGATGCCGGCGACCGGCAGCATCACGAGGCCCGCATCGGCCGCCGAGAGGCCCCTAGCCTCCTGCAGCCAAATCGGCAGCGCGTAAAAGATCGCGTAGAAGACCGCATAGGTCGCGATGCAGCGCAGATAAGTCCCGAGCAGCGGATGATTCTCGGCAAGCATGCGAATGTCGATCAGCGGCGTGGCGGCCAGCCGCTCGCGACGGATCAGCAGCGCGGCGAGCACGAGCGTCGCGGCCAGCAGCAACCAGTCGGGTTCGCGGGACACCGATTGCATGAACAGCAGCAAGTTGGCAAGCGTCAGCACGAACAACGCGACGCCCGGCAGGTCGAGTTGCTTTAGCGTATCGCGCGACGTGCGGCGGGCTGCGCCGCCATCGACCGCGTCGGCTGCGTCGGCCGGAATCCAGAGCCATGCGAACAGGAGCGCCGTCAGCACGATCGGCACGTTGATCCAGAAGATGGCGCGCCAGCCGGCGAACTGCACGAGGGCGCCGCCGAGCGGCGGGCCGAACGCAACGGCCACCTGCGCCGCGATCGAAATGGCGCCGAGGCCGCCCGTCGGCGTCCTACCATTCGCGTGCTGCTGTGACCAGGCACGGATCATTGCCATGCCGGCCGGATACGCGGCCGAGGTACCGATGCCCAGTACGATGCGCGACGCGATCAGCCACCCGAGCGACGGCGCGAACGGCGCGAGCGCCGACGAGACCAGCACGATCGCAAGACCGATGCAGAAGATCCGCTTGGCCCCGAAGTGATCGGCGAGCCGTCCCATCGTCGGCTGACCCACGGCCGTCGCGAGGTAGAGGCCCGAGACGAGCCACATCGTATCGATGCGTTCATGCGCGGCCCCCCGCGCGACGAACGTTTGCTGGATGCTCACGAGCGCGAGCGCGATCATCGACGAGTTCAGCGCGTTGAGCAGCGTGCCGAGCACGATCGGGCCCATCAGCGTGGCCGGCAGGCGCCCGCCCGCCGCCGGCGCTTCTCCGCCGCGTGGCGAGGTAGGGCCCGCGCGCGAGGGCGTCGTTGGGTCAACTCGATCCGAGTTCGTTTTCATAGCATCGGCAATTGGTGGTTGGCAACGCTCGATTGATTCGAACGTGCGTTCACCTTACCGTTACAACCGCTATGAATAAAATCGATTGTTGCGATGCCCCTATTCGCCGCTTGAATACACGCCGCGCCCCCACCGTTCGCCGGCGAGAATCAGCGCGCCTTGCAAGGCGGCGCCAGGACCGAAGCTGGAGCGCCGCACTTCGGGGGGATACGGCACCGCCTCGGCCAGCGTCGAACGAATAGCTCCGTGGATACGCGCGATATGCGACATGCCCCCGCCGATCACGATGCGCGAGGGGTCGAGCAACAGCGCCATATTCGCCACCTGAACGCCGAGGTAGGCCAGTGTTTCGTCGATGAGCGCGGCGATGCGCGCGTCGTCGAGACCGAGCTCGAACGCCTCGGCCGTGGTGACGGGCCGGCCGAGCATCGCGCTCGCCCGATCGCCGATCGCGCGGCCCGATGCCAAATCCTCGAAGGGCGCGCCTCCTTGCGCGAACGGCACCTCCCCCGCTGTGCCGCGCAATTGATACGCGATCTCGCCCGCGGCGCCGTGCGCGCCGCGAAGCACCTTGCCATCGAGCACGGCTGCGGCGGCTAGGCCCGTTCCCAGATTCAGATAGAGCCCGCAATCGACGCCGGCCAGCGCGCCCTTGCGCGCTTCCGCCAACGCGGCGGCCTTCACGTCGGTCTCCACGCAGATGCAGCGCACATCGAATCCCTGGCGCAGCACATCGGCCAGCGGCAGTCGCTCCCATCCCGGATTGTTCGGCGCGAGCTTGATGCCCTGCGCCTCGACGATCCCCGGCGTAACGGCCGCTACCGAGACGAGCGGTGCGCCGGTTTGGGCTACCGTCTTCGAGATCAGTGCGCGAGCGGCGTCGAACATCCGCGAGATGACGGCGTCCGCTCCCTCGTGCGCGTGGGTTGGGATCTGCGACTCAAGGAGCACGTCGCCGGCCAGATTCGCAGTTGCCATGGCGATCTTCGTGCCGCCGAAATCGATCGCGAGCAAACATCCATTCGAGCCGGCGCCGGCCCGCTCGGCGTCGGGAGACGGTCGAAGTTCGAATCGATCCATCGTCCGCATCGGCCTTAACGTTGACTCGCATCTTGGCGTTCGACGAAAACCTCGCGAATCTCCCTCGGGCCGAACGGCCATTGACGCTGGACACGCGCCCAGAGAACAAACGCCGCGAGTCCGAGCGCCAGCCATGCGCTCGACAACAGTTGCGATTGCCGGTCCGTGGCATACAACACGTAGAGCCACCCGACCAGCGCAATCAAGCTCGGTACCGGATAGAGCCATTGACGATAGGGCCGAGCGAGCCTCGGTTGACGCCTGCGCAAGACCGTCAGCGCCGCGATCTGCGCGACCGATTGCAGCAGCACCGAAACGGCCACGAGCATATTGATCACGGTCGTCAGATCGAAGAACGTGCCCGCGGCGGTGACGAGTCCCATCGCCAACAACGCGACGTGCGGAAAATTATGTTTCGGGTGCAGCTTGCCGAACGCCGATAGGAATACGCCGTCGCGCGCCGCATAGAACGGCACGCGCGAGCCGCCGAGCAGCCCCGCGAACACCGATGCGAACGCGGCTACCAAGATGAGCGCGGTGACGATCGAGGCAGCCGTGTGCCCCCAGTTGCGCGACACCACGAGCGATGCGACGGACGTCGACTTCGCCACCTCCTGCCATGGCACCGTGCCGATCACGCCGATGTTCATCGCCAGATAGAACACCATCATCGCTAGGATCGAAACGATGATCGAGCGCGGCATGACGCGGCCCGGGTTCTTTAGTTCGTCGCCCATGTAGGCCGTCGTGTTGTAGCCGGCGTAGTCGTAGATCGCGATGATGAGCCCGGCGCCGAGCCCGGTGAAGAACTTGCCGATGCCGCCCGATTGCGCGGGCAGCGACATCGCTAGATCGAGGTGATAGTCGGAATAGGCCGCCGCTGTCGTGAGCCCGACCGCGAGCACCATCACGATCCATAGAACGGTACTAAGCGCGCGAATCGACTCGATGCGCCGGTACAGCGCGAGCACGACCAACGCGACGGCGACGAGCCCGATCAGATGCGTCTGCAGCGTGGTCAAGCCCGGGAAGAAGAACCCGAGGTATTGAACGAAGCCGATGATGCCGGTGCTCATGATGAGCGGAATCGAGAGCATCGCGGTCCACACGAACAGAAACGGCATGAGTTTGCCGGTGCGGTATTGGAACGCTTCGCGCAAATAGAGGTAGGTGCCGCCCGCGCCTGGCATCGCGGCGCCGAGTTCGGCCCACACGAGACCATCGGCCATGGCCAGCACCGCGCCGAGGATCCAACCGATAACGGCGAGCGGCCCGTTCATCACGGCAACGATGGTCGGGATGGTCAGGAACGGCCCCACCCCGCAAATCTGAATCATGTTGATCGCGATCGCCGGGGCTAGGCCGATCGAGCGGCGAAAGTGGGCGGCGCTGTCCGCGCCGGCCGCGCGCGAGCCCACGTCGTCCGCCCCATTCGTCAGTGCGGGGTCACTCATGTCATGTCTCCATGCGGCCGGTGCCGCGTGCTCATCGATGGAATGCTTGGGGCTTCGGCGATCTGCGCGCCGCCGTTGGAGACGAATGATAGGAAAGATTCTTTACGAATACAAATCTCTGTCAAAATTCCGTCGAGCCCACGATGTTTCTCCACCGCGCATGAACGACCCGAGCAGGCCCGACCTTCGTTACGCCACCGTCACGCGCGGCCCCGCGTACGTGCGGCAAGGCAATGAGTGGGCGATCTATCGGCACCTTTTGTCGCTCGCCCCTGCTTCGAGCCCCCAACTCGCGCAAAGCACCGGCTTGTCGAAGGTCACCGTGACCGCGGCGCTCGGCAACATGGAACGTCTAGGGCTCGTCGAACAAACGGGCGTGCGTGCGGGCAATGCCGGCCGTTCGCCGCGACTCTACGCGCCGCGGGCGCGCGCCGGATTCGTCGTTGCGGTCGACGTGGGCGCCGAGTGGATTCGCGTTGCGGTGGCCGATCTCACCGCGGCGATCGTCGCGCGCGTCGAACGCAGAACGCCTGCGCGAGCCGCGCAGTTGGTGGGCAAGATCGTCGAACTCGTCGAGTCGGCGCTGGCGGAGACCGGCGCGCCCCGCCATGACGTACTCGTCACCGTGCTGGGCTCGCCCGGGGTGCTGGACGCCGCGAGCAATCGCTTGCGGCTTGCTCCCAACCTGCCGAACTGGGAACGGTCCGATCTGATTGGGTCGCTGCGCGAGGCGCTCGGCGCGGATCTCGTTTTCGAGAACGATATCAATCTCGCCACGCTTGGCGAGCAGACGCATGGTGTCGGGCGTGACGTGCAAAACTTCGTTTTTATGTCGGTGGGTACGGGCATCGGCCTCGGCATCGTCGCCAATGGCCGCCTCTATCGCGGCGCGCGCGGCTTCGCGGGCGAGATAGCGATCATGCCCCCTGCCCCGCCGCGCGACGGTCGGTCGAAGGATCCCACGCCCGCTAACTTCGAGGCATCGGCCGCCGCGAAAGGTATCGTGGCATCGGCTCGAGCGCTGGGGCTCACGGTGGATACGTCCGAAGCCGTTTTTACGGCCGCCAAGGCGGGAGACGCGACGGCGCTGGCCTGCGTTGCCGAGGAAGCGCGGCAAATCGCTTGGGGGCTCGCCTCGATCATTCCTGTACTGGACCCGGCGCTCGTCGTGTTCGGCGGCGGTATCGGCCGCAGCGCATCGCTTTTGCTACCGGCGGTCACCGAGCATTTGACGCACTGGCTGCCGATCGATCTTCCGCGATTCGCCGTTTCGACGACAGGCACCGATGCCGTCTTGCTCGGCGCGATCGTGCACGGCATCGAGCGCGCGCGCACGAAGGCGTTCGAGCGCGTGGGGTATGCGCCGTGAGTTGGCGGCGTATCGTCGACGAGCGTTAACCGGCAAATATCCCAGGTGGTCTTGAATAAGGAAGACGGCTCGCGCCTGCTTGACGGCGTAGGACAGCCATCCTAATATCACCGCTCGATAGGACACTTGTCCTAGGTGGGCATCCGTTTTGCCTCCGAGGAGAGGCAAACGGAGCGTCTTAACGCGTGGGCAGGCTCGCAGCGCGATCGATCGGATAGGTACTTTATGAGCGATAAGTCAACGCGCGAGCTAATTGTCGAAGCAGCGGACCGGTTGTTTTATCAACGCGGCTATGAACACACATCGTTCTCGGACATTGCCGACGCCGTCAAAATTTCGCGAGGTAATTTCTATTACCACTTCAAATCGAAAGATGAGATTTTGGAGGCCGTCATCGACGCGCGCCTAAGGCACACGCGCAAGCTGTTGGACGCCTGGGAGTCGAAAGCCGGAACACCGGCCGGCCGAATCAGAAGCTTTATCGGCATCCTGCTCGCGAATCAGCCGGACATCATGCGGTACGGCTGCCCCGTCGGCTCGTTATGCGCGGAGTTGGCGAAGATGCATCATTCCGCGCGGGGCCGGGCGAACGAGTTGTTCCTGCTTTTCCGGTCGTGGTTGCGCGAGCAGTTCAATGAGCTCGGCTTCGAGGCCGAAGCCGATGAACTTGCGATGCATGTCCTTGCACGCAGCCAAGGCATCGCCTCGCTCGCGAACGCCTTTCACGACGACAAATTCATTAAGCGAGAAGTCGAGCTGATGTCGGACTGGTTGACCTCGCAGATGAATCGCGCCGTAGGCAGCGTCGGCTAGACATTGCACCTGCCACGGCACCGACCCACGCGAATGGACACAAAAAAATGGAGAACAAGCGCCATGTTTATCGTGCTGCTCAAGTTTGCGGAGAATAAATCCAGCGCGAAGGATTGGATGGACGGACACAACGCGTGGCTCAAGCGCGGCTTCGACGACGGTGTGTTTCTGCTCGCCGGCAGCCTTCAACCGGGCCTAGGCGGCGGCATTCTCGCGCACGGTCTGTCTAAGTCCGAGCTAGAAGAGCGCGTGGATGACGATCCGTTCATCAAAGCGCGCGTGGTCGAGGCGCAGATCATCGAAATGACGCCTTCGAAGGCCGATCAACGGCTCGCGTTCCTCGTCGGCTGAGCGCCCTCGTCTCCCGATTTGGCGTGGCGAGCACGGTTCGCACGCCGTATTTTCTTCACGACATTATTGGACAGCGAAGGATGAGCGCGAGCGCAGTAGCATTGGACGGCAAACCGCGTTGTGGCTGGTGTAGCGCGGCACCCTCGTTCCTCGCCTATCACGACACCGAGTGGGGACAGCCGGTGTCGGACGATCATCGCCTTTTCGAGAAGCTGTGCCTCGAAGGGTTTCAATCCGGGCTCAGTTGGCGCACGATTCTCGACAAGCGCGAGAACTTCCGCGCCGCTTTTCATGGCTTCGACTTCGACAAGATTGCCGGTTTTGGCGAGCCCGACGTCGAGCGGCTGCTGAAGAACGAGGGCATCGTTCGTCATCGCGGCAAAATCGAAGCGGTTATCAACAACGCGAAACGCGCACAGGAACTCGTTGCGCGCGAAGGCTCGCTAGCCGCATTCGTTTGGCGGTTCGAGCCTCATCCGACGAAGCTCGCGGATCCGCAAACGGTAACCACGTCACCCGAGGCCGTTGCGCTTTCGAAGGAGCTCAAGAAGCTCGGCTGGAAGTTCGTCGGACCTACGACCGTCTACGCCTTCATGCAAGCAATGGGGCTCATCAACGATCACGTCGCGGAGTGCGTCATTCGAAGCAAGGTCGAACAAGCGCGCAAGAAATTCAAGCGTCCGGGACGCTCCCGGTAATGACTCGATGCATGTAGGCATCGGCGGGCGGCTGCCAGTTTTCCACTAGCAACAATAACCCCGGAAAGCGCGCGTCGAGATCTTCGCGGCGCAGCCGGCTCCTCCGTTCGAGCCCGTATTGCCGCTGCCGGATGACCCCTGCTTCCCGCAGCGCCTTGAAATGGTGGGTCAACGAAGACTTGGGTCGATCGAGCCCGAACCAGCCGCAAGGATGATCGTAGGCATCGGACGCGACCATCAGCTTGTGGACGATGAACAGTCGCAGCGGATCGGCCAGCGCAGCCAAAACGTTCTCGAGCCGCAGATCTTCGACGGCCGGCTCGTCCAGCGGGGGCGGTAGTTCGGCCGACGTGACAGGCGGCGTCCCTGCTCGGACCTTCGTGATTTCTTTCCTCATGGTGCGTCACACTATAGCACTAGTACGAGTTTTTTCGAACTGATGTATAGTTCGAAAAAACTCGTACAAGAGGATCGTCATGCCGCATTCTTCCGCTTCCGCTTCCGCTTGCGCACGCTCATCCTGCGTTGCCGCTCAATCCCCAGCACGCATGTGGCCAGTGGCCTGGATGATCACAGCCGTTTTCATGTTGTCGAATTCGACCACGCCGCTTTACGTCCATTGGCAGGAGCGGTTGAGGTTTTCGTCGGGCATGCTGACCGTGATCTTCGCGCTCTATATAGTCGGCTTGCTAGGCACCCTGCTGGTTGCCGGACAGTTGTCGGATCACTACGGGCGCAGACCGGTGCTGCTGCCCGGCTTGCTGGCCGCGCTCGTTGCCTGCGGCCTGTTCGCCAGCGCCGGCTCGATCGCCATGCTCGCGGTGGGTCGACTGCTGGCGGGTGTCTCGGTGGGGGTCATCGTCTCGGCGGGCATGGCCGCGGTCGCCGACGCAGGCGGCCCCGAGCGCAAGTCGAAGGCCGCCTTGTTAGCCTCGATCGCCATGGTGCTGGGCGCCGGTCTCGGACCGCTGTGCGCGGGCGCAGCAGCCCAGTGGCTGGCGCACCCCGTGCCGCCCATCTTCGCTGTGGAGGCGCTCGTCCTGTTCAGTGCGCTGGCGGTGGCGTCGCGTTTGCCGGCGCGCCGCGAGGCAGATAGTCCGCTTCGTTTGCGTTTGCCGTACGTGGCCGTATCGAACCGCCGCCACGTCCTGGGTGGCATCGCCACGTTCGGTCCGGGCATCACCGGGACGTCGTTCGTGCTGGCATTGGGACCGTCGTTGCTTGCCCGGCTGCTCGAAATGCGCAGTCCTTTGCTGGCCGGCGGCATGGCCTGCGCGATGTTCTTTACCGCGGTCGGCGTGCAGTTCGCCGTACGGAAATGGCCAGTCGCGCGCGTCTTTGCCGCGAGTGCTGTGGCCACGATCTTGTCGATGATGTGCCTTGTGCTGGCGATTCACGCTTCGCTGGTTCCGGCATTGATCGCATCCGCATTGCTTGCCGGCGCCGGCCAGGGGCTCGGGCAATTGGGTGGATTGACGCTGATCGGCCTGCACGTGCCCGATACCCACCGAGCGCAGGCCAATGCCGTGCTCAACATCGGTGGCTATATCCCCGCAGGCCTACTGCCGGTCGCGACCGGCTATCTGATCGACCACGTGGGATTGGCATCCGCCGGGACGTCGTTTGCACTGGTGCTCGCCTTCACCGCACTGATTGGAGGCACGTGGGCGATGCGTCGAGCCGAACAGCACGACGTATGATCGTTTCGTTATCGGGACCGGGATGCTTCTGATGCGCCGTGAGCTTGCGAGTACATCCGATGCTCACTGCGTCAACGGAACCGTGGGAGGTACAAGAACAGCCCTCGCATTGGATGCTCCTCGATAGGCCATAGCGACATCGATCTCCTCGAAACGAAAAGCCCTGGCGATGCTGGTGCGGAACAAGGGATCTGCGATGACATCGTGCAGGTCCGCCATCGCCGCCGCCACTCGCGCCGGGTCTTTGGCCGTTGCGCTGTTGAAATTGCTGAATCGTCTCACGGCCAAATTTCTGCTTAGCAAAAGCCGCGACGGAATCGTCACCGGCACCGAACCATCCAGCGTTCCATAGATGTAGACCGAGGTATTCATCGGCACATGCGGAGCAATGCGGTTAATCAGGGCGCCGCCCAGCCCGTCCAACACCGCTGTGGCTCCTAAAGTTTCGGCCAACCGTCCCAGCGTGCCCTCGAGCCGTTCGTCATCCGTCGTTATGACGTGTTCAAGACCCAGCCCTCGGATTTCCTCGTATTGCGCTTGCGAGCGCACAAGATGGATCACCGAAATTCGGCGCTTTTTTCCGATACAGGCTGATGTCAGCGATCCGGTTGCGGTCCGCGGCATGTTCGACGCTGTCCAAGCGCGCTTCGGCGGGATCGACGTACTCGTCAATAACGCCGGCATCCAAAATCTTGCGCCATTGGCCGAAATGACGGATTCGGCGTTCGACCGCATGATTGCCATCAATCTGAAGGGCGTTTTCAACACGCTGCGTGAGGCGGCCAGACGCATACGGCCGGGTGGCCGAATATCAATCTTTCGTCTGGATCGACGGCGACGCTCCCATCGGCCTATGGTCCCTACGCGGCAACCAAGGCCGCGGTGGATGTCGTGACAACCG
Organism: Trinickia diaoshuihuensis; assembly: GCF_003390925.1. Taxonomy (GTDB): domain Bacteria; phylum Pseudomonadota; class Gammaproteobacteria; order Burkholderiales; family Burkholderiaceae; genus Trinickia; species Trinickia diaoshuihuensis. The sequence goes on along the minus strand of NZ_QUBS01000023.1, from coordinate 76,467 downwards.
TCCTCGCGAAGGAAATCTCGCTTAGCAGGGGAGTGCCTTCGACCTCTTAGCCCCATCTACTTATCGAGGTTCGCGGTCAGGATAGAGTCGTGACCTAGCCGCTTAGGCTCAGCCAACAGGACCTTTCGCGGACGCGTAACGTTCTTGTGCACCCGCTGATTCGCACGGCCAGGTTCACTAATGAATCACCCGACAGCGCTGCAATAGAAAAAGCCCCACGAGTCCTAGAACTCGCGGGGCTTTGTCACCGCCTACTGGCGGAGACGGAGGGATTCGAACCCTCGATCCAGGTTTTGGCCCAGATGCTCCCTTAGCAGGGGAGTGCCTTCGACCTCTCGGCCACGTCTCCCAAAATCGCCGTTGCACCGGGAGGCAGTGCAACGAGACCAAGATATTAACGGGAATGATTACGTAGGTCAAATGATGCGGCGCATTTTTTTGCCGCTCCGCCGATTTGCCCCCGCAGGGTCACCGTCTTACGCCTGCTCGAGCTCGAACGCCTTATGCAGCGCGCGCACGGCCAGCTCCATGTACTTTTCGTCGATCAGCACCGAGATCTTGATTTCCGAGGTCGAGATCATCTGGATGTTGATGCCCTCTTCCGACAACGTCCGGAACATCTTGCTCGCGATGCCGACGTGCGAACGCATGCCCACGCCGACCACCGATACCTTCGACACGCGGGGATCGCCCACCACTTCCTCGGCGTTGACGTGACCCTTGACGTGATTGACGAGGATGTCCATCGCGCGCTGGTAGTCGCCGCGGCCCACCGTGAACGTGAAATCGGTCTTGCCGTGCACGCTCTGGTTTTGGATGATCATGTCGACGTCGATATTCGCGTCGGCAACCGGGCCGAGGATCTGGTAGGCGATGCCCGGCTTGTCGGGCACGCCGCGCACGGCGATGCGCGCTTCGTCGCGTTGGAACGCGATGCCGGAGATGACTGCTTTTTCCATGGTCTCGTCTTCTTCAAAGGTGATCAGCGTACCCGATTTCATTTCTTCCTCGACCGGAATCATCGGGTCGGTCAGGCTCGACAGCACGCGCGTTTTCACACGGTATTTGCCCGCGAATTCGACCGAGCGGATCTGCAGCACTTTCGAGCCGAGGCTGGCCATTTCCAGCATCTCCTCGAACGTGACGCGATCGAGCCGGCGCGCTTCTTCCACGACGCGCGGATCGGTCGTATAGACGCCGTCGACGTCGGTGAAAATCAAACATTCGTCCGCTTCGAGCGCGGCGGCCACGGCCACCGCCGACGTATCGGAGCCGCCGCGGCCCAGCGTCGTGATATGCCCTTCGGGATCGACGCCCTGGAAGCCCGTAATGACCACGACCTTGCCGGCGTCGAGATCGCGCATCACGCGCTCGTCGTCGATCTCGCTGATGCGCGCTTTGGTGAACGCGCTGTCGGTTTTGATCGGCACTTGCCAGCCGGCGTAACTCACGGCCTGGACGCCGAATTCTTGCAGCGCGATCGACAGCAATCCAACGCTGACTTGTTCGCCCGTCGACGCAATCATGTCGAGTTCGCGCGGGCTCGGTTGGCTCGAAATCTCTTTGGCGAGCCCGAGCAAGCGATTGGTTTCGCCCGACATCGCGGAAGGCACGACGACCATCTTGTGCCCGGCCTGATGCCATTTCGCGACGCGCTTGGCGACGTTCTTGATGCGCTCGACCGAGCCCATCGAGGTGCCGCCGTATTTATGTACGATGAGTGCCATTGTCGTTCTGAACTGGAGGAGAAACCGCGCCGATGCGCCAAGAGCAGAACCGCAAGACTGCCGTTCGGTCTCGCGGCCTCGTGAGCACTACGACGACGAAGGATGGCTGCGAAAGCATGAGCGCAGCGTGCGCGGATTGCCCAGATGCGAAGCGCTTGCTGCTAAGGCCCATCGCCGGTGCGGGTAGCGCGGCAAATGAGCGGCGGATGCGCAAGACGCGCGCAAACGGCTGCGAAAGCGGATCGGGCGAGCCTTCGAGCGTACTTGATCGAGGCCGAAAAGACAAGCGCGGGGAACCGCCGGCGTCAATCGGGCGCGACGCCGAGGCGCCGCTTCGCCAGGACGGCGCCCCTAACCCTAGGCGATCAACAAATCCTCGCGCCATTCGAGCCGCCAACGCGCGCCGCGACGCCGCGACGGCGAGGCCGATTGCTCGACGGCGCCGTTCACGCCGACGCGCGGCACGAACAGCAACGCCTCTCCCAAGTAGATAAGCGGCACATCGCGCTCCCACGCGGGCACGCCAAGCTCTTGGAATAAGTTCTTCAACGTCCGCGCCGCCCCACCGGGCGTACGCTGCACACGCTCGCCCCCCATGCGCGCACGCGCGCTGAGCGGCGCGCTCGCGAGCAGCGCCTCGGGCACCGTATCGGGGCCGGTATCGTCATCGAGCGCCGGCACGAAAACGATCGATCCGCGCCATTGCGGCAGGTGCCAGACTTGCTGCCCGCTCCATGCCAGACGCTCGATGCGTTTATCCCCTTCCCTCATATCGGGCAACCCTTCGGACGCCGCATGCGGCGGCATATCACCCTCGCCCTCGCCCGCGCGCCGCCCCCGATGCTCGCCGCGTCTCCCAGGACGCAACACGCGCTCGGCCGCGCGCTTCTCCCAATAGATATTGTCCCGATACATCCGCAGGCAAGCTCCGGCGTGCATGACGCTGAGTCCGTGTCCGTCGCGCGCCTGCCGCAACTGACGCAGCATATCGGCCAAGCGCGCGGCCGACGGCGCCGGCAAACCCGCCGACCGGATCCAGACGCGCATGACGTTGGTTGCGCGCGCATCGTCGAGCGCGGTCAACGCTTTGCGCGAGAGCGCGGCGCCCTCGTCACGTCCGACCGTGCGCAGGTCGATCCGAGCCAAATCGTCGAGCAGGCGTTGCGCCGTGGCGGCATGGCGAGCGGTACGCGCAAGCGCATCGCGAAAACCGGGGAAGCGCGTGCTCAACGCCGGCATCACCTCGTGACGCAACGCATTGCGCGCATATCGCGTATCGGCGTTCGATTCGTCCTCGATCCAGCGCAAGCCGCGCACCAGCGCGTAACGATGAAGCTGCGCCCGTAGCAAGGGCAAAAAGGGACGCACGCGCCGCACGGCGGACGACTCGTCGACGCGCTGCGGCGCCATCGCCGCGAGCCCCGCCACACCGGCGCCACGCAGGAGTTGAAGCAATACCGTCTCGGCTTGATCGTCGGCATGATGGGCCAGCCAAAGCATCGCGGCGCCGTTTCGGGCGCACATCGCGTCGAGCGCGCGATAGCGTGCTTCGCGCGCCGCGGCCTCGAGGCTCTCGCCGTGATCCCGCCGCACGCGGACGTGCTCGGCATCGAGGCGCACGCCCAGCGAGGCGGCCGACGCCTCGCAATGGGAAAGCCACCGGTCGGCATTCGGACTGAGCCCGTGGTGCACGTGCAAGGCGACGCAGCGCGCCGCCCCGGCGACTCGCACCGCGGCGTCGAGCAGCACCGTGGAGTCGAGCCCGCCGCTGTAGGCAATGGCGATCGTCGCGCCAGGCGCAACGGTGGAAAGCAAACCGCCGAGGGCATCGAGAACGATGCGCTCGGCGGCGATATCGACGGAGACGGTCACGTCAGCGCTCAGGCGTGGAACCGATGCCCCGCCATGCAGGCGGGACGCGGCCCCGGGCTCGGCTTACGCCCCCGGGAAAGATTCCTTGTACTTGCCATAGCTCATCAGGCGGTCGAAGCGGCGCTGCCGCAAATCGGTCACGCTCATGCCCTGGAACTGGCGCAGCGTGTCGGCCAGCGCACGGCGCAGCAACGCCGCCATGCCCTTCACGTCGCGATGCGCACCGCCGAGCGGTTCGTTGACGATCTTGTCGATGAGGCCAAGCGCCTTCAATCGGTGCGCCGTCAAACCGAGCGCCTCGGCCGCCTCCGGCGCCTTCGTCGCGCTCTTCCAAAGGATCGACGCACAACCCTCGGGCGAAATCACCGAGTACGTGGAGAACTGCAGCATCAACACACTATCGGCCACCGCGATCGCGAGCGCACCACCCGAACCGCCCTCGCCGATCACCGTCGCGATAATGGGCGTCTTCAGTTCGGCCATGACGTACAGATTGCGGCCGATGGCCTCCGACTGCCCGCGCTCCTCGGCGCCGACGCCGGGGTACGCGCCCGGCGTATCGATGAACGTGAAGATCGGCAGGCCGAACTTCTCGGCGAGGCGCATCAGGCGCTCCGCCTTGCGATAGCCTTCCGGACGCGGCATGCCGAAGTTGCGCGCCGCGCGTTCCTTCGTGTCGCGGCCCTTTTGGTGGCCGATGACCATGCAGGGATGCCCGTTGAATCGGGCTAGGCCGCCAACGATCGACAAGTCGTCGGCAAACGAGCGATCGCCGTGCAACTCGTGAAAATCGGTGAACAGCTCATTGACGTAATCGAGCGTGTACGGGCGCTGCGGATGTCGCGCGATTTGCGATACCTGCCACGGGGACAGATTCGCATAAAGGTCTTTGGTGAGCTGTTGGCTCTTCTTCGACAACCGCTCGATCTCTTCCGAAATATCGACCGCCGAGTCGTCTTGCACGAAGCGCAATTCTTCGATTTTCGCTTCGAGCTCCGCGATGGGCTGTTCGAAATCCAGAAAGGTCGTTTTCATATGTTCGTTCCTAGAAACCTGCGGCAGCGCGTATTCTAACCGCGCGCGCCGCATTCTGAATCGCGCAAAACTATCGATAATCCAAACCGATAGCTATTCAGCCAACCCGTCGAGGCTGCGCCACATGTACCACGTCGCCACAGTGCGCCACGGCTCCCAGTTGGCCGCGACTTCGCGCGCTTCGCTGCGCGTCACGGGCTCGCCGCTAAAGTAGTTCACGCTGATGGCGCGGATCAAACCCAAATCGTCGAGCGGAAGCACGTCGGGCCGCGACAAGTTGAAAATCAAAAACATCTCGGCGGTCCAACGGCCGATGCCGCGGATCTGCGTGAGCTCGGCGATCACGGCCTCGTCGTCCATCGACATCCATTTGTCGACGTGCAGCGCGCCCGACAAAAAATGCTCCGCGAGGTCGAGCAAGTAGTCGGACTTGCGCTTGGACAACCCGCACGCGGCGAGCTTCTCCTGTCCCAGCTTTTTGAATTGCTGCGGCGAGAGTTTCGGGCAAGCCGATTCGATACGCTCCCACACCGCTTGCGCGACCTGAACCGATACCTGCTGCCCCACGACCGAGCGCGCGAGCGTCACGAAAGGATCGTTGCCGTTCACGAGGTGCACGGGCCCGAACTTCGGGATGAGCCGCTTTAAGATCCGATCGCGCTTGACGAGATCCGCGCACGCGCGGTCCCAATACGCGGGTCGAGTGACCGCGGGCTCCAGCGCGCCCATCTGAACGGGCGCCGCGGCGCCGTTCGGCTTGACCGCGGTCTCTTTCTTCGTGCCGGCCGCGCGCTTGGCGGCCGCCTTCTCGGTGGGGTCAATCTGTGCCGACGCCACGGTTGCGCGCGTGTCGCCCTTGCGACTGGCGCGTGCGGGCGCCTTCCTGGCCGTTGCCATCTTGCCTCCTGCCTGGCGAGTCGATCAGCGCGACGTGCGATGCACGATCGTCATACGCGGCGCCATTCGGTCAGCCCGCCCGGTTTGTCTTCAAGCGCAACACCGGCATCGAGCAACTCGGCCCGAATCCGGTCTGCCTCGGCGTAGTTCTTCGCTTGCTTGGCGGCCACGCGCGCGGCGATCCGCGCTTCGATCGCGGCCGCATCGAGCCCTTCGGCATCGAGCGAGCCCGCTCCCCTGTGCAGAAATTCGCGCGGCTCGCGGCCCAGCAAACCCAATGTCCCGGCCAGCGCGCGCAGTTGCCGTGCCAAGCTCGGATCGCGCGTGCGATTGACCTCGGTCGCGAGCTCGAACAGCACCGCGACGGCCACGGGCGTATTGAAGTCGTCGTTCATCGCTTCGCTAAAACGCCGCGCGTGCGCTTCGCTCCAATCGAGCGGCGCGCTATCGGGCACGACGTCCTTGAGCGACGTATAAAGCCGCGTGAGCGCGGCGCGCGCGTCGTCCAGATGGACGTCGCTATAGTTGATCGGCGAACGATAATGCGCGCGCACGAGGAAAAACCGAACGACTTCGGGGTCGTATTTCGCGAGCACCTCGCGAATCGTGAAGAAGTTGCCGAGCGATTTCGACATCTTCTCGTTATCGATCTGCACGAAGCCGTTGTGCATCCAATAGTTGACGAACGTCTGCCCCGTCGCGCCCTCGCTTTGGGCAATCTCGTTCTCATGGTGCGGAAACTGCAAATCTTGCCCGCCGCCGTGCAGATCGAAATGCTCGCCGAGTAACGCGCAGCCCATCGCCGAACACTCGATGTGCCAGCCCGGACGGCCCGGCCCGTAATTGGAGTCCCACGTGCACTCGGGCGGTTCGCCCTCTTTCGCATGCTTCCACAAGACGAAATCGAGCGGATCTTGCTTGGCGTCGTTTGCCGCGACGCGCTCGCCCGCGCGCAAATCTTCGAGCGACTTGCCGGACAGCGCGCCGTAGCGCGCGAATTTGCGCACGGCGTAGTTGACGTCGCCGTCCTTCGATTGATACGCGTAGCCGTTCGCCACGAGCTTGTCGATCATGCCCAGCATTTGGGGAATGTAGTCCGTTGCGCGCGGCTCGATATCGGGGCGCGTCACGCCGAGCGCATCCGCGTCTTCGTACATCGCCGCGATATAGCGATCGGTGACGGCTTTGATCGTCTCGCCGTTTTGAACGGCGCGCCGAATGATTTTGTCATCGACGTCGGTAATATTGCGCACGTACGTCACACGGTAACCGAGCGCGCGCAGCCAACGCTGCACCAGATCGAATACCACGAGCAGCCGCGCATGCCCGATGTGGCAGTAGTCGTAGACAGTGATCCCGCAGACGTACATCCGCACCTCGCCTGCACGGCGCGGCACGAACGATTGCTTGTCACGCGCGAGCGTGTTGTAGATGCGCAGTGATTCCATAGAGACGATGGGTGAGCCTTGAGCAATCCGCACTCGGCGACGCGCGCTTCGCAGCACTTTCGCGATGAAGCGCAAACGGCTTGCGCGGTGCGAATGTCTTCGCGCGACGAATGCTTCGAGCGAGCGGCGCGAAAGGCGACCACGACGGGCGGAGGACCGTTTGCCGTTGGAGGAAACCAGCAAACGTTTTGTTAGAATGGGCCGGAGTATAACACCCAGACACGAGCCTATGAAACCTTCCAGCGGCCGCACGCACCGCAGCGCGGCCCTCCTCGCCGCCTCCGTTTTGAGCCTTACGCTCGGGGCTTTCGCGAGCGTCGGGGCGCGCGCCGAGACCACGCCGGCGGTGGCCGACGGCACGCCGCAAATCGACGCATCGATCGCCTCGCAAAACTGGAGCGCGGCGCTCGTCGAACTCGACGCGCGCATCGCCTCGCACCCCCGCGATATCCAGGCGAAGTTCAAGCGCGGCACGGTACTCGCCCGGTTGAACCGGGACGACGAGGCGATCCGTCAGTTTACGGAGCTCACTGAACTCTACCCCGAGCTGCCCGAACCGTATAACAATCTCGCCACGCTCTACGCGAAACACGGGCGCTACCAGGAAGCGCGCGGCGCGCTCGAAACGGCCCTGCAAGCCAACCCGAGCTACGGGCTCGCCTATGAGAATCTGGGCGACTTGTACCTGCATCTGGCCGAGCAATCGTACCGCCGCGCGCAAAGCCTCGGCCAAGCGAGCCCGGCCGCCGCGCAGCGCGTGGCCCAAATCGAGAAAATCGTCTCGCCGGCCGCGACGGGCTCCGGCACGAGTGCGGCTCCCGCGCCGAGGGCGGCCGTGCCCCAGCCCGGTGCGATCGTGCCGCCCGCGACCTCGCCGGCCGTCGAATTCGGCGGTTCGAACGGTCCGTTCCCCGCTCAGCCTTACATCGCGCCGTCGAACTAGCGCGTTTTCGCTCCGATCTCATCCACGTTGAGGACACCCATGAAAAGCTTTTGGTTGGCGCTCGGCAGCGCCGCTCTCATCGCGAACGCACCGGCTTTCGCGCAAACGAACGCTGCTGGCGCGCATCCGCAAGTGCTGCTGAAAACGACGGACGGCGATATCAAGCTCGAGCTCTACCCGGAGCAAGCGCCGAAAACGGTCGCGAATTTCCTCGACTACGTGAAATCCGGCCAATACAGCGGCACGATCTTTCATCGCGTGATCAAGGGCTTCATGATTCAAGGGGGCGGTTACACGGCGAGCTACGCCGAGAAGCCGACGCGCGCGCCGATTCCGCTCGAAAGCCGCAACGGCCTGAAGAACGCGCTGGGCACGATCGCGATGGCGCGCACGAGCGATCCGAACTCGGCGACGGCTCAGTTCTTCATCAATACGGTCGACAACCCCGGGCTCGACTATCCGAATCCGGACGGCAACGGTTATGCCGTGTTCGGCAAGGTCGTGTCGGGCATGGACGTTGTAAAGAAGATCGAGGCGACGCCCACCACGTCGCGCGGCCCGATGGGCGATGTGCCTCAGCAGCCGATCGTCATCGAATCGGCCGCCGTCGTTTCGAAATAACCCGCTCCGGCGCCTGGCCGGACCCTTTAGTCGTTTGAAGTTAGAAAGGAAAGGAATTCATCATGGTTGAACTGCATACGAATCACGGCGTCATCAAGATTGCACTCGACGCCGAGAAGGCGCCGAAGACGGTCGAAAATTTCCTCAACTACGTCAAGAAAGGTCACTACGACAACACCGTATTTCACCGTGTGATCGACGGCTTCATGATCCAAGGCGGCGGTTTCGAGCCCGGCATGAAGCAAAAGCCGACGGACGCTCCGATCGACAACGAGGCGAACAACGGCCTGAAGAACGTCAAGGGCTCGGTGGCCATGGCACGCACGAACGATCCGCATTCGGCAACGGCGCAATTCTTCATCAACGTGAACGACAACGACTTCCTCAATCACACGTCGCCGACGCCGCAAGGCTGGGGTTACGCCGTGTTCGGCAACGTCGTCGAAGGGCTCGATGTCGTCGAGAAGATCAAGAAGGTCCGCACGGGTTCGAAGGGCTTTCATCAGGACGTGCCGCTCGATGACGTCGTCATCGAGAAAGCGGTCGTGGTCGATTGAACACGAGCGTCATCCGAGATGCCGGCATCTCGGCGCGGCAGGACGCGGGGCCTCGCAACGTCGAGGCCAGCGTGCCGCACGAGCATGGCCGCACGCGCCCTCACGCGCCGCGGCCGCTCTTGCTCATCTCCGATTTACATCTGAGCACGTCGATTCCGCGTACGGTCGACGCGTTCGAGCATTTCATCCGCGTCACGGCCGACAGCGCCGACTCGGTCTTCATTCTCGGCGATCTATTCGAATATTGGATCGGCGACGATATGTTGAAGGCCGATCCGTTCGCGGCGCGCATCGCGTCGATTTTGCATACGTTGTCAGAGCGCGGCATCGCCTTGTATGTGATGCACGGCAATCGCGACTTCCTGCTCGGCAAACGCTTCATGAGGGCAGCCGGCGCGATTTGGCTGCCCGATCCGTTCGTGATGACCGCGTTCGGCGCGCGCATCGTGCTCGCGCACGGCGATGCGCTATGCACGGCCGATCGAAAATATCAAACGTTTAGACGCGTTGCACGCTGGCGCGCCGCGCAACTGCTGTTTCTCGCCTGGCCGTTCCGGTGGCGTCATGCGCTCGCCGAACGCATGCGCGCCTCGAGCGAGGAAGGCCGCACACGGCCGCCGTCGCCGCTTTACGATGTAACGCATCAGGGCGTCGAGGCGCTATTTCGCACGAGTCACACGACGACGATGATCCACGGGCACACGCACAAGCCCGCCCGTCACCTGGAGACGAGCGGTACGCGCTGGGTGTTGCCCGATTGGGACCTCGATCATGGCGCGCGCCGCGGCGGCTATCTGCGTATCGATGCCGAAGGCATCCACGCTTTTCCGCTCGATTGAGGCGTCGCCCATCGAGGGCAACACTAGACTGCGTTGCCCTCCACTTCCCCTGCTTAAACGACGTCCTGTCCTTCCATGCTGACGTCCGCGCGAGCGTCGGTGCTCGTCTGAGCCGCGCCCTGAATTGCCGCCGATAGGCGCTGCAAATCGATGCCCGACGCACCGGCGCCTTGCAGCGCCTCGATTCGGGCGCCGAGGCGTTCGAGCGCCGCGACGATCTCATCGACGCGTTGCTTTTCGTTCGCGGCATGGTCGATCAAACCGTGCAACGCGAGCGAGACTGGGTCTTCCGCATTCGGCGTAATCCCATAGGCGCAAAACGCCGCGTGCTCGGGCGAGCGCTTGCGATCGGCGGGTTGGATGACGCGTGCCGGATTGCCGACCGCCGTGGCGCCCGCGGGCACCGGTTTGACGACGACCGCGTTCGACCCGATCTTGGCGTTTTCGCCGATCGTGAAGCCGCCGAGCACCTTGGCGCCCGCGCCCACGATGACGCCGCGCTCGAGCGTCGGATGCCGCTTGGCACCGCGCGTGAGCAGCGTTCCGCCGAGCGTCACGCCCTGGTAGATCGTGCAGTCGTCGCCTATTTCGGCCGTTTCCCCCACCACGACGCCCATGCCGTGATCGATGAACACGCGCCGCCCGACCGTTGCGCCCGGGTGGATTTCGATGCCCGTCAGAAACCGCGCCACTTGCGAGATGAATCGCGCCAGCCAGCGCCGGCGCGCACGCCAACATGCGTGCGCCAGCCGGTGCGCCACCAGCGCATGCAGCCCCGGATAACAGGTGAGCACTTCCCAGGCACTGCGAGCGGCGGGATCGCGCTCACGGATGGTGGCAATGTCTTCGCGAAGTCTCTTGAACATGTTGGGGCTCGCTCGATGAAGGGGCCGGTGGATGAACGCGGGCAGCGGGCAGATCGTTATGACGTTGCGCGATTTACTTATGAAGCGCCGTTCGATTGTAGGAGCAAGACGGAAAGTGTGCAGAATGGATAGCGATCCACCCTGCACGCAGCAGGGACATTGGCGGCGGCATGCGCCAAGTTCCAGTGGTTTTCAGCCGGAAGGCGGGTCAGGACGGAGACGACCGATCGCGGGCATGCGTCTTAAGCAAGATGTGCTTGGCGATGCCGCGGACGATGTTGACTTCCTCTCGCTCGAGGCCGGATCGGGCGAACAGGCGGCGCAAGCGCGACATCAGTTTCTTCGGATTGGCCGGATCGAGGAATTCGAGCGCGATCAGCGCGTTTTCGAGGTGAACGTACATCCGTTCGATGTCGTCGTTCGGCGCGCGAGTGCTGCCCAATTCGTCCGCTTCGGCGGCCTGCCCCATCGCCGCTGAGGCTTCCGCCGCCAGATAGGCGATCCGCAACTCGTAGGCGAGCACTTGCACCGCCTGAGCGAGATTGAGCGAGCTGTAGGCGGGATTGGCCGGGATGTGAGCAAGCGCGCTGCAGCGCTCGACGTGCTCATTAGACAGCCCGGTACGCTCATTGCCGAAGACGAACGCGATGTCGCCGCCCTGCGCGTACTGGCGGGCCTCGCTCGCCGCCTCGCGCGGCGCGAGCTGCGGCGGTCCGTATTCGCGCATGCGCGCCGTCAGTGCCACGGACCATGTCACGCCGGCGAGCGCATCCGCGATCGTCGGGACGATACGGGCGGAGGCCAACACGTCTTCCGCGCCGCTCGCCATGGCGATCGCCTCCGGATCGGTTTGGACATGCGCGAGGCGCGGCGCGACGAGCACGAGCCGCGAAAAACCCATCGTTTTGAGCGCACGGGCGGCCGCGCCGACATTGCCGGGATGGCTGGGCTCGACGAGCACGAACCGCGTCGAGGTGAAACCGCCCTGGGGACCCGACGCGCAGGTATGCACGGTGGCCGACGGCGAATGCGATGTTGAGCGATTCAAGATGACTAACTAGATGAAAAACGGAAACGAGCAATGACGTACTGCAATCTGCCGGTATGGTATCGCGCTTGCCGTCCCGATGCGAACGGCGCTCTTCGCGGCGCGGCGCCGAGGGCGACCGAGGGCCGGCCGCGCGGTGCGAGCATACCGACAGCGCGAGGGTCGAGCCGAGCAGCCCCGGACTCGGGTAAAATCCCGGTATTCGTGCCATGTGGGCGAGTGGATTTCCACCGCGCGCATGCACATTGCTCTTCTTCAATTCGCTTTCGTCGACGGAATGCCCGCGCATTCCGGGCGGTTTGGCCCACCCGTCGCAGCGCTCGCACCGCCGCGGTACAAGGAATCCGTTTTATGCACCCGATGCTCAACATTGCCGTCAAGGCCGCCCGCCGCGCCGGACAAATCATCAATCGCGCCTCGCTCGACTTGGAACTCGTCCAAGTCAGCGAGAAGCAGCACAACGATTTCGTCACGGAAGTCGACAAAGCGGCCGAAGCGGCCATCATCGATACGCTCAAAACCGCCTATCCCGATCACGCCATCCTGGCGGAGGAATCGGGCCGCTCCGAAAACGAATCCGATTACGTCTGGATCATCGATCCGCTCGACGGCACGACCAACTTCATCCACGGCCTGCCCTACTACGGCGTCTCGATCGCGCTGGCGCACCGCGGCGTCGTCACGCAAGCCGTCGTCTACGATCCGAACAGCAACGATCTGTTTACCGCCTCGCGCGGCCGCGGCGCGTATCTGAACGACCGCCGCATTCGCGTGGGCCGCCGCGATCGCCTCAGCGACGCGCTGATCGGCACGGGCTTTCCCTTCCGTGAAGACGATCGGATCGAAGCTTACTGCCGCCTGTTCGCCGAGATGACGCGCGCGTGCACGGGCCTGCGCCGCCCCGGCGCCGCGGCGCTCGATCTGGCCAACGTCGCGGCCGGCCGTCTCGACGGCTTTTTCGAGCAGGGCTTGAGCCCCTGGGACATGGCGGCGGGAAGCTTGCTGATCACCGAGGCGGGCGGCCTCGTCGGCAACTACACGGGCGATTCGGAATTTTTGGAAATCGGCGAAATCGTCGCCGGCAATCCGAAAATCTATGCGCAGATGGTGCCGATTCTGAGCGCCTACAGCCGCACCGCACAGAAGGACTAAGCGGGCTCGGCCCACGCCCGCCGCGCGTTTGCGTAAACAACGCGCGGCGCGGCGCACGACGAAAGGCGGCTCGGGCCGCCTTTTTCCTTACGAGTGTTCCTTTTCTCCGAGCGCGCTCACGGCTCGACCCGTCGGATGAAAAAAGGCTTTTACACGATCATCGCCGCGCAGTTCGTTTCGTCGCTGGCCGACAACGCGCTCTTGATCGCCGCGATCGCACTGCTCGGCGCAATGCATGCGGCCAGTTGGTTCACACCGCTGCTGCAGATTTTGTTCACGACGTCGTACGTGGTGTTGGCGCCGTTTGCGGGCGCCTTCGCGGATGCCATCCAAAAGCGCCATGTGATGTTCGCGGCCAATGCGTTGAAGGCGCTCGGCTGCGCGATGATGCTCGCGAACGTTCACCCCATGCTGGCTTATGGCGTCGTCGGTATCGGCGCGGCCGCGTACTCGCCGGCCAAGTACGGCATCTTGACCGAGTTGCTGCCCGCGTCGCGGCTCGTCGCGGCCAATGCGTGGCTCGAGTCCGCGACCGTGCTTTCGACGATTGCCGGCACCGCGCTCGGGGGCGCTCTAATCAGCCCTTTCGTGCAGCGTTTCGTGAGCGCGCGACATTGGCCGTTGGTGCATGACGCGCCCTATTTCGCGATGTTCGCGGTGATGCTCGTCTATGCGCTCGCGGCGCTGATCAACGTGGGCATTCCCGACACCGGCGCGCGCTATGCGAACCGCCTGCGCGAGCCGCAGCGGCTTGTGGGCGAATTCGTCGATTGCTTCAACTTGCTCTGGCGCGACGAACTCGCTCAGATCGCGCTATGGGTGACGACGCTCATGTGGGGCACCGCGGTGACGCTGCAGTTGCTCGTGCTCAAGTGGGCCAACGTCAACTTGGGGCTCACGCTCTCGAAGGCCGCGCTGATGCAAGGGGCAACGGGCATCGGCATCGCGCTCGGCGCGGCGGCCGCGGCCGCGCTCGTGCCGCTCGCGCGCTCGCTGAAGGTACTGCCCGTCGGCATCGCCGCGGGCATCGTCGCGGGTGCGATGGCGTTCTACGGCAAGTGGCTGTTTCCGCCCGCGGCCGGGATTCGCATCGCCGATCAGTTCATCGCGGCGTACATCGTCATGGCCTACCCGATCATGATCGCGCTGGGCGGCCTGGCCGGTTATTTCATCGTGCCGATGAATGCGCTGTTGCAACACCGAGGCGCGACGCTGATCACGGCGGGCCATTCGATCGCCGTGCAGAACTTCAACCAAAACCTCGCGGTGCTGTTCATGCTCGGCGCTTATGCGCTGCTGTTGCGCGCCAATATGCCGGTGCAGTGGATTATCGTGACGTTCGGCACGTTCGTCTGCACGATGATTGGGCTGGCCAAACGGCGCAGCACGGTCAATGCGCGCCGCGTGGACATACGCGCGATGATCGGGGAATAATCGCGGGCAGCCGAATCGTCGGCCGAGCTATCAGGTCAGATTGCGATCTCGGCGTAACCCGCTAGGACGCCCTATGCCTACGAGTCCAAAAGCGGCGGCCGGCGAAAGTTGCGAGCGCGAGCAGAACCCCGATGAACGCAGTGCACGCCACGAAGATCAAGAGGGCCGCAATCGTTTCGATGTCATCGGTGTTGTCTAACTGCGCGCTCCCCGAGAGACGGATGCCTCCACGGATCGCGGAATCAAGCCACGATGGCATTTCGTAGGGCAAGGTGCCGACGACGTGCGCAAGCCACCAACCGCCGACCAGTGCGACGAGAACATTGGCCAAGATGTAAGCCGCCTTTTTCATTGCACTTGCACCGTGCCATAGGCCTTGAATCCGGAGCCCGGGACCGGCAGGTCGGGGGCGCGCGAGCGCAAGTAGTCCGCAAGCCGGTTGAATTGATCGCCGTTGACCACGGTGATGCATCCTTCGCTCAGCCCCATTGGGCCCATTGGATGGAGCCGGAACGAACCACGCTTGATCCCGTCGACCATCGTCGAGTCACCAGTCTGCGAATTCCAGAGCATGAACCACTTTTTATGGTCTGTCGTTCCCACACCGTAGGCGTTCCAAAAATCACGGAGCGCGCCGAGCCGTCCGCCGGACTGGCGATCGATGATGTAATAAGTCCCCTTCGGAATGGGACCAACATCTTCCTTGGCCACCGCTGCCGGATTGTCGCGGCCAACGCCCCTTCCGGAGAACGCTGCAATAGCGCCAACGCCGGGGCAGGACAACAGCGATGTTTCTTTTCCGTTCAAGCTGAATGTGCATTGGATCGGCATCTCGTTCCTTCTTCTTTTTGAATACTGGGTCGCGTCGAGACAGGTGCTGATTATCACCGATCCATGCGCGAGGGCCAATCATCAACCTTAGCAGCTCATGTCGCTACGACTCGAAGTGACTTAGATGACTTCTGGTCCTTCGAGCGGAAACGACTAGTGGGCTACCCGTGCCAACCCTCGATGATGTCACCCCATATGGTGGAACCGGAATAATCGTCCGCATCTCCCCTAGAATGTAGGCCTTGTTTTTCCGGCTTCGTTTCGAACACCCGCGCAACCGCCAGTGCTGCATTCCGTCCCCTTCCCGCTGTGGAAGGATGAGCCATTCGGACGATCTCGCCGGACGCTGGCCGCGCCGTATATTCGACCGAATACCGTTGCCCTCGGCCCACCGTCGTCATTCTCAGCACAAAAGGAGCGAGACGGCGATGAATCGAAACTCGAAAGCCGAAGCCCGCACCCGAACACGTTTTTTCGATAGCCACGAATAAAAACCGAAACCAACGTCGACACTCGGGTCTAGAACGTTTGTTTCGATGGATTTTCGCGGCGAGCTCGTCGCTGTCGAGGGAGCCCGAGCGCGAAGCGTCCTTGACTATGGGCAAGCTCGCGCCCCCGCCGGGTCGGCGCCGCGGGGAAGAAACGCAAAAACCGGCTCTTGCCGGCTTTGCTCGCTGATGCCCACGTCAGGTCTCTTCGCAATCGCTGAGAGACCTGACGTGGGCATGAACAAAGCCGCTCACGGCGGCTTCTGAATGGGGTACCGGCGATTCGCGGCGCCAGGCAAGAAGCGGCCGGCGTGAACGCCCCAAGCGCAGCGCTGGGCGGGCGCGGCGGCCCCCAGCCAGGCGCCGCGCATTTGCTTCGGCGGGCCGTTGCCGGACGCTGAGCGTGTGTATGGATTTGCAGGAAGCATGATCGCGATCTCAGATATTTTATTGCGACCCCGATGGCGGACACCACAACATGTTGTGCACAAATAAAAAGTTGACACCAAGTATTGGGATGATGCTAATCTCCTAACGCATATCGACTTTCAAGGTCGGGGTTCCCATGACTACTCCCCAAAGGCGCGCCGAGATCGAAAAGATCGTCCGCGGCATGCATCGAGAAATCATTCAAAGCGCGAAGCTTCGGTACCGTTGTGGGCTGCCGCCGTATCCGCAGTTGTTCTCGCCCGATGTCGCGATCGAAAAATACGGCTATGCGTATGAGATCCGAGAATCCATGCCCGGCGCTCTTTCTGGGCGCCAGTTTCAAACGGCCGGGATGATCGACACCGAACAAAAGATCGTGATGATCTCAAGCGCCATGCAATTCGAAACTCAGCGCTTCACGGCCGCTCACGAACTTGGACACCTCGTTCTTCACGAATCGCTTCCAACCATGAGACAGCATCGCGATCGCCCGGTTACGGGAGAACACAGAGGGCCGCGCGATCCGGTGGAGGAGGAAGCGGACTACTTTGCCGCCGTGTGGTTGGCGCCCGGCCCTACGGTGCAGCATTACTTCCAAGAGCGGTTCGGGAATATTCCTCTTGCCCTCAACGAAAACGTCGCCTTCCACGTTGCCGGATACAAAGGGGCGACGGATTTGATGGCATCCAAGCCCGGTTCGCTAGCGTTCCCCATCGCTGTGGCACGAGCGACGGCGTTCAATGGCAGACACTTCGATTCCCTTGCTCGCTTCTTTGGGCTGTCGCCGACGGCGATGGGAATCCGGTTGAACGAGCTGGGTTTGGTGGCCTACTAACCGGAAACACGCCGCCACATCCATTGCCAAAACCGGCAGCGAGGCATCGTGATTACCATCAATGGCGAGAAGGAACTCATTCGGGTCGAAAACTGGGGGGACGTTGAATCGCGGCCCGGCTTCGACGGACGACTTAACCCAGTCGATCATGAGCTTGATGCGATCATTGGAAGCTACGTTTTTGCCGACAAGATTCCATGCGGACTGTCGAGCTGCCGCACGTTGCACGGCCGCGGTTATCTCGTGGCAACGAAGGACGGGCGGCTGACAAATATCGGCAAGGATTGCGGTCGCGTCTATTTCGGTGTCGATTTTGAAACCATGTCCAGGCAGTTCGACAAGGACATCGCGGCGAAGGAAAACCGCGAAAGGCTCTGGCGCTTTTCGTTCAAAACGGACGAGATCGCGCGCTCGATCGCACGAATTCGCAAAGGCGAAAACGGCGCTCGCGGGGCCGATTGGGTTCACAAAATGTCGCGCCCTCTCGTGACCATGAATCAAGGCTGCCCCGACGCGGTAGTTTGGCGTGTCCGCGAGTTGCTCAAGACTGGCTCCAACGATGTGCTGATGCAGCGCGAAGCGACGAAGGAGGAAGCCGAGCGCGCGGATGCTCTGGCCGGCCGCCGCTTGCCTCGCCCGCACTATATTCAGGAAAGCGCTGGCCGTGTCGCACGTCTGGACGCCCTGCTGACTGAAAACGATCTCCGCGAAATTCTAGTTATCGATCTGGACACGAACCTCAAGGCGTTTTCCGATCTCGACATCGATACGCTTTCGCATGCGAAGCTGAATCAATGGGCAAAATGGATCGGCACCGTCGATCTGCAATTGGACAAAGCGACGGCTTCTGTTCAGGCGGGGCTGGCGTTGCTGGCAGTCGACAATCTCGCTCCTCTCTCCGCCCTCTTAACGAAAAGAGAAGACATTTCCATGTTTCGCCGTTATCTCGCAGGGCTCGAGGATGTCCCAGCCCTATCGCAATGACCGGGAACAGCGACAACTTGTCGGGTCGCGGCGCGATCCACGCCTAGATGCATCGCAGTCACTGTTGCTTGAATGCCGGCGACCTCTCCATAGTCTCTCGGCGGCGCCTGTCGGTTTCGTCGTTAAGCTTGCGTCTCGCTGCGAAGAAGCTCCTCGCAACCTCGATGTCGGCCCGAAGCTCATCGCTCGTCGGCGTCGCAGTGTTCGCGTCCGAGGAAGTATCATGCGCGGAGAAGTGCGAGCATCGCGCCATGGCTTCGTGAATGGTCTCGTAGTGTGCGTCTTCGACGACGACAGCGCGCAAGCGTTGGGTTGACACCCCGGGGCGAAACCGGACGACTGTTTCGTTGAGCACGCTTTCTTCAACTCCGCGCTCCCACGTCTCTCTCAGCCGTCCATAAGCCGTTCGGACTATCGTTTCGCTCTTCTCGATTTCACCCGCGCTCGCGGCACGGTCAGCCTCCGTGGCCATCGCCTTAATCCGTTCAAGGCGCTCGACAACCTTCAGCCCCGCAAACGGCAACTCGGGAAATATCACCCCCGCTCTATCCGTTTGGCGACGCACGCTCATCGCAGTGGCGTCGACCGATTGGCGGGCCGCCTCGTCGGCCAGATGATTCGCGAATGCGAGGTCGTGCGTGAAGACGATGACCTGGCGCGTTCCAGCCTCTGACACGAGGCGTTTGGCGACCCGCTCTCGGCGCGAGTGATCCAATGACGACATCGGATCGTCAAAAATGACCGCGCCATGCCCCGGCACCATCGACACCTCCGCCATGAACGTCGCCAACGCCAACGCTCGCAACTCGCCCTCGCTCAACACGTCTCCCACCCGCTCCGAGCCCGCCGTGTTGAGCTTCACCTGTTGCTTCGCCTTGCCGCGCTCCATCCGAGTTGTGCTGCGGATCGGGACGTGGGCAACGCCGAGCAAAGCGCACTCACGAGCAAACGCGGCCTCCGTCTCGGCCGACAAAGCCTCCGCGTGCAGCACCTGCATCCTTCTGGACACCGGGCCTGAGTCCGCCGCTCGATGCGCTGACAGCAGTGCCTTTTTGAGCGTCAATTCTTCCGCCACCTGCAAGACCTGGTCGATGCGTTCGCCGAGCGCTCGTCGCGATCGAAGATCGGCAACGCGCTGCTCGGTCTTTTTCCTGGCGTCCGCCTCGGCCAATTTTTCGAACGCTTCTGCGCTCTGGTTAAGCTGGGTCGCGAGAGCGCGCAGGTCTGCAGACGCCGCATCGATCGGCGCGAGCTCGATCTTGAACTCCCGCGCCACCTCGGCCGCCAACAAACTTCGTTTGCGCTCGACGAGCCCGCCGCTCGCACCAATCAAGCGATCCCGCAAGCCGGTCCCGTTCGCCTCGATCTCATCGAGAAGCGGCTTATCCGTCACAAGCAACGACGGGTCAACGCGCCCCATGGCCTTGAACGCAGCGGCAGCCGTTTGCCGCGCTTTGTTTGCCTGCTTCTGCGCTTCCTGCTCCACGAAGCGTTCAAATTGACGGAGCCTCTCAGCCGCTGCGCCATCTAGGCGTTGCTGGCACAAGACGCACTGTGCGCCGTCGACATGCGGAAACGGGTGATCCGGATACGCCAATTGCATAGAAAAATCACGCGCGGCCGACAGCAGTTGCCGCCATGGCTCCGAGCCGGTGCCGGACAACATTTCACCTTGGGCGGCGAAAGCTTCCGCCGCCAGCTTCGCCGCTGCGTCTGCATCCAGAGACGTTAAGCCGAGCTTTAGGGCAGCACTCGATTTCTCATCAGAGAGCGCCGCTTCGCATTCTTCCCACTGGAGCGCGAAAGCTTCGACGCGCGTCTTCAATCTCCGGATCTCGACCGCGCGCGCGGCCGGATTCGCTTCTGCGAGGTGCCCAGCCAGTTGCTCGATCTCGGCCAATTCAGCCTCCGACAGCGAAGCTAGGTTCTTCAATTCGTCACGATACGCCGCCGTCGCGAACTTCTTTTCGAATTGCGCAAGCAATCGCCCCGCAGCATGTTCTCCGAGCAGGTCGGCGAACGACATCGAGGACGCCTTTATGGCGTTGGCTTCGAACTCGAGCCGAGATCTCAAGCGCCCGCACAGCGCGGCGAGTCCGGCTAGGACATCCAGTCCGCGAGGCGTGTATGCAACGTCCCCCTCCGCGTCGGTGAAAGCCTTCGCGCAATGAGAGTCGAACACCGCGACCGCGGCCAATTCGGGTGGAGCCGGCTCATTTTGGCGCCATAAAATCGCTTCGGCTACGTCGGAGCCGGGCCGCCGAATATCGATTTCCGCGCTCGGGGCGATTCTCGCTCCGGCGACAAAAACGTTGCCCAATATCGGGCCGCCAGTGGTCCTCGCACGGCACGCCTTGCGCAACACTCGCGAATAACCGGATTTTCCCGCGCCGTTTCCACCGTAAATGACCGTCATTCCGTTGGGCGCGAAATCGATCCGTTGATCGGGCGCGATGGCGTTGACGCCCCTTAAGTTTCGCAGCGAAAGCAAAGTGACGGCGCTTTCAGGGGTGCCAGGCGTCGGAATCATGTCCAGCGTGAGCGGTTGCGGCACGCGACCGTCTGGATCGGCGATCCCCTCTTGCGACTTGATCAGCGCGAGCAAATCATCGAAGTCTTGATCGCTAATGCGACCATTAAGGAAAAGCCGCCGTGCAGCGTCACGCATCCACGGCGACTGGGTAAATACCCATTCCGCGATTTTTCCAATCAGCATGTCGGCCCCCGTCGTTTTTTTCGGACGAGTATAGTCCGGCTAACTCACGCGGCGGCCTCGATGCGCCACCGTATTTACCCGTATAACGGACATGCCGGCGCGTCGTTTCATCGCCTGCTTCCGCAGAAGGACAATTGAAAGGAGGTCGCGTCGCGACCATTCAAGATGGCAATTTGCGCGCCGTTATTCCCCCAAAGGCCCCGCAGTCGTTTAAATTTCAGTGGTGGCGAGCGCCGATTTGGCGCGCTTGGCAAGGACGCCTACGACGCGCGCAACGGGGTGGCAATCAATCAACAACGCGAGACCGGGCATAACGAAGAAATGGAACCGTCAAAACAACCACTAAGCAGGCTTCTGACCATCGAGGGCACGCAGGAAAGCTATCGAATTCCGAAATACCAACGCCCGTATTCCTGGGCCACCGCCGACTGGCAGCAGCTCATCGACGACGTCAACGACGATGCGAACGAATCGGACGGCCACTACATGGGCTCCGTGATCTGCATCGACGTAAGCTCAGGCGCCCCAGGCGAGCCGCGGTTGTTCGAGCTTGTCGATGGCCAGCAACGACTCACGACGTTGTCGTGCTTGCTGACCGTGTTGTGGGCGAAACTCGACGGCATTGTTGCGGCGGAGTCGGGGAAGGGAGACGAATCCGATCTCGACGAGGAGGATCTCAAGGACCTGGGAGACACCGCCGCAGATCTCCGCAGAAAGCTCGTTCGCGAGCGCCGCCATCAGAAAGAGGATCTTCTGCTGCCGCTGGCGCAGACGGCGGCCAGCGATTTTTTCATCGGCCGCAGGGGCCGCACGGATTACTATTGTCGACTGCTTCCCTCTACGCAAGACGCGAATAGAGAGGACTATCTTTACGCTCTCGCCCACTATGGCGTCGTGCCCGCGCTCGACCTTCGGCAGCCCCGGAATTGGGGGAATCGTCGACTGGCCAAGTGCCTTCGATTCTTCGCCGATGCCATTCCTGACGACGCGCCGTCGCTGCGCCAGCTAACGCGTCGCGTGAACGCGCTCATCTTCATCCACATCAATGTCGCGAGTCACTCGGACGCTTTCCGCCTCTTCGAGGCCATCAACAATCGTGGCGTGCCGCTTTCAGCTCTGGACATCATCAAGAACGCCATGTTGGCGACGTTGGAGCGGCAGAACCAAGGAGCCATCGACGAAGCCTTCGAAATTTGGTCTGCCATGACCGAGCAGCTCGGCCCCGATACGAGTTTGCACGAAACCTATCTGCGCCACTTCTACAACGCGTTCCAGTTCGAACCAGGCCGCCGGGTCTCCGGGGCGAACAGAGCAACGAAATCCAAGCTCATTGAGATATTCGAGCAGCTCATCAAGATCGACGCGCAGCGCCTTCTTGATGACCTTGCCTATCGCGCGACCTTCTATGGTGCGATCACACAACCGGAGAATGCGGATATCGCCGATGCTCGACGCGAAAAACTGCTCAACCTGGTGCGTGCCGGCGCTCGCCCGAGCTATCAGTTCTTGCTCTACCTTCTCGATCGCGAGGCCAAAGAGAAATGCGCAGTTGGAGAGGTCGACAAAATAATCGACTTCCTCGCCCGTTTCTTCGTTCGCCGCAACCTCACGAACCAGCCAGCGACGAACCGGCTGGACGCGATATTCATTGATCTGATTGGGAAGTGCGAAGCGGAAACCGCGAGCGTGCCAGAGCCGATCACGTATGAATTCGTGCGCGGCGCGATGATGAACGGTGCCCGTGGCGACGCTCCGGCGTCAGACGACGATCTAAAAGCCGCGCTTGAAGATCATTTGTATTGGTTCAACCCCGGCATGGCGCGGTATCTCCTGTGCCGCTACGCCGAAACCCGGATGACGCGCGAGCAATATGTGGATCTCTGGCGTCGCGACGAAAAGGGACGATACGTTTGGACCATCGAGCACGTGCTCCCCCAAGGAACACCGCTCAAACGCGCATGGGTCCAATTGCTCGCTGACGGTAACGCCGACGAGGCGGCGACGATACAGGACGAGCATGCTCACCTGCTTGGCAATCTCACACTGTCCGCCTACAACTCAAACCTCTCCGATTCGCCGTTCGCGGACAAACAAAAGATGACGACCATAACGGTGGCCGGCGAGCGAGCCCGCATCGGCTATAAGAACGGGATGGTGCTGAACGAGTTGCCGTATAAACTGAACCGCGAAACGCTGTCTCTGGCGACGGCGGAGACATGGGGCACGGACCACATCCTGGCCCGCGGGGAAACCTTGGTCGCTGGGATGATGAAAGACTACAAGCTGTGATCCATACGCTCGGCATGGCGCCTCCCTCGCACCATGCCGGCCTCAACTGCGCTCCATTTGCGAGATGTTAATCTCAGTCGCGCCAATCCCGAGTGCAATGCCAGCGATACTCGCGCGTTCGTCCGACCTCGCGGTATTCACAGACCGCCGACCACGTTCGGGTTCCAACGAGAAATTGGACATACGCGCCATAGCCACCCGCCTTGTCGTGAGAGTAGTCGACAAGGAGTTGCGCGTCCTTCATCTCCGGAAACCGCTGACCAAGATAGGCCGTGAGTTCATCCGTGATCCGCTGCGTAGGATCTATAAATTTCTTCGGCATTTTGAGTCGCCCTCCTCATTCGGCGTGAACCAATGTCGCGTCATCGCCCCATCGGGATCGGATTCATCAGGGAGATCGATTCCGACCTTCCACCGATCATTCACCAGCCCAAGGTCCGAGTTCGCGTTTGCGAACCTCACGTTCTCCACATCAACCTCGCTCGTATCACCCTCAAAAAAGAACCCCTGGAAGCACTGCCTCAGGGCATCCAAAAGTTCGTCGCACCTATCGCCGTCACGCGGGCGCTCTCGCACAGCAAGACTGTCCAGCGACAATTACCTTTGCCGGCGGCGGTTGTAGTTGACGCCAGACAGCAAGACAGTATTTGCTAACGGCGTCGCATACGTCGGTCAAATCAACACGCATGGCAAGTCACTCCAAAAAATAGACATAACGGACCAGAGCACCGACAACGCGCACCCGCCCCGCTCGGAACCAAAAACATTTGATTGATGCGCGTGCTTGCAGATCAAGCCCTCAGCCGCTCGCCTGTTCGCCAAGACGACCGATGGGCGCGCCGCACATTGCATTGATATCGCGACCGAGGGCTATGCTCCGCCCGCGGTCGACCGACTTGATATGGCCAGAACGGTCACAAAACTTGTGGCCATTCGTCGTTGTAAAGGTTGTGGCCGAACGCGCTTTTTGTTCTTATCGCTGCGTAGAATCTCAACGACCGTTCGCGAAGACGGCAACCTGTCTGATAAGGTGACTACGCCACTTCAAAACCAAGCGTCTGGCTCTGGGAAATGCGCCCACCGATTCCCTCGTGAGCAAACTGGGAATTGGTTCAGCGTATCAGCAATGCAATGCGCCGACAATAGATTTTCGATCGATCCTGGCCGCAAGTTCCGCTTGTATCATGCACATAGGTTGAGCTCGTCGATCGACCGGACGCCACCAGGCACGAGACCTCATTGCGGCAACGCCCACGGCGGCGAATCAGGAGATACGCATCATGGAATTTGATGTGAACGCCATGCGGGAAATCATGATCGGCGCTTTTCAACTTCGGCGGGCCGACGACAAGTTCACGTTCTACTATGACGAGACAAACAACATTCGAAAGCTCTATTTGACGGACGACGGCACCAACATTTCCGAGCACAAGAATTTTGTGCTCGGCGGCATCGTCCTCGAGGAAGGGCGCGTCTTTCCCGACCTGGAGCCCCTGCGCGCCAAGTTGCGAATGCAGGACAACGCCCCCGAGATCAAGTTTGCCCATGTAGCTAAGGGCGATTTCGAGCAAGTTCTCGCGTCGAAAAAGTTGCAGTCTGTCCTGTCTTGGATCATCGACCAAGGGATCATGATTCACTATTCCAGCATCAACATCATCTATTGGGCGATCGTCGATATCATCGACGCGATCTTGTCGGAAGACGGATTCGGAAGCTACCACCCGCACCATCAGGCTTTGAAGAACGAGATCTACCGGCTTGCCAATCTCGACAAGCCTTCGTTCTTGGCCCTGTTAAAGCGACATTGCTATCCCGACATCCAGCCGGAAAGAACAGCCGACTTCATCACCGATATCAGCGTCTTCCTGGATGCGCGCAGCCCCGAGAACGACAATCTGTCCGCACTCATGCTGAAGACCTTGATCGGAAGATCTGCGTCGCTTCCTGAGCTAGCCTGCCTCGTCGACAACGAGGAGAGCATGCTGATCGATGGATTTCACACCTTTTACACGCGCCCCGTAGTGCTCTTCAAAAATGCCATCCATATCTTCGACCGCGAAATCCAGGTTGAAAAAAGCCTGAACGATACGACGTTCAAAGACGGGGATCGAGAAATCAGCTTCCGCTTCGCCGATTCGAAAAGCGAACCGGGCATTCAAATCGCTGACGTGGTAACCGGATTCCTGGGAAAATATCAAGGCTTTGTGGAAGATCACCCGCTCCCTGAACTCGTGAAACGGAAGAACTCGTGGAGGGAGACGCAGGCCGAAAATTTCGGCCTGCTGCGCCAACTGATCGATACTTCGGACGACGCCAGCAACGCATTCATTTTTCGTTCGACGGCCATGGACAGCGAGTGGAAGAACGATACCTTCATGCACGACCTTCGCCCCATGCGCCATTTGCTTTGATGGCATATCACCGTCGATGGCAAGCAAGGTTGGTGGCGCCGTCTGCCCACACGACAACGCTAGCCGACAGTTAGAGCCGCGTGATCTTGGCTCGCTTGCGTGGGTAGCGCGGCTTTGGCGGCTTAAGAGTCCGATGCGGAGCGTCGGCATCATCGGGATCGCTTGGTATTTTTGATTCGACTGTGTTGATTTGCACGGAAGCCTGACCATCAATGTCGCCCCCGATCGCGGAGCCAATGCCGCTCGCCTCTAATGCCGCCGCGATCTTCCGTTCTGCCACAGCCAGAACGGTCTAGCTCCCGAGCAAGGTTCTGGTGCGCTGCCAAGTCCGCCCATTCTCGTCCCGCCTCGACCACAGGCAGCCAAAGCAAACTCCACACGTCCGAACCCAGTCGCTCAATGACCACGCTCAACGAAGTGTCCTCGGCGGCGCCAGCAACCCGTCCATTCGCATCGAGGTAGAACGGAGCGTCGGCAACAAGGTCGAAGATCGTCTTGAACGCTTGGCCCTTCCTGACCGCTGCTTCCATCACGTTCGAAATTTGGTTGGCTTGCTGCCATGCCAACAGCGAACTCTTCAGGTAAAGGCATTTCTGGTTCCCACCGCGCGCGCCCCTGCCGCCTGCTTGAACATACGGCGCGCCGCTTCCTTCGACCTCATTCGCTCCAAGCTCTTCGGCGACAGGCGCAAAAAGAGAGCGGCCTCTGTGGTCGTGAGCGCCGCCTGGTCAGGCAGCATGTGAACCGCTGCCAGGATCTCATACGTTTTCAACGCCGCGTCAATAAACGGCATGACCCTCTCCCCATTGATTTCGTTGCGCAGGCGGTCACCTCTTCACATGCCAATCCCGTCGGAGCTGGCGCCCGCCCCTCAATCGGCCGTCGCGTTGCTCGCTTTCGGCGGACGGCCGGAGCGCGGCTTTGGAGGCGCGTACACGTGCGGTTCTGGCGCCGGAAGCGGCGGCCAGTCGATCGGTTTGAGGGCATTGTAGACGTTCGGAGCGCGGCTCAGAATCGCTTGTTCGAGGCGGACCCCAAATCCAGGCGGCGCATCCCGGTTCGAATCCCATAGAATGTAGGGCTTGTTTTCGACGTTCGCTTCGAACACCAAGGCGCCCTTCGAGTTGACGCCGACCGGCCTTTCGCCGAGTTTCAGACGCTTTACTAGCGCCAAGTTCAGGTCTGCTTTCACGGTTGCTGTTCGCTTCGAATGTATGAAAAGCCACGAGCAAGGGGACTGGCGGATTGCCGCCAATCCCTTTCCTTATATGGCTTTGGCCGTTCGGCTTATGGCCGGGGGACTGTGCTCGAAGTATAGTCAACGAATGGCCGCTAAAGGTCCCCGTTCGTTCCCCCTTGACAGCGGGGAACATGGCGAAAAATGGGAGCGAATGTCTGCAAATGTCCGAACACGTTTTTCAGCAACTCATTGAATGAAAACAGAATCCAGCATCGAAGCCGTGTCTGACCAGGCCCTTGCGAAGCACACGCCTTACATGCAGCAGTACCTGCGCATCAAAGCCGATCACCCCGGCACGCTGCTGTTCTTCCGCATGGGCGACTTCTACGAGCTCTTCTTCGAGGACGCCGAGAAAGCCGCGCGCCTGCTCGATCTCACGCTCACGCAGCGCGGCGCCTCGGCGGGCAATCCGATCAAAATGGCGGGCGTGCCCTATCACGCCGTCGAGCAGTACCTCGCCAAGCTCGTCAAGTTCGGCGAGTCGGTCGCGATCTGCGAACAGATCGGCGATCCGGCCACATCGAAAGGGCCCGTCGAGCGCAAGGTCGTGCGCATCGTCACGCCGGGCACGCTGACCGATGCCGCGTTGCTCTCCGACAAAAGCGACGTCTATCTGCTCGCTGCTTGCCCCACGCATAACAAGCGCGGCGTCGTGACGGCGATCGGTCTCGCTTGGCTCAATCTCGCGAGCGGCGCGCTGCGGCTGGCGGAAGTCGCCCCCGGCGAAGCCGGCGCCGCGCTCGAGCGCATTCGTCCGGCCGAAGTGCTCGTGGCCGACGGCGCCAGCGAGGCAATACCGGGTGTGGCCAGCGGGATCCTCACGCGCGTACCCGCTTGGCACTTCGACGTCGCATCGGGCGTGCAACGGCTGTGCGATCAACTGAACGTTGCAAGCCTCGACGGCTTCGGCGCCGAAGGGCTCACGAGCGCGTGCGGCGCAGCGGGCGCGGTCCTGCTTTACGCGGCCTCGACACAGGGCCAACAATTGCGTCACGTGCGCAGTCTGAAGGTGGAAACCGAGACCGAATACATCGGTCTCGATCCCGCCACGCGCCGCAACCTCGAACTCACGGAAACATTGCGTGGCGGCGAATCGCCGACGCTGTGCTCGCTGCTCGACACCTGTTGCTCGACGATGGGTAGCCGCCTATTGCGTCACTGGCTGCACCATCCGCCGCGCGCGTCCGTGATCGCGCAAGCGCGCCAGCAAGCGATCGGCGCGCTGCTCGATGCGCCGCACGGCGCAAGCCTCGACATGCTGCGCGGCGCCCTGCGTAAGATCGCGGACGTCGAACGGATCACCGGCCGGCTGGCGCTGCTCTCGGCGCGGCCGCGCGACTTGTCGAGCCTGCGCGATACCTTCAAGACGTTGCCCGCCTTGCGCGAACTCGCCATCGCGATGGCGGCAGGCACGCCGGCGCTCGAACGCATCGGGGCGGGCCTCGAACCACCGGCCGGTTGCGTCGATCTCCTCACGCGCGCGATTGCCGAGGAGCCCGCCGCGATGGTGCGCGACGGCGGCGTCATCGCACGCGGCTACGACGCGGACCTCGACGAGCTGCGCGATATCTCGGAGAACTGCGGGCAATTCTTGATCGATCTCGAAGCGCGCGAGCGCACGCGCACGGGTATCAACAATCTGCGCGTCGAGTACAACAAGGTCCACGGTTTTTACATCGAGGTCACGCGCGGCCAAACGGATAAGGTCCCTGACGACTACCGGCGCCGGCAAACGTTGAAGAACGCCGAGCGCTATATCACGCCCGAACTGAAGGCGTTCGAAGACAAGGCGCTATCGGCGCAAGAGCGCGCGCTCGCCCGCGAACGGGCTCTGTACGACGCCGTGCTGCAAGCGTTGCTGCCGTTCATCGAAGACTGCCAGCGCGTGGCGGCCGCTTTGGCCGAATTGGACGTTCTCGCGGCGTTCGCCGAGCGCGCGCAAACGCTCAATTGGGTCGCGCCCGACTTCACCGATGACGGCGGCATCGAAATCGAGCAAGGACGCCATCCCGTGGTGGAGGCGCAAGTAGAACAGTTCGTCGCCAACGATTGCCGTTTGAACGCTCAACGCAAGCTGCTTTTGATCACCGGCCCGAACATGGGCGGTAAGTCGACGTTCATGCGGCAAACCGCATTGATCGCGTTGATGGCCTACGTCGGCAGTTACGTGCCGGCGCAGCGTGCTTGCTTCGGCCCGATCGATCGAATCTTCACGCGCATCGGCGCCGCGGACGATCTCGCCGGCGGCCGCTCCACCTTCATGGTGGAGATGACGGAGGCGGCCGCGATTCTGAACGACGCGACAGAGCGAAGCCTCGTGCTGATGGATGAGATCGGCCGCGGCACCTCGACCTTCGACGGCCTTGCGCTCGCATGGGCCATCGCGCGGCACCTGCTTTCCGCCAACGGTTGCTATACGCTTTTTGCGACGCACTACTTCGAGTTGACCCAGTTGCCGGCCGAATTCGCGCAAGCGGCCAACGTGCACTTGTCGGCCGTCGAGCATGGGCATGGAATCGTGTTCCTGCACGCGGTCGACGAGGGTCCCGCCAGCCAAAGCTATGGGCTCCAGGTCGCGCAGCTAGCGGGCGTGCCGCCGGCGGTGATCCGCGCCGCGCGCAAGCACCTGGCGCATCTCGAACAACAGTCGGTCACGCGGGCCACGCCGCAACTGGATTTGTTCGCCGCCCCCGCCTATGCCGAAGACGCGCCCGACGACTTCAGCGATACGCGGACAAATAGCGGCGCACTCGTCGAGCACCCGGCACTGGAGCGCCTCAAAGGCATCGATCCGAACGAGCTACGCGCGCGCGAGGCGCTCGATCTGATCTACGAGTTGCATGAACTGGCCACGGCCGCCAACGCGCGCGGCGTCGGGGAGATCGAGCGGTGACACGGCGCCGGCGGGCGCATGCGCAACTACGGCAATTGGCGCGACGGAGCCTGACGGCCGTCGGCCTAGCCCTCGCGTTCGCTATCCCCGCGCAGGCGGTCGAGACGCGTTTCTCGTTCGCCGTCATCTCGGGCGTCATGAAGAGCGCGGCGAGCGAGGCGTCGGCTCAGCGTCTGCTCGAAGCGATCGGGCTCGACCAGCGCCTGTCGTTCGTCGTCTACGACGGCAACATCAAGGGCGCCGACGAGCGTTGTGCCGACTCGCTGTTCGAGCGACGTCAGCAATTGCTCGAGGCCTCGGCGATACCGGTCGTCGTCGTCCCTGGGCAGCACGATTGGGCCGATTGCGCGAGTGCCGCCGGCGGCGGCTACGACGCAGCGGAACGGCTCGATTTTCTGCGGCAGACGCTCTATTCGGATCGCGCATCGCTCGGCAAACCGACGCTCGCGTTGACCCGCGAGAGCGAGGTCGCCCGATTCCGCGCGTTTCGTGAAAACGTTCGGTGGGAAGCCGAGGACACGGTTTTCGTGAGCCTGAACGTTGTCGGGGGCAACAACCATTACTCCGACGCCGGGGGACGCAACGGCGAATTCGACGATCGCGCGATCGCCTCCGCATTCTGGCTCGAACATGCGGCGGAGTACGCGAAGCGGCGTCATGCAAAGGCGCTGGTCGTTTTCGTGGAAGCGGACCCGGATTTCTCGCGCTACGAGGAACACGCGGACCGGTTTGCGTGGCTGCGGTTCGCACGCCGCCGAAAGCCGGACGGCTACCTCGAATTCAAGCGCGCGTTAGTGAACGCAGCGCGTACGTTCCGCGGCCCGGTCGTCCTAATCCATCACGACGCGCAAACGCCGGCGAAGGGCTTCGCCATCGATCAACCGCTGTACAACGATAAAGGCGATCGGGTCGCGAACTTAACCCGCATTGCAATCGCTCCGCGCGATGCGACGACGCAATGGGTCGCGCTGGAGGTCAATTACGGGCGGCCCGCTCCGTTTCATGTAAGCGTGCGTGTGATACCGAAGTCGCTGCCCGCGCCGGCCGCCGCACCATCGGTCGCACCGCCGGCCACCACGCAGGCGCCAGCCTCGGCTACCGGCAATCCGGGCACCTTGATCGAACCGCTGCCGGGAATTCAATATGTAATGCCCGCGCCGCCTGCATCGGCTCCGCCGGCGCCACAGCCCGAACCGCCGTTGCTGCCCGATGCGGCCCAGGGCGGGTCGGCGCTACAATCGGCACCGCCGGTGCCCGCATCGCCCGCATCGCCCGCTTCCGCCGCGAGCGCTCCGCGCGCGCCCGAGGGCGCGACGCCCTACTCAGTGCAGGGTGGGGGATCCTGACGCGCCTTCCTCGTCGTCATCGTCTTCGTCGACGACTTCAATGCCCTCGGCGCCATGCACGTGCGCGTGCTCGATCTCATCGGCCGTGGCCTCACGCACTTCCTTGACCGTCAGCGCGAAGCGCAAGGCCATGCCGGCCAACGGATGATTGCCGTCCAGCACGACTTTGTCTTCGGCCAGATCGGTGACCGTGTAGATCAGCGAATCCATCTCGTCGTCGCCGTCCTCGGGCGTGCCTTCGAATTGCATGCCGACTTCGAGCGGTTCGGGGAAGCGGTTGCGCGGCTCGATCTTCACGAGTTCGGGATCGTATTCGCCGAACGCGTCTTGAGGTTCGAGCTGGATCTGCGTCTGGAAGCCCGCCTCGTGTCCGTCAAGCTCTTCCTCGATTTTAGGGAACGTGCCATCATAGCCGCCGTGCAGATAGACCATCGGCTCGTCGCTTTCCTCGATCAGATTGCCCTGGGCATCCGAGAGCTTGTAAGCGACCGAAACAACGGTGTTCTTTGCGATTTTCATTCGAGTCTCCAAAATACGGTTCCATTATACGATGCCCAAGCGGCCCCTCGACGATCGGGCCGGTACGGCCGCCACGTCCACCTCCTCCGTGGCGCTTGCCGCGCCCCCTTCCCCCGACGTGCCGACGCCGCTGCTAGGCGGTCTCACGCCGTCGCAATTCATGCGGCGCTATTGGCAGAAAAAGCCGCTTTTGATTCGCGGCGCGATCGCGGGCGCGACGCCCCCGCTTTCGCGTGATGAGCTGTTCGAACTCGCCGGCAAGGACGACGCCGAAGCGCGCTTGATTTCGCAGGTGCGCGGTCGCTGGAACCTCGAACACGGCCCGTTCGATCGCGATGCGCTACCGAGCATCAAGCGCCGCGCATGGACGCTGCTCGTGCAAGGGGTGGATCTGCACGACGATCGCGCGCGCGCCCTGCTCGAGCGTTTCCGCTTCGTGCCCGACGCCCGGCTGGACGATCTCATGATCTCGTATGCGACGGACGGCGGCGGCGTCGGTCCGCATTTCGATTCTTACGACGTCTTCCTGCTGCAAGTGCAAGGCAAGCGCCGCTGGCGCATTTCGGCTCAGCGCGACCTGACGTTAAAACCTGGACTGCCGTTGAAGGTTTTACAGCATTTCGAGCCAGACGAGGAATGGCTGCTCGAACCCGGCGACATGCTGTATCTGCCGCCTCATATCGCGCACGACGGCATCGCCGAAGGCGAATGCATGACCTGCTCCATCGGCTTTCGCGCGCCTTCCGCGAACGAACTGATCGGCCAGTTTTTGTACTATTTGGCCGAACGCGGCGAGGCCGCTCGTTCGCAAGCGGGCGAGCGGCTCTATCGCGATCCGCGGCAAAGCGCCGTAGCCCATCCGGCCAAGCTGCCCGACGCCATGATCGCCGAGCTTGGCGCGATCCTTGCGAAGGTCCGATGGACTGAGCGCGATTTGGTCTCGTTCCTCGGTAGCTATCTGAGCGAGCCCAAAGCGCAGGTGGTATTTGATGCGCCCGATCGGCCGCTTAGCGAAGCGGCATTCATCCGGCGCGCGCAAGCGTCGGGCATCCGGCTCGACAACAAGACGGCGCTCCTGTATGGCGAGCGAACCTACTTTATCAACGGCGAGGAGTCGGCCCTCGGAAGCAGCCGCAAATGGCTCTGCGAATTGGCCGATGTCCGGCGCATCGAGGGGAAACGCTTTGTAACACTCTCGGCCGATCGATCGATGACAGCGTTGCTGTACGAGTGGTATCGTGCCGGCTGGGTTCGAGTCGGCGCAATTTCATGAAGCTGGCCGCCCTAACCTATCGATTACGGTTAAATTCTGTATGAGAAAGGCAACGTATTGACCCTGCTTTGTCGACGGTCGGTACGAAAGTGCATATAATTTCCGCCCAAGCCGTGGGGAAGATTCACGCTCTGAAGTGCATCCCACCAGCGGCCTAGGTTGGTGTTGGAGCACATTACCGGTATTATTTCGCGCTGTTGCTTACCTTTAACCATAAAAGGACGTGATCATGAAGAAATCCCTCCTCGTAGCATCCCTGTTGGCGGCTGTTGCACTTGCTGCGTGCAACAAGAGCAGCGACCAAAACGCATCGGCTCCGGCTAGCGACGCTGCTGCCGCTTCGGCTCCCGCCGCTGCCGCTTCGGACGCTGCTTCGGGCGCAGCAGCTGCTGCTAGCGAGGCCACGGCTGCTGCGAGCGACGCAAGCGCTGCCGCTTCGAACGCCGCTGCCGCTTCGGACGCTGGCGCTTCGGCCGCTGCTCCTGCTTCGGGCGCAAGCCAGTAAGCATCTGCCCGTTGAAAGGCAACAAAAAACCGGCCTCGCGCCGGTTTTTTGTTGCCCATCGATTGTCGATAGATTGCCGATACGAACCGCCTGTCGGCCTTCCCGTAAGCCTCCCTACCCCGCGCCGCAATCGAGCCAGTCGAATCCAAGCGCTTGCGAAGCGACCATGACCTCTTGGGCCGCGGCACCCAGCACGCCGGCGAGCGCCGCCTGAGCGAGTTCGGGCAGATTGTTTTGCTGGCTCAAATGCGCGGCCACGACGTGCGTCAACCGCGTCCTGTCCAACGCCGCCAAGATCTGCGCGGCCGCATCGTTGCTCAAATGCCCGTGGTTACCGCCGATGCGCGCTTTCAGCGATTGCGGATAACGGCTCGTCGCGAGCATGCGCGCATCGTGATTGCATTCGAGCACGAGCGCATCGCAATCGCTCAGCATGGCCGTGATATGCGGCGTCGAGGTGCCGACGTCCGTCAGGACTCCTAAGCGACGCGCGCCGTCCGAGAAAACGAATTGGAGCGGCTCACGGGCATCGTGAGGCACCGTGTAGGGCCGCACCTCGAGATCGCCGATGGCGGCCGTCTCGTCGCCCCATAGCACGCGCAGATCGATGTCGGCGCTATCGGCTCCGACGGCCTTGGCCGTGCCCCAACTCATATAGAGCGGCAACGACCACTTGCGCGCGAGCGTCAGCGCGCTGCCGATATGGTCGCTATGTTCGTGGGTGACGAGAATGGCATCGAGCGCATCGACGCCGTATTGCAGCCGCGCGAGGCGCCGCTCGAGCTCCTTTGCGGAGAACCCGCAATCGAGCAGCACACGCGTGGTGGTTTGGCCACTGGCGGCCTCGACGACGAGGGCATTGCCCTCGCTACCGCTGCCGAGGCTAGCAAAGCGCATGGCGGGAGGTCAGTTCAACTGCGCATGCAGTAGGGAGATCAGGCTCTTGGCGTCCGGCGATGCATCGATCTGGCCGTTGGCGTCGAGCACCGATACCTGGGTGCCTGCGCCGTTGGCACGAACGTTCACGAGGAATTCCTTGCCCGTCTTTTGCTTCGGCGCACCGCTGAAAAACAGTTTGCCGAATAGGCCATCGCGCTTGAGCTCCGCCGTCGAGTCCGCATAACGAACGTAGTAAACGCCTTTTTCGCGATCGCGATTGTCGACCGTGAAATTCGTGCGATCGAGTGCGAGCCCGACGCGCAGCCAGGCGACATCGAACCGGTCGGCCAGATCGAGCGTCGTTGCGCCGGCGTTCATGGCGACCGTGGCGGGCGCCGAAGCGGGCCGCGCGTCGGCGAGCAACTGCTTCGACTGCGCGTCGGTTAGCCCGAACTGCTCCATCAGCTTAGCCAGGAACACGGCCTCGAGCACCGGGTTGCGCGGACGCTCGATCCAACGCGACGAGTCCTTGTCCTGCCCCGTCAACACTTCCTCGAGCGCGCTGTGGGTGATCGAAATATCGGTCGAGCCGTCGGCCCCGCGCACGACCAACGTACGGAAGCTGTCGCGCGTCCCCGACGAGTACGCGAAGTCGATGAGGTGGCCGATCGTGCGGCGGAACCAGTCGTCCGGGATATTGGCGCGGTTCTCGGCCCAATCGGTCGTCATGATGCCGGTAGCCGGCGTGTCGGACTTCAGCGCGAACCCGTTGTTCTTCCAGAACTCCTCGAGCTGCGGCCACAGTTGCTCGGGCGAACGGCCGTCGACGACGAGCCAGCGACGATCGCCGTCGCGTTCGATATGCATGCCGAACGGATCTTGCGCGGTAGGCACACCCTCGCTCGAATTGCCGGCGACGGTGACGTTACGCGTCGGCGCGCCGCCCAGTGCGGCGCTGACAGGCGGTGCCGTGTACTGCGGCTGCACCTTGGTTTCGTTCAGATCGCTCGGCACCTTCAGCGGCGGCGCCGAGCCGATTGCCTTGTAATCGACGCGGTCGGAGGCGAACCAATCGTTGAGCGTGTCGCAGCCCGCGAGCGAGGAAATCGCGAGCACGAGCGCCGCTGCGCGGATGGCATGGATGGAGAAAGCGGAACGTTTCATGAGGTCCTTCGTGATGCGCAACCGACGGCGCCGAGCGTGAGACTCGGACGCGATATCGAGGTCGATGAATGCAATGAATCCGATGCGGCCGCGTCGCTGCCCGCTCGGCCCTATTAGGCTAGCAGGCCTGCTTCCACGAGCGCGGCGCGTACCGTCTCATGGCACCGCGAATCGAGCGGCGTAAGCGGCAGCCGAATGCCGCCCTTCATCCGCCCCATCTGCTCGAGCGCCCATTTCACCGGAATCGGATTCGATTCGATGAACAGGTGCTTGTGCAGCGAAAGCAGCTTGAAGTGGATGTCGCGCGCCGTTTTCACATCGCCCGCGAGCGCCGCTTTGCACAACTCGCTCATCGCGCGCGGTGCGACGTTGGCCGTCACCGAGATATTGCCGTGGCCGCCGAGCAGCATCAGCGCGATCGCGGTGGGGTCGTCGCCGCTGAAAATCGAGAAATGCGCGGGCGCCGCCTTGATCAACTGCGCCGCGCGATCGACGTTGCCCGTCGCATCTTTGATGCCGATGATGCCCGGCACTTGCGCGAGGCGCAGCGCCGTCTCATTCGACATATCGGCGACGGTACGGCCCGGCACGTTGTACAAGATGACGGGGAGGTCGACCGATTCGGCGATTTTGGCGAAATGGCGATAGATGCCCTCTTGCGTCGGCTTGTTGTAGTACGGCACGACTTGCAGCGTGGCGTCCGCGCCGACGGCTTTCGCCTCTTTCGTCAGCTCGACCGCTTCGACGGTGGAGTTGCCGCCCGCACCCGCGATGACCGGGATACGCCCGGCCGTGTGCTCCACGGCCGTCTTGATCATGAGGATGTGCTCCTCGACCGACAACGTGGCCGATTCGCCGCTCGTGCCGACTACCACGAGGGCGTCGGTCCCTTCGTCGATATGCCAGTCGATCAGCTTGCGAAACGCCGGCAGATCGAGCCCGCCGTCTTCGAGCATCGGCGTGACGATCGCGGGAATACTGCCGCGAATGCGCAGGCCGCCTTGGGTGCCGCTGGATGTGCCGTTAGCCATGAAACGCCATGAATTCAAACGTGAAAGCGCGATTGTAGCGGATTAGCCGGCCAAATCGTAACGTGCGAGCGCCGCATCCGCGCTCGCACCGTCGCCGGACGGTGCCGCCGGCGCTACGGCGCAAATGCGCTGAACGAAAGCGGGCCGCGGCAGCGCCACGTAACCGTCCTCGTAGCCGACGACCACGAGGCGGCCGCGAACGGCGTCCAGCAGCTCGCCGGGCGTCAGCAAGAACGCCGGATTCGACGGTTTGCCGAGCGTCTCGTTCCCGCGCGCGAACGTTTCGTAGAGCAACCCCCCGCCCGGCGCCAACAATTGCGAGAGTCGCGGCATGAGCGGCCGGTGTAGGTAGTTCGTGACGACCACCGCCGCGAAACGCCTCGTATCTGGGAGCGGCCACGGGCTGCCGTCCTCGAGATCGGCGCAAACGGCCTCGACGCCGGCGACCGCGCTCAGCGAGGCGAGCGCGGGCTGGGACCGATCGATCGCGACCACCGGATGGCCCCGGCCCGCGAACCAGCGCGCATGCCGCCCGCCACCCGCGGCAATATCGAGCACCGCGCCGCCCGGCACCACCAGATGCGACCAGCGCAAGATCCAGGGCGAAGGCTCGCCCACGCCCTCACCCGGGGAGGCCGGTACCGTGCTCACCGCCGCCCGCCCCTGCCGTGAAGGCGCCCCGCTTGGGTCATGAGTACGACAGCCCCATGGCCTCGCGGACGTCGCGCATCGTCTCTTGGGCGAACTTGCGCGCCTTGTCGCAGCCATCGGCTACGATCGCGCGCAACAACGACGGATCGTCCATGTATTTTTGCGCGCGCTCGAGCATGGGCTGCTGTTCGCGCAAGATGCCCTCGATCACGGGCTGTTTGCATTCGAGGCAGCCGATCCCCGCGGAGCGGCAGCCCTTTTGCACCCAGTCGTGCGTCGATTCGTCGGAATAGACCTGATGCAACTGCCAGACGGGGCACTTGTCCGGGTCGCCCGGATCGGTGCGGCGCACGCGCGCGGGATCGGTCGGCATCGTGCGGACCTTCTTCGTGATGGTTTCCGCATCCTCGCGCAGGCCGATCGTATTGCCGTACGACTTCGACATCTTCTGCCCGTCGAGGCCCGGCATGCGCGACGCCTTTGTCAGCATGACTTGCGGCTCGACGAGGATGATCTTGCGCGAGCCTTCGAGATAGCCGAACAAGCGTTCGCGATCGTTCATCGAAAGGCTTTGCGATTCTTGCAGCATCGCACGCGCTTGCTCGAGCGCCTCGTCGTCGCCGTCTTGCTGATACGCCACGCGCAATTCGTGATAGAGCTTCGCGCGCTTGCCGCCGAGCTTTTTGGCCGCCTCGAGCGCCTTCTCCTCGAAACCGGGCTCGCGTCCATACAGGTGATTGAAACGGCGCGCGATTTCACGCGTCATCTCGACGTGCGGCACCTGGTCCTCGCCCACCGGCACGAGCGATGCGCGATACAGCAGGATGTCGGCCGCCATCAGCACCGGATACCCGAGAAAGCCGTAGGTGGAGAGATCCTTGTCCTTGAGCTTTTCGATTTGCTCTTTATAGGTCGGCACGCGTTCGAGCCAGCCGAGCGGCGCGCTCATGCCGAGCAGCAGCGCCAGTTCCGCGTGTTCGGGTACCCGGCTTTGGATGAACAGCGTCGCCTGCGCCGGATCGATACCGGACGCGAGCCAATCGATCAGCACTTCCCAGACGTTCTTTTCGATGACCTCGGGCGTCTCGTAGTGCGTCGTCAGCGCATGCCAATCGACCACGCAGAAGAAGCACGGGTATTCCGACTGAAGCCGGACCCAGTTCTTGAGTACCCCGTGGTAGTGGCCGAGGTGGAGCGACCCGGTGGGGCGCATGCCGGAGAAGATGCGGTCTGGAAACATGGTGTCAGGTAAGAAGCGAGGCAAGAGGAGTCAGGATGGTCGTCACGGCATCGTAGCCGATCGAAACGAGCGGGCGCAGCCAAATCTTCGTCAACAGGCCGGTCATGACGAGCGCCATGACGATAAAGAAACCATAGGGCTCCAGGCGGGCCAGCGCGATCGCGGGACGCGGCGGCAGCAGCGCCGTCAGCACGCGCCCGCCGTCGAGCGGCGGCAGCGGGAACAGGTTCAGCACGCAGAGCACCAAATTGACAATGACGCCGGCCTCGGCCATGCGCGTGAAAAACGGCTCGTCCACGCCGGCCACGAGCAAGAGCACGCCGAATAAACGCCAAAGGAGCGCCTGGATGAAATTGCATAGCGGCCCGGCCAGGGCGACCCAAAACGTTCCCCAGCGCGGATTGCGCAGATTGCGAAACGCAACGGGCACGGGCTTCGCGTAGCCGAACATGAACGCGCCGCCCGTCGCGAAATAAAGGAGCAGCGGGATCGCGATCGTGCCGAGCGGATCGATGTGCCGCATCGGATTGAACGAGACGCGCCCCATCAGATAGGCCGTGTTGTCGCCGAGCATACGCGCGACGTAACCGTGCGCCGCCTCGTGTAGCGTGATCGCGAAGATCACCGGCAGCGCGTAGACGACGATCGTCTGGATCAAAGAGGGATTCATGGAGGTATTGTAACAAGCACCCGGATACGCCCCGCCCGCGCCTACGGCGCCACGAGCCCGAACGGCTCGAGCGCGCCGCGTCCGGCACGGACCAGCACGGGTTCCTCGCCCGTCAAATCGATGACGCTCGACGGTTCGCGCGGACATGCGCCGCCATCGATGACCAGATCGATTTGCTTTTCGAGACGAGCCCGGATTTCTTCGGGATCGTTCAGCGGCTCGTCCTCGGACGGCAAGATCAGCGTGGTGGCGATCAAGGGTTCGCCGAGCGCTTCGAGCAACGCCAGCGTGATCGCGTGATCCGGCACGCGCAGGCCGATCGTCTTGCGCGACGGATGCGAAAGGCGCCGCGGCACCTCTTTCGTCGCCAGCAATATGAAGACGTAGGGTCCCGGCGTCACCGATTTGATGAGCCGGAACTGCCGATTGTCGACCATCGCGAAGGTCGCCAACTCCGACAAATCGCGCACGAGCAGCGACAAATGCTGCCGTTCGTCGAGACCGCGAATGCGACGCAACCGCGTCACCGCGTCTTTATCGTCGAGCCGGCAGGCCAGCGCATAGCTCGAGTCGGTCGGCAAGGCGATCACGCCGCCATCCTTCACGATCTGAATGGCCTGCGCGATGAGCCGGGGCTGCGGATTGTCTGGATGAATCCTGAAAAATTGGGACATGAGCGAGCAATCGGTGAGCAGGCGGGAGCGGCGGCGCCCCGTCGCGGGCCTCGGGGCGCGCCGCGGACGGGCAAGCGGGCCGCGTGCGTCTCTAGAGCGAAGACGCTAGAGCCAGCGCTCCCAAACCGGCGTGAGATCGGACGGCAACGGCGGCAGCTTGCCGAGTTCGGTGCGCCCTTCCGAGGGCGCATGAAAATCGGACCCGCGCGATGCCTCGAAACCGAAGCGGCGCGCGACGTCGGCATATTCGCGGTATTGATCGGGCGTATGGCTGCCCGTCACGACTTCGATCGCCTTGCCGCCCAAATCCAAGAACTGGCCGAACAAGGTGTCGAACTCGAGCGGCGTGTACTTGTAGCGGCCGGGGTGCGCGATGACGGCCACGCCGCCCGCGGCGCGAATCCATTGCACGGCATTCTCGAGCGATGCCCACCGGTGCGGCACGTAGCCCGGCTTTCCCTCGCCGAGATAGCGGTCGAAGACGTCCGCGGTCGATGCCGCATAACCGCGCTCCACGAGGAACCTGGCAAAGTGCGTACGGGAAATCAGTTCCGGGTTCGCGACGTAGCGCAGCGCGCCCTCATATGCGCCCTCGATTCCGAGTTCGGCCAGCGCGTCGCTCATCGCCCGCGCCCGCGCGCCGCGCCCATTACGCGTGGCGTGGAGCCCGGCGACGAGTTCCGGACAAGCCGGATCGATGCCGAGACCGACGACGTGCACCGTGCGCGCCGCCCAGGTGACGGAGATTTCGACTCCACTGACATAGCGCATCCCGAGCGACTCGGCTTCGCTACGTGCCTGCGCCTGCCCCGCCACTTCGTCATGATCGGTCAACGCCCACAGCGTGACCCCGCCGGCATACGCGCGCTGCGCGACCTCGACGGGCGTGAGCTGACCGTCGGAGACGTTGGAATGGCAATGGAGATCGGCGTTCATGCTATCGGGATCGAGTAATAAAGTTATTTTACCCGCAACGCCCGAAACGAGCGGCCTAGCCGTTCGGCCAAGCACGCGTTGGTCGAGCCCCGAGCCGCCGGCCCTGGCAGCCGCGTTATGCGCAAAAAGCCTCGATCAATGCCGCCACTTGCTCGGGCTGATCGTGATGGACCATGTGGCCGGCGTCTTCGATCAGCTTTTCCCGCCAGTCGGGAAACGCCGCGAAACGCGCTTTGTATTCGGTAAGCGGAATCGAACCGGCCAGCATCGCCAGGGTCGGAGAGGCGACGGCTTCCACGTGCAGCACTTTGGCGGCGACGCGCGACCACACCGCCATGACTTCGTCCAAGCGGTACAGCATCGGCCCATGATGCTTGTGCGCCGGATCGGCGAGCAGCATATAGCGGCCGTCGTCGCCTAGCTTGGACCAGTGGCGCGCCAAAAAACCCGCGCGCTCGGCGGCCAGCCGGGGATTGGTCTTCATCAGCCGCGCCGCCACCTCGTCGAGCGAAGCGTAGGTCTTGAGCCGGGCGGGCTCGCGAATGTCGTCGAGCCAAGCCGTCAAACGGCGGGGCCATTCGCTCGGGTGCGCCGGCGCCAGCCCGAAACCCTCCAGATCGACCACCCGCCGCACACGTTCGGGCCGCGCACCGGCATACAAACAAACGACATTCGCCCCCATGCTGTGCCCGACGAGATTGACTTGCCCCGACGGCGCATAGTGATCGAGCAGCGCATCGAGGTCGGCCAAATAGTCGTGGAACCAGTAGTGGCCGCCGCCGCGCTCGGCCACCGGCCAATCGGATAAACCGAATCCGCGCGCGTCGGGCGCGATGACCTGCCAATCGCCGCCCAACGCATCGACGACGAACTGGAACGAGGCGGAAACGTCCATCCAGCCGTGCAGCATGAACAGCGTCGGCGCATCGGGGCTGCCCCAGCGCCGCACGTGGAGCTTGACGCCTCGGACGGTGACGAAATCGGATTGCGGGTGGTTCATGGTCAGTGTCGGCGAGCACCGAAAAAACGAATGGTCGTTCGATTATAGCCGGGTATCGGATTTATCGCCTCGGATCCGGCCCCGGCTCATGCGCCGCCAACGCGGCCAGCTCGTCTTCGTCAAACCCCGCCTCGCGCCGAGCATCGAAATTGAACGGTCCACGCAGCCGCGGCGCGCGGTACGTCTCCGCCAATTGCGCATAGGTCGCGTGAGGCTCTAGCCCGCGTTCGTCGCATAGGTACCGAAACCAATCGTTGCCGATACGCACATGACCGATTTCGTCGCGCAAAATCACATCCAAAATCGCCGCCGACGTTTCGTCTCCGGCCTGCACCAACCTTGCCCGAATGGGCGGCGACGCGTCCAAGCCGCGCGCCTCCAACGTGCGCGGCACGAGCGCGATGCGCGCCAATACGTCGTCGCGCGTCCGCGCGCACATGTCCCATAGCCCGTCGTGAGCGGGGAAATCGCCATAGCGATGACCGAAGTCCAGCAATCGCGCCTGCAAAAGCCCGAAGTGGCGCGCTTCCTCGGCCGCGACACGCAGCCAGTCGGCGTAAAACTGCTCGGGCATGCCGGGAAATCGCCAGATCGCATCGAGCGCCAAGTTGATCGCATTGAATTCGATATGCGCGATCGCATGCAGCAAAACGGCCCGCCCCTCCTCGGTCTGCATGCCCCGGTGGCGCAGCAGCCGCGGCTCGACGAGTTCGGGCTTGCCGGGGCGTCCCGGCAGGCCCGGCGGCTCCTCGATCGATACGTCGGGTAGGCAGCGCGCGACGCCGCCCCGATACCCCTCATAGAGCGCGGCCACGGCCTCCGCCTTAGCGCCGGGGTCGCTTTCGCACAAGGCAGCCAGCGCCGAGCGCCGCATGTCGGTATCGTCGTGAGCCGCGGGATTCGATCGGGAGCGAGTCATCGATAAAGCATCTAATAGCGCAATATGCGGGAGCGGAAAACGGTAGCGGGCATCGCTGGATGGGCGCGCGGACGGCACATGGACGGACCGTTTACAATATGCGATTCGACACCTGCGCGTGACCGGGCCCGATGCTGCGGCATTGTACCGCCGCGCCTCGCTCGACCAAGGAGACATTGTGCCGATCTACAAGCTGGGGGAACACGCCCCGACGATTCACGAAAGCGTCTTCGTGGCCGATACCGCCACGATCGTCGGCAAGGTTACGCTCGAGGAAAACGCCAGCGTATGGTTCGGCGCCGCCATCCGCGGCGACAACGAACCGATCTCGATCGGCTGCGGCAGCAACGTGCAAGAAGGCGCGGTCCTGCACACCGATCCGGGCCGTCCGTTGTCGATCGGCCGCGACGTGACGGTCGGACACCAAGCGATGCTGCACGGATGCACGATCGGCGACGGCTCGCTCGTGGGAATTCAAGCGGTGGTCTTGAATGGAGCGACTATCGGCCGCAACTGTCTGGTCGGAGCGGGCAGCGTCGTCACCGAAAACAAGACGTTCCCCGACCGCTCGCTAATTCTAGGCGCGCCGGCGCGCGTTGCCCGCGAATTGACGGATGAGGAAGTCGAACGTCTAGCCCAGAGCGCCAAGAGTTATGTCGATCGCCGCGAGTTGTTCAAGGCACAGCTCGTGCGAATCGGCTAAAACGAAGCGCCGCCTCGCCGCCGATCGGATCGGCGGCATGACGATTGAAGGATGAGTTGTGGACGACCAGTTGCAAAAATTTTTGTTCGCCGCCGCACCGGTTCGCGGCGAGATCGTATCGCTGCGCAATACCTGGCAGGAGGTGCTCGCGCGCCGGCAATATCCCCACGCCGTGCGCGACATTCTCGGCGAGATGATGGCGGCCTGCGCGCTGCTGTCGGCGAACTTGAAGTTCGACGGCACGATGATCATGCAGATTTTCGGCGACGGGCCGATCAAGATGCTCGTCGTGCAATGCAGCTCCTCGCTCACGATGCGCGCCACCGCGAAGATCTCCAGCGAGTTCGATGCCACGCTCAGCGGCAGCCTCTCGTTCGTCGAGCTGCTCAACGCGAGCGGCCACGGACGCTGCGTCATCACGCTCGATCCGAACGATAAAGTGCCCGGTCAACAGCCCTATCAAGGGATCGTCCCGCTGAACGGGCCCGACGGTCCGCTCGAATCGATCGCGCAGGTGCTGGAACACTACATGCACCACTCCGAGCAGCTCGACACGCGGCTATGGCTTGCCGCCAATACCGAGCGCGCCGTCGGCATGCTGCTGCAAAAGCTGCCCGGCGACGGCGGCATCGTGCCGCACACGGGCGAGCACGACGCCGACACGTGGGAGCGCGTCTGCGTGCTCGGCGGCACGCTGTCGCAGGACGAGTTGCTCAAGGAAGAAC
This sequence comes from Trinickia diaoshuihuensis, assembly GCF_003390925.1. GTDB lineage: Bacteria > Pseudomonadota > Gammaproteobacteria > Burkholderiales > Burkholderiaceae > Trinickia > Trinickia diaoshuihuensis. The sequence continues at coordinate 32,677 of NZ_QUBS01000023.1, read as the reverse complement.
CGCAAACGCTGTTCCGGCGCTTGTTCTGGCAAGAAAACGTCCAGCATTTCGCCCCGACGCTGACCCGCTTCGAATGCAGTTGCTCGCGCGAGCGCGTGGGTTCGATGCTCAAGTTGCTGGGGCGGGAAGAAGTCGACAGCGTAATCGTCGAGCAAGGCCGCGTGGAAATCCACTGCGAGTACTGCAATCAGCGCTACGAGTTCGATCCTGTCGATGTCGCGCAACTGTTCGCGGCAAGCGAGGTATCGGCCGGCGTTGCGCCGATTCAGTCGCAGCGCCACTAGGACTAGGCGTCGCAGCGCCCAAGCGCCTTGCTCGAGTTCGTATGAGTCCGCATCCGGAGTTGGTCTTATGAACGCTTTGCTCCGCTCGTTACCGTCGCCGTCGAACGCCGCCATCCGCATGGCGATGCGGGCGGCCGGCGCCGCGATCGTCGTCGCGCTGTCCGGGTGCGTCGTCGCCCCGCCGCCCGGCCCGATCCTCAGCCGGCTCGCACCCGGCCAACCCGGCGCGGCCGAAAGCGCGCATCCGCTCAGCCCCGAGGAGCAAAAGCGCTACGCCGAGATCGACAAGCAGGTCATTCGCGAGCAGAACGAAGCGATCGCAGCCGATGCCTGGACGCGCTATTACGCGCCGACATATTACTCGCCCCCCGTCACATTCGGCGGCTATTACGGTGGGTATAGCGGATGGAATAGCGGCTGGGGTATCGGTTACTACAGCCCCGGTTACTACCCTGGCTGGTGGTGGTAGAGAGTGGAGCCTAATGGCGCTTTTGGTCGGCGCCATGCTTCGCCTTGTCGGCGGCATGCTTCTTGTCTCCGCGTTTCGGCTTTTCGCGCGAAACGGGGTTCGGTACCACGCTGACGGGCGCGGCCGACACTTCACCGCGCGTGGACGTATTGCTCGGCACGAGCGTCGCCGGCACGCTCGACGTTGCGTTCGGCGAGACGAATTGAACGAACACTTCGCCGCCCTTCACCATCCCCATCTCGTAACGAGCACGCTCTTCAATGGCGGCCGTGCCGTTTTGCAAATCTTGTACTTCGCCTTGGATTCGTTCGTTCCGCAGCTTTTCGTCGGCATTCTTTTGTAGCTGCGCCGCCAATTCGCCGCGCAGCTCGTGAACGCTCAACCATCCGCCATGGCCCCACCAAAGCGGATACTGAATCATCGCGAGCAGAGCGAGAAGAACAACGGTGACGATGCGCATTCAAAAGGCCGCGGATTCAAAATCGCCCCGGCTGGTCCCAAGGACATCCAGCACGGGGCGCAATGCTAAACGAACGAACTAGCGAGCGTATTAGCGCAGGTTATAAAACGTCGACTTGCCCGGGTAGCTGGCGATATCGCCGAGATCTTCCTCGATACGCAGCAATTGGTTGTACTTCGAGATGCGATCGCTGCGCGAGAGCGAACCGGTCTTGATCTGGCCGGCGTTCAAGCCCACGGCGATATCGGCAATCGTCGAATCTTCCGTCTCGCCCGAACGGTGCGAAATCACGGCCGTGTAGCCCGCGCGCTTGGCCATCTCGATGGCGGCGAACGTTTCCGTCAGCGTACCGATCTGGTTGATCTTGATCAGGATTGAGTTCGCGATGCCCTTCTCGATCCCTTCCTTCAAGATGCGCGTGTTCGTCACGAACAAATCGTCGCCGACGAGCTGAATCTTCTTGCCGAGCTTATCCGTCAGAAGCTTCCAACCGTCCCAATCGCTTTCGTGCATGCCGTCCTCGATCGAGACGATCGGGAATTTGTCGGCCAGCGTGGCGAGGTAATCGGTGAATTCGGCCGACGACAGTTGCAGACCTTCGCCCGCCAACTGGTACTTGCCGTCGTGGTAGAACTCGCTGGCCGCGCAGTCGAGCGCGAGCAGGACGTCTTCGCCCGCGCGATAGCCGGCCTTCTCGATCGCTTGCAGGATGGCCGACAGACACTCGGCGTTGCTCCCGAAGTTCGGCGCGAAACCGCCTTCATCGCCGACCGCCGTGCTCATGCCGCGATCCGAGAGGATCTTCTTCAGCGCGTGGAACACTTCCGCGCCGCAACGCAGCGCTTCGCGGAACGTCGGCTGGCTGACCGGGACGATCATGAACTCTTGAATGTCGAGGCTGTTGTTCGCATGCGCGCCGCCGTTGACGATGTTCATCATCGGTACCGGCAGTTGCATCGCACCCGAGCCGCCGAAGTAACGGTACAAAGGCAGTCCCGCTTCCTCGGCCGCGGCTTTCGCTACGGCCATCGACACGGCCAGCATCGCGTTCGCGCCGAGGCGCGATTTGTTGTCGGTGCCGTCGAGCTCGAGCAGCGTCTTATCGAGGAACGCTTGCTCCGACGCGTCGAGCCCCATGATCGCTTCGGAAATCTCGGTGTTGATATGCTCGACCGCCTTGAGCACGCCTTTGCCGTTGTAGCGGCCGGCTTCGCCGTCACGCAACTCGATCGCTTCGCGCGAGCCCGTGGACGCGCCCGACGGCACGGCCGCGCGGCCCATCGTGCCCGATTCGAGCAGCACATCGCATTCGACGGTCGGGTTGCCTCGCGAATCCAAAATCTCACGGCCGATGATATCTACGATTGCACTCATGATTTCCTCTTAGATAACGGTAACTTGTCTTTCTTGACGGGTGCAGTCAGGTGAAATCGCGCTCGATGAAGGCAGTGCGTTTCACGACGGTATCCAAAGCGACCAGCGTCTCCAGCAAGTCGCTCATGCGCCGCAGCGGCACGGCATTGGGGCCGTCCGACAGCGCGCAGGCGGGATCGGGGTGCGTCTCCATGAACAGGCCCGCGACGCCCACGGCCACGGCCGCGCGCGAGAGCACGGGGACGAACTCGCGCTGTCCGCCCGAGCTCGTGCCCTGTCCGCCCGGCAACTGCACCGAGTGGGTGGCATCGAATACCACGGGCGCGTCCGTCTCGCGCATGATCGCGAGCGAACGCATGTCGGAGACGAGATTGTTGTAGCCGAACGAAACGCCGCGCTCGCAGGCGAGGAAACGGTCTTCCGACAGACCCGCTTCGCGCGCCGCGTCGCGCGCCTTGTCGATCACGTTTTTCATGTCGTGCGGCGCGAGGAACTGGCCTTTCTTGATATTGACGGGCTTGCCCGAGCGCGCGCAGGCGTGGATGAAATCGGTTTGGCGGCACAGAAACGCCGGCGTTTGCAGCACATCGACGACCGAGGCGACTTGCTCGATTTCCTCGATGGCGTGCACATCGGTGAGCACGGGCACGCCGAGCTGCCGCTTGACCTCGGACAGAATGCGCAAGCCCTCGTCCATGCCGAGCCCGCGGAACGATTTGCCGGAGCTGCGATTCGCTTTGTCGTACGAGGACTTGTAGATGAACGGGATACCGAGCTTCGCGCAAATCTCCTTGAGCCGGCCGGCCGTGTCGATGGTCATCTGCTCGGATTCGACGACGCAAGTGCCCGCGATCAGAAAAAACGGCTTATCGAGGCCGACCTCGAAGTCGCACAGCTTCATGCCTTCTCCTTGCGCGCTTCGTGACAGGCCAAGGCCGCTTCGACGAACGACTTGAACAGCGGGTGGCCGTCGCGCGGCGTCGACGTGAATTCGGGGTGGAACTGCACGCCGACGAACCACGGATGCAGGCTGCGCGGCAGCTCCATCATTTCCGGCAGGTCTTCGCTCGGCGTACGCGCGCTGATGACAAGACCACCGGCCTCCAATTGCGGCACGTAGCGGTTATTGACTTCATAACGGTGACGGTGGCGCTCGTTCACGTCCTTGCCGTAGATCTCCTCCGCAAGCGTGCCGGGCTTGATCGGGCAGCGCTGGGAACCCAGACGCATCGTGCCGCCGAGATCGGACTCCTCGGTCCGCTTTTCCACGCGCCCTTCGCGGTCGTACCACTCGGTGATCAACGCTACGACGCGATGGGCCGTGGCCGCGTCGAACTCCGTGCTGTTCGCGCCTTGCAGACCGACGACGTCGCGCGCGAATTCGATGACGGCCAATTGCATGCCGAGGCAGATCCCGAGGTACGGCACCTTTGCCTCGCGCGCATAGCGGATCGCCGCGATCTTGCCTTCCGTGCCGCGACGGCCGAAGCCGCCCGGGACCAGAACGGCGTCGAGATGCTTCAGGCTGTCCACGCCCTGCGTTTCGATCTCTTCCGAGTCGATGTACTCGATGTTGACCTTCGTCGACGTATGCACCGATGCGTGGCGCAGCGCTTCGATCAGCGACTTGTACGACTCGGTCAGATCGACGTATTTGCCGACCATCCCGATCGTCACTTCATGCTTCGGATGTTCGAGCTTGTCGACGATCGCCGACCACATCGACAAATCGGCCGGCTTCGGCTGCAGCTTCAGTTCTTCGCAAATGATGTTGTCGAGCCCTTGGTCGTGCAGCATCTGCGGAATCTTGTAGATGCTGTCGACGTCCCAGACCGAGATGACTGCGTCTTCGGGCACGTTCGAGAACATCGAAATCTTCTTGCACTCGTCGTCCGGGATGCGGCGGTCGGCGCGGCACAGCAGCACGTGCGGCAAGATCCCGATCTCGCGCAGCTTCTGCACGCTGTGCTGGGTCGGCTTGGTCTTGAGCTCGCCCGCCGTCGCGATGAACGGCACGAGCGTCAGGTGGACGAAGCAGGCGCTGTTGCGGCCCAGACGCAGGCTCATTTGACGCGCGGCCTCGAGGAACGGCAGCGATTCGATGTCGCCCACCGTGCCGCCGATTTCGACGATCGCGACATCGGGCTCGCCGCAGGTGGCCGACGCGGCGCCGCGCTCGATGAACGCCTGGATCTCGTTCGTGATGTGCGGAATGACCTGGACGGTCTTGCCGAGGTAGTCGCCTCGACGCTCCTTGCGGATCACCGATTCGTAGATCTGTCCGGTCGTGAAATTGTTCGCGCGGCGCATCTTCGTGCTGATGAACCGCTCGTAATGACCGAGGTCGAGATCCGTCTCAGCGCCGTCTTCGGTCACGAATACTTCCCCGTGTTGAAACGGGCTCATCGTGCCGGGGTCGACGTTGATGTAGGGATCGAGCTTGAGGAGGGTGACTTTCAGACCGCGCGATTCGAGGATCGCGGCGAGAGAAGCGGCGGCAATGCCCTTGCCGAGGGACGACACTACGCCGCCGGTGACGAAAACAAATTTGGTCATCGCTGGATGCTCGCGGGAAAAACGGATTATACCTTAGGGTCCGCCCTCAGTTGGAACACACGTGCGTTGTCCCGGGAACACGAGCCCCAGCCCGCGCGCACTCGCGCGCCCGGCGCGCCGGCCGGCTTATCCGGCCTCGCGCAGCGTGCGCAGCATCCGTTGCACGGCCCGCGCCGTTTCGATCGGCCGCTCCATTGGGAACAAATGGCTGCCCTCCATCCATTCGATGCGGCCATGCGCGGCCCGGCGCGTCGCATCGAGCCCGACCTGGCGGATTTCCTTCGAATGCGTGCCCGCGATGAAGCCCAGCGGCACCGGCGCGCCGTGCGCGAGCCGCGGGCCCAGCGTGCGCGGCAAGGTCCGGTAGATCCGGTATTCGATATCGCGATCGAATGCGAGCGCGCGCTTACCGTCCGGGGCGATCGGCGGAATACCGAAATCGATGTAATCGGACAAAACGCGTTCGTCCCAGCGGGCAAAGGCGCTTTTCGCATGAAAATGGCGCCACGCCTCCTCCCGGCTCGGCCAGTGCGTGCGCCGCGTGCGCGTGGCGGCCGCCGGCGAGAGCCGCTCGTCGAGCCCAGTCCATTGCGTGAAGCGCAGCACGTTCGCCCGCCAACCCGCGATGATCGGCGAATCGAGCATGACGATGCCGCGTACCCATTGCGGGTGTTTGAGCGCGGCCATCAGCGACAGATAGCCGCCCAGCGAATGCCCGACGAGCCACACCGGGCGTTCGTAGTCCCGGCCGATGTCGGCCAGCAACTCGTCGACGAGATGCGGCCAATCGCTCGTGACCGGATAGCGCGGATCGTGGCCAATTCGCTCGATGTAGCGAAGCTCGTAATCGTCGGAGAGTTCGGCGAACAGCGTCCGGTAAATCGAGGCCGGAAACCCGTTCGCATGCGAAAAGTGGATGACGTCTTTCAAGCGTCGCTGCCTCCAGGTTCGTTCGTCTTTTATCCGTCCATCCAATAGCGGGCATGCGACGCTCGGTAGCGCTCGATCGTGAGCCGGCCGTCCTTCGTCGCAATGCGCACCGCGCCGTCGCGATCGGTCCGCGCAAGCTCGATGCCGCGCGCCTGAAAGCGCGACCATACGTGCGGATGGGGATGGCGAAAGCGGTTGCGATAGCCTACCTGAAATACGGCCACGCGCGGATCGACCGAATCGAGGAAAGGCTCGGTCGACGAAGTCCGGCTGCCGTGGTGGGCGACGAGCAGCACGTCCGCGCGCAAGGCCTCGGGCGCGCGGCGCAGCAGCGCGCGTTCGCTCGGCGCGCCGATGTCGCCGGTCAGCAAGGCGCTCATATCAGCGCCGCTGACCTTGAGCACGCACGATTGCTCGTTCGAGCGCCGCGGCAACGGGCCCGGCTCGGGCCACAACACCTCGAAATCCACGCCGTCCCAGCGCCATCGTTGGCCCGCCGCGCAGCGCAGCCGCTCGGCGAGCGCGCCGCGCGCGGCATCCCATACGCGGTGCTCGCTCGGCAAGCCGGCGATCACCTGAGCCGCGCCGGCCGATGCGAGCACCGCGGGCACGCCGCCCGCGTGATCGGCGTCGCCATGGCTCACGACGAGCATATCGAGCCCGGCGATGCCGGCCGCGCGCAGATAAGGCACGACGATGCGCTCGCCGGCATGCGTCGATTCGGCGCCCGGCCCCGCATCGAACAGAAGCGTGCGGCGCCTTGTCTCGACGACGATCGCGGCGCCTTGCCCGACGTCGAGCGCCGTAAGCCGAAAAGCGCCTTGCGCGATGCCGGAGGGCGGCGGCAACGCGAGCGGCAGCCAAGCAAGCGGCGCGGCCCAGCGCAGAGGCCAGCCGCGCGGCATCAACGAGAGCGCGCTGCCCGCGAGCGCCGAGGCCAGTGCCCAGAGCGACGGCTGCGGCGGATGCCCGTCGGCCCAAGGCCATTGCGAGAGCGCACTCAACACGCGCATCAGCGGGGCGAGCAACGTATGCGCGAATTGATAGGCAAGCGCGTCGAGGGGCGCGGGCAAGACCACGGCGACCAGCACGATCGGCACCACCAGCACGCTGACCCATGGCACCGCCACCGCGTTGGCGAGCGGCCCGATCAGCGAAACCTGCGAGAACCAAAACGCCGTCAGCGGCGCCAAGCCGACGGTTACGGCCCATTGCGCGCGTACGGCGTCAAAGCAACGCCTGCGTAGGGTCGCAAGCAGGCGGCGCCAGCGCTGGCGCCTAGCATGTTGCGAGGGCTCGAGCGGTGCCCGCCAGGCCGGATCGGTCGCGCGCACGACCGCTATCGCGTCGTCCGGCTCCTCGTCTTCGCCGCGCACACGCAACCGGCTGCGCAATGTCAATGCGATGCAGGCGACGGCACCGAACGAGAGCCAAAATCCGGCGGCCGTCACCGCCCACGGATCGACGATGAGCACGAGCACCGCGGCCCATGCCAGGACGAGCGACGATGAGACGCCGCGCCCCCACAAGAACGCCGCGCTCACCACGACGAGCATCCACAACGCACGCTGTGCCGGCACGTTGAAGCCCGCCAGCGCGGCGTATCCCGCGGCGCTCGCCACCGCGGCCAGCGCCGCAACGACCGGCGTAGGCACGAGCAGCGGCCATTCTCGCGCGCCGCGGCGCGCGAGAATGCGGCCTAAACCGCACGAACGGCGCCAGATCCACGCGGCAAGCGCGCCGCACACCGCGGCCACGAACCCGATATGCAGACCCGAGACCGCAACCAGATGACTCGTGCCGGTGCGACGCAATACGACCCGATCGGCGTCGGCAATCGTGTCTTGTGTGCCGATGGCAAGCGCCGTCACGATGCCGCGATGCTCCGCCGATGCGAGCGCCCGCGCGACGCGCTCGCGCAACGCGAAGCGCGCGCGATCGATCGCCGTGCCGATTCCACCGCCCGCTCCGGAGAGCCGCTGCGCCGCGGCCGCGGCAACGACATTGCCCGTCGCGCGAACGCCGCGCGCAAGCCACGCCGCTTCGGCGTCGTAGCCAAGAAAGTTGGCGGGACCATGAGGGCGTTTGAGCCGCACCGTCAAACGCCAGCGATCGCCCGGTTTCAAACGCGGCGGTTCGCCGCCGCGGCCGCGAGCCCAATTGAGTTGGAGGATCGATGGAAATCGCTCGACGCCCGTCGCGTGCCGAACCGCATCGAGATCATCGCGATCGAGGGCAAAAAAGAATCGCGCGGACGCCGCGCCTTGAGTGGGCAGACCGCGGACGTGCCCGGTCACGGTGAGTTCTCGCAACTCCCAAGCGCTCGGCAACAGTTCGGCCATCCGCGATTGAGCACGCAGTCCCGCATAGCCGAATCCCGCGACGAGGGCCGCGAGAGCGAGCGCGGTACGCGCATGCCAACCCCGCGCGCGGCATGCCGCGCCGCAGGCCGTCGTGAGTACCACGCCAAGCAGCGCCCATTGCCACCGCCCCGGCAGCGTCGCGCACTGCTGCAGCAACGTGATGCCGAGCGCGAAACCGATCAGCATCGCCCGCATTCGCCCTCCTCCGATCAGCGTGCAGGCGTGCCGAATCAGCCCCGGGCCGCGGCCTGGAGTCCAGCACGTTCAACAGCGCGAAAGGAGATCGATTATGCGGGGGCCAGCGCGAGACGGGGCAGCGCGCAATGCGCGTTGGCCATTGTGCCTAGCCTAAGCTCATCGATGGCGATGCCGCGAAGCTCGGCGATGACGGCACCGATGCGCGGTACCTGGTCGGGCGAATTGCGTTGCTTGTAAAGCCAGGACGGAGAAATATCGGGCGCATCGGTTTCAACGACGATCGCGTCCAGCGGAAGTTGCGCCGCAAGCCGCCTGATCTGCCGCGACCGTTCGAACGTAACGTTGCCGCCGAACCCGAGCCGCATGCCTTGATCGATGAACGCGCCCGCCTGCTGAAAGCTGCCGTTGAACGCGTGCGCGATGCCGCATTTGACGGCGTATCGACGCAAGCCCTTGAGCACGAGATCCTGCGACTTGCGCACATGACAAATGACCGGCAAGTCGAACTCGCGCGCCAGCTTCAATTGTTCGTCGTAGAAAAAGCGCTGACGCGTGTCGTCGAGATCGGGCACGAAGTAATCGAGCCCGATCTCGCCAATACCGACGAATCGCGGATCGGCGAGGCTCGCTTCGATCTCGCGGCGCAGCACGTCGAGATCGGCCTCGCTCGCGTGCCGAGTGAACAATGGGTGAATGCCGAGCGCATAGACGCCGCCCGCCGTGCGATGCGCGAGCGCGCGAACAACGGCGAAGTTTTCGCGCGCCACGGCCGGAATGACGATGCGCTCGACGCCGCTCGCCAGCGCCGCCCGCGACACCGCTTCCCGATCGCCGTCGAACTCGCCGGCGTCCAGATGACAGTGCGTATCGATCCACATGGCGGCTGGCGCGACGATCGCTCTCGAAAGGTTAGACGGGTACGGACGGCTCTTCGTGCAGCACGCCGTCGCGCAGACGCAAAATCCGGTCGCACCGTCCGGCCAAGTCCACATCGTGCGTGACGATGACGAAGCTCGTCTCCAGCGTCGCCGACAGATCGAGCATGAGATTGAAGACGTTGTCCGCCGTCGCGCCGTCGAGATTGCCGGTGGGCTCGTCGGCCAGCACGCAAGCCGGCTTCGTCACGAGCGCGCGCGCGATCGCGACGCGCTGCCTCTCCCCGCCCGAGAGCTCGCCCGGACGATGTTTGGCGCGGTGCGCGAGACCCACGCGCTCCAGCATCGCAAGGGCGTCGCGGCGCGCCGCGTCGGAACTCATCCGGCGGATGCGCAGCGGCATCGCGACGTTGTCGAGCGCGCTGAATTCGGCGAGCAGATGGTGAAACTGATAAACGAAACCGAGCGCATGGTTGCGCAGATCGTTGCGCTCGCGCTCGGCCAACTCGGTGAAGGGCCGCCCGAGCACGGACACGCTGCCGGCGCTCGGCTCGTCGAGACCGCCGAGTACGTGCAGCAACGTGCTCTTGCCCGAACCCGAGGCGCCGACGATCGCGAGCTTCTCGCCGCGCCGCACGTTGAGTTCCGCTCGATTGAGCACGGGCACGTTCAGCCCGCCCTGCACGAATGCCTTCGAAATGCCGCGCGCCTCGAGCACATATTGCGTGGCTTGCGCCGCGCTCGATGCGACGCGGCGCGACTCGGTGATGAATTCGTTACTCATAGCGCAGCGCCTCCGCCGGACGCACCTTCGCGCCGCGCCAGCTCGGGTACAGCGTAGCCAACGCCGACAAGACGAACGCGATGACGCCGATTCTGGCCACGTCGGTCGCGACCAGCTCGGAAGGCAACTCGTTGATGAAATAGACCGACGGCGGCAAGAATTGCACGCCGAGCAGATGCTCGATCATCGGCACGAGCCAGGGAATGCTCCAGGCAATCAGCGAGCCGAGTGCGACGCCGGTGGCCGTCCCGGCGAAGCCGATCGTGATCCCTTGGACGAAGAAGATTTTCATGATCGAGCCGGGCTGCGCGCCGAGCGTGCGCAAAATCGCGATATCGGCCTGCTTGTTCGTTACCGTCATCACGAGCGACGAGACGAGATTGAACGCGGCGACGGCGATGATCAACGTGAGGATGACGAACATCATCCGCTTTTCGATCTTGACGGCCGAGAACCAAGTCTTGTTCTGCTGCGTCCAGTCGCGAATATAGAGATCGCCCGACAGCGTATGGGACAACTCGCGCGCCACGCGCGGCGCCTCTTGCATATCCTTGAGCCGCAGTCTCACGCCCGTGGGCGCACTCGTGCGAAACAGCACTTCGGCATCGTGGATGTTGATGAGCGCGAGCGAGCTATCGTATTCGTAGTGCCCCGATTGGAACACGCCGCTGACCGTGAACTGCTTCAAGCGCGGCAGCATGCCGGCCGGCGTGAGCGAGCCTTCGGGCGCGACGAGCGTGATCTTGTCGCCCGCGGAGACGCCGAGGTTCGCGGCCAAATCGGCCCCGAGCACGATGTTGAACTGCCCCGGCGCGAGATCCGTCAAACGGCCGGCTTTCATGTCCTTGCCGATGTCAGACACCTGCGGCTCGAGCGAAGGTTCGACCCCGCGCAGCGCCACGCCGCTCACGGCGTCTTGACGCGTGAGCAGCGCTTGCGCGTCGACGTAGGGCGCGGCGCCGATCACGGCCGGGTTGCGGCGTGCCTCGAGGGCCGTGCGCTGCCAATCGGGCATCGAGCCCGCCGGCGAAAAAATCTCGACGTGCGCGAGCACCGACAACATGCGGTCGCGCACCTCTTTCTGAAAGCCGTTCATGACGGAAAGCACGACGATCAACGCCGCGACGCCGAGGGCGATGCCCGACATCGACACGAGCGCGATGAACGAAATGAAGCCGTTGCCTGTCGTGCGCTTGCCGGCGCGCGTATAGCGCCAGCCGATTTGCCATTCGTAAGGGAGTTTCAAGCGAATCCTTCAATTGTGTGCAGCCACCACACGCACCGCCGGCGCGCCGACCGGCTCGCAACGCGCGTGCCGCGCGCCCGAGCGCTCGCCACGGACGCGGAGCCGATCAAGCGCGCAGTTTGCCATACAATGCGCACCATCATGCATTCCAACCGTCTTCATCTCCTCCTGCCGTTCGCGCTGCCGGCGGCCGCCGACGCCTCCAGCGCGCTGCACGAGCTGCGCAGCCCCGCGCTTGACAAACTGCTTCCGCGCGCGACCCTCGTGGAACGCGTGGCGGGCGAGGATTTTCAGCGCACGCTGCCGCATGAGCGCTGGGTCGCCCGTCAATTCGGCGCCGTCGCCGCCAACGCAACCGACGAGGCCCCGCTCGCGCCCTATATGCTACTCGCCGACGGCGTCGTTCCCGGGAACGACGAGTGGGCGTGCGTCGAGCCCGTGCACGTACGCATCGCGCATGACCATCTGGTCTTGATCGATCCCTCGGCGCTCGATTTGACCGACGAGGACGCGGCCACGCTGCTGGCCGTGGCCAAGCCGTTGATCGAGGAGTTGGGTGTGCGCGTCGAGGCGCCCAACCCACATCGCTGGTACCTCTCGGGCGAAGTGCTCGGCAAACTTGCAGGCGCCTCGCCGCTGCGCGCGAGCGGCCGCAGCATCGAAATTTGGCTGCCGCACGATGCCCATTCGGGACAACGCTCGCGCATTTGGATGAAACTGCAGAACGAAGTTCAGATGGGCTGGTTCGAGCACCCGGTCAACCAGGCGCGCGAGGCGCGCGGCCTACCCGCCGTCAATTCGATCTGGCTGCATGCGCAAGGCAGCGCGCAGCCGGTGCGCAGTCCCTTCGTGCGAGTACTGTCCGATGCGCCCGCCACGCGCGGGCTGGCGCTGGCGGCCGCCGTCGAAAGCGCGGGGGCGCCCGGATCGTTCCGGGCGATGCCGCCGCTCGGCGCCGGGACGACCCTCGTCGAACTGAATCCGTTCGCGGCACCGTTCATCGCCCAGGACTGGGCCGGCTGGCAAGCCGCCCTCGACCGCGTGGAGGCGGACTGGTTCGCGCCCGCGCTGGAGGCGCTCGACGCGGGCAGTCTCGGCGCACTCGCTCTGACGCTGGCGGGCGACACGGCGTCGGTCACGCTCGCGGCGAAGCGCGGCGACTTGCGCAAATTCTGGCGCCGCCGCGTACTCGCGTCGCTTCTCGAATGATGGCGGCCGACGAACCCGGCGGAACCCAACCGTCACGCGCGGCCGCGCGCAAAGCGCCCGGCCGCCCGCCTTCTCTCTTCCGCTTGCTTGCATGACTCGAATCGTCAACCGCGCATCTTCGCCCGCCGATGAAGCCGCGCTGATCCGCCACGGCTTGCACCCCATTTTGGCTCGCCTCTATGCCGCCCGCGGTGTGCGCTTGCCCGACGAGATCGAGACTGCCTTGACGCGGCTCGTCCCGCCGGTGCACCTGAAAGGCACGGACGAAGCGGCGGCCCTGCTGGCCGATGCGATCGCGCAACGCAAGCGGATGGTCGTCGTCGCCGATTACGACTGCGACGGCGCGACGGCTTGCGCGGTGGCCGTGCGCGGCCTGCGCATGTTCGGCGCGCAAGTCGACTATCTCGTGCCGAACCGCTTCGAGTACGGTTACGGCCTCACCCCGGAAATCGTCGAATTGGCGGCCAGCCGCGAGCCGCACTTGCTGATCACCGTCGATAACGGCATCGCCAGCGTGGACGGGGTGGCCGCGGCCAACGCACGCGGCATCGACGTGCTCGTCACCGATCACCATTTGCCCGGCGAAACGCTGCCGGCCGCGCGGGCCATCGTCAATCCGAATCAGCCGGGCTGCGCGTTTCCGAGCAAATGCATCGCGGGCGTGGGCGTCATGTTCTACGTTCTGCTCGCGCTGCGGGCACGGCTGCGCGAGAGCGGCGCGTTCGCCGCGGGGGGCGCGGCCGAGCCGCGGCTAGACGGGCTGCTCGACCTCGTCGCGCTCGGCACCGTCGCCGACGTCGTCAAGCTCGACGGCAACAACCGGGTACTCGTGGCGCAGGGCCTCGCACGCATTCGCCGCGGGCGGATGCAGCCCGGCATCGCGGCGCTGTTCCGCGCGGCGGGACGCGACGCGCGCAACGCCTCGGGTTTCGATCTCGGTTTCGCGCTGGGTCCCCGGCTAAACGCCGCCGGACGGCTTTCGGATATGTCGCTGGGCATCGAATGCCTGACGACGGACGATGTGGGTCGCGCCTGGGAGCTCGCGCAGCAACTCGACGCGATGAACCGCGAGCGGCGCGAAATCGAAGCCGGGATGCAGCAGCAGGCGCTCGAGGAAATCGCCACGCTCGATCCCGACGGCCGCGCGACGATCACGCTGTTCAACGAAAGCTGGCACCAAGGCGTGATCGGCATCGTCGCGGGGCGTCTGAAAGAAAAGTATCACCGCCCCGCGTTCACGTTCGCGCTGGCCGACGACGAGGGAGAACTCGTCAAGGGTTCCGGCCGTTCCATCCCGGGTTTCCATCTGCGCGACGCGCTCGATCTGATCGCCAAGCGCGAGCCGAATCTGCTCGCGAAGTTCGGCGGTCACGCGATGGCGGCCGGCGTGACGCTAGCCACGCGCGACGTACCGCGCTTCGCGGCCGCGTTCGAGACCGTTGCACGCGAAGCGTTGGATGAGAACGCCCTCGCCCGCGTCGTCGTGACGGACGGCGAGTTGGAAGACGCGTACTTCACGCCGCAGATCGTCGAGATGATCGACGCGGCTGTCTGGGGCCAAGGCTTTCCGGCGCCGACGTTCTCGGGCGAGTTCGACGTGCTCTCGCAAGCGCTCGTCAAGGAAAAGCATCTGAAGCTCCAGTTGGCGCGCGGCCGTCAGCGCTTTCAAGCCATCTGGTTCAATCACACGGAGACGCTGCCCGCCCGCGCGCATATCGCCTACCGGCTCGCGGCCGATAGCTGGAACGGCGTCGTGCGCGTGCAGATGATCGTCGAACACGCCGTCAGTGCGCGCTAGCGCGCGATCATGCGCAATCGCCCCCCGCCCGCGGCCCCGCGGGCGGTCGATGTCCCCGCCCGATCGGCTATAATTTCTCCTTTTTACGAAGCAAAAAGATCGACATGGAAGCCGAACGCCTGAACGCGATCGAAGGCTCTCTGGCAGACCTGCGCCGACGCGCGGGCGAGCTACGGGGGTATCTTTGACTACGACGCCAAATCCGCGCGTCTAGCTGAAGTCAACAAGGAACTCGAAGACCCGAACGTCTGGAACGATTCGAAGCATGCCCAGGCCCTCGGCCGGGAAAAGAAAATGCTCGAGGGCGTCGTTCTGACCCTCTCCGCGCTCGATACCGACCTGCGCGACGCGCAGGATCTATTCGACATGGCGCGCGAGGAAGGCGACGACGACACGCTTCTCGCCTGCGAGGACGATGCGGGCAAGATCGAAGCGCGCGTCGCCGACCTCGAATTTCGCCGGATGTTCGCGAACCCGGCCGACCCGAACAACGCCTTCATCGACATTCAAGCCGGCGCGGGCGGCACCGAAGCCTGCGATTGGGCGTCGATGCTGCTGCGCCAGTACCTGCGCTATTGCGAGCGCAAGGGCTTCAAGACGGAAGTGCTCGAGGAATCCGAAGGCGACGTCGCCGGTATCAAGAACGCGACGATCAAGGTCGAGGGCGAATACGCATACGGCTTCCTGCGCACGGAAACGGGCATCCACCGGCTCGTTCGCAAGTCGCCGTTCGATTCGTCGGGCGGCCGGCATACGTCGTTCTCGTCGGTATTCGTCTACCCCGAAATCGACGATTCGATCGAGGTCGACATCAACCCGGCCGATTTGCGCATCGATACGTACCGCGCCTCGGGCGCCGGCGGTCAGCACATCAACAAGACCGATTCGGCCGTGCGGATCACGCACTTGCCGTCGGGAATCGTCGTGCAGTGCCAAAACGACCGCTCGCAGCACCGCAACCGCGCCGAAGCGATGGCGATGCTCAAATCGCGCTTGTACGAAGCCGAGATGCGCAAGCGCCAGGCCGAGCAAGACAAGCTCGAATCGAGCAAGACCGACGTGGGCTGGGGCCACCAAATTCGTTCCTACGTGCTCGACCAGAGCCGCGTGAAGGATTTGCGCACCAACGTCGAAATCAGCAATACGAAGGCCGTGCTCGACGGCGACCTCGACGAATTCATCAGCGCGAGCCTGAAGCAAGGCGTCTAAGCGCAGCGGACACACCATGACCGAATCGACTCTCCCCACCGTCGACGCAACCGTCGACGAGAACAAGATCATTGCCGAGCGGCGCGAGAAGCTGCGCACGCTGCGCGATGCGGGCATCGCCTACCCGAACGATTTCCGTCCGACGCACCATGCGGGCGAGCTGCAATCGCAATACGCGCAAACGGACAAAGACGCGCTCGAAGCCACCGCGCTCGATGTGTCGATCGCCGGCCGCATGATGCTCAAGCGCGTGATGGGCAAGGCCAGTTTCGCCACCGTGCGCGACGGCTCGGGGCAAATCCAGTTCTTCGTGACGCCGGCCGACGTGGGCGAGCAAACGTACGAAGCCTTCAAGAAGTGGGACCTCGGCGATATCGTCGCCGCTCGCGGCGTGCTCTTTCGCACGAACAAGGGCGAGCTGTCGGTGCGCTGCACGGAGCTGCGCCTGCTGTCGAAGTCGCTGCGTCCCCTGCCCGACAAGTTCCACGGTCTCTCGGACCAAGAAACGCGCTACCGTCAGCGCTACGTCGATCTGATCGTCACGCCCGAAGCACGCAATACGTTCGTCGCGCGCACGAAGGCGATTTCGTCGATCCGCAAGTTCATGTCGGACGCCGACTTCATGGAAGTCGAAACGCCGATGCTGCACCCGATCCCGGGCGGCGCGGCGGCCAAGCCGTTCACGACGCATCACAACGCGCTCGACATGCAGATGTTCCTGCGCATCGCGCCCGAGCTTTATCTGAAGCGTTTGATCGTGGGCGGCTTCGAGCGCGTCTTCGAAATCAACCGCAACTTCCGTAACGAGGGCGTGTCGCCGCGGCACAATCCCGAGTTCACGATGATGGAGTTCTACGCCGCGTACACGAACTACACGTGGCTCATGGACTTTACCGAGCAATTGATCCGCCAAGCGGCGATCGATGCGCTCGGCACCGCCACGATCACGTATCAGGGCCGCGAACTCGATCTGTCCAAGCCGTTCCATCGGCTGACGATCACGCAAGCGATCCGCAAATACGCGCCCGATTACAGCGACGCGCAATTGGCCGACGCGGCGTTCTTGCGCACCGAACTGAAGCGCCTCGGCGTCGACACGACGCAGCCCACTTTCTTGAACGCGGGCATCGGCGCGCTGCAACTGGCGCTGTTCGAGGAAACCGCCGAAGCCCAGCTTTGGGAACCGACCTACATCATCGACTACCCCGTCGAAGTCTCGCCGCTCGCGCGCGCTTCCGATTCGGTCGAAGGCATCACCGAGCGGTTCGAGTTGTTCATTACGGGCCGCGAAATCGCCAACGGTTTTTCGGAGTTGAACGATCCCGAAGATCAAGCCGCGCGCTTCAAGAAACAGGTCGAGCAGAAAGACGCTGGCGACGAGGAAGCGATGTACTACGACGCCGACTACATCCGCGCGCTGGAGTACGGGATGCCCCCGACAGGCGGCTGCGGGATTGGTATCGATCGCCTCGTGATGCTGTTGACGGACAGCCCGAGCATCCGCGACGTCATTCTGTTCCCGCACCTGCGCCGCGAGGACTGAGGCGCGGACGCCACAGCGGTTTGTAACGATCGGTAAAAGCCGCCCGCAGCTACGTCGCGGGCGGCTTTTTTCCATCCGATCCGGCCCTCGTAACGAGAGGCCAATACCGGCGTTGCCGCGCCGGGCCCTCGTTTTGCATAAGCCACGAGCGTTACAAATTGAAACGCGGGCCTGCATCCGATGACGGACACTATGCTCGTCATCACGCACAAGGAAAGGCCTCTTTCAGTCTGGACGGAGGTACGTCATGAACAACCCAACCACATCGCCGCGCCGCCTACACCCGCTGATCGCGGTGGCCGCGGGCACGGTCATCGTCGCAAGCCTCGCCGCCACCGCGGCCATCACGGGCGTCTTTCCGAAGGCGTCGAGCTCCAGCGTTCAAAACGATCAATCGCAAACGGCGCAAGTGGCATCGCAACCCGTCGTCGATACGGCGGCGCCCGCAACGAGCGCAGCCGTGACGAGCCAACAACCGCCGAACGCGCAAGCGCGGATCGCCCAGGGTGCCCCCGGCCAAGTGCCCTACTCGGGCCAGCCTGGCCAGCCGTCCTATGCGCAACAGCCGCCCGGACAACCGGTCCCCGCGGACCAGCAGCTTGCCCAGCAGCCTTACGCGCAGCAGCAACCGAGCGGCCAGAGCGCGTATTGCGCAAGCTGCGGCACTGTCGAATCGATCGTGACGGTTCGGCGTGAGGGGCACGGCACCGGTATCGGCGCCGTGGGCGGCGCAGTGGCCGGCGGCCTACTCGGCAATCAATTCGGACGCGGAACCGGCCGTACGGCGATGACGGTGCTCGGCGCCGTCGGCGGCGGCTTCGCCGGCAACTCGGTCGAAAAACACCTGCGCAGCGAAACGGACTACCAAGTACGCGTACGGATGGAAAACGGCCACCTGCGCTACTTCACGTATCGCCAAGCGCCGCCGTTCCAACAAGGCGAGCGCGTTCATATCGAGCACGGCACGCTCGTAGCCGGTTAAGACTACGCCGGCCTGCGCGGCGGTAAAACGCGGACAGCGCCGATTAAAAAAGGCGACCCAGTCATGAACGGGTCGCCTTTTTTGCGCCTATACGGAACGGATAGTCGCCCCGCTCGCCCCTGCCAGCCGAAATATCATTCGGCGGAGTCTTCGATCCACGCCAATTGGATCGCCTCGAGTATCTTTTCGCTCGACCGATTCGGATCGTCGTTGAAGCCGTCGAGCTCCATCACCCAGCGATGCAGGTCGGTGAAGCGGATCTGCTGCGGATCGATCTCGGGATGCTTGTCGGTGAGGGCCATCGCGATTTCTTGTACATCTGTCCACTTCATGGCTGCTCCTCCTTCAGAGTCTTAATGACTAGCCACTAACCGCCAGCGCTGACATCGTAGACGGTTAATGATTCTCTTTCGCGTGATTGATCGTATAGCGGGGGATCTCGACGACGAGATCCTTGTTCTCCGGCACTCGCGCTTGGCACGAGAGCCGGGACGTAGGCTCGAGCCCCCAAGCCTTGTCGAGCAGGTCGTCTTCGTCCTCCTCCGACGGTTCAAGCGCTTCGAAGCCTTCACGCACGATCACATGACATGTGGTGCAAGCGCAAGACTTTTCGCACGCATGCTCGATTTCGATGCCGTGCTCGAGCAGCGCATCGCAAACGCTTTCGCCGGGCGCGGCCTCGAAGACTGCCCCTTCCGGGCACAGTTCGACGTGGGGCAGGACAACGATTTGAGGCATAGGAGATTCCGTTCTGACTATATGTGCACAGCGGCAAGCGTCGCCGCTCGTGTCATTGTAGGGCGGCGCGGCGCCAGGTTAGATTTCGTCGAGTTTGCGGCCCGTCAGCGCTTGGCGGATGCTCTTGTCCATGCGTCGGGCAGCGAACTCGTCGGTCTCGGCGGCGAGCGCTTTCGTGGCGGCCTCGATCGCATCGGCATCCGAACCTTGCGCCGTCTCGCGCAAGCGCGCGAGCGCCGCGTCGACCTTCGCGCGTTCGTCGGCTTCGAGCAATTCGCCGTCGGCCGCGAGGGCCGCTTGCGTCGCCTCGACCAAGCGCTCGGCTTCCACCTGCGCTTCGCGCAGCGCCCGTGCGCGCATATCGACTTCGGCCGTGCGGAAGCTATCCTCGAGCATGCGCGCGATGTCGTCATCGGCCAAGCCGTACGAGGGCTTCACGACGACCGATGCCTCCACGCCTGAATGCTGCTCGCGTGCGAACACCGACAGCAAACCGTCGGCATCGACTTGATAGGTCACACGAATACGCGCGGCCCCAGCCGTCATCGGCGGAATGCCGCGCAGTTCGAACCGGGCCAGCGAACGGCAGTCGGAGACGAGTTCGCGCTCGCCCTGGACGACGTGGATCGCCATCGCCGTTTGCCCGTCCTTGAACGTCGTGAACTCCTGCGCACGCGCGACGGGAATCGTCGAATTGCGCGGAATGATCTTTTCGACGAGACCGCCCATCGTCTCGACGCCGAGCGAAAGCGGAATCACATCGAGCAAAAGCCAATCGTCGCCCGTGCGATTGCCGGCCAGCAAATCGGCTTGGATCGCCGCGCCGAGCGCGACCACCTGGTCGGGGTTGAGATTGGTCAGCGGCGGCTGCCCGAAAAACGCCTCGACGGCCTGACGAATCACCGGCATGCGCGTCGCGCCGCCGACGAGCACGACGCCCTTCACCTCGCTCGGGGCGATCTTCGCGTCGCGCAGCGCCTTCCTGGTCGGGACCAGCGTGCGCTCGACGAGCGAATGGACGAGCTCGGCGAATCGAGTCTGCGTAACCTCGACGGCGATCGGCGTGCCGTCCGAGAGCGTAGCCTCCACCGTGGCTTGCGGCGCCGAGGACAGCGCCTCTTTCGTTGCCCGGACGCGATCGAGCAGCAACCGCACGTCCTCGGGCGCGAGCCCTTGCGGCGCCAGCCCTGCCTCGGTCAACACGTGGCGGTACAAAACGTGATCGAAGTCGTCGCCGCCCAGCGCCGAATCGCCGCCGGCGGCAAGCACTTCGAACACGCCTTTCGTGAGCTTCAGGATCGACAAATCGAACGTGCCGCCGCCGAGATCGTAGACGGCATAGAGCCCCTCGGCGCCGTGATCGAGGCCATAGGCAATGGCCGCCGCCGTCGGCTCGTTGAGCAGACGCAACACGTTCAAACCCGCAAGCCGCGCCGCATCCTTGGTGGCCTGGCGCTGCGCCTCGTCGAAATAGGCCGGCACCGTAATCACGGCGCCGACGAGTTCATCGCCGAGCGAGTCCTCGGCGCGTTGGCGCAGCGTGGCGAGAATCTCCGCCGAGACTTCGACGGGGCTTTTGACGCCATCGACCGTACGAATCTGCACCATGCCCGGCGCGTCGATAAATTCGTAGGGCGCATTTTCGGCCCCTTCGACTTCGCTCTTGCCTCGGCCCATAAAGCGCTTGACCGACACGATCGTATTGCGCGGGTCGAGCACCGCTTCGGCTTTCGCGACATGGCCGATGCGCCGGCCGCCGCGTTCCAGATAACGTACGACGGACGGCAGCAGGACACGGCCCTCCTCGTCCGGCAGCGCCTCGGGGATGCTATTGCGGACGGCGGCCACGAGCGAATTCGTCGTGCCGAGGTCGATGCCGACGGCCAGCCGCCGTTGATGCGGCGCGGGCGCCATGCCCGGTTCGGAGATTTGCAGTAAGGCCATTCTGATCTATATGGGTTCGTTCATCGTCGCCTGTGCGACGAGAACCTCTATTATCCTGCCTGCGCGCGCTCGGCGCTGGGCCCATGCCGCTCATCGAGTATCGGGCGGCAGCGTCCCGCTTCAGTGCTCGAGCCGCTCGATCTGGTGAGCGATCTCGCCGGCGAGCCGTTCGAGGAACATCAGTTGCCGAACGGCCTCGGCAGCCGGCTGATCGGCGCCCGTATCGAGCAACACTCCGAGCCGCTCGAAGCGAACGCGCTCGTCTTCGCGCAACTCGTCCAGCAAGGCCATCAACGCCGTGACGTTGCGCGCCTGCCCCGCGTCTTCCACGCGTTCTCGCCATTCCATCTGCTGCATCAGGAACGCCGGCTCCATCGCCGTGTTTTCCGACGCGCCGACATCGATCGCGCGCAGCGAGAGCAGATAGGTCGCACGCTTGAGCGGATCGCGCAGGGTCTGATATGCCTCGTTCGCGCGCGTGGCCCACTGCATCGCGATACGTTTTTGCGCTTCGCCGGCCGCGGCGAAGCGGTCCGGGTGGACTTGAGCCTGTACCGTCCGGTAGGCATGTTCGAGCGCCTGCAAATCGAGCGCGAAGCGCGCCGGCAGGTGGAACAGATCGAAGTGACTGTCTTGGATCGAGGACATTGGAGTCAATCGCCGAAATAGCGCGCCGCGCGCGGCCTAGAAACAAAAAGGCGGCCACCGCCGCCTTCTTGCCCGAGCGGAGGGCTCGGGTGCGTCATACGCGGAACGACTCGCCGCAGCCGCATTCGTCCTTGACGTTCGGATTGTTGAACTTGAAGCCTTCGTTCAACCCCTCGCGCGCGAAGTCGAGCTCGGTGCCGTCGATATACGCGAGACTCTTCGGATCGACGACGACCTTCACGCCGTTGCACTCGAACACCTGATCTTCGGGTTCGAGCTCGTCCACATACTCGAGCTTGTAAGCGAGGCCGGAGCATCCCGTCGTGCGTACGCCGAGGCGCAGCCCGAGCCCCTTGCCGCGACGGACAAGATACTTTTGCACGTGCTGCGCGGCTTTTTCGGTCAAAGTGATCGCCATAATGCTTCTTCGATGCGCTTATGCGACTTGCCCCGCCTCGTCGGCCGCTTGCGCGACGCCGTGACGCTGCTTGTAATCGGCCACCGCCGCCTTGATCGCGTCTTCCGCGAGGATCGAGCAGTGGATCTTGACCGGCGGCAACGCCAACTCTTCGGCGATCTGCGTGTTCTTGATCGAGAGCGCTTCGTCGAGCGTCTTGCCCTTCACCCATTCGGTGACGAGCGAACTCGAAGCGATGGCCGAGCCGCAGCCGTACGTCTTGAACTTGGCGTCTTCGATCACGCCGTCCGCGCCCACGCGAATCTGCAGCTTCATGACGTCGCCGCAGGCCGGCGCGCCCACCATGCCGGTGCCGACCGCATCGTCGTCCTTTGCGAACGAGCCGACGTTACGCGGGTTTTCGTAATGATCGAGAACTTTGTTGCTGTAAGACATGATCAAACTCCTGGATTCGTTTGGCGTGTGCGTTCGCAGGCGCTCAGTGCGCGGCCCACTTGATCGTCGACAGGTCGATGCCGTCTTGATGCATTTCCCACAGCGGCGACAAGTCGCGCAGCTTCGCGATCTTGTTCTTGAGCAGGTTGATGACGTAATCGACGTCTTGTTCCGTCGTGAAGCGGCCGACCGTGAAGCGGATCGAGCTGTGCGCGAGTTCGTCGTTGCGGCCGAGGGCGCGCAATACGTACGAGGGTTCGAGCGAAGCCGACGTGCAGGCGGAGCCCGACGAAACGGCCACATCCTTGATCGCCATGATCAACGATTCGCCTTCGACGAAATTGAAGCTGATGTTCAGGTTGTGCGGTACGCGACGCTCCATATCGCCGTTCACGTACACTTCTTCCATCTGCGTGAGGCCATGCAACAAACGGTCGCGCAGCATGCGGATGCGTTCGTTTTCCGTCGCCATTTCCTCACGCGCGATGCGGAACGCTTCGCCCATGCCCACGATCTGATGCGTGGCCAGCGTGCCCGAACGCATTCCGCGCTCGTGACCGCCGCCGTGCATCTGCGCCTCGATGCGCACGCGCGGCTTGCGGCGAACGTACAGCGCGCCGATACCCTTCGGGCCATAGGTTTTGTGCGCCGAGAACGACATCAAGTCGACCTTCAGGCGGCTCAGATCGATTTCGACCTTGCCCGTTGCCTGCGCGGCATCGACATGGAACACGATGCCCTTTTCACGGCAGATCTCGCCGATCGTTTCGATGTCCTGAATGACGCCGATCTCGTTGTTCACCGACATGACGGAGACGAGAATCGTGTCGGGCCGCAAGGCGGCCTTGAAGACGTCGAGGTCGATCAGCCCATCGCTCTTGACGTCGAGATAGGTCACTTCGAAGCCTTCGCGCTCGAGCTCGCGGCACGTATCGAGCACGGCCTTGTGCTCCGTTTTCACGGTGATGACGTGCTTGCCCTTGCTCTTGTAAAAGTGCGCGGCACCCTTGATCGCCAGGTTGTCCGATTCCGTCGCACCGGAGGTCCAAATGATTTCGCGCGGATCGGCGTTCACGAGCGCGGCGACTTCCTCGCGCGCCTGCTCGACGGCCCGCTCCGCGTCCCAGCCGTACGAGTGGCTGCGCGATGCGGGGTTGCCGAACTGCTCGCGCAGATACGGAATCATTTTGTCCACCACGCGCGGATCGACCGGCGTCGTCGCGCTGTAGTCCATGTAAATGGGCAGGTGGGGCATCTCGTTACTCATCAATGGCTCCGGGGGAAATCGTTATGTCTTCTCGTGTTCGTTGCTTCGATGACCGGCTCACGAACTCGCGATATTGAATACGGAATTGGGCCCTTTCGGCACGACGCGCGCCGCTTCGACGGCCGGGCTTTCGGTGCGCCGGTCGCGCAATACGGCGGGCGACCCTTCCCGTGCCCGCTGCTGATCGACCAAATCTTGCAGCGATACGGAATCGAGGTACTCGACCATTTTCTGGTTCAGCGTCGACCACAGCTCGTGGGTCATACAGTGCCCGTCGTGCTGTTTCGTGCCCTCGCACGAACCCTTGCCCCCGCATTGCGTGGCATCGAGCGGCTCGTCGACGGCGATGATGATGTCGGCCACCGTCACGTCCTGCGCGCGGCGAGCCAGGTTGTAACCACCACCCGGCCCCCGCACCGATTCGACGATCTCGTGGCGACGCAGCTTCCCGAACAGTTGTTCGAGGTAAGACAGCGAGATCCGCTGGCGCTGGCTGATGCCGGCTAGCGTCACCGGACCCTGCTCCTGGCGCAGGGCCAGGTCGATCATCGCCGTGACGGCGAAACGGCCTTTAGTGGTGAGTCTCATAGGGACGGAAAACCAGAATTCTCGACGATTTTGGTCAAGTATAAATACATGACGTTTTTAGTCAAGTATCCCCCTGTATTGAACAGGGTATTGGTGCCGGATGGTGCATGAGCGCCGTCTATGCCTGCGCGAGCCGCTCGCGCAAATGCGCCAGCAGCCCCGCGCACGCTGCTTCGACTTGATCGAGGACGCGCTCGAAGCCTTCGCCGCCGCCGAAATAAGGATCGGCGACTTCGCGCTCCGCGGCCGCGGGGGCGAACTCCATCAGCAAACGCACCCGCTCGCGACGCCCCGGCGGGCACACGCGCAGCAAATTGCCGACGTTGGCCTCGTCCATCGCCAGCAGCAGGTCGAAGCGATCGAAATCGGCCGCGGCGATCTGCCGGGCGCGCAGCGGCGACAAGTCATAGCCGCGCGTGCGTCCGGCTTGCTGCGCGCGTTCGTCGGGTGCCTTGCCGATGTGCCAGTTGCCCGTGCCGGCGGAATCGATTTCGATGCGCCCGGCGAGCCCAGCCGCTTCGACCTGGGCTCGCATGACCGCCTCGGCCGTGGGCGAACGGCAGATGTTTCCGAGGCAGATGAAGCAAATGGAGACTGTTTTCATCAATCAATCACGCTGCGAGGGCGCCGCAGCCTAGGCTCCGGCGTGCGGCCCCGGACCGCGCGGCGGCCCAGACCGAAGCGGGCATTATATCGGGCCGCACCGTTCACGATGCCTGGGCAGCGGCCGCCGGCGCGACGACTTGGCGCACCGAGGACGCGGTTCGCTCCGCCCGCGCATCGATCAAACCGTAGGACACCGTGCGCGCCAACTCCGCGGTCACCTGATCCGCGCCGAGCGGTTCGCGCGCCGCACCGGCGCCGCCGTATGCACGAAGGATAGCCAGAACGACCAGCGCAATAGCCAGCGCGACCGGCCAATACTGAGAGAGATAGCCCGTTCTTGTCGTTCTCATATCCGTGCCCCTTTTCGCGGCGGGTCCGCGCCGATCGCGCACCCGCACTCATCCATGGCACGTATTCTATAAAGGCTATCTATCGAGACAAAGATGGGAATAGCGAATTCAGCGTTGCGTTCCCATAAACAATGAAAGAGCGACGATAAGGCTCACCCTTGATGGCTGCGTTGGGCCGCGTAAAGCTCACGAAATGTCCGCCCGACAGGCGCCGGCATTTCACGCGTAGCCGTCCACCCCTGGCCGAACGGCAGATACGCGATCGAACGCCGGCTGCCGCCCGCGCGCTCGAGCACGCGCACCGAGAATTTGGCTAGGAGCGCATACAAGGCCGGGCGCATCGCGACGAATCCCCAAACGGCCAGCGCCGCACGCTCCGAAAACGGCCGCAAGCGCCGCTCGACCTGCTTTTCGCGCAGCTTGCGCAACAAATCGGAGATCGGAATGCCGACGGGACAGACCGCGTTGCATTCGCCGCAGAGCGTAGCCGCCTGCGGCAAATCGACCGCCTTGTCGAGACCGGCATAGCTCGGCGTCAGGACCGATCCCATCGGCCCAGGATAGACCCAGCCATAGGCGTGGCCTCCGACTTTCTGGTAGACCGGACAGTGATTCATGCACGCGCCGCAGCGGATGCAGCGCAGCATCTCTTGGAAAGCCCCGCCGATGAGCCCCGTGCGGCCGCCGTCGACGAGCACCACGTACATGTGCTCCGGCCCGTCGAGGTCGCCCTCGGCGCGCGGCCCCGTCAGCAGCGAAAAGTAATTGGCGGTGACCTGCCCCGTCGCGCTGCGCGGCAACAGCCGCATCGCCAACGCCAGGTCCTCGAGCGTGGGCAACACTTTTTCGATGCCGGTTATCGCCACGTGCACGCGCGGCATGACCGTGCACATCCCTTCGTTGCCCTCGTTGGTCACGAGCGCGACCGAGCCCGTCTCGGCGATGAGGAAGTTCCCACCCGTCACGCCCATGTCGGCCGATAGGAAGTGCGGACGCAGCACCTCGCGCGCTTCGCGCGTCATGTCCGGAATCTCGGTAAGGCGCGTGCGCCCATGCGTCGCCGCGAACAAGTCGGCGATCTCCTCTTTGTCCTTGTGGACGACGGGCGCGATGATATGGCTCGGCGGCTCGTTGCCGTTGATCTGGAGAATGTATTCGCCGAGGTCCGTCTCGATCGACTGCACGCCCATCTCGCCGAGCACGGCGTTCAGGCGCATCTCCTCGGAGACCATCGATTTCGTCTTGATGACCTTCTTCACGTCGTGCTTGCGCGCGATGTCGGCCACGAGGCGCGCGGCCTCGGCCGTGGTTTCCGCGTACAAGACCGTCGTGCCGCGGCGCGCGGCCTCGCGCTCGAACGTTTCCAGCCACACATCGAGGTTTTCGAGCGCCCGGTTACGGCGCGCTTTCAACTCCGAGCGCGTGGCCGGAAAATCGATCGCGTGCATGGCGGCCGCCGGCGCCGAGACGAACTTCGTCGATAGCTTTTTCAGGTTCTGCTGCAAGCGTGCATTGGCCAGGCTGTCCTTCGCGCGCGCTTTGAAATGCATCGATTGAACTTGCATGGAGGGCTCGATCGGTTCGTTCGTTGAACTGTATGGTCAGCTTAGCGCTCGGCATCGCCGGCTAGCACCTGGGCGATGTGCAGCACGCGCGTGGCCGAGTCGCCCGAACGACGCAGCCGGCCTTCGATGTTCAGCATGCAGCCGAGATCGCCGAGCACCACGCAGCCCGTGCCGCTCGCCTGAACGTTCGCGCACTTCTCGTCGACGATCGCCGTCGAAATGTTGCCGTATTTCACGGCGAACGTGCCGCCGAAACCGCAACAGTGCTCGCAGTCCTTCATCTCGGTAACGGCCACGCCGCGCTGCGCGAGCAATGCGCGCGGCTGCGCTTTGACACCGAGCTCGCGCAGACCCGAACATGAATCGTGATAAGTGACAGGTCCCTCGAACGAGCCGGGCGAGAAGCGCACCTTCGCGACATTGACGAGAAAATCGGTCAATTCATAGACTTTTGCACGGAGCCGTTCGTACCGGCCCATCAGCTCGGGATCGTCGCGCAGCAAATCGCCGTAGTGCGCGACGATCATGCCCCCGCACGAGCCCGAGGGAACCACGACGTAATCGAACTGCTCGAACTCGCGCAGCATCTTTTCCGCGAGATCGCGCGCGATACGCCGCTCGCCCGAGTTGTAGGCCGGTTGCCCGCAGCAGGTTTGGGCCGGCGGCACGATGACTTCGTAGCCGGCCTGCTCGAGCAGCTTGATGACCGAAAATCCGATCTCGGGACGCATCAGATCGATGAGACAAGTAACGAACAGTCCGACTCGCATAGTGGGCACAAGTGAACGAAACGAGGTCGATTATCCGACGTTTATGCCGCCCGGCCACGGAAAACGTCGAAAAATGTGCGCGACCGTCATCCGAGGGAGCATTCGAACAGCGTTCGCTTTTTTCACGATACGAGATACAATGAGTTCATTATTAATTGCCGCGTCAATCGATTTCCAATGAGCGAGACGAATCAGGACTCCAAAACGTCGATCCAGGTGATCGAACGTATGATGCGCCTGCTCGACGCCCTGGCTGCCCACACCGATCCGGTCAGCTTGAAGGAGCTCGCGCTGCGCACCGAGCTGCACCCGTCGACGGCCCACCGCATCTTGAACGATATGGTCACCTGCCGTTTGGTCGACCGCTCCGATCCTGGCACCTACCGGCTCGGTATGCGGCTGCTCGAACTCGGCAACCTCGTCAAAGCGCGCCTTTCGGTGCGCGACGCCGCGCTCGCGCCGATGCGCGAGTTGCACCGCGCGACGGGGCAGACGGTCAATCTCTCGGTTCGGCAAGGCGATGAGATCGTCTATATCGAACGCGCCTACTCCGAGCGCTCGGGCATGCAGGTCGTGCGGGCCATCGGCGGACGCGCGCCGCTGCATTTGACCTCGGTGGGTAAGCTTTTTCTGGCCGCCGACGAAGCAGCCCGCGTACGCGCCTATGCGATGCGCACAGGCCTTTCCGGTCACACGCAAAACAGCATCACCGACATCGCGCGGCTCGAACGCGAACTGAGCCAAGTCCGGCAGCAAGCTTGCGCGCGCGATAACGAGGAGTTGGAGCTTGGCGTGCGGTGTATCGCCGCGGGCATTTACGATGATACGGGCAAACTCGTCGCCGGCTTGTCGCTTTCCGCACCGGCCGATCGCCTGCAAGACTCATGGCTGGGTCAATTGAGCCAAACGGCGCTCGTCATTTCCGAATCGCTCGGTTACCACCCGGAAGCGGCCGCCGCCGCGGAAGCCCAACGCAAATCGAACGCGCACTGAGCGGCGCGGGCGAGTTGACCGCGCGGCCAGCAAAAAGCCCCGCCTAGGCGGGGCTTTATCTTTGCGCGGCGCCTCATGGGGCGCGCCGCCGGCTCATAGGCGATCAGGTCCCGCGTCCGCCGGCATCCGCGCTGGTAATGCGCTGGCCGCCAAAGTCGTCGAGCCACTTGCGCAGACGCGTCGCGTCGGCAAAGCGCGAATACTTACCCGTCGAATCGAGCAGCACGATCGCCATCGGACGGCCATGGATCGTGGCTTGCATCACGAGGCACTCGCCGGCTTCGTTGATGAAGCCCGTCTTTTGCAGACCGATATCCCAGCTCGGGTTGCGCACGAGCGCATTCGTGCTGTTGTAGGCCAGCACGCCCCTACCCGGATACACGTCGTAGCTGCGGTCCGTCGAGAACTTGCGGATCAGTGGATACTGATAGGCGGCATCGATCATCTTCACCAGATCGCGCGCCGTCGAGACATTCTCGCTCGTCAGTCCCGTCGGGCTTTCGAAGTGCGTGTCGTTCATACCGAGCGCTTTGGCCTTCGCATTCATCGCCGCGATGAATGCGGGACGGCCGCCCGGGTAGTAGCGCGACAGCGCGGCCGCCGCTCGGTTTTCCGAGGCCATCAGCGCGATATGCAACATATCCTCGCGCGAGAGCACCGAGCCTACGCGCAAGCGCGAGCTCGTGTGCTTGATGTAATCGCGGTCTTCGTCGGTCACCTCGATCTGCTCGGTCAGCGGTTCCTTCGAGTCGAGCACGACCATCGCCGTCATCAGCTTCGAAATCGAGGCGATCGGCACGACGGACGTCGAGTTTTTGTCGAAAAGCACTTCGGAGGTGTTTTGATCGACGACGAACGCGACGTTCGAACGCAACGCGACGCCCTCGGGCGTCTCCTGCAGTCCGAAGGCCTGCCCCGCCGTGGGCGAACGCGGCTCGAAGGCGACGCGGTGCATGACGGAGTGCCGGCCATGTCCGTGCATCGTATAGCGCACGCGCTCGTGCTTACCGGCCTTCGCCGGAGCATCGGCCGCGGCCGTCTTGTCCGGCTGGTCGGCGGACACCGCTTTCTTGGCGTGCTTTTTATGGACGTGATGCGCCGGCGTGGTGTCTGTAGCGGCGAACGCGTCGATGGGGGTCGCAACCGTCGCCACGGCGAGGCCGGACACGATCGTGCCGAGCGCCACGCCTCTAATCACGTTGAGCGACGAAAACAGAGCGATTTTCATGAAGTTCTGAAACAGGAGTGGCAGACGGTTGTCGGCAAGTGTAGTAAAGCCGCGAAAATTTCGCAATATTAAGCACTTATCGGCCGTCCTTGAACCAATTTGTAAATTGGGGAAGCCCGGAACGTGCACAATTCTTGCGCAAGCCGAAGCGTCGCCTGTAGGGCCATAACCGCATAACGGCGATGTTTGTCCAAACTTGAGCGAATTGGTTCGCGCGCCAAGCGCTCAGACCTCTCACGGCGTGCCCCGCTGAGCGCAGTGCTCGATCCGGCATAACGCGCCAGCCCCGCGTTTGGTTTACAGCGTTTTCCCCCATCACACCGCGCGCTGGCGAACAGAAGCTGACTGTTGGCCGAAAAAGACGATCGGGTGCCCTCCGGCGGTGCAGCGAGAACACTGGAAACGGTTCCTTCGAGGTGACCCCAAAAACCTGCAATGCATTGTTTTATCGAGAAATTCTCGATATGGTGCGATGCACAAAAGGTGCTTGACTTTTGTGCAAGCCGTCCTAAAATGGGAACCGTTGCTGCGACGCACAAAACACGTTTGACCTTAAGAAGCGCCTCGCAAGTTTAGCCATTCCACCACTTCGGCCCGCGTGACCGGGTCGATATTCAGGAGCGAAAACATGACTCTGCTGACACCTGAGCAATTTGCCGCAGCCCAGAAAGCGAACCTCGAAGCGTTGTTCGGTTTGACGAACAAGGCCTTCGAAGGGATTGAAAAGCTCGTCGAGCTGAACCTGCAAGTTGTGAAGTCGACGCTCGCGGAAAGCCAGGAAAACGCACAACGTGCGCTGTCGGTCAAGGATGCGCAAGAGTTCGTCGCGCTGCAAGCCAGCCTGACGCAGCCGGTGGCCGAAAAGGTTCTGTCGTACGGCCGCCATCTGTATGAAATCGCATCCGCCACGCAAGCCGAGTTCGCCCGTGTCGCGGAAGCCCAGTACGAAGAGCAGAACCGCAAGGTGCAAGCGCTCGTCGAAAACGTCGCGAAGAACGCACCGGCCGGTTCGGAAACGGCTGTCGCCGTCATGAAGTCGGCGATCACGGCGGCGAACACGACGTACGAAACGGTGCACAAGGCAACCAAGCAAGCCGTCGAAATCGCTGAAAGCAACTTCAACGCCGCTGCCACGGCTGCGCAAAAGGCCGCTCAACAAGCCGCCTCGCAAGCTTCGCGCGCCGCGGCGACGAAGAAGACGGCAGCGTAATACGTCCGGCAGCCGCTCCGCGCCGACGTATTAAGAAAACGGCGCGCTCCCACGGGAGCGCGCCGTTTTTGTATTGAGCGCCGGACGACGCTGGACCATTCGACGGCGGGATTCGAAGCGCCGCTCGCCACGCGGGCTAAGCGGCGCCCTCACGCATCACTTCTTGCGCTGCGGCGGCAGATCGGTACAGACACCTTCGTACAGTTCCGCCGCCATGCCGATCGACTCGCCGAGCGTCGGATGCGGATGGATCGTGCGACCGATGTCGGTTGCGTCGGCGCCCATTTCGATGGCCAGACACACTTCGCTGATCAGATCGCCCGCGTTCAACCCCACGATGCCGCCGCCGATCACGCGATGCGTCTCTTCGTCGAAGATCAGCTTCGTGAAACCCTCGTCGCGGCCGTTCGCGATTGCACGGCCCGACGCCGCCCACGGGAATACGGCCTTGCCGTACTTGATGCCTTCGGCCTTGCACTGATCTTCCGTCTTGCCCGCCCAAGCGACTTCGGGGTCGGTGTACGCCACCGACGGGATCTGCAACGCATCGAAGAACGCCTTCTCGCCGTGCGCGGCTTCGGCTGCCACATGGCCTTCGTGGACCGCCTTGTGCGCCAGCATCGGCTGGCCGACGATATCGCCGATTGCGAAGATGTGCGGGACGTTCGTGCGCATCTGCTTATCGACCTCGATAAAACCGCGGTCGGTCACGGCCACGCCCGCCTTCTCGGCGCCGATCTTCTTGCCGTTCGGGCTGCGGCCCACAGCGACGAGCACGAGGTCGTAACGCTGCGGCTCGGCCGGCGCTTGCTCGCCCTCGAACTTGACGTAGATGCCGTCCGATTTCGCTTCGGCCGCCGCCGTCTTCGTGCGCAGCATGACGTTCGCGAAATGCTTGGCGCTGTATTTTTGCCACACCTTCACGAGATCGCGGTCGGCGCCCATCATCAAACCGTCGAGCATTTCGACGACATCGATCTTCGCGCCGAGCGTCGCATACACCGTCGCCATTTCAAGCCCGATGATGCCGCCGCCGATGACGAGCATGCGCTGCGGAATCTGGCGCAGCTCGAGCGCGCCGGTCGAATCGACCACGCGCGGATCTTCGGGCATGAACGGCAGCTTCACGGCCTGCGAGCCGGCCGCGATGATCGCTTGCTTGAACTTCACGATCTTCTTGCCGCCCTCGCCCTGCACTTCCATGTGATAGGGATCGACGAACGCGCCGACACCGGTCACGACTTCGACCTTGCGCGCCTTGGCCATGCCGGCAAGCCCCGTCGTCAACTTCTTGACGACGCCCGACTTGAACGCGCGCAGCTTATCGAGATCGATCTGCGGCTTGCCGAACGTGATGCCGTGCTCGGCCAGCGCCGCGACTTCGTCCGTGATCAGCGCGGTATGCAGCAATGCCTTGGACGGGATGCAGCCGACGTTTAAGCACACGCCGCCGAGCGTCGAATAACGTTCGACGAGCACTGTCTTCATGCCGAGGTCCGCCGCGCGGAACGCCGCCGAGTAACCGCCGGGGCCTGCGCCGAGCACGAGCATGTCGCACTCGATATCGGCCGAGCCGGAAAAGCTTCCGGCTTGCGGCGCGGCAGCGGGCGCAGCCGGTTGCGGCGCCGCAGCCGCGG
>NZ_QUBS01000015.1 GCF_003390925.1 Trinickia diaoshuihuensis | reverse complement strand
CCCTCTGCGCCGGCGACGGCGCCTTCCGCACCCGCTGCCGCACCTTCGGCCGCGCCGTCGGCTCCGCCCACGGCGCCTTCCGCCGCGCCCGCGGCTTCCGCGGCCGCGCTGTCGCCGCCAATGCCCATGAAACCTTTGCCCTTGGCGAGATCGCTAAGCGTTTGCGTCACGGTCTTGGCATCCTTGAGACCATGGTGAACCTGATCGACGATATCCTTGGCGGACGTTTGAGATTGGCTGCCTGCCGCCCCGGTCGCGCCATCGCTATCGGTCTCGCTGCGACCGTCGCCGGCACCGGGCAAGCCGCCTGCCGCCGCGAAGGCGCCGCCAAGGTTTTGCATGGCGGGAGGCACCGTTTGCTGCAGATATGCCTGGGTTGCCGGATCGCTCGCGAGCGTTTGAATGTCCTTTTGCAGGGCGGCCACGGTGTCCTTTACGTCGCGCAGACCGTCCGAACCGCCCGCCTGAACGTTCACGAGCGTCTTCATCAACGTCACCATCACCGCCGCCTTTTGCTCAGGCGTGTAGTTCTGCGGATTGGCAAAGATGTCCTGGTTTAGCTTGCTGGTGTCGGTGTTCGCCGTAATGTTCTGCAGGCTCGCATCTTCGAGGAAGCTCTGGTTGCTCGCTTCGTTCGTCGGCGCTTCTTTCGAAATGAAGTCCGTGAGATTGTTGTAGTCGAATTTGCCGTCGGCTTTCGTCGTGGCCTTGTCGTCGCCCGCACGGTCCAGGGCGTCGAATGCGCCGTTCGTCGACCACGCTTGCGCCGCGCTCTTCAACGCCGAGCTGAAGCCCTGGTTCTTTTCCAAATCGGCGACTTGCTGCTTCGTGGTAAGTCCGCCGCCGTTCTTGCCGCCGCTGTAGCCGTTGTTCTTGCCGTTCGAAACATGGCCGGCCGATTCGCCTGCTATCGGGTTGTAGGCCTGTAGCAGCGCGGCGGATCGCACGGTGCTGAGCGAGCCCGGATCCGCGCCCGGGTGCTTCTTCATGTAGTCCTTGACGTTGTTGTCGGCCTGCGTCAGGTTCTTTTCGACTGATTGAAGCAGGCCTTTGAGCTTCTTCGTATCGACGCTGCCGTCGGAATTGAGCGCGCCCGCGTTGCTCATTGCGCTCTTGAGCGAGGGGTTGTCGTTGACGAACTGCATTGCCGCCTGCTTTTGCGCTTGGGTGGGCGGTTGGCCGTTCGCATTCGGTTGCCCCGAAAGAATCTGCATCGCCGCGAGCGGTCGCTCGAGGGAGATTCCTTGGTCGTTCGCGGCAAGGTCCGACCATTTGCCGAGATCGGCGCCATCCGCCTGTGAGGCGTAGCCGTCGAGTTCGGGGTATGAGTCGCTGCCCGTATTGGTGCTGGAGTCGGGTGTGCCCAATTGTCGCGTGTACCCCATCGTGCTGGTACCGGCGGCGCCCGCACCGTTCGTACCGGAGGCCGAGCCGGTGCCGGTTGACGTCGTGCCTACTCCGCCGGTGTCGAACTGATGCATCTGCTTGTGCATCAGTTCGCCGAGCAGCGTTTGGAGCTCCGTTAGCAGATCGGTTTCCGTGCTGCCTTTAGACCCTTGCTGGCCTGCGTCCTGCAAGCGCGAGAACGTACCGGCGGGCAGTCTGAGGGTTGACGTGATCGACGAGCTCATGGAAATCAGACTCCAGGGAAGGGTACTCGCCTGCGCCCAAGCAACGGCGTCGCAGCGCGCAGCGTTGACGCGCGTATGGGAGGCGGCGTATCCGATTGTTTGTGTCCTCGATGGGCGCCGCGCTACGAGCGAGGCGTCCGTATCGAGTAGGTGAGGGCATTGTTGCGGACTGCGGGCGTTCGATCCGATGCTGGAGCGGAATCGTTGTCGCGTTTTGCGAAGCAAGCGGGGGAAGACCCCGCGCCCCGAAGCTTGACGGCTTCGCCGACGACTTTGAAGAACAATGGACACAGCCTGGTTTGGCCAGCCTCAGCGTCCGCACCGCCGCAATCGCTAGCGAACGCGCTCCCGCGTCCGACTTCCAGCGGCAACCGGACTAAACGCCGCGGGCCCCGGCCACGGCAGGCTGCGCCAGCCGCGGTTTCGCGAGGCAAGCCACTCCGCCAGCGCCTGTTCGTCGAACGCTGTGCCGAACGGATCGGCACGAAACGCCGCAACCCATTGGCGACGCCCTTCGATAAACGCCCGCCCGAAATCTTCCCAGCTTGCAAAGCAATCCTGCGCGCGCTGTGCGTTGAGTAAGAGCACGCGCCACGCGAGCTGCGGCTCCACCCACCCCATCAACATCGTCATGCGAACGAGAAAGGCCGTGCGCGCGCACGCAAACGCGAGCGCCGCGCGCGGGTCGTCGGTCGGCAACAGCTCGTGCAGATCGGCGCGGAACCAATGCGCCTCGAGCGTACCGGCAAGATGGGCGCGCGCATCGTCGCCGCTCGCGTCCGTGCGAAGGCCCATCTGATGCAGCAGTTGCGGCCGGAACCGGGCCCGCATCGCATCGGTCAGCACGAAGTCCGCCTTCAGATAGAAGGTGCCGAATCGCGTGGCGGCGGCAAACGGCTGCGCCAATGCGAGCGCCCAGCGCCGGCGCGCGGGCAACGGTTCCGGGCGCAGTTGCTGGGCAAAGCGATACATCCACCAGCCGGCAAATACGACCACGGAAAGGTTGAACCACCATGGCTGAGACATCGTGTGGGTATCCTCATGCAATGGGCCGGGGCGCGTCGCGCCGATCGTCGTCGGATGCCTCGAATCCAGGCCATTCGATGCCTTCGGTCACGAACGACGCGCTTTCTCCTCGGCTCGCGCCGTCGAGCCTGCGTAGCGCGTAGCGAACCGCCGCGGAGTTCGGCGTCCGCGCGTGCAACAACTGCGGCTGACGGGCGGCCACCAACCACTCGACCGCGGGCGTTGGCGCCTGAAGGTGAGAGAAGAGGATGGGGTGGCGCGCGACAAGGCGCGCCTGCGCGGCCTTGTCTTGAACGTCGTCGATGTGCGTCCAGCCCGCCGGCGTGCGCACGATGCCGATCGCGATGCAGTCCGCCGGCATGGTCTCGTTCGTGCCAAGCGCGTTGAGGCAAGCAACGACTTCATTCACATAACGCGCGACGGGTGGACGGTTCTGCTTGCCTTTCACCTGCTCGATTTCGAGCGCGCTCGTCTCGTGCACGATCACGCTGATCGTGACGTGCGGTTGCCCGCTCGCATCGCGAAAGCTGATCAGCCGCACGCGCTGCGCTTCGATCGCTTGCGCGTACCGTTCACCATAGCCGCCCTCCAGTGTCCGCCGATCCTCGAACTGCCCCAGACAATGGCGCATCGCGTAACTTTCGTAGGCCATCTCAGCGCGCAGCAGCGGGCTATCGTGACGGAATTCGACGAACTGGCCACCCGGCAGGTCGAGCAGCAAGCGGACCGCCTCCGGGCTGCTTTTACGCCAGCCACGCTCGACGCGGGCCGCCATCCGCGCATGCTCTTGTTCCCAGAGCGCCAGCGCTTGCGGGCAATTGATCCGATCGAGCTTGCCGGCAAGCGAGGTGCCCACACGCGATTCGAGAAATTCGACGACGCGCTTCTCGAGCGCGAGTAGCGCCGGTTCAGCCGGATCGACCCAGACGACGGGTGCGAGCACGGCAGGCTGTTGACGGTCGCCTGTGCCGGCCGCATCGCCGAAACGCGTGATGACCCACGCGGGCACCGGTGCGGGAGCGAGCACGCGGCATGCATCTTCAAGTGATTCGATCGTGCGCGCCGGCACGAAATTGGCAACGAGGTGACGATAGAAATGGTTGAGCAGCCACGCGCGGATATCGTCGGCGTCTCCGCGTGAGCGGCTGCGTGCGGCGATTCCCGCTTTCAGTTCGTCGGCATTGAGGGCGTTACGCGGCGCGTAGCCGAGCCTTGCGGTTGGGGTATTCAACGCCAGAACCTCCATCGACGTTTGCGCACGGGTTCGCCCTGCATCTGTTCGATGCTTTCATCAGGGTACGACGCAAGGAGCGTTTCGATATTTTGAGTGTTCAGGCGCTCGTCCTCAGGCCGCGCGGCATTGATGCTCAACACCCGCTCGTACCAGGCGCGGGCCTCGCGGTAGCGCCGCAAGTCATATAACGTCGAAGCCGCATTCCAGACGATCCAAGGGTCGTT
Organism: Trinickia diaoshuihuensis; assembly: GCF_003390925.1. Taxonomy (GTDB): domain Bacteria; phylum Pseudomonadota; class Gammaproteobacteria; order Burkholderiales; family Burkholderiaceae; genus Trinickia; species Trinickia diaoshuihuensis. Next base: position 9,986 of record NZ_QUBS01000015.1, on the reverse strand, counting down.
GCTCGCCTCGACTTGAGCGCGCAGGCTGTCCCAAAGCGATGTCGCTTCGCTAGGCCGCCTGGCGGCAAGCTCAAGGGCGACGACCACGCGTGCGCCCAGCGCCTCGCGCGGCAGTTTCGCTTCGTCGACCCGCTCCTTCTGCCGCTGCCATGTCACGAGCCGTTCGAGCCAGATCAGGATCTCATCTTCGCGCTCGAGCTTCGAAAGCGACCTGACGACATCCCGTATGTACCAGTTCGGTGAGTAATCGCCGAAACCGTGTTCCATCGAAAAATGCCAAAGCTGCTCGGCCGCGTCGACCGCTGCCGCGTGATCGCCGCTCGCCCGCAACGCGTTCATCAAGCTCGCGTAGTGGTCGGCGAACGGACTCGCCTCGATGCCGCGTCGATGCAGTTCGATCGCCTCGGGAATGCGGTCGCTGCCTACGTAGAGAATGCCGAGGTTGTTGCAAAGCAACGAGTAAAGATACGCACTGCCATCGTAAGGATGGCCCGCTCCCGTTTCGAGAAAGCGCTCCATATGCGCGAGACCTTGCTCGTAGACGGCGATCTTGAGCCTCTGCAAATCGGCCCGCACGTCGGCGCGCGACGGCGCCGGCACGCTTTTCAAGAACTCCTTGCCGTCTTCATCGAGCCCAGCCGCATATCTGTAGCAATCCCTGCCGCTCGCAAGTTCAGGTAGCGCAATTCCGATTGCGGCGGCGAGACCGCTTGATTGCCGGCGTGCGAGGAACAGCGCGTAGTGCGATCGGTCGTCGCTCAAACCGCCCTGCGCGATTGCCGCGAGCAGGCGGTCGGCTTGCGTCGCGGGATCGATGAGCCCGGTGCGACCGTCGTGCAGCGCGCTCAGATAGGCAACCCACGGATGTCCGGGTGCGCGCCGTTCCGCGACCGCGCGGGCCGCCGCGTGGACGGGTTCGCGAAGCGCGTCGCCTCGCGATTCGCCAAGTGCCGCAAAAACCTCGGCATGCACGGGAGAGCGGAGTCTCAGATTGGTTCCGCCAGCTTGGCCCGTGGCAATTAGCCGGGGGAGCAAACGCCCCGTATCGCAGGCCAGCATGACGCACAGCAACCACCATACCGACGTGTCGCGTTCGTCGGCAAGACGCTGGTGGATGATGTGCGACATCGGCGCCCATGTCTCCTCTTCACATTCGTACATGTGAAAGAACGCACGTCGGCCCGCGTCGTCGAGTCGTCCGGCTTCGATGAGCCACGGCAACTCGTAGTCGATGAAATCGTCGGTCCCGTCCGGCGACAGGCTGTGGCGGGCTAGGTCGCAGGCCGCCAGCGCCGCAGCCGCGCCGTCCTGTGCATAAGCTGCCCGCGCGGCGAGGCGGGCCAAGCGGATTTCCTGTTCGCGCCGCCGCGGCAGCGGCCAACGCGCCGTCAGCGCGGCGACCGCCCGCTCGATAACCGGATAGCCATGCGGCACGATCTCAATCAGCGAGCCGCCGAGATGCAGCCAATCTTGTTCGTCGATAGTCTGACCCGGCGGCGCATCTGCGAGCGCGGCGAGGGCAAGGCCCGCCGCAGCCACCGCTTCGATGTGCGACCCTGTACGCTTGAACGCCCATGCGCGGCGGCGCTGCCGGTCGGCCTCGTCCACGGCCCGTAATGCCGCGCGTTCGGGGATCGCGGCGCATAGCGCATGACGCAGTTCGATGGCAGTGAGCGCATGTGCCGGATGACGGTGCTCGATGCTATCGAGACCGCCCCAGCGGCGGTAGCGGTCCGCTTGAAGGCTGGGCTCTTCGGCAACGACCTTGTGCATGTCGGCAAGCGCATGTCCGATGGCGTCGTCTTCCCGCACGAAAAGGCCGACTTGCAGCCGGAACAGCGCTAGGGACATGCGGATATCGGGGCGAGCGTCGGGCGCGGCGCTTGCCAGCACGCTTGCGCCGTCCGCGTCGAGCACGGCGCGCGCCGCCGCGGTATCGCCGGCGCGCATCCACAGTGCGTGAAGTCGGGCGATCGCATCGATCGAATGCGCGCGCAACGGCTGCGCGCGCAGCTCCGTAAGCAAATCGTCGGCTTCGTCCCGATCGTCGTCTTCTTCCAGATCGCTTTCAAGTCGATCCAGGAATTGATCCAGTTGTCGGCCCGTTACGACATCGGGACTCGGAGTCATTGAGTTCTCCGCGATTCGTTTTTGGAAAGGCAATAGATTAGCAGCGATGGATGTCGGGATTCATGACGATGAAGCCGCACTGTTTCAATGAATCAACCGCTCGCCGACACGTCCTCGCACGATTCTTTTTCGTCAAACTTTCTAATTACGGCAGAATCGAGAATACCTTTAGTGCTTCGCCGTTGGTTTATATTTAACGGAGGGAGCGCCACCCGACAGGCATTCAAATACCCTAACGCTCCCCCTCCGCATACAACGCCAAAAACATATCCGCCGCCGACCCCGCCACCTTCTTCTGTTCGCTTTTACTCAAAGGCGGTTGCCCCATCGTCACCTGCGGCCAAAACGCAAACGCCTTCATCAACCCCTGCAACTGCAACGAGGCGAACAACGGATCGGAGACCTTGAGCCGGCCATCCGCGCAGGCCGCCCGTATCCATACCGTCAGGTCTTCTTCCCGCTCCCCAATGCGCGCCACCATATCGCGCGCGCGTTCCGGCGAATGAATCCCCGCTGCAATCGCAACGCGCGCGAGCGACACGAACGCTTCCTCGTTAAATAAACGCAGCTTGCGCATCAGCAATTCCAGCAACTGCGGGCGCAACGGTTCGTCGCCGCGATAGGCCGGCGCTTCGCCATCCCGGCTCTCATCCCATAGCTCGCGCAATATGGCCGCGAATAAGGCTTCCTTACTCGCGAAATGGTTGTAGACCGTGCGCTTCGACACGCCGGCGCGCGCTGCCACGCGATCCATGCTGGTCGCTTCGAAGCCTGCCGCTCGGAATTCCTCGATCGCTGCTTCGACGATCGCAGCGCGCTTCCGGTCGGTCAGACGTTGCGGTGGATTACTTGAAGTCATCACAAAATTCTACACCAGGCAGTTTACTTTCCCGGAGATTGAACTACACTACGTAGTCTACTTTTATCTTGGGCCTTTCGGATGCCGTCGATTATCGATTCCGCTCGCCGCACGCTCGGTTTCGCCGCCGCGCAACGCGGCCGCGTGTTGTCGCACACTTCGCCGCAGCATGACGGCGAGCGCTTTCGCAACGCCCGGCCGCATCCCGTCGAAGGACTCGGCAAAACATTGCGCATCGCGTGGAACGTGTTGTTCAACAAGCCGCGCGGCACCGTCCCGGCGGGTGCGTTACCCGTCGATACGCTGACGCGTGAAGATCTCGATGCCGCGCCCGATCGCAGTCTCTATCGGCTGGGACATTCCACGATGCTCTTGAAGCTGCGCGGCCAATATTGGCTGACCGATCCCGTGTTCGGCGAACGCGCATCGCCGTTTCGGCGCATCGGCCCGAAGCGTTTCCATGCCCCGCCGATCGCGCTCGACGCGCTGCCGCCGTTGCACGGCATCCTCCTTTCTCACGATCACTACGATCATTTGGACCGCGAGACGGTGCTCGCACTGGCCGAGACGACGGGCGTGTTTCTCGTCCCGCTCGGTGTCGGCGACCGGCTTATCGAGTGGGGTATCGACGCCGCGAAGATCCGTCAGTTCGACTGGTGGCAGGGGACGGCAATCGACGGCCTCGAGTTCACCGCTACGCCCGCGCAGCATTTCTCGGGGCGCAGTATGTTCGACCGCAACAGCACGCTATGGGCATCGTGGGTAATCGTCGACGACGATTTGCGCGTGTTCTTCAGCGGCGACACGGGTTATTTCGACGGATTCAAAACGATCGGCGAACGGCTCGGCCCGTTCGATGTCACATTGCTCGAAACGGGCGCGTATGACGCGCTTTGGCCGTACGTCCATATGCAACCCGACGAGACGGTCCAGGCACATATCGATTTGCGCGGCGAATGGCTGCTGCCGGTACACAACGGTACGTTCGACTTGGCGATGCATCATTGGCACGAGCCGTTCGAGCGTGTCACGTCGTTGAGCGCCGCGAGGGGTATCGCGATTTCGACGCCGCGCATGGGGGAGCGTCTCGATCTGGCCGCACCGCATCGCGGCGAGCGGTGGTGGCGTAGCGTCGCCGAGATTGCTCACGCGCCTAGGCGTGCCGGATGGAAATCGATCTGTCGCAGCGTTGGGTGAAGCGAAGCGCACGGTAGGTACCACGCCGCCCCATAAAAAAAGCCCGGCCTAAGCCGGGCTCCGAATGCACCGCGCCTCCCAACGAAGCGCGGCACCTGCAAAACCTGCAATAGCCGCTTACGCCGCCAACAGCGAACGCAGCACGAACGGCAGAATCCCGCCGTGCTTGTAGTAGTCCACTTCGATCGGCGTATCAATGCGGAGCAGCACCGGCACGCGTTGCGTCGCGCCGTCCTTGCGATGGATCACGAGCGTGACTTCCTGCTGCGGCTTGAAGTCGTCGCCGAGCCCTTCGAGGTCGAACGTTTCGTCGCCCGTGATACCGAGCGACTGTACGCTATCGGCACCCTTGAACTGCAGCGGGAGCACGCCCATGCCCACGAGGTTCGAACGGTGGATCCGCTCGAAGCTGCGCGCCACGACCGCCTTCACGCCCAGCAGTTGCGTACCTTTGGCCGCCCAATCGCGCGACGAGCCCGTACCGTACTCTTCACCGGCGAAGATCATCGTCGGCGTACCTTCGTCGATGTACTTCATGGCGGCGTCGTAAATCGAGAGCTGCTCGCCGCTCGGCTGGTGAATCGTCAAGCCGCCTTCCACGCGCGTGCCGTCGGCCTTCGCCGGAATCATGAGGTTCTTGATCCGCACGTTGGCGAACGTGCCGCGCATCATCACGTCATGGTTGCCGCGGCGCGAGCCGTAGCTGTTGAAGTCGGCCTTTTGCACGCCATTCGCCTTGAGCCACTTGCCCGCGGGAGAATCTTCCTTGATCGAGCCGGCCGGGCTGATGTGGTCGGTCGTCACCGAATCGCCGAAGATGCCGAGTGCGCGCGCACCCTTGATTTCCGCGACCTCGTCGGACGGGGTCATCGAGAAGTCCTGGCCGAAGAACGGCGGCTCGGCGATATACGTCGACTTGGGCCAGTCGTAAACCTGGCCTTCCTCGCCTTCGATCTTGCTCCAGAGGTCGCCCGGCTTCGTGAGGTGCGCGTAGTTCGTGCGGAACGCGTCGGCATCGAGCGCGAACTTGAGCAGCGCATTGACTTCCTCGCTCGACGGCCAAATGTCGCCGAGGTAGATGTCATGGCCGTCCTTGCCCTTGCCGACGGGCTCGGTCATCAGATCGCGCGTGATCGTGCCGGCAATCGCGTACGCGACGACGAGCGGCGGCGAGGCGAGGAAGTTCGCGCGAATGTTCGGGTGGATCCGCGCTTCGAAGTTGCGGTTGCCCGACAACACGGCCGCGGCCACCACGTCGTTCTTCGTGATGGCTTCGTTCAACTCGGGCGTGAGATCGCCCGCGTTGCCGATACAGGTCGTGCAGCCGTATGCGGCCAACTCGAAGCCGAGCTGCGACAGATAGGGCAGCAGGCCGGTCTTCGTGAGGTACTCGGTGACGATCCGCGATCCCGGAGCCAGCGACGTCTTGATGTGCGGCGCCACCGTCAAACCGGCCTCGACGGCCTTCTTCGCCAGCAAACCGGCAGCGAGCAGCACGCTCGGGTTCGAGGTGTTCGTGCACGACGTGATGGCGGCGATGAGCACGTCGCCGTTCTTCAGCTTCACGCCGTTGCTCGTCTCGTACTCGGCGTCGAGATCGGCCGGCTTCTTGGCGAAGCCGTTTTCGTTGACGGGCTTGCTGAACAATTCCGCGAACGTCGATTTGACGTTCCCGATTTCAATACGGTCTTGCGGACGCTTCGGACCGGCCAGCGACGGGGCGACCGTGGCGAGGTCGAGCGTGAGCGACTTCGTGTAGTCGATCTGACCTGCCTTCGGAATGCCGAACAGTTGCTGAGCCTTGAAGTAGTTTTCAAAGGCGGCGATTTCGGCTTGCGTGCGGCCCGTGCCCTTGAAGTATTCGATCGTCTTTTCGTCGACGGGGAAGAAGCCCATTGTCGCGCCGTACTCGGGCGCCATGTTGCCGATGGTCGCGCGGTCGGGCAGCGCGAGCGAGGCCGTGCCTTCGCCGAAGAACTCGACGAACTTGCCGACGACTTTCTCCTTGCGCAGCATTTCGGTAATCGTCAGCACGAGGTCGGTTGCCGTGACGCCTTCGCGCAGCTTGCCCTTCAACTCGACGCCGACGACGTCCGGCGTCAGGAAGTACACGGGCTGGCCGAGCATGCCGGCTTCGGCTTCGATGCCGCCCACGCCCCAGCCCACGACGCCGATGCCGTTGATCATCGTCGTATGGCTGTCGGTGCCGACGAGCGTGTCGGGGTAGTAAATCGTGTCGCCGTTCTCGGCCTTCTTATGCACGCCGCGAGCGAGGTATTCGAGGTTCACTTGGTGGACGATGCCCACGCCCGGCGGCACGACCTTGAACGTGTCGAACGCTTGCATGCCCCACTTCATGAACTGATAGCGCTCGTTGTTGCGCTGGAATTCGAGCTTCATGTTCAGATCGAGCGCGTCTTTCTGACGGAAATAATCGATCTGCACCGAGTGGTCCACCACGAGATCGACCGGCACGAGCGGCTCGATCGCCTTGGGGTTCTTGCCCGTGCGCTTGGCCACCCCGCGCATGGCGGCGATATCGGCCAGGAGCGGCACGCCCGTGAAGTCCTGCAGCACGACCCGCGCGACCACGAACGGAATTTCGTCGACGCGTGCAGCGGTAGGCTTCCAATTGGCGAGCTGCTTGATGTGCTCTTCCGAGATTTTCTTGCCGTCGAAGTTGCGCAGCACCGATTCGAGAACGATGCGGATCGACACCGGCAGCCGGTCGATCTTGACGTTCAGTGCCTTGCCGAGTTCCGGCAGCGAGTAGAACTTGCCTTTGCCGTTACCGCTATCGAATTCCTTGAGCGTGTTGTGCAGATTGTGGGCCATGGTTTTTCCTAGGTTTAGAGCGAGGAAATGACGTTGCTACGTTTTTCTTGAACCTTGAACCAGCGTTCTCGGATGCCCGCGTTCGAGCATCGCGAATTGCCAAATCACCAAATGCTAAATCACATACAAGTCGACGTACTCGTTCACGGGCATCGCCTCGAGTTTGGCTTGGTCCAGCGAGACCTCGAGGATTGCCTGGCGCTGCTTCTCGGGAAAGCGGCGCGCGAGATTCGTCTTGAACTTCTCCACAAGCAGCGGGATACCTTCGGCCCGCCGCCGCTTGTGTCCGATCGGGTATTCGACCACCACTTCGTCGAACGTCGTGCCGTCGGCGAACTCGACGGTCAACGCGTTGGCGATCGAGCGCTTGTTCGGGTCGTGGTAATCGGCCGTGAACCGCGGATCCTCGACGCAAACGATCTTCGCGCGCAACGCATCGATGCGCGGATCGGCCGCGACGGCATCCTCGTAATCGGCCGCCGTCAACCGCCCGAAAATCATCGGCACGGCCACCATGTATTGGATGCAATGGTCGCGATCGGCCGGATTGGCGAGCGGACCCGTCTTGTCGATGATGCGTATGGCCGCCTCGTGCGTGCGGATCGTGATCTTCGCGATGTCTTCCACGCGCTTGCCGGCCGCGCGCAGCCGGCCGTGCAGCGTCATCGCCGCTTCGGCCGCCGTTTGCGCGTGAAACTCCGCGGGGAAGGAAATCTTGAACAGGACGTTTTCCATCACATACGAGCCGTACGGACGGTCGAACTTGAACGGTTGGCCCTTGAAGAGGACATCGTAGAAGCCCCACGTCTTCGCCGTCAGCGCCGACGGATAACCCATCTCTCCGGTCTTGGCGATCAGCGCAAGCCGGACGGCGCGCGAGGTGGCGTCGCCCGCCGCCCAGGACTTGCGCGAGCCCGTATTCGGCGCGTGCCGGTACGTGCGCAGTGCGTGTCCGTCCACGAAGGCGAGCGAAACGGCATTGACGAGTTCGTCGCGCGATAAGCCGAGCATCTGCCCCGCGACGGCCGTCGAGGCGAGCTTGACCAGCAGCACGTGATCGAGCCCGACTTTGTTGAACGAATTCTGAAGTGCAATGACGCCCTGAATCTCGTGCGCCTTCACCATCGCGACGAGTACGTCTCTCATCACCAGCGGCTTCTTACCCGCGGCGACGGCGGTGCGCGACAGCCAATCGGCCGTGGCGAGAATCGCGCCGAGATTGTCCGAGGGGTGCCCCCATTCGGCGGCGAGCCAGGTGTCGTTGAAGTCCAGCCAACGAATCATCGCGCCGATATTGAAGGCGGCCTGCACAGGATCGAGCTGGAACTGAGTGCCGGGCACCTTGGCGCCGTTCGGCACGACGGTGCCGGGCACGATCGGACCCAGCAGTTTCGTGCAGGCGGGGTACGAGAGCGCCTCGAACCCGCATCCGAGCGTGTCGATCAGGCAGTTGCGCGCCGTGTCGAGCGCAAGCGCACTGTCGATCCGATAGCCCAAGACATAGTCGACGATATCGACCAGTACTGCGTCCGGCGCGGGCCGGACATTGGAGATCGGTGCGGACATGGGTCGAGGCTCCCTTGCCCGAAGGCTTAGCTGCCGGACTTTTGCAGTGCGTTCGACTGCGTCGGGGCCGGCGCGCCTTGCGTCATGGCGGCGGTCTTGCACTCGTCGGCGAGACGCGCGCCGTCGTGATCGGAGAACAGCATCGCCTTGGTCGGGATCACAACGAGGTCCAGGCCCGTGGCGGCGTCGTGGAAGCGGTCTGCGCCCGTGGTCGTCGCTTCGCGCGGCAGGTTGTAGTTCTTGTTCGCCCAGTGAACGGTGACGATCTGGTCGCGCTGCATGTCACCCTTCAGATCGAACGAGAGGCCGTCCTGGCAGGACCATTGCACCGAACCTTCCGGTACCGGATCGGTCTTGGCGACGGTTTTTGCCGACTTGCGCTTGATCAGGCGGTGCTTCGGTGCCGGCGTCTTGGCCTTCTTGGTGGCCGTGCTGCTGCCGTTTTGTGCGAATGCATTGTTCGCGACGAAGAGCGTCGTGGCGGAAAGCGAGGCAACGACGGTGGCGATCAGCAATTTCTTCATGGAATCAAGACCTTTTGAATAACGGTGAGACAAATAGAACACCAGCCGCGCGGCGGGGGACCCGCCGGCTTGCGCGCTTGGCGGCGCGCGGCGGTGGCTATTTTCTCCTATTTAGCGGCACAAACTTCAGATTTTCGGGCCCGGTGTAGTTTGCGCTCGGGCGGATGATCTTGTTGTCGATCCGCTGCTCGATGATGTGCGCGCTCCAGCCGGACGTGCGCGAGATCACGAACAGCGGCGTGAACATCGCCGTGGGCACGCCCATCATGTGATACGAGACGGCACTGAACCAGTCCAAGTTGGGGAACATCTTCTTGACGTCCCACATAACGGATTCGAGCCGCTCGGCGATATCGAACAGCTTGGTGTTGCCGGCTTGCTTCGACAACTGCTTGGCCACGTCCTTGATGACCTTGTTGCGCGGGTCGGAAATCGTATAGACCACGTCCTTGATGACCTTGTTGCGCGGGTCGGAAATCGTATAGACCGGATGGCCGAAGCCGATCACGACTTCCTTGTTCTCGACGCGGCGGCGGATGTCGGCCTCCGCTTCGTCGGGCGAGGCGTAGCGCGATTGAATCTCGAAGGCGGCTTCGTTCGCGCCGCCGTGCTTCGGTCCACGTAATGCGCCGATCGCGCCTGTAATCGCCGAATAGATGTCCGAGCCGGTACCGGATATCACGCGGCCCGCGAAGGTCGAGGCGTTGAATTCGTGCTCGGCATAGAGGATCAACGACGTATGCATCGCCTGGACCCACGCCTTGGGCGGCTCCACGCCGTGCAGCAAATGCAGGAAATGGCCGCCGATCGAGTCGTCGTCTGTCTCCACCTCGATGCGGCGGCCGTTGTGCGAGTAGTGATACCAATAGAGCAGC
>NZ_QUBS01000024.1 GCF_003390925.1 Trinickia diaoshuihuensis | reverse complement strand
GCCGCGGCAGCGCAGGCCACAGCGCGCGCGGCGGCCGCCGGTCTCTCGGCAGCGCCCGCATCGGGCCTAGCGGCGCCGGCCTCGCCGCCGCCCGTGCCCGCTAGCCCGGCCGTCCAAACCGATCCGGCTGCTCGAACGGTGCCGGCACGGACCGCCGCCGGGACGCAGGACGAGGCTCCCGGGTCATCCGAGCATATCCAGCCGCCGCCGAGCGTACTCGAAACGCTAAAGGCTATCGAAGCAAACGCCGCCCAATGGACGGCGCTGGCGAGCTCGAGCCTCGCCCGGCGAGGCGCGGCCGCGGCGCAGCGGCCGGAGGCAGCTTCGCCCACGCCCGAACCGGTGGACTCGCCACCGCCGCCCTTCACGGACGACGTTATCGATCCGCAAATGGCTGGATCGGACCAACAACCGGACGAAACGAGAGCGGGTGAAGAGCCGCACGCTACCGATGCCGACGCAGCGCCGGCAAGCGCCGCCGCGCCGGCCATGTACCTTGACGAAGCGCCCATCGAGGTGCGTCCGGAGGACGTTGCGCCTGTAAGCTCGACGACACCGCCGCCGGCCGCCGAGCCCGAAGCCCCCACGGATCCTGCGCCCAGCCCCGGTATCGTTGACAGCGGCTCGCCGGCCCACGCTCAGGCGCATGTGGAACCGCCGTGGGATCCGGCGCCCGCCCCGAGCCCCGCGCCACCGGCCGCACCCGTCCTATTGGAGCTGGCCTCCTCGCAGCAGCCGGCTCCTCGCCCGGCGCCGGATCCTGCGATCCTGACGCCGTCGCCGGCGGCGCCTGCGCATCCAAGCGCCGCCGAATCTACCGCCCCGCTCGCGCCGATCGAGGCGCCATCGACCACGGCGTCGCATGTCAGCCACGCTGCCGAGCCTGCGCCGGAACCGGCCGAGAGCCTCGCTGGCCCCGCGGCGGCGGCGAACAGCTCGCCCGCAAGCGCTGAAGCTGGCTCCCGAACGCCGCTACGCGGCCACGCGGCAACCGAGTTCACGTTCCAAGCACCGGCCGCCTCCGCCGTCGAATTGCCCTCGCTCGAGTTGCTGGAGCCCGCCTCGAATGAAACGGAAGAGATTCCCGCCGAGCAGCTCGCGCAAACCGGCCAGTTGATCGAGCAACGCTTGCAGGAATTCAAGGTGCCGGTAACCGTCGTCGGCGCCTCGGCGGGCCCCGTCATCACACGCTTCGAGATCGAGCCCGCGCTCGGCGTGCGCGGTAGCCAAATCGTCGGTTTGATGAAGGACCTCTCGCGCGGACTCGGGCTGACCTCCATCCGCGTCGTTGAAACGATCCCCGGCAAGACTTGCATGGGGCTCGAATTGCCCAACGCGAAGCGGCAAACGATCCGCCTATCGGAGATCCTGGCCGCTGGCCCGTATCGAAATTCGGCATCCAAATTGACGCTCGCGATGGGCAAGGACATCACGGGCCATCCGATCGTCACCGATCTCGCCAAGGCGCCGCATATGCTCGTCGCCGGCACGACCGGTTCCGGGAAATCGGTCGCCATCAACGCCATGATCGTTTCGCTGCTCTTCAAGGCCACGCCCGAGGAAGTGCGCTTGATCATGATCGACCCGAAGATGCTGGAACTGTCGGTATATGAAGGGATCCCGCATCTGCTGGCGCCCGTCGTCACCGACATGAAGCTCGCCGCGAACGCGCTCAATTGGTGTGTCGGGGAGATGGAAAAGCGGTACCGGCTCATGTCGGCCGTGGGCGTACGCAATCTCGCAGGGTTCAATCAGAAGCTGCGTGACGCCCAGGCGGCCGGCAAGAAGATCGGCAATCCGTTCTCGCTGACGCCCGACGCGCCCGAGCCGCTCTCGCCGTTGCCGTTGATCGTCGTCGTCATCGACGAGCTTGCCGATCTGATGATGGTGGCGGGCAAGAAGATCGAGGAATTGATCGCCCGGCTGGCTCAAAAAGCCCGCGCGGCCGGGATTCATCTGATTCTGGCGACGCAGCGCCCTTCGGTCGACGTCATCACCGGACTCATCAAGGCGAACATTCCGACGCGCGTCGCCTTCCAAGTTTCCTCGAAGATCGACTCGCGCACGATTCTCGATCAGATGGGGGCCGAATCGCTGCTCGGTCAGGGCGACATGCTCTTTCTACCGCCCGGCACCGGCTATCCGCAACGCGTGCACGGGGCGTTCGTCGCCGACGAGGAAGTCCATCGCGTCGTTGAGCATTTGAAGCAATTCGGCGAGCCCGAATATATCGAAGGCATCCTCGACGGACCGGCAACGGAAGGCGCCTCGCAAGATCTGTTCGGCGACGCGCCCGATGCCGAAGCCGATCCGCTTTACGACGAAGCCGTGGCCTTTGTCGTTCGCACGCGCCGTGCATCGATTTCCGCCGTCCAACGGCAACTTCGCATCGGCTACAACCGCGCGGCGCGCCTCGTCGAACAAATGGAAGCGGCCGGCCTCGTGTCGGCGATGGGCGTGAACGGCAGCCGCGAAGTCATCGCGCCGCCGAGCGGCGAGCCGTGACCCCCATATCCTCGCGTAAATCGTGCCGGCCCGTTGCAAGAACTAGCCGGTCGAAGGCAATTTCGGCGCGACGCCGGTCCCATCGGGCATGAGCCGGCAAGTCCTACCTTGGCGCTATGCATTTCGGCTAACCGGCTGCTGGCACAGGAGCTGCTCGAGAGCGTGAAATCGCCAGCGGCCACCGATCATCGCGGGCCGCGGCGTTCCGTCGCGAGACGGAGCCGGTCATCCCCTGCCGCCCCGCCCCCCGTGAGGCGGTAGATTCGAGCCTACGCGCTTGCTCTGACGCGTAGGCTCTCTTTGTTTTTGCGGCGTAAAAACCCGTAAGACGCCCTGCCGCAAAGGGTTAGGACGACGGTGTGAAGTGAAAATCGACGGGCGACCCGATCGAAAGCTGCACCGGGTTCCGCAGCAAGCCTGTAGTCGGATCGCGTTTGAAAACGACGGCGCTGTCGCTGTCTTGATTGCCGACGATGAGCCAGCGCCCCGTCGGGTCGATGGCGAACTCGCGGGGCGTGCGGCCGAGCGTGGACTGCCTGCCGACGAGCTTGAGCAAACCGTCGTAAGGATCGACCGAGAACACGACGATTTCATTGGCGTCGCCGCGATTAGTCGCGTACAAAAATTTTCCGTCCGGCGACAGATGAATCGCACCCGCGCCGATTTTCCCTTTGAAGCCGGGGGCGGTCAGCCGCAATACTTGGAGCGTCCTGAGCTTCCCGTTCGCGTATTGCATGGCTGTCACGGTGCCCGTCAACTCGCTGGTGAGATAAGCGTAGCGGCCGCCGGCGTCGAAAATTAAATGGCGCGGTCCCGACCCGGGCGGCATCTGCGTATAGCCTTCCGGTACGGGACTGATCAAGCCGCGGCTCCCGTCGTTCGTGAACCGATATTCGTACAGCTTGTCGTTGCCGAGGTCCTGCGCGAAAAGGTAACGGCCATCGGGCGCGAACACCGTCGAATGGACGTGCGCGTTGTCCTGCCGGCCCTTCACGGGTCCGCCGCCCTCGTGATGCACCACCAGTACGGCAGGCGCGACGCCGCCGTCCGATTGCACCGGGAAGACGGCAAAACTCCCGCCCGGATCGGCTGCTACCGAATAGTTGGCGGTTAGCAAGTAGCGGCCGTCGGGCGAAAACGCCAAGTAGCAGGGGTCGTTGCCCTCCGACGAAACCCGGTTGATCAACGTGAGCTGCCCCGCCTGGGGGTCGAACGAAAAGGCGCTGATTCCGCCGTGCTCGGTTGCGGGGCCGTTGTCGCCGGGCAATTCGTTCACGGCGTACACGTGCCGATAGTCGTGCGCGACGACGAGATACGACGGGTTGACCGTCTGTACCGACGATAACGGCGTCACCTGTCCGTCCGCCGCGTTGAACCGATAAACGTAAATGCCGTGGCTCTTGCCGGCGGTATAGGTACCGACGAGTAAATCGTACGTACCCGCGGCGGCCGCATCCGGTGCCATCTCTTGCGCCAGCGCGGGCGCGACGCTCATGGCGCACGCAACGGCGAGCGCGGTGAGCCGCCTCTGGAAAACGGCGCCAAACATACGCCGGTGCATGACGCGAACCGTTCGAAGCATAAGAAAAAATCTCCCAGGGAGCGACCCCAATACAGTTTTTCTCTAAAGTAGGAAGCCGCCGGAGTTCGCATTGCCGTCAGGCCGGCCGTTTGCATGTTTCCGACTGGACGCGCGACGCACCGGGCAAACGGCGACATGTCGCGCCCATTTCTCCGCACTAAAAAGGAAATCAAAGGAGCCGCTATGAATATCTTCGTGAGCTTGGGACCGATTGCCGCGCTGATCGCGGGCATTTTGATTCTGATCGTGCCGCGACTGCTCAACTACATCGTCGCGCTCTACCTCATCATCATCGGATTGCTAGGACTGCTCGGCCCGGGCGCGCACTCGCTGCATCTCTGAGCGAGCGCCGCGGGCACGTACCTAGGCGGCTCAACCGTTGACGAATTGGTCGAGCCGCAGCTTGCCCTGCAAGGACAAGCCGCCCACAGCATAATGACCGTCACCGTCACGGTGACGCTTGAAGCAGGCACGTTCGATCAAAAACGCGGCCGCCGTTTCCATGGCGTTGCGCGTGAGGCCGAGGCTGCGAGGGTCCAGTGGGAGCATGGCGTCACCGTCAAGCTCGCGTGCCGCGGAAAGGATTTTGATGCAGTCCACCTTCGACGGATTCAGCATGGCGTCAATTCTCACTTTGGGTATTGATGACTAGCTTGGAGGCCGAGTGCGTCGCGTTCTGGATAGCTCGTTATATCGGAAGCGCACGGCCGGAATCCCCGAAGCCCGATTGTAGCCAGCCATTTCTCGCCGTGGCAATGCAAAATCGTTTCCGGCCCGGTCCGCCCGGCACGACGCGTAAGCGTTGCACGATCGGGCCGGCGCGCATGTACATTGACACGCATTCGCCGCCGTATTCGTATCGGCATTCGCCCGGATAGCAGGAGAAAAAACGACACCATGCCCGCGCATATCGAAGACTATGCTCTCGTCGGCGATGGCCATACGGCCGCGCTCATCTCTCGGGAAGGCTCCGTCGATTGGCTATGCTGGCCCCGTTTCGATTCGGGCGCCTGCTTCGCCGCGCTGCTCGGCTCCGACGAGCATGGCTCGTGGCGACTCGAACCCGTGCCGGGCACAGCGGTCGCAAGCACTCGGCGTTACCGCGGCGAAACGCTGATTCTCGAGACGCGTCACGAGAGCCCCGACGGCGCCGTCACCGTCATCGACTTCATGCCGCCCGGCAATGGCCGCTCCGAACTCGTGCGAATCGTCGTAGGCGAGCGCGGCCAAGTGCCGATGCGTATGTCGTTGACGCTGCGCTTCGACTACGGCCTGTCGGTCCCGTGGGTGACGCGGCTCGCGCCCGGCGGCGAGCACCGCATGGGCGGCATCAAAGCGGTGGTCGGGCCGGACACCGTCGTGCTGCGCACGAGCGCCGAGCTGCGCGGCGAAAACATGCATACCGTGGCGGAATTCACGGTGGCCGCGGGCGACCGGATCCCGTTCGTGCTGACGTATTCGGCTTCCCACGAACGGCTACCGCCGGCGAAGGATCCGTTCGACTTGCTCGAGCACACCGAGCGCTACTGGCAAGACTGGATCGGGCAATGCGACGTGCGGGGCCGCTATGCCGAGCCGATCCGGCGGTCCCTGATCACACTCAAGGCGCTGGCGTACAAGCCGACCGGCGGCATCGTCGCGGCACCCACCACGTCGCTGCCCGAACGGCTCGGCGGCTCGCGCAATTGGGACTACCGCTACTGCTGGCTGCGCGACGCCACGATCACCCTGCTCGCCTTGATGCGCTGCGGCTTTTACGACGAAGCCTGCGCGTGGCGCGTCTGGCTCGAGCGCGCACTCGCAGGCTCGCCCGCGCAAGCGCAAATCATGTACGGCGTCGCCGGCGAGCGCCGGATCCCGGAGATGGAGCTTGGCTGGCTGCCCGGTTACGAGGGCGCGGCCCCGGTGCGCATCGGCAATAAGGCGGTCGGGCAACTGCAACTCGATATCTATGGCGAAGTGATGAACGCGCTGCACCTCGCGCGTGTCGGGGGGCTCGATGGCGACAACGACGTTTGGGCCGTGCAATGTTTGATGCTCGAACACCTCGAGGCGATTTGGGTGGAGCCCGATGAAGGACTGTGGGAAGTGCGCAGCGGGCCGCGCCAGTTCACGTTCTCCAAAGTCATGGCTTGGGTGGCATTCGACCGGGCGATCCGGTCGGCCGAAAAGTTCAACCTCTCCGCGCCGATCGATCGATGGCGCTCGGTACGCGAGCGCATTCACGCGGACGTCTGCGCCAAAGGCTGGAACGAGGAGCGGCAGTGCTTCACTCAGGTGTACGGCGGCGACGAACTCGATGCGAGCCTGCTGCTGATACCGCTCGTGGGCTTTCTGCCGCCGCACGATCCGCGCATCGCCTCGACCATGGCGGCGATCGAAAAAGATCTGATGTTCGATGGCTTCGTGAGCCGCTACCGCACCCACCAGGTCGACGACGGTCTGCCTCCCGGCGAAGGCACGTTCCTCGCCTGCAGCTTCTGGATGGTCGATAACCTCGCGCTCCAGGGGCGCATGCAAGAAGCGCACGCGATGTACGAACGCTTGGCGGGCCTCGCCAACGACGTCGGCCTGCTCTCCGAGGAGTACGATCCGGATACGGGCCGCTTTACCGGCAACTTTCCGCAAGCGTTTTCGCACGTGGCGCTCGTCCATACGGGGCTCAATTTGATGCGCCACGAGCAATCGATCGCGCAAGCCACGGGGCATCCGCCCGGCACCGGCGGCGATCCGGCCCCGGTACTGGACAACGAGTCGCTATAAGGGCGCCGGGCGGGGGCAATGCCCGTCTGCGGCCGCCGCCGGAACCCGCCGCTATCGGCACGATTGCTGCGCAGCAGTATCCGGGAAAGTCCTGGGCCGGCACGCCGGAATGCTGCATTGCAACCAAGGGCGTTTCTCCTTTATCATCAACCGAGTAAGAATCGCCACGAGCCAGCAACGAGCAACCCGTGCGGTACCCAGCCGCGACGCCGAGCGCCGCATTTTATTGCCCCGTCCCTACCCCGCGGGAGCCCCAAACCATGCTTTACCAGTTTTACGAGTTTCAGCGCGCGCTCTTGAACCCGCTGACCGCCTGGGCGCAAGCCGCGTCGAAATCGTTCGCCAACCCGGCGAGCCCCTTCGCTTATGTACCCGGCGCGACGCGCCTGTCGGCAGGCTATGAATTGCTGTATCGGCTCGGCAAGGATTACGAAAAGCCCGAGTTCGACATTCATCAAATCGTCAAAGACGGTCATAACATCCCGATCATCGAACAAACGATTATCGAAAAACCGTTTTGCCGGCTGCTGCGCTTCAAACGGTTCGCCGACGATTCGGACGCCGTGGCGCAATTGAAGGACGAGCCCATCGTGCTGGTATGCGCGCCGCTGTCCGGACACCATTCCACCTTGTTGCGCGATACGGTCCGTACGCTGCTGCAGGACCATAAGGTCTACATCACCGATTGGGTCGACGCGCGGATGGTCCCGTTGGAAGACGGCGCCTTCCATTTGGACGATTACGTCGCCTATATCCAAGAATTCATTCGTCACATCGGCGCGAAGAACCTGCACGTGCTCTCCGTTTGCCAACCGACGGTGCCCGTGCTGGCCGCGATTTCGTTGATGGCGAGCCGCGGCGAAGACACGCCGCGTACGATGACGATGATGGGCGGTCCGATCGACGCGCGGCGCAGTCCCACCTCGGTCAACTCGCTGGCCATGCAGCGCTCGTACCAATGGTTCGAGAACAACGTCATTCATACGGTGCCGCCGAACTATCCGGGCGTCGGGCGCCATGTATATCCGGGTTTCCTGCAGCATGCCGGTTTCGTCGCGATGAACCCGGAACGCCACGCAGCCTCGCATTGGGACTTCTATCAGAGCCTGTTGCGCGGCGACGAGGACGACGCCGAGGCGCACCGCCGCTTCTACGACGAGTACAACGCGGTGCTCGATATGGCCGCCGAGTATTACCTCGATACGATCCGCATCGTCTTCCAAGAATTCAGGCTGGCCGAAGGTACGTGGGAGATCGACGGGGAGCTCGTCCGTCCGCAGGACATCAAGAAGACGGCGCTCTTTACGATCGAGGGCGAGTTGGACGACATCTCGGGTTGCGGCCAAACGCGTGCCGCGCACGACCTGTGCACGGGCATCCCCGAGAAAGAAAAGCATCACTTCACGGCGGAAAAGTGCGGCCACTACGGCATCTTTTCGGGCCGCCGGTGGCGCACGATCATTTATCCGCAATTGCGCGATTTCATTCTCGAGCACAATCGCGAAACGAAACGCGCGCGCGAGCCGATCGAAGCGTAAGCGCATGGGCAGGTAATGGGCCGCATCGCGCGATGCGGCCCATTTCGCGTCCGGGCTCGCCGGCGCTACCGGCGCTCTATTTGCGCATCAGGTACGCGAGCAACAACTCGGTATTCATCCGCATCATCTCGGCGCGCTCCGAGGGCGAGCTGAAATCGCGGCCCAGCGACGCTTCGAGCGTAAATCGATTGGACACGATGTAGTAGCCGAGGCCGGAGAGCGCAACGTACAAGCGCAAAGGATCGATATTCGCGCGGAAGAGTCCCGCGCGCTGCCCTCGTTCCAATATGGACGACAGCGTCGCCACGATCGGCGAAATCATTTCGCGAATACGCGACGATCGTTGGATATAGCGCGCCTCGTGCAAATTCTCGTTGTTGATGAGACGCAGCAAGTCGGGATGATCGCGATAGTAGTCCCAAACGAAGTGCGCAAGCCGCGTGATGGCTTCGACGGGCGCAATGCCGTTCAGATCGAGCGTTTTTTCCGCTTCGGTCAATGCACCGAAAGCGTGTTCGAGTACCGCCGTGAAAAGCTGCTCTTTGCTACCGAAGTAGTAATAGAGCATGCGCTCGTTCGTCTCCGCCCGCCGGGCAATCTGGTCGACGCGGGCGCCGAACAAACCACCATTCGCAAATTCCTCGGCCGCGGCCAGCAGAATCCGGCGCCGCGTCCCTTCTGGATCTCTTTTGATTTTCGATTGATTCATGGTGGCCTTTTTGCTTCGTGAGCCGCGTTGCCCCGTCACGCGCCCGGCCCTCCTTGACCTACGCCGGCAGCGTGAACGAGCGCGCCATTTTTTTGGGAAACTGCATGCGCCTCGTGCGAAAAAGCGCTTCGATTATGGCACAAGGGTGACCAATGGCAATCCGGGAAATCGGCGATAATGCGCTCTTTTCCCGCACGCGAAGCGCCCCGCGCACCCATCCAGCGCGCAACGCCTGGCGGCGCGTGCCGCGCGCTCGCTGTGTCGCCCGCTTGTTTCTTGACGTTTTCAACGTGATCGATCGTGTAACTCTCGCAGACCGCATCGAGGATCTGCTTCCGCAAACGCAATGCACGAAGTGCGGTTATGACGGCTGCCGGCCTTACGCCGAGGCCGTCGCGCGCGGCGAGGCGAACTACAATCAGTGCCCGCCCGGCGGTGCGCAAGGGATCGCTCGTCTCGCCGCGCTGCTCGGCAAGCCGGTCATCGCGCTCAATCCCGGCAACGGCGAGGAGCGGGCACGACCGCTCGCCGTCATCGACGAGACGCTGTGCATCGGCTGCACCTTGTGCATGCAGGCTTGTCCCGTCGATGCGATCGTCGGCGCCCCCAAGCTCATGCATACCGTCGTCGCCGAACTTTGTACGGGCTGCGACTTGTGCGTCCCGCCCTGCCCCGTCGACTGCATCGCGATGGTGCCCGTCACGGGCCAGCGCACCGGCTGGGATGCCTGGAGCCAGACCCAAGCCGATGCGGCCAGGATGCGGCACGATCTGCGCACCGCGCGTCTCGCGCGCGAGCGGCAAGCGTCCGAAGCGCGCGCCGCGGCACGCCGCGCCGAAGCGGCCGCGAGCGCGGCTGCCTGCGCGGCACAACCCACGGAGCAAGACGAGGCCGCGAAAAAGCGCGCCATTATTCAGGCCGCGATGGAACGGGCCCGTCAAAAGAAGGAAGCGCTGGCGGCGCAAGGCATCGCGCCGAAAAACGTCGAAAACGTCACCGCGGACGTGCAAGCCCAGATCGATGCCGCCGAAGCACGGCGGCAACGGTTGGCCCCGCCGCGCGAGGATCGCGACGACGAGCCCAATGGCCCGGCCACGCCTAGCGAACCCTGACCGCCCCCCCAACCGTCCGCCCAAGCGCAGCATGAACGCACAAAAACGACGCGCCATCTACGAGACGTTGCAAAGCCTCAATCCGCATCCGACGACCGAACTCGAATACACGACGCCGTTCGAATTGCTGATCGCCGTTATGCTGTCGGCGCAGGCGACCGATGTATCGGTCAACAAGGCCATGCGCAAGATGTTTCCGGTGGCCAATACTCCGCAAGCCGTGCTCGCGCTCGGTGAAGAAGGCGTCGTCGAGTACATCAAGACGATCGGGCTTTACCGCACCAAGGCGAAAAACGTCATCGCCACCTGCCGCATCTTGCTCGAGCAATACGGCGGCGAGGTGCCCGCGCAGCGCGAAGCCTTGGAAAGTCTGCCCGGCGTCGGCCGCAAAACGGCCAACGTCGTGCTCAACACGGCTTTCGGACAGCCCACGATCGCCGTCGATACGCACATCTTTCGCGTTGCCAATCGGACAGGGCTCGCCCCGGGCAAGGACGTGCGCGCGGTCGAAGCCGCGCTCGAGAAGTTCACCCCGCGCGAGTTTCTCCACGACGCGCATCACTGGCTGATTCTGCACGGACGCTACGTCTGCAAGGCGCGCCGCCCCGAATGCTGGCACTGCGCGATCGAACCGCTATGCGAGTACCGGCCGAAAACGCCGCCGCCCGAACTTTGACTTCGCCGCGGCGCGCTTGCTCGACCGTGCGCGCTGCTTCGGCCGCGATCTAAAGGTTGCCTTCCAGCGCCACGGCTTGCTCGTGCGGGCCGCCTCCGGCGCGCACGAGCCAAAGGACCGCGGCCAGGACGGCAGCGCCGCCGCACCATTGGACCAGCGTCAGACGCTCGCCGAGCAATACGGCCGCCAATACGACCGTGACCACAGGCTCCAGGGTCGACAGCATCGACGTGCGCGCGGCGCCGAGCCTCGTGAGTCCCGCGAAAAACGCGAGCATCGCGGTGACCGTGGAGACGAGCGCGATCGCGCCGAGCGCCGCCCAGGCAAGTGCGGTTGCCGGCAGATGCGGCGGCATGCCCAACGATGCGCGTACGATCGAAACGCCGCAAAAGACGGCCGCCGCGGACAAGCAGACCACGGCCGTCGTCGCCAACGGATCGACGCCCCGCGTCAGGCGCGCACCGGCTACGATATAAAGCGAATACACGACGGCCGCCGCCAGTCCGAGCCCGATACCGAGCGGCTCCCCGTGCCCGCCGCCGACCATCACCGCGCAGCCCGCCAGGCACAGCACGAGGGCCGCGGCCTTCACGCGCGTGAGCCGCTCGCCTAGCCATAGCGCGGCCAATACGGTCACGAAGGCCGGGTACAAATAAAGCAACAGCGCGACGAGGCTCGCCTGAGCGTGCTGCAAAGCGACGAAGTAGCACAGCGACTGCCCCACGTAACCGAGCGCGCCCATCGCGACGATGCCGGCCAAGGCACGGCCCCGCGGCCAACGCACCCCTCGGCGGCAGGCGATCGCCGCGAGCAGCGTGCCGCCGATCACGAAACGAAGCGTAAGCAAACCCAGTACATCCGTGCCGCCCGCATAGGCATAGCGACCGAAGATCGCCATCGCGCCGAACGCACTGGCCGACAGGGCAACGAGTAAAGCACCGCGCACCATATCGGCGCGGGAGTGGGCGTTGAGATCGGGCATCTGCGAGAGGATCGTGATTGTCGTTGCCGCCGACGGCATGAACGGCACAGAGGGCAACGCGGCGGCGGTCGATTCTACCCGCGATACGGGACCCGGCGCGTACCGCGCTAGGGGGCGTAAAATACCCGATTGCCTCCGAGCGGCGGCCGCGGCAGGGCCCCGCCACGCGGCATCACCGAAACGGAGGTCGATTCACACGATGTTCAACCCGAGCCGCGACGAAGTCCGACGCTTTTTCATCGACACCTGGCGCAAGCAGCGCGCGGGTGAAATCCTCACGCCGCTCGAAGCGATCGCGGCCGACTGGATCGTCGAACACCCCGAATACCATGCCGAACTGGCCGACGAGGCCACCACCGCGGCCGAGTACGCGCCCGAGGCGGGCCGCACGAACCCGTTTTTGCATCTATCGATGCATTTGGCGATCAGCGAGCAACTTTCGATCGATCAGCCGCCCGGCATTCGCGCCGCGCACGACCGGCTCGCCGCGCGGCTCGGCTCGACGCACGAGGCGCAGCACGCAATCATGGACTGCCTCGGCGAGACCATCTGGGAGGCGCAGCGCACCAACACGCCGCCCGATACCGACGCCTACCTGGCCCGGATCGAGCGCCGCGCATCGAGAGATTGACGGGAACTGCGACAACGTGTCGCAGGACCTTCTCATACGACCTCGACGCAGGACACGCAGCCGATAAAAAAACACCCCGTTCGAAAAGCGGGGTGTTTTCTCATCGGCGAACGCGGCCTATCGTATGACGGCCGGGGCGTCCGGCGTTACTTCTTGTCGACGAGTTCGCCCTGGAGCGACTCGAGGTAGGCGCCGATGTCCTTCATGTCGCTCAGCGACAAGCCTTGCACCTGGGCCTGCATGATGGCGTTGTTGCGGCCGAAGTTCGGGTTGCCCGTGCCCATTTGATACTGACGCAGGGACATGACGATGTAGTCGGCGTGTTGGCCGGCCAGCTTGGGGTAATCGCCGCTGACGGGCTTGGTGAACGTCGCGCCGTGACATGCCGCGCAGTTGTGCTGCTCGACGAGCGCCTTGCCGTTGTCGATGCTGGCCGC
Source organism: Trinickia diaoshuihuensis (assembly GCF_003390925.1). Lineage (GTDB taxonomy): Bacteria > Pseudomonadota > Gammaproteobacteria > Burkholderiales > Burkholderiaceae > Trinickia > Trinickia diaoshuihuensis. The sequence goes on along the minus strand of NZ_QUBS01000024.1, from coordinate 163,722 downwards.
ATGGGCCGAACCCACCGCCCCGACGGCCGCGACGAGCGCCGCCCCGACGAAGCGCAATGCCTGATCAGGTTTGTTCATGAATTCTCCTATCCCGCGAAATGAGGTGGCTGAAAGCGTCCGATGGGACGGTCACTTGTCGGGATTGTTCTTCGACGCCGGCGTTTGCGAGGCGTAGTACGCCGCGATATCGGCAATATCCTGGTCCGACAGCGACACCGCGATCGCATGCATCGTCTGGAAGTGGCGGTCGCCCTTCTTGTACGCGTGCAGCGCGTTTTCGAGGTATTGCTGGTTCTGGCCGCCGAGGATCGGCACGCGATAGACCTCGGGGAACGCGGTGCGGTAATCGGGGATACCGTGGCACCCAATACACATGGCGACCTTGCCCTGGCCCGCCTTTGCGTTGCCGACCACATCGGCCGCCTGCGCGCTCACCGCAAACCCCGCGAGCGCGGCAAGCGCTGCGGTCACGACATGTTTGCCGACGAAAGAGTTCATAGGTTCTAACCTGGCTTGAGGGGAAACGAGCGCCCGCTAAAAGCCTGCGGGCAATGGCGCTGCGCCGTTCTTGTTGTGGGGAAACGCAACGAGCGGCCAAAAAAATCGCGGCAATTGTACCGCGCCGCTCGCCCGGGCGTCCACCCGGCGCCGGCGGGCACGCGCCGTCCGACACCATAAAGCGGCTCGAGGAAGCCGCCTAGCCCTTCTGACTTATACTGGGTTTTTTTCTTAGAGAGCATGCCGCCATGCGCTTCGAAGGCTCGTCCCAGTACGTCGCCACCGACGATCTCAAGCTCGCCGTCAACGCCGCGATGACGCTCAAGCGTCCGCTCCTGATCAAGGGCGAGCCCGGTACGGGCAAGACGATGCTGGCGGAGGAGGTCGCGGCCTCGCTCGGCATGCCGCTCTACCAGTGGCATATCAAATCGACGACGAAGGCACAGCAAGGTCTGTACGAATACGACGCCGTCTCGCGCCTGCGCGATTCGCAGTTGGGCGACGCGCGCGTACAGGACATCGCGAACTACATCGTCAAGGGCGTGCTCTGGCAGGCGTTCGAATCGGACGTGCCCGCCGTGCTGCTGATCGACGAAATCGACAAAGCCGACATCGAATTTCCGAACGACTTGCTGCGCGAGCTCGACCGGATGGAATTCCATGTCTATGAGACGCGCGAGGTCGTGCGCGCCAAGCACCGCCCGCTCGTCGTCATCACCTCGAACAACGAGAAGGAACTGCCCGACGCATTCTTGCGCCGCTGCTTCTTTCACTACATCCAATTCCCGGACCCGGCGACGATGCAGCGGATCGTCGACGTGCATTACCCCGGCATCCGCGAGGACTTGCTGCGCGCGGCGTTGACGAGCTTTTTCGAGCTGCGCGCCGTCTCGGGCCTGAAGAAAAAGCCTTCGACCTCCGAGCTGCTCGATTGGCTCAAGCTGCTGCTCGCCGAGGACATCCCCGCCGAGGCGCTGCGCGCGGTCGATCAAAAGCAAGTCGTACCGCCGCTCGCCGGGGCGCTGCTCAAGAACGAGCAGGACATGAGCCTGCTCGAGCGCTTGGTGTTCATGAATCGCCATAATCGGTAACCGAAGGCGCGCGGCCGCTTAAGCGCTCGCGCATGGAGAGGCATCGGCCATGTTGATCGACTTTTTCTACTCGCTGCGGGCCGCTCAGTTGCCGGTGTCGGTCAAGGAATACCTGACGCTCGTCGAAGCGTTGCGCGAGCGCGTGATCGCGCCGTCGCTCGACGAGTTCTATTATCTGGCCCGGCTCACGCTGGTGAAAGACGAGCGCTACTTCGACAAGTTCGATCAAGCGTTCGGCGCCTACTTTCGCGGCGCTCAAGCGCGAACCGACGCCGCCTTCGAACTCCCGCTCGACTGGCTCGAACAACGGTTGCGTCGCGAACTCACGCCCGAGGAAAAGGCGCAAATCGAAGCGATGGGCGGGCTCGACAAGCTGATGGAGCGCTTGAAGGAACTCTTCGACGAGCAAAAGGAGCGCCACGAAGGCGGCAGCAAATGGATCGGCACGGGCGGCACCTCGCCGTTCGGCAATGGCGGGTACAACCCCGAGGGCGTGCGCATCGGCGGTCAATCGGCCGGCAATCGAACGGCCGTCAAAGTCTGGGAGGCGCGCGGCTACCGCGATTACGACGACCAGGTCGAAATCGGCACGCGCAACATCAAAGTCGCGTTGCGGCGGCTGCGCCGCTTCGCGCGCGAAGGCGCGGCCGACGAACTCGATCTGCCCGACACGATCCGCAGTACGGCCGCGAACGCGGGCTGGCTCGATCTCAAGATGGTGCCGGAGCGGCACAATACGGTCAAAGTGCTGATGCTGCTCGACGTAGGCGGCTCGATGGACGACCACATCAAGCGCACCGAGGAACTGTTTTCCGCGGCCAAGGCCGAATTCAAGCACCTCGAGTTCTACTACTTCCACAATTGCGTCTACGACCATCTGTGGAAGAGCAACCGGCGCCGGCACGTGGAGCGCATGCCGACCTGGGACGTCCTGCACAAATACACGCCCGATTACAAGCTGATCTTCGTCGGCGACGCCACGATGAGTCCGTACGAGGTGCTGCAACCGGGCGGCTCGGTCGAATACAACAACCCAGAGGCCGGCGCCGTGTGGTTGCGCCGCCTGGCCGACCGCTTTCCCCACCACGCGTGGCTGAACCCGGAGCCCGAAGGGTTGTGGGAGTATCGCCAATCCGTCTCGATCATTCGGCAGTTGCTCGGCGAACGCATGTACCCGCTGACGCTCGCGGGGCTCGAGACGGCAATGCGCAGGCTCAGTAAATAACCCCGCGCCTCGCACGCGTTTCGAGTCGTATAGCCGTTATGTCGGTTAGCCTTCCCGCTTAGCCTTCCCTTTTAGCCGCCGCCTCGTCTCAAGCATCCATGACTTCCCCCTCCGCGCCCGAACTGCCGGGTCCCTTTTCGATCCGCCGCGCCCTGGTGCGCCCGCTCGCCGATACGTCGCTGCATTCGATCGTCGCCGGATTCGTCGCGATGATGACCGGCTATACGAGTTCGCTCGTGCTCGTGTTCCAGGCGGGCCGCGCGGCGCAACTGTCCGAGGCGCAAGTCTCTTCATGGATTTGGGCGCTGTCGATCGGCATGGCGCTTTCCACGATCGGACTGTCGCTGCGCTTTCGCACGCCCGTCGTGGTCGCCTTCTCCACGCCCGGCGCCGCGCTGCTCATCGCCGCATTGCCGCACGTTCCCTACGCCGATGCGATCGGCGCATTCATCGTCAGTGCGCTACTGGTCACCGCCGTCGGCCTGACGGGCTGGTTCGACGCGCTCATGAGACGCGTGCCGGCCGGCATCGCGGCGGCCCTATTGGCCGGCATCCTGTTCGAAATCGGCATCGAGATCTTTCATGCGGCGCAATACCAGACGACGCTCGTGTTGACGATGTTCTTCGTCTACCTGTTCATGAAGCGTCTCGCGCCGCGTTACGCGATTCTGTCGACGCTCGTCGCCGGCACGGCCGTTGCAACCGGGCTCGGACTCATCGATTTCAGCCGCTTTCACGTCGCGCTCGCGCATCCGGTCTTCACGGCGCCGCACTTCTCGCTGTCGGCCGCCGTCAGTCTAGGCGTGCCGCTTTTCGTCGTGGCGATGGCGTCGCAAAACATGCCCGGCATGGCGGTACTGCGCGCCGACGGCTATTCGGTACCGTCGGCGCCGCTGATCTCGACGACGGGCATCGCCTCGATGCTGCTCGCGCCGTTCGGATCGCACGGCGTCACGCTCGCGGCAATCACGGCGGCGATCTGCACGGGCCCGGAAGCGCACGAGGATCGCAACAAGCGTTATACCGCGGCCCTTTGGTGCGGCTTGTTCTACCTCGTGGCCGGCATCTTCGGCGCGACGATCGCCGCGCTGTTCGCCGCCTTGCCGAAAGCGCTCGTCGTATCGGTGGCGGCGCTAGCCCTGTTCGGCTCCATCATGAGCGGCCTGACCAATGCGATGAGCAATGTCCGCGAGCGCGAAGCGGCGCTCGTCACGTTCATGGTGACGGCTTCGGGTCTAACGCTGCTCTCGATCGGATCGGCGTTTTGGGGACTCGTCGCCGGCGTGATCACGCAAGTGGTGCTGAACGCTCGGCGGCCGTAGAGATCGGCCGCCGACGCGCATTTTCGGGCCGCCTTCGCAGCCTGAACCCGACGGGCCTAAAATAGTCACATTTGCAGCGGGTCGCGCCGCCTAGGCGGTTTAAGCGTGCGACCCTCATCCAACCCATAGCGGAGGCGCTGTCAAGCGCTAATGAATCGACCATGACCAACGCTCTCGACCAACTGAAGCAGCACACCATCGTCGTCGCGGATACGGGCGACTTCCAGCAACTCGCGCAATACAAGCCGCAAGATGCGACGACGAACCCGTCCTTGATCCTCAAGGCGGTGCAGAAAGACGCGTATAAGCCCCTGCTCGAGAAAACCGTGCGCGAGCACGCAAGCAAGCCCGCCACCGCGATCATCGATCACTTGCTGATCGCGTTCGGCACCGAAATTTTGAAGATCATCCCGGGGCGTGTATCGACCGAGGTCGATGCGCGTCTTTCGTTCGACGCCAAGCGCTCGATCGACAAGGGCCTCGAAATCATCAAGCTTTACGAGGCCGCCGGGATCGACCGCCAGCGCATCCTGATCAAACTCGCCTCGACCTGGGAAGGCGTGCGCGCAGCCGAAGTCCTGCAAAAGGAAGGCGTGAACTGCAACATGACGCTGCTGTTCTCGCCCGTGCAAGCCGCGGCGTGCGCCGAAGCCGGCGCGAAGCTGATCTCGCCGTTCGTCGGCCGCATCTACGACTGGTACAAGAAGCAAGCCGGCGCAGATTGGGACGAGGCCAAGATGGGCGGCGCGAACGATCCGGGCGTGCAATCGGTGCGCCGCATCTACGCCTACTACAAGCGCTTCGGCTACAAGACCGAGGTCATGGGCGCGAGCTTCCGCACGACCAATCAAATCATCGAGCTGGCGGGCTGCGACTTGCTGACGATCAGCCCCGATCTGCTGCAAAAGCTGCATGACAGCAACGAAACGGTCGAACGCAAGCTTTCGCCGCAGGCAAGCGAAGGCGAGAAAATCGAACGCATCGCCATCGACGAGCCGTCGTTCCGCTTCCAACTAAACGACGATGCGATGGCCACCGAAAAGCTCGCGGAAGGGATCCGCGCGTTCGCGGCCGACGCGATCAAGCTCGAAAAGCTGATCGAGGCGCTGCGCTGAGCCCGATTTCACGCAGACGAAGGGGGTAATCGCCATGGTGGTTCAACCGTATCTGCATTTTTACGGACGCTGCGAGGAAGCGCTTGCGTTTTACGAGCAAGCGCTCGGGGCGGAAGTCACGTTCAAGATGCGCCACAAGGATGCCCCGGGCGAGTTTGCCGCCGAGGGAGAAGCGGGCGAACGGATCATGCACGCTTCTTTCAAGGTCGGTCAGACGACGCTGATGGCCACCGACGGCAATCCCAACGAAACAGCCGCGCCGGCCTATTCGGGCTTCAGCATCTCCATATCGCTCGATAGTCCGGCTAAAGGCGAGAAGCTGTTCGAAGCACTCGCGCAAGGCGGGCAGATTCGTTTTCCCTGGCAACCGACGTTTTGGGCGAAAGGCTTCGGCATGGTTGTCGACAAGTTCGGCGTGCCTTGGATGGTCAACGTCGAGAATTCGGCGCCGTAGCCTTGGCCCAGCGCGCGGCGGCCGCATCGCCCTCGATGTGCCAATGCGGTTCGGTATCGGCCAGCAACGCGCGCAGCACCTCGACTTGCTGCGCGAACCAGCCCGCGATCCAGCGCGGTCCCGGCATCGTGTCGTCGGGCGCCCCGCTTCGCTCGCCATCGCCTGCGAGCGACACGGGCGAGCCGAGCGACGGCACGGCCAAGCGCTGTCCCGCGCGGGAATGCGAGCCGAAGCGCAGCGCGCGGGCCATTCTGAGCAACGCGTCGCGCTCGGCGCGGGCATCGTCGCCCATCTCGGCCCCGGCCGACGGATGCATCGCGGCACTCGTCGACATCATCTCGAGCGCGCTCAACGTCGAACGATGGAGCCGCTGTATCGCCTCCAAGCGCTTCAGCGGAATATCGACCTCCTTGGCAACCGAGGGCATCAGCGAGCGCAGTTTCACGAGCCGCCCGTTCAGCGCCGCGAAAGCCGCGACATGCGTTTCCACATCGAGCGGACGGCCCCGTGCGATCCTGCCGCGAATGCGGGCGCAGTCGCGCAGGTTACGCGCCAGCAAATAGCGCCACGAATAGGTCGCGTAAAGCGGTAAGGCGAACGAGAACGCAAGCGCGATGACGATACCGATCAAAACGTTCAGCGTGCGCCATAAGCCCGTATTGATCGTGCTGTCGCCGTGGCCGGCGACGATGCAGATCGTGATCGCCGTCAGCAGTGCGATGTAGCCGGCCTTGCCGATCGCGTAGTACCCGCAGACCCCCGTTGCGATCGCCATCAGCAAATAGGTGAGCGGCATCGACCCGATCACGTGCAACTGTGCGATCAGCGCGAGCCCGACAAGCGCGCCCAGCAGCGTGCCAAGCGCACGATCGGCGGCCTTCTTACGAATGTTGCCGTGGTGCTGCAACCCGCCGATAACGACGAGCACCGTCACGGAAGCCCAAATGCCGTTCGGCACGTGAATGCCCGTCGTGACGAGAATCGAGGCGAGCATGGCCAATCCCACGCGCACGGCATGCAGCACGCTTGCATGACGGTAGCGGTAGTACGGCGAAACCAGAACGCTCGCGAGCGAACTCGCAAGCCAGCGGACGGGGCGGAAACGGATCATCACCGTGCAATTGTCGGCGAAATGCGGCGGCGCGTCGATACGGACGTCGAATACGACGGCCGAAAAAAGAGGCGGCACTCGGCCGCCTCTTTTATCAACGTGCCGGGCCGCTCGCATGGAGCGAGCGGCCCGGTGCGCTTAGCCTTCTACCACGTCCAGATAGTCCTCCGGGCGCGTACGGTCTTCGGCATGGCTCATGCCGATCGCACGGACGGCGACGCTGACGACGATCGCGACCGCGAGATTGACGATCAGCGACCAGACGGCCGCATAGCCGGGGATCGCATAGCCGCCGAGATGAATCGCGAAGATCGAGCTCTTGAGGCCGGTCGAGGCGGCCATCCACGTGCCCACGGCGATACCCACCGCCCAGCCCGCCAGCAGGCCGCGCGGGTCGAGCTTACGCGTGTACAGGCCGAGCACGATCGCGGGCAGCGTCTGGATGATCCAGATGCCGCCGAGCAACTGCAACTGGATCGCGTAAGTCAGCGGCAGACCGAGAATGAACGCGACGGCGCCGACTTTGACGATCAGCGAAACGAGCTTGGCGACGCCCGTTTCTTGATCGTGCGACATGTTGCGATTGACGAACTCCTTGTGGATGTTGCGCGTGTACAAGTTCGCGGCGGCGATCGACATGATCGCGGCCGGCACGAGCGCGCCGATCGCGATGGCGGCGAACGCGACGCCGACGAACCACGACGGGAAGAAGTGCAGGAACAGCGCCGGCACGGCGAAGTTCGGCCCGAACGCCTTGAAGTACGGCGCGAACTCGGGCATATCCTTCACGCCCGAGGCCAGCGCCATGTAGCCGAGCAGCGCCAGCAAGCCGAGCACGAGCGAGTACGCGGGCAGCATCGCCATGTTGCGGCGGATCGTGTTCCCCGAGGAGGAGGACAAGATCGCCGTCACCGAGTGCGGGTAGAGGAACAACGCCAGCGCGGAGCCGACGGCCAGCGTCGCGTAGGCACTGTAGCCGTTCATGCTCGAGACGTCGGGTGCCTTCAGCAGCAGCTTGGCGGGCGGCACGATGCTGAAAATGTGACCGAAGCCGCCCAGTTGCGCCGGAATGACGATGATCGCGGCGATGATCGTGATGTAGATCAGCAAGTCCTTGACCACGGCGATCATGGCCGGCGCGCGCAAGCCCGACGTATAAGTATAGGCGGCGAGAATCGCGAACGCGATGATCAGCGGCAGATCGCCGACGAATCCCGACGTGTCGAACCCAAGCCCGCCGATCACGACTTCGATACCGACGAGTTGCAGCGCGATGTAGGGCATCGTCGCGACGATGCCCGTCACCGCGACCGCCAGCGCAAGCGTACGGCTACCATAGCGGGCGCTCACGAAGTCGGCCGACGTGACATAGCCATGACGTTTAGCGACGGCCCACAGCTTCGGGAAGACGACGAACGCGAACGGATAGATCAGAATCGTATAGGGCAGCGCGAAAAAGCCCGTCGCACCCGCGCCGAACACGAGCGCCGGTACGGCCACGAACGTGTAGGCGGTATACAAGTCGCCGCCGAGCAGGAACCACGTGACGATCGTGCCGAAGCGGCGTCCGCCCAGACCCCACTCCTCCAAATGGGCCAAGTCCCCGCGCCGCCAATGCGCGGCGACGAAACCGAGGATCGTCACGCCGATGAAGAACAGGACGAAGACGAAGGTTGCTGTTGCGTTCATCGAGCGTCTCCGGCAGAGGCGCCCGGCGTCGAACGCGATTTGGTCTTGAAATAGACGACGCCCGTGATGACGGCGCTTATGAGTACCCAGAACAACTGGTACCAATAGAAAAACGGAAAGCCCCACAGTTGGGGATCGATCTTGTTGTACGACGGTACCCAGATCATTGCGATCCAGGGCACGACCAGCAGCCAGAGCCAGTGCTTGGAGGCTCGATTGGCGTCGGCGTTGTGAGCCATGACGTCTCCTCTTTTACTCTTTTTCACCCCGCGGGACATCCCCGCGAAGGCGACGACCCGAATTGAACCGTTCCGAAACCCCATATGGAGCGGCCGGCCGGCAACGTTCAGCTTATTAAGCTTGGGAAGAGTATAAGAGCGTTGCCCGAGCGGTCAAGCGGGACAGACCCGGGGCTGCGCCGCACGCGGCAAGCCCGCCCGGCGCGCGTTCGCACGGCGCGGGCGGGCAGTTCGTTGCGCGTTCAAATACTGAACGTATCCGCCGGTGCGTTCGCGGTGCGCGCCGCGTTCGCCTCGCGCAGCGCCTTGATCCAGCGACGGGCCGGCAAGCCCAGTTTCGCTTCGAGCAACCGGGCGCGGCGCTCGAGCGCCGCATACGAAACATCGAGCGCCGGACCGGAGAACGCGAGCGCGATGCGATTACCCTCGTGCACTTCGGGCAGCGCGATCACCCGGCCGTCGAACGCCGCGTTCAAGTGCTTCATGTTGCGCACGAAGCTCGGATGATCGCCGAACAGATTGATCGTTGCCACACCGGCCCCGGTCAGACAGGCGCGCACGGCACGATAGAACGCGACGGTGTCGAGCACGGGGCCGCGCGCCGTCGCATCGTATAGATCGATCTGCAAAGCGCCGATCGTGCCGTGATTGGCGCGGTCACCCACGAAATCCCAGGCATCGGTCTCGTGCACCGTCAGGCGCGCATCATCGGGCGGCAAGGCGAACATCGTACGTGCCGCGACGACCACCGCGGGATTGAGCTCCACCGCTTCCACATGCGCGCGCGGCAAGAAGCGATAGGCGAACTTGGTCAGCGCCGCGGCGCCCAGGCCGAGTTGAACGACGCGTTTCGGCGTTTCCAAGAACAGCAGCCAGGCCATCATCTGCTCCGCGTACTCGAGCTCGATCCGGTCGGGCTTGTTGATCCGCATCGCGCCTTGCACCCACTCGGTACCGAAGTGCAGATAGCGCACGCCGCGTTCTTCCGAGAAGGTGACGGGCGCGAAACGCGGTTTGCGCGGCAACTCGATGCGCGGTGCGGCGTCGTGCTCCAAATCGTCGGCTGCGCCGGCGCGCGAACGCTTGCGTTTGCCTTGTTCGTTGCGTTCGTTGCGTTCGTTGCGTTGGTCGCGTTGGTCGCGTTGCTCACGCTTGCCGCGTGCAAAAGCGCGCGCTTCGGCCGAAGCGCGCTTGATGAGATCGGTCATGGAAAGATGAGTGCGCCCGCAAGCGCAGGGTTGAATCGGACGAGAGGATAGCACTGTCCGCGGCACCGCCCGCACTCGCGGGCGGTGGGCGGAACGCGTTCGCCTCTATCGGTACTGGCGCGGTACCCGTCGAAGCGAGCGCGATGTCGCGAGGCGCGATCCCTTAGCGGAACACGCCGACGGCATCGACGAGGCGCGTCGCTTGCTGCTTCAGGCTAGCTAGGGCGGCCGTGCTCTGCTCGACGAGCGCCGCGTTTTGCTGCGTGATGTTGTCGAGCTCGCTGACGGCGCGATCGACTTGCAGCACGCCGGCGCTTTGCTCGTTCGTGGACGAACTGATTTCCGCGATCAAGTCGGAGACGCGTTTCACCTGCGCGACGATATCGTCCATCGTGCGGCCCGCGTCGTCGACGAGTTTGGCGCCCGAATCGACCTTCTCGACGCTCGCGTCGATCAGCGATTTGATTTCCTTGGCCGCGGTCGCACTGCGCTGGGCCAAGCTGCGCACCTCGCCGGCCACGACCGCGAAGCCGCGGCCTTGCTCGCCCGCGCGCGCCGCTTCCACGGCCGCGTTCAATGCGAGGATGTTCGTTTGGAATGCGATGCCGTCGATCACGCCGATGATGTCGGCGATCTTGCGCGAGCTCGTCGTGATGTCGTTCATCGTATGCACGACTTCGGACACCGCGCGCCCGCCCGCCGATGCCGATTCGCTCGCGGTGCTCGAAAGCTGATTCGCGGCTGCCGCCGTCTCCGCGTTGCTCTTGACGGTGGACGTCATTTGCATCATCGAGGACGCCGTCTGTTGCACGCTCGACGCCGCTTGTTCCGTGCGCGAGCTCAGGTCGATATTGCCTTGCGCGAATTCATTGATCGATTGCTGCACGTGACGTACTTGCTCGCTGACGTCGTCGACCAGCCAGCGGAACATAAGCCCCATCTGATTGACGGTGCGCAGCGTCATGCCGATCTCGTCGACGCGGCCGGCTTCGGCCAATTGCCGCCCTTGTCCCGACGCCACCTCGAGCGCATGTTCGCGCAGCCGTTCGAGCGGCCCGGCGATCTGCGCTTCGAGCCAAAGCGACGCGAGCACGCAGGCGACGCATGCCGCCGCGCCGAATACGCCGAGTCCGGCGCCGCTTTGCCCGGCCGCCGCTGCGGCGCCGACGAGCATCGCCAGCAACGCGATCAGCGCCGTGCGGATGCGCCAGCGCACGGACATCGTCTTGAGCGCGCTAGTAAAGCCGAGCCATCCCTTGCGGACGACGAGCCCCTTATGAAACGCGCGATTGCCGGCACGGCCCTCGCGAAAATCCGCATAAAGCGCTTGCGCCGCGGAGATCTCCTCGCGCGAAGGCTTCGTGCGCACCGACATATAGCCGATCGGACGTCCGCCGCGCACGACCGGCGTCGCATTGGCCCTCACCCAGTAATGGTCGCCGTTCTTGCACCGGTTCTTGACGATCGCCGTCCAAGGCTCGCCGCCTTTGAGCGTGGCCCACATATCGGCGAAGGCTTCCTGCGGCATGTCCGGGTGACGCACGACGTTGTGCGGCTGCCCCTCCAATTCCTCGGCGGAGAAGCCGCTGATCTCGACGAACGCCGAATTTGCATAAGTGATATAGCTTTGCGCGTCGGTTGTCGACATGAGGGTTGCGTCATCGGACAACTCATGTTCCCGGCCGGTGACAGGCACGTTGTTGCGCATCGAACAAAACCTCAGAAAGTGTAAGACGGGGCGGCGGCCCGATGCGGCCAATAACCGCGGTGGGTGCCGACGACGATTTAACGGCTGTCTTACGGGGAACTTGAGGTGTACTTTGCAATTCCGCGATTTGCCGCGCCGCGCAATCGTCGTATTATTTTCGCGCGCAAAGTGAAAGACCTCTGAATCGGCAATCGGCAGTCGACAATTGCGATCCAGAGGTCCGATCAGCCGAAACGATGGCTGATTGATATGCCTGGATTAAGCGCGCTTAAGTATCCGAGCGCGGCAATGGGCGGCTAGTCGGAATGACGCTCCGCCGAATTGCTGATGGCTTGGCCGCCCTTCGAAATATCTTGGCCGGCGCCCTCGACCGTATGGCAGGCGGTCAACCCAAGTGTGCTTGCAAACAACAACAGCGCGATGAGTCGTGTCATGAGAGTCCTCCCTTGGCAAGACGAGCGTCGAATGATCGCTTACCGGCTGTTGAGCAAGACGAGCGTCGAATGATCGCTTACCGGCTGTTGAGCAAGGGGTGTGCCTGACACCATTTCGTTACGGCGGATCAAACCGACGGAGCGGCGATAGCGAGGCCTTGGGCTCGGCGCGACGGCTCGGCTCCATGCAGATGGACCGCGTAGGTATCGCGCGGCAACTTGAACTGCGGTCCGACGGCGAGCGCAACGCGCTTCAATACCGCGACCGTCTCCCCGCGGTGATAGCCGCCGTGAATCACGACATGGGTAAGCATCTCTTCGCGGGTCATGTAACCTTTGTCGCCGTCGGTAAAGGCGAACGGAACCGACTCGCTCAGCACGGAGGGCGCGGCGGCGTCGACGTATTCGAGAAACCACGCATCGACACGCGCGAGGTCCGAATGCAGTACCTCGAGTTCAGGCGTATCGGGCGTATTGTCCGCCGCGAACCCGTGCTCTCTTCCGACGAGGTGCGCGGCGAATATTTTGCCGACGACGAGACAATGATTCATGATCCGAAGCGTGGCATGCCTTTCGGCCGCATGCCGGTCGGCGTCGAGTCCTTTCATCGCCTCGAGCACTTCCGAGTTTGCCCAGGCCTGGTACTTCAGCATTCGCGATAAAAGGTCGTTCGCGCTCATCACCTTGTTCTCCTTTGACTTGAGTGGATAGCCGGGCTCGGGCATTGCCGGTGCCGCATCGCGGATCGGGTGCGACATAGCCGGTGGCATAATACCCGCTCGAGTGCGCACCGCGTTTCATTCATAACAACGACCGGCCTGATCCAACAATGAAGTTGACGATACTCTGCGCACTGATCGCCACGCTATGCGCGGGATGCGCGAGCAACGAGCGACGCGCACCAAGCGGGGACGCCCTCGCGGCATTACCCGCGGATCCCCAGCAAAAAGCACCGCCTCGCTGGGTCAAGGCCGTACCGCCCTATTCGTTGACTTTGTTTTCAAAGGCGGAAGTCGATCTGAATTCCGTGCGCGAAAACGGCGATGGTGCCATTACGGCGTGGGAAAGGGACACCTACGAAAAGATTCAAAATCCCTCGACGAGCTACAGCTACAAGGTAGCGGAAGCCCACTATCTGTTCGATTGCGCCGGCGGCAAGTTTTCGATCCTGCACGTCAATACCCGACGAGCGAATGGCGACTTGGTACGATCGCAACCGCTCTCCGACGGCGAGCAACAAAACCGGCAAGACATCTTTGCGCATTCGTTGATCGGCGCCGAAGCCGAACTTGCCTGCGCGCAGGCGCATAGCAATTGGCCGAACGACGCTCGCTACCCGCTTCGGATAAAGCCTGAAACGCCGATCGCAGCAAATAGCGGCATTTCAGGTATGACGCCCGAGCAGAAAAAGAGCATCGAAAACTCGGTTCGACAATTGAGGCAGAGCCAAGCAGCCAGTGCCGCGACCACGAGCGCTCCCCCAACACGATGGCGCGTTCTAACGGGGTTTTGGCGCTGCCGAACCGGCGAAAAATTCATAATATGAACGGACCATGACCGGTCCCCCTCGCGCAAGACACGCGTTCCGGGACGAACGTTTCTGAACGACGAGGGTAACCGCTATGCCTCTTGCCTCGAGGATCGAACACGCGCGCCGCGCATCGCGCCCGCCGCTCCAACGACTCACGCCGATCTTCTGGGCCCTGTGCCTGACCGTACCCGGGATTTCCCTTGCCGCCGGCGTATTGCCGCAAGGCGGGCGGTTCGTTGCGGGGTCGGGGTCCATCTCCAGCAACGCGACATCGCTCACGATCAACCAAACCTCGAGTCGCGGCGTCGTCGATTGGACCAGCTTTTCCATCGGCAGCGGCAATCAAGTCAGCATCGACAACGGCGCGGGGGCAACGTTGAGCCGCGTCACCGGTACGACGCCCTCGTCGATTCTCGGCACGCTCTCGGCCACGGGCAGCGTCTACCTGATCAATCCGCAAGGGATCGTGGTCGGGCAAAGCGGCGTGATCGCAACGGGCGGCCGCTTCGTCGCCTCGTCGCTCGACACGGACAACACCGCGTTCATGAACGGCGCGCCGCTGACATTCGCGAATTCATCGACGACGGCCAAAGGCACGGTCGTGAACCTCGGCAAGATCACATCGAGCGGCGGCGACGTCTTCCTCATCACGAGCAACGAAGTCGACAACGTCGGCACCATCACCGCGCCGCAAGGCACCACGGAGCTCGTCGCCGGCCAACAGGTGCTGCTGCACGATACGTCGGGCAGCCAACAAGTGTTCGTCCAAACCGCGAGCCACGGCATCGTCGTCAATCGCGGCACGATCGACGCGGCGCAAATCAGCCTGCAGGCAGCCGACGGCAACGTCTATGCACTAGCCGGCGCACATTCCGTCGTGCGGGCGACGGGCACCAAGACACGCGACGGCCACGTCTGGCTCGTCGCCGATACGGGCAGGGTCTGGATGGATGGCGCAATCCAAGCGCGCAACGCGGACGGCAGCGGCGGCACGGTCGATACGAACGCCGCCACCCTGCGAATCGCGGGCGGCCCAAGCGTGAAGGCGAATGTCTGGAACATCACCACGCCGGGCCTCACGATCGATAGCCTCGATGCGCCCGTCTTCCAGAACAACTTGAACGCGGGCACGTCCATCGATCTGCAAACGACGGGTGCCCTGGGTACGACGGGCGACATCGACGTGGCGTCGACTATCCACTGGAGCGGCGCGGCATCGCTCACGCTCGGCGCCTACCATTCTCTGACCATCGAAGCCGCCGCGAAATTGAAGAACGACGGCAACGGTAATTTGACCCTGCGTGCCGATGCGCAAGCGATCGACAACGGCGGCGGTATCACGAATAAAGGCACGGTCGATTGGTCGACGAGCCAAGGCATCGTCAGCTTGTTCCGTGACATAAACGGGACTTACACCCCAGGGAACCTTCTCGCCAGCGGATCATGGACCGCGCCGGCCGACAGCGGCCTCCAAACCCAGATCACGAGCTACAAGCTCATCAATTTCTATAAGGATCTGGAAAACGTCAACAACGATCTGGCGGGCAACTACGCACTCGGCAGGGACATCGTGGCAACCGCATCTGGTGACGGCTCCTTCATTCCGCTCGGCAACGACAATTCCGCATTCATGGGTCAGTTCGACGGACGC
The DNA here is from genome assembly GCF_003390925.1 of Trinickia diaoshuihuensis. Taxonomy (GTDB): domain Bacteria; phylum Pseudomonadota; class Gammaproteobacteria; order Burkholderiales; family Burkholderiaceae; genus Trinickia; species Trinickia diaoshuihuensis. The sequence continues at coordinate 148,446 of NZ_QUBS01000024.1, read as the reverse complement.
GGCCATACCATCAGTTCGCTGACGATGCGCGGCACCGGCCCGCAATCGATCGGCCTGTTCGGCACAATCGGTGCGAGCGCGATCGTGCGAGACCTCAACGTCAACGGCAATATCGCGATGGCGCTCGATCCGCAAAACAACTGGGAAGACGGCACCGAGGGGATCTTGGCCGGTTTCAATGAAGGGACGATCTTGCGCGTGAATACGTCGGGCAGCGTGTGGGATGTGCAGGCCACTCAAAACATCTCGATCGCGGGAGGGCTCGTCGGCGTGAACGTCGGCACGATCGAACGTTCGAGCAGCGCGGCGATCCTCAATTCCGGCACCGTGGGCGGCCTCGTCGGCGAGAACGACGGGCTGATTTCAGACTCGCACGCTTCCGGCCAAGTTCAAGGCGCAACCGCCGTCGTCATTACCGCGGACGGTCCCGCCGGTCTCGTCAGCGACAATCGCGGGACGATCATGCGATCGTACGCAACGGGCGTCGTCGTCGGCCAATGCAACGACTCGCATTGCGGCGGAGCCGCGGGACTCGTGTCGGACAACTACTATGGGGTGATCAGCCAATCGTACGAGACAGGCGACGTGGAGGCCGGGCGCTGCGGCGCGCAGAGCTGCGGGTATGCGGCGGGGCTCGTGCTGCAAAACACCGGCGCGGTCAGTCAGTCGTATTCGACCGGCCGAGTCATCGCGAACGGATGCATCGATCCTTCCAATTGCGGCTCCGGCTCGGCGCTCGTCTACAACAACGCCGGCAAGATCGATCAATCCTTCGCCACCGGGTTGGTCGAACCCGGCGCCATCGACCCGCCGACCGGCCCGAAAGGCGCAAGCGCCGGCATTACCGTGAACAATACCGGGTCCATCGCGCGCAACGTCTATTGGAACAAGCAAACGACCGCCGCGGCCACCGGGGTGGCGTCGGGCACGCCCGTCTCGACGGCAAACGGCCTGACCACCGCGCAAATGTCGAACGCCGCGAACTTCTCGGGGTGGGATTTCAGTTCGAGCGGCACATGGGCCATGACGCCAGGTACCGATCATCCCGTCTTGCGATGGCAACTCGAGGCGCAGCAGTAGCTCGCCCGCGACGAACCCGTGCTCAGCCGGGCCGGCGAAACTCGTTCGCCACCCAGCTTGCGGCGCTTGTCTTGCTCAGCTTGAAGGTGGGAGCCACTTGCACCTGCGCTAGCTGCTCGCCAAACGCGTCGAGCGCCGTCAACAACGCATAAGGTTCGTCCTCGTCGGGAACGATATCGAGCGTAATGTCGAGTTGCACGTCGCCTGTGGCGTCCGCCACGGTCACGCGTTTGTGTAACTGCGCACGCAACTGCTGCTCATGCCGGCGCAAGACTTCCGAGGCGGTTTTCACGAGCGTGTTGAATGCCGATACGTCGAGCGGCTTCGGATCCTTCTTATTGCGACCCATTGTCCACGGACCGACCAGTGCCGGTTCCGGCTCGCCGTCCTTAATCATCTCGACGGCCCATCCGTCGTCTTCCTCGTTCTTGATCACGCGCGCCGTCCACCCGCCGTCGCGCCATAAACCGTCTTCGTGCACGGTTTCGGGAACTTCGGCGATGGGTCCTTCGGCTGCAACCTCGGGCGACGGAAGCGATGGATCGGTCATGGCGGATTCACTCATTCGGACGGCGCGACATGCGCAATCCATGGATTCTACCTGGCCATCGCACCGCGAACCCCGCGCTATGACGAAGGGACAAGACAACTGCAACGGCAAAATTTCGACGAACTGTACATGGTTCGAGCGATAGACCGAAGCATAGACTCGTCGCACTCGACCGTCTTTAAAATCGGCATGCTGAAAATCCTTGGAAAAGCATCGTCTATCAACGTTCGCAAAGTACTATGGACTTGCGCTGAATTGAATCTCCCGTTCGAGCGAGAGGATTGGGGGACCGGATTTCGATCCACGCAAACACCGGCATTTCTTTGCTTGAATCCGAACGGTCTAGTGCCGGTCCTACGCGATGGCGATTTCGTTCTTTGGGAATCGAACTCCATCATTCGCTACTTGGCGTCACGTTATGAGGGCGCATATCTCTATCCGGCGGACCCCGTCATACGCGCGAGCATCGATCAGTGGATCGATTGGCAAGCCGCCGATCTCAACCGGTCGTGGAGCTACGCGTTTATGAGCCTGGTGCGGCAGTCCCCCTCGCACCAGGATGCGGAAGAGACAGCAGCGTCGATCGATCATTGGACGCGACACATGCGCATACTGGACGGTCGGCTGCAGTCCACCGGCGCGTATGTCGCCGGCCCCAGGTTTTCGCTAGCCGATATTCCGATCGCTTTGTCCGTGAATCGTTGGTTCGGCACGCCGTTCGAGCACCCGCATTTCCCGGCGGTTTCCAGGTATTTCGACCGATTGAGCGATCGGCCCGGCTTTCTCGATTACTGCAAAAACGGACTGCCGTAACCGATGGCGGGATCGACTGTTACTTTGGCAATATTCTATTTAGGATAACTAAATATGATAGCGGGGTTTTAGCCCGATCCCGTCATCGGACTCGCGCTTGCAGCCGGGATCGGTTTACGTGAATCGCGATTCTGACAATGCAGGGGTAACCGTGAAACTTTTCGCCTCGAGGTGGACACGCTCACATGATTCGCGGCGCGATGCGCATCCAACGCTTGCGCCGATCTTCCTCGCCGTCTCGCTCGCCATGCCGGCTCTCGCCCTCGCCGCCGGCGCGTTGCCGCAAGGCGGACGCTTCGTCGCCGGCGCCGGCCACATGTCTGGCGACGCGACCTCGCTCACTGTCGACACGGCAGGGGGACGCAACATCATCGACTGGACAAGCTTTTCGATCGGCGCCGGCAACCGGGTCGCCATCCACGGTAACGGCCCTACGCTGAACCGCGTCACGGGGGCAGATCCGTCCGTTATTCTCGGCTCGTTGACAGCCGACAACAGCCTCTATTTGATCAACCCGCACGGCGTGGTCGTCGGGAGTAGCGGCGTTGTGACAACAGCGGGCCGCTTCGTCGCCTCCACGCTCGATGTCGATAATTCCGCGTTCATGAACGGCGGCCCCCTCACCTTCTCGAGTCCATCGGGCAGTGCAAAAGGTACCGTCGTCAACCTCGGCACCATCTCCTCGACCGGCGGCGATGTCTTTATGATCGCGAGCGGCGAAGTCGATAACGTCGGCGCCATCAGCACGCCGAGCGGCAGCACGGAGCTGGTCGCCGGCCGACAAGTGCTCTTGCAGGATTCGACGGGAAGCCAACAAGTATTCGTGCAAAAAGGCAGCGCCGGCGCCGTCGTCAATCGCGGCGATATCGAAGCGGCGCAGATCAGCCTGCAAGCGGCCGACGGCAATGTCTATGCACTCGCCGGCAATCACGCGGTGCTGCGCGCCACGGGGACGAGGACACGAGACGGTCATGTCTGGCTCGTTGCCGATGCGGGCCGGGTCTGGATCGATGGGACGCTGCAAGCCGCCAATTCCGACGGCAGCGGAGGCACCGTCGATACGACCGCCGCGAGGCTGCGCATCGCGGGCGGTCCCACGGTGAAGGCCAATGTCTGGAACGTCACGCTGCCCGCCTTCACGCTCGACGGCGTCGATGCACAGGTATTGCAGAACAATCTGAACCAGGGCACTTCGCTCAATATTCAAACGACGGGCGCGGGCGGCACTACGGGCGATCTCGACGTCGCTGCCGGTCTGCATTGGGGCGGCGCGGCATCGCTCACGCTCGCGGCCTACCATTCGTTGACGATCGAAGCTGCGGCGAAGTTGAAAAACGACGGCGCCGGCAGTTTGACGCTGCGCGCCGATGCGCAGGCGATCGACAACGGCGGCGGGATCGTCGATAACGGCACGATCGATTGGTCGGGAAGTCAGGGCTTCGTCAGCGCGTATTACGACCTAAATGGCGGCTACCACCCCGGCAGCATACTCGCCAACGCGTCATGGCTGTCGCCGACCGAGAGTGGACTCGTCACTCAAATCACCGCGTACAAGCTGATCAACAATATGAGTGATCTCGGCCACGTCTCTGCCGATCTGGCGAGCAACTATGCGCTTGGTGCGGACATCGATGCAAGCGGAACGCAGACGCCTCCGTTTTTCACGCCGATCGGCAGTAGTACGACACCCTTCACCGGCCAATTCGATGGACGAGGCCACACGATCAGCTCGCTGACAATGTCCGGGGGCCCCAGCGCTGCGCTAGGGATGTTCGCTGACATAGGCCAGAGCGCCGTCGTTCGAGATCTGAACGTCAACGGCAGTGTGACGTTTGGTGAACCGGAAAACGGACAAACGTACGGGCAGGCGGGAATCTTGGCAGCCAAGAACGAGGGGACCATCTTGCGTGTCAACACCTCGGGGACGGTGTACGACTCCGTTCCCAGGAATCTCTCGACGGCCGGTGGGCTAGTAGGCGACAACAACGGCACGATCGAGTACTCCAGCAGCAGTGCGAGTGTCACCGCATCGGCGGCGGGAGGTCTTGTCGGCATGAATGAAAGCAACGGCCTTATCGCTCTATCGCACGCATCAGGAGAAGTTCAAGGCACAGGTGCGGGTGCCGGCAACGGATTTGTGCCGGGGCCTGGAGGACTCGTCGGTGTGAACGAGGGTGGAACGATCACACAATCGTACGCAACGGGCCTCGTGCGAAGCGCATGCTCCGATGTGAATTGCGCCGGCGCAGCGGGGCTCGTCTACCAGAACTTCTGGGGAAATATCAATCAGTCGTTCGCGACAGGGACCGTGGACGCCACCGCATGCAACGCCGTTCAATGCGGCGACGGCGCTGGGCTCGTCTATTCCAATGACCAAGGCTTCATCAACCAATCCTACGCGACAGGCACTGTCGTGGCTCTTGGTTATCTCAATAGCTCGATTTACAGTCGCGGAGCGGCGCTCGTGGGCGGGAACGGAGGCTGGATCAATCAATCGTTCGCCACCGGCCGCATAGTTGCCCCGCCGATACAGTCACCCACTGGGCCGCAAGTACGCAGCTTTGGTATCGGGCTGGGCAGTGGCGTCGGTATCGGAAACGACGTGTACTGGAATAAGGAGACCACCGGCACCTCGGTCGGTGTGAGCGGCGACCCGGCTTTTCTGGCTTCGAACGGGTTGACCACTTCGCAAATGTCGAACCCCGCAAGTTTTTCCGGTTGGGACTTTAGCTCCTCGGGCGCATGGGTGATGCCGCGCGGCGCCGATCATCCCTACTTGCGCTGGCAAGTGCAGCCGCCGCTTTGAGCGTCACGTCGCGAAAGGATCGGCGCGCCCGAGCCGGGTGAGGAAGAAGGCGCGCCGAAACCATATAGGCTCCTTTTGCTCAATTGCCCGCGAGCGATCCGTCTCCCCGTTTCGCCCGCCGCGCCGGCCGCGCGGCGCGAAGCTCCGACGGATCGAGAAAGAACGCCCGGTTGCCGGCCATGCGTTCGATCATGAAGTCGATGAAAGTCTTCACGCGCCGCGATTGTTCGGTCCGATGCCCGTAGTAGATATAGATCATGCCGTGCTCGGCGACGTGCTCGGTCAGCAGCGGGACGAGCCGTCCGTTTCTGATGTAGGTCGTTGCGTTGAAGCTGCCCAATTGCCCGATGCCAAGACCCGATAGCACCGCCTGCGTTTCCATCTCCGTATCGTTGACGCAAAGCGCGGCGGGCACGTCGCGATAGACGATCTCATCGCCAAGCCGGAACTGCCATTGCGCAAGCTTGCCCGTGTTTGCGCGCCGAAACCCTGTGCAGCGATGTTGAAACAGTTCATCGATGGTGCGCGGCGCGCCATTGCGCTCGATGTATTCCGGCGACGCGCAGACGATGAGCTGAATCGGCACGAGCCGGCGAGCAATCGAACCGCCCGATGGCGGCGGTCCGGCACGGAATCCCACATCGGCGCGGTCGGTCACGAGATCCGTGAACTGATCGTCGAATTGCACTTCGAGTTGCACGTTGGGGTACAGCGTCTGGAATTGCTCGAAATACGGCCACAGCACCGGGAGCCCCAGCGCTCGCGGGGCGCTCACCCGGAGCATGCCGGCCACTTCTTCTTGCGAGCGCCGGGCCTCGTCGAGCGCGGATGAAAAAATGTCGAGCGCCGGCTTCACGCTGTCGAAAAGACGCTGGCCTTCCTCCGTCAAGCTCAACTTGCGCGTAGTGCGGTGAAAGAGCCGCACGCCCAATTCCTTCTCCAGTTGCATCACGGCATGGCTGGCCGCTTGCGGCGAGATGCCTTGATCGACGGCCGCGCCGCGCAGGCTTCCGAGCGTCGCGGCGCGCACGAACGTAGTGATCGCACGAATTTCGTTCATGTCGGGCATCCCTAATTCGCAAATAAAAGTTGATTATGCCTCCAGTGAAAGGCATCTAGTTCGGGTCAATCGCCAGACCTACCATGGCGTCACTTCATCACACACCAGGAGTGAAATCATGGCTGACATTCAACACGGCGGCTTCAAGCGGGTATGGTTCATCACGGGGGCATCGCGCGGCATCGGCGCATTGATCGCCGAGGCGGCGCTCGCCGACGGCAATGCGGTCGTGGCCGCCGGACGTAACGCCTCGGCCATCGTCGAGCGTCTCGGCGAATCGGCCGCGCTGCTGCCCGTTGCACTCGACGTGACTGACGAAGCGCAAGCGAAGGCGGCGGTACGAGCGGCCGTCGAAAAGTTCGGGCGTATCGAGTGCTGATCAACAATGCCGGTTTCGGCCTGTTGGGCGCGGTTGAAGAGTCCGCCGACAAGGACGTCCGCCGTATGTACGATACGAACGTCTTCGGCTTGCTGAACGTCACGCGCGCGGCGTTGCCGGTCATGCGCGCCCATCGCTCGGGGCACGTGATCAATATTTCGTCGATCGGCGGTTATCGGGCCGCGGCGGGATTCGGCGTCTATTCGTCGACGAAGTTCGCCGTCGAGGGCATCACCGAAGCGTTGCATGCCGAGTTGAAACCGCTCGGCATTCAAGCGACCGTCGTCGAGCCGGGGTATTTCCGTACGGACTTTCTGGATGCCTCGTCGCTGGTCGTCGCGCCGGACGTCATCGACGACTACGACGATACCTCGGGTGCCGTCCGTCGCAAGGCCGTGCAGTTGAATCACAACCAACCGGGCGATCCCGCGAAGCTGGCCGCGGCGATCATCACGCTGGTGGACGCGCCGAACCCGCCGTTACGGCTTGCGCTCGGCACCGATACGCTCGCTGCGATCGCCGAGAAAAATGCCTACGTGACACAGGAGACGGAGGCATGGAGAGCGTTGTCGGCATCGACCGACTTCGCGGCGTGAGTGGAGGGAGGCGGCGGCTTGGCGTTGGTGACTCGTATGCCAACGGCTCATGGGCGATATCCGCGCTGAAGCAGTTTGCGCAGACAGTCCCGCAGCGAGTCGATCGACGAGGAGTAGTCAACATGAGCACAACCAACGTCTTGAACGTCGGAATCGCATCACTCGAGCAATACAAGGCTCGGACGATGGCAATCGCGCGGGGTGAATATGTGCCCGGTCCCGATGAACCGAAAGTTTGGTTCCAGTCACTCGAGACGCCGGCACAGGTGCTTTCCGACAGAAATCGGTCGTTGCTAGCGCTCATCGCGGAGACGAAACCGGCGTCGCTGAGTGAGTTGGCCGAATGTTCCGGCCGCGCGAAGTCCAATCTTTCACGGACACTTCGAACCAAACCATGGAGCGATACGGGCTCGTTCACTTCGAAGAAGGCAAGGGTCGAGAAGTCGCGCCGCGCGTCAAGTACTGCGGCGTGGAACTGGAAATGTCTTTTGGATGATGCCGGCCGACTCACTCTTGATTAAAGTCATGCGTCTGCCATGCGCCTTCGCGATCACGCGTCCCACAACCCCACGCGATGATCGAGCAGCGCCTGCAATCGTGCCTCGTATGCCATCCCCGGCACTGCCACCCCAATCACATCCCCGATCAAATGCCAGAACCGGTTGATCCTTTGGTCAATTTGACATCCGCTCAGCCTCGTCCATTGAACCGCATTCAGCCGGCGGCAGCCTCAGCCGCTTCCTGGGCCACCGGCGGCGTGTGAGTCCGCCGAATTTGCTCGATCATCCTCGTCAACACGTCGAAGGCGGTTTCGGGCGTGGCCTGCGTTGGGGTTGGCTTGTTCGGGTTTTGATGAGCGATCCAATCGCGATATTGTTTGATCTGCTTCACCTGTCCGACTAGATCGACATCGACTTCGCCCTTAAAGAGGTCGAGAATTTCGCCAAATCTCCAGTATTCAACCTCACTCCCGAATTTCTCCGCCAGTTTCGCCGAGTACTGCTGCGGGTATCCTTCGGCAAGCAGACGGTTCGCTGTCTCTAGATGCTCGATGACAAATCGCTCGAACGTGGCAAACAGTGCCAAGATGGCGAGGTCAGCAGCCTGTTTTGCCACGTCTTGAAGCACCGTGTTTGCTTCCTCCTCAGTGGCTCCGATGAACTGAGTGCGACGGATAAGCTCCTCGTGCTGGACTTGAATAGTACGTGTAACGACCTTGAAGCAATCGCTCGCTACAGAGAACGCCTTATAGACTGGAGCGAGCGGGTTGTCAGAATTCATAATCGGAGACGTCCGTAAGCAAGTCGAGGAACAGAGTTTCTTCGACGCGTTTCGCTCGTCTGACTGTTGCCTCAATCCAGTACCAACCGTCTCCATCAACACCAGAAAGCATCGGCATCGATGAGGCGCGTGTGGGTTGTCCCGCTACGACGGTTTGCTCAGAAATCACGGGACCTTTGCCAACATAGAAAAGGAACGCATGCCTCGTCACTCGGCCAACCAGGTCGATTCTTCCTTGCGCGCCAATGATCTTAGATCCAACCGGCAGGATCTTCGCGACTGGCATACCGTCCGTCGAAATCGCGAGGGTTGGCGCATCATATTCGGCCATTCGCTCTTCCCTAAACTTCACGACACCTCTTTCGACGGCCAGACCATGCCTTTCACACCACTCCCTCGCTTCGACCAGGAAAGTCTCAACGCGTTGCACATACTCCTCAGGGAGAAGAGCGGGGGTTCCGGTTTGGGCGCGGTCACTGTTGATCCTGTATATCGTCACAATGCGCTCACGGTGGCCTTTCGGCACCTGTTGCTCCACTCACAATCGTGCATGTCGATGCGGCGTGGCGAGGCTTTCATCGGCACCCGCGCTCAAGACATCAGCCTACCACCGAATTCATCTCAAAACCCGTGGCAAAGGAACCCGCGGACTCGGGTCGAGCGAGCAGGATTCCCGAATCGTTGACTCGGAATTTCAGGGAAATCCCAGAACCGGATCTATTAGGAGATATCGCCGAGCGAGCAAACACTCTCCCCGTTGCGGAGAGAATCCCCTTTCGGCTACGTTACGCCGCCAGCCACTTTCGCAACGCCTCCCAAGCCCTTAACTTTTCAACGTACGGCACGGCCGCATAAGCCGGGCTGCTCGACGGTAGCTTGATGAGATCGAGCGACATACGGCTTTCGGCCAACAGTTGCATTCCGATCTTCGCCGCGGTGCCGCCAGATCATTCGTCGCATGATCTCGAATACGGCTATCGAGGCTACCCTCACGCTTGGCCTTCGCAATCACATCCACAGCCCTACCCGATGATCGAGCAGCGCTTGCAGGCGGGCGTCGTAGGTCATCCTCGGCAACGCCACACCAATCACATCGCCCACCAAATGCCAGAACCGATTGGGGTTTTGGTCAATTTGACATCTCCGGCCACATGGTTCGCCTCAGTTACCAACACCTCACACTATCGTCGCTTCGTCAGGAATCGGCCAAAAGCGGTCGTGGACCAACAACAGCAACAAGACATCCGGTAGGCAGGTCGAGTTCCGACAACGGACACGCACGTTTTCATGGCGATCCATTCTTCACATCTGGCCGGTGTTTGTTACGACCGACCCCTCAATTTCCTGAAGATGAGCGGCATTGCGTCAGCATCCAGCCCATCCATGTCAACCAGTCGCAGGGACTTCACCATGTCCAGCGTCGAACGCTTGTACTTCTTGAAATGCGGCGACTGGATATGTGCGTCGTACGCATCGTGGCTCGCATAAATTTCCACAATCTTGATGTGCGTCGGGCTATCCTTTTGAGCCATCGGAAAAATGCACACTACCCCCGGCTCGACGCGCATCGACGCCTCAGCCTCCTCGTTCAAGATGCGCCGATATGCTTCGAGATGCTGATTGAATATCTCGATTTCGGAGATACGGACTAACATTTTTGGCTCCTGCGCATGGACGTTACCGTGTTGCCCCAACGGCCGTACCCAACACATCACAACGAGCGCGAAGAGGATAAGGCGTCGGCACTCGATGAACGGGTCCTTCATATCTATTTTCGCATTCGATGTTCGTCCAGCGGCGGTACGTTCAACGGCGGCGGCGAGTTCGCAAGCTACCGCCATCGAACGTACCGCCGCTCGCGACATTCAGTTCCGCGGCACTGAAATCGTCGGCGGATGTTCCGGAAGCGGTGGCACGATGCCATCCACCGGATGGGGGACATACGGCGCTTCGAGCGCGGCGATTTCGTCCTGCGTCAGCGAGAAGTCGAGCGCGGCGATGGCGGTTGCCAGATGCTCGGGCTTCGTTGCCCCGATGATCGGCGCGGTGATCGCCGGCTTCGTCAACAGCCACGCCAGTGCGACGTGCGCGCGCGGCACATGGTGCGCCTCGGCGATACGCGCGACGACGTCAACCACCTTCCGGTCCTGGATTTCAGCGTTCCGGTACATTTGCAGCGCAAAGGCATCGTTCTGCGTGCGGCGCGTGGTTTCGCTCCAGTCGCGCGTCAGCCTGCCGCGCGCCATCGGGCTCCACGGAATGACCCCGATGCCCTGGTCGGCGCAAAGAGGCAACATTTCGCGTTCCTCCTCCCGATAGAGCAGGTTGTACTGCGGTTGCATGGAGATGAAGCGTGTCCAGCCGTTGCGTTCCGCGACGTGCTGCATTTTCGCGAAGCGCCATGCCTCCATCGACGATGCGCCGATGTAGCGGGCTTTGCCTGACTTCACTATGTCGTGCAGCGCCTCCATCGTTTCCTCCACAGGCGTGCCGTGGTCGAAACGGTGGATCTGGTAGAGGTCGACGTAGTCCATGCCGAGGCGGGTCAGACTGTCGTCGATCGACTGAAGCAGCGCTTTCCGCGAGAGAAACCCGGTATTGGGTGAATTGCGCCACGGAAAGAACGCCTTGGTGGCGACAACGACCTCTTCGCGCCGGGCCATGTCGTTGAGCGCTCGGCCCGTGATCTCCTCGGAGCTTCCGCCCGAATAGATATTGGCAGTGTCGAAGAAGTTGATGCCCGCCTCGAGCGCTTGCCGAAAAAACGGGCGGGAGGCCGCTTCATCGAGGGACCAAGGCTGGGGCAGGCGGGCGGGCTCCCCGTAGCTCATGCATCCCAGGCAAAGACGAGATACTTTCAGGCCCGTTCGGCCCAGATTGACATATTCCATGTTCACCTTCGAAGATCTATGATCACATCACGCCGATAGGCAGCCTGCGGCAGGCCCGTGGTTGACGATCTGTCCGGTGTCACCGCTACACGACAACCACGGACCGACACCGCGATAGACGCTGCCGAAGCAGTCAAGCGTCGCGCGACGCGAAAAGGGACTCCCAGCCGACGAACGGGCCGAGCGGAATGATCTCCCAGTCGATCAGGCCGACCTTGGCCAGCGGAAACTCGGCGAGCGCCTGTCTCGCGGCATCGACCGAATCGCTTTCGGCAATGATGGCGACGCCCGGGCGGTCCTGACGGAACGAGATTTCGCGCACGAAGCCCGTTTTATACAGATGCCACGCATGGCGCACTTCTTCGAGAAGGTGGGGCTGATAGGCGTCCGGGCTGGCCCCCGGCAGCGGGACGTCGAGACAAAGCAATTTCATCGTGCGGCTCCTGACATGAACTGGCTGGTCACGTGAGCGACGCGCTCGCCCAGATGCGCAGCGGTATCGATATCGCTCCCGATGGGGGTGATGTCCGGTGATGCATCATCCGATTGCGCCATCGCGCCTAGCCATCCGCCGACACGATTCTTCTCCTGCGGCGACTTGCCCGGGAAGATATCGAGGCCGACCCAGATCATCCCGTGCTGGGCGGCAAACAGCGCCATCGTGACGAGGGAATTCAGCTTGTCGCCGTGCATGGCGCCCGAATTCGTGAAGCCTGCGGCAATCTTGTTCCGCCACGACTGGGGAATCCACGCGGGCCGCGTCGAGTCCTCCATCACCTTTTTGAGCCTCGCGCTGACGGTGCCGTTGTAGGTCGGCGAACCGAAGATGATCGCGTCGCTCGCGGCGAGTTTTTCCCAGGGCGTATCGCCATCTGCAACGGCGATCAACTGCGCTTCGGCACCCGGCACGCGACGAACGCCGTCTGCAACGGCTTGGGCCTGTTTCGCGGTGTGACCATAGCCACTGTCATAGAGGATCGTGATGAGCATTGAAGACTCGCAAGCTTCGGACGGACGGGCGATGTCCGCCATTGTCACCAGCGTCACTCATTACGGGAAGTTCTGGCAGGGTTGAACCACCCTCAACTGCAAGTTTAGAATCGGGCGGCGCGACGACAGGTCGGCGCGATGTCGGTCATGGAGGAAATGTGGATTCTTCGCAGCGTGTTCGAGCCATCATTTCTCTCGTCCAGGCAGTGGATGCGGGAAGTTTTGCGGCAGCGGCCCGACAATTGGGCGTGACGTCGGCTGCCGTGAGCAAGAACGTGGCGGGCCTCGAAAAAGCATTGGGTGTGCGGCTGATGAACCGGACGACCCGCACACTCAAACTCACCGAGGAAGGCGAGGCTTTTTTACGCCACGCGCGCATCGCACTTGAAACACTGGATGCCGCGATCGATACGGTTTCCGCCCGGCGGGCCGAGCCGGCCGGGCGCGTGCGGATTTCGACGAGTGCCGCCTTCGGGCATAACCACGTGCTTCAGGCGCTGCCCGCGCTGCTCGCTCGCTACCCGGCGCTGTCGGTCGAGGTCGATTTCGACGATCGGGTCATCGATATTGTCCGGGACGGCTACGACATTGCGGTGAGAGGCGGCAACATCCCGGATTCCGCGCTCGTGACTCGCCCCATTTGTCGCTTGAATACGGTACTGGTAGCGTCTCCCGACTATCTGGCGAACCATGGCGTGCCCGAAACGCCGGATGCATTGCACGCGCACCGGCTCATTGCACGGCGATTCCTGAGCGGCCAGGTCGCGCCATGGAACTTCACGGGCGACGACAAAAGCATCACGACGATCGACCCCTCCGGCAAGGCAATGCTGACACTATCCGCACCGGAATCGCTGGTGCAGGCGGCGTGCGATAGCGTTGGCATCGCGGAGGTCGGGGTGCATCTTGCGTGGGATCGGTTGCGTTCCGGTGCGCTGAAGGTCATTCTCCACAGGTTTCACCATCCCGGAAGCTACGAGATGGTGATGCAGTATCCACACCGGGCGCTTGTCGCGCCACGAGTGCAAGTCACCGTGAAACATCTGCTGGAAGCGCTAACGGCGGATAGCAAATTGCATGTGCCTACGGATGCCTTGGATATCTATAGCGTGTAGCAGCCAGCCATCGTTCAGTGTGACCTCGGCTTGCATTATTAAACGTGTGGTTCCGCGTGGAAACTGCGTGTGCAGCATCGCGACGACCGGAAGTATTCATCGAGCGACCGCTGAAGATCTACAAACCGACGGGGCACGTCCGATGCGGTGAAGGGCGGCTCTGGGTCGATTGCAGCCGGTCAACCGCTTGCACTCTCAGCGTGCTGGCGAGTCGCGCTTTTGCGTGTCAACCACGAACTCTCAAAGTCAGATTCGTTGGCTGACAACCAAAGCCCGCCCAGTGTTTTGTCAGTGCGGCTTTATAGGAAATGCGATCGCATCGCCGACCGTTCCCACATCGATACGACCGTCAATGGCGTGAGCGCCGGAATCCCGACGAATGCATAGAGAAGATCTCCGTCCAGTTTTGGCCGCCGTATGTGATGCCCGCGAACGTAACCGTCGACGCCGTGTCATCCACGGCGTATGCGAGGATAGTCTCGCCTTCAATGTTCCACGTTCGAAGCCCGGCCATCAGGTCACCCTGACTGGTGCCACGATTCGGAAATGTGGCGAACGTTTCGCACGTGTCGAACACGGTGGACCTGTAGCGATCGATTGAAGCATCGGAACGATCATGGTCAACCATGTAGAACTCTATGTCCTGAAGCATTTCATAGAACGACTGCAAGTACTGAACTTTATACTTCCTCACCCAGTAGACCCCGATTTATTCCGACGACGTTTGCGACGATCATGATTCAGCTTTTCCTCAATCTGCTCCCGGGTCATTGCAGTTCCCGGGTCGGCTTTGTATTGGAGGTAGGCAGGGACCACCTCCTCTGCTAGCCATTGCCGAACAGCCTTGTCGCGCTCCTTCAGTAGCCGAAGTCCGTCTCTGATCACCTCGCTATCGCTGTTGTAGTCACCGCCCGCAGTTTGCTCGCGGACGAAGTCGAGCAGTTCAGGCGTCAACGTAATCGTCAAGCGTTCACTAGCCATGATTTGGCCCCTATCCTTTCAGTATGACACTATCATACACCTGGTAGGATGGGCTATATGGGCGGGATCAGTGCTCAACGAACGTTGTCCCGTGCTGTCCGCGCCGAGGCCGAAAGCGCCACCCTATCACCGGATACATCTCAAAACCAGTAGTCAAGAAACCCCTCAGACTCGCGTCGAACGAGCAGGATTTCCCAATCGCCGGTTAGGAATTGCGGGGCAGCCGCGCCACTGGATCCATCAGGGAAGTATCACCGGGCGAGCAAACACTCTCCGCGCTGCGGAGAGAATCGTCATTGGGGAAATTACGCCACCAACCACCTGCGCAACGCCTCCCACGCCCTTAATTTCTCGGCGTAAGGAACGGCCGCATACGCCGGGCTGCTGGAAGGAAGCTTTATAAGATCGAGCGATAGGCGACTTTCGGCCAATGCCTGCATCCCGATCTTCGCCGCCGTCCCGCCGTTGAATGCCACCGCCGCGAGATTTGGCAAAGCCGTCACCAGCGCCGCCAGATCATTCGTCGCATGATCTCGAATACGGCTATCCAGGCTACCCTCTCGCCGAGCCTTCGCAATCACGTCCCACAACCCGACTCGATGATCGAGCAGCGCTTGGAGCCGCGCCTCATACGCCATCCCCGGCAACGCCACCCCAATCACATCCCCGATCAGATGCCAGAACCGATTCTGCGGATGCGCGTAGTACTGACTCTGAGCGAGCGACGCTTCCCCCGGCAAGCTGCCGAGCACGAGCACGCGAGTCTGCTCATTCACGACCGGTGGAAACGAATGCTTGAACGTCACGATGACGACGACGAGCGCGCGACGCGCGGCGCAAGCGATAGACGCTCGGCTGCCCGGCTCGGCGCATGCCCCGCATGCGAAGGACGCGCCGGGCGTCCGCCGCGATCGTGAGGAAGATGGGAATGGGCATGCGAAGACGAACCCGCATCGCCCAGTGCATCACCCGCTCCGCGCGCATCGAGACGCGCCCACAACGCAGGCAACATACACTCGGTCACCATGAGCGGCGCGCCATGGCGAACGAATACCGATCGGCGCGCAAGCAGTGCATGCGGCGCACGCCCCGCGATTTCACGTCGCGCGAGCACCGCAAGCGGATGCCTCGGCGCAAGCCGCGTACTGACCAGTACCGAGCGCGCCACGCTGCTATCGGCATACAGCAACTCGGCAAGCGGGCGCGTCCGCAACCGCCGCATCGCTTGCCAAACGCCTCGACTGGCGGCAAGCGGCGCGATGCTATGCGCGGCCACGAACGGCACCCCATCCACCTCGAGCACGACCTCCCGCACCCAAACGCGCGTGCGCGGCGCCACGCGCAGCGCCGCGCACTCGTCAGGCCACGCGCAATCGACCGCCTCGCGCGTGACCCGCACTTGCACGTCGCCGAGTGCGCGCAAATGCGCGGTGAGAGACCCGCCGCGCGTGAGCCAATCGTTCTGACCGAACGTGGAGCGAGGCCGCCGCGCCGCGCGCCAGGCGCGGCTAGCGGCGTCGTAGCGCAGACGCGCGGCGTGCATCAGCGCGCCAAAAGCAGCGCATTGGTGCGCTTCACGAAGGTGGCCGGATCGTCGAGCGTGCCGCCCTCGGCCAGCACGGCCTGATCGAACAGCAGATTGCACCAATCGGCGAAGTCGCCCTGTTCGGGACTCAGCGCCTTCACGAGCGCATGTTCGGGGTTGATCTCGAGAATCGGATGGAATTCAGGCGTCTTTTGCCCCGCCGCCTTCAACATCCGTTGCAGATACCCCGTCATCTCGCCGTCGTCGGCGACCAAACACGAAGGCGAATCGGTCAGGCGGAACGTCAAGCGCACGTCCTTCGCCTTGTCCTTGAGCACGTCTTTCATCTTCTCGACGAGCGGCTTCATCGTTTCGCCGATCGCCTCATGCGCCTTCTTCTCTTCGTCGTCGAACGCATCGAGATCGAGATCGCCGCGCGCCACGCTCGCCAGCGGCTTGCCGTCGAACTCGGTGAAATACGCCAGCGCCCATTCGTCGACGCGATCGGTCAACAGCAGCACCTCGATCCCCTTCTTGCGAAACACTTCGAGATGCGGGCTATTTTTTGCGGCTTGCCAGCTATCGGCCGTCACGTAGTAGATCTTCGTCTGTTCGGGCTTCATGCGCGAAACGTAGTCGGCCAACGAGACGGTCTGCTCGGCCGAATCGTTATGCGTCGACGCGAAACGCACGAGCTTGCCGATCCGTTCGCGGTTCGCGAAGTCTTCACCGAGGCCTTCCTTGAAGGCTTGGCCGAATTCCTTCCAAAACGTCGCGTACTTGGCTTTGCCTTCCTCGGTCTCGGCGTTGGCCATCTCCTCCAACATCGACAGCACGCGCTTGGTCACGCCTTCGCGGATCGCCTTGACGTCGCGGCTTTCCTGCAAGATTTCGCGCGAGACGTTCAGCGGCAGATCTGCCGAATCGACCACGCCTTTCACGAAACGCAGATAGGTCGGCAGCAATTGCTCCGCGTCGTCCATGATGAACACGCGCTTGACGTACAGCTTCAGGCCGCTGCGATGGTCGCGATTCCACAAATCGAACGGGGCGTGCGCAGGCACATACAACAATTGCGTGTATTCGCTGCGGCCTTCGACACGGTTGTGCGTCCATGCGAGCGGGTCTTGCTCGTCATGAGCAATGTGGTGATAGAACTGCTTGTACTGCTCGTCTTCGATCTCGTTCTTGGGCCGAGTCCACAACGCGCTGGCCTGGTTGACCGTTTCGTCCTCTTCCTTGACGACCATCTCGCCCTTGTCCGCATCCCACTCTTCCTTCTTCATGAGGATCGGCAAGGCAACGTGATCGGAGTATTTGCGGATGATCGACTTGAGCCGGTACGACGAAAGCAATTCGTCTTCTTCGGGGCGCAGATGCAACGTGATCGTCGTCCCGCGTTGCGCGCGCTCCATCGTCTCGACCGAGAAATCGCCCTCGCCCGCGCTGATCCAACGCACGCCTTCTTGAGCCGGCAACCCGGCGCGGCGCGTTTCGACGGTGATCTTATCGGCGACGATGAAGCCCGAATAGAAGCCGACGCCGAATTGGCCGATCAGCGCCGCATCCTTTTGCTGATCGCCCGACAGTTGCGAGAAGAATTCCTTGGTGCCCGACCGGGCGATCGTACCGAGATGCGAGACCGCCTCGTCGCGGCTCATACCGATGCCGTTGTCGTCGATCGTAATCGTGCGCGCCTCCTTATCGAACGACACGCGAATCCGCAGGTTCGGATCGTTCTCGTACAGCGCGCTGTTGGCGATGGCTTCGAAACGCAGCTTGTCGGCGGCATCGGACGCGTTCGAGATCAACTCACGCAGGAAAATTTCCTTGTTGCTGTAAAGCGAATGGATCATCAATTGCAGAAGCTGCTTGACCTCTGCCTGAAAGCTCATGGTTTCTTGTGCCATGGTCTCAAGTTCCTTTGCGTACGGTTACGGTTCGTAAATGACGGAAAACGACGATTCG
Organism: Trinickia diaoshuihuensis; assembly: GCF_003390925.1. Lineage (GTDB taxonomy): Bacteria > Pseudomonadota > Gammaproteobacteria > Burkholderiales > Burkholderiaceae > Trinickia > Trinickia diaoshuihuensis. The sequence goes on along the minus strand of NZ_QUBS01000024.1, from coordinate 130,411 downwards.
CGCGCCGCCCGCGCCCGGCGAGCAGTCGCAACGCGTCGCAACGCGAGAACGGCCCTTTAACTGGGGGCGCACGCCTAATCTTTCAAGGGCCGGGCGACGCGATGGCTCGTCTCGATGTAATCGGCCAGAAAGCCCGGCAGCGCCGGATCGCCGCAATTGGCGACGTTGAAGCGCATCCAGGTGGTCGGCGACTGGTGCGGAGAAAACAAACTGCCCGGAGCGAGCAAAAACCCGGCCTCCTGCCCGGCCGCGGCGAAGGCGTCGGCATCCACCCCCGCATCGGCCCATAAAAACATGCCGGCGGTCGGCATCGAAAAAAGCGAGAATCCGGCCTGCTCGAGCATGCGGGCGGAGCGTTCGCGCACGGGATCGAGCCGCGCCCGCAGGCGCTCGACGTATCGCCTGTAATGCCCTTCGGTCAAGATTTTGTACAGCAGCCGTTCGTTCAACTCGGGGGTCGTCATGCCGATCAGGATCTTCTGATCGGCAATGGCCTGTGCAACCTCGGGCGCGCAGGCGACGTAACCCACTCGCAAATTCGCCGTCAGCGTCTTTGAAAAACTGCCTAGGTAAATCACGCGTCCGAGCTGATCGAGCGTGGCGAGGCGCGTAACGGGGTGGCTCGGCGGGCACAGATCGCCGTAGATATCGTCTTCCACCACGACGAAATCGTATTCCTCGGCCAAGCGCAAAATACGAAAGGCTTGCGCCGGCGACAACGAGGTGCCGGTCGGATTGTGCAGCACCGAATTGATGACGAGCATTTTCGGCCGCCAGGTCTTGACCTGCTCCTCCAGCGCATCGAGGTCGGGGCCGGCGGGTGTGTACGGCATGCCGACGAGGCGCGCGCCTTGGGCGACGAACCTGCCGAACATCTGAAACCATGACGGATCGCCGACGATGACCGCATCGCCCGGTTCGACGTAAAGGCGCGCGATCAGATCGATCGCCTGCGTGATACCGGACGTGAGCACGATCTGATCGGGCGCGGCCCCGATTTCCAACTCTTCGAGGCGTGTCTGCAGTTGGTGGCGCAACGGCAAAAACCCTTGCGCCGTCCCGGTGCCGAGCCATTGCCCGGCGCTTTGCCGCGCGAGGGCGCGAAGTGCCGACGCCACGAGTTCACCGTCGAGCCAATGGCTCGGCAGGTACCCGAGGCCCGGACCTTTGTCGGGCGGTCCCGCGTGTAGCGTGTTACGCACGAGCCAGACGACGTCGATCGGCCGGGGCGCCGCGGCGGCATCCTGCCGTCCCGCCGCCGAGCCGCGCTCACCGGGCCCGTTCGCGACGCGTTCGCGCACGTAAAAACCGGAGCCGCGCCGCGACTCCAAGTAACCCTGCGCGACGAGCCGCTCATAGGCCTCGACGACGGTAAAGCGCGAAACGCATTTATCCTGCGCGAGTTTGCGGATCGATGGCATCCGCATGCCGGGCCGGAATACGCGCTCCTCGATACGACGCCGCGCCCACTGAACCAACTGCTCGACCAGCGTCAAGGACGACGCCCCATGCGGGGCCGGAATTTGATCAAGCGCGGTGGACATGGCGGTGGCGGTGAACTGTACCGAAAAGTATCGATACGATTGTACAGTTACTGTGCAGGCCATGCCGATTAAAGTGATCGTTGATTCTAATCCGGCGGGACCGGTGCGCTCATCGACAGATCACTCGCGCCGCACATCGCCGCTCACCCGCTTTTGCAATGAAACACACCTACGCGCTGGAACTCGATCATCTCGTCGTCGCCGCCCGTACGCTCGAAGAAGGCGCTCGCTTCATCGCCGAGACGCTCGGCGTCGAACCCGTCGCCGGCGGCAAACACGTCGCGATGGGCACGCACAACCGGCTCCTCGGCCTGTGGGGCGGTGCCTATCTGGAAGTCATCGCCATCGACCCGGATGCCGAACCGGAGCGCGCCGGCAACGAATCGGCGCCGCCGCGCCGGCCACGGTTGTTCGCCCTAGACGAGCCGGCCATGCATGCCCGGCTGGAGCGTGGGCCCGCTCTCACGCACTGGGTCGCGCGCGTGGCGCGTCCGAAAGATCTCGGCCGCTGGCAGGCCCAATACCCGGCGCGCATCCCGGACGTCATGCCGATGGCCCGCGGCGAGTTGACTTGGCGGCTGACGGTGCCCGCCGACGGCAGCTTTCCGGCCTGGCAAGGCGCCGGAGACGGAATCGTGCCGACACTGATTCAATGGGATACGGCAGCGCACCCGAGCGCGCGTCTGCCGCAGACGGGCTTAGCGCTCAAAACGCTGAAGGCGCGTCATCCGCGCGCCGACGAATTACGAACCCACCTCGAATGGCTCGGAGCCGCCCATTTGATCGAGTTGGAAGGCGCCGCCGACGGTCAAGCCGCGCTGATGGCGGAAATCGAAACGCCGAACGGCGTGCGTACCCTCGCCTGACGCGCGAGCGCACCGCCCAACCCGATCGCTTGGAGCGCTTTTAATGACCCATTCTCGTGAAACGCAAGGGATGCTGCTCGGCTTGCTGGGCGTCATCATCTTCAGCTTGACCCTGCCGATGACCCACGTGGTCGTCCAGGAAATCAATCCGGTGCTCAACGGTCTAGGCCGGGCGCTGGCCGCCGCCGTGCCCGCCGCGGCGCTATTGGCGTGGCGCCGCGAGCGCCTGCCCAACCGCGCTCAACTGAAAGGTCTGGCGGTCACCGCGCTCGGCGTGATCGTGGCCTTTCCCGTCCTGTCTGCCTGGGCCATGAAGACCGTACCGGCTTCGCACGGCGCGCTGGTCAACGGTTTGCAGCCCCTGTTCGTGGCTATCTATGCCGCCTGGCTCTCGCGCGAACGGCCTTCGCCGGCGTTTTGGGCGAGCGCGGCCATCGGCAGCGCGCTCGTCGTCGGCTATGCCCTGCATGCGGGCGGCGGAGCGCTTCAAGCAGGCGATCTATTCATGCTCGCCGCCGTCGCCGTCGGCGCGCTCGGCTATGCGGAAGGCGCGCGCATCGCGCGCGAACTGGGCGGTTGGCAGGTGATCTGCTGGGCGCTCGTGCTGGCGGCCCCGCTTCTGCTGATTCCGGTCGGTTGGCTCGGCTGGGAGCAGCACGTGGCCCATCCGGGGCCGTTCGCGCTGCGCACCTGGGTCGCGTTCGGCTATGTCTCGCTCTTCTCGCAATTCATAGGATTTTTTGCCTGGTATGCGGGATTGGCCATGGGGGGAACCGCCCGAGTGGGACAAGTGCAGCTATTGCAGATATTCTTCACGATCGCATTCGCGTCGCTTTTCTTCGGCGAAACGGTCGCGCCGTCGACCTGGCTGTTCGCCCTCGCCGTCATCGCCACCGTGATGCTCGGCCGCAAGGCGGCCGTCCGGACGGCCGGCGCGGCATCGGCCGGCGCGACAACGGCCGCCGCAACAACCGCAACTGGGGCACCCGCGACGGGACGACTCGCGCGATAATCGCGCTTCTCGTCTCGAAACATTACCCATGTTTCGGTAGCGACGACGGAACCCAACTCAACCACCATCGAGTACTAAGGAGACGTTTCATGGATCACAGCGATCTGCCGCACACGAACTGGCGCATTTCCGAGCGCGCACGCAAACTCACGAGCTCCGCCATCCGCGAGATCCTGAAAGTTACCGAACGTCCCGAAGTCATCTCGTTCGCGGGCGGCCTGCCCTCGCCCGTGACGTTCCCGGTCGAGCGCCTGCGCGAGGCCTGCGAGCGTGTTACGCGCGACGCCCCGGCCGCCGCATTTCAGTACAGCGCCACCGAGGGCTTCGCGCCGTTGCGCGAATGGGTGGCCGCCCGCTACTCGAAGAACGGCGTCACGATTCGCCCGAGCCAGGTGCTCATCGTGACCGGTTCGCAGCAAGCGCTCGACTTGCTCGGCAAGGTGCTGATCGATCCCGCGAGCCCGGTGCTCGTCGAAACGCCGACCTATCTCGGGGCACTGCAATCGTTCTCGATGTACGAGCCGCGCTACGTACAAGTGCCGACCGACGAGAACGGCTTGATCCCCGAAGGCCTGACGCCGGCGCTGACGCAAGACGCGCGGCTGCTCTACGCCCAGCCGAACTTCCAAAACCCGACGGGACGCCGCCTGCCGCTCGAACGCCGGCGCGCGCTGGCCGAGTTCGCCCGTACGAGCCCGTTCCCCGTGATCGAAGACGATCCCTACGGCGCGCTCGACTACGCCGGCGCACCACTGCCGACCCTGCTGTCGATGGCGCCCGACCACGTCGTCCACTGCGGCTCGTTCTCGAAGGTGCTCGCGCCGGGCCTGCGTCTCGGCTACGTCATTGCCCCCGAGGAATTGCATTTCAAACTCGTGCAGGCCAAGCAAGCCACCGATCTGCATACGCCGAGCTTCACGCAACGCGTCGTGTACGAAGTGATCAAGGACGGCTTTCTCGACGAACACGTGCCGACGATCCGCGCGCTGTATCGCGATCAATGCGAGGCGATGCTCGCGGCGCTCGAACGCCACATGCCCGCGGGCGTCACCTGGAACCGCCCGGAAGGCGGCATGTTCATCTGGGCGAGCTTGCCGAAGCACATCGACACGATGAAACTGCTGGAAGCCGCCGTGGCCGATAACGTTGCATTCGTGCCGGGCGCCCCGTTCTATGCGAACGATGCCGATCACAGCGCACTGCGCCTGTCGTTCGTGACCGTCCCGCCTGCGCGCATCGACGAGGGCATCGCACGTCTGGCCAAGTTGATCCGCGAGCGGATGTAACCGCTTAAAATCCCATGCCTTCGCCGCGCGACGGCGGGGCATGGGCCGATCGGATCGACGGCTCATCGTACTGTCTCTTTCACCTATCCATTCGAGGAACCGCCATGGCAAACCAAAACGTCTACGACAAGCTCAAGGAACTCGGCATCGAATTGCCCGCCTCGGCCACGCCGGCCGCCGCTTACGTCATGGCGGCGCAAACCGGCAACACCCTGTTCGTGTCGGGCCATACCGCCAAGAAAGACGGCAAGCCGTGGGTGGGCAAGCTCGGCGCGAACATGACGACCGACGAAGGCAAGGTTGCCGCGCGCTCGGTCGCAATCGACCTGCTCGCCACGCTGCACGCGCATACGGGCGACCTGAACCGCGTCAAGCGCATCGTCAAAGTGATGAGCCTCGTCAATTCCACGCTCGAATACACCGAGCAGCACCTTGTGACGAACGGCGCATCGGAGCTCTTCGGCGAAGTGTTCGGCGATGCCGGCAAGCATGCGCGCTCGGCGTTCGGCGTGGCGCAAATCCCGACCGGCTCGTGCGTCGAAATCGAGCTCATCGCGGAACTCGCCTAACCGGGAGCGCATCGATGAGCGCACGCCAAGTCCGCTTCAAGCAGGTCGACGTGTTCTCGGAGGCGCCGTTCAAAGGCAATCCATTGGCCGTCGTCTTCGATGCCGACGGCCTGAGCGACGAGCAGATGCAGGCGATCGCGCGTTGGACGAACCTGTCGGAAACGACGTTCATCTGCGCGCCGACCGAGCCCGGCGCCGATTACCGGGTACGCATCTTCACGATTGCGTACGAGTTGCCGTTTGCCGGTCATCCGACCCTTGGTACGGCGCATGCGCTGCTCGAAAGCGGGTATCGGCCGCGGCAACCGGGCCGGCTCGTTCAGCAATGCGGGGTTGGACTCGTCGAGATCGCGTTGCGCGACGACGGTTCGATGGCGTTCGCGGCACCGCCAGCACGGATTGAGCCGCTCGACGCGGACGACCAGCGAGCACTGAAGGCCGCGCTCGGCAACGATGAGATCGATTTCGGCGACATCGAACCGTGCTGCCTCGACAACGGCACACCGTGGCTTGCGGTCGGGGTCGATTCGCCTAACACGTGTATCTCGATTGAGTTCGATCCGGTCGCTGCCGCGCACATTGTGCGGAAAGTGGGCATGACAGGGCTTGCTTTTTATGCGCATCATGCACCAGGCGGCCCGGCGACGCTCGAAGTGCGCTGCATCGTCATCGACAGCAACCACTCGATCTACGAGGATCCCGTGACAGGGAGCGCCAATGCGGGCCTCGCCAGTCTCTTCGCGGCGCGGGAGCGCCGTCCGGGCACGCGCTACACGGTCCGCCAGGGTACGGCGATCGGGCGCGAAGGCCGAGTCTCGGTCGAATACGGCGCGGACGGCGCCATTTGGGTCGGCGGCCGTTCGACGACCATCGTCGACGGCACCTTCCGCATCGCCTAAGCCGCTCGCGCGGCTACCCTCAAGGAGCGGCGCTTGCCGCTCCCTTCCCTCCCCTCCATATTCCACTTAGCGAAATTTCCGATGCGCTCCCGCGCAGCGCATACGGCCGGTCCGGCGGCAGTTCGTCGATGCCGAACGGCCGTGGAATGTGCATCCACGACGTGCACGGTCATGAAATGGGAATACCATTGCTGAAATCGTGCCCGGTGCGACGAACGTTTACCCGATAAACGGACGCTATCTTAATTTTTATCCATTCAGTAATATCCTCGATGAGGAACGTCTGCGGTATTCGAAGCCTTCCAAAATACTCACTGCCCCGATGAATTTCGCCCGGCTTCATTCCACGAGAGACACCCGCACGCGATCCAACGCCGCGGGCTCACGCCGTCGCGCGCTGATTGCGATCCCGGCGCTGGGGATACTCGTGCTTGCGCTACTGTGGACGGTGATCTCGGCTCGGCTATCGGTCGAGCGCGACTCGACCTACCGGGAAGCGACGGCCTCGGCCGCGATTCTTTCCGCCGCGCTCGAGCAGCACACCGTCAAAGCCATTCACCAAGTCGACCAGATCACGCGTTTCGTTAAATACGAGTACGAAAAGAGCCCCGAGCGCTTCGATCTCGCGAGTACCGTCGAGAAAGGGGTCGTGCAAAGCGATACGCTCGTGCAAGTCTCGATCATCAACGAGCACGGCATCCTCGTATCGAGTACGGCCGAGCCGAACCCGGCGCCGATCGATCTTTCCGATCGCGAGCACTTCAAAGTGCACGAGCACGAGAACGACGATCAGCTCTATATCAGCAAGCCCGTGCTGGGCCGCGTCTCCCATCAGTGGACGCTGCAGATGACGCGCCGCCTGAACCATCTCGACGGTTCGTTCGCGGGCGTCGTGGTCGTCTCGGAAGACCCGGGCTACTTCACGAGCGATTTCTATAACAACGCAGCGATCGGCAAGGACGGCGTCATTGCCGTGATCTCCGACAACGGCGCCGTGCTCGCGCGCCGCACCGGCGTGGCCCGCGATCCCGCCGGCGCGTTCTCCGCGAGCGGCATCTACCCGATCTCGGAACACGTCTCGGGCACGATGACCGACCCGATCGACCACGTGAAGCGGATCGTTTCGTACCGGCATATCGACGGCTATCCGATGGGCGTGCTCGTCGGGCTATCCCAGGCCGAGGAATTCGCCGACTACAACCACACGCGCAACGTCTACTTGCTGATGGCGAGCTTCATCTCGCTCGCGATGCTCGGCTTCTTCGCCGTCGCGACGGGGCTCATCGGCAAACTGCTCGGACGCGAGCGCGAAATGACGCACCTCGTCGAGTACGACCTGCTCACCGGCTTGCGCAACCGCTATGCGACGATGCAAAGCCTGCGGCAAGACGTCGGCGATCCGGCCAACGTGGGGCGGCTCGCCATCTTGTTCATCGACCTGGACAACTTCAAGACGGTCAACGACACGCTTGGACATAACGCCGGCGACATCGTGCTGCAAATGACGGCCTCGCGCCTATCGGATGCGGTCGGCGGCGCGGGCGTGCTCTCGCGCATCGGCGGCGACGAGTTCGTCGTGGTGCTCAAAGGCGGCGACGTCGAACGCCAGGCCGTGCAACTCGCGGAGAGCGTGCGCGAAATCTTCGAGCATCCGTTCGACGTGCGCGGCACCTCGTTCGTCCTGCATGCGAGCATCGGCATCGCCCTGTATTCGGTCGGCAGCGAAAGCGAGATCGACCTGCTCAAAAAAGCCGATCTCGCGATGTACAGTGCCAAGGACGCCGGCAAGAACTGCTATCAGTTCTATTCGCCGCACCTCTCGCATCGCGCCGATCACCTCATGCAATGGGAGCAGCAACTGCGCGTCGCGCTGGCCGAGAACCAACTGTTCCTCGTCTACCAGCCGAAGATCGATCTGGCGCGCCGCTGCATCACGGGCTTCGAAGCGCTCGCGCGCTGGAACCATCCACAGCAAGGCGTGATCTCCGCGAGCGAATTCATCCCCGTGGCCGAGTCGACGGGCCTCATCGTGCCGATCGGCGACTTCGTCATCGAAACGGCCTGCCGCCAATTGGCCGCCTGGCAGCGCGACGGCTACGAGACGCTGTCGCTCGCCGTCAATATTTCGGCGGTACAGTTCTGGCGCGGCGACTTGTACGAGACGATTTCGCGCGCGATCGAAGACAGCGGGATCGCCGCCCATCGGCTCGAGCTCGAGATCACCGAGACGGCGATGATGGAGTACCCCGAACTCGTTTCCGAAAAAATCGTCGCACTGAAGCGGCTCGGCGTCGGCATCGCACTCGACGATTTCGGCACCGGCTATTCGTCGCTCTCGTACCTGAACCGGTTCTCGGTCGACACGCTCAAGGTCGACCGCTCGTTCGTTCAAGCGATCCCCGCCGACCGCAGCGTGTGCGTCATGGTCTCTGCGATCGTCAATCTGGCGCGCTCGCTAGGGTTGACCGTCGTCGTGGAAGGCACCGAGACGGAGGAGCAGATCGCTTGGCTGTCGGCCCTCGGCAATATCCAGGCGCAAGGCTTCTTGTTCTCGCGCCCGGTGCCCGCGGAGGGAATTCAGGCGCTCCTCGAACGCTTCGGCGTATGCGATATGCACGAGCCGTTCGGGACACAAGGCAAGACGCAAAAGAACACGAGCAAACAATCGGCGTAGCGCATCGGCGATGCGCCCGATTCCGGAGCGAACCGAAGGACCGATCGATGGGCGAAGCAAGCACGCGCGGAAGACGCGCTTCGCGCACCGTGGGCGCCGCGCCCGCCGCTGAGTCAAAGGCGCCCGATCCCGCGCCCGAGCCGTTATGGACGCTGTTTCGGGTGGTATTCGCTCTATCCGCGCTTTCGTGGGGTGGGCTCGCGCTGATGGCTCAGCTCGAGATGCACTACGTGGCGCGCGAGCGCCGCTTCACTCAAGTCCAATATTCCGATTTCGTGGCCCTCGCCTGGATGACGCCCGGCGCCGTCGGCTATAACGTGGCCGTGCAAGTCGGCTACGCATTGCGCGGGCGCATTGGCGCCTGCATCGCCGGCATCGCCGCCGTCTTGCCGTTCTTTAGCACGATGACGGCCTTGGCGACCTTCTATCACGCCTCGTTCATCCACGCGCTCGCAACCCCCGGTCTCATCGACCATTTCGCCGCCGTGCTGGCCGTGCTCATCGGCATCACGTGGTACCGGCAGACCCGCGCGCTCGTGCGCGAACCGCTCGAATGGGCAGCGGCCCTCGTCGCCTGCGTCGTACTGCTGACCGTGCACGGCACCGCTTCGTTCGTGCTGTTGCTAACGGGTTCGTTCGCCGCGGGGTGGTTAGCGAGCCCGGCGCGCGGCGGCAAGCTCGGGGTTTCGCTCGGAGTCACCGACAAGTTGATCGTCCTCGTCGTGCTTGCCTTGATCGCTCTGTTCGCGGTTCCGCTGCCGCCCGATTATGCGGCGCGCCTGCTCTGGCCTCGCCTCGCGGGAGCCGGCATGACCTTATTCGGTGGCGGGTTCTCCGCGTTGCCCGTGCTCAGGGCATTGTTCGAGACGCCCGCTGTCGGCGTCACGGCGCGCGAGTTCACGCTCGCCTTCGCGCTATCCCCGGTCTCGCCCGGTCCGCTACTGAACGTTGTTCCGTTTCTGGGTTACCTCGTGCATGGCTTGCCCGGAGCCATCGTGGCGACGTGTTCGCTGTTCGTACCGTCGGCCATCCTCATCGTGTTCACGCGCCGGCACTTGCACCGGCTCGAGGAGAATGCGCGCTTCGAACACGGCATGCGCGTATTGCGCGCCTCCACGACGGCGTTTTTACTGACGGCCGTCGTCCACATCGTCGAGCATGTTCCTCGTGCGCCCGCGCAACTCGTCACGGCCGCGTTCGCGCTCCTTTGCCTCGTTCGTTTGAAATTGCCCGTCTACGCCATCTATGCCATCGTCGCGGCGGTATACGGCGGGGCGCGCACCCTCGGCTATTGATCGTGTATCGAAGCTCGCCCGCTTGCGCGAGTGAGGCTTACGCGTAGCCCAGCACGCCAATCACTGCGCCCGCCGCGATGAGCCAGAGCGGATTGATCTTCGTGCGCAGTCCCACGGCCACGGTCGCGATCGTCAATGCAATGGTGGCCACCGAGCGATCGGTGCCGCGCGCGAGGATGGCGCCCGTCGCCATCAGCATCGTGCGCAGTCCCACGGCCACGGTCGCGATCGTCAATGCAATGGTGGCCACCGAGCGATCGGTGCCGCGCGCGAGGATGGCGCCCGTCGCCATCAGCAAGCCGATGGTGACGGGCGCAAGCGCCCGCCGAAATACGATCATCCAGCGCGCGTCGCGATGCGCCCCCGTGTAGTGCTCGAACGCGAGTGCGAACATCGACGACGGTCCGCACATCGCCAATGTCGAGACGATCGCTCCCGCCAAGCCGGCGACCTGCCAGCCGAATAGCGCGACGAACAGCACGTTCGGCCCGGGCGATGCTTGCGAGATCGCGAACAGCGCCGCGAACGTCGTGTCGTCGATCCAATGGTTCTGCTGCACGAGAAAGCGGTGCATTTCCGGCATCACGGCCGTCGCGCCGCCGAACGCGATCGCCGATACCAACGCGAAGCGCCACGCAAGCTCGAGCAGAATCATCGTGAGGCCCTCCATTCGACGAGCAGCGCAGTGGGGATCAACACGAGCATCGCCCAACCGAGCGGCACACGGACGATGCCGACCGCCGTGAGCGACAGCAAGCCGAACACGAGACCACGGATCGTGCGGGGCTGGCTTTGCGCGAGCTTGATGCCCGTCAACAGCACCAGCCCCGCGGCCACGGCCGTCATTCCATGCAACGCACCTTGAACCGCCGGGAGCGCCCCGAAGCGGTGATAGAGCGCGCCAAGCACGAGGACGATCACGAACGGCGCGGCGAGCAAGCCGCCGATCGCAGCCAGCGCACCGCGCCAACCGCATGCGCGATAGCCGATGATCACCGCCATATTGCAAATATTGGGACCGGGGAGAATCTGCCCGATCGCAAGCAGTTCGGCGAATTCCCGGTCGTCGAGCCAGCGGCGGCGATCGACCAGCATGCGCCGCGCCCAGGGCATCACGCCCCCGAAGCCGTAGAGGCTCATTTCGCCGAAGGTGCGAAAGAGCACCGACGGCGCAATACCGAAGAGCGGCCTCGGACGGCCATCGGACGCGCCGCTTGCTGGATCGGATTGAGTCATCGGCGAATCGGTCGTAAAGCCTCGAGTATGGCGCAAGAGGCTTGCAAAAAGGCTGCGTGCAATCAATCGTAATCGTTGCGCACGCAACCAGGTTCCTGATCGCTCAGAGTTCGGCCAAGAGCCTACTAGTACCCGGTCAAAACCCGCGCGAGAGCACGGCGGCAACGATCGTCGCGAGCCCGAGGACGAGGTTGACGAGCACGAGCCGGCGCATCGTATCGACGGCGCGCGCCCCATCCGGCCAGCGTTGCGCCTGGACGGCACGGCGGATCCGCGGAAAGACGGCGAAACGCACGTGCCCGAAGATCATCATCATGACGACGCCCAACGCCGCCATGAGATTGATCTGCCACGGCGCGTGCGAGCCCCCGAAGCGCGACATCAGAAAGCCACCCGAAATCAGGACGGCGATCACCGAGGCGCCGATCCAATTGAAGAACCGCTCGAATACGGCCTCGATCAGCGGCAACCGCAATTGGGGCGACACATCGGCTAACGCCGGACGCAAACAAAAATGCGCGAACACCATGCCGCCCACCCAGACCACTACGGCCGCCAAGTGCACGAACAGCGCAACGTCCATCGCAATCGACAAGGACATGAGACTCTCCAAGAACGTTCGTTCCAATCGATGCGTCAATCGAGCGCGGGCCGCAACGCCGTGACCTTCAACCGCGTATCGGGCGCGCGGCCGCGGCGAGCGCGCTTACCGACGTGGGGCGCGAGCGCCGCTCCCGCCAGACGTTCCTCTTGCGGTTTGCCGCCACGGCCTGTGCCGAGCAGCACGACACCCGCTGGCGCGATCGCCAACGCTTGCACGAGCTTTTCGCCCTCGTCGAGCCCCATCAAAATGATCCCGCGTCCGCCGCCCGAAAGCGACTTCATCTCATCGAGCCCGAACACGGCGAGCCGTCCCGCGCTGGACAAACAAGCGACTTGGGTTGCCTGCGGCAAAACGGGCATCGGCGCGAGCGGCTGCGCGCCTTCGTCGATGGTCATGAACGACTTGCCCGCCTTGACGCGACTGACCATATCGCCCACGCGCGCAACGAAGCCGTACCCGTTGCTCGACGCGAGCAACAACGGCTGCTCGGCGCTCGCCGCGTAATAGTGCATGAGGTGCGTGCCGGCTTCGAGGTCGATGAACGAGGTGACCGGCGCGCCGTCGCCGCGACCGCCCGGCAGCATCGCCACGGCAACCGAATACACGCGGCCCTTGCTGCCCCAGGCGATGAGGGTATCGGGCGTGCGGCATTGGAACGCCGCATACAGACTGTCGCCGTCCTTGAACGTGAAACCGGCCGTATCCAGCCCATGGCCCTTGAGGGCGCGCACCCAGCCGCGCTGCGACACGACGACCGTCACGGGCTCGTCGATGACGCGCGCCTCGAGCGTCGCGCGCTTTTCCTGCTGGATGAGCGTGCGCCGCTCGTCGCCGTATTGCTTCGCGTCGCTCTCGATCTCCTTGATGATCAGGCGCTTCATCGACGACTCGTTCGCGAGCAACTCCTCGAGCTTGGACTTCTCTTCGCGCAGCGCCTCGAGCTCCTTCTCGATCTTGATTTTTTCGAGGCGCGCCAATTGACGCAGCCTGATTTCGAGAATGTCGTCGGCCTGCCGCTCGCTCAGACCGAACGCGCTCATCAGCGCCGCCTTCGGCTCGTCCGACTCGCGGATGATGCGGATGACCTCGTCGATGTTCAGGAAGACGATCATCCGCCCTTCGAGGATGTGGATCCGATCGTCGACCTTCGTCAAACGATGGCGCGTACGGCGCGTGACCGTCGCGAAACGGAAGCCGATCCACTCCTGCAGGATTTCGGTAATGCCCTTTTGACGCGGCCGCCCATCGGAGCCGATCATCACGAGATTGAGCGCCGCGTTCGATTCGAGGCTCGTGTGAGCCAGCAACGAATTGACGAATTCGGTTTGATCGATGCGGCTCGACTTCGGCTCGAACACGAGGCGCACGGGCGCATCCTTGCCCGATTCGTCGCGCACCGCATCGAGCAGCGCGAGCATCGTCTGCTTCGTCTGTATCTGCTCGGGACTCAACGACTTCTTGCCGAGCTTGATCTTGGGGTTCGTCAGTTCCTCGATTTCCTCGAGCACCTTTTGGCCCGAGGTGTTCGGCGGCAGTTCGGTGACGACGAGTTGCCACTGCCCGCGCGCGAGATCCTCGATCTTCCAGCGCGCGCGCACCTTCAGGCTTCCGCGGCCCGTCTCGTAGGCGGCCGCGATCTCGGTCGCGCTCGAAATGATCTGACCGCCGCCCGGAAAATCGGGGCCGGGCAAATGCTCCATCAGCTCGGCATGCGAGATCTTCGGATGGCGAATCATCGCTACCGCCGCGGCGGCGACCTCGCGCAAGTTGTGCGAGGGAATTTCGGTCGCCAGACCCACCGCGATCCCCGACGCACCGTTCAGCAACAGGAACGGCAAGCGAGCGGGCAAGAGCTTCGGCTCTTGGAACGAGCCGTCGTAGTTCGGCGCGAAATCGACGGTGCCCTCGTCGATTTCGTCGAGCAGCAGCTTCGCGATCGGCGTCAGACGGGCTTCCGTGTAACGCATCGCCGCGGCGCCGTCGCCGTCGCGCGAGCCGAAGTTGCCCTGGCCGTCGATGAGCGGATAGCGCATCGAGAAGTCTTGCGCGAGCCGAACGAGCGCGTCATACGCCGATTGATCGCCGTGCGGATGGTATTTACCGAGCACGTCGCCAACGACGCGGGCCGACTTGACCGGCTTCGCGTCGGCGCCGAGCCCCATTTCGTTCATCGCGAACAGAATGCGGCGCTGCACGGGTTTTTGTCCGTCGCAGACGTCGGGCAGGGCGCGGCCCTTCACCACGCTCACCGCGTAATCCAGATAAGCGCGCTCGGCGTAATGGCCGAGCGTGAGCGACTCGCCGTCGGGCGCGGCGGCCGGTGCGAACAGATCGTCTTGTTGATCCATCGAAAATAGTGTCCGTGTTCAGGAGGCGCTAGAAGAAGTGCGCGTAGCCAAGGCGTTGCCTTGCATCAAATATCGGCTTCGACTTCGTTGCCTTTTTCTTCGAGCCAGCTACGGCGTGCCGCTGCCTCGCCCTTGCCCATCAGCATGGTCATGCGCGACACCGTGCCCTCGTATTCCAGTTCGCCGAGCGCGACCGGCATGAGCCGCCGCGTATCGGGGTTCATCGTCGTATCCCAGAGTTGCTCGGCGCTCATTTCGCCGAGACCCTTGAAGCGGCTGATGGACCACTGCGTCTCGCGCACGCCGTCCTTGCGCAGCTTGTCGAGCGTCGCTTCGAGCTCGCCTTCGTCGAGTGCGTAAAGCTTCTGCGCCGGCTTCTTGCCGCGCGCGGGCGCATCGACGCGAAACAGCGGAGGTCGCGCCACGTAGACGTGACCGCGTTCGATCAGTTGCGGGAAGTGCTTGAAGAACAGCGTGAGCAGCAGAACCTGGATATGCGCGCCGTCGACGTCCGCGTCGGACAGGATACAAATCTTGCCGTAACGCAGGTTCGAGAGGTCGACGTTGTCGTCCGGGTTATGCGGATCGACGCCGATCGCCACCGAGATATCGTGCACTTCGTTGTTCGCGAAGAGTCGATCGCGCTCGGTTTCCCACGTGTTGAGCACCTTACCGCGCAGCGGCAGAATCGCCTGGAATTCCTTGTCCCGGCCCATCTTGGCCGACCCGCCGGCCGAATCGCCTTCGACGAGGAAAAGCTCGTTGCGCGAGATATCCGTCGATTCGCAGTCGGTCAACTTGCCCGGCAACACCGCGACGCCCGAACTCTTGCGTTTCTCGACCTTCTGCCCAGCGCGCGTGCGCGCCTGCGCTTGCTTGATGACGAGTTCGGCGAGCTTCTTGCCGTGGTCCACGTGTTGATTGAGCCACAACTCGAGCGCCGGGCGCGCGAAGGACGACACGAGCTTCACGGCATCGCGGCTATTCAAGCGCTCTTTGATCTGACCTTGGAATTGCGGATCGAGCACCTTCGCCGACAGTACGAACGAGACGCGGGCGAACACGTCTTCCGCCAGCAGCTTCACCCCCTTCGGCTGCAAGTTATGCAACTCGACGAAACTCTTGACCGCTTGGAAGAGCCCGTCGCGCAAGCCGGATTCGTGGGTACCGCCGGCCGGGGTGGGGATCAGGTTGACATACGACTCGCGTTGCAGCGGCCCCTCCTCGCTCCAGGCCACCACCCACGCCGCGCCTTCGCCTTCGGCAAACGAATCTTCGCTCGCGCGCGTGCTGTCCGCGTAGCGCTCGCCTTCGAACAGCGGGATCAACAGTTCGCTGCCGGCCATGCCTTCGAGCAGGTAGCCGCGCAAACCGTCGTCGTATTTCCAGCTCTGGCGCTCACCCGTTTTTTCGTTGACGAGCACGACTTCGACGCCCGGCAGCAGCACCGCTTTCGAGCGCAAGAGCCGCTGGAGTTCGCCGAGCGGCAGATTGGCCGAATCGAAGTATTTCGGGTCGGGCAATGCCGTGACACGCGTACCGGTGCGCTTCTCCCCTCTCTCGACGGGACGTACGGTCAGCGGACGGATGACGTCGCCATGCGAGAAACCGACTTGGGCCACCTTACCGTCGCGCCAGACCGTCACATCGAGCCGGGACGACAATGCGTTCGTGACCGAAACGCCGACGCCGTGCAGACCGCCCGAGAACGTATAGGCGCCCCCGGCCGCTTTGTCGAACTTGCCGCCCGCGTGCAGGCGGGTGAAGACGATCTCGACGACGGGCACGCCTTCGTCGGGGTGCAAGCCGAACGGAATGCCTCGGCCGTCGTCTTCGACGGACACGGATTGATCGGCATGCAGCGTAACGGTTATCTGGCGGCCGTAACCGCCGAGCGCTTCGTCCGATGCGTTGTCGATGACTTCTTGAATGATGTGCAGCGGATTCTCGGTGCGCGTATACATGCCCGGCCGCTGCTTGACCGGCTCGAGCCCTTTGAGCACCTTGATCGAGGCCTCGCTGTACGCGGTGCTTGGCTTTTTCGTGGACATGGTCTCGTGTAGGTCGTTGTCCACAGCGCGTGTGGATATCCGCGTGGACAAAGCGTTGAAAGTTCAAAAAAAAGCGAATCGAAACAACGGCGGCGGCCGGCGTGCCCGCGAAGCGAGCGCGGCCGGCTGCGCCGGATGCCTGTCCGCCATAGTCGCGCCGTATTTTACTGGTTTCGTTTGATGCGGCAATTCGGCGAGGCCGGCGGCTACCGGGCGGTGATCGGCGGGGCGGCCATCCGCGGGGCCGCCGAGCGGAACGCGGCCCGCCTGACACCCGACGAACTACTTACGCTTGGCCTCCAGCGCCTCCCAGCGTTCCAACGCGGCCAACAACTCGTCGTCGATCGCGGCGTAGCGCTCGGTGAGCCGGGCGCCTTCTTTCGCGTCGCGCGCGAAGATCGAGCCGTCCTCGAGCTGGGCGCCGATCGCTTTTTGCTCCGCTTCGAGGGCGGCGATCGTCTCGGGCAACGCTTCGAGCTCCCGCTGTTCCTTGAACGAAAGCTTGACCGTACGCTGGGCGTTGCGCCCCGCCGCGCTCTCCTTGGCTACCGCCTCGCGCGGCTCCGGCTTCGGGGCGTTTTTGGCGGCCGCTTCCTGGGCGAGCCGCTCGGCGCGTTCGCTTTGCGTCTGCCAATCAGTAAAGCCGCCCACATATTCGCGCCACGCCCCGGAGCCTTCGGAGGCAATCACCGAGGTCACGACATTGTCGAGGAACGCGCGATCGTGGCTGACGAGCAGCACCGTACCGTCGTAGTCCGCCAGCAACTCCTCGAGCAACTCCAAGGTGGGAATATCGAGATCGTTCGTCGGCTCGTCGAGCACGAGGACGTTCGCGGGCCGTGCGAATAGCCGCGCCAAGAGGAGCCGGTTGCGTTCGCCGCCGGAGAGCGATTTGACAGGCGAGCGAGCCCGCTCGGGGGCGAACAGGAAATCGCCGAGATAGCTCATGACGTGCTTGCGCGTGCCGTTGACCTCGATCCAATCGCTGCCCGGGCTGATCGTATCGGCCAAGCTCTTTTCCTGATCGAGCTGCGCGCGCATCTGATCGAAATAGGCCACCTGCAGATTCGTGCCGACCCGGACCGTACCTTCGTCCGGCGCAATCTCACCGAGAATGAGCTTCAGCAGGGTCGTCTTGCCGGCGCCGTTGGGGCCGATAAAGCCGATCTTGTCGCCACGCATGACCGTCGTCGAGAAACGGTCGACGACGGTCCGTTCGCCATAGCGTTTCGTCACATCGGTCAATTCGGCGACGATCTTGCCCGAGCGCTCGCCTTGGCCCACGTCGAGCTTGACGTTGCCCTGAACGTTGCGGCGCTCGGCGCGCTGCTGGCGCATTTCGACGAGCCGTGCGATACGGCCGACGCTGCGCGTGCGGCGCGCCTCGACGCCCTTGCGGATCCAGACTTCTTCCTGCGCCAGCAGTTTGTCGAATTTTTCATTCTCGATGCGCTCCACTTCGAGTTGCTGAGCCTTGCGCGTCTGATAAGCCGAGAAATTGCCCGGATATGACAGCAGGCGTCCGCGGTCGAGTTCGACGATGCGGGTGGCGACACGATCCAGAAATGCGCGATCGTGCGTAATGAAGAGCAGGCCCGCGCGCGAATTGACGAGCAACTCCTCGAGCCAGCGGATACCGTCGAAATCCAAGTGGTTCGTGGGCTCGTCGAGCAGCAGGACATCGGGATCGACGACGAGCGCCTGGGCGAGCGCGACGCGTTTTTGCATCCCGCCCGAGAGCGCGCCGATGCGCGCTTGCCCATCGAGGTTGAGTTGCGCGATCGTGGTGGATACGCGCGTGCGCCAATTCCATGCATTGGCCGCATCGAGCGCCGACTGCAGCGTGTTCATGCGCGCAAGGAGCGCGTCGTGCTGCGCGCCCTCGGGCGTATCCGCCAGGGCGTGCGCGACGGCGTCGTATTCGTCGAGCGAAGCGCGTACGTTGGCCAAGCCGCCGGCGACGGCATCGAACACCGAGGCTTGGGGATCGAACTCGGGCTCTTGCGGCACGTAGACCGTGGAGAGGTCTTGCTGGCGCGTAACGAGCCCGTCGTCCGGATGCATGAGACCGGCGACGATCTTGAGCAGCGACGACTTGCCCGCGCCGTTGCGGCCGATGAGTCCGACGCGTTCGCCGGCTTCGAGCGAGAAATCGGCGTGATCGAGCAGCGCGACGTGTCCGAACGCGAGCTGTGCGTCGACGATGGAGTAAAGCGACATGAAAGAGCGCGCCTGCGAAAAATCGAAACATCCATTGTACCGGCCGCGGACCGTGGACCGGCATGCGCTGGCCGTTCGGCCTACCGGGGCCCCTCGGAACGCCCGTGAGTAAAAGAGTGCGACAATGCGTCTCGCCGCCAAAACGCCGCAAGGCCGCCGAGCGGCGCTAAGGTAGCGACTTTTTGAGATGAATTAGGGTAGGACGCTGTGAGCGACGTTATCGAATACAAAAGCTGGGTCTGCGTGATTTGCGGCTGGGTGTACAACGAAGAGGAAGGCCTGCCGGACGAGGGGATCGCGCCTGGCACGCGGTTCGCGGACATTCCAGAAGACTGGCGGTGCCCGCTCTGCGATGTGAGCAAGGGCGAGTTTGCGGTCGTGGAGTTTTGAGGGCTAGCCGGGCCGGATCGCACCGTTCGCGCGACCGCAATGGGCAACCGGCCCGGCTTTGATATACTGCTGCGCGCGCCGGCGCATCCGGGCTCACCGCCTGGGCAGCGGATCCTCCCCGTAGTTCAATGGATAGAACAAGTGCCTCCTAAGCGCTAGATACAGGTTCGATTCCTGTCGGGGGGACCACAAATGCCGCAAGGTTTGGCGACGTTTCATATAACAACCGCGCTGAGCTTTGCGTTCGTCGGCCCCGCATGCCATCGAGGAACTGCGTGACTACACGCGGCACCGCGCTTTACCGGAACGACAATGTTGTGGACGACTACACTTTCGTGGGTGGGGTGAAGCGGGGAACTTCCGGCTGCATCCAAATGGTCGGTTCGGCGTTAGCGAAGGCTGCATCACGTTGATGTCGACGCAGCAGTTCGACAAGTTGCGCGCGTGGCTGCTGTCCCAGGAAACAAAGATGATTCCTGGCACGAGCATCCCTTACTACGGAACAGTAACGGTGCGATGAAAAAGATTCGGCTTCTGGCACTTGCCGCGCTGCTCACGGTCCCGGTGTTCGTGGGCATTGCACGCATTGACGCGATTCCAAGATTCCTTTTCAGCAGCACCGGCTACGCTTATTGCATCCTCTGTTTGTGCTGTTCGGCGCTATCGGGGTTGAGGGCGACGAGGGCGTCGTCGCGGGCGTTATGCTCGCGCTAAGCTTCATCGTCGCAGCCGTAGTCTTATGGTGCGCTGGAGCGGTGCTCGACCGGGTTCGAGCGCATCGAGCCACGCCCAATTGATAAGCTCCGCGCGCCGCCTTGGACATCGCGGCGCGTTCACGCATGGGCGATTGTTAGCTGGGTCGACGCTTGGGATGTGCAAGATTATTAACTAAGAAACGACGGGGGAGTGTCCGCAAGCAACGGAGCAAAGGGAAAAGCGTCGGCAGTGTTGCAAGTGAGTACGGAGAAGCAACGCAACACCACGAAACGCCGCAAAACCCCTCTAGGATTAAGCTTCGTGGGCAAAAGTAGCCCGCCCCTGCTCAACGGCAAGCCACGCCACCACCTATCCGCAGGCAAAAGCTTTGGGTCCGGCCATATCCGGGTTATAGCCTTTAACGCGGCTAGAATTTCCCCTGTGAACTGCTCAGCTACGCGTTTGCGAATACGAACAGAGCGCCCAGGGCCGGGTTGCAATAGATGTTCGGCACCGAACCGGTATTCTTCCCGTCGCGAGATCTTGAACATCGCATCGGATACAGGCACGATCGAGCACGCGATCTGTCGGCGTCCCTCAAGCGTCGTCGCGCTCCAATTCAACTTCGGGGAATATAGAAGCATGCTGTGGCTGCGCACCAGCCGTTCGACGACTTGACGTAGTACATTGAGGTCTTGCTCGTCTTGTAGTGATTCGACCGGCATGTACCACATCCATTCATCGACAGCGTTGCCTGTCAATGGGTCGATGAGCGGTTGGAAAGTCTCTTTCGGCCGGACTTCCAATATGTGAAGGGCCGTCTCTTGATCTGTGAAGATTCGGGTTCCCTTGCCCATGCGCTCGAAGCCTACTGCCCGAGTGACTGCGTTGCCGACAACGTACGCCCCAAGTGCATGATTCACTTTGTTCGGCTCGTGAATTTCGCCCACAGCGAGGCCACCTCTGCACAATAGGCCAAACGATACGGCATCCAACGCCCCCAATCCCCGGCGTTCGCCATTCTCCTTCGCCGTCCGAATGGCCCGATCGAAGCTCGCCTCGGTCGCAACGCAGCATCGGTCGGCGCTCACAACCCAGTTGCCGAAGCAGTACCGCCATTGATTCGGCGATCCTCGAGCATCGCCGTGAACCACCGCCAGAGCGCGGCGTCGGCGGCGTTCGCCTGTGCCGCCGCCTCGATTCGCGCTCGCCCCATCGCATCCACCATCGAATCCGCGGCCCTCATCCACCCCTCGGAACGATCACGCCTTCTGCGGGTCGTAAAGCTTTTCCTTGATGAAAAGCGCCGGCACGACACCGCACAGAAAATAAGCCCCACCCATCACCAAGAAGCCCAGCCCGATCGTGCCGCCCGTGGCCAGCCACCCGATCGCAGCCGGCGCGATCGCCGCCCCCACCCGCCCGACGTTATATGCGCCGCCGACAGCCGATCCACGAATTCGAGCCTCGAAACTCTCCGTCATATAAGTCGCATTGACGCCATAGGGCATCCCATACAGCAGCCCAAAAACCGTCATCAAATAAGCGATGTTCCCCGGCGTATGCCACAAGACGATCAACGGTAAAAAGACGGCTGAACCGAACGCGCCGAACGCAAATACCGCTCGCCGGCCGAATTTGTCCGCCAACCAACCCGCTACTACTTTGCCGAGAATCATCGCGACATAGGTGCCGACCATATAGCTCGTCATCGACGAAAACTTCAGATGAAGCTCCTTCTCCAGATAAGTGGGCATCCAATTGCTGACACCGTAGTAGCCGAACTGCAGCAAGCCCGCCGTAACCGACCACAGGATGAACATCCGGCGGTTCGATCGATCGCTGAACACCCGCTTCATCTGCCCGCCGCGGCTCCGGGATTCGCCCGCGCCCTCGACGCGCGCACGGACACCCCGCGAGGCGAGATAACTTTGCGGCTCGGGCACCATGCGTTGCATCGTCAACGCCAGCAGTACCGGAACGATGGAAATGAAGAACAGATACCGCCAACCCCAAGCGGGCAAAATCCAACCGGCCAACAAGGTCGCTACCAGATATCCGACCGACCATCCCGCCTGCAACGTGCCGAGGATCGTCGTGCGCGATTTCGTCGGCGAGTATTCCGACATCAGCGTATTGCACGCGACGTACTGCGCGCCAAGCCCGAGCGACGCGATAAAGCGAAACGCGGCAAATTGCGCGAAATTCTCGGTGAAACCGAGCGCCGCCGTCCCCAACGAAAACAGCGCGATGGTCCAAGCGACGGTCTTCACGCGCCCGAATCGATCGCAGGCCCACCCGCCGTAAATGCCCCCGATCGCCATACCCGCGAGCGTGATGCTCCCGAGCGCCCCCGCTTCGACATTCGAAAGCCCAAACTCGCGTTTAAGACTCGAAAGGCTATAGGACAGGAACATCAAGTCCGCCCCATCGACCATCAAACCCAAAAACGCGAATACGAACGCCGCAATCCATATGCGTTCGGATGCGATGAAGCCTCGCCGGCTCAGCGAATCGATTTCCATCTATCCTCCTCCATGCACCAAAGTTCTCGGCAAGCGCTCTACGGCGCCATAACACCAAACGATAAGCGGCGACGCGCACCGCGTACTCCTGACTATTTATTGCAAGCGAATCGGCCGCATCAAACGCTCGCCTTGCGCATCATGTCCCGCGCGATGACGATCTGCTGGATTTGCGTCGTGCCTTCGTAAATGCGAAACAGGCGAACGTCGCGGTAAAAGCGTTCAACCGCATACTCCGAGACATAGCCCGCCCCGCCGTGAATCTGCACGGCACGATCGGCAACCCGCCCGCACATTTCCGATGCAAACAGCTTGCAGCATGAGGCGAGCGTGGCGACGTCCTGGTTCGCGTCGCGCCGGCGAGCCGCGTCGAGCACCATCGACCGCGCGGCGTAAATCTCCGCGCGGCTGTCCGCGAGCATCGCCTGGATGAGTTGGAACTCGGCGATCGCCTTGCCGAACTGCGCCCGTTCGAGCGCATAGCGCAGCGCATCGTCGAGCATGCGTTCAGCCGCCCCGACGCAAATGGCCGCAATATGCAAACGCCCCTTATCCAGCACTTTCATCGCGGTTTTGAAGCCGATGCCCTCGACGCCGCCGATCAAGTTCCGCGCGGGCACTCGACAGTTCTCGAAGATGACGTCGCACGTGTGCGCGCCGCGCTGTCCCATCTTCTTATCGACTTTGCCAAGCGACAGACCCGGCGTTCCCCTTTCGACGATGAACGCCGAAATCCCGCCCGCGCCTTTTATCTCGGGATCGGTGCGCGCCATGACGGTGAATAGGCCCGCCTCCGGCGCGTTCGTGATGAAGCGTTTGGTGCCGTCGATGACGTAGTGATCGCCGTCGCGCACGGCCCGCGTGCGCAACGAAGCCGCATCGGAACCGGCGCCCGGCTCGGTCAACGCGAAGGAGGCGATGAGTTCGCCCGACGCGAGCTTCGGCAAGTAATGGGCCTTTTGCTCGTCCGTTCCGTCGATGATGAGACCCTGCGACCCTATGCCGACGTTGGTGCCGAACAGCGACCGAAAGCACGGCGAAGTGCGCGCAATTTCGAACGCCACCAAAACTTCCTCTTCCATCGTGAGCCCGAGACCACCGTACTGCTCCGGAATGGACAGGCCAAACAAACCCAGCTCACGCATCTCGCCCACGATATCGGCGGGAATTTCGTCGGTCTGCGCGACGTGCTCCTCGGCGGGCACGAGGCGCTCGCGTACGAAGCGCGAAATCGCGTCGAGAAGAAGGTTGAGCGTTTCATCGTCACGGATCATCTGCCATTCCTGTTTTCACGACGGGCGCTCCGCACGCGCGCCGCCATTGCCGGTCATCGCCGCCCTAGGGCGGCACCTAAACGTTTTACGAGATCGACTAGGCGCGGACCCAAGTCCTCTTCCAGCGTCTGTCGGCTCATCACGAACGCGGGGCCGCCGCAATTGAAGGCCATGCGCGTGCCGTCAGGGGCCGTGAACGGAACACCGACGGCGGCGATGTCTTTGTCCCAATCGCCCGCCGACAGGCAAAAGCCGCGTTCCTCGTAATCCTTCACCGCCTGCTCGACGCCGCGTTCGATCCGCGGCCAATCGGCCTCGTCGCGAGCACGCACCTGTTGCAAGACGTCGTTACGCTCTTGCTCGGATGCGGCGGCCAGGTACGCCCGCCCCATCGACGTCGTTGCAAGCGGCAAACGCACCCCCACGCTGCGCATCACGGTAATCGGCGCGCTGCTGCGGACCCATTCGACGTAGACCACGGAGAGGCGGTCGCGAACGCCGATGGCCACCGACGCGCGCGCATACTCGGCCAGTTCCTGCATGAACGGGCGCGCCACATCGCGGATATCCAGATTCGAGAGCATCGAATAGCCGAGCGAAAGCACGCCGGTGCCGAGGCTGTACTTGCCGAGCGACTCCGAGTACCGCAGGTAACCGAGCTTGGCGAGCGTCCCGGCCAAGCGCGCTACCGTCGCCTTGGGCAAACCCGCTCGACGCGCAAGTTCCGAGAGGCCCAAGTAACGCTCGCGCGGCTCGAAACAGCGCAGCACCTCGAGCCCCCGCGCCAATGCGGTGACGAATTGCCGGTCGGCCCCTTCGTCATCGAACCGAGCGATATCGCGCGGCTCGATCCGAGCCGCCGATCGCTGCGCCGCGCTCTTCATTCTCGGCATCGTTGCTCCCCGCTTTTGTTCATCCGAGCCCTTGGTTTTGGCGGATCCTGTCATGGCGCAAATCTCCGTGTCAAACAATTTCCATTTTTGGTTCGCACAGCGGATCGACATTTCGAACTTAAGTATTCCGCTTACCAATTGCGATTTCGTTGCATCCGGGATCACCCTATCCCCATAATCGGCCTATGTTTCATTGGATCCGAATACCGTTTACATTCCTCCAGTGCTTCGATACTGTGCGCATACGATCCAATTCTACATTGACGGTTCGCATAGCGGACCGATCTCGACTTCAGGATGTCCCCATGCAAGGAGCACTCTCGCAGCTTCGCGTTCTCGATCTGTCGCGCGTATTGGCCGGCCCCTGGGCGAGCCAGACTCTGGCGGATCTCGGTGCGGAAGTGATCAAAATCGAACGGCCGCGAACAGGCGACGACACGCGCGCCTGGGGCCCGCCGTATCTCGCCGACGCCGACGGCGATCCGACGGGCGAATCGGCTTATTTCCTCGCCGCGAATCGCGGCAAGCAATCCGTCACGTTGGACATCGCGACGCCCGAGGGACAAGCGATCGTGCGCAAGCTGGCGCAACAAAGCGATGTCTTCATCGAGAACTACAAGGTGGGCGACATGGCCCGCTATGGACTCGCCTACAGCGATCTGCGCGAGCTCAATCCTCGGTTGATCTATTGCTCGATCACCGGATTCGGACAAGACGGTCCGCTTTCGTCGTGGGCCGGTTACGACTTCATCGTCCAAGCGATGGGCGGCCTCATGAGCATCACGGGCGAGCGCGACGCACTGCCGGGCGGGGGACCGCAAAAGGTCGGCGTCGCATTCGCCGACTTGATGACGGGCATGTACGCCACGGTGGCCATCCTTGCCGCGCTCGCCTATCGCACCGCCACCGGTGACGGCCAGTACATCGACATGGCGCTGCTCGACGTGCAGGTCGCGGCACTCGCGAACATGAATCTGAACTACCTCGTCTCGGGGAAGACGCCGCAACGCCAAGGCAACGCGCACGCGAACATCGTTCCATACGAAGCGTTCGACGCTCGAGACGGGAAGATCGTATTGGCCGTCGGCAACGACGGTCAGTTCCGCAAATTTTGCGAAGTGGCGCAGTGCGCGGAGCTCGCGAGCGATCCGCGGTTCGCGACGAACGCGGCGCGCGTCGTCCATCGCGAGACGCTGGTTCCGTTGATACGAGAGATCCTATCGGCGCGCACGGTCGAGCAATGGGTCACTCCGCTCGCGGCCGCGGGCGTGCCCTGCGGTCCGGTGAACGACATCGCTCAAACGTTCGCGCATCCGCACGTGCGTCATCGGGGCATGCGCGTGGACTTGCCCCACCCGCTTTCCGGCACTGCCCCGAGCGTGGCCAATCCGATCAAGATGTCGGGTTCGCCGATTCGTTACACCAGCGCGCCGCCGACGCTCGGGCAGCACACGGACGATGTACTGCAAAAGCTGTGCGGGATCGAGGAGGACGAGCTTCATCTGCTTCGACGCAACGGGATCGTCTGACGAAACGGGCGACGCAACCGGCTTTACGGCCCGCCGCTCCGTGCTAGCATCGTCCGACCACGGAAGCGCATCAATGAACCCGACGATAGCTCATCAATTCGATACCGAATTTGCACCTCGCATTGCGCAAGCGATCCAAGACGTCATCGGCCGCGACGCCGAAGTGCGGCTCGTACCTTATGGCGGCCCCGATCGGCCCACCACGCTGGAGATCACCGCGCCGGCCGCCGAGCGCATACGCGGCGCGCGGCATCCGCTCAATCTGCGGATGACATGGGACGAATGCGAGATCGCGTCGCTGACCGAGCACAACGGCCCGCAACGATTCGAACATTATCTGGAGGCGCTGCCGCGCAAGCTTGCCGCCTGGCAAATCGCGCGCGATTTCGATTTGGCCACGCGGTCGCAGGCCGAGCCTTTCATTCTGCTCGGCAATCTCGACTTGGAAGGCTAGTGCCGGTGATGGAGCCGATCGAGCCAATGGTGCGCTTGGACCCAATGCATCAGGTCGGCAACAGGATGATCGGTATGGTAGCGGGTGGCCACGGCAAGCGCCGCACAGGCCGCCAGCGCCAAAAACAGCACCATTGCGAACGACGAATCGAACATGGCCGCCTCCACGCTTCAGCGGGCTATCGAACTTAGGCTTATTGTAGGCTCCCGGAGCGCATCCGCGAATGTGCGGCGCCGCACGCCGCATCGCTGCGATAATTAAGGTCCCCATCCCACCCCAACGTCCCAGTCAAGGAGCCGCCGTGAGCGAGCCGACTTCCTCTCCTGTCAACGCCATTCGCCGTGTCGCCTTTATCGGGCTCGGCGTCATGGGCTACCCGATGGCCGGCCACTTGGCCAGAGCCGGGTTCGACGTCACCGTCTATAACCGGACCGCGGCCAAAGCGCAGCAGTGGGTAGCCGAATTCGGCGGCCGGGCGGCCGCCACCCCGCGCGAAGCCGCGCAAGGCGCGCAACTCGTGCTGGCTTGCGTCGGCAATGACGACGACTTGCGCGGCGTCACGCTCGGCCAAGACGGCGCCTTCGCCGGCATGACGAGCGGTGCGCTGTTCGCCGACCACACCACCGCCTCGGCCAACGTCGCACGCGAGCTCGCTCAAGCGGCAAGCGCCCACGGCATCGGATTCATCGACGCACCGGTCTCGGGCGGCCAAGCGGGCGCCCAAAACGGCAAACTCACGATCATGTGCGGCAGCGACGATGCGCCGAACTTCGAGCGCGCCGCGGCCGTATTGAAGCATTACGCGGTGGCCGTCACCTGTCTCGGGCCCGTCGGCTCGGGCCAACTGACGAAAATGGTCAACCAGATCTGCATCGCGGGCCTCGTGCAGGGTCTGTCGGAAGCGATCCATTTCGGCGAGCGCGCCGGACTCGATATGACGCGCGTGCTCGAGGTCATCGGCAAGGGCGCCGCCGCAAGCTGGCAGATGGATAATCGCGGCAAAACGATGATCGAGAACAAATTCGATTTCGGTTTCGCCGTCGATTGGATGCGCAAGGACCTCGGCTTCTGTTTGGACGAGGCCAAGCGCAATGGGGCCTCTTTGCCGGTCACGGCACTCGTCGACCAGTTCTACGGCGACGTTCAGGCGCTCGGCGGCAATCGCTTGGATACGTCCAGCCTGATTTGGAGATTGCGCAAGCTGCATGAGCCGCGCTGAGGCGGGTACCCGCCGATCGCTGCCCGGGTGCGGTGATACACTCGGCACGCAAGCGGCACCGCACTTTTCATCGAGCTGTACAGCCCACCGTTAAGAAGAAGGAGGCATCCGATGGCTGAGTTCAGAATCTGGTCCGATGACTTCCCGAGCAACGGCTTCATGCCGAAAGCTCAGGAGTGCAACGACAAATCGTTCGGCGTCGACGGCGACGGCGGCAACCTCTCGCCCGCGCTGCAATGGGAAGCGCCGCCCGCGGACACGAAAAGCCTCGCGTTGACCGTCTACGATCCCGATGCGCCGACCGGCAGCGGCTTCTGGCATTGGGTCGTCGTCAACATCCCGGCCGACGTGCGCTCGCTGCCGCTCGGCGCGGGCAAGGCCGATGGCAGCCTTCTTCCGGCCGGCGCCATCCAAGTGCGCAACGACTACGGCACGCAAGGCTTCGGCGGCGCCGCCCCGCCGCGCGGCGACAAGCCGCATCGCTATATTTTCCGCTTGCACGCCCTTAAGGTGGATCGCCTCCCGATCACGCCCGAGACGACCAATGCGGTCGCCCGGTTCATGACGCATCTGAACGAACTCGACTCGACGACCTACACCGGGCTTTACGAACTCAAATAGTATGCGCGCGGGCCGCATCGGCACGGTCGTTGCGAATGCAACCAACCTCGCCCGGTGAGCCCGCAAGCCTGTCGAAGGGTTGCGCGCTTAGAATGTGGGGGTACGTCCCCCGCAGCCCGCTACCCTGAGTTTCTTCGTGATGGAAGCAGAACAAGGCATTCCCGTTCCCCAGCGTTATTGGGCGATCGTCGTCATTGCGCTGGGCATCACGCTGGCCGTGCTCGACGGCGCCATCGCCAACGTCGCCCTGCCCACCATCGCCAAAGACCTGCGCGCCAGCGCGGCATCCTCGATTTGGGTGGTCAACGCTTATCAGCTTTCCGTCACGATTTCGCTGTTGCCGCTCGCCTCGCTAGGCGATCGGATCGGCTATCGGCGCGTCTATCTAGGCGGACTTGCCCTATTCACGGTCGCCTCGCTCGGCTGCGCGCTTGCAGGTTCGCTCACCTCGCTGGCGCTCGTGCGCGTCGTCCAAGGATTCGGCGCCGCGGGCATCATGAGCGTCAACACCGCGCTCGTACGCACGATCTATCCGGTCAGCCGGCTCGGTCGCGGCGTCGCAATCAATGCAATGGTCGTCGCCATTTCATCCGCCGTGGGCCCGACGGCCGCCTCGGCCATCCTCGCGGTTGCTCCTTGGCCATGGCTTTTCGCGGTCAACGTGCCGATCGGCATCGTCGCCTTCGCAGGCGCGCTGCGCGCATTGCCGACGAACCCCGGACACAATGCGCCGTACGATTACCTCAGCGCCGCGATGAACGCGATCGTGTTCGGGCTCATGATTTTTACGATCGACGGGCTCGGCCATGGTGAAGCGCCCGGCTGGCTAATCGCGCAAGTACTCGCGGTTCTTGTCGTCGGCTATTTGTTCGTGCGGCGTCAACTAACGCGCCCCGCTCCGTTGCTGCCGATCGATCTGCTCAAGATTCCCGTGTTCGCGCTGTCGATCGCGACCTCCGTCTGTTCGTTTTGCGCGCAGATGCTCGCGTACGTGTCGCTGCCGTTCTTCTTCCAAAACGTCCTGGGCTTCGATCAAGTCCGCACGGGGCTTTTGATTACCCCCTGGCCGTTCGTGATCGTCTTCGCCGCGCCGATCGCAGGCGTGCTGTCCGATCGCTACTCGGCGGGGATCCTCGGCGGCATCGGCCTGATTGCATTGACGGTCGGGCTCGCCCTGCTTGCGACGTTGGGCGCGCATCCTAGCGTCTTTTCGATTACCTGGCGCATGGCGCTGTGCGGCGCCGGATTCGGCATGTTTCAATCGCCCAACAACCGGCAAATGCTTTCGTCCGCCCCGCGCGAACGCAGCGGTGGCGCCAGCGGCATGCTCGGCACCGCACGGCTCACGGGCCAAACGGTCGGAGCGGCGCTCGTCGCGCTGATCTTCGGCGTTTCGCCGCAGCATGGTCCGGTGATCGCGCTCACGCTCGCCGCCGCCGTGGCCGGGCTTGCATCGGTCGTGAGTCTGATGCGTCTTCGCACGCCCGCTGTCGCCGCGGCGTCTTGACACGGGCAGCCCTAAGCCGCGCTCGGCGCGCTCGCGCACCCCGGGGACAAAACCCCAACGGCCGCACCAACGCGAGAAAAATGTGTCCAAGCAAATGGCCCGTGGCACGGCATGCATGCGCCGCCGCGCTCGCGGTTGTTCGCTTTGCTCATTCGGCCTTGCCCGAGGGCAACGCCGTGAAGGAGCCGCCATGTCGCTCATCGTCGCTGGACGTTTCACTACGTTCGCCGCGGCGCAATCCGCCGCCCGGCAACTGTTCGCGCAAGGCTTCTTGGAAGAGGACGTCAGCCTCTTTTTCGTCAATCCGCGGGGACAGCACGCTCACCGCGCGGCCGACAGTCTCCATATGATCCCACCCGCCCCGCGCTCGATGGGGCGGACGGACGAGTGGCGCACGGCAGGCGCGGTCGCGGGCGCCGTCGTGGGCGTGGCCGTTTGCGCACCGCTGACCGCATCGTTCATCGCCGCGGTCACGGCGGCCGGCATCGGCGCCTATGCGGGCGCGCTGCTCGGCGGCCGTGCGCATGGACTCATCGGCACCTCGCCTGATTTGCGCGAACGCGTCCACCATGCCGTCCATCATGAAACGCGCGAGTCCGGCGTGCTGGTCGCCGTCCATGTCTCGCCCGACAATCAGGCGAAAGCCGCCCAAGCGCTCGACGATGCGGGCGCGCTAGCGGTCGAACGCGCGACGGGGCGTTGGCAACAAGGCCGTTGGGCCGACTTCGACCCCACCCTGCCGCCGCAGCCCATCGCGGAGTTCACGCAGCGCCACGCGTAGCGCGGGAGCCTCGCGCATCACTCGGTGGCATGCACTTTCAAGCGGTTTTTGACTTCGTGCACGCCGTCCACGCCGGCGACGACCTGCTCGGCGCGCGTCTTGTCGTCGCTGGTCGGCACGCTGCCCGTGAGCCAAACGATGCCGCGACGCGTCTTCACGTGAATGTGCGTGGATTTCACGTCCTTCGCGGTCATCAGCGCCGCCTTCACCTTGGTCGTGATCGTGCCGTCGCTAATGTGTTGGCCGAGCGACTCGGAGCTGCCCGAGGGCGCCGAGGCGCTCTCGGTCGTGGAGGCGCCGGACGAAGCCATGGTCTGAGCCGTCACTCCGGCGGCTAGCGAAAGAGAAGCAATAACGGTTGCGATTTTGAGTAAAGGGAGCGCTTTCACGGTTTTCTCCTGCTCAAAGATGGAAGAAATTGCCGAAGCCGGCATGCGCGATCGGCAATGAATTGCCGCCCTGCGTTTTGTGCGCATTCCCCTTTCTGCAAGCAGCGTGCCGGTTTTTGCGGGGTGCGATCATCTCGCCTTCCGCTCGATCGTTCGCGCATCCAAAGCGTCGCGCGCCGCGCTTTTGCACTGCACTCTGTAAAACATGCCGCGTTGCGCCCTTCGCGGCACGGTTCCTGCAGCGTCCAATCGTCTGCATAGCCCATGTTGCAACAACTGGTATGGCGGTTGCTTTAACAGCCAGGACTATTCCACAGGACTTTCGACATGCCACCGACACTCGAGCTACGCAGCAAACAACACGTGGCACTGACGCCGCGCCTGCAACAATCGGTGCGCCTCCTGCAACTATCGTCGTTGGAGTTCCAGCACGAATTGCGGCAAGCGCTCGATAACAATCCGTTCCTCGAATACGACGATCCGATCGCCGAAGAGTCCGATAGCCCCACCAACGGCTCGCATACGGCCGATGGCGAGCAATTGCAGCCCGGCATCGCGGCCGAGGCGCCGCAGCCGGTCGAGGCCGCCGACCCCTACGATGGGCTCGCTGGCCCCGACGCCACCGTGTCCGCGCCAGGCGACGATCCGATCGGCGAATTCGGCCAAGACTGGAGCACGCGCGGAGCGTCGCGCAACAACGGCGATTCCGACGACGTCGATCCCGGCGCTTGGGCGCACGCCCAGCCGACGATGCACGAACACTTGCATAACCTGCTGCACCTTTATCCGCTGACCGAACGCGATCGCGCGGCCGCGCAGATCGTAATCGAGGCGCTCGACGACGATGGGTACCTGCGCGAGTCGCTCGAGGAACTCGCCGGCGCGTTCGAAGCGGATCCGCCGCTCACCGAAGAGGAGTTGCGCGTAGCGTTACGTCTCGTGCAAACGCTCGATCGTCCCGGCGTGGGCGCGCGTTCGTTATCCGAATGCTTGAGTCTCCAATTGGACGCGATGTCGTCCGATACTCCCGGACGCGCGGCCGCCCGCGAAATCGTCGAACATCATTTGGAGCGGCTCGCGCGGCGCGAGCATGCCGAGCTGCAAAAGCAACTGGGCTGCTCCGCCGAGGAACTGCGCACGGCGTGCGCGCTCGTGCGGCGGCTCGACCCCAAGCCAGGTCAGTTTTACGCGCGTTCCGACGACAATTACGTCATTCCCGACGTCATCGTGCGCCGGGTCAAAGGCCGCTGGGTCGCCACGATCAATCCCGCCGTGTTGCCTCGGGCACGCATCCATCGCGTCTATGCGGAGTTGTTCGCGCAATCGGGCGGCGCGGGTTCGCCGCTCGGGCAGCAATTGCAGGAAGCGCGTTGGCTGCTTCGCAATGCGGAGCAGCGCTTCACGACCATTCAACGCGTTGCGCAATGCATCGTCTCCTATCAGAAAGCCTTCTTCGATTACGGAGAGATCGCGCTAAAACCGCTCGTATTGAGCAAGCTTGCCGAAGAGTTGGGGCTGCACGAATCGACCGTATCGCGCGCATCGAGCAACAAGTACATGGCCACGCCGCGCGGCATCTTCGAGTTCCGCCACTTCTTCCCGCGCGAGCTCGCGACCGAAACGGGCGGCCGCTGCTCGGCCGCCGCGGTGCGCGCGTTGATCAAGGAAATGATCGATCAGGAAGACGTACGCAACCCCCTGTCCGACGTCGCACTCGCAAAAATGCTGTCGCAGGAAGGGATGATCGTCGCCCGCCGCACCGTCGCCAAATATCGCAACCTGTTGAAGGTGCCGCCGGCTCAATTGCGACGCCAAGCCTGACGCTCTCCCGCGGGCGTCCATTCATCGATTAGGACTGCAAACCGTTTGATTTGCAGTCCTAAAAGGAAAGGGCCGACTGCGATGTCGGCCCTATTCGTATGATACGTATGGCGGCGATACCGCCGCAGTGCCGGTGGCCTAAGCGGCGATATCGGCCAGTTTGACGGCTTTACGGGTGACCGACGCGGCCGTGGTGACGTGACGCAGATCGGCCAGGAAGGCGTCGCGCCAGGTCGATAGATCGCCCGAGCGAAGCTGCGCCATCATATCCGCGTGGCGCGCCTTGCGGTCTTCCAGCGGCATGGAAAGCGCGCGCTCGAGCGCCTCGGCCATCTGCGTGAGATCGAACGGATTCACGATCAACGCGCCGGGCAACTGTTCGGCCGCGCCGGCGAACTGCGAGAGCACGAGTACGCCCGGATCCTCGGGATCTTGGGACGCGACGTATTCCTTGGCCACGAGATTCATACCATCACGCAGCGGCGTGACGTAGCCCACTTGCGAGAGACGGAAGAGCGCCATCAACAGATTGCGCTCGTACTTGCGGTTCAAGTATTGGATCGGCGTCCAATCGAGTTGAGCGAAACGTCCGTTGATGCGGCCCGCCTCGCCTTCCAGCGTCTGCCGGATGCGTTGATAGGTCTGGACGTCAGAGCGCGTCGGGGGCGCGATCTGCACGAGCGATACGCGTCCGTGCCAATGAGGCGCGGCGAGCAAGAGCCGCTCGAACGCTTGGAAACGTTCGACGAGCCCCTTCGAATAATCGAGACGATCGACGCTCATGATGAGCTTGCGTCCGCGCATCGCGTCGCGCAGCGTCCCGACTTGCTTGCGATCGGCGAATTGCTGCGCCGCCTTGGCGATTGCGTCGGGATAGATGCCGATGGGGTAGGCGCCGACCTTGAGCACCCGTCCGAACGCGTGGATCATCCCATCGTCGCTGGCGGTGCCGAAGCCTCCGCGTTCGATGTAGTCGACGAACGACTGACGATCGGCCTGCGTTTGGAAACCGAGCACGTCGAAACTGCACATCGCCTTGACGAGTTCTTCATGAGGCGGGACCGTACGCAGCATCTCCGGCACTGGAAACGGAATATGCAGGAAAAAGCCGATAGGGTTGTTCACGCCCAATTCGCGCAATGCACGCGCGAATGGCAGAAGGTGATAGTCGTGAACCCAGATGATATCGTCGGGCTCGAGCATGGCCTTCAGTTGCTTGGCCATCGTCGCATTGACCCGCAGATAACCGGCGTATTCCTGCCGGTCGTAACGGGATAAGTCGGTGCGGTAGTGGAACGTCGGCCACAGGGTCGCGTTCGAAAACCCCCGGTAGTACTGATCGTAATCGCGTCGCGTGAGGCCAACGGTCGCGTAAGTGACCTTGCCCTGTTTCTCGATGGCCGGCGCTTGTGCTTCGCCGACGATCTCTCCACTCCACCCGAACCAGACGCCGCCCGTTTCCTTCAGGGCGTCTAGCACGCCAATCGCGAGCCCTCCCGCTGCGGGGCGGCCCTCTTGCGTCGGCGCGACGCGGTTTGACACCACGATAAGTCTGCTCATTGCGGCTCCACCTCTTCGGTTGGCATTCTCGCGCGGCGAACCATCTCGCCGTCGCTAGGCATGAGATACGCAAGGGCCGTGCCGCAATCTCACCTCGATGCCGCCATCGCTAGCGGAACGAACAGCCGATACTGCGCCCGCGCTTGTCGGAACGATCAAGCACACATTGGTAAAGCGCACGAAATGCAAGGAACGCGCGGCATGACGCAAGACGCTGCGAACACGCGTGCTGCCCGCTCCTCGCCGCTCCCGCGGTAGCGTCCTAGGCGTCTTGCTCCGAGCCCAGGTCGCGCTGATAGTCCAATCCTTCGACGCGAGCACCGCCCTGGTTGTGTTCGCCGTCCGCGGGCGTACCGGGCGCGGGGCGATTTTGCGCGGACGGGTCGTCGGAGGACGGCGAACGGGCGGGAAAACCGCCCCCGTTCTTCGCTTCGCGTCTAAGCGCATGGCGCGCGGAGCGCCGCAAGGCAGGATGTCTCATGGAACGGATCTCCAAGAGCAGGCGAATGCCCGCGCAGGCAAAGCAACTGTTTTCAAGTCTAGGACGCCGAGCGGACGAACGCGCGGTAACAATTGCGTCAGATTTGTAACGGGTACCGCCGCGCGCCGCTCATCTCGTCAGTGCAGCGGCGGCACGTCGGACGGCACCGGCGGCGGATCGCCGATCGGCGGCTGCCCCGGCTCCGGCGGCTCGCGTTCGGGAACGGGACTAGGTTCGGGTCCAGGCGGTTCCTGCGGCGGCGGCACGGGCGGATCGGGCTCGGGAGTATGCAAAGAATGCGGCGGCCGCCGTCTCAGGCGGAAACAAGCCGGAGTGGCCAAACATGTGCTACTCGTTACGGACATCGAAACACACCTCGCCGGGTCGACCCAATGGAATTGGGACGATTGGCGAGCAAGTTTCTTGCCACGCGAGCGAACCTCACGCCCGAATCCGGGCGTGAGGTTCGTGATGAAGCAACGGCCCGGGTGTTTCAGCCCCCCGTCGTCGCCTCGCCGGGCTCGCCGGCCGCGTCGCTTTCGCTTGCCGCCGATTTCGCATCCTCGCCGTATTCAACCAGCCGGTTGTAGAGCGTTTTAAGGCTGATGCCGAGAATCTCCGCCGCACGCGTCTTTACGCCGCCGCATTGTTCGAGCGTGGCGAGAATCAGTTGACGATCGGCCGTCGCGAGCGAGGTGCCGAACGGAATCGTCACGGCCGTCCCGGTGGAAGGCTTCGACAGCGAGATCTGCAGCGGCACCGCGGCGGTACTGTCGGCGTCGGGCGCCGCCATGATGAACGCGCGCTGCACATAGTTCTTCAATTCACGGACGTTGCCGGGCCAAGGGTACGAAAGCATCATGTCCCGCACGGCCGGGGGGAATTGCTTGCGCGAGCCGTGGCGCTCGTTGAGTTCGTCGAGGAACGCCTGCGCGAGCAGCCAGACGTCGTTGCCGCGCTCGCGCAACGGCGGCAAGCTGATCGGGAAGACGTTGAGCCGATGATAGAGATCGAGGCGCAGCTTGCCTTCGAGCACGGCCTCTTCGGGATCGCGGTTCGTGGCCGCGATGACCCGCACGTCGGTCTCGATCTCCTTGGTCGTACCCACGCGCATGAACATCCCGGTTTCGAGCACGCGCAGAAACTTCACCTGCAACTCGGCCGGCATCTCGGTGATTTCGTCGAGGAAAATCGTGCCGCCGCTCGCACGCTCGAAATACCCCTTATGTTGCCGATCGGCACCCGTGAACGAGCCGCGTTCGTGACCGAACATCTCGGACTCGATCAAGTTCGGCGAAATCGCGCCGCAGTTCACGGCAAGAAATGCGTGCTTGCGCCGCAAGCTGAGTTCGTGAATCGTTTGAGCGGCCACTTCCTTGCCGGTGCCCGATTCGCCGACGAGCAGGACAGAGGCGGCCGTCGGCGCGACGCGGCCGATCTGGTCGTAGACCGATTGCATGGCCGGCGAGTTGCCGAGCATCAAGCCGAACCGGCCCATCCGCCGCAACTCGCCGCGCAGCGTGCCGATCTGCGCTTTCAGATCGCCCGCCCGAGGCAGGCGATCGAGCACAGCCTTGACCCGCTGCATGTTGATCGGTTTGACGAGGTAATCCGACGCCCCCATCTTCAGCGCCGTCACGGCCGATTCGACCGTGGCATGGCCCGTAATGACGATGATTTCAACGCCCGAGCGCGGATCGAGGTCCTCGAACAAATCGACGCCGCTGCCGTCCGGCAATTGCAGATCGGTGAACACGACATCGGGCGTTTGACGTACGAGCTGAATGCGAGCCTCGCGTAGATCGCCGGCCGTTGCAGTCGTCAAGCCGTCGGCGGCGATGATCGATACGAGCGCTTCGCGGGTTTCGGGGTCGTCGTCGACTATCAGCACATGTGGCATCTGTTTTCGCTGGTCTGTGGTGAATAACGGTTGGAAACAAAAAAGCGC
Organism: Trinickia diaoshuihuensis; assembly: GCF_003390925.1. Classification (GTDB taxonomy): domain Bacteria; phylum Pseudomonadota; class Gammaproteobacteria; order Burkholderiales; family Burkholderiaceae; genus Trinickia; species Trinickia diaoshuihuensis. Next base: position 93,719 of record NZ_QUBS01000024.1, on the reverse strand, counting down.
GAACCGCTCCCGGGCTCGGTGCGACATTGTGCCTAGACGCAGCGAGCGAGGCGAGCGATTCGGCACACCAATACGAAATCGGCACCGCCGGACCGGCGGCGCCTTCGGCAGCCCAGCGCTACTGACCGGTGTCAGCTATGCCCGTGCGGAAAGATCCACGCGTCGCGCGTACCGCCGACGCGCCCAAAGGCGCCGTGACCGGCACCGTTGGGCATCACGTCGCGGCCTGGGCCGCTATCGGACATGGCCGGCGTGGGGCTCGGGCCCGCGGCGACAGCGCCGCCTTCGCCCTCCCACCGGGTCAGCTCGCCTGCGAGCCGCGCTTGCGCGGCACGATGTTTTTGCGCCCAACGCAACGCTAACACGCCGCCGACGGCGACGAGTGCACCAAAAATGCCGATTTTAGGACGAGCCATGAGAATCCCCCTAGCATTACTCGTTGCAATGGCGAATGCGAGGTAAGGCGGCTTTGCGCACCGCCCGGATCATATTCCGATCGCTTAAGGCGCGCCAAGTTCCGCTTACCGTCGAATTCCGCCAATCGCAGTTTTCGTGCCTGATCCGCGCGGACGATAGGCGTGCGCCGGAGCCGCGTTGCATGGTTAAATACTTGTTTGGAACTAGCCACGCGCATTGCCGCCGAAGGAAGGTCAAACCATTTTTTTGGAAGGCGATGACGCCCTTTGGATTTCAATCACATGCCCGAGTCTACCGATGTTGAAACGCCAGCCGCGGCGCGGGATCAAGACGCAGCGGCACGATTCGCCAAAACCCTGGCCCGCGATGGGGCGGGGCTCGAATCGTACGGCATGCTCTACGGTTCCTCGCCGTCGATGCTGGAGTTGTACGAGCAGATCGAGCGGGTCGCGTCCACCGATGCGACCGTGCTGGTGGTGGGCGAATCCGGCACCGGCAAGGAACTCGTTGCCCGTACGATCCACGACCGCAGTTCGCGCAAGGACGGACCATTCGTCGCCGTCAACTGCGGCGCGATTCCCGACAGCCTGATCGAAGCCGAGTTGTTCGGTCATGAACGCGGCAGCTTCACGGGCGCCGTGCAAGGTCGCGCCGGTTACTTCGAACATGCGAACGGCGGCACGCTGTTTCTCGACGAAGTCACCGAAATGATGCCGGTGCGGCAAGTGAAACTGCTGCGCGCGCTCGAGACCGGTACGTTTTATCGCGTGGGCGGCACGGAGCTGCTGCGCAGCGACGTGCGCGTGATCGCGGCGACCAACCGCGATCCGATGGTGGCCGTGAAGGAAAACGGCCTGCGCGAGGATTTGATGTACCGGCTCGCCGTGTTCCCGTTGCGCGCGCCGCCGTTGCGAGAACGCGAAGGCGACCGCGAGCTGCTCGCGCAGCATTTTCTTGCCGAGTTGAACGCTCAGGAAGGGACGAACAAGGTATTCAGCAAACGCGCCAGGGAGACGATGCGGACCTATTCATGGCCCGGCAACGTGCGAGAGCTGAAAAACAGCGTCTACCGAGCGTTTATCCTCGCCGAAAAGACGGTCGAGATCGAGCATCCGCGGCTCGCCGCCCGGTCGAAAAAAGCCGTTACGCAAGGCGATGCGATGAGCATTTGGGTAGGAACACCGCTCGCCGAGGCGCAGCGGCAGATCATCCTCGGTACGCTCAAGCATTGCGGCGGCGACAAGCGGCGTGCGGCCAAGGCGCTCGGCGTGAGTCTGAAAACGCTTTATAACCGTCTCGGCGCATACGAAGACGAGGACGACAGCCCCGCATCCGACGGTTGAAAACGAACGCGCCGCACGCGCCCAGACACAGGAGGACGCGTGCGGCGCGTTCAGGGCGATGCTTAGGACTCGACGTCCTCGAGGCTGAAAATTTCAGTCTGGTCGTTGTACGAGAAAATCTCGCCGTAACGACCCCAGTTGATGACGGCATCGAGCGTCTCTTCGGCGGCGCCGTCCGACAGAAAATCCTCGAGCTCTTGTTCGAACCGCACGCGCGGCGCCCGATGACCGGGCCGCTCGTTGAGGACCTTTTTGATCCGCGCGGCAAGCGGTACATGCCGCAACAGGTGCTCGGCGAACATCATCTTGCGCTCTTGCGTGCCGAACTCCGCGAACACGCGCGCGGGCGGCGTGAGGAAGATGTCGCCTTCGCGCACATCGGCGAAGCCCAGGTGCTGGAGCACTTCGGCGATCGGGAAGAGATCGTCCACCTCCAAGTGCAGCGAGCGGGCGATTTCGGGCATGTCCGCGCGGCCGTGGTAGGGCGGCGCGGCCAGCGTTTCGATCAAACCGGCCATCAAGTTCGTCGACACGCTGGGCAGCCAGCTACCGAGTTCGAGCCCCTTCTTCGTGGCCTCGTCGGTGCGGCGTGCCGTCATCTTCGCGTAGATTTCGTCGACGAGCCGTCTGAACGCGGGATCGAGCCGGTTGCGCGGATGCGCGAACGGCACTTTGATTTCGGCGAGCACCCGCCCGGGATTCGACGACAGCACCAAGATCCGGTCGCACATGAACACCGCTTCCTCGATGTTGTGCGTCACGATCAGCACCGACTTGATCGGCATGCGCCGCTGCGTCCACAGATCGAGCAAGTCCGTGCGCAGCGTCTCCGCCGTGAGCACGTCGAGCGCGGAGAACGGCTCGTCCATCAAGAGCAGCGTCGGATCGACGACGAGCGCGCGCGCGAAACCCACGCGCTGGCGCATGCCGCCCGAGAGTTCGCGCGGATATGCGTTTTCGAAACCGTCCAAGCCGATTAAGTCGATCGCGGCCAGCGCCCGCTCGCGCCGCTCGCGGGCACCGACGCCGAGCGCCTCCAGGCCCGCCTCGACGTTTTGCAGCACCGTGAGCCACGGAAACAACGCGAAGGTTTGGAAGACCATCGCGACGCCTTCCGCCGGGCCCGACAGCGGCGCGCCCAGGTAGCTGACTTCACCGGCGGTGGGCTCGATCAAACCGGCGATGATACGCAGGAGCGTCGACTTGCCCGACCCCGAACGCCCGAGCAACCCGACGATCTCGCCTTCGCGAAGCGAAAGATTGACATCGTCGAGCACGAGCAATTCGCCCTGAGCCTTGGAAAAACCGCGGCACACGCCCTTCACGTTCAAGACTTCGCCGCCCAAACGCGGGGCGGCTGCGGCGGTGCCCGCGAACGGCGCGGCGCTTAGGTCAGCTTTGGGATTTTGCATTGCGCTTCACTCTTGATTTGAGCACTCGGTCGGCGCGGCCTTGCGTGGCCGCGCGCCTTCGACGGCATCGGTCAATCGAGCCGCAGCTTCGATTCCGCATAGGCGTACAGCGGCCGCCACAGCAGCCGGTTGAACAACGTCACGAACAGCGACATGACGGCGATACCGAGAATGATCTTCGGGAAGTCGCCGGCCGCCGTGTATTGCGCGATATAGGCGCCAAGCCCGTGCGCGGTGATCTTCGTGTCGCCCCACTGAACGAGTTCGGAAACGATGCTCGCGTTCCACGCGCCGCCCGATGCCGTGATCGCACCCGTCACGTAGTACGGGAAAATGCCCGGCAGCATGGCTTGGCGCCACCATTGCCAGCCGCGAATGCGAAAGTTCGTCGCCGCTTCGCGATAGTCGTTCGGATAGGCCGTCGTACCCGCGATGACGTTGAACAGGATATACCACTGTGTCCCGAGCACGATGAGCGGCGACAGCCAGATGTCGGCGTTCAAGTGGAACCGGACGATGACGATCACGAACACCGGGAACAGCAAGTTCGCCGGGAAGGCCGCGAGGAACTGCGCGAGCGGCTGCACTTTCTCGGCGAGGGAGGGTTTCAAGCCGATCTTCACCCCGATCGGCACCCACAGCAGCGACGACAGCGCGATCAGCACCACGACGCGCGCGAGCGTGAAGAAGCCGAGCAGGAAGACATGGCCGACTTCCGCGCCCGTCACGCCCGTACGGACGTAGGCGACGACACGCCAAGCGACGTACAGCGTCCCCACGAGCAGAAGCAGCGCCCAGGCGATATCGCCGGCGAGCGATCGCTTCCGGCGGCCCGCCATGCGCGCGAACGAAACGTTGTCGACCCGCGGCAAGCGCAACGGCAAACGGGCGAGCTTGGCGAAGATCCAGCCGGCCGGCACGAGCAGCAAGTGAATGAGGCGCGTGCGACGCACGAGGTCGAGCAGCCACGACTCCGGGGCGTCACCCGAGCTCGTCGTCTCCATCCGGAATTTATCGGCCCACGAAACGAGCGGCCGGAACATCAATTGGTCGTAGGCCAGAATGACCACCGCCATCGCGACGATGACCCAACCGATCGCGGCCAAATTCTTCTCGGCGATCGCTTGCGCGAGATAGGCGCCGATCCCCGGCAGCGTGATCGTATTGTTGCCGACCGTGATCGCCTCCGAGGCCACGACGAAGAACCAGCTACCCGACATCGACATCATCATGTTCCAGATGAGGCCCGGCATCGAGAACGGCACCTCGAGCTTCCAGAAACGCTGCCAAGCCGTCAGATGGAAGCCGCGCGAGACTTCATCGAGATCGCGCGGCACCGTGCGCAGCGACTGATAGAAGCTGAACGTCATGTTCCAAGCCTGAGCCGTGAAAATCGCGAAGATCGCCGCGAATTCGGCTCCGAGCACGCGTGCAGGGAACAACGCCAGAAAGAACGTGACCGTAAACGAGATGTAGCCGAGCACCGGCACCGACTGCAGGATATCGAGGATCGGCACGAGCACCATGCCGGCCCGGCGGCTCTTGGCCGCCACGGTGCCATAGACGAGCGTGAACAAGAGCGAAGCGACGATGGCCGCTAGCATGCGCAGCGTCGTACGCAGCGCGTATTCGGGCAGCATCGCCGGATTCAGCGAAATGACTTGCGTCTTGAGCGTCGAGATGGGGGCCATCGTCTGGTGAAAGCCGATGGCCGCCATGGCGATGACGCAGATGATGAGCGGAAATGCGACGAAATCCCAGCGATTGGGGGCGAGCCGCCAGGCGGACGCGTTCGCGGTGCGATTCAGATTGAAGCCGAAATCCATTAGGCCCCCTTCACGCCGCACGGCGCTTGGCAGAGGCGCGCGGACAGGCCGAGCGGACGGCCGGGCGCCGCCGGCAAACTGGCGCGGCGAGGCGCGCGCGGGGCGGCATAGCGATCCGAGACACGAAATACAAGCATGACGAGCGTATGGTTGCGGTGATGCGTTTTGAGCGCGAATCGTTGATTGTTGAGCCGTCCGTCCTAGCTGCCGGCCCTTGCCGCCTTTACGACGGCACGACACTACTACAACCTATGTTTCAGGCACAACCGCGCCGGTCACAAAATTCGCGCCTCGCGGCCCGATCCGTGCGGCAAGTCCTAGCGCGCGCCCGCCCAACGTTCGGCCGAGGCCGCCGAAAATTGCCTGCCACCGCGGCTCGGCGCTGCAAACGCTCGCGCAAACGGGGCCCCGGTACGCAAAAAATGCACGGCAAAGCGACGCGAACGCGAAATTATGCCCCGAACCGGCGGCGCGGGAAACCCACGGCCCGACCGACCGAAGCCGCGTTCCAATCGAAAACGGAGAACGAACGGCGCTTGGCCGAGAGCAGGTATGATCAGTCTCTCGTGGCGAATGAAACTACCGATCTACCGGGAGATGCGCATGAAAGGAAATCTGGTCATCGTCTGTCGCGACCAGGATGCGAACGCCTTCGATCAGCTCATGGCCGAATACGGCGCGTTCCAGACCAGGCTGTCGTCCACCTCATGGTATTTGAAGCTCGACACGGAGCCCGAGGAAATCCAGGAAGAGATCTTGGCGCGGCTCGGCAAGTACACCACGCACTACATCTTCGAAGCGAACAGCGTCACCTACAACACCGTGGATAGCGAGGCGGCCTCCGCGTTGGACGCCCTGTTCGCCGAATAAGCCGGGCGCCGCCCCTCGCGCGGCGGCGCGGCGCGAAGCGTTACCAGGCGCTTTCGGATTGTTGCGCCGGACGCGCCGCGGCGGCGAGCGGGAAGGTCATCGTCACGCGCAGCCCGCCGTCCGGCGCGTTGCCGATCTCGCACGTGCCGCCCTGCCGCCGTACGAGCCGCTCGACGATCGCCAGACCGAGCCCGCTGTGGCCGTTGCCGCCGCGCGCCGGATCGAGCCTCACGAAAGGGCGGCTCGCGTTGACGAGATCGAGCGGCGCGATGCCGCGGCCGTGGTCGCTGACCGAGAGCGTCCAGCCCGCTTGCGTGCGCGCCGTGGCCACGACCACGGGCGGGGCCCCGTAGGCATGGGCGTTATCGAGCAAGTTCGACAAGATCCGCTCGAGCGTGGCCGTCGGCAAACGAAAACCCGGCCCGGCCGCCAATTCCGTGCGGACCGCGGGGTTACCCGGCGCCACCGCGCGGTATGTCCGCGCAATGCGGGCACATTGCTCATCAACGATTACCGGCTCGCTGCGGTCCGAGCCGTCGTGCGCGAACACGAGGAACTGGTCGACGATATGGGCCAGCGCGTCGACGTCGCGCACCACGCCGTCGCGCAACTTGGCTTCTTCCATCATCTCCGCGCGCAAACGCAGCCGCGCGAGCGGCGTCTTCAAATCATGGGCCACGCCCGCGAGCATCACCGCGCGATCCTGCTCCGTTCGAGAGACCTCGCGCACCATCTGATTGAAGCCGTGAGTGAGTTCGCGCAATTCGCGCGGGCCGCGCTCGCGCAGCGGCGGCACGCTCTGCCCGCGCCCGAAACGCACGACAGCCTGCGCCAGCGCGGTGAGCGGCTGCTGTAAGCGCCACGCGACGAAAAGCGCGCACATGACTGCGAGCGTGAAGATGATGGCGAGCCATTCCAGCATTTGGTCGCGCGGCCGCGGCGGATGCAGCGAAGTCATCGGCAGCACGATCCAGTTCGAATCCGTCGCCTCGTGCACCCACAGCGTCGGCGGGCGCGCCGGCGGGCCGATCCGCACGAGGGAACCGGGCGGCAGGCGGTCGCGGATATCCTCGAGGAACCGGCTCAGCGGTTTGGGCAGGTCCTGCTTCTCGGGCGGGACCTCCGGGCTCGACGGATCGACGAGCCTCACCCGCGACGGCAACGGCACCGACGGCGAGCGGGCGACGTGCTGGCGCACGGCGTCGATCAGAAACGTCTCCTCCTCGACCGCGTAGCGCGCCTGCGACTGGCTACGCTCGACGCGTATCAGCACGAACCACGCGAAGTGCGAAATCAGCAGAACGGCGACGACGAGCAGTGCGAGCCGGCCGAAAAGCGAATCAATTGGGCGCCGCATTCGGTTCGCCGTTAGGGACGAAGACATAGCCCCGGCCGCGGACGGTTTGGATGAAACGCGGCGTCGAAGGGTCGGATTCGAGGATGCGACGCAACCGCCAGACTTGCACGTCGATGCCGCGATCGGTGCCGTCGTATTCCGGCCCGTGCAGCAATTCGAGCAACCGCTCGCGCGTAAGCGTACGCATCGGGTGGTTCACGAAAATCTTGAGCAGTGCGAATTCGCTGCCCGACAGCGTGAGCGGACGCCCCTCGAGGTTCAGCGCGCGGGCCTGAAAGTCGAGTTGGAAGCGGCCGAACGAAAACGGCTCGCGCTGCTCGGGCGCGGCGGACGGAATCGTCCGGCGCCGGCGCAGCACCGCTTGCACGCGCGCCAGCAGCTCACGCGGATTGAACGGCTTGCCGAGGTAGTCGTCGGCGCCCAGTTCGAGCCCGACGATACGATCGACGTCGTCCGCGCGCGCCGTGAGCATGATCACGGGGATGTCGTCGCCGGTTGCCCGCAGCTTGCGCAGCGCGGTGAGACCGTCCACGCCCGGCATCATCAGATCGAGCACGATGAGGTCGGGACGCTCCCGTTCGAGGCGGCGCTCCAGCGTGGCGGCGTCGTGCAGCACCGACACCTCGATGCCTTGACGGACCAGGTAGTCGCGCAGGAGATCGCGCAGTTCGGCGTCGTCGTCGACGACCAGAATTTGAGTAGCCATGGCGTGAAGTTTAACGCGAGCCACCCCGGCAAGAGCGTGACAAACCACGCAAAGGGTTACCGACCGTTACCGGGCAAGTAGCCCGTAACCACGCGTAATAGGCGGCGGACGCGGCGTAACACGCGGCCGGCGCTCAGGGCCTAGCCTGGCATCACCGAGCCCAAGCCCCGCGACGGCTCTTTCTTCTTTGTTCAGGAGCATCCGATGAAACGACTCTCGCGCTTGCCGAGCGCCGCGGCGCGCACGCCGGCAACCAAGCTCAACCGCCTCTCGCCGCGCTGGCTGGCGGCGGCCGCGGCAGCGGTCGCGCTCGGCTTGGGTACGGCTTACGCCGCCGACAATGTGCTTGGCCCCGGCGGCGACGGACCCGGCTGGCATCATGGGTGGCACGGCCATCACCATGACGACGGCATGATGATCATGGGGGAGCTCGGCAAGCTGCACAACGAGCTTAAGCTCACGCTCACGCCCGCGCAGGAGCAACTCTGGCAAAACGCGCTGCAAACGATGACGCAGGCCCGGGAGGCGGCACGGGCCGAGCACGAGGCGGCGCGCAAACAATTCGAAGCGCTGGCGCGGCAGAGCGTGATCGATCTCGACGCCATGCACGACGCGCATCAAAAGCTCGCGGACCAAGAACGGCAACGGCGCGAACAAGTCACGACGGCGTGGCTCAAGGTCTACGACAGCTTGAACGACCAGCAGAAGAAAGTCGTCAGCGACGACCTCAAGCAGCACTTCGCTCATATGGCGCACCACCACGAATGGATGATGCATCGCGGCGGAGACGGCGCGCCCGCCTCCGCGCCATCGCAAAACGACTAGCCGCAAGGAACACCACCCACCCCCTAGTGTGCGCATCCCCTTCGCGCACGCATTGCTTCGCCGCGCCCCTTACCGGCCGCGGCGTTTTTTCGTTGCGCGCGCCCTCACGTCGAGGACGGCGAACGCGGGTTCGCCGCAGTAGCGCGCCGGCCGGCTTCAGGTAAAATACCGCGCTTTTCCGGCTGGGCGCATTTTTTCCTACCGCGGCACGGGTTTGCCGAGGCGCGTTGCGGTGCACCGCGGCCCGTTCGCGCGAGCGGCGGCAGCCAGGTAGCCATGACCGGATTCGGCCTATCGCCGCCGCCCGCTCAGATCGCGGACGCTGGCCCCGATATCGGCCGCACCCCATTTTTGGCCGTTTAGTATTTCGTTTCATGGTGCGCGTACGATCGCGCACGCCGTCAAGGACTGCACTTCCAACCATGTTTCTTCAAGGCTACGGCCCGCTGATCCTCGCCGGCACTTGGCAGACCGTCAAGCTCTCGCTGCTGTCGCTCGCGCTGGCCTTCATCCTGGGCCTCATCGGCGCGGCGGCGAAGCTGTCGAAAAACCCCGTCTCGAGCGGCATCGGGACGGTGTACACGACGCTCGTGCGCGGCGTGCCCGATCTTGTCCTGATGCTGCTGCTCTTTTATAGCATCCAGATTTGGCTCAACAACCTGACCGATCTGGCCGGCCTCGATCAAATCGACATCGACCCGTTCGTGGCGGGCGTGATCGTGCTGGGCTTTATTTACGGCGCCTACTTCACCGAAACCTTCCGCGGCGCCTTCCTTTCCGTTCCGCGCGGGCAGCTCGAGGCGGGGGCCGCTTATGGAATGACGGCCTGGCAGACGTTCTCGCGGATCATGTTCCCGCAGATGATGCGATTCGCGTTGCCCGGGATCGGCAACAACTGGCAAGTGATGGTCAAGGCCACGGCGCTCGTGTCGATCATCGGCTTGGCCGATGTCGTGAAGGCCTCGCAGGATGCGGGCAAGGGCACGCTGCGATTTTTCTTTTTCACGTTGATCGCGGGGGCGATTTATCTCGCGATCACGACGATTTCGAATCTGGTGCTCCTCTGGCTCGAGAAGCGGTATTCGATCGGCGTGCGTAAAGCCGAGCTATAAGGTCTGTCCACATCCACCATGATCGAGCTGATTCACGACTACTGGCGCAATTACCTCTTCACCGACGGCTATCAGACCACGGGCCTTGCCATCACGCTTTGGCTGCTCGTCGTGTCGATCGGCATCGGCTTTTGTCTGTCGGTGCCGCTGGCGTGTGCCCGCGTCTCGCGCAACAAGGTGGTTTCGGGCGCCGTTTGGCTCTATACGTACATCTTTCGCGGCACGCCGCTCTACGTGCAACTGCTGCTGTGCTACACGGGGCTTTACAGCCTCGACGTAGTCCGCAACCACGAGATGCTCAATGTGTTCTTCCGTCAGGGGATGAACTGCACGCTGCTCGCGTTCACGCTCAATACCTGCGCTTATACGACCGAAATCTTCGCGGGTTCGATCAAGGCGACGGCCTACGGCGAGATCGAAGCGGCGCGCGCTTATGGGATGTCGACGTTTACGCTTTACCGGCGGGTGATTTTGCCTTCGGCGCTGCGGCGCGCATTGCCGCTGTACAGCAACGAAGTCATTCTGATGCTGCATGCGACGACGGTTGCATTCACGGCCACCGTTCCCGACATTTTGAAGATCGCACGCGACGCCAATTCGGCTACCTACCTGTCGTTCCAGGCGTTCGGCATCGCGGCGTTGCTCTATCTGGGCATCTCGTTCGCGCTCGTCGCGCTGTTTCGCCGCGCCGAGAGGCGCTGGCTCGCCTACCTGCGTCCGCAAGGCAAGTAACTCATGCATAAGCTTTTCATCGACGAGCTGCACAAGCATTACGGCAGCAACGAAGTTCTCAAGGGCGTTTCTCTCAAGGCCAATGCCGGCGACGTAATCAGCGTCATCGGCTCGTCGGGCTCGGGCAAGAGCACGATGCTTCGCTGCATCAACTTCCTCGAACAACCTAGCGCGGGGCGCATCTTCGTCGACGGCGAGGAAGTCCGTACGGCCAAAGACAAGGGCGGCGCGCTGCGCGTTGCCGATCAGAAGCAGTTGCAGCGGATTCGCACGAAGCTGTCGATGGTGTTTCAGCACTTCAATCTTTGGGCGCATATGAACGTGCTCGAGAACATCGTCGAGGCGCCGGTGCATGTACTCGGGCTTTCGCGCAAGGAAGCCGAGGAGCGCGCACGGACCTATCTAGAGAAGGTGGGGCTCGCGCCTCGGTTCGAGAAGCAGTACCCGTCGCATTTGTCGGGCGGGCAGCAGCAGCGCGTAGCCATTGCGCGCGCGCTGGCGATGGATCCCGACGTAATGTTGTTCGATGAGCCGACTTCGGCACTCGATCCGGAACTCGTCGGCGAAGTGCTCAAGGTTATGCAAAAGCTGGCCGAGGAAGGCCGCACGATGATCGTCGTCACGCATGAGATGGGGTTTGCACGCAACGTGTCGAATCACGTCATGTTCCTGCATCAAGGACGCGTGGAGGAGCAAGGCGCGCCGCAAGAAGTATTCGGCAATACGAAGAGCGAGCGGCTGCGGCAGTTCTTGGCGGGGAGTTTGAAGTAAGGGGGCGTTGCAGGCTTGCGGCCGGCAGTTAAAGCAGGCTTTGCTGCAGCGGCTGCCGATGCTCGATGACCTCCAATATCACCGACTCGGTGACCAGCTTCGCCCCCTCTATGCGCTGCACTTGGCGTAGGTTCACCAAGAGCACGTCGGCCTTTCCAAAGCATTCTCCGGCATCGATCTTGGCCAGGAATGCTTTGTCTTCTATGGTAACGTAGAAGGTTGCGTTGCCGTCGCTCACGCGCCATTTGTTGCCATCTTTGAACGTCAGCGACTCGATTTGGAGAAGCTTGCGGCCGGTTATGTCGGAAACGATCTCCGCATCGGTGACGCCGGCATCGAACGACGGTACGTCCTCAGTGTGCAGTTCGAGCACCGTCTGGCCGTTCGTCACGACGCCGGAATCGTCGATTCTCTCGCTGGGGTGGGGAGACATTTGCATCGTCGAGAAGGCAGCGTTCGGTTTGAGTTTTTGGGATTGACTCGCCTCCGCCTTGCGAGACGGCCGCGACGTGGATTGAAAACACGACGGTCCCAGACCTGCCGGTGCGCAGACGAGCAGGCGATTATCGGCTGCTGACGCTTGGACCACCGCGCTTCGACTCAAATTCGGACGAAATCGGCAACGCCGAAATTTCCGTGTCCAGGGGTTGCTCGCACCCTTCTACCGTAGCGGTGATCGGGTTCACCTGCATGCCATCGTCCGCCAAAACGAAAACTCGCTCGCGACATTCGGATGGACGCGCTGCCGAACTATCGATGTGGTATCGGGCAATCACCATCGTGCTGTTTGGATGTACGACAAGCTCGGTCACATAGCTACGGCCGTCTCGCGTTGTCGCACGCTTGCCGTCGGCCGCCGAGAACATGTCAAATGCGTTCGAATCCTGTCCGGTCGATAAGTCGGACAGGGTGAAATAGCGACACTGTGTGCCGCAGCTATGCAAGCCCATGTAGTACCTACCGGCGAAGTTGATGCGGACTGGGGCAACTTCCTTTCCCATCTCGTCTCGCCAAACATCGCCCGAGTCATGTGCGTAGTACGAAGGGTACGCAAAGGCCCGGCATAGACAGGCACTGGATGATCTGAGAATTTCGGCATCGGCGGCGAGCCCTCCGCCTGCGAGGACAGCGCGGCCAACATGGAGAGCAAGGCAGCCGGTACCGTATGCAGTTTGATTGTCACCATGCGGTTTTTAAACTCGGCCGGAGAGCAGCGCGCGTCGGCGCTGCCGAGGAAGGCATCGGTCGACATAGCTTCGATACCTCGCTACATCGACGTTGAGCGTCACGGGGTTGTCGGGATCATCCGTCACGTCGAATGCCTTCATCGTATTAGTGTCCAAGTTGACCCAGCCGATCGTCACGTACTTATCGCGGTTATCAGGACTATCGGCGGCAACGAACAGTCTTACGCTATACACGCCGTCGTTGCTATCTTCGAGCGCGACGCGGACGTTTTCTTTCTTCATCGCAATGCTATGTAGGGGCGCGACGATCAATTGCCGTAGCGCGGTGTCGCAGGTGGACACCTGCCCGGCAAAAGAGGGGTGGACGAGTGATTGGAGGGCCAGACTCAGCATCGCTTGGCCAACCAGCGATTTGCAAGCGTAGGTTTTCATTTAACGTCGTCCTTTGTATGCCCACCTCCGATCGCGCTTGACTAGCGATCTTCATCGCTTCTTCTCTATATCGTGTGCCAGAGGACCGGCCTTAATAGAAGACATCAACCGTCCGATCATTCATGCCCGAAGCGCACCCCATCCGTCAAGACACCCGCCTTATTCAAGGCGGCCCATTTTGTCAAAATTTGGCACTGCCTTTAATTACTTCTAGCCTCATCAATTTCTCATTTCGTCTATAAAATAGTGGTGCAGCAGGACCTCCCGCACCGCCATCAGCAGAGCCGGTGTAATAAATCGTCAAACCATTCGTATTTCCGGACGCTTTACAAAGAATATCATCGTTTTTTTGATACCCTTGCCACGTCAGCTCGCAATCTCCGTTAGCGGTTACAGTTAAATTAAAAGCCCATGCCGGTGCCGCCTCTCCTACAGCATGCCCCATAACATGCTGATATGAATAACTTCCAACCCACTTTTCCGGCAACACCTCGGCATGACTCCAGCGGCTGGCAATCACCAATAAAAAGATCCCGATCCACCTCACGCTCACGAAAAATCGCAATTTCGAGCTCATCACAATTTATCCGGTCTATGTACTGGAACTATCTTATTAATTTTCACAATATCACCCCTTCGATCAGTGTAAGCTATCACGAAGGTATGGTTTTTCAGTTCGACATCGCGGATCGCCTCAACAATGCTGGAATTCCCCACGTCTAGAGTAATGCTCTCAATTGCTTTCATTTTCCCGCTTGAAAACATGTCATACATCTCAAGAGAATTCCCCGAAACACCGAGCACAATGCCGCGCCCGGCATCATAAGATACGACCAGCGGGAACGGCCCACCAAGCTTATTAGTGGGCTTGTAAAAATAGGTCGCGGAACATTCGGTTCCACACGGAAAAGCGATAGCAAAAACTCCATCCTCGTAAGCTATATTAGATGGCGGAAACGGAAACGAAATGAGCTTCTTTCGTTCATTCTTCATCAAACGGTATACGACGCAGGTATCGACTGTTTTTGTTTTTATGCAACTTGTCTCTAGCTGGACATCCGAAGTCCGAAAATTTGTGATTTCGCGCGTCTCCGCATAACCAAGCAGCGGCTGCGCGGCGACAACAAGCAGAATAAACGATCTAATGAACATTATTTTTGAGACAGCGCAATACCAAGTCCATTTGGCCTCAGGCGATCAGATCTCACCCACCCGAGTACCGGCGATAGTTTTTTGCTTCCCAGATACACAACAGACGTAAATCCCTTGTATTCGGTGTACGCATCTACGGTCTGATCTTCGATTACAAAAACGCCCTGCATCTTGCACTCATAACTTGGCGCAGAGTAGAACTGAAGTCGTCCTTTCCCGATCACAACCCGCCCGGCATTGTTACCCGGAATAAAAACACCGGTTTTGGAGGCGACTTCATTCAACGCTTTGCAAGCAGAAGCCTCGACAGTGATATGATGCGCGAGCAAAACGAGAAAGAGTACTGCAATCTGAGGGCATCGGATCATCAATTGCCCTCCTTTTTTATGCGGTACTTCTTGCCATCAAATCTATAACCGACGAGGGCAGTTCTGCCGGCAACATCGCCGCCAACTTTCACGCTACGCATTCCGTTCCCCTCCTCGTTAAGCACATCAACGGAATAGCCCCCTGTACTAAGCAGGATTGAAGCAACTCCCCCCGAAACGCCGATCAACCAAATGGGCCCTAGCGCCGCGCCCCAGCCACAAGCGTCTGCAGTTGTTACGAAGTAAGTCGTGACTGCCGGCGCACTGGACAACGGAATCTTTTCGCCAATCATTTTGCAAGATAGACTCCTGAATATGTCAAAGGAACGGTCGCTGTAGATTATCGAAGCGACAACATCGGTCATAGCACCTAGATCGCCGTCCTCGACAGTTGAAGCTGATGCGCATGGGGAAGCGCAGCTCGCTGCACCGACAATCGACAAAAATGCAAATAAGATCCGCTTCATTGCGTCACTCCCAAAAGGGTGGCCTTCTTATACTTGTCGGCGGGACGAGCGACATCCGCTATTGGGACATGATGTGAGCGAACGAAATCATAACCGCGACCGCAGCCACCCCGGGGCATCTAGACATGGAATTCATGGGTCCATATACGGCGTATGGTGGCCTACGAAACGGTCTTCCTTGAGAGCAAAGCAAAAATTTCCATCCTCGACCATACGATGCATAAAGATTGCACCGGTAATACATACTTGATTTGAATGTATATTGTATTTCAGTTTTCCCACGCTTTTTGCATATCCGTTGCCATCCGTCGCTCCGGAATAGGCATCAATCGGCACCGGGTAAACTATTCCCGTCGTGGTATCTATAGCGACAAGCGAACGTTGAAAGAAGGATGGAGACCCCTCGGGAATGGAAAGGAGAATGTATTTTCCACCAAAATCCGGCCTTCGCTCAGCAATCGCCCTCTTGATTTCGGTCAAATGTTTTTCATCACAAAAATCGACGCTCGAAAACTGAAACGAGCATTCGTCACTTGGATATGCAATTCGCACATTAGCATAGGGATGATTGTTCGGCTCAATGCCCCCCTCTCCTGCATAAGCGACGATCGGGACACAAAAAGAAATGCAATATAAAAGCAACTTTCTCATAGACCACCATTCGCTCGCATTTGCTCTATTTCAATCAAAATTTCACGCAACTTATTGGTCGACTTCATGTTTGCGCCGTTTTGACCCGGCTCCTCATAATATGAGGTCGTCCCATCAGACACTGCACCACCATAATCCTTACTGATTTTAAGGCCATTTGGAACAGCGATCGACGCCCATTGCCTGGCCGCAGCATACTGAGCATCATCGACCGAGCCCCTCCCCTTCTTAACAAAATTTGACAGGCCGGGCGTTTGATCGAACAAGAAGTCCCTGAACACTCGTTCTTGCATTTGCGCATCATATTTTTCGTCGCCGCTTAGTCCCAATGCTTCTTTTGCGGCGGCCAGCGTCGGAATGATTGTCTGGTATTTTCCGGTCGTGAACAAACGGCCATGATCCTCTGGCGGGAGTGAGACCGATGCGAGTATCTCGTTGATGGTTTTGCCGGTAACCGTTCCTTCTGGTGCACGGAACAGCGCGTACACCACCTTGCCGTGTTTGCCATGTGTGCCGGTGTTGTACGACTCGTACGTTCCCTCTCCTAGAGAAATGACATCCCCTATCCTCTGAATTAGTGCCGCTAGACCATCATGAGGCGCGTAGAAATTCGCGACGATACCCACCGGATGCAAATGATAAACCGCCGCATCCCCCGGCAACCCTTCGACCCCGCGCACCTGATCCCACCACCTCAACTTCCCGATCCGCTCCAACTCCCCTTGCCAAATGTACTTACGCTCCTTCATCAACGAAGATAGCGATTCCCATTTGCTCAGATCCCCGCCCCATTCGCTTTCATAACGCACGACTAGATGCGACATCGCTTGCGCCACCCATCGAGTGCGCTGCGCCCGGGCGAGTTCATCGGGTGTCACCTTCCCGTCTTTGTTCCCGAGCCGGTCAACAACTTTCTCCAGTCGCGCAACCAACGCACTGCCGTTCACGCTCACCGCGCTCGGTTCGAACGACTCCTTATCGCCGTCGAACAACAGCTCCTGAACGTACAAGAACCGCTTGAACGAATCGAGCACCGACACGCTAGTGTTATCGATGAGCTCGAACCCAGGCCATTCCCACGCACCGCGCGGTTGCACATTCGGATGTCCGGTGTCGCACACCCAACCCTCGCGGCTATTGCCGTCCGAGGTGCCCACCGTCACCTTCCACCAATGCGCCTTTTTATCGTCCTGCGCCTTGGCATCCGCGCCGAGCTTATCCAACTCGCCACGCGAATACACTTCGTCGAATCCCGCCGCCGGCGATTTCGCATTCGATACCTGCAAAGGGAAGTCACGCCAAACCTTGAACCCCGAGGGCGCCGGCTTGCCGGCCATCGCACGCTCAACCCATACCGGCGAACCTACGCTCGTCTCCTCGGGCTTCACCTTCGGATGCTTCGAATGCGCGGCAGCATGTCCATGCCCCGGCTGCGGCGGCGCTGCGGCCGGCATCTTGATCAGGGTCGGCTGCACCTTCACCCACGGCCCTTCTCCCCCGCCCGTCGCAACCGGCTTGAGCAGCAGCCCGCCATCGACCGATTGCGTCGCCCCGGCCACGTCGACAAGCATCGCCCCGGCCGAGATTTCAAGGAAGGAGTTCTTGTCAGGCAGTTGCTTAGCCCGCGCTTGGCTCTTCTTGATGAACGCAGGCAAGTCGGGCCCCGCGAACACCTCCAAGTGCAGGATCGGCCGCTGCGGCGTCGGCGGCAGTTTCGACGCCTCACGGTATCGCTGATATTCACCGAGGTAGCCTAACACCGCGCCCGCCGCCACCGGATACGGCGTATCGAGAACGACCACCGTATCGAGCGGCTGAGGATCGATAAGGACTTCGAACTGTTCGACTTTGACCCATCCAGTCGCCACGCGCGGGTCCGCCGGGTCGCCGATCACCACGCCCACCGGCTCGCCTTTCAGCACCTTCGTAATCTGCGCCCAGCCTTTGGCTTTCGTCGAAGGCAGACCCAATTGCACATCGCGGCCCTGCGGCAGCAATCCGATCGCTTCGCCGTTCGCCTTGCTATAGACGAACGTGCCCTTGGCGGCCGGCTGCTTGGCTTTCGGTTTATCGGCCGATGCATGCTGATCAATCAAACGGAACTTCTCAGGCCAACTCATCCCCGCGGGAAATTGAACCGGTTCGAGCCATTTGAGCGTCGGCGGATTCGTCTGCAAAGGGTCCCCCAGACCACTCGCCATGCTCATATCACCATCGGGCGCATCAAGCCGCATTGAATCGGGCAAGGAAAAATCGAATGTGCTCGGTTGGCGCTGCGTATCGGCTGCGCTCGGCCCGACGCGGTAGTGTTTGTCGCCCTTCCAATAAGGCATGCATTTGATCGGCGACGGCGTCGCATCGGCAGCAGACCCCGCTTCGATCGCCGCCTTATAGCCTCGCCAATCCAGCGTATGCACATACAAGCTGAAAAACGTCAGCGTTTCATCGGCAGGCGCCGCCGAAGCGGGGGCAGGCGTGGACGTAGACGCGGGCACCGACACTGTTGACGCACCGCCCGGCGTAGAAGCCTTGCTGCCGCCCGCCGAGTTCGGCGTCGATGGCGCCGGCGGCAATTGCAGCTTATGCCTGACCAGCACGAACCCTGTCGAATACATACATTGCTTGCCGTCTTCGTACTTCAGCACCGGATAAGCCGAATCGAGCCGATAAGCGACGACCTCACCGTCCGCAATCGCACGAAAACCGTTCTCCTGTTTCAGAATCTGCCCGGTCTCGCGTCCGAAGTGAATGCCGCCATGCCAAATGCCGTTCGCGCCGTGCGGATAAAACCCGTCCTCGGCATTGCTGAGCGCCTCGAAATAGGCGTGCGCGTCATTGCCGTCCTTGTCGGCCGCCGTCGTAAATGGGTAGCTCCATTTCAGCGGCACATAGGCCGGCGCTTGGGTCGCCGCTGCCGGCGATGGCTGCACGGGCGCGCTCTTATGAAGCGGATGATCTTTCGTCGAACTCATGGCCACTTGGTTTCTGATTCAGTCTATCGAAGCCCATATGAATGGGTCTAACGGCACAGCGGGCTGACAAGTAAGCCGCATCGATCACCCAGAAAAATCCGTCGCTCGCCCAGTCTTCATGCCGCCTTGTCCCTCAACGCCGTGCATCTGATAGTTGCCGGAGACCGGCCCCGCAAACACCCGCTTCGCCCCCTTCATATCGATCGTCCCAGGCGCATGCATCTCGATGTTGCCGTCTTTAATCCGGATATACGCGCCGCCCGACGTCAATAAGACCTCACGCTTGCCCGCCATTTCGATTACGTCCGCGATCGAAATCAGCTTCACGCTTTTTTGCGCCTGCAATTCGATGCCGTCGGCATGCGCCTGCACATCGACCTTGCCCTTCGCGGCAATGAGTTTCATCCCCGCGTTCTGCACGAACAGGCTCAGCTTTTCTCCGATGGAGGCCAGCAACGATTTCCCGCTTGCGATATGCGTACTGCCGCCACTAACAAGGTTGACGTGCCGATCCGCGGCAACGTGCGCCGACGCCTGCGTCGACAACGCAATGCCCGCCGGACTCGCCATCAACATCACGGGCTCGGCAAACCCATTGGCGTTGCCGGTCCCGCCGCCCGCTGTCCGGCCTGGAGCCGAGGCGTCGCCTGCAACGGATTTTTGTGTCGCATCGGTCAGCGCCTTCAACGCGTCGTATCCATCTTTGAGGCTCTCCGCCTGATGCGTCGCGCTGGCATCCGACAGCGCTTCGATGACGCTCTCCGCATTCACGAGCTGCTCACGCGCTTGCCGCACGTCCATCGGCTGCTTGGGCGATGCCGGATAACTCGATATATACAAGCCCTGCTCCGCCCGAATCGCACCGTAGGCACTCGACTTCAAATCGAAGCCGCTGCCCAGATACGCACCGCGCGTATTCGCGGTATGAGCGACTAGGTAGCCAAGATGTAGGTGCGAGTCGGCGCTCGACGAATAGAGATGGATCCGGTTCTGCCCCGTGGCATCGTCCATGACGAGTTGGTTGAAGCCGCTGCCCGCATATTCCTTCGAGCGAATTCCCGACAGCAACCCGTTCGAATGCCAGACGGGCGGCGTCGGCCCGCCGTGCATCCGGCCCAGGATCACTGGCCGGTCGCAGTCGCCGCCCATGAATCCGACGACGACTTCGTCCCCTTTGCGTAACGGAAAATGCCCGCCGCGTGTCGATCCTGCATCGGGAAACGCCGCACGCACCCAAACCGACGCGCGCTCGTCCCCTTCATTGCGCCGGTTCCATGGAAACCAAACCTTCACGCGGTTGAGCGCATCGGTATAGATCTCCTCGCCCTCGGGACCGGCGACGATGCCTGTTTGCAACTGCATGACAGGTTTGTGATGCTCGAACGGGCTGCGAAACGGCGTGCGTCGCCGCTGGGCTTCGATTTCCACTTGGAAGTAGCCCTCGCCGCCGTCGGGGTGGCGAACCTTCACACCGCCGCCCGATCCCATCGCACGTCTCACCTGCGCGCTCAAGCTTTCCGGAATGTCGGCGATCTCGTCCATCCCAGGCAAATTGTTGCGGATCGTCCAGCGCGTTTCGAGGATCGCGAATTGGCGATCTTGCTCGGGCTCCTTGTCATGAACGGGATGCCCGGCGAGCGTGAACCAGTAACCCGGCATCGCCGAACGCAGGCTGCCGATCGCATGGAAGCGCTTCATTTCCGACTCGCACGCCTCGACTCGCGCCGTCGCTTGCTGCTCGCCGTGCTCGCGCACGCCCCATGTATAGGCACCGGTGTAGTCGTACACCTCGCCTTGCGCCGCGCCATCGGCATCTGAGACCACCGCGCTATCCACCTGCTTAGGCAGATCGGGGCGCTTATAGTCGAACGTCCGAGTCGTCAGTGCGGCGCTTTGGATCCGCTGGCGCTCCGACCACTGAGTGCTTCCATCGACTTCTTCGCGCAAGCCCGTACGAATGAAGCGGACGGTTTTGTCGTGCAGTTGGACAACTGATAGAACGAGAGATAGCCGTCACTGCCCAACCGCGAAAACGTTTTGACGAACCCGTGGTGCGGCAAATAGGTGCCGTCGGTCTGCTGCAGCCACAACGTGACGGCTTTGCCGATCATGGCTTGCAGGTCGATTTCACGGCCTTTGACCGAAGCGGCTTCGACGACGAATTCGTAGTCGCGTCCGAGTCGCGACACGCCCTTGGCATACAGAGGCAATAGCCAGTCCTCGCCGAGCGGCGTATCGAGCCGAATCAGTCGGCTGCGTTGAGCACCACCGGCAAAGGCGGCTTCAAATAGCGCATTGAGTCCCATGGAGACCGGCCCTCTCAGTTCTTCTTCCTTTTATTGGGAGCCGATTGTATCGAATCGTCGTAGCAAAGGCGGCGAAACCCCGCAGGGACGAGGCCTCGCGCCCGATCCGTCTCACTAACAGGTTGTTTCGTCCACCCACCACTGTAGGCGCGATGTAAGACAACCGCACAACCGCGCACCAAAACGAGCACCATTCGCGCTCCTTGCACCACCCAGGCTGCGCCTCGCGATTACCTCCAACAATATTCCCCGTCAATCCCCGAAACCCTGAACGACAAGTTTGCGCAACATGTGCGTCCGTTGTCGCACTACGAACGACAAGGCACTCCAGCCCGGCGCGGCGGGCGGTCCCAGCATATGGATATGGCAATTAAGAGACACCTGCTAGCAAGACTACGATTTGCTTGGCCACAGGCATGTATTTTTGCTAAATTAGTAACCAAAGTAGCAAAACAAAGTTCTGCAAATGTAGTTTTACTTCAAACGAGGAGACACCGCCCACGAGCGGCCTCGAACCCGAGCGCGGCGCGTCAGGCTCACCAGCCCACAGCCCGCCTCGAGCGTTCCGAAGGATCTCCCTGATTACTGGATTCCCGCTCGGGCGATGGCCTCGCCCGAGCGCTATTCGCAGTAGTGGCTTCACTTTTGACAGGGTAAATGGAGGAGAAGATGAAGAAAGCATTGCTCGCCGCGGCGCTCATGTCGGCTGGCGTCATCGCGCACGCACAAAGCAGCGTGACGTTGTATGGCCGCTTGGATGCCGGCCTCGAGTACATCAGCGGCCTGCCGAACGCCAGCTACACGGGTTCGACCTCGCGTTGGCGCGCGGAAAGCGGCGACTGGGGCACGAGCCTGTGGGGTATGAAGGGTGTCGAAGACATCGGCGGCGGCAACCAAGTCCTGTTCAAGTTGGAAGGCAGCTTCAACACGATGACGGGTACGGGCCCCGGCGGCGGCGGTCTCTTCAATCGCTGGGCCACGATCGGTCTGTCGAACCCCACCTACGGTACGCTGTCGTTGGGCCGCATGCTCTACATCGCCAACGGCGTGTGGGACTTCGACCCGTTCGGTCAATCGAACTGGTCGTCGGCGTCGCTGGTCCGTGGCCGCAACTGGCCGCAGTCGAGCAACAACATCGCCTACCAGTCGCCGAAGTTCGCCGGCTTTGACGTCTACGGCCAGTACGCGCTGTCGAACGCGACGAACTGGAACGGTAACGGCACGACGTCGCAAGGCCGCGAAGCAGGTCTCCAATTGACGTACACGAGCCCGCTCTTCCAAGTGCGCGGCATGTACGACGAAATCCGCAACCCGGCCAACGGTATGCTCAACGGCGGCGACGGTGCATTCTCGTACTCGCGCGAATACACGGCCGGCGTGAACGTGTTCCTCGGTCAATTCAAGATCCAAGGCGTCTATCAAGCGCTGCGCACGTCGGGCTACAACGGCGCCGCTGCCGCTCCGACCTCGCTCGATCACGAATGGGGTGGCGTCACGTGGCAAGCCACGCCGGCTGCCGCCGCAATCGCCGCCGTCTATCACGTGAACGCGAACAACGGCTTCGGCAACGCGACGATCTACACGATCGGCGGCACGTACAACTTGTCCAAGCGCACGCTGCTCGATATCCAGATCGCACACGTGCATAACAGCAAGTCGGCGAACTTCGGTCTCGACGCAAACGCGTTCGGCAACGGCGGCAACGTGACTTCGGGTACGACGACGTCGTACAACGAAAACCCGCTGCCCGGCCACAGCCAAACGGGCGTCTACGCCGGTATCCAACACTCGTTCTAAGCGAGTGGGGTAGCCGAAAAGAACAGATTTAACTGAGTCTTACAGTTTCAAGTTTCACGCTGCTGCGAGAGGCGCGTATCGGTGCGGTGTCCCGTCAGGGCGTCGCACCGTTTTTTTTGTATCTACGTTTTTTGTTATCGGCGAAACGAAAACGGTTCGACCGTCATACCGCCGCTTCGTTCTCTTCCCCGGTGCGGATCCGAATCACGCGCTCGACTTCGGTCACGAAAATCTTGCCGTCGCCGATCTTGCCCGTGCGCGCCGCGCCGATGATCGCGTCGATCACTTGGTCGCATTGCGCCGCCGCCACCACGACCTCGATCTTCACTTTCGGCAGAAAATCGACGACGTATTCGGCGCCGCGGTAAAGCTCCGTATGGCCCTTCTGACGGCCGAAGCCCTTGACCTCGGTAACGGTCAGCCCCGTCAGGCCGACTTCGGCCAGCGCTTCACGGACTTCGTCGAGCTTGAACGGTTTGATGATGGCTGTGATGCGTTTCATAATGTGCCTCGTGGGGAGTCCGACAAACAGTGGATCGATTCTACGCCGCGGCGCGGCAGGTTCATTGCACCGGTTCGGTATAGCGCGAGGTGATCGGATAGCGCCAATCGCGCCCAAATGCGCGATGCGTGACGCGAATGCCGATCGGCGCCTGACGCCGCTTGTATTCGTTGAGCTTGATCAAGCGCGTGACGCGCGCGACGTCCTCACGGGCATAACCGGCCGCGACGATCTGCGCAAGCGAGCAATCCTCTTCCATATACATCCGCATGATTGCGTCGAGCACCTCGTAGGGCGGCAAGCTGTCCTGATCGGTCTGGTTCTCGCGCAGCTCGGCCGACGGCGCACGCGTGATGATGCGCTCGGGAATCACATCGCGTTTGGCGAACAACGGCGTACCGTTGCGGTAATGGCATAGACGATAGACGAGCGTCTTGGCGATGTCCTTGATGACGGCGAAGCCACCGGCCATATCGCCGTACAGCGTGCAATAGCCCACGGCCATTTCGCTCTTGTTGCCCGTCGTCAGGACGAGCGAGCCGAACTTATTCGACAGCGCCATCAGCAGCGTGCCGCGAATACGCGCCTGGATGTTCTCCTCCGTCGCATCTTCCGGCAAGCCCTCGAATTCGCTCGAAAGCGCCCCACGGAACGCTTCCATCATCGGCGCGATGGCGATTTCGTCATAACGCACGCCGACGCGCCGCGCCATTTCAGCCGCATCGGAGGTCGAGATGTCGGCTGTGTAACGTGACGGCATCATGACGGCCCGCACGCGATCGGCGCCGAGCGCGTCGCAGGCGATAGCCAAGACGAGTGCCGAATCGACGCCGCCCGAGAGGCCGATGATCGCACCCGGAAATCCGTTCTTGCCGATGTAATCGCGCACGCCGAGCACCAGCGCCGCGTACACCTGCGCTTCGAGCGAATCGGCCGGCGTTACTTCGCCCGGCAGCGGGCGGCCATCCTCGAATTCGACGATCGCATGCCCCTCGACGAACTGCGGCATCCGAGCGACCATCCGGCCCTGCCCGTCCAGCACGAACGAGCCGCCGTCGAAAATCAACTCGTCCTGGCCGCCGACCAGATTCACGTAGGCCACGGGCAAGCCCGTTTCCGCGATGCGCGAGCGCACGATATCCACGCGCGTCGCTTCCTTGTTCATGTGGAACGGCGAACCGTTCGGAATCAGCAGCACTTGGGCACCCGCCGCCTTCGCCAGTTGCGCGGCCGACGCATGCCAGGCATCTTCGCAAATGATGATGCCGTACTTGACGCCGTCGAGCGTGAACACGAACGGCGTCGTGGCGGCGGCGAAGTAGCGCTTCTCGTCGAAAACCTCGGTGTTCGGCAGATCTTGCTTCATGTAAGTGCCGATCACCTGGCCGTCGACGAGCAGCGAAGCGGCGTTATAGGTATCGACAGGTGCCGCGCCGCGCTCGATGGGCCGGTTTGCATTACCATGACCGCTCGCGCCATCGCCGCCGCGATGCGGATGGCCGACGATCACGTGCAGCCCCGTCAGTGGTTTGAGCCGCTGCGCGAGTTCGGCGAGTGCCGCGGCGCTCGCCGCATAAAACGCGGGGCGAAGCAGCAGGTCTTCGGGCGGGTAGCCCGATAGCGAAAGCTCGGGGGTGATCACGAGCTTGGCGCCGTCGCGATGCGCGGCTTGCGCGCATTCGACGATCTTCGCGATGTTGCCGGCGAAGTCGCCAACGGTAACGTTGATTTGAGCTAAAGCGATACGGGTCTTCATGGGCAGTGAGCGGCAAGCGGCTTTGTGCGGCCGGATGACTCGACAAAAAGGAACGACGGGCGCGCCGCGCCGTCCCGCTGAACACGGTTAGACAGTTGAAACAGGAACGCATCGATTATCGCATGGGGCTCCTCGGCTCGCCGGCCGAAGTCGACGCACGTGAGTGGAACGCGCTCGTTGCGCGCCAGGATCAGCCAACGCCGTTCCTGCGCCACGAATTCCTGAGCGCGCTGACGAGCACGAAATGCGCGACGGAGGACGCAGGCTGGGGCCCCCGCTTCGTCACGCTGGTGGACGACAAAACGGGCGCGCTGGCGGCGGCCGCGCCGCTGTACGTAAAGAACCATTCGTACGGCGAGTACGTGTTCGACTGGGCCTGGGCCGACGCCTATCAGCGCAACGGCCTCGCCTACTACCCCAAGCTCGTCTGCGCCGTGCCCTTCACGCCCGTGCAAGGCACGCGTCTGATTGCGGTGGACGAAGCCGCGCGGCGCCAACTCGCCGCGACGCTCGTCGCGCTGGCCGAGCAATCGGACGTCTCGTCGCTGCATGTCCTGTTCCCGACCGAGCCAGAGGCCGATGCGCTAGCGCAAATGGGCATGATGCGGCGCCAAGGAATCCAGTTTCACTGGCTCAACGACGGCTACCGCCACTTCGACGATTTCCTCTCGACGCTCGAGCAGAAAAAGAGAAAGAACATCCGGGCGGAGCGCCGCAAGGTCCATGACGCCGGAGTCACGTTCCGGCGCGTACGCGGCGAAGACGCGACCGATGCCGATTGGCGCTTCTTCAACCGCTGCTATCGGCAAACGTACCGCGAGCACTTTTCCTCGCCGTATCTGAATCTCGACTTTTTTAGAACGATCGGGCAATCGATGCCCGAGAATCTTCTGCTCGTTATCGCCGAATACGAGGGACGGCCTATCGCAAGCTCATTGCTCGTCTATCAACGCGACGCGAAGACGGGCGGAACGCTGTACGGCCGTTACTGGGGCGCGCTGGAGCACGTGCCCTGCCTGCACTTCGAGACGGCCTACTATCAGCCGCTCGAGTTTTGCATCGAGGAAAAGCTAGCCGTATTCGAAGGCGGCGCGCAAGGCGAGCACAAGATGGCCCGCGGCTTCATGCCCACCGTGACGCACTCGGCGCACTGGCTCGCGCATCCCGCGTTCGCCGACGCCGTCGCGCGGTTTCTCGACAATGAAGCGAATCTGATTCACGCGCATGTCGATGAACTGCGCGAGCACGATCCGTTCAAGAAGCGCGCCGAGCGCGGCTTATGCGAATCGCAGCCGATGGAAGAAGGAAAGATAACGAGCCCCAAGCGCCGATGACCTGGTTTCTCTATTTGATCGAATGCGACGACGGCAGCGTCTATACGGGCATCGCCACCGACGTCCAAGCGCGCTATGCGAAACATGCGACCGGCAAGGGGGCCCGCTATACGCGCGCACGCAAGCCCGTCGCGCTGCTTGCCTCTTTCGAGCTTGCCGATCGCTCCAGCGCATTGCGCGCCGAATACCGCGTCAAACAATTGTCGCCGGCCGACAAGCGTGCGCTCGCGGCCGGCGCGCGCACGCTCGCCTCGGTGCTTACTTCTTGAAGTTCGCGACGCCTTCGGTGATTTCCTTGTGCGCGGCGTCGATGCCGGCCCAGCCTTCCACCTTGACCCACTTGCCCTTTTCGAGCGCTTTGTACTGTTCGAAGAAGTGCTTGATTTGGTCCTTCAGGTAGGCGGGCACGTCGTCGATCGACTTCATGTGCGCCGTCATCGGGCACAGTTTGTCGTGCGGCACGGCCACGAGCTTGGCATCGACGCCCGATTCGTCGGTCATTTGCAGCATGCCGAGGGCCCGCGAGCGAACCACGCAACCTGGAATCAGCGGGAACGGCGTGATAACGAGCACGTCGACGGGATCGCCGTCGCCCGAGAGCGTCTGCGGAATGTAGCCGTAGTTGACCGGGTAGCGCATGCCCGTGCCGATGAAACGATCGACGACGAGCAGACCCAGTTCCTTATCCGCTTCGTACTTGACCGGATCGCTTTGCGCGGGGATTTCGATGACGACGTTGAAGTCTTGCGGAAGATCTTTGCCCGCGGGGACGTGATTGAAGCTCATGGCGTTCTCTAGTGGAAATAAAAACGGGAAAACGTGAGGCTCGCGCCGCCGCACGCGGCAGCGGGTGCACGGCTGATCGCGACGCCGCGCCGCTCGCGCGAGCGGCTGGGTAAGCATTGCGCGCCATTATAGCCGAGCGGCGCGTGCGCACTTCCGGCAAGGATCGCGCCATAATCGCGCTAGTGACCGAGTTCCGAATTCACCCCGAGGAGGGCTGGATGGAAGAAGCAAAGCACTTCATCGACGGCAACTGGGCAGCGCCCGCCTCGGGCGAGGCGATCGAGATGGTCGATCCGTCCGACGGCCAGCCGTTCATGCGCATTGCGCGCGGCAGCCCCGCCGACATCGACGCCGCCGTCCATGCCGCCCGTGCCGCCTACGGGGGCGCGTGGGGTCATACGAGCGCCGCCGAGCGCGGCCGCATCCTCAGCCGGCTATCGATGCTCGTCGCGGCCTGCGGCGAGGAGCTTGCGCGACTCGAAGCGCGCGATACCGGCAAGCCGCTGCGCGAGGCGCGCGCCGACGCCGCCGCGCTCGCCCGCTACTTCGAGTTCTACGCGGGCGCCTGCGACAAGCTGCACGGCGCGACGCTGCCCTACCAAGCCGGGTACACGGTCATGACGGTGCGCGAACCGCACGGCGTCACCGGCCATATCGTCCCGTGGAACTATCCGATGCAGATCTTCGGGCGCAGCGTCGGCGCCGCGCTGGCCGCGGGCAACGCGTGCGTCGTCAAACCTTCCGAGGACGCGTGCCTGTCGCTGCTGCGCGTCGCGGCACTGTCCGCCGAAGCCGGTGTGCCGGCGGGTGCGCTCAACATCGTGACGGGCTATGGGACCGAAGCGGGCGCCGCGCTTGCGCGCCACCCCGGCGTCGACCATATTTCGTTCACGGGATCGCCGAGCGTCGGTACGCTCGTCTCCCAACTGGCCGCCGAACACCATGCGCCCGTCACGCTCGAACTCGGCGGAAAGTCGCCGCAAATCGTCTTCGCCGATGCCGATCTCGATGCCGCGCTGCCGATGCTCATGGCCGCCATTATTCAGAACGCCGGTCAAACCTGCTCGGCCGGTAGCCGCGTTTTGATCGAGCGCGCCGTCTATGGCGAACTGCTCGAGCGTCTGAGCAAGGCATTCGGCGCACTGCGCGTCGGCCCGAGCGAGCGCAGCCTCGATTGCGGGCCGCTCATCAACGCGAGGCAGCAAGCCCGCGTCGCGCAATTCGTCGCCGATGCCGAGCGCGACGGGATTCGCGTCGCGGCGCGCGGGGAGATCGCCGCCGATGCGCCGAGCGGCGGGTTCTATCAAGCGCCGACGCTGTTCGCCGACGTACCCGCCGAACATCGGATCGCCCAGGAGGAAATTTTCGGCCCCGTGCTGTCCTTGCTGCCGTTCGCGGACGAGCAAGAGGCGCTCGCGCTCGCGAACGGCACGCGCTACGGCCTCGTCGCCGGCGTGTGGACGCGCGACGGCGGGCGGCAAATGCGCCTGGCGCGGCGCCTGCGCGCGGGGCAAGTGTTCATCAACAACTATGGCGCGGGCGGCGGCGTCGAACTGCCGTTCGGCGGCACGGGCCAATCAGGCCACGGACGCGAAAAAGGTTTCGAAGCGCTATACGGCTTCACCACGCTCAAAACCATCGCGATCAAACACGGCTAGCCGGTCCGGCCTGCAACATACATCGCGCGACATATCGACAGGCCACGCAGGCCAGGAGGGAGACATCATGCGGTTGGAGGGCAAAACGGCAGTCGTCACGGGCGCCGGTTCGGGCTTCGGCGAAGGCATCGCCAAGACATTCGCGCGCGAAGGCGCGAACGTGGTGGTCAACGATCTGAACGGCGCGGCGGCCGAGCGCGTCGCCAGCGAGATCGCGCTTGCGGGCGGACGTGCGATCGCCGTCACGGGCGACGTCACGAAAATCGACGACTGGCACACGCTGCGCGAAACGGCGCTCGGCGATTTCGGCCACGTGCATATCGTCGTCAACAACGCCGGCACGACGCATCGCAACAAGCCGGTCATGGACGTGACGGAAGCCGAATTCGACCGGGTCTACGCCGTCAACGTCAAGAGCATCTACTGGAGCGTGCAGGCGTTCGTACCGTACTTTCGCGAACAGGGCGGCGGCGCGTTCGTCAACATCGCCTCGACGGCGGGCGTGCGTCCGCGCCCGGGCCTCGTCTGGTACAACGGCAGCAAGGGCGCCGTCATCGTCGCGAGCCGGGCGCTCGCGGCGGAACTCGGCCCCGACAAGATCCGCGTGAACTGCGTGAACCCCGTCATCGGCGAAACGGGGCTGCTCACCGAATTCATGGGCTGCGAGGATACCCCCGAAAACCGCAAGCGCTTTCTCGCCGGCATCCCGCTGGGCCGCTTTTCGACGCCTCAGGATGTGGCGAACGCCGCGCTCTACCTCGCCTCCGACGACGCCGCTTTCATCACCGGCGTGAGTCTGGAAGTGGATGGCGGACGCTGCGTCTGATCGCCCTACCGGCGATCGAAACCACTATCACAATGAAGAACGAAGAGGAGACACCCATGGCAAGCCCCAATCCCGTCGATCCCGTCTCGATGCCCGCGCCCACAGCCAGCGTCGAAGCCGCTACTTACCGCAAGGTCTCGTGGCGGCTGTTGCCGCTGCTCCTCCTGTGCTACCTCGTGGCGTACCTCGATCGCGTCAACGTCGGTTTCGCGAAGCTGCAAATGGCCTCTGCGCTGCACCTGAGCGATGCGGTATACGGCCTCGGCGCGGGCATCTTCTTTCTCGGCTACTTTCTGTTCGAGATTCCTAGCAATCTGATCTTGCACCGCGTCGGCGCACGGCTTTGGGTCGCCCGGATCATGGTGTCGTGGGGCCTCATCTCGGCGCTGACGATGTTCGTCACGACGCCCGCGATGTTCTATGCCATGCGCTTCTTGCTCGGGCTCGCCGAGGCGGGCTTCTTCCCGGGCATCGTCCTTTACCTGACCTATTGGTATCCGGCCCACCGGCGCG
Organism: Trinickia diaoshuihuensis; assembly: GCF_003390925.1. GTDB lineage: Bacteria > Pseudomonadota > Gammaproteobacteria > Burkholderiales > Burkholderiaceae > Trinickia > Trinickia diaoshuihuensis. The sequence goes on along the minus strand of NZ_QUBS01000024.1, from coordinate 63,641 downwards.
GGCGCATGACGACTTGGTTCATGACGGCCGTCGCGCTATCGGGCGTGGTCGGCGGCCCCGTCTCGGGCTACATCCTCAAAACGTTCGACGGCGCGAGCGGCCTGCAAGGCTGGCAGTGGCTGTTCCTGCTCGAAGGCCTGCCCTCGGTGCTGGCCGGCGTGCTCGTGTTCTTCTTGCTCGACGACCGCATCGCCAACGCGCATTGGCTGTCGAACGAAGAGAAACAATTGCTCGAACGAAATATCCGCTCGGAGGATGCCCAGAAGGAGGAGCTACCGCTCGGAACGGTCCTCGCGAGCGGACGCGTCTGGCTCATGAGCCTCATCTACCTTTCGTTCGTCATGGGCCTGTACGGCGTCAGCTTCTGGCTGCCCACGATCATCAAGGCCACGGGCGTCACCGACGCTTTCTCGATCGGTTTGCTATCGGCCGTTCCGTTCGCTGCGGCCGTCGTCGCCATGATCGTCGTCGCCCGCAGCGCGGACCATCGGCGTGAGCGCCGCTGGCACGTCGCCGTCCCGGGCCTGGCCGGCGCGCTTGGGTTAGTGCTATCGGTCGGATGGGCGCACGACACAGTGCTCGCGATGGCCGCGCTGACGCTGGCGACGGCCGGCATCATCACCGCATTGCCGCTTTTCTGGAGCCTGCCGACGGCGTTCCTCGCCGGCGCGGGCGCCGCTGCCGGCATCGCCATGATCAATTCGATCGGCAATCTGGCCGGATTTCTGAGTCCTTATGCGGTCGGCTGGCTCAAGCAAGCGACCGGCGCGAACGACTCGGGGATGTACATGCTCGCCGCCTTCATGGTGCTCGGCGCCGTGCTCGCGCTCAGCGTCCCGGCGCGGCTCGTGAACAAGTAATGTGGAGAGGGAGCGAAAAAGCGCCGCCCGCGGTCCGCGCGGGCGGCGCGAGGGCTCAAACGATTTTCATGGCCAGCGCGCTGGCGCGGTAGTGTTCGGCCGCGCGCTCGGGCTCGCCGAGCTCCTCGAACAAGCGCGCGAGCGCGCGGTGCGTGCGGATGACGAGCGCGTCGTTGTCGCCGGCGAGCCGCAGCGCCGATTCCAAAAACGATTGCGCCTTGCCCCAGAGCTTCTGATGCAAACATAGGCGCCCCAGCGCGAAGAACAGATCGGGATCCTCCGTGCGTTCCTTGCGCCAGCCTTCGGCCTTTTGGATCAGCGGCAGCGCATCGGCTTGCGCCGTCTCGGGGTAACGGCGCAAGAGGCGCGCGTCCCAGTTATGGGCCAGCGCTTCCTCGACGATCTTGCGCGCGTCCTGCTGGCGGTTCAAAGCGATCAGCAGTTCGGCGGCCAAATCGGCCAGGCGCGGCGACTGGCGCTCGACCACGGCCAGCGAATTCCATAGCGCGAGCAGCGCATCGGGGTCGTGGCGGCGATCGCGCAGCAAATGCTCGACCGCCTGCTGGCGCAAACGCACGGCGACGGTCGGATGCAGCGCCTCGCGCTTCTCGAGCGTCTTGACGAGCTTGAGCACCTCCGCCCAGTTCTTCAGTTGCTGTTGCGCGCGCAAGGCAATCTGTTGCGCGTGGATGCGGCGCGTGCCCTGCGCCTGCATCTCGGTCAGCGCCGACAACGCGCCTTCCGGATCGCGTCCGTCGGCGCGCATATCGGCGCTGGCCATGAGGCGCGCATCCTGCCAATCGGGCGCGTCGATGGCGGCCAGCCACTCGTCGCGCCGCACGTACTCGCGCATGCGGTGCGCGGCGACGGCCGCGACGATGCCCGCCGCGCCCTTGTTCGATTCGAGCGAGAGCGCCTCGCGCGCCGCCTTTTCCGCGCGCGAGAAACGCCCGGCATAGAGATTACCGATCGCGTCGCGCAACGCGGCATGCGCCTTCGCCTCCTTGGCCCGCGCGCGATACGCTGCCACGCGTTGCGGCATGGTCCAGACGTTGCGCGCGATCCGAATCGCCGCGTAGAGCACGATGAACAGCGCGACGATGCCGACCACGACGAGATTGAGCGAGACGTCCACGCGGTACGGCGGATAGACGATCAGCACCTGGCCCGCATCGAAATGGCCGACTGTCGCCAGCACGACCGCGAGCACGAACAGCAACGCAAGCCACAAGAGTCCTCTGAGTGCCATCGTCAGCCTCGGCTCTTGTTGTCGTGGATCGCTTGGAGGCTCGAGTTCAGGTTCGGCACCGTCACCGCTTGCGCGCCCTGCATCACGTCCTTGATCAACGCGCGCACCGTCTGCGTCCGCTTGGAAGCACCGTCGAAGTAGCGCGCGAGCGCGGCATCGACATCCTTCAAATCCGATTCGAGCGTCGCCTGGTTACGCGAGAGCAGTCCCAAGCGGGCCGACAACAGACGCAGCTTGACGTTGTCGCGAACGAATTCGCCCTGCTGCGGCGAGTTGAGCATCGCGTCCGCGTTGTCGAGCCGGCGCACTTGCACGAGCGATCGCAATTGCTCGCCCGCCGCGCTCGAGAACACGCGCCACCAATGCGCGACGCGCGATTCGCCGGGCGCCGCGGCACTGGCCGCCCCCGGCGTGGGCGCGGCTGCCTTGCCCCGCGCGCCCTCGCTTTGGACCTCGCCGAGCAACGGCAGGGTGTCGACTTGCGCGATCGCATCGTCGAGCTTGATCGCCAGCCCGGTCAGGTCGGTGGACGGCGCCGCCTTCAGCTTGTCGATATCCTGCGCGATCGCCCGCCGCACGAGGAGCGCCTGCGGGCTCGAGGACGCGGCCAGGCGCGTGTCGGCGCTTTGCAGCGCGAACAGCGCGAGTTGCGTATTGCCCGTGAGCTCCAATTGCTGGCTCGCACTCGAGAGCATTTGCTCGACTTCGGCGAGCGTCCAATCGTCCCGGTTGGCGGCGAGATTCTGATATTGCTGCTGCAAGGCTTGCTGCGCCGTCTGCGCGTCGGCCAGCTTGCCTTGGAGCTGCTGCAATTCGGCCTCGGCCTGATGCGCCGTCGCCGTCGCCTGCTCGGTTTTCATGCGCAGTTCGGCCGTTTGCGCGACGAGCGCCTGCTGCCGGGCGGCCAACGCGGCATCGAGCCGGTCGAGCTTGCGGTTGAACGCAAAGGCGGCAATACCGGTTGCCACGGCCAGCAAGATCAGCACGATCCAGACGAAGCCGCTTGCGCGCCGGCGCGGCGCGTCGTAGACGGGCGGCATCGGCGGAGGAAACGGCGGCGTCGCGGCCGGCTGGAACGAGGCGGAAGACGATTCTTGGTTCGTATCAGTCATGCGCGAATGAGTCGAGGATGAGGCCTGAGCCGTGGCGGCCCAAACCGGTGGGTCGAGTGCGGCGCGAGACGATGCGGATAAGGCGCGCAAGGCCGCGAGGATGCGCGCATCGCCGGGGCCGGATGCCGTAATCGTATCAAAACCAGCCGCCCGTGCCGTCTCCGCGATGCGCGGATGCGGCGCGACGAGCGGCGCGCGCAGCAACGCGGCGCGCTCGGCGGGCGCAAGCCAGGCTTGCGCGAGCGCATCGAGATTGCGCACGCCTTCGGAACTCGTCAGCAGCCAAGCATGCGGCGCGCCTCCCAGTAGCGCGCGCACGCGCGCCCAGGCGTCGGCAGGCGGCGCGGGAACCACGCGCCGGTAGGCGCAGACGGCTTCGACGAGCGCGCCCGCTTCGCGCAGCCGATCGGCCAGCCACTCGCGGCCGCCGTCGCCGCGCACGATCAGCACGGATTGCCCGTCTAACGCCGCGAAGCCGAGCCGAGCCGTCAGCGCGGCAAAAAGCGCTTCCGAGTCGAAGCGCGTGTTCGCGTCGCCATTGCCATTGCCCTCGCCGTCTTCGCTCGAATCCGCCCCCGCCGGTGCGATCACCTGGTGCGCGGGCGCCGCGATGCCATGGCGAGCCAACTCGGTAATGCTGCCGGGTCCCACGACGCCGATCGGCACTTGCGCGGGCCACACGAGCGCGGGCGCGGCGGCAAGCGCCCGCTCGATCGCGTTCGGCGAAACGAAGATCACGAGCGCATATCGCTCGAGCGAGGCCAATGCCGCCCGAAGCGGCGCGTCGTCCAGCACCGGCGCGATTTCGATCAGAGGAAAGTCGAACGCCGCGATGCCGGCGCGCTCGAGTGCCGCGGCAAGCGACGCCGACTGTCCGGCCGGGCGCGTGAGCACGGCCGTGAACCGCTCGCCGCCAGGGCTTTGACCGGGGCGTTCACCCGGGGGGCTGCCGCGCTCGGCGCTCGCCATCGATCCGGGCCGGCGTTCAGGCGGCCGGCTCGGCGCCGCGGGCGCTCGCTAGCTCGGCTACGACCTGAAGCGCGCCTTGCGCTACGAGCGAGCGCGCCACGGCATCGCCGAGCGCGCGCGCGTCCGCCGCGCTCGCCACGGCCGCCGAGGCCTCGCCAAACGCCGGACGGCTGCCGTCGGGCATCGAGACGCGGCTCGCGAGATGCAGTTGCCCGCCCTGCCAGGCGGCGTGCGCGGCCAGCGGCACGTCGCAGCTCCCGCCGAGCGCGCGCGAGACCGCCCGCTCCGCTTCGACGGCGAGCCGCGTCGGCGCATGTTCCAAGGGCGCGAGCCAGGCTTGCAACTCGCGCCGCCCCGCGCGAATTTCGATACCGAGCGCCCCTTGCCCCGCCGCGGGCAGGCTATCGTCCACGTCGAGCAAGGCGCGAATGCGCGCCGCCAACCCGAGGCGCTTGAGCCCCGCGGCGGCCAGGATGATCGCCGCGTAATCGCCGCGATCGAGCTTGGCCAACCGCGTGTCGAGGTTGCCCCGTAAAGGCTGCACGATCAAATGCGGGTAGCGCGCGCGCAAAATCGACTCGCGCCGCAAGCTCGACGTACCGACCACGGCACCGGCAGGCAGCGCGGCGAGCGAGTCGTATGCGTTCGAGACCAACGCGTCGCGCGGGTCCTCTCGCTCCATGACGGCGGCGAGTTCGAACCCTTCCGGCAACGACATCGGCACGTCCTTGAGCGAATGCACGGCCAAATCGGCGCTGCCCTCCGCCAGCGCATTCTCGAGTTCCTTGACGAACAGGCCCTTGCCGCCGACCTTCGAGAGCGTCCGATCGAGAATTTGATCGCCGCGCGTCGTCATTCCGAGAATTCGGACGTCGCAAGATGGATATAATTTCCGCAGCGCATCGCGCACGAACTCAGCCTGCCACATCGCGAGACGACTTTCCCGCGAGGCAATGACGAGTTCGGTGGGCGGTGCGGCTGAAAGCGTCTCGGAATTCATGAGTCAACACTTCGAAGGACGGGATCGAACATCGAGAAATGGTAGCACGCACGCCTTGCCCCATTTTTCGCGCTAGCCGGCGATCGCTGCGCGCAACGCGGATCCCGGCGCCCGGCGCGATCGCCACGAGCGTTTCGCCCACGGCAACTTGAGCGCAAGCCAGCACGTTCGCAGTCGTTTGGTCAGTTTTGAGTAGTTGTCGGCAGTCAGCCCCCTTTTTCACCCTGGCTTCACTGAGGAACCCACCGTGACGTCTTCCGGATCGGCGCGCACCGCCCGCCGCAACGATGCATCGCCTCGCTCGTCCAAAAAGAAATCCGCCGCGCTAGCCGCAGCGGCCCCCGCCGCCACCGCGCGCGCCGACGGCGCCACGCCGGCTAAAGCGTCCGCGCGCGGACGCGAGGACAAAGATCAGCCGCTGTTCCAGGATATTCGCTACCTCGGCCGCCTGCTCGGCGACGTCGTGCGCGAGCAGGAAGGCGACGCCGTCTTCGACGTCGTCGAAACGATTCGTCAGAACGCCGTCAAGTTCCGGCGCGAGGACGACACGAGCGCGGCGCAAGCGCTCGAGAAACAATTGCGCACGCTCACGCCCGAACAAACGGTCAGCGTCGTGCGCGCGTTCAGCTTTTTCTCGCATTTGGCCAATATCGCCGAAGATCGCCACCACAACCGCCGCCGCCGCATTCATGCGATGGCGGGCTCGGCGCCGCAGGCCGGCACGATCGCCTACGCGTTGAGCCGTCTCGCGCTCGCGGGCAATCTCGACGCCGATACGCTCAAGCGCTTCTTCGACGACGCACTGATCGTGCCCGTGCTGACGGCCCACCCCACGGAAGTGCAACGCAAGAGCATTCTCGACGCGCAGCACGACATCGCCCGTTTGCTGGCGGAGCGCGATCAGCCGTTGACCGAACGCGAGCGGGCGCACAACGAAGCGATGCTGCGCGCGCGCGTCACGACGCTTTGGCAAACCCGCATGCTGCGCGATTCGCGTTTGACCGTGGCCGACGAAATCGAAAACGCCTTGTCGTACTATCGGGCCACGTTCCTCAATGAAATCCCGGCGCTCTACGACGACATCGAGACGGCGCTCGACGAACATACCGGTACGCCGGCCCATGTCCCGGCGTTCTTCCAGATGGGCAGTTGGATCGGAGGCGACCGCGACGGCAATCCGAACGTGACCGCGGCCACGCTCGAACATGCGATCACGCGGCAAGCCACGGTCATCTTCGAACATTACCTCGAACAAGTGCACGCGCTCGGTGCCGAACTGTCCGTGTCGAACCTGCTGGCAGGCTCGAGCGACGCGCTCAAGGCGCTTGCCGCCGCCTCGCCCGATCAATCGCCGCACCGCGTCGACGAACCGTATCGCCGCGCGCTGATCGGCGTCTATGCGCGGCTCGCCGCGACCGCGCGCGCCTTGCTCGGCGAAGGCACCGTTCACACGCGCAGCGGCGTGCATCGCGATTGCGAGCCCTATGCCGACGCGCAAGCGTTCGCGCGCGATCTGAGCGTGCTCGTCGATTCGCTGGCGGCGCATCACGGCAGCTCGCTGGCCGCGCCGCGGCTCGCGCCGCTCGCGCGCGCCGCGCAAGTGTTCGGCTTCCACCTGGCGTCGATCGATCTGCGCCAAAGCTCCGACGTGCACGAAGCCGTCATCGCCGAATTGCTCGCACGGGCGGGCGTCGAAAACGACTACGCGTCGCTTTCCGAAGCCGACAAGCTGCGCGTGCTGCTCGCGGAACTCGAACAACCGCGCCTGCTGCGCTCGCCCTACCTCGATTACTCGCCGCTCGTGAAGAGCGAGCTGGCCGTCCTCGAAACGGCCCGCGTGACGCGTGAACGCTTCGGCTCGCGCGCCGTGCGCAACTACATCATCTCGCATACCGAGACGGTCAGCGATCTGGTCGAAGTGCTGCTGCTTCAAAAGGAGACCGGGCTGCTCGAAGGTACGCTCGGCGCCCGCGCCAAGAACGGCTTGATGGTCATCCCACTGTTCGAGACGATCGCCGATTTGCGCAACGCGCCCGTCATCATGCGCGAGTATTTCGCGCTGCCGGGGGTCGATGCGCTGCTCGCGCATCAAGGCGGCGAACAAGAAGTCATGCTCGGCTACTCGGACAGCAATAAGGACGGCGGCTTTCTCACGTCGAACTGGGAGTTGTATCGTGCCGAACTCGCGCTCGTCGCGCTGTTCCGCGAGCGCGGCATCACGCTGCGTCTGTTCCATGGCCGCGGCGGCACGGTCGGCCGCGGCGGCGGTCCGACCTATCAGGCGATCTTGTCGCAGCCGCCGGGCACCGTGAACGGCCAAATCCGCTTGACCGAGCAGGGCGAAGTCATCGCGAGTAAGTTCAGCAACGCCGAAATCGGGCGACGCAACTTGGAGACGGTCGTGGCCGCCACGCTCGAAGCGTCCCTCGTGCCGCAGGGCAACGCGCCGGCCAATCTCGCCGCGTTCGAAGAGACGATGCAATCGCTCTCGAATGCGGCGATGGCCGCCTATCGCGCGCTCGTCTACGAGACGCCCGGCTTTACCGATTACTTCTTCTCGTCCACGCCGATTTCAGAGATCGCCGAGCTCAATATCGGCAGCCGTCCGGCCTCGCGCAAGCTGCAAGATCCGAAGCACCGCCGCATCGAGGATCTGCGCGCGATTCCTTGGGGCTTTTCCTGGGGACAATGCCGCCTGCTGCTCACGGGTTGGTACGGCTTCGGCAGCGCCGTTGCCGCGCATCTCGAAGGCGCGGCGAGCGAGGCCGACCGTACGCGGCGCCTGACCATGTTGCGCAAGATGTACAAGAGCTGGCCGTTCTTTTCGACACTGCTCTCGAACATGGATATGGTGCTCTCCAAGACCGATCTCGCCGTGGCCTCGCGCTACGCCCAACTCGTCGACGACAAGAAACTGCGCAAACACGTGTTTGAACGCATCGTCGCCGAATGGGAACGGACGTCGCATGCGCTCGCCGAAATTACGGGCAAAGACGAGCGGCTCGCCGATAATCCGCTGCTCGCGCGCTCGATTAAGAACCGCTTTCCGTACCTGGACCCGCTCAATCACTTGCAGGTCGAGCTACTCAAGCGGCATCGCGCGGGGGATTCGAATGCGCGGGTGCGGCGCGGTATTCATTTGACCATCAACGGCATCGCAGCCGGACTGCGCAATACGGGCTAAGTCCATAACGGCACGGGCAAACCGCTGCCGCGTTTAAAAAGGCTGTTCGCGAAAGCGGACAGCCTTTTTTATTACTTTGCGAAATTAGGGTCGATGACCCTTAGGTGTTTATACCGCCCCCGCTCGCTTAAGTTTTCTCGAAATGCAGTCGTTAAAGAAAACGTAATAGCCGGTTTTGCGGCACGCGAAGCCGATAAAACTGCTCGACGTACCATGATTAACGTTTCGTCCCTTTTTCGCTCGCTGACAAAAATCCCGCATACGTTGCGTGTTAATCACGCGACGGCCCTCGGTTTGATTTTTGCGCTGTGGCTCGCCCTCGGCGCCTTTTCGACCTGGGATGTCAGAACCGAATTGACGAACGAGCGACTACAAGCGGATACGCTCGCCGATGCGCTCTCGGCGCATACGTCGCGTGTGCTGCGCGAGGCGAACCAGGCCGCCTCCGTCGTCGCGTGGCTCGTGCGCCGCGACGGCGTCGATCTGTCGCTGGAGAATTACGTCCATTCCGGGCTGCTCGATCTCGACGTATTCTCCCAAATCGCCGTCATCGACAAACACGGCGTCTTGCGCGCTTCCACCATTCCGGGCTTCAAACCGATCGATCTGTCCGATCGCGAACATTTCCGCGTGCACTTGGATGATCCGAGCACTCGCCTGTTCGTGGGCCGGCCCGTGATCGGGCGCATCAGCGGCGAAGCCTCGATTCAGCTTTCGCAGCGCGTCGACGACCCGCAAGGCCGGTTTCTCGGCGTCATCGTCATCTCGATGCCGCCCTCGTACTTGACCGAGCTTTACGATACGCTACGCCTCGGCCATAACGGCCTGGTCTCGGTCGTCGGCACGGCGGACTTCTCCATTCGCGCCCGCCGCAGCGGCGATCGAAGCAACCTCGATTGGCTGCGGCTGCCGGAAAACTCGCCGTTGCGCGTCGCACTCTCGGCGTCGCCGCGGGGGCACTTCGACGCCGTGAGCCCGATCGATCATGTCCGGCGCAGCGTGAGCTATCGAACCTTGCCCGATTACCCGCTCGTGGTGATGGTCGGTTTCTCGAATGCCGAGTTCCTGGCGGCGTTTCGCATGCGCATGCTCGCGCTCGTCATCGCCGGGGTCGTCCTCACTGCTCTGATCCTTGCGGCCGAAGCCAGACAGAGCCGGCTCTTCCGTCGTCTGCAAGCCGCCTCGGGCCGCGAACGCGAAGCGCATGAGCGCACGATCGCCGAAGCAAAGCGGGCCGATGCCCTGTTCAAGGCGATTCCCGATTGTGCGATCGGGCTGTCGGCCGACGGCCATATCGACGGCTACAACCCTCGCCTGCTCGAACTCTTGGGCTGGAGCGACGGCGAAATCGCGACGGCAACGCCCTTTGAGATCGCCCGAGCGTTTTTCCGCGCGGACCCAAGCGCCCAGCGGGACGGCAAAGCGCGCCAGTTCGCGCAGATGCTCGACGGCACGGCGCTCGCGCATTCGGCCAATGCCGTCTTCCATCTCGAGACGCCCTTCCCGAGCGTCTACGAAATGCGCGTCGAGCGGCGCGGTGCGGACTCGAGCGGCGTCGTCGCCCTCATCCGCGACGTGAGCCGCGAACATGCGAACGAGCAAGCGCTGATGCAGAGCGAGTCGCGTTACCGGCAACTGATCGAACTGTCGCCGTACGCCGTATTTCTGATTCAAGAGTTCAAGATCGCGTTCGCCAACCCCAAGGCGCTCGAAATGCTCGGTGCGTATTCGGCCACGCAAATTCGCGGGCTGTCGATCGTAGAGTTCGTGCACGCGGAGCATCGCGAAGTCATCGAGGAGCGGATCGGCCGGCTCCTGCGGCGCTTCACCGCCGCGCCGGCTCGCGAAGAGAAATGGCTGCGGCTCGACGGTACCGCCTTTATCGGCGAAATGACCGCCGTGCCCTATGAGCTCGACGGCGTGCGCGGCGCTCTCGTCATGCTGCAAGACATCACGGGGCGCAAGGAAGCCGAGACCCAGCGCGACCGGCTCTTCGACCTCTCGCTCGATTTGACGTGTCTCGCCGACCCGGCAGGCCGATTCAAGCGCGTGAACCCGGCGTTCACGAAGGTGCTTGGCTGGACCGCCGACGAATTGCTCTCGCGTCCGTTCATCGAATTCGTCCATCCCGAGGACCGTACGCGCACGATGCACGAGATCGAAAGCCGCCGGCCCGGCGAGCCGATCGACCAGTTCGAGAATCGTTACCTCTGCAAGGACGGCAGTACGCGCTGGCTCGCTTGGAAGGCAATCCAACTCGAGGGCCTCGTCTACGCGACCGCGCGCGACGTGACCGAAAGCCGTCGCGCCACTCGGCAACTGGAGCAGGCGCGCGCCGATGCCGAATCGGCGTCGCGCGCCAAGAGCGCGTTCCTGGCCACGATGAGCCACGAGATCCGTACGCCGATGAACGGCGTCATCGGCATGATCGAAGTGCTTTCGCAATCGCCGCTCTCGACCGATCAGGGCGACATGGTCACCACGATCCGCGAATCGGCCAATGCCCTGCTGACGCTGATCGACGACATCCTCGACTTCTCGAAGATCGAGGCCGGACGGCTTCATATCGAACGCGTCCCGCTTTCCATCGCTCACCTCGTCGACGGCTTGTGCCAATCGCTGATGCCCGTGGCCGACCGAGCCGGCGTGAAACTGTCGAAATCCGTTTCGCCCGATCTGCCGAAGGTCGTGCTCTCGGACGACACGCGGCTGCGGCAAGTGCTCTACAACCTCGTCGGCAATGCCATCAAATTTTCGGGCGGCCGGCCCGAGAAGCCCGGCGCGGTCAGCGTCACCGTCGAGGCCGAGCCGCACCCGTCGCAGGCGCGCCGCGTGCAAATTCGCTTCCATGTCGCCGATAACGGAATCGGCATGTCCGCCGACACGCTGCCCAAGCTCTTCAAGCCGTTCACGCAAGCCGAAGCATCGACGACGCGCCGCTTCGGCGGCACCGGCCTCGGCCTCGCGATCTGCCGGCGCCTGTGCGAGTTGATGGGCGGCGAAGTCTCCGCGCAAAGCGAATTGGGCGCCGGCTCGACCTTCACGGTCAGCTTGCCGCTCGAGATCGGCGAAGCGGCGCCCGACGTTCACCGCGCGCTGTCGAATTCGAACGCCGCCGTCCGCGGCGCGGGCGCATTGGGTGCGAACCGAACCGCGCCGTCGATCGCCCAAGCGCGCGAACTCGGGCGGCTGATCCTCGTGGCCGAAGACGATGCGATCAACCAAAAGGTGATCCTGCGCCAACTCGCGTTGCTCGGCCATGCCGCCGAGATCGCGGGCGACGGACGCGAGGCGCTGGCGCTGTGGCGCGCCAACCGATATGCGTTGCTGCTGACGGACTTGCATATGCCCGAGATGGACGGTTACGAACTCGTGGAGACGATTCGCCGCGAGGAAGAGCCCGCCGCGCGCTTGCCGATCATCGCGCTGACGGCCAACGCCGTGCAGGGCGAAGCGGCTCGCGCCAAGGCCGTCGGCATGGACGGCTACCTAACCAAGCCGCTGCAACTCGCGCGCTTGCAGGCCGTGCTCGACGCCCACTTCCCCTTGCACGACAGCGCCGCCGCCGTGCCGGCCGCGCCTGCGCCGGAGCCCGCGCCCGCACACGCCTGCGCGGTCGATATCGAAGTGCTCAAGGGCATCGTCGGCGACGATCCCGACACGGTGCGCGAACTGCTGTCCGACTATCAGCAGTCCGTCGGACGTTTGGCCGGGGAATTGCGCGCCCACTGCGACGCGGGCCGTGGGCGCGAAGCCGGCGCCATCGCGCACAAGCTCAAATCGTCGTCGCGCTCGGTCGGCGCGTTGACGCTGGGCGATCTGTGCGCCGAACTCGAAAACGCCGGCAAAGCCGGCGACCTCGCGCTGCTGGCCAACTGGGCCAAGCAGTTCGATTCGGCACTGGCCGCGGTCGAGCATTCGCTCGATCGGCTGCTGGCCATGGAATCAAGATAATCAGGACAGTCAATCATGACGGAACTTAACGATCTGACGCCCAAGCACGCGGCGGTCCTCGTCGCCAGCCAATCGGTGGCCGACGCGGAGCTCGTAGGCAAACTGCTGCAAGACGAATTTCATAACGTGCGGCTATCGACGAAACCCGAGTTCGCCGTCGACGATTTCGAGGCCCATCGTCCGACGGTGCTCGTCCTCGCGTTCGATACCCTCGACGCGGCGCAGCGCTATTACATCGGGCTTTATCGGATGAGCAGCGTGGTGCATGAGACGCGGCATCGCGTGGTCGTGCTCTGCAACAAGCACGACGTGTGGACCGTCTACGATTTGTGCAGCACCGGCCACTTCGACGATTACGTGCTGTTTTGGCCGGCGACCAACGACGCGCCGCGCCTGCGCATGTCCGTGCATCAAGCGCTGCGCATCATGACGGCCAAAGAGCAAGCCGGCGACGTCGCGCCGCGCGCGGCCCCGGCCGGCGTGAGCGGGCCGCGAACGCAAGCGGCGAAGCCGCTCGAAGCCGAAACCGACACCGTCGTGGCCGGCTCGCAGGCAAGCGCGGCACAACCGGCGCAATCGGCTGCGAGCCCGCAGTCGCCGCCGCCGAAAGCAGTTCCCGCAGCGCCGCGGCGACTGGCGGTGCTCATCGTCGAGGACGACGAATTCCAGCAAAAGCTGATCGGCCGGTTGATGAACGGCCTGGACCTCGACGTTTTGTTCGCCGGCACCGGCGCTCAAGCGATCGAACAGATGTGGGAGCACAAGCCCGATCTCGTGCTCATGGACGTGGGCTTGCCGGACACGAGCGGCGTGGAGGCCACGCGCAAGCTGAAGTCGATCGGCCAGTTCGGACATGTGCCGATCCTGATGGTCACGGGCCACAGCGAGCGCAACGTCGTCGTCGAAAGCCTGAAGGCCGGCGCCGCCGATTTTCTCGTCAAGCCGTTCGACAAAAACACCTTGCACGAGAAGCTTCGTCAGTTCTTGCCCGCCTTGGCGGTGTGACCGTCGATCATCATTGGTGCAGCACATGGAGCAAACCACACGCCCCCGCAAGATCCTCGTGGTGGACGACGAACCGTTCGTATTGAAGGTTCTGGTGCGGCAATTGACCGCCCTCGGCTACGAGGACATCCTGTCCTACGAGCACGCGCAAGACGCGCTTTCGGTATTGGAAACGCAGGACCACCAAATCGACGTCGTTTTCACCGATCTGCAAATGCCCGGCATGGACGGCGTCGAATTTCTCCGTCAACTCGTGCAGCGCGGCTACGACGGACAGGTCGTGCTGGTCAGCGGCGAAGACACGCGCGTGCTCAAGAGCGCGGAAAAGCTCGCCTACTCGCGGGGCTTGCACGTGCTGGGGTCGCTCGCGAAACCGGCCACGCGCGAGCAATTGCAGCAGCGGCTGCACTGCGTGAAGCCGCCGGTGTCGGCAAGCGAAATATGCGGGGCCTATCTGCCCGAGGAACTGCGCGCCGCGATCGCCGCCGGGGAAGTCGTCACCTGCTTTCAGCCGCAAGTGGCCTTCGCGACCGGCGAGCTGACGGGCGTCGAAGCGATGATCGCATGGCGCCACCCGCGCGACGGACTGATCCCTGCCGATCGCCTGCTGGCCAATGAGCGATTCTATGGCGTCCTCAACGATTTGACGCGCACGACGCTGCCCTCCACCCTCGAACAGGCTGCGAGATGGCAAGGCCTGGGCGACGATTTCCGCGTCGCGGTCAACTTGTCGATGGAGGATCTCGCCGCGCTCGATTTTCCCGATTTCATCGTCGATGCCGCCAAGCACGCGGGTTTCCCGCTTTCTCGCATCGTGCTCGAAATCAACACCTCGCATATGACGCGCGATGGGCTCATTTCGCTCGATGTGCTGACGCGCTTGCGCTTGAAGCGCATTAGCTTGCTGCTCGACGATTTCGGCACCGGACAAGCGTCGCTCGCGCACCTGCGCGACGTGCCGTTCGACGAGCTCAAGCTGGACGGCGGCTTCGTACACGGCGCGAGCCGGGACGCCTCGCTCGGCGCCATCGTCAAGGCGAGCTTGCTGCTCGCGCGCCAGTTGAACATGCGCACCATTGCGCAAGGCATCGACGATCTCGACGACTGGAAGGTCTTGCGCGACTTGTCATGCGATGTCGCGCAAGGCGATTTCGTCGGCGCGCCGATGCCGGGCGACGCGCTCGCCGATTGGGCTCGAACATGGGCGGCGCGCTACGCCTCGCTCACGCACTGACACTGACGGACGGCGCGCCATGGGTGCGCCGCCCATGCCGTCATACCGCCGCGCTTAAACGCGCCTCGATCATGACGACATCGAGCATGAACGAACCGTCGGGCTGCACGCCGTAGTAGTCGCGCACTTCGTCCGGCGCATTCGCCCACAGCGAGCGAATCGCCGCGGCGCGCTCGGCCGGGGTCCGCATCCGGGCGATCCACGACGCGAATTCGATCGAAATGCGCCAGCGCTGCCGTACGCTCGCCGGACAACCCGCCGCCCCAAAGAACGCGACCCATTCGTCCGCGCGATAGTTGCGCACGTGCGACCCGTCGCGCAGCACTTCCACCGCCTGCAAGTGCGTATCGAACAACGGATCGTCGGCGCCGGCCACGTCGATGAACAGCACGCGTCCGCCCGGTTTCAGCACGCGTCGCACCTCTCCCAACGCGCGCGGCAAATCGCGCCAATGATGCGCGCTGAAACGGCTCACGACCCAATCGAACGACGCATCGGCAAACGGCAATTGTTCGGCAGGGCCTTGCTGCGCGCGGATGTTCGCAAGGCCCTTGTCGCGGGCGGCCGCGACGACCGTGGCGAGCATCGGTTCGGCGATGTCGTAGGCCACGACCGAGCGTGCGTGCGCGGCAACGGCGAAGCTCGCATGACCGGCTCCGCATCCGAGATCGAGTACCTCGGCGCCCGGCGTCGATGCGATCGCTTGCGCGAGCGTATCCAGGTCGGCGCCGCTCGCGTGGGTCGGGCTCGTCAAATAAGCGGCGGCAGTCGAGCCGAATGCGTCGGCAACCTGGTCGTGATGTTTCATCGATGCGCTCCTTGGGCGGCGAATGAGGGAAAAGCCGGAAAACCGGCGTGGGCGCCGCCGCGCGGCCCATACAAGCGGCCAAATCGACGACGCGTCCCGCTACAATATGGCCACGCCGGTACCGGTACAAGCCAAGCAAATATCCCGGTATCGGATCTACCCGGCTGCGGCCTCACCGCCGGTCCAGCCGATTTGCCCGACTCACCCCTCGATTCAACGCATTTGCCAGATCCTATGACCACCGCTCAGCCGCCCCGTCCCCGCGCGAGCGCGCATCCCGCCGCCGCGGCTTCGTCCGGTGCAAGCGCGGCTTGCGCCACGCCGCTCGAAGCGTCGCCGGCGCGCGCGCTCGGCGACTTCATTCGCGCGCATCGCGAGCGGCTCACGCCGCAGGCCGTCGGTTTGCCGCCGGGCCCGCGCCGGCGCACGCCGGGGCTGCGCCGCGAGGAAGTCGCCCAAATGTGCGGCGTGAGCCCGACCTGGTACACCTGGATCGAACAAGGGCGTCCCGTCTCGGCCTCCGCCGACGCGCTCGCCCGCATCGCCGTGGCCCTTCGGCTCTCGCGTGCCGAGCGCGCCTACTTGTTCGAGCTGGCCGGCGAACGGGACCCGGCCGAACCGACGCCGGCCTCCAACGATGCGCCGGCCTCGTTGATCGCGACCGTCGGGTTGGTCGACGCACCCGCCTACGTACTCGATCGCCAATGGAATGCGCTCGCATGGAACACGCAGGCGGCCGAGCTGTTCGTCGGCTGGCTCGATGGCGCGCCCGAGGCTCCGGGCGAACGCAACTTGCTGCGTTTTACGTTCACCGAACCGGCGGCCCGCAAGCTCATCGTCGATTGGGAAGCGCGGGCGCGCCGCCTCGTGGCCGAATTTCGCGCCGACTCGATCCGCCACCTGAACGACGGCCCCACGCGCGCGTTGATCGATGCGCTCAGCGCCGAAAGCGATGAATTCGTCCGATTTTGGTCCTCGCAAGACGTCGGTGAGCGCGAAGGCGGCAGCCGCGCGTTCGATCATCCTCGCCAGGGGCGCATCGTCTACGATCAGATCACGCTGCGTCCCGCGCATCGCGAGGATTTGCTGCTCGTCGTGCTGGTGCGCGTGTAAGCCAACGGCACGGCCGCGCACAGGCGGTAAGATAGCGCCCTAAACCGATGACGGCTCGCATGCCGCCCTATGACGACACTGCCGAACGAACCCACGCCGCCCGTTCTCGCGGCCCTGCTCGCACGCGTTGCGGCGCAAGACGCCAAGGCGCTGCGCACGCTCTATGAACTCACCGGCGCGAAACTGTTTGGCGTCGCGCTCCGTATATTGGTGAAGCGCGAATGGGCCGAGGAAGCGTTGCAAGAATCGTTCGTCAGCATTTGGCGCCACGCGGACGATTACCGCGAGGCGCTCGCGGCCCCGCTCACGTGGATGGCCGCCATCGTGCGCAATCGTGCGCTGGACTGCCTGCGCCGGCAAAAAACGGTCGCGTCCGACGGTACCGCGTTCGTCACCGAATGGAGCGATTCGCTCGACGAAATCATCGCGGGCGACGAGCGCGATCCGGCCGATACGGCGCTATTGTCGGAACAGGCGAAGCAATTGGCAGTATGCCTGTCGCGGCTCGATGCGAGCCAGCGCCAGGCGGTCGCGCTGGCCTACCTGCGCGATCAAAGCCACAGCGAGATCGCCGAGCAACTGTCGGTGCCGCTCGGCACGGTCAAGTCGTGGGTCCGCCGGGGGCTCGAAAAACTGAAGATTTGCATGGGGGGCAAGTGAGATGAACTTGCACCGGAATCCTGAACTGATCGACCGCCTCGCCGCCGAATACGCGCTCGGCGTGTTGCGCGGCGGCGCGCGTAAGCGTTTCGAGGCGCTTGCCCGCGCAGACCTGCGCATCGGCGAAGCGGCCGCAAGCTGGCAAGCGCGTATCGGCGCGATGAGCGAACTCGCGCCGAGCGTGGCGCCGCCGGCCGGCGCATGGGAAGGCGTGGAACGCAGGCTCGGTCTGAGCGAGGCCACCGCCCGCGCGGCCGCGCCCGCGCCGTCGGCGCATCCTCGCGCGTCGATTCGCCCGGCGCGCGCACGCTGGTTCGAGTCGCTCGCGTTTTGGCGCGGCTGGTCGATCGGCGCGACGGGCCTGGCGCTCGCCGCGGCGCTCGCGCTCGCCGTGACGCTACGGCCGTTGGCCCCGGAAGGTTCGCCGGCCCAGCAGGTGGCCCAGACGGCGCAAACGGCCCAGGAAAGCGGCGCGAAAATCGAACGCGTCGCCTACGTGGCGGCGCTCGTGCCGCCCGATCAGCCGAAAAGCGCGACGATGGCTTTCGTCATGTGGGACGACAAGAATGCGATGGCGAGCGTGCATCGCATGACGGGGGGCAACGCGCCGCCGCCCGGCAAAAGCGAACAGCTATGGGGCGTGATGCGCGACGGCCGTATGGTCTCGCTCGGCATGTTGCCGGCCGGCGAAGTCGTCGCCATGAAGGTGCGCGGCATGAACGCCTACGTGAAGCTGGCCGTGTCTGTCGAGCCGATGGGCGGCTCGCGCCGCGCCGACGGCCCCACGGGCCCGGTGCTCTGCGAAGGCGCATTGATGGCCACGGCCTGAAGCGGGCCGGCCGCGCGGGCGGCGGTGATAAAATCGAGGGCTTATCCGCCGCTTCGGCCCACCGCCCATCCGCTGATTTTTTCACCGCCCATCATCATGACGTCTCAACTGCACAAAAAAGGCGAAGCCTGGTCGGCTCGCTTCTCCGAGCCGATGTCGGAGCTCGTCAAGCGCTACACGTCGTCGGTCTTCTTCGACAAGCGCATGGCCCTCGTGGACATCGAAGGCTCGCTCGCGCACGCGAAGATGTTGGCCGCGCAAAAAATCATCGGCGCGGACGATCTCGCGGCGATCGAGCGCGGCATGGCGCAAATCAAGAGTGAAATCGAGCGCGGCGAATTCGTCTGGCAGCTTGACCTCGAAGACGTGCACCTGAACATCGAGGCCCGGCTCACTGCGCTGATCGGCGATGCCGGCAAGCGCCTGCACACGGGCCGCTCCCGCAACGACCAAGTGGCCACCGACATCCGCCTATGGCTGCGCGGCGAAATCGACCGGATCGGCACGCTGCTCACGGATTTGCGCACCGCACTCGTCGACTTGGCCGAGCAGCACGCCGAAACGATCATGCCGGGCTTCACGCATTTGCAAGTCGCGCAGCCCGTGACGTTCGGCCATCACTTGCTCGCCTACGTCGAAATGTTCGGGCGCGACAGCGAGCGCATGCGCGATTGCCGCACGCGCGTGAACCGCTTGCCGCTCGGCGCCGCGGCGCTCGCGGGCACGAGCTACCCGATCGACCGGCACGCCGTCGCGAAAACGCTCGGCTTCGACGGTATTTGCGCGAATTCGCTCGATGCCGTATCCGACCGCGATTTCGCGATCGAATTCACGGCGGCGGCGGCGCTCGTCATGACGCACGTCTCGCGTCTATCGGAAGAACTCGTTTTGTGGATGAGCCCCCGCGTGGGCTTCATCGATCTGGCCGATCGCTTCTGCACGGGCTCCTCGATCATGCCGCAGAAGAAGAACCCCGACGTCCCCGAGCTCGCGCGCGGCAAGACGGGGCGCGTGAACGGTCATCTGATGGCCTTGCTCACGCTGATGAAGGGCCAGCCGCTCGCGTACAACAAGGACAATCAGGAAGACAAAGAGCCGCTGTTCGACACGGTCGATACGGTGGCCGACACGCTGCGCATCTTTGCCGAGCTGGTCGCCGGCATCACCGTCAAACCCGAGTCCATGCGGGCCGCGGCGCTGCAAGGTTTCTCGACGGCGACGGATCTGGCCGACTACCTCGTCAAGCGGGGCCTGCCGTTCCGCGACGCGCATGAAGCCGTGGCCCACGCGGTGCGCATTTGCGTCGATCGCGGCTGCGATCTGGCCGATCTGACGCTGGACGAAATGCGCGCTCAGTTGCCGAACGTGGCGCACCTCATCGGCGAGGACGTGTTCGGGTATTTGACGCTCGAAGGATCGGTGGCCAGCCGCAACCATCCGGGCGGCACGGCTCCCGCGCAAGTGCGCGCCGCCATCGAGGCAGCACGCAAGACGCTTTAATCGCCGCCCACCGTCTCGGACAATCGCTTGATGGTCGCCACGCGCTCGCCGATCAAGTCGGCGCGCTCGGCCTCGGTGCCGAGCGGCGACGTGGCATCGAAATACGACGACCACGCCCGCTGCGCCCGCGCGAGCGTCGAACGCGCGCGCACCGGCAGCTTCTCGCGCAAGGTGCGCTCGTAACGCCGCAAATCGAACTGGGCGTGCTCGCACGCGCCATCGGCATTGCACGGACGCAAGCGCGCATAGTGCGCGCGGGCGTCGTCGCTCTGAACGCGCGTCGCGGCTGGGCTCGCGACGGCCGGCGCATCGGCGGCAGCGCTTGCGCCGGCCGCCGATGTAGCCGTCGACGAGCTGCCGGGCGCTAGCGCGCCCGACGCAGCCGTTCCCCGCACCGCGGGCGCGACAGGAGCGAAGCGCGAGGCGGCGTGTCGTACCGCAAGGGCGCGATCGCGCACCGACTGAAGCAACACGTTAGCCTCGGTAATCGAGTACGAACTGCCGCGCGTCGTGGCGAATACCGCACGCAACAGCGCTTGCTCGTCTTTGCGCCAGGCGAGCCACCGTTCCTGGCTGAGCGCCCATCCGCGCTTCTGATCGTCGGGCGCATTGGCCGCGATGACGCGCATCGCGCCATCGATCGCTTGCTGCCACGCATCGCGGGCGGCCTCGATGCACTGCACTTGCCCCGGTGTGGAAGAGCGATCCGCGCGCGCCGAGCAGTTTTGCATCGCCGTATCGATGGGATCGGCGCGGGCCGCCTCCGCACGGGCCGCCAACGGCGCGATCGAGAGCGCCGCGAGCAGCGCGCACCGCATGACCGATGCCGAGAACGCGCCGAGAGAAGGGTTCCGCTTGGACATTGTCAGCCGCGCACGCAATCGACGAAATATTCGGTACGCCCGGCCGTCGTCTCGGCGACGAGGCCGTGGATATCCGTCGAGAAGCCCGGGAAGCGCTCGTTGAACTCGCGCGCGAAGCGCAGATAGTTGACGATCGTCTTGTTGAAGCGCTCACCCGGAATCAAGAGCGGGATGCCCGGCGGATACGGCGTCAGCAAGATGCTCGTCACGCGCCCCTCGAGTTCGTCGATCGGCACGCGATCGATTTCCCGGTGCGCGAGCTTGGCGAACGCCTCGGACGGCTTCATCGCGGGCTCCATGTTCGACAGATACATCTCCGTCGTCAGGCGCGCGATGTCGTTCGCGCGATAGACGCTATGGATCGCCTGGCACAGGTCGCGCAGGCCCATGCGCTCATAAGCCGGGTGTTGAGCGACGAACTCCGGCAGCACGCGCCAGAGCGGCTGGTTCGAATCGTAATCGTCCTTGAACTGCTGCAGCTCGGTCACCATCGAGTTCCAACGGCCCTTGGTAATGCCGATCGTAAACATGATGAAGAACGAGTAAAGCCCCGTTTTTTCGACGATGATGCCGTGCTCGGCCAGGTATTTCGTGACGATCGCAGCCGGAATACCCGTTTCGCCGAAGTCGCCGGCCATGTCGAGCCCAGGCGTGACGATCGTGGCCTTGATCGGGTCGAGCATGTTGAAACCGTCGGCCAGCGGCCCGAACCCGTGCCATTGATCGTCGGCATGCAAGATCCAATCCTCGCGCGAGCCGATGCCTTCGTCGGCCAGCGCTTCGGGCCCCCACACCTGGAAGAACCAATCGTCGCCGTACTCGGCGTCGACCTTGCGCATCGCGCGGCGGAAATCGAGCGCCTCCGCGATCGATTCCTCGACGAGCGCCGTGCCGCCCGGCGGCTCCATCATCGCGGCGGCCACGTCGCACGAGGCAATGATCGCGTACTGCGGACTCGTGGACGTGTGCATCAGATAGGCTTCGTTGAAGCGATGCCGGTCGAACACGCCGTGCTCGGAGTCCTGCACGACGATTTGCGAGGCCTGCGAGATCCCCGCGAGCAGCTTGTGCGTCGAATGCGTCGCGAACACGAGCGCGCCCGTGCGCGGACGCCCGGCGCCGATCGCGTGCATGTCCTGGTAGAACGGATGAAATTCGGCGTGCGGCAGCCACGCTTCGTCGAAGTGCAGCGTATCGAGGAAATCGCCGAGCAGCTCCTTGATCATCTCGACGTTATAGACGACGCCGTCATAGGTGCTCTGCGTAATCGTCAGAATGCGCGGCTTCAGATTCGGGTTCTTTTCGAGCGCCTCGCGCGCGAACGGGTTCGCCAAGATCTTCTTGCGGATGTTTTCGGGCTTGAACTCGTCGCGCGGAATCGGGCCGATGATGCCGAAGTTGTTGCGCGTCGGCGTGAGAAACACCGGGATCGCGCCCGTCATCGTGATCGCGTGCAGGATCGACTTATGGCAATTGCGGTCGACGACGACGATATCGCCCGGCGCGACGGTCGCATGCCAGACGATCTTGTTCGACGTCGAAGTGCCGTTCGTCACGAAGAACAGGTGATCGGCGCTGAAGATGCGCGCGGCGTTGCGCTCGGACGCCGCCACGGGGCCGATGTGATCGAGCAATTGCCCCAACTCGTCGACGGCGTTGCAAACGTCCGCGCGCAGCATGTTCTCGCCGAAGAACTGGTGGAACATCTGGCCGAGCGGGCTCTTCAGGAACGCGACGCCGCCCGAGTGCCCCGGGCAGTGCCACGAGTACGAACCTTCGTCGGCATACTTGACGAGTTCCTTGAAGAACGGGGGCGAGAGCGAATCGAGGTAGACCTTCGCCTCGCGCACGATGTGGCGCGCGACGAATTCGGGCGTGTCCTCGAACATGTGGATGAAACCGTGCAGCTCGCGCAGGATATCGTTCGGAAGGTGCCGTGACGTGCGCGTCTCGCCGTATAGGAAGATCGGGATGTCCGAGTTGCGGCGGCGCACCTCGGTCACGAACGCGCGCAATTCGAGAATGGCCGTGGCCAGCTCGGGAAGCTCCCCATCCGGTCCCGTTTCGCCGAGCATGAGTTCGTCGTCGTCCAGCGACAATATGAAGCATGACGCGCGGCTCGACTGCTGCGCGAACGAAGTCAGATCGCCGTAGCTCGTCAGGCCGAGCACTTCCACGCCCTCACCTTCGATCGCTTCCGCGAGCGCGCGGATGCCCGAGCCCGAGATGTTCTCGGAGCGAAAATCTTCGTCGATGATGACGACGGGGAAACGAAACTTCATGGACGAATCTCCAAAAACAAGGACCGCGGGCACGGGGTAATCGCATCCCACGTGCCAGCGGCCGCTGTCCGTGCATAGGGTCGCACAGTCGAACCCTAGAGTCTCTACGCGTTGCGCGTCCGGAATGTGACGGCGGCGAACGCTACGTCTTGGGCAGCGTGACGCCGTGCTGCCCTTGGTATTTCCCGCCGCGATCGGCGTACGACACCTCGCACACCTCGTCGCTCTCGAAGAACAGCACTTGGGCCACCCCTTCGTTCGCGTAGATCTTGGCCGGCAGCGGCGTCGTATTCGAAAACTCGAGCGTCACGTAGCCCTCCCATTCGGGCTCGAACGGCGTGACGTTCACGATGATGCCGCAACGCGCATACGTCGACTTGCCCAAGCAGACCGTCAGCACGTTGCGCGGAATGCGGAAGTATTCGACGGTACGCGCGAGCGCGAACGAATTGGGCGGGATGATGCAAACGTCGCCTTTGAAGTCGACGAACGACTTTTCGTCGAAGTTCTTCGGGTCGACGATCGTCGAATTGATGTTCGTGAAAATCTTGAACTCGTCGGCGCAACGGATATCGTAGCCGTAGCTCGACGTCCCGTAGCTCACGAGCTTGCGCCCGTCCTCGCCCCTACGCACTTGATCGGGCGCGAACGGCTCGATCATATTGTGCTGTTCGGCCATGCGCCGAATCCACTTGTCGGATTTGATGGTCATAAAAAGACGCTGAATAAGCGGATTTACTGCCGAATGACGCCGCACGCGAGCGCCGCTCCGACGCCGCGATCGGGGAATTCCGGATCGCTCGGTTCGCGGGCGACGAGCACCGAGCGGCCGATCACCGAGCGCACCCCGTCGAGCGAGACCTCGGTAGCCACCACGAATCCCGCGGCGACCCCCGTGGCGTCCGCATGAATGTTGCCGAGATCCCCCGCGCGCCGAACGCCGGTTTTCAGGCGGTCGGCCGCCGGCGCGAATACGGCGCCCGCGCTCGAACCGTCGGCCGCGTTGCAATCGCCGCGCTCATGCACCTGCAAGGCATGGTCGCTGTTCGGCGGCAGACCGACGAGGTTGTACGTTACCTGCACGCCGTCCGCGCGCTCGATGAACGTGACGGTGCCGCGCGCCGTATTGCCGACCGTGGGCAATACCTGCGCGTCCGCGCGTTTTTCGTGGGGGCCGAAGAAGGCGGCACAGCCGCCGAGCGCCGTGCTCGCCAGCACCAACGCGGCGATGACCATGCTCGGACGGCCGGCGCACCGCCAACCGGTTGTTTCTCTCATGCGATCCTCATGCCGGCGCGCGGCGCCAGTCGCGCCGCCGAGCCGGACTCAAGCGAAGGCGACATGATACCGCGACGCGCGGCGCACAAGCACCATCTAGGCGGTACGCCGTGGCGATCGGGCGGCGACGCGGGGCGCCGCGCGCGCGAACGTGGGCGGGAACGCGCTTTCACGTGTCCTGCACGACGATGGTCGGAAACTTCGCGCTCATGTCGCGGGCACGCTCGGCGATGCGGATCGCCACCTTGCGGGCGATCGCGCGGTACATCTCGGCGATCGCCCCGTGCGGATCGGCCGCGACGCTCGGGTGCCCGCCGTCCGCCTGTTCGCGGATAGCGATATCGAGCGGCAAGCTGCCGAGCAGCTCGGCGCCGTACTCCTTGGCCATCCGCTCGCCGCCGCCCGCGCCGAAGATGTGCTCGGCGTGCCCGCAGTTCGAGCAGATATGGATGCTCATGTTTTCGACGAGACCGAGAATCGGCACCCCGACCTTCTCGAACATCTTGAGGCCCTTCTTGGCGTCGATCAGCGCGATGTCCTGCGGCGTCGTGACGATGACCGCGCCCGTGAGCGGCACGCGCTGCGCCAGCGTGAGCTGGATATCGCCGGTGCCGGGCGGCATGTCGACGATCAAGTAATCGAGCTCGCCCCAGCGCGTTTGCCGCAGCAACTGCTCGAGCGCCGAGGTGGCCATCGGGCCGCGCCAGACCATCGGGTTGTCTTGGTCGACGAGAAAACCGATCGAGTTGGCCTCGACGCCGTGGCCTTTCATCGGGTTCATCGTTTGGCCGTCCGGCGATTCCGGCCGACCTTCGATGCCGAGCATCATGGGCAGCGACGGGCCGTAGATATCGGCATCCAAAATGCCGACGGCCGCGCCTTCGCTCGCGAGCGCGAGCGCGAGGTTCACCGCGGTCGTACTCTTGCCGACGCCGCCCTTGCCCGAGGCCACCGCCACGATATTCTTGACGTTGGGCAGCAGTTTGACGCCCGGCTGCACGGTGTGCGCCACGATCGACTGCGACACGGCGACCTCGGCGCGCTCGACGCCGGGCACCTTCGAGAGCGCCGCTTCGACGAGCGAGCGAACGGTATCGAACTGGCTCTTGGCGGGATAGCCGAGCACGATTTCGACGCTCACCGCGGCGCCGTCGATCGCGACGTTTTTCACGCCCTTGCCGGTTGTTACGGGCTTGCCCGTGTTGGGATCGGTGACGGCCGCGAGCGCGGCGTCGACCAAGGCCCGATCAATGCTCATCGATTCGACTCCGAGGGAGGAATGCACGCGGCGCCATGCTCGCGGATAAGCGCGACGCGCTCGAAAAGCATGGCCAAACCGCGGAAAAGTGAAAGAAAGTGTTGCGTACCATTGCCAAACGCCGAGCCGACGGGCACCTTCGCCCAGCGGCAAGCAAAGAGAGTGCCGCATCGGCGCTCACAGGCACTATTGTAGTGGTTAGCGGAGGCGCGCGCCTCGCCGCGGCATAGCAACTGCCTCCGCTGGCCGGTTTTGTCGCCGCATTGCGCGAGCGACCGTTTCGAGAGAGGACACCAATATGAACGCAAAAATCGTCACCCGTCTCACCGTCTTGGCCGTTGCCGGCTCGATTCTCGCCGGCTGCGCCACGCAGCAGCAAACCAATACGGCCACGGGCACCGGCATCGGCGCCGCGCTGGGCGCCGGGATCGGCGCGCTGGCCGGCGGCGGCAAGGGTGCCGCGATCGGCGCCGGCGTCGGCGCCTTGGCCGGCGGCGTCACGGGCTACAACTGGCAGAACATTCACAACAAGCTTTCGGGCGCGTCCAAGGGCACCGGCACGCAGATTACCGAGCAGCCCGACGGCTCGCTCAAGCTCAATATCCCGAGCAACGTGACGTTCGCCACCGACAGCTACCAGATCAACCCGCAGTTGTACGCCACGCTGAACGAGCTGGCGACGCAGATGAATCAAAACCCGCAAGTCATCGCACAGATTCGCGGATATACCGACAGCACGGGCAGCGCTTCGCATAATCAAACGTTATCCGTGAATCGGGCGCAAAGCGTCGCGACTTATCTGACGCAGCGCGGCGTCAATCCCGGCCGCCTCGACGCGCAAGGTTTCGGCGCAAGCAACCCGATCGGGGACAACAACACCGCGGCGGGCCGAGAGCAAAACCGCCGCGTCGAGATCTACCTGCGGGCGACGGCGCCGCAGGGCTAAGCAGCGGCCAAAGGCAGGCGGCGCGGGCCGCAAGCCGCGCCGGAAGCCGGCGAGAAGCGCGCGGTAAACGTTCCGAAAAAATTTTTCGAACTCGCCGGCATTTCGCTTGTCTGTATATTCGGTACGTGGCTGGCCAACGCCGCCGCGTCACCATTCTCCTCTTGTCGTTGTTGCTCCGGGGCCAAACGCCCCGGTTTTTTTTGCCTGTGTTCCCTGCTCGCCTCGCCGCCGTGACTGATATTTCCTACATTTCGGGCTCGGCGCGGCCGTTTTGTTAGAAATTCCATACAAAACGGGTCCGTGCGACCGCCGATCCCGGCAACCGCTTGACATCGACGAGCGAGCGCCCTCGTGCCTGCTAAAATCGTCGTTTTCCCTCAAGCAGCACACCTTCCCCTACGCACATGACCGTATCCGCCCCTCATTCCGCCGCGCAAGCCGGCACGGGCGCCGCCCGCCGCCGCATTCTCGTGACGTCCGCTTTGCCCTATGCGAACGGACAGATCCACCTCGGCCACCTGGTCGAGTTCATCCAGACGGACGTCTGGGTGCGCGCGATGCGAATGCACGGGCATGAGGTCTATTACGTCGGCGCCGACGACACGCACGGCACGCCGATCATGCTGAGCGCCGAAAAGGAAGGGGTCACGCCCAAGCAACTGATCGAGCGCGTCTGGCGCGAGCACACGCGCGACCTTCATAACTTCCTGATTTCGTTCGATAACTACTACACGACCGATTCGGAAGAAAACAAGACGTTGTGCGAAACGATCTACACCAAGCTCGAGCAAGCGGGCCTCATCGACGCGCGCGAGATCGAGCAGGCGTACGACCCCGTCAAGGAGATGTTCCTGCCGGACCGCTTCATCAAGGGCGAATGCCCGAAATGCGGCGCGAAGGATCAATATGGCGACAGTTGCGAAGTGTGCGGCTCGACTTACCAGCCGACCGACCTCGTCAACCCGTATTCGGCCATTTCCGGCGCGACGCCCGTGCGCCGCAAGTCGACACACTACTTCTTCCGGTTGTCGGATTCGCGTTGCGAGAATTTCCTGCGCGAATGGGTAAGCGGCCTCGCCCAGCCCGAAGCCACCAACAAGATGCGCGAATGGCTCGGCGACGCCGGAGAGGCGAAGCTCGGCGATTGGGACATTTCGCGCGATGCGCCCTACTTCGGCTTCGAAATCCCGGGCGCCCCCGGCAAGTACTTCTACGTCTGGCTCGACGCGCCGGTCGGGTACTACGCGAGCTTCAAGAATCTGGCAGCCCAGCGCGGCCTCGATTTCGAAGAATGGATCACGCCCGGCACGAACACCGAGCAATACCACTTCATCGGCAAGGACATCCTGTATTTCCATACGCTGTTCTGGCCCGCCATGCTCGAATTCGCGGGCTATCGCACGCCGACGAACGTGTTCGCCCACGGCTTCTTGACCGTGGACGGCGCGAAGATGTCGAAGTCGCGCGGCACGTTCATCACCGCGAACAGCTATATCGACACGGGCCTGAACCCCGAGTGGCTACGCTACTACTTCGCCGCGAAGCTGAACGCGACGATGGAAGATCTCGACTTGAATCTCGACGACTTCCTCGCCCGCGTGAACAGCGACGTGGTGGGCAAATACGTGAATATCGCGAGCCGCGCGGCGGGCTTCCTGATCAAGCGCTTCGATGCGCGCGTGCAGGACAGCGCAATGCATCATCCGCTGCTCGCGACGCTGCGCGCGGCGATCCCGCAAATCGCGGCCCATTACGAAGCGCGCGAGTACAGCCGTGCCGTGCGTCAAACGATGGAGCTGGCCGATGCCGTCAACGCCTACGTGGATACAGCCAAGCCATGGGACCAGGCGAAGGATCCCGCCAATGCCGCGTTGCTGCATGAAACGGTCAGCGTCAGCCTCGAAGCCTTCCGCTTACTGTCGATCGCGCTCAAGCCCGTGTTGCCGGCGCTCGCGGCCAAGGTCGAAGCGTTCCTCGGCGTGACCCCGCTCGCATGGGCCGATGCCGGCACGCCGCTCTCGTCGGCTCAGCCCATCAACGCCTACCAGCATCTGATGACGCGCATCGACGCCAAGCAGATCGAAGCGCTGGTCGCCGCCAATCGCGGGTCGCTGCAGCCGGCCGAAACCGGCGCCGCGGCGGCGGCAGCGGCTGGCGCGGCAGCGGCCGCAAAAGCGAAGCAAAAAGCGCCCGCCGCGGCAACGGCCGGCGCGGCAACGGCCGGCGCGGCGAGCGATGCGCAAAGCGAGACGATCTCCATCGACGATTTCGCCAAGATCGATTTGCGCGTTGCTCTGATCGTCGACTGCAAGGCGGTGGAAGGCTCCGACAAGCTGCTGCAACTGACGCTCGACGTGGGTGAGGCAAAAACGCGCAACGTCTTCTCGGGCATCAAGTCGGCCTATCGCCCGGAGGAATTGGTGGGCAAGCTGACGGTCATGGTCGCCAATCTCGCGCCGCGCAAGATGAAGTTCGGTCTGTCCGAAGGGATGGTGCTCGCCGCGTCGAGCGCCGACGAGAAGGCCGAGCCGGGTCTCTATATCCTCGAGCCGCACAGCGGCGCGAAGCCCGGCATGCGCGTACGCTGACGATGAGGGGCCGGCAGGCGCGAAGCGGCGCCTGCCGGTTGCCAACCGTCAGTCCTCGAACAGCGTCTGCAGGCCGATACCGTTTTCGTACGCGCCGAACGCCACCTTGTGGCGTCCCACCGCGCGCATACCCGGCCCCGGCAAATAGCTGAAGGTCACGCACAAAGCATGCGCGTCGCGCGGCGCCTCCACGATCCCCGGGCGCAGCGCCTTGCGCACATAGTCGTACACCGTGCCGACCACCGATGCGACGTTGCCGGCATCTTGCATATAGGGTCCCGCGCCCGTCCATGTGGCCATGTTCGCGAGCGCGAGCGCCGTGTCGTGATAAGGCGTGAGCTTGCGATAGCGCGCCGTCTCGACGTAGCGTGACACGCCCATATAGATTTGAGGCAGCTCGGGCACCGTGTTTTCGATACCGCTCGCGGCGTGCCGCCTGAAAAACGCGAGCACTTGCGATGGGCTGCCGATGACGACCAGCGGTTTGCGCCCTTCCCCTTGCTCCGAAAGCTGGAACCAGCCACGGCTGTTCTTGATTGCCTTTCGCAGTGAACCCCGGTCCTCGAGCAGTGAACCGCCCTTGCCGAGCTTCACCTCCGACACGGGCCAGCGCCACATCGATGCGGTCGTCATCGCATAACTCCTTCAAGTGAATCGAGCGCAAATCAGACCACGTTACCCCCGGCTCGCGCACGGGCATTTTTCGCAAAAATCGCGCGGAGCGTCACCGCCGCCAGCGGTCGAAGCGCCGCGTGTAGTTGACGTCCATGCCTTGGAACGTCCCCGTATAGACGAGCACGGACCAAAAGCGCGATAAGTTGACCGTCGCCTTGAACGCGTTGCTGGCCGATTGCAGGCCTTGCTCATAGCCGAGCACGAGCCGGTCGTTGATCGCCTTCGACAGCGCGACCACTTGCGAATCCGTGAGCCCCACGTCGCTGCGGCCGACCGAGAACTCGTCGAGCCCGAACGTCTGCGCCACGCGCTTGCCCGTCGCGCTGCCCAGCAACGCGAGCGCCGTCGTCATCGAGCTTTGCTGACTGAGGTTGTTGCCCTGATCGGTGCCGTGGCCGAACAAGAGCCACGAGAGCTTTTCGTTGTCGGTTACGTTCGGCTCGGACACGAGCTTGACGATGGGCGCCCGGACGGTACCCGTTACTTGCACACCCGCTTCGACCTCTTGATTGCGTCGCATGGCCAGAATATTGACGCCGGGATTCGCGACGGGCCCGTTGAACGTGAAATAGCCGTTCTCGATCGCGAGCTTGCGGCCGAAGGTCGTATAGGTCGATCCTTCGGTCACCCGCACGTTGCCGATCGCGCGCAGCGGTTGATCGGGCGCGGAAAGCGCCGTCACGGTACCGCGCAATCCGAGATCCGCACCTTGGCCGCGGAAACGGAAATCGCTGCCCAAATCGATGTCGACGCTCGCACGGGGGGCAAACCGGCCGACCGGCTTATTCGTGGGCTCCACCGGCTGCGGGGAACCGCGCACGAAACCGTGATCGCGCACGATCACCACGTCGTCGGACAAGCGCGGCGCGCTCTGCTCCGGCAGATCGAAGAGCGCATGGTCGACGGTGAACTTGCCGTTGATGTCGAGCCCGCCGGCAGGACCGCCGTTCGCGACCGTGGCGCTCCCCGAGAGCGACAATTGCCGATCGGGCGCCGCGAACAGTTCGAGCTTGTCGGCCACGATGCGCGCCGTCAGATCGGGCTCGGCGCTATCGAGCCGAATGCGCCCCGTGGCGCGGATCGTCCCGTCGCCGCCGTGAAACTCGACGCGCTGCAAGTCCACGAGGTTTTCGGTCAACGCCACGCGCACGATGCCGTCCTTCAATTGGATCCCTTGATCGACGAGCGTCGCCGAGAGATCGTCGCCGACTAGCGCGCCCGAGATCGCGGGCTTTGCCCGCGTGCCCGCGACGACGAGATTCAGCGCAAGATGGCCGTCCAACACGTAGCTGGGACCGAACAGCCCGCCGGTCGCCTTCAAGGCGGGAATATCGAACGCGAGCCTGCCCGCCAAGGGCGCCTCGTCGGTCAATCCCAATAAGCCGCCTCGCGCCGGATCGGGGGAAAGCCCCGCGCTGACGTTCGCGTCGAGCGTGCCGACACGGTTCGCCGCCGCGCGCACCGTCGCGGCCACGCGGGCCGCGCTCAGGTCCACGCGCGCCGACAGCGCCGTGATGCCGAACGAGGCCGTGCCGTACCCTGTCGAAAGCGTCGCATCGCCGCTGCGGCGCTCGATCCGGGCATAGCCGCTCGCGGTGCGGCCCAGCGTGAAGTCCCAATCCGCCGCGAACACGAGATCGCTCGAGAGCCGCGACGGCTGTCCCGTCAGCGTTTGCCGGATCGCAATGAACCGCGCCACCGAGAGGTTCGAAGCGCTGCCCGCCGAACTGATCGCCCCATGGTCGTAGACGATCGACTTCAGATCGAGCGTTGCTCCCTCGATGGCGAGCCGCGTCGGGCCCAGCGTGACACGCTCGCCCCCAGCGGAGACGGCCACCGGCGCCTGCAACTCGACGCCCGGCAATCCGCGGTTCGTCAAGCGCGCGAGCATGCCATCCCAGCGCGGACCCGCGCGCGTATCGGTCAACGCGCCCGTGCCCGCCAGGGCCATATCGATGGGACGCGCGCCGACCGAACCCTTCGCTTGCGCGTCGAACGCGTGTTTCCCGCGCGTGCCCGTGACGTGGGCCGACAGCGTCGTCAGATCGACCGGCCCCGCGTGGACGTCGCGCGCGTCGGTTGTGAATTCGAGCGCGCCCGTCGCGCCGTCCCGAATGCGGGCGCTGCCCGTGGCGGCGCCGATCCGGTTCGCACCGATCGCCACCGCTCGAGCATCGTAACGCAGCGTGACATCGGGATGGGCGAGCGAGCCCGTGAGGTCGCCGTCCGCCAGCACCGTGCCCGCGATGCCGAAGCCGAGCCGATCGAGCTGCGGCGCATCGACGTGAAAGCGAAGCCGGTCGCCGGGGCCGCCGAAGCTGCCGTGCAGCTCGACGTCGTTGCCCGCGATCGAGAGCGTGGCGTTGCTCGGCAGCAAACGCGCGCCCGCGAGCTGGACCGTCCCTTCGCCCGTCAGCGGGAAGCCGTCGTAGACGCTGTCGCCGAGTTCGAACTTCAGCTTGGTGGAGAACGGTTCGCCGAGTGTGCCCACCGCGCTCAAACGCCCCGTGACGCGGGCGCCGGGCGGCTTGCCCCCCGCGCGCGCGGACTTAGCCGAGCCAGCCGCGGCCGAGTGCACCCCCGGCAATTCGGCCGCGATCACCAAGCGCGGATCGAAATTGGTCAGGACCGCACCGAGGTCGTAGCTCGACAACGCTCCGGGCGCCGATGCGCCGGGCGCCAGCGCGCCCTTTAGTTCCAGGCGTCCGTCGCCCGCGTCGATGCGCACGTCGTGCAGCGCGATGCGGCCGTGTTCCAAGGCGACACGCGCTCGCGCGCGAAGGCGCGCGGCCTCATCGGCCAAGTCGAGCGAAAGCGATTGCGCGGGGCCGTCGAGCGTGACCCTGATCGGCCCGGAGAGAGCGGTCTGCCGGACGTACGGGGTCAGCGTCGTCAAATCGAGCGCACGCGCATCGAGTGCGAGTTGCCCGCGTCCGCCCGCGAACGTGCCGCTCCCCGTAAGCGTGGCATGGCGCACGAGTTGCACGGTCAGATGGTCGAGCCGCTGCTCGCGGGCGGACAGACGCAGGTCCGCGCCGGCGCGCACGAGCGGCAGCCGATGCTCCTCGAGCAGCCCGGGTTTCGCATTGACGATCGCAACAGGCCCCGCAACCACGAGCGGCCCGCCGCCCGGCACCGGTGCAAGCGTCGCGGCCAGCGAAAGGTCGGCCTGCGGCGCGCCCGGGTCGAGCACGCGCGGGTCGACGTGATCGAAAGCGATCGTCGCACGCGTCAGGGGCACGGGCGCAAACGGCTGCGCTTCGATATGCGCGCGGCCGGACAGCTTCATCCCGCTGGCCGCCACATCGGCCGCGAGCGCTTCGAGCGTGCCCGATAGACGCGCGTCCAACGTCACCTGCGTACCATCCGGCGCGCCCGAGGCGTTCAGCGCGCCCGTCAGCGGAAACGGGCGCTGTCCACCGAGCGAAAGCCGAGCGGCCAGCGCGCCGTAAGACGTGTCCAAGCCGTCGATCGACAGCGTGTGATGAACGCCGTCGCTGCTTGCGCGCGCATGCAACCGGTCTATTTCGGTCGCCGACGCACCGTCGCGCAAGATCAGCTTACCCAGGGCGAGCGTGCGGACCTCCAGTTGTATCGGCAAACGCAGCTCGCTCGGCAGGCGCATCGGCGCGGTACTCGTCGAGGGGGCGAGCCGCGCGTCGATCGTCCCCGCCTCGAGCGCATCCACGGTCAGCCGCCAAGGCGAGCGCGTCAGCGCCCAGCGCCCCTCGATTCGATCGATGCGAATATCGGTCGGCGGTGCGCCGGCCGCACCGGCCCTGTCGAGCCAGCGCACGTTTGCGAGGCGTACGCCGTGCGCAAGCGTGCCGCCGACGAACCGGCCGGTCAGGCGCGAGCCGGTCGCCGCAACGGCCGTCCGCCAAACGAGCCGCGTACCGGGCTCGGTGGCGACGGCGCCGTAAAGCGCCGCCGCGATAAGCACGATAGCCAGCACGAGCGCGAGCGCGGTCCATCGCAGCGCGCGCCGGCTGCGCCGCACCCGCCGTTTCGGCGGCGGCTCGGGCGCGCCGGACTCACCCGGCCCGCCCGTCCCCGGCGCGGCGCCGTCGGACGGCTCGTGCGGTGTGGACGGCGATTCGTGCGTCATGCGTCGTGATCCATACGTTTATCCGGTCGCGAGGCTCAAAATGCGATGCCTAGCGTCAAATACGGCCGCACGCTGTGGTTGCGCATGCCGTAGGCCAAATCGACGTTGATCGGACCGACGGGGCTGCGCCAGCGCACGCCGATGCCCGCACCCGGGTAAAAGACGCGCTCCCCCCAAGTATCCGTCGCCGTACCGATATCGTAGAAAGCGGCCGCGCCCCAATCGTGCGTAAACCAGTGCTGATACTCGGCCGTGGCAGTCACGAGGTACTTCGTCGGCAACACCGAGCCGTCGACATTGTTGCCGATGCTCTGGAAGCCGTATCCGCGGACGGAATTGGAGCCGCCCGCCCGGAACAGCAGCGAGGCCGGAATGCCGCTCGAACTCCCGCTCGTGAATACGCCGCCCAATTCCGCGCGCACGAGAAACAGGTCGCGTTTGAAGAGCGGCACGTACTGTTCGCCGCGCGCATAGCCGCGCACGAACGTCTGATCGGTTGCGATTCCCTTGACGGCGAAGCCCGTCTCGACGTGGACGAGATTGCCCTTGCGCGGAAACAGCGGATCGTCGACGTTGCGGCGCGTCCACGACCACTGCGGCACGAGCGCATGGCTCGTCGTCGGCCCCGATGCGTTTTGATCGAGGCGGTCGGCGTAGTACTGCAGGGAATACGCGTAGTCGATGAATTGCGCCGTGCGCGCCCGCTGCAAACCGGCGCGCGCGCTGTAGATCCGCGTACCCGACACCTGCGTGTTCGTGTACGACGCGAGCGCGCTATTGACCCAGCCGCGCTGCCCCGGCGGCATCGACAGTTGAACCTGGCCGTATTGCTGGATCTGATCGAGCCGGCCCTGCACCGAAAGCGGCCAGGCAGCGCCGAACGTATCGAGATACGTGTACGAGCCTTGCACATGGGCGCCCGTATCGGTCGCATACCCAACCCCGCCGCGCACGCTGTTGTACGGATACTCGCTGACCTTCACGTGGATGGGCGTCTCGTTCGGCTTCGCGGTATCGCTGCCGACGTCGATCGCGACGCTCGCGTAATAGGGCGTGTTCTGCAGTTGCCGCTGCAACTCGGCGATCCGCTCGACGTCGTATATCTCACCGACTCCGAGCGGATTGACGTTCGTCACGATCCGCCCCGGGTAACGCTGCACGCCCGATACGTCGAGCGGCCCGAGCGTAAAGGTGGGGCCGCTCGCGAACGCCACCGTCAGCGCGGCTTGGCGCGTATGCGGATCGATGCGCGCTTGCGAGCGCACGATCTTGGCACCCAGATAGCGGCGCGCCTGCAATGCCTTGAGCGCCGCATCCTTGGCATCGCTCCATCCGGCCTGGGTGAAGGGGTCGCCCGTACGCAGCGAAAAGGCGAAGCGCGCGGCGGTTTCCCGCGCCGGTTCCTCGGTGCGCACCGGGCCCTCGAAGCTCAGATCGACCGACGAGACGATGGTGCGCGGCCCCGGCTCGACGTACACCGTCACGGCCCGCTTGCCCTCGGCCGCCGTACGCACGTCGGTGCGCACGATCGGGGAAAAATAGCCGTCCGTCGCGGCCAAATCGCGCACTTGTTGCGGGGCGGCCGTGACGAGGAAATCGAATTGATCGTCGGTGACGTCGTCGCGCGGCGCGAAGCGCGCGAGATCGAGATGCTTTTCGAGCAGCTTGCGCATGGCGCGCGGCGCATCGATCGTGATGTCGTATTTGGCCGCCGCGGGCATCGACGCCAGCGCCAGCACAAGCGCGCACGCGACCGACGGCCAAAACGTTCTCGCGGCCGGCGCGGGCCGGCGCCTTGCACACCGCGCGCCGCGAGACGAAGCAATCACGACTCCCCGCAAACCCCCTCCCGAGTTGATTGGCGCCCGGCCACGGGCAAAACGCTGACGAAAGCGGACATTTGAACATAACCGCCGGAGAACGAGCCATCGCGCGCGCGAATGCCGGCCATATGGCCAAGGTCCGCCCCTTGCACAGCCGCCCCGGCCGGCGCCGCGGCCCACGATTCGCGTGCCCCGCTTCGACGGCGAAAGCCGGCCAGTGTTCCGCATGAGCGGCATGCGCTAAAATCCCACTTTGCTGGAGACGGCCCGCTGCCGCTCTGTCCCTATTTTCAGGATGACCGGATCATGTTGTATCAATCGGATATCACGCAGTTCATCAATCAGTTGAAAGAGCAAAAGCCGACGTTGGAAGAAGAACAGCGCCGCGGCCGCGCGCTGCTGTGGGACAAACAGCCGATCGATCTCGAAGAGCGCTCGGCCCAGCAGCTCTCGCGCGTCAACCAAACGCCGTACGTGTACTACCAAAACTTCTGAACGTGACCGCCGCCGACGAAGGGCATCGCGCGGGGGCGCCCGACGCGGCGCTGACCGCACCCGCCACCGACACGACGCCCGACACCGTCGACGGCATTGCGTTTGCGCGCCTATACGGCGAGCCGCTGTTCAAGCTGCCGCAGGATCTATACATCCCGCCGGACGCGCTCGAAGTGTTTCTCGAAACGTTCGAAGGTCCGCTCGATCTGTTGCTGTATCTGATCCGCAAGCAGAACTTCAACGTGCTCGACATTCCGATGGCGGACGTGACGGCGCAGTACCTCGGCTACGTGGAGCAGTTGCGCAAAACGAACCTCGAATTGGCGTCCGAGTATCTGCTGATGGCCGCCATGCTGATCGAGATCAAGTCGCGCATGCTGCTGCCGGTCAAGAAGGCCGACACGGGCGAGGAGCCCGAGGATCCGCGCGCGGAGCTCGTCCGGCGCTTGCTCGAATACGAGCGCATGAAGCTGGCGGCGCAGCGGCTCGATCAACTGCCTCAACTGGGGCGGGACTTCTTGCGCGCCGAGGTCTACATCGAGCAAAGCATGGCGCCGCGCTTTCCCGACGTGGCGATCGACGATTTGCGCGCCGCTTGGGCCGACGTGCTCAAACGCGCCAAGCTCGTGCAGCATCACAAGATCTCGCGCGAAGAGCTTTCGGTGCGCGAGCACATGAGCTTGATCCTGCGCCGTCTGCAAAACGCGCGCTTCGTCGAATTTTCCGAACTGTTCGATGTATCGCGCGGCGTGCCCGTCGTCGTCGTCAATTTCATCGCCATGCTCGAGCTGGCGCGCGAATCGCTCGTCGAAATCACCCAGCCGGAACCGTTCGCCCCGATATACGTGCGTCTCGCATACCTGCCTGCCTAGCGCGAGCGTCCGCCCCGCCCCGCTCATCGAACGATCGTCTTTTTTCGATGTCAGTGGCCGTCAAATCCACTACAATCGGCGCGCCTTCAACTTCGCGGGCGTCGCGCCCTTCAGTACGATGAAAGTCATCAGCTCGATCCACGAATTGCGCGACCAGTTGCGCGGCCAGAACCGTACGGCGTTCGTCCCGACCATGGGCAACCTGCACGAAGGCCATTTGTCGCTGATGCGCCTCGCGCGCCAGCACGGCGATCCCGTCGTCGCCAGCATCTTCGTCAATCGTCTGCAGTTTGGACCGAACGAGGATTTCGACAAATACCCGCGCACGCTCGAAGCGGATATCGAGAAGCTGCAAAAGGAAAACGTGTACGTGCTGTTCGCGCCGACCGAGCGCGATATGTATCCGGAGCCGCAGGAGTACCGCGTCCATCCGCCGCACGACCTCGGCGATATCCTCGAAGGCGAGTTCCGCCCCGGCTTTTTCACGGGCGTGTGCACGGTCGTCATGAAGCTCATGTCGTGCGTACAACCGCGCGTGGCCGTGTTCGGCAAGAAGGATTACCAGCAGCTCATGATCGTGCGGCAAATGTGCCAGCAGTTCGCGCTGCCGACCGACATCGTGGCCGCCGAAACGGTGCGCGACGCCGACGGCCTCGCGCTCAGCTCGCGCAACCGCTATCTGACCGACGTGGAGCGCGCCGAAGCACCGATGCTGGCCGCGACGCTTGCCCGCGTGCGCGAAGCTGTTCTATCGGGCCGGCGCGACTTCGCCGCGATCGAGCGCGAAGCGATGGAAAGCCTGGCGGCGCGGGGCTGGGCGCCCGATTACATCGCCGTGCGCAAGCGCTCGAACCTGATTGCGCCGGCCGCGCACGAACTCGACGCCCCGCTCGTCGTGCTGGCGGCCGCCAAGCTCGGCGCGACGCGCCTTATCGATAACCTTGAAATCTGACGCCGCCACGGTGTCCGAAGGAACGACCATGCAGCGACACATGCTGAAATCGAAGATCCACCGCGCTGTCGTGACGCATTGCGAGCTTCACTACGAAGGATCGTGCGCCATCGACGAAGATTTGCTCGACGCGTCGGGCATCGTGGAGAACGAGCGAATCGACGTCTGGAACGTCAACAACGGCGAGCGCTTTTCGACGTACGCGATCCGCGGCGAACGCGGCAGCGGCATGATCTCGCTGAACGGCTCGGCCGCGCGGCGCGCTCAGCTCGGCGACCTCGTCATCATCGCCGCATTCGCGGTCGTGGACGACGCCGAGCTCGCGGCCGGCTGGGAGCCGAAGCTCGTATTCGTCGACGACGAGAACAAGATCAAGGGCAGCCGCGGCCACGTGCCCGTGCAAAGCTGGAGTTAAGCGGGCGGGGGCGGGCTGCGTTTTATTTCGCGGCCCAGGCCAAGATCGGCTCCCACTGTTCGAGATCCTTCTCGACGCGGCTTTGCGGGACATCCCAAAGCGTCAGCCCGTGGGCCGCGAGTTGGACGTAGTTTTGCGTATCGCGCAAGAAACCGAGCACGGGCAGATCGAGTCCTTCGACGAAGCGGTGCAACTGCTCGGCCGAACGCGTGCGCGCATCGACGCGCATACCGACCACGCCCACCTCGATCGCCCCCTTGCGGACGGCCTTCTCCTTTGTTAGCCGCTCGAGGAAATGCTGCGTGGCCAGGATGTCGAACATCGACGGCTGCAACGGCACGATGACCTTATCGGCGAGTTCCAGCGCGGCGGCCAGACGCGCGCCGTGCAAGCCTGCCGGCGTGTCGATGACCGCGCGCTCGAGCCCCTTGGGCGGCTTGACCGGCGCGTCGGGATCGACCTGCCACGTTTCGATGGGAGGCAGCGCTTCCGGCCGCAAGGCCAGCCAGCCATGCGACGATTGCTGCCGATCGAGGTCGGCCAGCGCCACCCATTCGCCGTTCGCCGCGAAGGCGCCCGCCAAGTTCGTCGACAACGTGCTCTTGCCCACGCCGCCTTTGGGGTTCGCTACCACGATCACCGTCATGAACACTCCCGAGTAGAAGACCGCTGGATACGGCCGGTTAACCGGTTACGCCGCCGGGCCGATTGCTTCGGGCATGCTTATTCGCCCTTTATCCGCCCGCTAAGCTATCAAAAAGCATCGCAGGTCCCGATAATATCGGCAAATTCGGCCGCCAGGAGGTTCTCTCGATGTCGACGCTACGCCCCGATTACACGATTGAGACCATTCATGAACATCAGCAGGGCACGTTGCCCGATCTGCTCGGCGTACGCATCGTCGCGCTCGGGCAAGGCACGCTGACGGGTAAGCTGGCCGTGCGGCCGCAACTGCTGGCGCCCAACGGCTATTTGCACGCGGCGACCGTCATCGGCTTGGCCGATACCTGCTGCGGCTATGCGTGCATGGCGCATCTGCCCGAACACGCGCGCGGGTTCACGACCATCGAGCTCAAAAGCAATTTTCTCGGCACTTGCCGAGCGGGGACCGTGCGCGCCGTCGCGAGCGCCGTTCACCTCGGCCGCAGCACGCACGTGTGGGACGCGAGCGTCTTCGATCCCGACGGCCACACGATCGCGCTGTTCCGCTGCACGCAGATGATTCTCGCTTAGGCGGTCATCGGGCTGTCGGGGTCTGCCGCAAGCCTTTGGCGAACATTTCGAGCGTGGTCGCCGGCTTACCTAGTTCGCGCCAAGTTCCGTCCGCATAGAACGGATCTTCATGGTTGCCGAAATAGGCAAACAAATGGGCGACGAACTTCATCCTGGGGCTGACGAGGCCGAGCGCTTTGATCACCCATAGCGGCGCCACACGGATTTTCAACGCAGGGTCGTAGTTCCGCACGAATTGCTCCATCGCCTCCTTCACGGAGAGGGCTTCAGGTCCTTGGACGGGACAGTGCTCGGGCATCGCCGCGGGGTGCTGAAAGGCTTTGACTACTTGCCGCGCATAGTCGGCCGCGCTGATCCAATAGACTTTCACGCTCGTGTTTCCGATCCATTGGAGCGCGCGCTTTTGAATCATGTTCGGCAGGAGCTCCATGAAATGAGTCGGCGCGAAGAACGTGTGGGGGATCCCGGAGGCTGCGATGATCTCGTGCCCCTGCATCCGGATCAGGTTCGGCACCATGTTGTTTTTCATGGTCGCCACGGCCGGCGGGTAAGCGCCCAATGCGCCGATCTTCGCGATGTACTGGATGTCCAGCCCTTGCGTCGCGGCGATCAGATTTCGGACGCCCTCGCGCTCCTCGTAGAACGGCAGGTTCAACTGCGCCGTCTCGGTCGCGAGATTGAGATAGATAGCGTCCATCGCGTCGAGGCCGGCGCGCAGGCTTGCAACATCGCGTAAATCGCCTCGGACGATTTCGACATTGGGCGGCAGCTTGGCCCTCGCCGTCTCCGGAGAACGCACGATCGCCCGTACCTGAAAGGTCTTTGCCAGCTCCGCGACGACCGGTGCGCCGAGACGGCCCGTTGCGCCGACGACGGCGATTTTTCTTATCTGTCGCATGCTTGCTCTTGCACGATGAGTTGAACGGGGTTGGCCGATGTCGATCGGCGAAGGCCGAGCACGCTACGCCGTTCGAGCGAGCGTGATGGCGCGTTCGGGGCACGCCGCAACGCAAAGCCCGCAAGACCGGCAGGCGTGCGCGTTCGGCGTGTAGGCGACTTTCATTCCGTGCACCCGCTGCTTCAAGCGATGCATGAGATCGAGGCCGCGGTAATCGGCTGCATCGATACGCCGGATCTCGAACACGTTCTCCGGGCACACGGTCACGCAATCGCCCTTGCCTTCGCACCGTTTCAGATTGACGACCGGCGCAATGACGCCGGGCTCCTGTTTGCACTCGCTCGCCGATTTCTCGCGCATGTTCACGCTCCCGTGCGCTCGTCGCCGCCCGAGCGGCCCGCCATCCGGAAGCGCTCGCGCTCCTCGGGGGTCATGGCTTCCCATTTGCGCCAATGGCGCCGGCCGTGCCAGCCGCGGTGTCCGCGGAAGCCGCCGAACAAGATGCGGCTCAACACGAGCAGGCCCAGCGCGTGGGCGAAGTCGATCGTGCGGGCGCCGGCGAAGAGCGCCGGCGTCACCCAATTCCACAACATCATGACGACCCATCCGAGCACACCGATGGCAATGACCGCAAACACGGCTTTGCCCACACATCTGATTCGAAAACTCATCCGTCGACTCCTTTAAAGATTGTCCAATTCGTCATAAACGGGCTGCAATCTGCCGCGCAGATGCAAGACCGCGTAGCGCTTGCGCGCGAGCAACGTGTTGAGCGCGACGCCGCTTTGCGCGGCCAGCTCCTTGAACGAGCGGCCCTCCAGTTCGTGCGCGATAAACACCTCGCGTTGATTCGGCGGCAACTCGTCGAGCGCGTCCTGCAAGGCCTTGAGCAAGACCGTTCGGGCGTAACGCGCTTCGGGGCCCGCGTCGTGCGCCGGCAGTGCGAGGTCCAGGCGATACTCGCCGTCCGGATCGTCGTCGGGCTCGGACAGATCGGCCAGCGGCTGCTCCCGCTTCTTGCGGAAACGATCGATGATCCGGTTGCGCGCCGTGCGAAAAAGCCACGCGCTCGCCTGTTCGATGGGTGCGGGAAGCCGGTACGCCTGAACGAATTCGTGAAACACGTCCTGGAGGATGTCCTCGGCATCGTCCGGGTCGCGTATGCGGCGCCGGATGAAGTTCACCAGCCTCGTTCGTTCAAGCATCACTATCGCGGTGATGTCGCGGTCTGGGTCGGTCATCGTGCGCGAAGTGGATGGCGATTGCATGCCTCTGAAGACGTTTCAGGCACGCGAATATTGTGGGCAAGCGAAAAAAATTTGCGCCAGCCTCGATACAATCGAGCCATGAGCTTATCCGACCTTACCTTCGTGCTCGGCGGCGCCCGCTCGGGCAAAAGCCGCCACGCCGAGCAGCTTGCGCATGCGCGCGCGGCAGAACTGACCGCGCCCGTCACCTATGTCGCGACGGCGCGCGAGACGGGCGACGCCGAATTTGCCGCACGCATCGCTCAGCATCGAGCCCGTCGGCCCGCGCATTGGCGGGTGGTCGAAGCGGGTGTCGATCTGGCCGGCGCGATCGCGCAAGCCGACGACGGCCGCACGTGCATCTTGCTCGACTGCCTCACGCTTTGGCTCGCCAATGTCCTCTGCCCGGCCGATGGGGAACCGGCGCGCGACTACGCGGCCCGCGCGGATGCGCTCGAAACCGCGCTTTTGCAAGCCAAGGGGCCGCTCATCGTCGTCAGCAACGAAATCGGCATGGGCGTCGTACCGATGGGTGCGATGACGCGCCAATACGTCGACGAACTGGGGCGGCTCAATCAACGCGTCGCGGCGATCGCTCGCGAGGTCACGCTGATGGTGGCGGGCCTGCCGATGACCGTCAAAAGCGGGCGGCCCCAATGAAGGCCGCGGCGCATGCGGGCGTGGTGCGGCATGCTGCCGCGTTGGTCTTCGGATGCGCGCTTGCGGCGCTCGGCGCGCGTTCGGCTCAGGCCTCGGTCACAGTCACCGACGACGGGGGCCAGCGCGTCACGCTCGCCGCGCCGGCCGAGCGCATCGTTGCGCTCGCGCCGCACGCAGTCGAGCTGGTCTATGCGGCCGGCGGCGGCGCCAAGCTCGTCGGCGCCGTCTCCTACAGCGATTATCCAAGTGCCGCGAAAACGCTGCCGCGCGTGGGTACGAATACGACGCTCGATCTCGAACGCATTGCCGCCTTGAGGCCCGACCTCGTCATCGTCTGGCGCCACGGCAATAGTCAACGCCAACTCGATCGTCTGCGGGAACTCGGCATTGCCTTGTATCGGAGCGAGCCGCACAAAATCGACGACGTCGCCACCGATTTGATCGCGCTCGGCACGCTGATGGGCACCGCAAGCCAAGCGCAAGCGGCGGCCGCCGACTATCGCGGCAAGATCGCCGCGCTGCGCGCCCGCTACGAGCGGCGCTCGCCCGTCAGCGTGTTTTACGAGGCATGGGCCGATCCGCTCATGACGTTGAACGGCGCCCAAATCATCAGCGACGTCATCGCGCTATGCGGCGGACGCAACGTCTTTGCGAACCTCGCGCCGCTCGTACCGACGGTATCGACGGAAGCGGTCGTCGCGGCCGATCCCGAAGCGATCGTCACCGCGAGCGCGGGCGCAACGAAGCCCGATGCGGTGCTGCCGAGCCTTGCGGCATGGCGCGCCTGGCCACGCATGACGGCCGTCGCGCGCGGCAATTTGTTCGCGATCGACGGCGATCTGATCACGCGGCCCGCGCCGCGTCTCGCGCAAGGCGCCGAAGCACTGTGCCGCGATTTGGATCTTGCGCGAGCGCGCAGGCCGGGCGCCGACGCTTCGGGCGCGCACTGAGGCGCGACGTCACCGTCGCGGCTCGGCCCGGTCAGACATTCCAATGCAACAGCCGCCAATCGCCCGCGTGCTCGCCACGCTGGAACCACACGACGGCGGCCATCTCGAGCGGCCATTTGAGGGTCGTCTCGATCGACTCGCCGAGCAGTAGCGCCGCAATCATGCGCATGACGCCCGCATGCGTCACGGCCAGTACGCTCGCGCCGGATGCAGCCGCCGGTTCGCGGCACATCGCGAGCCACGCATCGACACGCGCCTCGAATTGCGCGACGCTCTCGCCGCCGTGAGCACGCGCATGACGCAGATCGGCGCTCCAGGCGTCGAGCGCCGCGCGATCGATCGCGTCCCAGCGCTGCCCTTCCCATGCGCCGAAATCGATCTCCCGCAGGCGGATATCGCTGCCGCACGCTTTGCCGAGCAGCAGCGCGAGCCGGTGGGCGACATCGGCGCAGCGACGTAAAGGACTCGTCGCGAAACGCGACGGCGGCGGTACGGCCAGCGCCGCGAGACGGG
This sequence comes from Trinickia diaoshuihuensis, assembly GCF_003390925.1. Taxonomy (GTDB): domain Bacteria; phylum Pseudomonadota; class Gammaproteobacteria; order Burkholderiales; family Burkholderiaceae; genus Trinickia; species Trinickia diaoshuihuensis. The sequence continues at coordinate 20,108 of NZ_QUBS01000024.1, read as the reverse complement.
CGGCGAGCGCACGAGCCGACTCGGCCGCATCGCCGGCCAACGGCACATCGGTGCTTCCGTAGCAGATGCCGGCTTCGATGGCGGGCGCCGGGTGGCGGATCAGAACGAGGTCCACGCGAGTGCGGTCAAGTAGAAAACGAGTTCGAAGCTCTGCTGGGCGAATCCGAGACAGTCGCCCGTATAGCCGCCGAGCCGGCGCGTGAAATACCGGCCCAATAAAAAGCGTAGAACCAACGCGAGCGCGAGCCCGGCCACTCCCGCTCGCCAGTCCGGCATGGCAAGCCACACGAGACCGAGCGCAAGGGCGACGCTAAGCGCACGCGGGGACATACGCTGCGCGACCGGCTTGGCCTTGCCCTGCTCGCGCGCGTACTCGTGCGTGGCCAGATAGCTGACGGCCAGCGCCCGGCTCGCGGCATGCGCGCCCACCATCGTCCACGCGACGGTCGCCGCAGGCAGCGCGGCCAGTGTCTGCCACTTGAGCGCGAGCGCCATCATAAGCCCGATCGCGCCGAACGCGCCGAGGCGCGGATCGCGCATGATGCGCAGCGCATCGTCGCGGCTCGCCGCCCCACCGAAGCCGTCGCAACAATCGGCCAGCCCGTCTTCATGCAATGCCCCAGTGGCGGCGAGCGTGCCGATCATCGACAGCAACACCGAGACACCGGCGGGGAAGACGCGCATTGCGCTGAGGTAGATCAGCGCTCCCCACGCTCCGACGAGCGCCCCCGCGAGCGGAAAGTAACGCGCCGCGCCGGCGAGATCGTCCGCGTCGAGCGCGATCGACCGCGGGATGGGGATACGGGTGAAGTAGCCGAGCGCGGCGAGGACATATCGCGCCTGCTTGCGCCAAAACGCGCGGTGCGCGAGCGCTGCGGCGCCGTCGTTCGGCACAGCGGCTAATGCGCTCGTCGATCGCTCTTCTTTCATCGAACCTCGGGGCCAGCGACGCCGGCCGATTCGAAGCTGGCCATATCGCTCAGGACCGCGACGGCCGCGCGCAACACCGGCACGGCGAGCGCCGCGCCCGTCCCTTCGCCGAGCCGCATATCGAGCGACAGCAAAGGCTTCGCGCCGAAGTAATCGAGCATGCGCCGATGGCCGGCCTCATTGGACAGATGCGCGAAGACGCAGTAATCGCGCACGGCCGGCGCGATCGCGTCCGCCACGACCAGCGCCGACGTAGCGATGAAGCCATCGACGAGGATCGTCATCTTCGCCTCGGCGGCGGCCAGGTAGGCGCCCGTCATCATCGCAATTTCGAATCCGCCGAACGTGGCCAGCACGTCGATCGGCCCGCTCACGCCGCTATGCAGCGCGAGTGCGTTCGCTAGAACATTGCGCTTGCGCGCAAGGCCCGCATTGTCGAGACCGGTGCCGCGGCCCACGCAGTCATCGATGGGCACGCCGCACAGCCGGCTCATCAAACATGCGGCCGACGACGTATTACCGATTCCCATTTCGCCGAAGCCGATCACGTTCGTGCCGAGCGCCGCATGGTGACGTACGCGCGCCGCCCCCGCACGCATTGCCGCAAGGGCTTCCTCGCGCGTCATCGCGGGCCCGTGGGCGAAATTGCGCGTACCGGGGCGAATCGGCACATCGATGAGTCCGGGCAACGGCGCGATGGGCGTCGCGACGCCCGCATTGACGACTTCGAGCGCCACCTCGGACACGCGGCTGATCGCGTTGATCGCCGCCCCGCCCGTCAGGAAGTTGGCCACCATTTGTGCCGTGACTTCCTGAGGATAGGGGCTCACGCCCTCCTGCACGATGCCGTGGTCGCCGGCGAAGACGATCATGGCCGGGCGCTCGACGGTGGGACGCGTGCTCTGCTGGATCATGCCCATTTGACGCGCGAGCACCTCGAGCATACCGAGACTGCCGAGCGGCTTCGTCTTGTTGTCGATCATGTGCGAAAGCGCGCCGCGCAGCGAGCGATCGAGCGGTTCGACGATGGGCAAAGGAAGTGATGCGTTCATACTCGGTTCAAATATCGAAGCTGATTGCGAGGCCGGCGAGACTCTCGCATAAAAGGCCTGATCGCGCTCAGCGAAGGACTCACCATACTCGCATGCACGGGTTGACCACAATTCGGTAAAACCGCCACGCGGCCCGGCCGGCTGTGGCGGAGTCACTATCTGGCACGCCGCGCGCCGCCGGGATCACTGAGCGGGCAACGCGGGCACCAGCGCCTCGTAGCCGCCCTGCTCGATCAGCACCATCGGATAACCGAAGACACGGCTCGCGAGCGCCGGCGCGAGTACTTCGCGCGCGGCGCCGGGATACGCGTTGCCGTTGCCGTCGAGCAACAGCGCATGGGTCGCGAAACGCCGGGCGAGATTCAAGTCGTGGCACGAAAACACGATCGTACGCGGCAACGCCCGAGACCATTGCACCAGCGCGTTCATGCACTCGATCTGGTGATGCCAATCGAGAAATGCGAGCGGCTCGTCCAGCAGCAGCAGCGGCGCATCCTGGCACAGCGCCGCGGCGAGCGCAACGCGCTGGCGCTCTCCCCCCGAGAGCGATAGGACGTTGCGCGAGGCAAACGCATCGAGCCCGACGCGCGCCAGCGCCGCGAGCGCGGCCGCCCGGTCGGCCGGCCCCTCCCATCCCCAGCCCGTCAAATGCGGAAAACGATTGAGCAAGACGATGTCGAGCACGCTCGCGCCGAACGCATCGTGCGACGTCTGCGGCATCAATGCGCGCCGCCGCGCGAGCGCCGCGGCGGGCCATGCCTCGATGTCCTCGCCGTCTACTGCCACGCGGCCGCCGGCCGGCCGCGCCAGGCCGGCGAGCGTCGTCAGCAACGTGGTCTTGCCCGCGCCGTTCGGCCCGGCGATGCACCAGATCTCGCCGGGATAGAACGTGTGCGTGAAGTCCTCGAGCAGCGTGCGCGAGCCGGCGCGCAACGTCAAATGCTGCGCCCCAAGGGACGCGGGACGGCGTTCGGGATCGATCGGGGTCAGCGATTTCATCGACGGACGGAACCGAGCATCCACAGAAAGACGGGAACGCCCACGAGCGCGGTCACGACGCCGACCGGCAATTGCGCCGGCGCGATGACCGTGCGCGCGGCGAGATCTGCGCTCATAACCGCCACGCCGCCGGCCAGCGCGCTGGCCGGGACGAGCATGCGCTGGTCGTTGCCGAGCACGAGCCGCAACGCATGCGGCACCACGAGGCCGACGAAACCGATCGTGCCTGCCGTCGTGACGCTGGCGGCGGCGGCGAGCGAGGCCACGAGATAAATACGCAGCCGCAGCCGCGTCGCGGGGACGCCGAGCGATGCGGCCAGCGCATCGCCGCGCAACAGCACGTTCAGTTGCGGCGCGACGGGCAAGCACACCGCGAGCGCGAGTACGAGGGCGGCGAGCGCCCAGCTAGGATTGGCCGCGCCGTTCAAATCGCCGGTCAGCCAAAACACGATGCCGCGCAACCGGTCGTCGGGCGCCAGCGCGATGAGAAGCGTGATCAGAGCGCCCCACCCCGTCGCGACGACGACACCCGTCAGCAGCAGCCGAGGCGACGCTTCTTGCGGCTCGCCGCGCCAAAACTCGCGGCGCGCGAGACCCAATACGAGCGCGACCGACAGCACGGCGCCGCCGAACGAGGCGAGATCGACGAGCCACCACGCTCCGCCGGCGAGGAGCGCCGCCACCGCGAACGCGGCCGCACCGCCCGAGACGCCGAGCACATAAGGCTCGGCCAGCGGGTTGCGTAGCAGCACCTGCAGCAGCGCGCCGGCAAGGGCGAGCAACGCCCCGCACCCGAACCCCGCGAGGGCGCGCGGCAGGCGCAGCGTGCGCACGATTTCGCCGGCAAGGTCGGGGCCCGCGCCGTCGTGCGTGGGCCAATGCACCAACGCAAGCAAGGCGCGAGCGGGCGGCACGGGGACGCTGCCGAGCATCAGCGCGGCCGTGAATACGACGAGCGCGGCCAACGCGAGGACGATCCATACGAGCGCGGCCCGCCTAGCCGTCATCACTGCATGCGCGCGCGAGGCCGATAGGTTCATCGCCGCGCGCTCGCGGCTTGGCATCGGCGCGACCGATAGGCGAAGCGATCCGAACCGCCCCGCATTTCACTGCTGCTGCCAGCCGATCGTGACAAAGGCGCCGCGACGCGACGTGTTGTAGGTATAGGCGAGTTCATAGTGCTTGTCGAACAAGTTGTCGATATGGGCGCTGACGTACCAAGCCTTGCTGATGTCGTAACGCGCCGATAGGTTCACGATACCGAATCCGCCCAGCGGGGTGCCGCTATCGTTGCGCGGCCCGCTGACGATCCATTCCCCGCCGGCCCGCCACGCGCCGAACGAGCGGTTGGCGGAAAGGGACGCGAAGTGCCTGGCGCGGCGAGTGAGGTCGGTATCGGCAATCTCGTCGACAGGATTTTGCACCGTCAGCGCGGCGCGCACGTCCGTTTTGCCCACGCGCCCGCTAAAGGAGCCTTCGAGCCCTTGCACCTTCGCTCGGCCGACGTTTTCCGCGAGATAAAACATTCCGCCCTGCGTCGGCACGTAGTTGATCAGATCGGTGTAGTGCGTCTGAAACGCCGTCAGCCGCACGACGCCGAGCGAATCCGAAGCGTATTGCAGCGCCGCCTCCACCGAGTGGCTTCGCTCCGGCCGAATCGACAGATTGCCGCTGCCCGGAAAATAAAGGTCGTCGAAGCTCGGCGCGCGAAACGCGCTCGAATAACTCGCGGTAGCCTTCCAATGCTCGGTGAAATCGAGCCCATAACCGAGATAGTACGTGTTGGCGCCGCCGAAATCCGAATACTGATCGCGCCGCACGTTCGCTTGGATTTGATTGGCGCCGAAACGGGCGGTGTATCCGGCAAACACCGAATTTACGTGCCGATCGGGCGCGCTGACCATATCCGATCGCAGGCTTTGATCGAGCCGCTCGTAGCCGGCTTGGAGCTTTTGCCGCGGCGTAAGCTTGAAATCGTTCTGCCAACTGAATTGCCGATTGTCGGTATCGAAACGGTTGTTGTAGACGCCGTTCGTTTTGTCCACCGCGCGATCGTCGCCGAGCCCCGCGGTGAAGTGCGTGGTCCACCAATCGGTCAGCTTGCCGTTCGCGAATACGGAAGCCACGCGGACCATGCTGTAGAGATAGTTGACGTCGGTCGGCAGGCCATAGGCGTTGTCGAACGAGTTTTTCCCGTTCGACTGGAAGTAGCGCGCGCCCGCGTCCCAGCCGTGCTCGAACGTATGACGCAGCGTGGCCGACACGCTCTCGTTCAAATACCCGTCGGCGCCCGGATTCGCATTCGGCGCAAGCGCCGGGTCGATCGCCGAAAAACCGTCGTCCTTGGAACGGGCGACGTGCACGCTCAATGTAGTCTTGCCGTCCTTATCGAGCGCGCCGTTCACACCGGCTTGCTGCGTCTGCGTGTGATAGCTGCCGTAGCCGAGCGAGAAATCGAAACGCGGCGGATGATCGCCGCCTTGCTTCGTAAACACTTGCACGACGCCGCCCATCGCGCCCGAGCCGTAGAGCGCCGAGACGTCGCCGTTCACCACCTCGACGTGGTCCACCGCCGATAACGGAATCTGCCCGAGCTGGCTCTGGCCCAGGCTGACCGAATCGACGCGTACGCCGTCGATCAGCACGAGCGACTGCGGGCCCGAGCCCCCACGCAAAAACATCGTCACGTTCGACCCGGGCGGCCCGTTGCGCACAATCTGCACACCCGGCGCCTGCGACAGCAAACCGGGGAGATCGGTGGCCGTCGAATCGGCGACGTCTTGCCGCGAGAAGCGTGTCGTTTGCGCGATGGCTTCGGAGAGCGGCTGCGGGCCGCGCTGCGCGGTCACGACGATCGGTTCGAGCGAGCGGCAAGATCCCGAGGGGTCGAGCGATGCATCGCAAGGAGCGGATGCCGTTTGCGCGAGCGCGACGAACGGCGAAGCCGCGAACGCAACGAGCGCCGCGCGGACAGTAGGCGTGGACATCTTATGGTGTTCCCGTGGGGCCGGCGCGCGGCTCTCTCCCCGCAGACCGCGCCGTCATCGAGCGCTTCGTATCGCGCTCCCCCTTTGGCCGGTATCCGGGCTGACGACGAACCGCCTCCGCCTTCCCGCGCGGACGCGCAGTGGCCATGGAGCGGGTGCGCGACAGGCATTCGCCTATCTCGCAAGTCGCTTACCGTTGGCGGGGGGCAGCACAGGTTGGCTCGTCCGGGCGGACTTCGCTCCCTGTTTCCCGTTTAACCGCGCGCGAGTGAGACCTGCGCGCGAGCACCAAAGTGCCGCCAGTGTAGGAGCGGGTTGCGAGAGCGTCAAGAAACGCACCCGCGGCCGGAGAGTCAAAAAAACCCTGCAAACATCGTGCTAAAACGCGCGATCGAGAAGAAAACGCAGCACGGTTACGTCTGGATACGAGAGAACGATCGGAACTGCGGCTATTTAGCGCTAAAATGCGGGGTCTTTAGAGGACGCAGCAGATGCTCAACGAACTCGAATCCCTCTCACAGAATATCGGCCGGCTGATCGCGGTCAACGAACGCCAGCAGCAGGCACGCCACGCGCTCGAGGAACAGCTCGCGCAATTGCGTCAAGAAAATGAAACGGCCCAGGCCGAGCTCGCACAGTTGCGTGAAGCGCGTAACGCGCTGCAAGCGGAGCGCGACGCGCTCGTGGCGAAGATCGACGACGCGCAGGTGCGCCTGAATGCGATTCTCGAGAAACTGCCGCGCGGCAAAGGCCCGTACGATTCCGACAGCCAACTCGATCTGCTCGCTTCGCAGCAAGAGAAGGTCGAACCCGGCGCCGTGCAGCACGGAGAAGATGCATGACGACGAAACAAATCGAAGCTACGATACTCGGACAAAGCTACCGCCTGGCGTGCTCGCCCGAAACGGAAGCCGCACTGCTCGAAGCGGTGGCGCGCGTCGATGCCGAGATGACGAAAATCCGCAACGCGAGCAACGTACGGGGCACCGATCGGATCGCCGTGATGGCCGCGCTCTCGCTCGCATCGGAGCTCTTGAAGCTGCAACAAAGCGTGCGTCACGGAGAGGCGTTTCCCGCGGAAGAAATCCGGCGTACAATGCGGCAAATGAACGAAAAACTCGGTGCGGTGCTCGATCAACACGAGGCGCTGTAACGAGCGGCAGTTCCACGGTTTCAATAAAAGGTTTTACGGCTTCCCTGCCTGGTTCGCCAAGGTCATAGATTCCTTGAACCAATGCCATGTGCACGGTTGCGGAAATTTGTAGCACGGGTGTGCGCGTCACTCTGTCTGATGTACCCGAAGTGCTGCTAACTGCGACCAATTCTGAACCTCAGGTTCAGGATGCCGGCCTAGCGGCTAAGGCGGGGACTTTATTCGACGGCATCGGTGCTACCGATGCCGTTTTCATTTGTGGCCCGCCCCTTTCGATTCGCTCGACTGACTCGATTCGCCTATGCGCTACTGGCTCATGAAGTCCGAACCGGACGAAGCAAGCATCGACGACCTCTACGCGGCCCCGAACCGCACGCTGCCCTGGACCGGTGTGCGCAACTATCAGGCGCGTAACTTCATGCGCGACATGATGGGAATCGGCGACGGCGTGCTCTTCTATCATTCGAGCTGTGCGGAACCTGGCATCGCCGGCATTGCCGAAGTCGTGTCGGGCGCCTATCCCGATCCCACGCAATTCGACCCCAAGAGTGCGTACTACGATGCCAAATCGACGCGCGAAACGCCGCGCTGGATGCTCGTGGACGTACGCTTCGTGAAGAAAACGCCGTTGGTGCCGCTAGCGCAATTGCGCGCCTACCCGGAGCTTGCCGGTATGCGCGTCCTCGCCAAGGGCAACCGGTTGTCGATCACACCCGTGACCGAGGACGAATGGCGTTTCATCACCGAGCGGTTGGCGTAGCGCGCGGCGAGGCAGGCGCCCTACCCGGGTTTGCATGGTCCCGGTCCCAACGCCATGTCATGAAGTGGAGCCCAATCAATGAGAAAAACAATCGCCGCGCTTTCTTTCGCGGCCGCCTTGCCGCTCGCGCTGGCTGCGCGAGGCTCGAGTGCGGATACCGTCGTCACGCAACAGCCGCCCTCGGGCGTACTCTCGCTCTCGGCGCAAGCAAGCCGGGAAGTCGCGCAAGACACCGTTGAAATCACGCTGTTCTACGAACAGGAGGCGGCGGATCCGTCGTCGCTGACGAACGCGCTCAATTCGCATGCCGAGACCGCGCTTGCGCAAGCCAAAGGCGTGAGCGAGGTACAGGCGCGCACGGGGACCTTCTCGATTTACCCGATGACCGATCGCGACGGACGGATTTCCGCATGGCGCGGCCGCACGGAGATCGTTCTGAAGTCGCACGATTTCGGCGCGGCCTCAAAGCTCGCGGGCAAGCTGGCGTCTGTCATGCAGGTGGGCAACGTGACGTTCTCGCTGTCGCCCGAGGCACAGCGCACCGTGGCGCAAGGCCTAGCCGGCCAGGCCATTCAAAACTTCCGGGAGCAAGCGCAGACGGCCGCGAAGGCGTTCGGTTATGGGGGCTTCACGATTCGCGAAGTGGACGTGAACAGCAATAGCGGCTCGCAGCCGCGCCCGATGTTCGCGATGCGCGCGATGGCAGCCGAGGCCAAAGCCGCCGCGCCAGTGCCGGTGGAAGGGGGCACGTCCACAGTGACCGTGAACGTGTCCGGCTCGGTGCAGATGACGCGGTAGTTGCAACGATCGGCAACGATGGCGGCGATGACCGTCGTCGCGCCTTCCTGAAACGCTTAAGCGATCGCACGGCCGAGCTGGCCGCGCGATCCGGTGAACGTCAGCTCGATGCGGCGCCCGCGGGCGCCGGACGGCCGCGCCGATACGACCACACGAGCATCGCGATGCCCGCGACGATCATCGGCAGCGAAAGCCACTGCCCCATCGAGAATCCCAGCGCGAGCAGCCCCAGGAAATCGTCCGGCTCGCGCGCGAATTCCACGATGAAGCGGGCCAGCCCATAGCCGATCAGAAACACGGCGGAAGCCGCCCCGACCGGCCGCGGCTTGCGCGTGAAGAACCACAATACGAAAAAGAGCGTCACCCCTTCGAGCGCGATCTCATAGAGTTCGGACGGATGACGCGGCAACATGTGGTACTTCGCGAACACGTCGGCCAGATGCCACTGCGCCGCCAGTTGCGGATGGCGCGTGAGCCAAAGCGCATCGTCGGCCGATGCGTTCTGGAACAGCATGGCCCACGGCGCATCGGGACTCGTCACGCGGCCCCACAGTTCGCCGTTGATGAAGTTGCCCAAGCGGCCCGCCGCGAGGCCCGTGGGCACCATGGGCGCCACGAAATCGGTCACCTGCAGCCAGGTGCGTCCCCGTTGATAGGCGAACAGCACCATCGCCAGCGTGACGCCGAGAAAGCCGCCGTGAAACGACATGCCGCCTTGCCAGACCTTGAAGACATCGAGCGGATGCGCGAAGTAGTAATCGGCTTTGTAAAACAGAACGTAACCGAGCCGCCCGCCCAGAATCGTACCGAGCACGCCGTAGAACAGGATGTCGTCGATGTCCTTGGTCGTCCAGCCCTGGGCCGCCACGTGCGGCAGACGCAAACGCAGCCGCGCGACGACGATCGCCAGCACGAATCCGACGAGGTACATGAGGCCGTACCAGCGCACCGCAAGCGGACCGGCATGAATCGCAATGGGATCGAAATTTGGATGAATCAGCATCGTATGGCTTTCGGCATTGAAAAGTGAGGCGGCGCATGCGCCGCGCTTAGGCATCGCGTTTAAGCATCGCTTTACGCACCGTGTTCGCGCGTATCCTTCGCTCGCGCCGGCCGGCGCGCGGCACCCGCTCGCGGCACGCCGTGCCCTTGCACCGCGCGCACGATATCGATAAAACCGGCCAGCACCGGGCTCACGTCGGCCGTCCGCCAGACGAGGCCAGTCTCGACGAGCGGCGCCCGCTCGGCCAGCGGCCGGTAGACCACCCCGGTACGCCGCAGATTACGTAACGATTGCGGCACCAGCGCGACGCCCATCCCGGCCGACACGAGGCTCACGATCGTCTGCATCTGAATAGCTTCTTGGCCGATGCGCGGCGTGAGCCCGGCCGCGCCGTAGCAGCCCGTAATGATGTCATAAAAGCCCGGCGCCAAACGGCGCGGGAAGATCACGAGCGGCAATTGTCCGAGATCGGCAAGCGAAACGGGCTCGTCGGCCCAATCGGGCGGCTCGCCGCGGCCGCGATGACGCACGCTGGACGCGGGCAGCGCCGCCACGAGCGGCTCGCGCATGACGGGCAGATAGGTCAACGCGGCCGCGTGGCGCGGCGGCAGCGGGGCAATGATGAGACCGGCATCGATGCGGCCCGCGACGAGTTCCTCGACCTGCACGTCGCTCGTCGCCTCCGTCAAGTTCAACCGCACGCGCGGATGACGGACCGCGAACTCGCGTAGGAGTTGCGGCAGCAAGCCGTAATCGGCCGTCGAAACGAACGCGAGCGCCAGCGCCCCGGCCTCGCCGCGCGCCAGGCTCTGGGCGAGCGGGCGCAGCGTCTCGGCCGCGGCAAGCAACTTGCGCACCTCCGGCAGCAGGTCGGCGCCCACCGCGGTCAGCTCGACCGTGCGCTTCGTGCGCGCGAACAATTCGACCCCGAGCGCGTCCTCGAGCGCGCGGATCGCCTGTGACAGCGGCGGCTGCGTCATCGACAGCCTGCGCGCCGCGCGTCCGAAGTGGCGCTCCTCGGCGACGGCGACGAAGTAGCGCAATTGGCGCAGATCGGGGGTCATGGCAGCGGCTCCGGAGGCGACGTCTTCGATATTGAATTCGACTTAGTGCGTGATGAATCATATATTGGACACGCACCACCGAGCGCGGCATGCTGGCCCACGCCTCACGCGCGGCGCGCGCCGCGCCGGCGGCGTACTCCCGCACCATGGCCCGCCGTCCCCGTTTCCGATCCACGAACCGGAGCTCTGATATGGCTTACAACCGTCGGTCCCAGCACATCACGCAAGGCGTCGCGCGCGCCCCGAACCGCTCGATGTTCTATGCGCTCGGCTACGAGAAGGACGACTTCGACAAGCCGATGATCGGCATCGCCAACGGGCACTCGACGATCACGCCGTGCAACGCGGGCTTGCAAAAGCTGGCCGACGCCGCCGTGGCCGCCGTCGAGGAAGCGGGCGCGAACGCGCAGATGTTCGGCACGCCGACGATCTCGGACGGCATGTCGATGGGCACCGAGGGGATGAAATACTCGCTCGTCTCGCGCGAAGTCATCGCCGATTGCATCGAGACTTGCGTGCAAGGCCAATGGATGGACGGCGCGGTCGTGATCGGCGGGTGCGACAAGAACATGCCGGGCGGCATGATCGCGCTCGCCCGCATGAACGTACCCGGCATCTATGTCTACGGCGGCACGATCCGGCCCGGACATTGGAAGGGGAAAGACCTGACGATCGTCTCGTCGTTCGAAGCCGTGGGCGAGTTCACGGCCGGACGGATGTCGCAAGAAGACTTCGAGGGCATCGAACGCAATGCCTGTCCGAGCACGGGCTCGTGCGGCGGCATGTACACCGCGAACACGATGAGCTCATCGTTCGAAGCGCTCGGCATGTCGCTGCTCTACTCGTCGACGATGGCCAACCCCGACGAGGAAAAAGTCGCCTCCAGCGCCGAATCGGCGCGCGTGCTCGTGCAGGCCGTGAAGCGCGATTTGAAACCGCGCGACATCATCACGCGCGAATCGATCGAGAACGCCGTGGCATTGATCATGGCAACGGGCGGCTCGACCAACGCGGTGCTCCACTATCTCGCCATCGCCCACGCGGCCGAGGTACCTTGGACGATCGACGACTTCGAGCGGATTCGCAAGCGCGTGCCCGTCATCTGCAATCTCAAGCCGTCCGGCGAGTACGTGGCGACCGACCTGCATCGCGCGGGCGGCATTGCGCAGGTGCTCAAGATTTTGCTCGATGCGGGCCTGCTGCACGGCCACTGCATGACGATCACGGGCAAGACGATCGCCGAGGAACTGAAAGATATCCCGAGCGCGCCGCGCGCCGATCAGCAAGTAATTTTTCCGATCGACCGGGCGCTTTACCCCGAAGGGCATCTTGCTATTTTGAAAGGCAACCTCGCGCAAAACGGCGCCGTGGCGAAGATCACGGGCCTGAAGAACCCCGTCATCACGGGACCCGCGCGCGTTTTCGAAGACGAACAAAGCGCGCTCGCCGCGATCTTGGACGACCGGATTCGCGCAGGCGACGTGCTCGTGCTGCGCTACCTAGGCCCGCAAGGCGGACCCGGCATGCCCGAGATGCTCGCGCCGACCTCCGCGTTGATCGGCAAAGGGCTCGGCGAATCGGTCGGTCTCATCACGGACGGCCGCTTCTCGGGTGGAACCTGGGGCATGGTGGTGGGGCATGTCGCGCCCGAGGCATTCGTGGGCGGCACGATCGCCCTCGTGCAAGAAGGCGACTCGATCACGATCGACGCGCACAAGCTGCTGCTGCAACTGAACGTCGACGATCGGGAACTGGAGCGGCGTCGGGCGGCATGGACGCCGCCGCCCCCGCGCTACACGCGCGGCGTTCTGGCGAAATTCGCGGCGCTCGCGCAGCCCGCCGACAAGGGCGCCGTGACGGGCTAGCCGGACTTACGGCGCGAAGTTGCGGCGCGGGCTAACGACGCGGACTAACGGCGCGGTGTATGCCGCGCCAACTCCTCGCTCACGGCATCGCGCACCCAATGCCCGAGTTCTTGCTCGAGCGCGCCGAGGACCTCGCGCGTCACTTGCCGCACGAGCCAGTTCGTGTGCTCCTCGATCGCATCGCGGCATCGCGCTTCCACCACCGCGCGCGCGTCCTGCCGCAAATAGCTCGCGAAACGTCCGCGCAAGCGCTCGGCGATGAATTCGACATCGCGTGCGTCGAATACGGGCGCCGCGCCGGTGCTCGCAACGGGCGGCGTGTACGCACCCGGCTCCGAGGTAGGATGCGATTCGGCCTGAGGCGCCGGCGCGAACGCGCTCCGAGGCGCACTCGACGTCTCGGGCGCGCCATGCGCCTGCGTCTCGCCCGGACGGCCGATCGACGGCCGGCCCGGAACGATGACGTCGGTCAACATCGGAATCGAATTCGGGTCGTGGGGATCGGTCATGGGTGTCTCCCTAAATCATTGAACGCGTCGGCGCAAATGCGCCAGCGCGAACGCTCATGCGCCCTGGGTCTCGCCCTGCTTGTAATTGTTGAGCGCATACCCGCGATCGCGATAGAAACGATACCGTTCGCGCCCGGCGCCGAGTTCCTCGTCGGTCGTGCCGACGATTTCGAGCAGCCGCTCGAAGCGCGCGAACTGCGCCGGCACGGCAGGCGCGAGGTTCAACAAGATCTGATGATGCGGCACGCGGGCAAGATCCGTGGCCAGCACGATCGGCGTGCGCGCGGCCAGCGCGCTGTCCGCCATGCAATGCGGCAGAAAATCGAGCGGCGAGAACGTCCAAAGCCGCTCGTCGAACGCGCGCAACCGCCCCGGATCGGCCAGCACGACGAGCGGCTGGCCGGCCTGATAGGCTTTGCGCGCGAGCCGGCAGGCATACAGCAACGGATCGCCGACGTTCGTATGGAAGTCGATACGCGTCACCGCGGCACTCCGCCTGCTTGCCTACCCACCGCCATCATTGCCCCGCGCGATCGATCAGGAACTGCGTGAGCAGCGGCACGGGACGGCCCGTCGCGCCCTTGGCCGCGCCGCCCTTGTGCGCGACGCCCGCGACATCCAGGTGCGCCCAAGGATAGGCTTGCGTGAAGCGCGACAGGAAGCACGCCGCCGTCACGCTGCCCGCCGGACGGCCGCCGATGTTCGCCAAATCGGCGAAGTTCGACTTGAGCTGCTCGTGGTACTCCTCGTCGAGTGGCATGCGCCAGGCCGGATCCACCGCTTCGCGCGAGGCGTCGAGCAACTCGCCGGCAAGCGCGTCGTCCTTCGAGTACAGGCCCGCGTTGTGATGGCCGAGCGCGATGATGCAAGCGCCCGTGAGCGTCGCGATGTCGACCACGGCCGCGGGCTTGAAACGCTCCGCATAGGTCAGCGCATCGCACAATATCAGGCGCCCTTCGGCGTCGGTGTTGAGCACTTCGATCGTGAGGCCCGACATGCTCGTGACGATGTCGCCGGGCTTCGTGGCCTGGCCGCTCGGCATGTTCTCGACGGCCGGCACGATGCCGACGACGTTCAGCTTCAGGCCCAGTTCGGCGACGGCACGCAGCGTGCCGAACACGGAAGCCGCGCCGCACATGTCGAACTTCATCTCGTCCATGCCCTCGCCCGGCTTCAGCGAGATGCCGCCGCTGTCGAACGTGACGCCCTTGCCCACGAGCACGATCGGCGCCGCCTTGGCCGGACCGCCCTGATATTGCATGACGATGAACTGCGGCGGCTGCACCGAGCCGGCCGAGACCGACAGCAGCGAACCCATTTTCAGCGCCTCGAGCTGCTTCTGGCCGAGCACCTCGACCTTGAGCTTGAAATCCTTGCCGAGCTGCTTCGCGGTTTCGCCGAGGTAGGTCGGCGTGCAGATATTGCCGGGCAGATTGCCCAGATCGCGCGCGAAATCCATGCCGTTGGCGATGGCCTGCGCGTGTTTCAGCGCGAGCTTGGCGAGCTTTTCGTCGGCCGGATCGACGGTCACGACGACGCGCTTGAGCGCATATTTGGCCGGCTCCGGCTTGCTCTTGAGCTGCACGAACTGATAGGTTTCGCCGCGCAACGCGAGCAGCGCGGCGCGCGCGTTCCACTCGGCCGAGCGATCCTTGACGGGCAACTGCGCGAGGGTGAACGTGGCTTGCACGATCTTCGTGCCGAGGATCGCGCGCCAGGCGGCCCGGGCGGCGTCCGTATAAGCTTTCTGCCCGAACGCGTCTTGCTTGCCGAGGCCCACCAGCAGCACGCGCGAGGCGCCGATTCCTTCCACTTCATGCAAGAACAGCGTCGAGCCGCTCTTGCCCTGCATGTCCCCCGCCTTCACGATGCGTGTGAGGAGCCCCTTCGTGGCGGCGTCGATTTCAAGCGCCGCGCCCGAAAGCGACTGCCCCTCAAACACACCGATCACGATGCAATCGGATTTCCCCGTCAGAAAACCGCCCGTCGTGCCCTTCGTCCAGTCACAGGCTTTTATGCTAAAGTCCATCGCGCTTGTCCTCGGATAAAATCGGCTTAACTTTGGTAACGAAGCCGCAATTATCCGCTATTTTTTCCTTGGCGTCGGAACCGCGCGCGCGAATGCCGGCCGCCCTCTCGCATCGACGATGATCTTCGAACGCTCCCTGCAGCGCGAGCTAGCGTATACGGCCGGTGCCGTATTCATGGTGCTGCTCACTATCTTCCTGACGACGATGATGATCCGCATCGTCGGCTATGCCGCGTCCGGCGAGGTCGATCCCAAGGACGTCGTCGTCCTCATCGGCCTCACCGTCATCGGCTACATCGCCGTGATGCTCGTCGTCACGATGTTCGTCTCGATTCTGTTCGTGCTCACGCGCTGGTATCGCGACTCCGAGATGGTCGTGTGGCTCGCCTCGGGCGTGAGCCTCACGCAATTCATCAAGCCGATCGCGAAATTCGCGGGGCCGCTGATCGTGCTCGTCGCATTTTTCGCCTACGTCGGCTGGCCCTGGTCGAACGCGCAGAGCAAGCTCATTCGCGCGCGCTTTCAGCAGCGCGACGAGGTGTCGATGCTCGCGCCCGGCCAGTTCCGCGAATCGCCCGCCTCGCATCGCGTCTTTTTCATCGAAAAAATGACGCCCGATCAAGCGCACGTCCAAAACGTATTCGTCACGAGTACGGAGAACGGCAAGGTCAGTGTCGTCGTGTCGCAGTACGGCCGCACGGAAACGATGAAGGACGGCTCGCGCTTCGTCGTCCTCGAGAACGGCCGCCGGTACGACGGCGAGCCGGGCAAGCCCGATTTCCGCATCATGGAATTCAAGAATTACGGCGTCAAAATCACGCATCAGCCCGTGGTCAACACGCCGAGCACGACGAGCCTCTCGACGGCCGCGCTGCTGCGCCACCCCACGCACGACAATCTCGCGGAATTCGCGTGGCGCACAGGGTTGCCGCTCATGGCCATCAATCTGATGCTGCTCGGCATTCCGCTCGCCTATCAAAACCCGCGGCGCGGACGCACGATCAATCTCGTGATGGCCGTCTTGATCTTCCTCACCTATTCGAACCTGCTCAACGTCGTGCAGTCTTGGCTCGAGCAGGGCAGGATCTCGTTCGTGGTCGCGCTGGTAGGCTTGCACATCGTGGCCGCGCTCGTCGTGGTCGCCGTGTTTTGGCTGCGGGTGCGCAATCGGCCGCTGATTCCGCGCGCATGGTTCGCGCGAGGAGCCTGACACGATGCGCATCTACGAACGATATTTCGCGCGCCAGGTCTATCTCGCGTTCGTCTTCATCCTATTTGCGTTCTCGGGTCTGTTCTTCTTCTTCGACCTGATCAATGAACTGAACACGGTCGGCCACGGCAACTACAAATTCGGCTACGCCGTCCTGCGCGTGGCGCTGCAAACGCCGTCGCGCTTTTACGAGATCATTCCTGTCGCCGCGCTGATCAGCGGGATCTACGTGTTCGCGCAGATGGCGGCCAGTTCCGAATACACGATCTTCCGCGTGTCGGGCTTGTCCACGGGGCAAGCCCTGCGCTCGCTGCTGAAAATCGGCATCCCGCTCGTCGCGATGACCTATTTCATCGGTGAAGTCGTCGGCCCCTATTCCGATCAACTGTCCGAACGGGTGCGGCTCGAGGCGCTCGGCTCGGCCGTCTCGAGCAATTTCGCCTCGGGCGTCTGGGTCAAGGACACGCTCACGGCGCGCGAGGACGGCCAACAGGTCACGCGCTTCGTGAACGTCGGCGAGTTGATGCCCGACACGACAATCGCCAACGTGCGGATCTACGAATTCGATCCGGGCTTCCGGCTGACGAATCTGCGCACCGCGCAGACAGGCCGCTACGAAGGCAACGGCCACTGGCTGCTCAAGGGCGTCACCGACACCCAGCTCAAGAGTTTGCCGACGCCGGCGGCCGCCACGCCCGCGGACGCGCTCAATCCCGTTTATCGCGCTGCGCAAGTCACGTTGCCCGAGTACTCGCTGCGCTCGGAACTGACGCCGCAGATTCTGTCGGTGCTGCTGGTTTCGCCCGACCGCATGTCGATCTTCAATCTATTCCGCTATATCGAGCACCTCGTCGAGAATCATCAGGACACGCAGCGCTATGAGATTGCGCTCTGGAAGAAGCTGCTCTATCCGTTCGCGGTGCTCGTCATGTTCGTGTTGGCGCTACCGTTCGGGTATCTGCATACGCGCGCGGGCGTCGTCGGCGCGAAAGTGTTCGGCGGCATCATGCTCGGCATGAGCTTCCAGCTCATCAACACGCTGTTTTCGCACGTGGGCATGCTCAATACGTGGCCGGCGCCCGTCACGGCGGCCACGCCGGGTCTTATCTATCTCGCGCTCGGGCTGGCGGGGCTCAAGTGGGTCGACCGGCACTGAGGCCGGCAAGGCAGGCGCCGATGAACGCAAACGTCATGGCTCCGCGCGGTATCGTACTGTTCGCGCACGGTGCGCGCGATGCGCGGTGGGCCGAGCCGTTCGAGCGGCTCGCCGCCAAGCTGCGCGCGCTGAGCGAGCCCGGCACGCAGGTATCGCTCGCGTTTCTCGAATTGATGACGCCAGATCTCGCGGGCGCCGTCGCCGCACAAGTCGCGGCGGGCTGCAAGTCGATTACGGTCGTGCCGGTGTTTTTCGGGCAAGGCGGCCACGTACGGCGCGATCTTCCGCTCATCATCGACGCATGCCGGGCGGCGCATCCCGACGTCGATATCCGCGGCACCGTGCCCGTCGGCGAAGACGATGCCGTGCTCGATGCGCTGGCGGCTTACTGCTTACGCCAGCTTGGCGAAGGGGCGCCCGGGGCGAGCGCCTGACAGATAGGCTCGGCCTCGACGCGGGCTACGGTTAGGCGGCGTGCACGTACCCGTCGCGTTCGACGCCGTTTGTGTCATCCGGATGGGATCGGGACGTATCGCCCGTCGCCGGCGTGCGCTGTGCAAACGCTTCTCCAATCATCAATAAGCTCGGCTGGCTGGCATCGAGCCAGGACTGCGCCTCGCCCATGGCGAGGGCCTCGAGCGTCAACGTCAGCGTGCGTTCGCGCGGCGTGCTGCATGCCTCGACGATCGCAACGGGCGTCGCGCCGGGACGTCCGGCGTCGATCAGTTGCTGGGCGATGTCGGGCGCGCTGTCGCGGCCCATGTAAAAGACGAGCGAATCGGCGTTGACGGCCTCGCGGATCGCTTCGGTATCGGGCGCTCGACTCTTCGTTGCAAGCGCCACGCTGCGCGATACGCCGCGCAACGTCAGCGAGCGCTTCACCGACGCAGCGGCCGCCAGCGCCGCCGTGATGCCCGGCACGACTTCGTAGTCGATGCCCGCCTCTTCGAGCGCGCGCATTTCCTCGTCGGCCCGCCCGAACAACATCGGGTCGCCGCCCTTCAGGCGTACGACGACCGCGTGCGAACGCGCCGCATCGACGATCTGTTTGTTGATGAATTGCTGCGCCGTCGAGCGCTGGCCGCAGCGCTTGCCGACGGCGATCTTGCGGGCGTGCGGCGCATATTCGAGCATCGCGGGCTCGACGAGGGCATCGTGCAGCACGACCTCCGCCGCGCCCAATAAGCGGGCACCGCGCACCGTAATGAGATCCGCCGCCCCCGGTCCTGCACCGATCAAATACACCTTGCCCATTGCGCTTTCGTCCTCTCGCGTGTCCGGACGGCGCGTCGCGCGCCGCCTCGTTCTATATCACGCGGAATATGCACGAATCATACCGGCTGCGACCGTGTGATGCGTGGCCTCGTCGATGAGCACGAAAGCGCCCGTCGCCGGCTGTGCATCATAGGCGTCGCAGACGATCGGCTTTTGCAGCGTCAACGCTACGCGGCCGATATCGTTCATTTTGAGGTCGCGTACGTCGCTCGTATGCGAGAGCGTGTGAACGTCGAGCACTTCCTTCACCGAACCGATCCGCGCGAATACCGTATTAGTCGTCTGCTTGAGCAGATATTTACGCTGCGTGGAAAGCGGCTCGTCGTCGAACCAGCACAGATCGGCTTCGAGTTTCTTGGCCGGCTGCGGCGCCGCTTGCGCGGCCACGAACGTGTCGCCGCGCGAGACGTCCACGTCCTGCGCCAAGCGGATCGTCACCGTCTGACCCGCGAACGCGCGGTCCACCTGCGCCGTGCCGCCCGGAACCGGCGCAATGATCTCGGCCACCGTCGCCTCGCGCGCCGCCGGCAACACGACAATCGCATCGCCCACGCGCACCTCGCCCGCTTCCACCCGGCCCATGTAGCCGCGGAAGTCGTCCGCGCTCGAGCCGTCTTGACGCGCCACCCACTGCACCGGAAAGCGCAGCGCTTCGCCCGTGGGCTGCGCAACCGGCAGCGCCTCGAGCACGTCGAGCAGCGGCTCGCCCGCGTACCACGGCATCCGCTCGCTCGCCTGCACGATGTTGTCGCCCTTGAGCGCCGATACCGGCACGAAGCGCACGTTCGCAATGCCCAATTGACGAGCGAGCTCCACGTAGGCGTCGCGAATCTCGTTGAAGCGCGTCTCGCTGTATTCGACCAAGTCCATCTTGTTGATCGCCACGATCACGTGCTGCAAGCCGAGCAGCTTCACGATCGCGCTATGGCGCTTGGTCTGCGGCAATAGCACCGTCTGGCCGTCGTCCGTCTTCGTCACGCGCGTCGCATCGACGAGGATGATCGCCGCGTGCGCCGTGGACGCGCCCGTCACCATGTTGCGCGTGTACTGCTCGTGCCCCGGCGTGTCGGCGATGATGAACTTGCGCCGCGCCGTCGCGAAATAACGATAGGCCACGTCGATCGTGATGCCTTGCTCGCGCTCGGCTTCCAGGCCGTCCGTGAGCAGCGACAGATCGATGTCTTCGCCCACCGTGCGCTTGTTCTTCGCGCGCGAGAGCGCCGAGAGCTGGTCGGAGAGCACGGCGCGGCTGTCGTACAGCAAGCGCCCGATCAGCGTGCTCTTGCCGTCGTCCACGCTGCCCGCCGTGATGAAACGC
>NZ_QUBS01000081.1 GCF_003390925.1 Trinickia diaoshuihuensis | reverse complement strand
GGGCGCCGGTGCCGCCGCCGCGGGCGTGGGCGGCGGCGCGGGCCGCGCGCTGTCGGCCACATTAGGCGCGTTAGCCGCACCGGTCCCGTTAGTGCCGTTAGTTACCGGCAGCGCCGCGTTGGACTCGTCCGCACCGCTCGGCGCGATCACGCCCTCCACCGATTTCGATGCGCTCGGCTGCGGCAACGGCGCGGCGCCATCATATCGATGAATCGCCACCGCACCGCCGTAGAGGACGATGAATCCCGCGACGACGAGCGCCGTGCCGCCTTTGAATCCCCATTGCCGAGACCCGCGAAAGGCAGGTGCGCGCAAGCCGCCGTACGGGTCGCCGTCGGGCGATGCGAACAACGGCGTGGGCCGCCCCGGCCACGGCGGGTCCAAGTCACCTTCGAAATCGTCGGCCGGCGCGCCGAATCGTCCTTGCACCGCCGCGCTGCGAGCACGCGGCTCGGACCGGACGCTCTCGGCGCGTTGCGTGGGTTCGATAGGAGACGCGGTGCCGGCCAGCGCGAAACGCGCATGGGCACCGCAGTGCGGGCAGAAAGCCACAGGTTCCGAAATCCGGCCGCCGCATCGGGCACATGCCACCGGGAATTTCGCCTCGCGAGCGGTTTGATCGCGCATGTCCGTACTCCTACCGTACGGACGAAGCAGACGGTGCGCCTCGCTTCGAATGAGCGCTCGCCGCTGCGAGCGCGATTAACCGCTCGATTCGATAAAAAAGCTTGTCCATGATCGTTGATCGAATCGAACCAGTGGCCCACTATCGGCTAGCGTCTTTCATGCGTCAAGCCTAAGCGGCCATTTCGATCCGGCCTTATCGGCCAGAAGTTCGGGGTTAGTTGCCAATCGGTTCCGACGCCCTTTCGCCACGCAAGGTCCATTCATTTCATGCCAGCCGCCGCATGCAAGCATTCATCGCGACGCGGCGCCGTGCAGCAACATCCGGTATTCGCTCGGCGTCACGCCGACCGTCGCTTTGAACTGCCGCGTGAACGCGCTGTGATCGGTGTAGCCGCACAAGGCTGCCACATCGGTCACCTTGTCGTTCGATGCAAGCATTGCCGTTGCCGCGTCCAACCGCGTCTTCAGCAGCACTTGGCGCGGCGTCAAATGAAAGACCTTGTGAAAGTAGCGTTCCAATTGAGCAACGGACATGCCTGCCATCTGTGCAAGATGCGTTAGGTTCAGCGGCTGGACGTAGTTTTCTTGGATGTACTGAACCACCTCGGCCAGCTTCGAATAGGCCGGATGCGTGCGCTCGTTCGCTTTCAGATCGCGCGAGGCGCCGGCGATACCGACGACGCGCCCCGCGCTGTTGCGCAGCGGCACCTTCGAGGTCAAGCACCATCCCGGTTGCCGACCGGGATAGAGATGCAATTCCAACTGGTCGATCATCGGGGCGCCGCCGTTGATGATCGACTGGTCTTGCTCCATATACGCTGCGCCGAAGCGCGACGGAAACACTTCCTCGGTGGTCTTGCCGACGATGCCGCGCTTGTCCTGACAGCCGCAACGCGTGGCCAATGTCCGATTGACGAGCGCGTAGCGCGCATCTTGATCCTTCACGAAGAAGACCAGGTCGGGCAACGCATCGAGCACCGGTTCGAGCTGCGCGTAATACGGCAGCATATCGGCGAGCGTTTCGGCGGCGGGCATTTGCGGCAAGGGAATCGTCGGTGGCATGGTGGGCGAGGCGCTAAAGGCCGCGCGGCAGGAATGCGCCGCGCGAAGCGCCTCGATTATAGGGGAGCATCGTCCGGCTCCTGCGCCTCGAGCAATGCGCCGATGCGAGTAGGCGCGAGCGGCGGGCGCGGCATCGCGGCGCGCCATCCGAAGTAGGTCTGGAGGGCTGTGCCGCAGATACGCCCCTGGCACGGTCCCATCCCGCAGCGGGTATGCAGCTTCGCCTCGCGCCAGCTCGCATGGGTCGATATTTCGCCGAACGTGACGTCCTCGCACCGGCAAACGATCGTCTCCGCGCCCGGCGGTACGCACGCATGCGCGCCGAGCTCGAACGCGCGCGCGACGCGCCGCGCGAAGCCGCGCCAATGCTCGCGCTCGCGCAGCAGTGCGGCCGGTACCGGCCGGCCGCTCGCGGCGAGCCCGGCGATCCGCCCTTCGGCCCGGGCCAGTTCCATCCCGCCGATGCCCGTGCACTCTCCCGCCGCCCATACGTCTTGCACCGACGTGCGTTGAAGATCGTCCACCGTCACCGCTCCCGCCTCGAGCGCGCATCCGAGCATCTGCGCCAGCGACACGTTGGGCACGAGACCGTATCCGCTGGCCACGCGATCGCACTCGAGCGTCACGTCGCGTCCGTGCCGGCGAACGACCGCAGCCTCCACGCGATCGCTGCCGCGCGCCTGCGTCAACACGCTATCGGTCCAGTAGCGAGTGCCCGCGAATCCGCGCGTCAATCGCATCGCTTGCCAAAGCTTCGAGGGGGTGGCCGCCAGCGACAAACCGAACGGCAAGATCGTGCGCCACGGCGCTTGCTCGACCACCGCGACGACATGCGCTCCCGCCGCGCGCGCGGTCGCGAGCGCGGCGATGAGCAACGGTCCGCTTCCCGCCAAGACCACTCGCTCGCCCCGAACCGGCATACCGCCTTTGATCAAGGCTTGGAGACCGCCCGCGCCGGTGACGCCCGGCAACGTCCATCCGTCGAACGGCAGCAAGCGCTCGCGCGCACCCGTGGCAATGACAAGCCGGGTGAACGACACTGCAACGCCGCCGTGTTCCTCCGAGTCGACGATGATCTCTCGCGCGCGTCCCGGCACCGACACACGCGTCGCCTGATAGCGTTTAACATTAGGACAACTAATCAGATCGTCGAGTATTCGGCTCAATGCACGAGGTATCCCCGCATGCGAGCCTTGACGCCAGATTTGTCCGCCCGCCCGCGGATTGTCGTCGATGACGGCGACCGACAGCCCGCCCGATGCAGCGGCACGCGCCGCACTGAGGCCGGCCGGACCCGCTCCGACCACGACGACATCGAAATTCGCTCTCATGAGTTCGACGCTTCCGTATGGACGGTCATCCCGTTCCGGCAAAGGGTTTGACACGCGAGGACATGCGCCCGCTCATCGACTATCACTCTGCACTCCTGACACACGCCCATGCCGCACAGTGCGGCACGCGGCTGGCCGCTCACCGAGCGGCGAGTGCCGCGCACGCCGTAACGCAACACGAGCGCGGCGGCCACCGTCGTATCGGGCTTCACCGCAAATGGGGCGCCGTCGATCACGACGACGACGGACTCGCTCGCACGGCTCGCCGTTTCACGCCCCATCGCCGCGCTCCACCGCGAAACGCTCAACCCGGTAGGGCGTCACGTCGATCGCCGCGCGGGTACCGAAAATTTGCGCCGCCAGCAGTTTGCCCGTCGCGAGCGAGGTCGTGACGCCGAGTCCCTCGTGACCGGCGGCGACCCAGACGCCCGGCAGGGTGTCGCCGGCGGGTCCGATGATCGGCAACCCATCGGGGCTCGCCGCACGGAAACCGGTCCACGCGCGGATCGCGTTCATCGACGGCAGCCCCGGCAGATAACGCGCCGCTCGCTGAAGCATGCTCGCCAGCACCGACCATTCGACGGCAGCATCGAGCGTATCGAACTGGCGTGACGAACCGAGCAGGATTTGCCCCGTCGGTCTCGGTTGGGCATTGAATGCGACCGATGCACCGCGGGTCTGATGAGCGCTCTTGATGTATCCGAGCTCGAGCACTTGATGATGAAGGTAGCCGGGATAGCGGTCGGCAATCAGCAGATGCCCTTTCTTGGGCACGATCGGCAGTCCAGGCAAGAACCGCTGCGCCGATAAGCCGTTGGCGACGACGATCAAGTCGGCCTCGACGATTTCGCCATTGGCGAGGCGAACGCCGCCTTGCGTGAGCGCCGACACCTCGCAGTCTCGACGCAGCGCGATATTCCGGGCTCCTAACGAATGCTCGAGGAGCCATTGTGCGGCACGCGGTGCATAGACGATCGCATCGTCTTCGACCAGCAAACCTCCGGCCATCGGCGCCGCCAGCGACGGCTCGCACTCGCGCAACGCCGCCGCGTCCAACAGTTGCGATCGCACCCCGCCGCCCGAAAACGCGCTCTGCAGCGAACGGGCGGCGGCGAACTCCTCCGCGTCCGCCGCGACCCATAGCGTGCCGCAGCGCGCGAACGCGTCGGAAGCGCGCAGCGAAGGGGCGAGGGCGAGCCAGAGTTCGCGCGAATATGCGCTCAGTGCGAGTTCCGCCGGCGAGTCGTTCATGACGACGATATGGCCCATGCCGGCCGCCGTCGCGCCGCCGCCGATACCGGCCGCCTCCAACACCTCCACGCGCAAGCCCTGGGCGGCCAGCTCCGCGGCGCACGCCGCGCCGACGATCCCAGCGCCGATGACGACGGCGTCGCGGCTCATAACGGACGCGTACCCGGGATACCCGCCGCGAACGGATCGTCCGCTTCGAAGATCAGCTTGCCCTCCGCCATCACGTGGGCCCGGCCGGTGATCGTCGGAACGATCGAAGGCGACTCGCCCCCGGTCGACTCGACCGGCACGTAGCGCCCTTCGAACACGCTGCCGACGATGCTTTGCTGGCGCCATACCGCGTCCGGCGCCAACTTGCCGTCGGCGGCAAGACAAGCGAGTTTCGCGCTCGTACCCGTGCCGCATGGAGAACGGTCGTAGGCATCGCCGGGGCACAACACGAAATTGCGGCTATCGATACCGGGTGCCTCGGCCGGCGCGAATAGTTCGATGTGATCGATGAGCGCACCATCCGCACCGGTGATGTTCCGCGCGATCAGCGCCTCGCGAATCTCATGCGTGTACCGCGTCAATTCGCCGATACGTGCGGGATCGAGCACGCGCCCATGATCGGCGACGAGGAAAAACCAATTGCCGCCCCACGCGATATCGCCGACGACTCGCCCGACGCCTGGCACGTCCACCGCGACGTCGCGCCGATACCGGTAGGCAGGTACGTTGCGCACCGACACCGTGCCGTCCTCGTTCAGCGTGGCCTGCACGACGCCGACGGGCGTCTCGATGAGATGCCGGCCCGGCGAGAGCCGTCCCATATGCGCCAGCGAGGCGACGAGTCCGATCGTGCCATGTCCGCACATGCCGAGATAGCCGACGTTATTGAAGAAAATCACGCCCGCCGCGCACGCGGGATCGAACGGCTCGCACAGCAACGCACCCACGACCACGTCGGAACCGCGCGGCTCGGTCACGACGCTCGCGCGCCAATCGTCATGACGCGTGCGCAAGATTTCAAGCCGCTCGGCGAGCGGGCCGCTCCCCAGATCGGGACCGCCCGCGATCACGAGACGCGTGGGCTCACCGCCTGTATGGGAATCGATGATGTCGATGGTTTTCATGCGGCTAATGGTAGGAACGGGCGCGCCCCGCGTCTTGGCGACGGTGCGCGCTCGACATGCCGATTTCGGCACATTGCGGTGCGGCTCGGCACGCTATGCCGAAATCGTCACCACCGATGCGCGAACGGCGCAAGACGGCACGGGTGCCCCGGCCTACACTGCCCTCGCATCGTTCTTATCGACCGCTTCCGGAGAATTGAAATGGCACCAGTCTGGCAAGGCGTCATGCCCGCCGTCACGACGAAGTTTCACGAAGATTTCAGCATAGACCGCGCTTGGACCCAGAAAAACATCGAAGCGCAAATCGATGCCGGCGTGGACGGCATCATCGTCTGCGGCTCGCTCGGCGAAGCGTCCACGCTCTCGCTCGACGAAAAGCTCCAGGTGCTCGACATCGCCGTCGATGCCGCACGCGGCCGCGTGCCCGTCTTGCTGACGATCGCCGAGGACAGCACGCTCGAAGGCTGCCGCCAAGCCGAGCGCGGCGCAAAGCACGGCGCCGCCGGTTACATGGTACTGCCGGGGCTGCGGTATCTGTCCGATCGCCGCGAGACGATCAATCATTTCCGCATGGTCGCCAAAGCCAGCCCGCTGCCGATCATGGTCTACAACAATCCGCTCGCCTATGGCGTCGATATGACGCCCGAGATGTTCAAGGAAGTCGCCGACGAACCGAAGCTCGTCGCCATCAAGGAATCGTGCGGCGACGTGCGGCGCGTGACCGATTTGATCAACGCGGTAGGCGAACGCTATGCGATCTTCTGCGGCGTCGACAACCTCGCCATGGAGGCGATCTTGATGGGCGCCCACGGCTGGGTCGCGGGGCTCGTCTGTGCGTTCCCGCACGAAACGGTTGCGATTTATCGCCTGCTGCAAGCGGGGCGCATCGAGGAAGCGCGCACGATCTATCGCTGGTTCGCGCCGCTGCTCGCGCTCGACGTCTCGACCAAGCTCGTCCAGAACATCAAGCTCGCCGAAGCGATCGTCGGTCTCGGCACCGAACCCGTTCGTCCGCCGCGCCTGCCGCTCGCCGGTGAAGAACGCAATGCGGTAGAGCGATTGATTAGGAATGCTATCGAATCTCGGCCCCCATTGCCGAAGCTTTAAGCATCGCCTGCGCGAGCGGCCGTTCGTGCCGCTCGCCTACGCTCGCGCGGCATCGGACGAGCGCCAAAACCTCGGCTTTAAACGCCGCTCGGACGTGCGTTTTTCGCCTGTCAATCGTTGTACGCACAACCGATCCAATGCGCCGTTCCTCACACGAATATAGCGCTATCTTCGGATAATTGGTATTTATTTCCATGTAACATCGCGCTTCCTTCAGCCCACCTCGAGGAAGACTCGTGACGTTCAGACGATTTAAATCCTTCTCCAAACTAGCCGCTTCGGCGCTCGTTAGCTGCGCGATGTTCGTGCCTTTCGCGCAATCCGCGCACGCGCAGGTCGAAACACTGAAAACCCCGGTCTACGGCGTGACGCTCGACGATCTGACGCAGTTCAACGCGATCATCGCTTCTTTGCAAAATCTTCCCTATCGGCCGACCGTTCGCGTCGTGTTCGATCCGGGCACGACGGCAGCCGATTACTACCCGTACATCGTCAAGCTGCATCAATACGCCTACGTGATGGGCGAAATCTATGATTCGTATTATTTCCCGACGGATCTGTCGACCTATACGGCCCGCGCGCAAGAGCTCGTCTCGACGCTCGGCGCCAATGTGGACGTTTGGGAGATTGCGAACGAGATCAACGGCGAGTGGCTGCGTAACGACCCGAACGGCCCGACGTCGACAGCCACGACGGAAGAACAGCAAATCGGGCAGATGGTTCAATCGGCCTACAACGTAGTGAAGGGTGCCGGCGGCAAAGTCGCCGTGACCGTGTACTACAACCAGGATCCGGCCGGCAACAATTGCTGGCAGTTGCCGATGGACAATTGGCGCACCTGGCCGACGCAATTCCTGTCGTCGACCGTGCGTAACGGCGCCGATTACGCCCTCTTCAGCTACTACCCGTATCAGGATTGCCCGGGACTGAGTCCGTCGTGGAAGAACGATTTCGCGAAGCTCGAAAGCCTGTTCCCGAATGCCAAGGTCGGCTTCGGCGAAATCGGTACGTCGAGCACGTCCGCGCCGTGGTCGGTTCAGTCGAACCTGATCAAGACCTACTATCCGATGGCGGGCACGATGGCCGATCCGAAGTTTATCGGCGGCTTCTTCTGGTGGAATTACGTCGAACAAATGCTGCCCTACTCGACCAGCCAGTACTTCCAGTTGTTGCGCAACACCATCATCACGCTGAAAGCTCCGTCGTGACGCGCCGCCGTCATCAAGGGCTCGCCCCGAGCCGCGCCGCGGCGCGGGGCGCCAAGGTCCGCGCAAGCTCGTTCGACACGTAATGCGGTCCGTCGAACAGGTAGGCGCGGTACCCGCGATACGCCGCGAGTTGCGCACGCAACTCGCCGGCGCTCGCCGCACGGAAGCCGCCGTGCTCGCTCGGGCGAAATGCCTCGGCGATGACGCGCACGCGATCCGGGCCTAACCGCTCGGCAAGCACATCCAAATAGGCTCGGGCGACCTGCGGCCCGCGCGCATACACCCCGCAACCGTCTTGGAAAAACACGCCGACATCGCGCGGCAGCCAAGCGGTCAACCAATCGGCCAGCGCCTGTCCGCCGACGTTCGATCGATCGTAGACGGAAATCCACAAAGGACGCGGCAGCGTCTGCAAGAGTGCGGCGAGCTTCGGCGCATCGGTCCAAGTCGGATCGACTTCGACGGGAAAGTAGTAACCGGCGATATGCAACGGCAACGCGATATGCGAGATGCGCGCTGACTCGCGCGCCAGTTTTTCGACGTTCTCCCGTGCGCGCTTTTCGTCGGCATCGCCCGCCAAACCAAGAATGACGCTGCGCGCCCACGGTTCGCGACCGATGCGTGCCCAATCGGGAAGGTTAGCGGCCGTGGGCAAGCCGGTGTCCGGCACGAATGCCGTATCGTCCACGACGATCCATTGCACGAGCAATTCACGCACACCGAGCAGATGCCAATCGCCCGAAGGGTTGGCCGTGGCGTTATCGACCTGCCAGACGATGCCCTGCGCGCGACTGTCGACCGACATGTCGGCGCATGAGGCGGTAAGCGCGGTCACGGCGCACGCGGCGCCCAGCAGTGCCCATCGGGCCTGGCCGCGACATCGCGAAAACCGTCTCATGGCGTGCCTCCAATGTGCCGTCCCGATCAGTACCACAGCGTCAATTGGACGGCCAAGCCGCGGGCGCGCGCGGCCGACGTCAGCGGAACGTGGTACTGCACGGTCAAGTCGGCGTAGCTGGCCGGGGCGCTGTATCGGCCTTCGCGGAACCAGAAGCGGAACTGCACGCCGGGGCCGACGCTCATCGCCGTTTGGTTCCGCTCCTTGCTGTCGTAATCCAGGATGAACGCAAGATGGGGATAAACGGTCAGGTGATCGTTGATTTTAGACAACGCCCACGTGTGTCCGTACCGTAACTGAGAATACAAAATGTAACGGCCTTGGTGAAGAAAATAGTCGGCTTCCGCATAGACTTGCCACGCTCGCCAGCTCGGTTCGGTCACGCGCAAATCGTTGCCGGCCTCCGATGAGTAGCCCAATCGCGCAAGCCAATCGTTTTGCGATTGGCTGCCCAAACGCACGAGCCGCTCGGCGCTCAACACGAGGTTCTGATCGACGAGCGGCTTATAGCGCGCACCGATCGAACCTTGCAACGTAGGCGCGCCGGTCACGTTGCCCGAACCGTCGTATGCCGTCCCGTAGCCGCGAACGAAGAACTGCAAGATACGACCGTTGCGAAAGCCGATTTTCGGCGGCTGCCAGTAGGCTTCGATGCCCGGCTGCAAGACGCTGACCGTACCTTGATACGAGAAGGCCGACACCTGATACGGCAAGCTGACGACAAAGCCCCAACTACGCTCGAGTTGCTGCACCTCGCGACGATAGCCGAAGCGCCGTTGGTCGTCGAATGCGTGGTCGTGCTCGTCGGCGTCCAAGCTCGCCTCGAACATTTTCACGGCCTCGTCGTTTTGCCCTAGACGCTTGGCCGCGTAACCGGCATCGGCGTAGTTGTCCGCCTTGGCGCCACCGAGCGCGAAGCCCTGCTCAAATGCGCCGAGCGCCTCGCCGTCCTTGTTTTCGCGAAGCAGATCGTAGGCATGCTGCAGCGTCTTTTGCGCCTCCTCGTTCTTCGGATCCGGTTCCGGCTGCTGCGCGAAGTCGATCAATGCCGCCGCGCTCTTTCGATCATCGTCCGTCGCCGCATGCGCCTGCGCCAATTGCGCCGCGGCCAACGCGCCCTTGCGATCGCCGTTGCGTAGACGAAGTTGAGCGATGCGCAGTTCGATACCGGCATCGGGGTCGCCTTCGAGCGGCTTGAGCGCCTTCTCGGCTTGCTCGGGCTCGTGCGCCGCCAATGCGCTGTCGGCCCAGGCCAGCCGAAGATTGCGCTGCTGAGCGTCGTCCCATGTGCCTCGTTCGAGTGCCGCCGAGAAATCCGCCGCGGCCTCATCGTAGCGCTGCTGCTTTTGCTGCAGGAAGCCGTGTTGCGCCAACACCGCGCCGTCATCGGGATAACGCGCGCGCAACGCCTGCGCTTGCCGGTCGGCCTCCTCGATCTTTCCCTCGCGCACATAGACGTCCAGCAGCAGCAGGCCCAACTGCAAGTTCGACGGCTGCGCCTTGAGCGCGCGCGAGGCGTAGCCTTCGGCCTGCGCAAGATCGCCCGCCGCAATGGCCTTGTACGCCGCATCGGCAAGCCGATACGCGCGCGGCGTCAGCGCCTGAGCGCCGGCCCATGCCCCAGCCGCATGGAGCGCGAGGACGGCGAAAGCCGCAAGACCACGGGTCCTCGCAAGCGCCGGCAGGCGCCTTGCACGCGCCGTTCGTGCTCGTTTCATCTTCATTCCCCCGGTTGGACCTACTGGGCCACGCGCGGCGCGAGCGCGGCACCGCTTGCCGCGCGATCGAGATCCGGGCGCCGCACATGACGTGCGAGTTCGCTCGATATCTCGGCATCGCTCGCCACGAAGTAGGCGACGTTGCAGCCCGCCGCACGCTTGACGGTCTCTCGCTCGTCTTCCGTGAGGGGGCATCCGACCGCGACGTTCAACGTTCCGTCATCCGCTGTCGAAAACGGCACGGCCCGGTACGTTTGTTGTAGTTCGAGTGCGAAGGCGGCCTTGAAATGGCCGGCCGCCACGTTGGCCAAACTCACGCGCGGCAACTCCGCCTGCTCGGCCAGCGCATCGGCAAGGAGCTCGCTGCCGACATGGCCCGCCTCGAGCAGAAGCTCGCCGAGACGCTTGCCGCATTGCGCTTGCCGCGCGAGGCACGCCTCGATTTGCGCGGAGCTCACCACGCCCCACTCGATCAGGATCTCGCCGAGCTTGCGCCGCGCCTTGCCCATCTGATCGTTCGACAAGTAGGTGTGGCTCGTTTTGTCCCACGCGATCGGCTTTCCGGTAATCAAGTGATTGACGAAGATGCGCCACGCGCGGCACACGGCCATGAAATTGATGAGGTTGTTGACGAATAGGCGCGGCATCGACAGCGCACCTTGCAGCGCGCCGTTGAGCTTGGCGACGAAATAGAACCGCTCTCCCAAACGCAGCGCCAGCATGACGCTGTTGACCGCCAACAGCGGCGCGAGCGATCCGCCGACCAGCCCTTCCCCCGGCTCGCCGAGCGGCGCCCATCCCGCGGCGCGCACGAGCGCAACCGTCAGATAGTTCGCGAGCACGCCGTAAGCGACGATCGAGACGATCGACGTGACCATCCCTTTGCGATCGCGGAAGAACATGTACCGGTCACGCCAACTGCCCTTCCAACCCAATTGCTGCCATCCCTGGAAGGAAATGCCCAGGATCCAGCGTGTGCGTTGCCGGTAGGCCGTGCGCAGCGTGCTCGGAAAGTACTCGCGCGTCGCCAGCAGATTGAGCCTCGTCGCCATGCGTTTGCGCTGCCGGCGGACCTGCTCGCGTACGACGTCGGCAATCGGAAAACGCGCGAACATTTCCTTCATGCCTAGCTCGCGCAGCCGGAAACTGAAGTCGTAGTCCTCGGTCAGCGTCGACGTATTGAACGGGTTGCCGCCGCGTTCGGCCGATACCGCCTCGATCGCACGCCGGCTATAGCACGAGGCGACGCCGGCCCCGGGCACGATTCCCGTCAATAGCTGGCGCGACGGAATGTCTTTTTGGTGCGTTTCGCTGAAATCGTCCATGTACGTGCCGGCAACGAACTCATTCCACTTTCGGGGCAACGACAGTACGGGCAACTGCACGAGGTCGTGATCGACGATCGCATAGTTGAAGTACTTCAACTCGATCGGATGGATCACGTCCTCGCAGTCGTGCATGATCACGCCCGCAAACTGAATGTGGTGGGCGCTCTCGTAGCGGCGAATCGCGCCGATGATCCAATTAAGACAATCGGCCTTGCAGGTGGGACCGTCGTTCAGCACCGTCGCGCGCACGACGCGCCCCGGATGGCGGCGCACCATGCGCTCCACTTCGGCGGTCGTCTCGGCATCGTTGTGATAGGTGCCGGCGAAGATGATGTAGCGTTCGTACTCCATCGTTGCGAGCGTGTTCTCGATCATCTTTGCGATGACGTCGTATTCCTTCCATGCGGGCACCATGATGGCCAAATACTGCTCATCGAGCGCGCGCAGCGCCTGTGCGTCGACGCTCGCGTTCGACTCCCTGCGCAACATCCGCTTTATTTCGAATATCCAGTAAAAACCGTCGAGAAACAGATCGTCTACGGTGCTAATGAAGATGATGATCGCCGTCGCCATGGCGACGGCGTTCAACACTTGAAGGTAGGAACCCCAAACCGATATATCGTGCATTTTGCGTATAGCCGCTTTTCAATCGCCACACGAATATGGTGCGTCGGGTACCGGCCCGACACCGTGCGTCGCCCCACACTGATTAACCAGTCGAATACCGATCCCTCCGGCGCTCAGGCGGAGCGCAGCGCTTGAAGTCCCGAAGCGATGGCGTTATGCAGCGGCAGCGATGGAGCAGCTAGATGGCTCATCGACGCGAACGTCACGGGAACCGTCAGCAACGCATCCACGATGCGCTCGCTCGCATGCCCGTCTCCGTATGGATTCGTCGCATGGGCCATCGCGACGTATTGACTGCGATCGTCGAGCAGATGGCTCACTTCGGACACGATGCGCTCCGTATGCGTCCCCACGAGCCGGGCAGTGCCCGCGCGCACCGCCTCCGGGCGCTCGGTCGTCTCACGCGTGACGAGCACCGGTTTGCCGAGCGCCGGCGCTTCCTCTTGAATGCCGCCCGAGTCGGTAATGATCAAGTACGCCTTGGACATCAAATAGACGAACGGCAAGTAGTCCTGCGGATCGATCAGATGCACGTTCGGCTCGTCGCGCAAGACGGCGTTGACGGGCGTG
The DNA here is from genome assembly GCF_003390925.1 of Trinickia diaoshuihuensis. Lineage (GTDB taxonomy): Bacteria > Pseudomonadota > Gammaproteobacteria > Burkholderiales > Burkholderiaceae > Trinickia > Trinickia diaoshuihuensis. The sequence continues at coordinate 436,329 of NZ_QUBS01000081.1, read as the reverse complement.
CGGACGTTCGGGTTCAGGTGGACCGGATACACGAGTTGCACGTCGTCGTATTTGAGCGAGATTTGCTTGAGTGCTTCGCAAAATTGCTTGAACGGTTCGCCGAAGCTTTCTCTGCGATGTCCGGTCACCAAGATCAAACGGCGCGACGGATCGAGAAACGGATAACGCGCGGCGATCGAGTCGGCGAGCAGGGCATTCTCGTCGAGCTTGTGCTTCACTCTGAGCAACGCATCGATGACCGTATTGCCTGTCAAAATCACCTGCGAGGCCGGGGCACCTTCGCTGAACAAATTGTGTTTGGCTTGCTCGGTCGGCGCGAACAGCCACGACGAAACGGCATCGGTCACGCGCCGGTTCAACTCCTCCGGCCAAGGCGACCAGACGTTGCCGGTGCGCAGCCCCGCCTCGACGTGGCCCACGGGAATGTAACGATAGAACGCCGCCAGGCTCGCCGCGAGCGTCGTCGTCGTATCGCCGTGCACGAGGACGGCGTCGGGTTGCCAATCGTCGTAGACCTTGCCGATCGACTGCAAGATGCCCGACGTCAAATCGCCCAGCGTTTGCCCTTCGCGCATTAAATCGAGATCGTAGTCGGGCACGATATCGAAAAGCTCGAGCACTTGGTCGAGCATTTGCCGATGTTGAGCCGTGACGCATACCTTCGCGTCGATGCCCGGCTCCTCGGCCAGGGCTCTCACGAGCGGCGCCATCTTGATGGCTTCAGGCCGCGTACCGAATACCGTTAAAACCTTCTTCATTGCTTCCCCGCTGATTTGGCTGTGCCGTTCTTCACGTCACCAGGACCGCAAAGCGCCTTATCCGCGCTCGCACTCGCCGGTGCCTTTTGCGTACTTGCAAAATGCTTGCAACGAGACAGTAGAAGATCGGCGTTGGTGAAGTCTGTGTGAGCCACCTCATAGCGGCCGGACGAGCGCGCCGCCCAGGACGCGCTCATGACCCAAGTCAAGTCCTCCGATTACTTGGCTGTCGTACCGTCCACCCACGTGTAACCGAGCTTTCCGATGCCCGAGACCAGGCTCTTGAAGTCGCTCATCGCGGGCACGCCTAAACTCGGCTCGAGCCAGTACGGGTGGAAGAAGAACGAAGCGAATCCGTCACGCACGACGAGTGCGTATTGCGCATTGGTCAACACTTGCTGCCATGTATAGCTGATGCACGAGAACGGATCGATATTGCAAATGTTGTACTGGATGCTGCCCAAGTTCTCCGGCACGATTCGCTCCCCGTAGTAGTCCCGATTGATGATGTACGGGAAGAACTGACCGGCGGAGAAATCTTGGTTGGCCGCACCGGTTCCGATCTGCGGATTGGTGGCGGTGTAGTACACGGCGCGCTGGAAGGTGCTGGGGAATTGCGCGGCCGCGGCTTGCGAAGCCAGCGGCGACATCTGATATTGAGGTGCGCCCCAACCCGCCACCTTGTAGCCGTTATTGGTGAATTCGGCCACGCCGCCTTGCATCCGTCCTTGGGCCCATTGCTGCGAATCCTCGTCCACGGGCCGGTTCTGCACCGCGTACCAGAATTCATAGTCGTTGCCCGACACGGCGTTTTGAACGTTCGGCGTCGAATCGTATTGGTGCGTATAACCGTGCACGATGATCGAGCCGCCGCGCGGCAGCGCATAGTTGAGCGCCGACTTCAACCCCGTGGCTTGCGCAAGATGAATCGTTTCGGGCACGCCGCCGTTGTAGTAGCCGTTCGGATCCGTATAAAGCGGAATCGTGGCCATCGTGAACGGGATCCGCAAGCTATATAGATAGTCGGTCAGTTGCTTCATCGAACTCGTCGTCGTAAAGGCGTCGAGGTCCTCGAGCCGCACGAGCGCGCGATGATTGACGGGAGCGCCCGTATTGAGGATGTCGTGCAGCATGTCGCAGATGACGAGGTACCGGTCGGTCGGGCCGATATACGAGAACGGCATGTCGGCGAAGTACCAGAATTTTCCGGAACGGATCACGTAGGGAGCCGTGGCGCCTGTCTTGCTGTTCGTGATCGTGACCAGCGATTGCGCCAGTGCCGCATTCGCAACCGACGTCAAGCCCATGTCCGGATCGGCACTGACGGTGCCCGTCGAGGCATCGTAAGCGTAGTACTTCACCATCGACATGTTCTTATAGCTGACCGTATCGTAGAAACCCGGTGAGGGATTGCTCGAAGAAGGTTGCGCGTTCAGCCCCGCCAAGCCGAGGAAGTTGATGCCGTACGTCTGCGTGAATGTGTACGCGGAATTCCAAGCCACTTCCCATAAGTTGTACTTGAACCACACCACGGTATTTTTCGCGGTCATCACGTCGCTGAGGAACGCGGCCGGCAGCGGGTTGTTGTAGTAGTCGCCGATATAGAAAGTAGCGGTCGTGGCGTTGATTTGGCCGGCGGTGTAGTTCTGCACCGGTTCGATCGTCACCGTGGTATTGAAATGTCCCAGCAGGTTGCGCAGCATGATCGAGTACATCAACCCGAGCTTCGAAAACGGGTCGTTTTGCGGGTTGTCGTACAAGATCAACGTGCTTGCGGTCGTCGCTTGCGCGCGGGCGGTGCCGGGCAGCGTCAATTGAGCGAACCCCGCCAACAGCGCAACGATCAAGATGATCTTTTTCATCTTCAGTCTCCTAGTTGCGCTCGACCGTGCCGCCTACGCGTTTGACGGTATTCAATTCAAACTTGGGACGTCCCGTTTCCTTGTAGGCATCGTTCCAATCCTTCTTCGACATGCCCGGCTGAATTTTCACGTTGCCGGAGAGGATCGGCCGCGGCGGCACTTTATAACCGGTGGCGGGACTGGATGTTTGCGCGCCTGAATCCGCGCAAAACGCGATCGATAAAAGCGCAGCCATCGCAATCGGAACGATTCTCCGAGGGCGGGGGTCGATGTGGTGAACAGGCATAGCCAACTCCTTATTCGTCCGCGCGCGGCCTCGGCGGCGAACGGGTTTTGGACGTGCCGCGCCGCCACGATGCTCGGGGGAACATCGCGGGGAGCGTTCTCAAGTTTGATCAGCACGGGACGAATGAGGCGAAGGGGGTTCGCGCATCACTCGTTACCCTGCGTTATCAGCATGCACGGTTAAGCGCGTTTTCGCGCGATCAAATCGAATGAAAGTGTCAGGCGGCGCACACTGAATTCGCCGCCGTCCGTGATAGCGCAGTTGATATTTTGATAATTTCTTATTTCGAAATCGCCGATAAGTCGCGGCGAATGCGTTTCCCGCCCCGGCATCCATATTTCATCAGACCACGAAACATCGATGCGGGCATGCTGTTAGCATCGTCGGCATGAACTCGATCCAAGCCCCCGCTCCCTTCACGCCCACGGTCGCGCGCGTGCTTGCGACCGTCAGCGTGGCATTCGTCGTCACGCAATTGGACGTGACGATCGTCAACATCGCGTTGCCGAACATCGGCTCGCAATTGCAGGCGCCCGTGTCGGTTCTGCAATGGATCGTCGATGCCTATACGCTTGCGTTCGCCGTGTTGATGCTTTCGGCGGGTATCTTGGGTGATCGCTACGGGGCACGGCGCTTGTTCGCGGCCGGTCTCGCACTGTTCGCGCTCGCCTCGCTCGCTTGCGGTGTCGCACCCAATGCGGCGGCGCTCGTCGCCGCGCGTGCGATACAAGGCATCAGCGCGGCTGCCATGCTCCCCAATTCGCTCGCGTTGCTCAATCGAGCGTGCCGCCACGATCCGCATTTGCGGGCACGCGCCGTTGGCCTATGGACGGCATCCGGCTCCATTTCGATCGCCGCCGGGCCGGTGCTCGGAGGCATTCTGATCGCAACGTGGGGCTGGCGCAGCATCTTTCTCGTCAACGTGCCGATCTGCCTGGCCGGACTCGTCGCCACGTTCATGTGGATCCCGAAGCGCCAGGACGACGGCGCGCCGACACCTCGCGCGCAAGTGGGCATCGATTTGCCCGGACAGGCCATTGCGATCGTGGCGTTGACGGCATTCACGGGCGCGGTGATCGAGCTGCGCCCCCTGGGCCCGAGCCATCCGCTCATCGTCGGCGCGCTGATCGCATCGGTGTTGGCGGCGCTCGCATTCGTGGCGGTGGAAGCGCGCAGCCGGGCGCCGATGGTCCCGCTCTCGCTGTTGCGCGACAAAACGTTCAGCGCGGCGGTGGCGTTCGGGGTTTGCGTGAATATGGCCTATTACGGCACCGTATTCGTGCTGAGTCTGTTCTTGCAGCGCGTGCGTGGAGAGTCGGCGCTGCAGGCCGGTCTCGCATTCCTGCCGCTCACCGGCGGCTTCTTGATTTCCAACGTTGCCAGCGGATGGGTCGTGGCGCGCTACGGCCCGCGCCGGCCGATGATGATCGGCGCCGCCATCGGCGCGCTCGGCTATGCGCTGCTGCATTTCACGCGCGCCGACACACCGTTCCTTGCGATGCTGGCGCCGTTTCTATTGATCCCGGCCGGCATGGGCCTAGCCGTACCGGCAATGACGACGGCCGTTCTCGCCTCGGTCGAGCACAAGCGCGCCGGCACGGCATCGGCATTGCTCAACACCGCGCGCCAAGCCGGCGGTGCGGTCGGCGTCGCCGCATTCGGCGCGCTGGCGAGCGGTGCCGGTACAGCGTCCGTCGTCTCGGGCACGCGCATCTCGGCGGCGGTCGCCGCCGCTCTGCTCCTCGCCGGGCTATGGCTCGCGAGCCTCGTTCATCCGGCCGCTCACACGCGCGAAGGCACGGACAGCGAAACGGAGCGCGCAAACACCGAGCGATAGCCCCGAGGCGATCACCCCGCCCGTGCGAGCGTCGGCCGGTTCCGTTCGGCTCGCCTCGTCACCGCTAAAGCGTTGCGTTTTGAACGGCGCCGGTATCGATGGCGCGCTCGATGAGCCCCTCGTCGAGGGCCTTGCGTATCGCATCTGAAATCAATTGTTCGGGCGCGGCCAGGTCCGCTTTGAGCGAACCGATCAAGCCCGACGCGTCGAAAATCACCAATGTCTCGGCGGAATCGTCACGGCTGATGATCACTCGATGCTTGGACTCTCCCTCGCCCAAGCTCGCGCAAAAGTGCATGGTGCGTCCGTCGATTTGCTGCTCGAAGCTTTGAATCATCCGCGGGCCCTCCGTTCACACGCACGTTCTCGAGATCGAGCAAGCAAAGATCGTGCGCGAGATGTCGAGGCGAGGCCGCGAAGCGGCCCGGCTATAGCGAAGGCCTTCGGGGCGCGCGCGCCGCATCGATGCTCGCGCCGCCCGCCCCGGTCACCATGAGCAGCAAGAAGCCACCGGCGATGCCGACATTTTTCCAAAAGTGAATCACCATGTCGTGTTCGAGCGCCGCGTTCGCGACGTTCCAGAAATCGTGGCCCAGTACCGCGGTAGCGACCGTATAAACGGCCATGACGAAGCCGAGCGGACGAATCAGAAAACCGGCTACGAGCATGAGGCCACCGATCACTTCGACGGCCGTCGCAATGGGCGCCGCGATCTGCACGAACGGCACGCCCTTGGCCTGCAGGTAGCCGACGAACGCGCCGTAGCCGAGCACCTTCATCACCCCCGACCATAGAAACAATACAGACAGCGCCAAACGCGCGATGAGAATGATGAAGGAATCGACGGCACGCGTCATGAATTCGAACCTCCTTGTCCGTGGAAAAGACAGCGCGCGCCAAGTGCATTAGCGGCACCACCGCGCGCGGACATCGAAGGTCAGAATATGCGCTGCGGCCCGGATTTCCAAGCGCGGATCGGAGCCGCGCTTGCCGGGCCGATCGCTAAGGCGCCATTTGCTCGACGCCGTGGCGGCTTGCATCGCCCGCGCGCTCGCACTCGGAACCCGCACGCGGATGGCGCTGCGAGGGCGATTCGTCGCGCAGCCCGCTCGAGTTCAACAGCCGATACAACGTGGCGCGAGAGATACCGAGTTCGATCGCGGCGCTCGACAAACTGTAAGCATGACGCGCAAGCGCGTCTCTCACGGCGGCTCGCTCCGCATCGCAGCGAATCTCGGCGAGGGTCCGCCCGGCTTTGGCCTCCATACCGGGCAAGCCCAAGTCCGAGGCGGTAATGAAACGCCCCTCGGCCATCACGACCGCGCGTCGCACGCAGTTGATCAGCTCGCGTACGTTGCCGGGCCAGCTATAGTTGAACATCGCCGAGATCGCATCGCTCGAAAATCCGCGAATCTTACGGGCGCCATCGCGGCGATACAGTTCGAGCGCATGCTGGGCGAGCAGTTTGATATCGCCGCCGCGCTGGCGCAACGGCGGCTCGTCCAGACGCAAGACGCACAGGCGATGATAAAGGTCCATCCGGAAGCGGCCCGCTTGAATCGCCGCCATCAAATCGACATGCGTCGCCGAAACGATGCGGACGTCGACCTTGATTGGCCCCGAGCCGCCGAGCCGCTCGATCGTGCCTTCCTGCAAGAATCGCAAGAGCACGGCCTGGCATTCGTGGGGCATGTCGCCGATCTCGTCGAGAAAAAGCGTGCCGCCGTCGGCCGCCTCGATGCGGCCGATCTTGCGTTGCAACGCTCCCGTGAACGCGCCGCGCTCATGGCCGAACAATTCCGATTGCAATAGAGACGGGGGAATCGCCGCGCAATTGATCGCGACGAACGGCGCCTTGCCGCGCGTGGAGCGATCGTGAATGGCCCGCGCCGTCAATTCCTTTCCCGTGCCCGATTCGCCCGCGACGAAAACGGGCGCCTCATTGCGCGCGCACTTGTCGACGCCGCGATTCAGTTGCTGCATCGCCTCGCATTGGCCGATCATCGCGCTATTGACCACCGCCGGTTTCGCGCGGCTGGCCGTATCGCGCAACGACCACAGGCCGTCAGCGTGTCCCATCAGGATCGTCAACCGTTCGTCGTTGCAAGGCAGCGTCACGAAATCGAAGCAGAAGTCAAGGATGAAGCGGCGCACAGGCGGATCTTCGGCCTGCCCGGGACGCACTTCCGCAATCCACGCCACGTCGTTATGCGAGATGCAGGACTCGAGTTCCGCAAGCTGCTGCGAATTGCAATCCGCGGGCAATTGCACGAGGCCGACGTGGATCGCTCCACGTTCGAGCGTCCGCTGCACCTGCTGCGGCGTTTTTGCGTGGACCACATGCCAGCCCGCCGACACGAGCCAATCGACACTCTCCGTGTCCGGCTTGAGTGAGACGAGAAGAACAGTGCGTTCCGCGCGCAGCGGATGAAAACCAGTACTCATGTATTGCCCCCGTATCGATACGCGAGTTTCCTCAGTCAGCCTATCCCCGCGAATCGAAGCCATTTTTGATCTCGATCAGTTTTTATGCGGCGTCGCGCCGCATATGCTTACCGATCGAAACCGCGTAGGCACGCCGTCTATTGCGGCGTTGCCAGCCATCACGCATTGGCATGAATCTAATACGACGCTCGGTTGCCTCGGTCGAAACGTCGTACCGAAAACACACCCCCATCTCGGAATCTCTCTGACGGCGTCGCGTCCGATACCGGCCCGCGCTTTTATTTCGTTATGCAATGCAACATAGCGCCGAAGCTTACGAATTACTATAGGAAAAAACGCCATCGGGCCGAATACGGAGTCGCAGTATTTCTTACCGCCGAGTGTTAGGAGACCCTCATTTCCGCGATGATGGCCCCTCCAGGCTCGCCGGTTGGGCGCCCGGCAGAGGCAGTCTCACCAATGAGACAACCGCGACGCACCTATTTTTGGCCCGATCCGCTCGCCCAATTCTTCCACTTGCATAACCCCGGCGGCCGGCTCCGCGAGGCTGGACAATACGCTCGCTGCAATGCGGCAATCGGGTTTCCAGTCCCGAACGTGCGTTCGATCTCTTGCCGTCCGAGCCGTTTATCGTCAGCCCTAATGTTTCAGCAACGAAACATCCCCCTGTCCAAACCCGCCAAAAACCTCGCAACGCGTTGCGCGTTTCCTTGCCGCGCAATGGTTTGCGGCCCGATGGCACAGCCATTGCCTTAATGCCCCGCAATCGAATTCGCCGCAATTGCAGACGTCATCCCGATTGCGGCAACGAACTTTGGTCAAGGGCGAGCGACATGGCACGCGAGCCCCGAGGCCGGAGAAGCGACGGGGCCGTCGCGCCGCTATGCGAGCGATGCGGACATGCGAGCGAGATGCCCCGCCCAGGTGGCCGGCTGCGAGGCCGGCTAAGTATGCCGCGGTTATTCATCGAAAGGCCGCGGCTTTTGGTTGATTTCAACCTCTCCATCGGGGGCAATTATGAGCAAGTTTCAACGTTTCCTGCGCGAAGAAGACGGTGCGGCCGCAATCGAATACGGTCTGCTGGCCGGTCTGATCTCGGTCGCCATCATCACCACGGTCACGCTGATCGGCACCAACCTGAATACGGTGTTCGGTTACGTCCAGACCGCCTTGTCCGGCGTCAAAGCCCCCTGAGCTCGGATCGACGGTCTCGAGCGCCTCACCGCACTCGAGACTTCGCCTGATCTCATTTACCGGGGAAAACCATGAGCAACCTTGAGCGATTCCTGCGTCTTGAAGAAGGCGCGGCGGCCATCGAATACGGATTGCTGGCCGGACTGATCGCAGTGGCGATCGTGACCGCCGTCACGCTGATCGGTACGAATCTGAACACGGTGTACGGATACGTCAGCACCGCGCTCAGCAATATCGCCGCACCGTGACGATGGCCTCACGCGCTTCGCGGCATGAACCGGCTGCGGCAGCATCGCGGAAGACAAGTTGCGAAGCGCCTTTTCAAACAAATACACGTCATAGCGAAGAACGGGGAATGCAATGAACACCATCCTCTTTCCAACCGGCCCGTGCGTCGTGGCGCTCGTCGTCGTGGCTATGTCGTACGACCTTCATGCGCGCCGCATCCCGAACTGGCTCGTGGCGACGGCGTTGATCGCCGCGCTGCCCATCGAGATCGTCGCGAACGGCTTGCCGATCGGCCCGATGTGGTGGTTGACCGGCGCATTGACGGGGGGCTTGCTGTTCGTGCCCGGGTATTTGATTCGGATGCTCGGCGCGGGCGACGTCAAGCTGATGGCCGCCGTCGGCGCCCTGCTCGGGCCGCGCGGCGCGCTCGAGGCGGTCATGGCGGCGACGGTGGCGGGCGGCGTGATCGCGTTCGTCGCGTTGTTGCAAAAGCGCAGATTACGCAGGGGCGTGGCAAGCGCGATGTCGATCCTAATCACGATGTCGGCCGACGACACGCCGCAGCGCGAGCGCGCGAGGCCTGCCGTCGAGTCCGCGGTCGGTTCGCTGCCCTACGGCATTGCGATCGCGATCGGCTCGGTGATCGCCATCGCGGTCAACGCGTAGCGTAAGCCGAAGAGGAGATGAGCTAGCCATTCGACTAGCCGAGGGCCGGGAGGGTCGATCGAGGCCGAACCGCGCGCGATGCGCCGGTTCAGAAGCCGAGACGACATGGAGAAAGAGAAGCCGCGCGCGGGGAGGATGACGCGGACGTGCAAGGGCAGCAGCTCATGCGTGCGAAGACACGCGAGAACGGTTGCCCCGTTATATCGCTCGCCGAGCGGCGGGCTTAATCGGGGGAAGTGCAATGAGCAAGAACGTCGAACGAACCGCCTCGCGCGGTCGCGCCAAACGAAGCCGCACCGCGCGGCGCGTACGAAACGTACGCGCGAGCGACGCGGGCCACGGCCTCGTTGCATGACTCCCCCGAGCTTTGATGCCAATACGACGCGGCGATGCCGCACGGGAAACGCTTGATATACGCCGCCTCGACGCGCTGCTCCGGCACCTTGGAATGCCGGTCGCGCTGAGAAGCAACCGATAGGTGAACGACATGAAAAACCTTCGCGCATTGATGATGCTTCTAATTGCCGCCGCGGCCGGATTGACCGCCGTCGTCTTCGCATCGCGTTGGATGATGGCGCAAAACTCGAACGCCACGACCAAAGTGGTCGTAGCAACCGCCGATATCGACCTCGGGCAGCGCATCTCGCCCGAGTTCATCAAAACGATCGACTGGCCCTCGGGCAGCGTGCCGCCCGGCGCCTTCCACGACGTCGGCAAGGTGGACGGCCGCGTCCTGAAGGAAACCGCCATGCGCGGCGAGCCGATCTTGGAGGCGAAACTCTCCCCGCAAGGCTCGACGGGAGGCTTGTCGGCCGTCATCGATCCCGGCAAACGGGCGATCACCGTGCGCGTGAATGACGTCATCGGCGTGGCGGGGTTCGCGCTGCCGGGCAACTACGTCGACATCATCGTCAACACGCAGAAAGACGCGAGCGTGCAGACGCAGACCGACCAAAAGATTTCGAAGATCGTCCTCGAACACATTCTCGTTCTCGCCGTCGCACAAGAAGCCGGCCGCGACGAAACGAAACCGAAAGTCGTCGATGCCGTCACGCTGCAAGTGACGCCCGAGCAGGCCGAAAAGATCGACCTTGCCCGCAGCATCGGCACGCTCTCGCTCGTGCTGCGCAACCAAGTAGATCCCAAAGATCCGAATACGGACGGCGCCACGCGAGCCTCGCTGCTCAAGCTGCCGCAACCGCCGGCACCGGCGCCGGCGCGTCCGGCACCCGTGAAGGTCGCTGTGCATCGCGAAGCCGCGCCGCGAGACTGCGTGCACGTGATCGACGGCTCGAGCAATACGCAGGAATGTTTTTAACCGCCGATTGAAGGTTCGTTCGCGCTGCCGGCTCACCGACCAGCGCCGGCATGCGGCGAACGAAGGACCGTAACGACTCGATAACGCGCGCCGCCGAACTTAACGCGGTCTACAAGCTGCGGCCTACAAGCGAAATTGGCATCACTTATTGCATCACCGGGGGAACGACATGAAGACTCAATCCGAACGCCTCAGCCGGGCATCGCGCCGCAACCGCGCGTCAGCCCATCCGCTTTCCGGCGTACGCTTTTCGAAGACGCGTGTGTGCGGCATCGCCGGCGCGCTGTTCTTCAGCATGATGACGCACGTGCAAGCGCAGCCCGCGGCGGCAGCCGCGGCCGCCGCCGCGGCGCCTCAAGCCGCGACGCACGCCATGCCGTTCGCCGAACACGGCCCGAATTGCGTGGGCGAGGTGGCGATGCATACCTCCGTCGTCGTTCCGCTCGGCAAATCGACGATGGTCGCACTGCCGGAGCCCGTGCATGCGCGCACCGTCGGCAACCCCTCGGTCGTCCAAGCGATGCTCGTCTCGCCGCGCACGTTGTACCTGCTCGGGTCCGACATCGGTTCGACCAACATGATCGTGCAAGGACGCAGCGGTTCGTGCAGCATCATCGACGTCGTCGTGGGGGCCGACACCAGCGGGCTGCAGCAGGCCATCGCCCAGCTCATGCCGGGGGAAACCGGCGTCAAGATTCAAGTGGCCGCCGATACGATCGTGCTGACGGGCACCGTCTCCGACGCCGTCAAAGCGCAGCGCATCCTCGAACTGGCCAATGCGTTCGCCCAGCGTCCGGTGACGCCGCTCGCGAGCCAAGCGCACAACGGCACCGCGTTGGCCGCCGCCGCGCCAGCGCCGGCGCCGGCCCCGACGTCGGCAGGCCCGACGCCCCTGCACATCATCGATATGATGCATATCGCCGCGCCGCAACAGGTCATGCTGGAGGTGAAGGTCGCCGAGGTGTCGAAGACGCTGATCAACGAACTCGGTGCGATGCCGAATCTTCAGGGCGCATTCGGCAGTTGGAACGTCGGCCTGCTTGCCGATTTTCTCTCGGGAGGCATGAGCGCGCTGTCGATCGCGAAGTCGAACAACAAGCCGCTGCGCTTGCTGCTCGACGCGGAGCACGACGACCAACTCGTCAAGATGCTCGCGCAACCGACGCTCATGGCCATCAGCGGTCAGGAAGCGAGCTTCCTCGCGGGCGGCAAAGTCTTCATCCCCGTTCCGCAAAGCAATAACGCGAATGGCTCACAGACGATCATCCTGCAAGAAGAGCGTTTCGGCATCGGTCTCGTGTTCACGCCGACGGTCCTCGAAAACGGCCGGATCAACCTGAAAGTGGCACCGGAGGTGTCCGAGCTCTCGCCGACGGGCGTCACCGTGACGGCATCGAACAGCAACAACACGTCGATCCTGCCGCTCATTACGACGCGCCGCGCATCCACGACCGTGCAGCTCATGGACGGTCAGAGCTTCGCGATCGGCGGCCTGCTCAAGGACAACATCACCGGCACCATCAAGGCGATTCCGGGCGTGGGCGAGTTGCCGATTCTCGGTGCGCTCGCGCGCAGCACGAACTACCAGAACGATAAGACCGAACTCGTCTTCGTCGTCACGCCGCATCTGGCGAAACCGCTGCCCGCGAACTATCCGCTGCCGACCGACCATTTCGGGCAGGTCAGCGAGGCCGGCATCTATGCCACGGGCAACATGGAAGGCCACGCGCCGGCCAAGCCGAGCGCGCCGGCACCGAGCGCTCCGGCAGCCCCGGTCAGCGCCTTGCCCGCGCCGTCGGCCCCCGCCGTGCCCGCCGCGGCGGCGCAGCCGGACACCACCCCATCGCCCGACGCGAAGACGACGCCCGACGCCAGCGCGCAGCCCGTCGCCACGGCCGATCCGGTGGCCACGCCGCTGCCCGATGCGCCGGCCAAGCTTGCCGACGACCACACGCAACCGGCCGTGCACTGACGCGCCGCCCAGACACGATCCAAGACATCGGAGATCGAGATGAAGATCCAACATATCGCCGCGCGCCTCGCGCTCATCGCGGCCGGCTGCGCAACCCTCAACGGTTGCCTCAGCTCCACCCCGGTTTGGGACCGCACCTACGGCAACTCGGTGCGCGCCGTCACGGCCATGCAGACGCTCAATCCGAACGCGTCGGCCAACGAGGACCCGGTGGCCGGCGTCGATGGAACCGCGGCCACGGCCGCGCAGCAAAACTACGGCAAGTCGTTCCTGACGCCGCCCCCGCCGGTCAACGTGCTCACGATCGGCGTAGGCAGCTCCAACAGCTCAGGCAACTGACGCGCGCCGCCACGATACGCCCAACGCCGCCCAGCGGTAACACGAGGTAATGCCATGCTCGACATTCTGTTGATCTCGTCGGACGAGGAGCGCGCGGGCCGGATCGCCGCTCTCGTCACCCAGGAAAACGCCGGTCACCGCTTGCGTACGATTCGCGCCGGGGCGTCGCGACTTGGCGAACATCGGGAAAGCGCGCAGAAGGCCGATCTGCTCATCATCGACGACGTGCATCTCGCGCAGCGCGATCTGGCCGCGGTCGAGGCGATCGCCGCCTCCACGCCGAGGCTCAGTTGCCTGCTCGTCACGCCGTCGCTGTCGCAAGACTGGCTCGTGGCAGCCATGCGGGCCGGTGTGCGCCACGTGCTGTCCTGGCCGATCGACGACGCCTCGTTCGCTAGCGAGTTAGCGCTCATCGCTCAAAAGAAGTCGGCGGGCACGGGCCGCGACAGCCGCATGCTGTCGTTCGTTTCACCGCGCGGCGGAAGCGGCACGACCTTCATCGCCGTCAATCTCGCCTATGCGCTTGCGCGCGAACGCGGCAAGCGCACGTTGCTGATCGACTTGAGCCGCCAGTTCGGCGACGCGCACTTGATGCTGGCGGACAAGCCGCCCGCCTCGACGCTCGTCGATGTCTGCTCTCAAGCCGAACGGCTCGACGGCGCGTTTTTCGAAACTTGCGCCATGCACGTGCATCCGAACCTCGACGTACTGGCCGGATCGTGCGATCCGGTCAAGGCCACCGACGTGAGGCCGGCACAAGTCGAGCGGCTTTTTTCGCTCGTGATGCCTCGCTACGATGCGGTAATCGTCGACCTGGGGCGATCCGTCGATCCCGTATCGATGCTTGCGCTCGATCGCAGCAGCGACATCGGCGTGGTGCTGCGCCAAAGCATCCCTCACCTGCATACGGGCCGCCGGCTCGTCGACATCTTGCGCGAGCTGGGGTACCCGGGGGCGAAACTGCGCGTCTTGATCAACGAGTACGACAAGAGCGCGACCGTCGATATCGCCACGCTCGAACAAGCACTCGGCCTGCGCGTGGCACACCGGCTCGCCCGCGATGAAAAGCATGCGGGCGAGGCGGTCGAGCAAGGCACGCCCCTGCTGGAAGTAGCCAAAGCGAGCCCGCTCGCACGAGGCATCGACGCGTTGGCCGACATCCTCTGGCCCGAGCAGCCCGAAGCGTCGACGAGCATGTTTTCACGCCTGTTCGCGTCCAAACCGGCGGCGGCGCCCATGCGGGCGCTGAAGGCCGAATCCTGAACCTATGACCTATCGCGGAGACAGCCATGTCCTTGCGTGAGCAATTGATGATGCAAAGCGGCGTAGTCGCTTTCGATACGCCCGCCGCGGCCCTACCGGGCACGAGCGAGGCGCGCGGTGGCGGGCAAGCCTACCAGCAGTTGAAGATGCACGTGCATCAGACGATCATCGAACGCGTCGAGTTGGACAAATTGCAGCGCTTGACGCCCGAGCAGGCCGCGCGCGAACTCGGCCAGCTCGTGGAACGCATCGTCGAGGAAGAAAAGATTCCGCTGAACGAGGCCGAACGGCGGCGGCTCGCGCAAGACGTGCACAACGAAATGTTCGGCCTCGGACCCCTGGAGCCGCTGCTCGCCGATCCCGCCGTGAGCGACATTCTCGTCAATACCTGGCGGCAGGTCTACATCGAGCGGCGCGGCAGACTCGAATTGACCGACATCACGTTCTTCGACGATGCCCATCTGATGAAAATCATCGAGCGCATCGTCTCGCGCGTCGGCCGCCACATCGACGAATCGACGCCGATGGTCGATGCACGTTTGCCCGACGGCTCACGCGTCAACGCGATCATCCCGCCTTCCGCGATCGACGGACCGCTCGTCTCGATCCGCCGCTTCGCCGTCAATCCATTGACGGTGGAGGACATGATCCGCAACCGGACGTTCACGCCTTCGATCGCACGGATGTTCGAAGCGATGAGCAAGGCCAAGCTGAACATCTTGATTTCGGGTGGCACCGGCAGCGGCAAGACGACGCTGCTCAACTTGATGTCGGGTTTCATTCCGGCCGACGAGCGCATCGTCACGATCGAAGATGCCGCCGAACTGCAATTGCGCCAACCGCATGTGCTGCGCTTGGAAACGCGCCCGCCGAACATCGAGGGCAAAGGCGAGATTCCGCAACGCGCGCTCGTGCGCAATGCGCTGCGGATGCGGCCCGATCGAATCGTGCTCGGCGAAGTGCGCGGAGCGGAGGCGCTCGACATGCTGCACGCGATGAACACGGGCCACGAAGGTTCGATGGCCACGCTGCATGCGAACACCCCGCGCGATGCGTTGACGCGCCTCGAGAACATGGTCGCGATGGCGGGCTTTTCGCTGCCGATCAAAGCGATGCGGCAACAGATTTCGTCGGCGATCGACGTCGTTGTCCAAGCCGCGCGCCTGACCGACGGCACGCGCCGCCTCATGAGCGTGCAGGAGATCACGGGCATGGAGGGCGACGTCGTCAACATGCAGGAGATCTATACGTTCAAGCGCACGGGCGTGAACGCGGACGGCAAGATCACCGGCTACTTCTGCGCGACCGGCGTGCGCCCGAAGTTTTGCGAGCGGCTCGCGGCATTCGGCGTGGCGCTGCCCGACGATCTGTTCGACCCATCGCGCCGGTTCGACGCGTGACGCAAGGAGAGCGCCATGAATACGACGTTTCTCGGCTTCGCCGTCTTGCTCTTTTTAGCGACGGTGCTCTGCATCGAGAGCCTCTATCTGTTCTGGGTCAGCCGCCATGGCCGCGAGGCGAAACGGATTGCCGCGCGTATCGGCCTGGGTTCGGCACCCGGCACGGCCGGCGCGCCGCCGCTCTCGATCCTCAAGGAACACAAGCTCAGCGATTCGCGCTGGCTCGTGCGCGTGTTGACGGACATGCCGGGCGTACACACGATCGATCGTACGCTCAAGCAGGCCGGCATGTCGGCGACCGTGGGCCGATTCCTGGGCTACTCGCTCTGTTTCGCCGCCCTCGGTCTGGCCCTCGCCTCGTTGTTTCATCTTGCCGTGCTCTTTAAGGTCGCCGCCGTCTGCGAGTTCGCCACGATGCCTTGGTTCTACGTGCGCCGCAAGCGTAACCAACGCCTGAAGCAACTCGAACGGCAGTTGCCCGACGCGGCCGATCTGATCGCACGCGCATTGCGCGCCGGCCACTCGTTCGCGAGCGCGCTCGGCATGCTGGCCGAGGAACTTGCCGATCCGCTCGGCGCCGAGTTTCGGATCGTCTTCGACGAAATCAATTTCGGCGTTTCGATGAACAAGGCCCTGTACAACCTAACCGAGCGCGTGCCGATCGACGATCTACGCTACTTCGTCATCGCCGTGCTCATTCAACGCGAATCGGGCGGCAATCTCGCGGAGATTCTCGGCAACATCGGCTTCATCATCCGCGAGCGCCTGAAGCTGTTCGGCAAGATTCGGGCGCTCTCCGCCGAGGGCCGGCTCTCCGCCTGGATCCTCGCGTTGTTGCCGTTCGTCGTCATCGGCGTGCTGTCCGTGCTGAGCCCGGGCTTCATGCGGATCTTTTGGACCGATCCCGCCGCGGAGAAACTCGCGGGCGTCTGCCTCGGCATGATGGCGATCGGGATTTTGTGGATGCGAAAGATCGTGCGGATTCGCGTCTGATCGTCAGAACTCTCAAGGACCGATCATGAGAATCGAACAAATCGTCTTGCTCGCGGGGATGTTCCTCGTCGTCTTCGGCACCGTGCTGCGAGCGTTGCAATTGCTGCGCCCCGATCCGTTGAAGCGGCGCATCCAAGACCTGTCGATGCCGCTCGCCGGTGCGGCGGCCGGCACAAGCGGCGGCGCGGGGAGTCTCGACAGTACGCCGGAGGGCAAATGGGGCCAGCGGATCGCCGAGGTATCTGAGCGCGTCGCCAAGCTTTCGCAACCGAAGGACGACGACTGGGACCGCTCGGCGCTACGCCTTCGCTTCATGCACGCCGGTTTTCGCGGCAAGGCCGCTCCCGCCTATTACTTCGCCGCTAAAACCCTGCTCGCGCTCGCGCTGCCCGCCATTTCGCTCGCCTTCGCGGCGCCGAGATTTTCCGCGGGGCACACGCTCGACGCCCTGTTCATCTTGCTCGCAGCCTCCGCCCTCGGGTTCTACGCGCCGAACCTCGTGCTGTCGCAACTGACGACGCGCCGCCAACGCGCGATCGTCGAGGCGCTGCCCGATGCCGTCGATTTGATGACTGTGTGCGTGGAAGCGGGGCTCGGTCTCGATGCGGCCATGCTGCGCGTGACCGAGGAACTCGGTTCGAAGAGCCCGACCATGACGACCGAACTCGAACTGGTGCTGCTGGAACTGCGTGCCGGCGCAGGCCGCGAAAAAGCCTTGCGCAACCTGGCGGCCAGAACGGGGGTGGAAGACATCGACACGCTGACGACCATGCTGATTCAAGCCGATCGTTTCGGCACGAGTATCGGCGATTCGCTACGCGTCTATACCGACAGCATGCGCACGAAACGGCGCATGAAGGCCGAGGAGCAAGCCGCGAAGGTCGCCCTCAAACTGCTGTTCCCCTTGATCTTTTTTATCTTCCCGACGCTGATCGTCGTACTCGTCGGGCCGGCGGCCATTCAAATCTATCGTCAGCTCTTGCCGACGATGAGCCACATGGGAGCGGGTTAAATGAGTTCGATCGATCAAGAATCGATGGCGAATATGCCGGTTATCGACCGGCACGTCGTGGCGGATCTGTTGCTGCGCGCCGTCACGGTCATGGTGTTCGGCCTGTTCGCGGTCGTCGCCATCAAGCAATGGCTCGCCGCGCCGACGCGCGTCACGCTGCTTTTGATCGTCGTCGAGAGTTGCTTCACGACGGGCTTGGCGGTGGTGTCGCGCACGCCCGTGCGGCGTGACTGGCGCCCCACGTCGTTGCTCTTTTCTTTAGGCGGCACGTACGGGTGCATGGCCTACAACTTGAACCCGGGCATTCAATTCCTGCCCGAGATGGTGGGCGCCTCGCTTCAGGTCGCCGGCATCGCCTGGCAACTGTTCGCGAAGATTTCGCTCAGCCGCTCGTTCGGCGTGCTTCCCGCGAACCGGGGCGTCGTCTCGCATGGCGCTTACCGGGTCGTTCGGCATCCTATGTATCTCGGTTACTTCGTGACGGATATCGGCTTTCTGCTGTCCAACTTTTCGCTGTTCAATCTGTCGGTGCACGTCGCTCAGTTGGCGCTGCAGATGGGCCGCATCGTTCGGGAAGAACGGATCCTGGAAACGGACATGGCGTATCGCTGCTATCGCAAGGCCGTTCGGTATCGGCTGATTCCGTTGATCTTTTGAGGCCGAGCGCGACGCGCCGCCGGCGAGATTCCACCGGCAGCGCGTCGCCGCGCACACGCGTGAAGGCGGTTCAACCGGCCCTGACTTCGATCCGGCGCGGGAGCGCCGCTTCGCGACGCGGGATACGCAGTGTCAACACGCCGTCTTGCAAGCTCGCGTCGATCTTCGACGTATCGAGGTCGGAACTGATCGAGAACGCGCGCGCATAGCGCGGCGCGCGCACTTCCAGATGCGTCACGTTCAGGCCCTCCGGCATCGGCACCACGGCTTCACCTTCGATCGAGAGGTTGCCGTCTTGCACTTTCACTTCCAGCTTGTCTTTCGGCACGCCGGGCAAATCGGCCCATACAGTCACGCCGCTTTTGTCTTCGACGATATCGACGGCCGGGACGAGCGCCGCACGGCGCACGCCGGCGTCGCGGGGGTTTAGCGTGCCCGCGTCGCGCGGCGTCAGTTCGCTTTCGTTGCTCATGGTTTGCTCCTTCGCCTAATCGATCAATTACTGGACGGTGACGCTGCGCGGCTTCGAGGACTCGCGTTTGCCGATACGAATCGAGAGGCAACCGTCGACGTATTTCGCCTGTACGTCATCGGGATTCGCGTTTTGCGGCAGCTCGACCACGCGCCTAAACGCGCCCATGAAACGCTCGCGCGCATACGAACGCGTGTCCTCGCTCGTCGCCGCTTGGGGTCGCTTGCGCTCGCCGGCAATCGTCAAAATGCCCTTATCGATGGAGACATCGAATTGCGAGGCCTCGAAGCCCGGCGCGAAGACGACGATCTCGATGGAATCGTCGGTCGTGCCGACATTGATCGGCGGGAAGAAACTTTGGGCCGAACGCAGACTCGTGGGAAAGCCGCCCCGCAGCGTCGACATATGCTGTTGGAGGCGATCGAATTCACGGAACAGATCGCTGCCGAAGTTTCCGAATAGGAAGTCGCTCATGATTTTTCCCTGTAAGGTTTCCGGACCAGCAACCAGGAACGACCTGCTGTCCGAGCACGACGAAAAATAGCGGCGGCCGGCGGGATTTCAAGAGGTATCCCCGAGAAAACTCGCGGCCGCATTGCCGTGTGGGCTATCGCACCATCCGTTTCATCGACGAAACAAATCGCGCCGACCGAGGAGCCGCGCGGAGCAAACCGCATACGCCGGAAGGCCCGTCGCGCCTAGCTGCGGCTAGCGGAGCGCATCGGCCGATGTCTCGATCCGCGCCCGAAGAGCCCTCAATCTGTATTGCCGTTGCGACAACCCGGTCGGAAATGACCGGTTCCGATCGCATGCCGAGCCTGCACCGCTAGCGCCGGCGCGGCACCCGTCGCCATGGCGCGCTTTTCGCTAAAACGTAGCGCGCAACCGCTTGCAAACCGAGGCATGGGTGCCCGCCTCCCAGATGCGACTCCGTCGATCGAACGGAACGCCTCGCGTGGCACGCCATCGCGGCAATAGGGCTATCGCGCAGTAAACCGGGGGAATCATGAACAATCGTCTACGGACCCAAACCGGGTCTAGTGCTATGCGCCGCGAATACGGGCCGGCCCGCCGCCGGCGCGTGCAGCGCAGGCATCAAAACGGCAGCGCGGTCGTCGAGTTCGCGCTGCTGCTGCCGCTGCTGCTCGTCATTACGTTCGGCATCGTCGAGTTTTCGATTGCGCTGTACGACAAGGCGGTCATCACCAATGCCAGCCGCGAGGCCGCGCGTGCCGGAATCATTTACGCGTCGCCGCAACTGACGAACGCGCAAATCCAAACCGTGGCGACGAACTACTGTTCGACTTACCTCATTTCGCTCGGCGGCACGCCTACGCCGACCGTCACCGTCAGTCATCCTTCGGGTACGACGTCGGGCAATCCGCTCACGGTCACCGTCACGTACGCGTACACGAGCCTCGGCATGAACGCCTTCGTCGATCCGATGCCGAGCCTGCTGACGATGAACGCGACAACGACGATGAACTACGAATGAGCCGGGAAGCCGGCGTGCACTTCATAAGATGGACCGGGGGAAAACCATGCGCAACGATGCTCAACTCGCCAGGCTCGTGGGCCGGCAACGCGGCTCGATCGCGATTTATGTCGCGCTATTTATGTTCGTCATGATGGGGTTTATCGCGCTGTCGGTGGACATCGGGCGTGCGCTCGTCGTACGCAACGAGTTGCAAAACGCCGCGGATGCGGCCGCCTTGGCCGGGGCCGGGCAGCTCAAATGGACGAACACGCCGACCACCTGGGCCAATGCGACATCGAAGGCGAACGCCGCGATCGCACTCAATTACGCGGACGGCCAAGCGCTCAGCACAGGGACCGTCACCACCGGGTATTGGAGCATTACGGGCTCGCCCGCCGGCATGCAGTCCACGACGATCACGCCGAACTCGAACGAGTTGCCGGCTATACAAGTCACGGTGAGCCGTGCGGCCGGATCGAACGGCGGCTCGCTCCAAACCTATTTCGCGGGGCTCATCGGAACGAAGACGATCGACGTCAGCGCGACGGCGGTCGCGGCGATCGCTCTGCCGGGCGTCGCCAAGCCGGGGTCTCTATTCCCGACCGCGATCACGCAGTGCATGCTCGGCATCTATTGGAACTCCAGCACGGGCCAGCCGACGATCGATCCCTCGACAGGGCAACCCTACGACGTGAAAATCGGCTCGGCATATCACACCGGCAGTTGCTATTACGGGCAGTGGACGACTTTCGATACCGTCGCCAACGATACGCAAACCGTGATCAATCTCATCACGAACGGCAACCCGACCACGCTCAGTATCGGGAGCAACACATGGATCGATACCGGCACGAAGAACTCGATTTACAACTCCGTGAGCACGCCGGTCCAAGTCCTATTGCCCGTCGTCGCCAGCGTCTCGACCGGTTCGAACCAACCCATCGTCGCGTTCGCACCGTTCGAGATCGATAAGTCGGTCAACGGCGCCAACCCGTACATCGAAGGCCACTTCATCGTCAACTACCTTCCGACCAACGTCGGACCGGGGGGCGGCGGAACCCCTTCGTATTACGGCGCCTACGTGCCGCCGGTTTTGGTCAATTGAACCGGCGTACATGCGTGGCCCGGTCCCCGGAGCGCGGCAAAGTCGAT
The DNA here is from genome assembly GCF_003390925.1 of Trinickia diaoshuihuensis. Taxonomy (GTDB): domain Bacteria; phylum Pseudomonadota; class Gammaproteobacteria; order Burkholderiales; family Burkholderiaceae; genus Trinickia; species Trinickia diaoshuihuensis. The sequence continues at coordinate 414,998 of NZ_QUBS01000081.1, read as the reverse complement.
CCATGGCATAGTCACGGCTCATGTAACAGCGAGCCATAGGGGGCGCCATGATCCGCAAGAGCCTGAATGCTTCCCGTCTACAAGACGAAGTCAGCCGCCGTCTTCATCGTATTCATGAGATCGTCGAAGACGGCGTCAAGATCCGCGTGCCGCGCCCGCAAAAGCAAGAGCCCGATGCGAGCGGCTGCAATTGGACGATGAAGCATTTCGGCAACGCGGTCGGATACGATCGATTCGTCGATGAGGTGGTGCAGGCGGTGCGAGCCGAATACAACTTGTCCGACACCGACGACGCAAAGGACATTCACAGTCTGTTCGGAGAATAGCGCGGCGGACACAACCGTTCGAATCACCGCCGCGACAAGACGAGCGTTCGACAAGCGCCCGCCCGCTCCAAGGTGACGCGCATCGCGTGCGAGGTGCCGAACTCGTCGATCGCGTCGATGTCGCATGAGGTCCAAGGAAGCCGCGCGATACCATCGGCACCGCCCGCTTCGCTTTGCACGAGCACGATGACGCCCTCGCCCGCCCGAGGCCGCGCGACGATTCGATGCCGGAGCGCATCGAGCGTGGAGGGCAAGGCATAGCGAATCGATCTCGCGCCCGGTGCGGCAAAGCCCGTAAAGGCGAACGTCGCGCCGGGCGCCTGCGCGTCGTCGCACTGCATCAGGCTGGCGGGCATGACATCGAACGATAGGAGTGCTAAGCGCTGTCCGTCGACATAGACGCTGCAGTAGTAGTAGTCCACGTCGCGCACGGGATGGCCGCGCCCGACGCTGCGCGGGAACGCGCTCTCGCGCTCACAGCGATACTCGACCGACCGCGCGAAGTCTTGTGCCGGTAGCCGCTCCGGCTCCAATCGCACGAAGGGCGCGGAAACCCCGGGGCCGGCCGCCGGCGTCGCGCCGCTTTGCACTCGGCAGCCGATCCGTCTCGGACGCGTATCGGCCGTTTGCACATACCAGACGATCGACTCGTCGCCCGTCGCCTTTGTCCGCGGCGCCGCCCGCTCGCGCCCGCCGGCGGCCGGAAAAAATGCGTACTCGTTGCGCACGCGAGTCGCTCCCCACCCCTGCGCGACCTCGCCCGACGGCGGCACGTCCGGCAGCGGCTGGCCGCTGTCGTAGTCGATCAGCCGGATGCTGTCACGCTGCTCGTCGCTCAATGCGACGCACTGCCCCTTCGCGTCGAGCGCGCGCAGCCGCACGGTCAATTCCACTTGCTGCCGCCCGTTACGGTAAAGACGGCTACTCGGCGAACTGACCGTCATGTCTTGCAAGACGAGCGTCGCCCACGGCGAGCGGGTGTGCGCCAGCCGAATGTTCATCGCTTTCTCCCTGATACCTGTCGCGTTCTTATCGGTTCCGCTGAAACGTCCTCGCACGGCAGTGCAGTCTAGAACAACCTCTCGCGGACGCAACCGCTTTTTTCCGCGCACGCCCCCCACAAAAATGGTGGCTTGCGGCGCACTGTCGCTCGACTGGCGCTCCGCCGCCCAACCATCGGAAATCGTACCGGTTCCAACGCGCTGAAATCCATTGAGGACTTTGTCTAAAGAGGCGCCGATTCGAGGTGCCGACTCGCATTGAGCGCATTTGCGCCACAATGCCGATATCGCCTGCTCCGGCTGCTCTACCCGACAATGACAAGCAATTCGTTTCAACGCGGCACACTCTGGACCACGCTCGCCCGCCGAACCGCTCATGCCCTCGCTTGCGGCGCGCTATGCCCGATCGAGACGACTCAAACGACACTCGATGACGCCGGCATTCGTTTCGTCGTCAGGCAAGTGTCGAGTTTGATGCGCAAACCCGCCGCAACGAAGCGTTCGACCGGCGCATGCGTCGATCCGTTCCTGCCGCACGACCCGGACCTGTTCGTCGCGGACGTCTCGCCCACTCATTTCGCGCTGCTCAATAAGTTCAATGTCATCGATCACCACCTGCTGATCGTCACACGCGAGTTCGTGCCGCAGGAAGCGCTGCTCGATCTCGACGATTTCGCGGCCTGGTTTGCTTGCTTGAATGAGTTCGATGGGCTCGGGTTTTATAACGGCGGACGCGATGCCGGCGCGAGCCAACCGCACAAGCATTTACAGATCGTGCCGCTGCCGCTCGGCGATGGGGGCGAGGCTATTCCGATCGACACCCTGATCGACGCCACGGCAAACGAATCGGCGATCGTCAGATTGCCCGGACTGCCGTTCGAGCACGCCTTCACGCGGCTTACGCCGGGATCGGGATCGGAGATGCCCGAGCAGGCCCGCGAGCGGTATCGCGCGTTGCTTCACACCGTTGGGCTCGGCGCAATCGACGTGGCCGGCCGTGCCCATCAATCAGCCCCCTACAACTTGCTGTTGACGCCGAAGTGGATGCTGCTCGTACCTCGAAGCGCCGAGCAGGTTGACGGAATCGCGGTGAATGCACTCGGTTTCGCAGGTTCGCTGTTCGTGAAAACGGCTCAGGACATGGAGGCGGTGCGCGCAATGGGGCCTATGACGCTGCTGCGCCGCGTCGGCTTGCCGCGCGAGGAATCGGCATAAGCTTATGCGACTCGTTCGCGGCACGCATTATCATATTCGCGTCACACCTTTTTCGACGCACGGTTTTATTTATGCCCGCTCTTGCCGTTCCGCCGGCGCGCACGCTTTCCATTCGCGCCGCGCTTGTCTCGCTCGTGCTCGCACTGAGCGCATGCGCAGTATCGAATCCACCCGCCGCTCAGCCTGCGTATGTCGATCCCATCGGAGCGTTTCCGATGGCGAACTACGATCAGGAGGTCGACCATTGGATCGACCCCGCGAGCGCCGCGTACGACTCCCCATTTTTAAGCGCGGCAGAGCAGCAAGCGCAATGGAACGCCTATCTGGCTCGGTATTTCGGAACCGGCGAGCACGACGCGTCCCCGTGGAATCCGGCGTACATCGCCACGCGTCTCTATCGCCAAGGCGGCGCCGATATCGTCGACCTTCAGTTACGCCGCATCGGCGTCTACGACAACGAGGGCAAGTCACCGCAGACGATCGGCTATGGGCAAAACTATCTGCCACACCCGGCTCGGTGGATCGACGACATCGAGCGCAATATGAATTTGCAGCAATTCGGGCAAGCGCCAAGCTATCGACCGAGCGCCCGCGCAATCGCAACCGATGCGCTGCTGGTGCGCGAATTGCCGACGATGGATCCGTCGTTCTATTCGCACGCGCTCGCGGGTCAAGGGTACCCCTTCGATAACTTGCAGATCTCGTCGGTGCGGCCCGGCACGCCGCTTTACGTGCTCGGCCGTAGCGTGGACGGCGCATGGGATTATGTGCAGACGCCCGACGTCCAAGGCTGGGTGCGAGCGAGCGGCGTCGGCTCGGTGGACGATGCGTTTATTTCAGCCTGGGCACTGCGCCCGAGCAACGGCTGGGGCGTGGTGGTGACGGCTTCGGTAGGCGTCAACGATACGGCCGGCGTATTCCGTTTCAACGCGACAACGGGCACGCTATTGCCGCTCGCGCGCAGCGCAACGGCGCAGGCATCCGCTGCTGCTCGGCTTTATACCGTGCTCGTTCCCGCCCGCGATGCCGACGGTCGAGCGCTCATCCGCGAAGCTCAACTACCCGATGCCGCGGTGGCTCCGGCGCCGATCGCCGCCACCCCGCGCCACTTGGCATCGTTGATCAAGTCGTTGATCGGCCGCCCCTACGGCTGGGGCAACATGAATTTTTATAACGATTGCTCTTCCGAATTGCAGAGCATCTTCGCGGCATTCGGCGTCTGGTTGCCGCGGCATTCGTCGGCACAGATGACCGCCGGCGATATGACAGACCTCTCGAGCGAATCGCCCGCGCAGCGGCTCGATTATTTGATGGCGCACGGCAAGCCGATGCGTACGCTGATCTATATCGGCGGACACGTCATGCTTTATTTAGGCAATACGAGCCGCAATGGACATACCGTCCCGGTTGTTTATCAGGACATATGGGGCATGCGTCCGGCCGACAATAGCCGCCGGGCGGTCATCGGCGGCTCGGTGATTTTTCCGCTATTGCTTCGCGTTCCCGAAGATCCGAGCCTGGAGTCGCTCGCCGCCACGCGGATCTTTCAGATAACGATTCTGGGCATGCCAAGCGGCGCCACGCCGCCGCCGGCCGAGGAAAATCCGGCTAGTTAAGCGTTGGGGGGCTCACGCCCTCCCATTCCGAATCGTCATCTCATCCGCTTCAGACTCGCCTTCCAAATAGCCTCTCTCTCGCCCGCTGCAATAGCGGGCATTGTAATTGCTCTCTTCCCCGTCGCGATCGCGGCATAAAAGCCAAATCCAATCCACGCCGGCGCGGCCACGGGGCTAACTAAAACACCGATATCTCGAGAGAAATGGAGGCACACGTGAAGGAAACCGTTGCGACTCGCGTTTTGTGCTTGCTGATTGGCCTGACTAGCTTGATAGCGGGCTGTTCCGGCGGCAGTAGTGACAGCAGCGTTCCCATCAGCGGCGAAACCCTTTCCTTCGAAATGCAGGCGGGCGGGCAAACCAACGAGTTTTTCCGGCAAGGCAACGTGGCCGCGCATCTGTTGATGCGGTCTTCGACAAAGCCCCGATTGCTCGTCGTATTCCCCGCCGGAAACAGCGGCACGGGCCTCTGGTTCCAAGATACCGCGCAGCCCGTCAACTGGAGTCTCGATACAGCGATATCGCCCGTCGTCGATCACGACAGTCGCGGCCGAGCGCTCTATGGGATCGCGGCCAATGTCTCGGTCGACGTCCCGCAGCTCACGCTGCGCGGCGCATTGCTGACTTCGGTGCGCTTCATGCGCGACTTCAACGGCGGGTATCCCGCTCCAGCCGCCGTGCAAACCCAACCCACGGTGTCGGGCAACGTGATTCATTGGCAACGCGACCGCGCCGATGGCGCCGCCGGGTACGAGATGACCGTGCAAGTCACGGGCGGCGGCACCGTCAGTACCGATGCGACGGGCGCACTCGTCCTTAAAGCCGCGAACGGCAGCGGCAGTTTGCATTTGAACGTTCTCTCCTACACCGGAGAAACGCCGCTTACGCCGATTACGCATGCCGACTTGTTCAACAACACGGTCAATCCCGATACCCAGAGCCAAAACGTCGTCGAATTCCTGAGCTACGACGACAAGCTGCTCGCGGGATCTTGGCAGTACGACACCTACTTCGGTCGCGATACGCTGATCTCGGTGCGGATGCTGATGCCGGTCTTGCAGCCCCCGGCCATCGAAGCCGGGCTCACCGCGGTATTGAGCCGCCTCTCGCCCGACGGCATCGTCGCGCACGAAGAAGGCATCGGCGAGTTCGCCGTCATCGACAACGAAAAGAATGGCCGCGGCAACGATGCGACGCCGACTTACGACTACAAAATGATCGACGGCGACTACCTGCTCGCGCCGGTCATGGCCGCTTGGCTGATCGACGACCCGCGCGGCGCCGCGCGTGCGGCCGCGTATCTTGCGCAGACCGAAGACGGCGGGCAAACGAACGGCAGCCGCTTCGTCACGAATCTCGTGCACGTCGCCGACACCGCCCGCGCGTTCTCGCAGCAAAGCATCGCATCGAACTTGATTCATTTGCGCGCGGGACAAATCGTCGGCAACTGGCGCGATAGCACCGATGGTCTGGCGGGCGGCGTCTATCCCTACGACGTCAACGCGGTGCTCGTTCCGGCCGCGCTACGCGCCGCGAGCCGGTTCGTCGCCAGCGGGCTGCTCGACCCTTACCTCACGAGCGACCAGCGCACGGCGCTCGCCGATGCGGCGCAGCAGGCATCCGTATGGGAATCCGCCGCGGGGGCACTGTTCGAGGTATCCGTGCCGGCCTCGCAAGCCGCGACGGCCGTACCGACCTATGCCGCGCAGACGGGCGTGCCGGCCGGCACCCTGCCGAGTTCGACCACTTCGTTCTATGCTGTGTCGCTCGACGCTCAGGGCAACCCCATTCCGGTGATGAACTCCGACGGCGGCTTCGCGCTGCTATTGGGCACGCCGTCGTCCGACGTTCTGACGCGTATCGTCACGGCTGCCGTTCAGCCGTTTCCGGTCGGCCTCGTGACCGATGCGGGCATGCTCGTCGCCAATCCGGCCTATGCCGACGCGTCGCTCTGGCCGCGCTTTACCAATGCGGCTTATCACGGCACCGTCGTGTGGTCTTGGCAGCAGGCGATGTGGGTCGCCGGGCTCGATCGGCAACTGGCTCGGCAGGATTTGCCGGCCGACGTCCGTACCTTGCTGACCAACGCGCGCTTGAGGATTTGGCAGGTCATATCGAATGCATCGGATATGCGCGCATCGGAAATGTGGACGTGGTCGTATGCGAACGGCGCGTATCAGGCCGAAGCATTCGGCACGCATAGCGCGGATGCGACCGAAGCGAACGCCGCGCAACTGTGGAGCACGACCTACCTGGCGATCACGGATCCGAACCTGCGGGTGAGCAAGTTCTGGTGGCAAGCGCGGAACAATGGGATGGAAGCGCGGATAGCGGGTCGATGATGCTTGTGTACAGACCTGCATTTACATTGCATGATTGACGGTCCCAGCTACATTTAGCACGCGCCATAGGCCGATTCGCGATGCATACACGCCGCCGTCCGAACAAGGACCAGTCGCAACCTGCAAACGCCCCAGCCGCCCCTACCCTGGAGTTCGGGCAAATAGGCGGCGAGATTGGCGTTCGCCCCGAGCCTCGGACGTTGGATCGAGCCCTAGACAACCTCGCCAACTTCGGGGCGGATTTCGCGCCCGACGGGCGCGGCGAGCAAGAACAGGCCGACCGCAACGAATTGTGACCTAAGGTTTTACGCTTCTTACCGACACGTGCACCGGCACAACCGGCGCACGTGAATCTCGCTCTGCGTCGGCCCACCCTCACTGCGGCAGGACCTCTCCCCGCGTCTCCGGCGCGAACGGGATAATGAACAACCCGACCACGAACGCAACGGCGGTCAGTGCGACCGGCAGCCCCAGCGTATGGGTATGCAGCACGGCGGCGCCGAGCAGGAAATTCACCCCGGCGCCGATGAACCGGCCGAACGAAGTGCAAAACGCGAATGCCGTCGCGCGAACACGCGTTTCGAACTGCTCCGGCAACCACAAGCTAAACAAAGCGAAATTGCCGCCGAAAAAGCCGAGCGCGAACAACCAAGCGATGAACGGCGCGAGCCCGTTCGGCAAATAAAACGCCCAGCCGAAGCTGCCGATGATCGATGCGGCCATCCCGGCAAAGTACACCGCCAACGTCTTCTTGCGCCCGATGCGTTCGGCCAGCGGCGGCAGGGCCAAACATCCGAGGATCGTACCGATCGAGAGCAGCCCGGTGGCCAGCGAGGCCGTCTTGATCGCGCCGGCCTTGTCCATCCCGGACTTCATGGCAAGCTGAATCACGGCCGACGGCTCATAGACGGCGCCCGCCCACAAACCGACGATCGCAATCGTCAACAAGGCGCAGGCTACCCATGTGCGGCGCCGATACCCAGGCCCCAATATCTCGGCCAGCGGTTTCGCATGGACCACGCGGGCCTCGGCGTTCTTCCATTTCTCCGGCTCCTTTACGCGCAAGAGCACGAGAATCGCGATGACGACCGGTACCGCCCCCGTCAAAAACATCGCCCGCCAGCCGAAATGCACGCCGACTGTGTAATTGAGCGCGGCAGCGAGAAAGAATCCCGCGTAATAGCCCGTCTGCAAATACCCCGCGCCCATTTTTCGACGGTCCTCGGGCCACGCTTCGGCGACGTACGTCCCCGCCAACGCCCATTCGCCGCCGATCCCGACGCCGGCCAGGAAGCGATAGATGCCCAATTCGTAGACGCTATGCGCCGTCGCGGCAAGACCCGTGAAGATCGCGAACGTGAAAATCGTTCCCGCCAAAACCTTCGTGCGCCCGAACCGGTCGGCAAGCGGCCCCCAAATGAACGACAGGCCCCACCCCACCAAGAAGAGCGCAAAGAGAATCGATCCGGCCAACCCCACGTTCGCCGGCGTTGCCGCGTAGCCCGAGCGCGGCAACAACTCTGTCAGCGCCGGCGTCAACACGAGCGCATAGATGAACGAATCCATGCCGTCGAGCGTCCATCCCGCCCACGCTCCCCAAAAGCCCGCGATCTGCGAGCGGTTTAGCGGCGTACGCCGTCGGGCGGCGCGCGCTGTGTCTGTCATCGAACTCATCTGACTCCTCCGGTGAAGCGGTTAGGACTACTGACTTCTCATGACTGCGCGAGCACGCGGCCGAAACCTGCGCCCCCGCCTTCGCGGACCCGATGTGCCTCGGGTTTGCCCGATTTCAAATCTAATATTTTGTATATAATATCGAGCATCATGACCGATGCAATGGATCGTTTTCCCCTAGATGCCGGCCCCGCCCAGGCGCTGCCGCTCGCCGCGGTGGACGTCGCGCCGCGCACGAGCGCGTCCCGCATGGTGGCCGACGCGCTGCGCGCGGCGATCGTGGACGGCCGCTTGCCGCCCGGCGCGCCACTCCGGCAAGACGCCGTGGCCCGGCATTTTTCGGTCAGCGCCATTCCGGTGCGCGAAGCGCTGCGTCAATTGGAAAGCGAAGGATGGGCGAAGGTCGAAATGCACAAGGGCGCCACCGTCGCCCCGCTCTCGGCCTTCGAGGCGCGCGAGATCTATGAAATCCGCGCGGCGCTCGAAGGGCTTGCGCTCACCCTGGCCATCCCCCAGCACACCGAGGAAACGTTGCGCGAAGTACAGGCGCTCTATGAAGCGGCGGAACTCGAACGCGATCCCGCGCTCTATGTGGCACGCAACGAGGCATTTCATATGGGGCTTTACGCCCCCGCCGGCCGGCCTCAGTTGCTGGAGATGATCGGCACGCTGCATCGGCGCGGCGAACGGTATTTGCGCGTGAAATTCGGCCTGCCCGAACATAAGCGCGTGTCCGACGACGAGCATGGCCAGTTGATGCGCCTCGTGCGACGCAAAGAGGTCGCCGCCGCGCAAAAGCTGATCGCCGACCATTTGCTCGGCACGGGGGAGTTGCTTTACCGCCTGCTGAGCGAGCCGGCCGCCGCGCCCAGCGGCGCCACGCGCAAACGCGGCAAGACGCCGGTCCCGCAGGCCGGCATGTTCGCGCCGAAAAAGCGCGCCGGCCGCGGCAACGGATAGACAGATCCATCGTCGTTTCAAGCCTCGAACATAGGAGTCGTTTCGCCCGATGAACTCCGTAACGGAACACCCGCTGCGCCGCAGTTGGACGAGCCTGCGCGACGAGAAAGCGCGTCGCCTCGCGGCGGTGGCGCCCTGGCTCGAAGACGGCATCCTGCCCCGGGAGCGTATCGTCGACGCGCTCCAAGCATTGATCCATCCCGGCGATCGCGTCGCACTCGAAGGCGATAACCAAAAGCAAGCCGACTTCCTGTCACGCTCGCTCGCCCGCGTCGATCCCGGCATCGTCCACGACATTCATCTGCTGATCTCCAGCATCAGCCGGCCCGAGCATCTGACGCTGTTCGAGCGCGGCATCGCCCGCAAAGTCGATTTCTCGTTCGCGGGGCCGCAAAGTCTGCGCGTGGCGCAATTGCTCGAGGACGGCCTGCTCGAAATCGGCTCGATCTATACGTACGTCGAGCTGTACGCGCGCATGTTCGTGGACTTGACGCCTCGCGTCGCGCTGCTGTGCGCCGAGAAAGCGGACAGGCACGGCAACCTATACACGGGACCGAATACGGAAGACACGCCGACCATCGCCGAAGCCGCCGCATTCCGGCACGGCATCGTCATCGTGCAAGTGAACGAAATCGTCGATACGTTGCCGCGCGTCGATATCCCCGGTTCGTGGGTGGACGTCGTCGTGCAAGCCGACCGCCCATTCGCCGTCGAGCCGCTGTTCACGCGCGACCCGCGCCATATCGGCGACTTGCAGGTGCTGACCGCGATGATGGTCATCCGCGGCATCTACGAACCGTACGGCGTCACCTCGCTCAATCACGGCATCGGCTTCGACACCGCCGCCATCGAATTGATTCTTCCGACCTACGGCGCCGAGCTAGGGCTCAAGGGAAAGATCTGCACGAACTGGACGCTCAATCCGCATCCCACGTTGATTCCCGCGATCGAATCGGGATGGGTCGACAGCATTCATTGCTTCGGCAGCGAGGTGGGCATGGAGGCCTATATCGCCGCCCGGCCCGATGTGTTTTTCACGGGCCGCGACGGCAGCTTGCGCTCGAACCGCGTGCTGTGCCAATTGGCGGGCCAATACGGCGTAGACCTATTCATAGGTTCGACGCTACAACTGGATGCGGATGCGAATTCGTCCACGGTGACGCGCGGACGCCTCGCCGGTTTCGGCGGCGCGCCGAACATGGGCCACGATCCGCGCGGACGGCGTCACGCGAGCGAAGCATGGCTCAAGCTGGCGAAGCAGGACACGGGGCCCATTTCGCGTGGACATAAGCTCGTCGTCCAGCTTGCCGAAACGTACAAGAAAGGCGGAGAACCCACGTTCATCGACGAACTCGATGCCATTGCCGTCGGCAATAAGAGCGCCATGCCGATCGCCCCCGTGATGATTTACGGTGACGACGTAAGCCACGTCGTCACCGAGGAAGGCATCGCCTATCTGCATAAAGCTGAAGGCATCGAGGAACGGCGCGCCGCACTCGCGGCCGTTGCCGGGGTCACGCCCATCGGCTTGCGAGCGAAGCCCGAGCGCACGACAGAGCTGCGGCGGCGCGGCATCGTCGCCTACCCCGAAGACCTGGGCATCCGGCGCGCGCAAGCGAAGCGCTCCTTGCTGGCCGCGCGCAGCATCGACGATCTCGTCTCATGGTCGGGTGGTCTTTATGCGCCGCCGGCTCGCTTCAGGAGCTGGTGACGATGTCCACGCGAGCCGGTTGCACGCTAAAGCGAGAAGAAGCGAAGCCGATCGACGATCGCGCCAAGCGGCTCGGGCGTCTCGCCACCGATGCATTGATCGAGGAGGCACACGCCACGCCGAAGCCGGCCCTCGTCGATCGACGCGGCAACGGCGCGCATCGCGATCTGAACCTCGCCTTGATGGAACGCTCCGCCCGGGCGCTAGAGCCGACCTTCGCCGCGCTCTCGCGCGCGGCGCGGGGCATGCGTCCCTCGGCGGCTTTGCGCGCGGAGCTAGGCGCCATCGGCCGCGCGGGCGAAGCGGCGATGCTCAATGCCACGCAAGGCAGTAACGCGCACCGCGGGGCCATTTGGATTATCGGCCTATTGGTTGCGGGCGCAACGATCCACGCGGAAACAGCGCAGCCGCAACGATCCATCGCCGAATCGATTTGTACGATCGGTGCGCAAATCGCTTGCTTTCCCGATCACGGGGCGCCGGTCGCCGACAGCAACGGTTCGCGCGTACGGGCGCGCTACGGCGTAGGGGGCGCGCGGCGCGAGGCGCAAGAAGGCTTTCCGCATGCGTTACACGTCGGGCTGCCGGCACTGCGTGCCGCGCGCCGGCGGGGGGTCACCGAAAGCGCGGCGCGGATCGACGCCCTGCTCGCGATCATGACGAAGCTCGACGATACCTGCCTCCTGCATCGAGCCGGCCCGCCCGCGCTGGCCGCCGCGAAGCACGGCGCGCAAGCCGTCTTATCGCTGGGCGGCAGTTCGACCCCGCAAGGGCAAGCCGCCTTTGCCCGGCTCGAATCGGATCTGCTTGCTCTCAATGCATCCCCTGGCGGCGCCGCCGATTTGCTCGCGGCGACGCTTTTCATCGACAGGCTGGCGCCCGCGGGCGCCGACAACGGAAACCCAAGATGGAGCATCTAACGTTCGACTTCCCCGCGCGCCGCAAGGCTGCCGCGCGCGCTCACGTGGGCGTCGTTGGTTCCGGCGATCTCGAAGTCCTGCTTCAGCCCAGCGATGCGATGCAAGCGCGCGTGGTGGTTCATACGAGCGTGGACGGGTATGCGCATATTTGGCAAAGCGTCCTCGAACGGTTCTTCACGCGTTACGACGGGGCGGCCTCGATCGAAATCAACGATTTCGGCGCCACGCCGGGCGTGGTCGCGCTACGTCTAGCCGAGGCCGCCGAGCTTTCCGACAGCGCACTGGGGGCCGGCGCATGAGCACGCTCGAGCCAGCCCAGGCAGCGCCTTTCGTCGCGCGCGAGAGCTTTATCGAACTGACGGCGCGCGAGCGGGCGCGGCGCCTGCTCGACGCCGGCACCTTCCGCGAATTGCTGGGCCCGTTCGATCGGCTCACCTCGCCCTGGTTGCCGCTGCAAGGCATCGTCTGTCAGGCGGACGATGGCGCCATCATCGCGCGCGGGACGATCGACGGACACGCATCGGTCGTCTGCGCGATCGAATCCGCGTTCCAAGGTGGAAGCATTGGGGAGGTGTCGGGCAGCAAGATCGCGGCGGCGCTCGAGCTTGCGCTGCGCGATTGCGAACGCGGCAAGATCGTCCGCCCCGTGATCGTCTTCGAAACGGGCGGCGTCCGGTTGCAGGAAGCGAATCTCGGTCTTGCCGTCATCGCCGAAATCCAGTCCGCCATCGTCGCGCTTCGGCAGCACGTGCCCGTCGTCGGCGTCATCGCCGGGATGGTCGGCTGCTTCGGCGGGATGTCGCTCGCGGCTGCGCTGTGCACGCGCTTGGTCATGACGCGGCAAGGCCGCCTCGGCATGAACGGGCCCGAAGTGATCGAACAAGAGGCGGGTATCGAAGAACTCGACGCGAGCGACCGGCGCCGCATTTGGCAACTGATCGGCGGCGAGCAGCGCGTTGCGACAGGGCTCGCCGATCATCTCGCCGACGACGACGCAGGCGAGATTCGCGCCGCCGTGCAAAGCGCCTTCGCGGCGGGCGTGCCCCCGATCCATCGCACGCAAGCGGTCGATCATTATCTCGCGCTGCTCGAACGCGTCAATCCCGATACCGTCTCGCCCGGCGAGATGCGCGCGCTGTTCGGCCCTACGCCCGCGGGCATCGGCCAGGCAGGCGACGATCGCTAAGGAATCCGAATGAACGACACGATTTTCCTTTCCCGTGGCGAACGCTGGCTGCGCGCGCTCGCGGGCGCCGCGTCGACGCACGCGCCCGTCCGCCATGCCGACGCCGCGCTCGACGGCGAGCCTGCCCGATTTATCGCCGTCGTGCCCGATACCGCGAACCGCTTTCCGCGGGCACGCGATAACGTCATCGGGCTCGAGCAAGGCTGGCGTCTCGCGCGTGCGGTGCGCGAGGTCGTGAGTGCCGACGCGCAGGCAGTTGCGAAACGGCCCATCATTGCGATCGTGGACGTCAAGAGTCAAGCATACGGTTACCGCGAGGAAATGCTCGGCATTCACCTCGCGTGCGCCGCGGCGGTCGATGCCTACGCATCGGCCCGTCTCGCGGGTCACCCGGTCATCGCGTTGATCGTTGGGCCCGCTATGTCGGGCGCATTCCTCGCCCATGGCTATCAGGCCGATCGCATCCTCGCGCTCGATGCGCCGGGCACGATGGTCCACGCGATGGGCAAGGAAGCGGCGGCACGCGTCACGCGACGCTGCGTCGAGGCGCTCGACGCGCTTGGAGAAACGATCACGCCGATGTCGTATTCGCTCAAAGGCGGTTTCGCGAAACTGGGCTTGCTCGACGAACTGATCGAGGGCGTCGATGCGGATGCCCCGAGCGACGCGCACGTCGCCCGCGTACGCGCCGCGCTCGCGGCCGCCGTGGCATCGGCTCGCGGTGGCTCGCGCGAGCTGTCGCGGCGGCTCGAATCGGACACGGCGCGCGCGACTCGCGCGGCATCCATCGAAGTGCGGCGACGTCTAGCGCAGCAATGGGATGCGGATTGACGGGCGCGAGACGAGATGAGCAAGCGCGGCATGCACGAAGCGATGACGTTCGAAGCGCATGATTTAGTACGGCTTCGTGCTTTGCCGCCGATGGCCGATGCGCCGGCGTGGCTCCTCGACGCATTCGCGCTCGCGCCGTACGCTGTCGTGCGACGAGCGCAAGCGCCCGAGGGTGTCGTCCCCGTCGGCTTTCGCGGCGCTACGCGGTCGCATCGATACGGGGCCTTCCTGGCGCGCGATTTGATTATGTCCGCGTACGCCCCCGAGCAGTTGCTCGAACGCAAGCCCTGCGCGCAGAGCGCGGCGCTGAAGGCGTTTGTCGCATTGCGCGAAATCGCCGAAAGCTCCCTGTTCGATGCGCTCGTCTGGGGACCCACGGGCAGCGTCGGATTCGAGCTCGCCACGGCGCAACGGACTGTCACGGCGGCGAGCGATCTCGATCTGCTGATACGTACGCCATCGCCGCTCGATCGCGGGGATGCGCTCGTGCTACGCGAACGATTGACGGCATTGGAATCCGACCTCGGCCTGCGCATCGACGCGCAACTCGAGACGCCGGCGGGAGGCATCGCACTGGCTGAATGGGCGCAAGGCAAGCCGCGCGTGATGGCCCGCTCGACGAACGGCCCTCGTCTTGTCGAGAATCCATGGAACATCGATTGTGCGCTTTCACACGAGGTGGCCAGTTGATGCTCTGCCTCGTCTACCCCGGCCAAGGCGCGCAAACCCCCGGCTTTCTGCATCGATTGCCCGAGCACTCCGCCGTCGCGTCGACGATAGAGGAAGCATCCGATACGCTCTCGCTCGACGTCGCCGGTCTCGATTCGAGCGAGGCACTGCAATCGAGTGTCGCCGTTCAGATCTCGCTCGTCGTCGCGGGCGTGGCGATCGCGCGACGGCTTGCCGAAAGCGGCATAGAAGCGCAAGCGCACGCGGGCCTATCGGTGGGTGCCTATCCCGCGGCGGTCGGCTGCGGCGCAATCGCGTTCGCCGACGCACTGCGCATGGTGAAGATGCGCGCCGAGTTGATGGAGCGAGCCTATCCGAGCGGATACGGCCTATCGGCCATCGAGGGATTGGCCGAAGCGCAAGTGGAAGCGTTGATCGATCCGAATGCCGAGGACCCAAGCGCACGCGTCTACGTGGCGAACGTCAACGCACCGCGGCAGATCGTCGTGGCCGGATCCGACGCCGCGCTGGACGCATTCAACGAACGAGCAACCGCGGCGGGCGCGCATCGCGCGAAGCGGCTGGCAGTAAGCGTGCCTTCGCATTGCGAACTCCTGAGCGAAGCCTCCGAGAAGCTGATCGATCATGCCGCTGGGATACCGGTGCAAACGCCGAAGCAGCTTTATATCGGCAACCGGCGTGCGCGCGCCCTATACCGGGGCGAGGACATTCGCGAAGATCTCGCCACTAATATGTGCCACGCCGTGCGATGGTTCGACGCGCTCACGGCGCTTATCGAACGCGGGGCCACGCTGCTCGTCGAAGCGCCGCCGGGCCGCGTCTCGACCGATATCGTCCAAGCCGCCTATCCGGACGTGGCCGTGCTCGCCGCGTCGTCGTTCGCCAATGACCGGCTCGTGGAATTCGTACAACGGCGCATGCGAGATCGCGTGTGATTCACTCGCTCAGGGCACTCGCCTTGCATATCGGCACGGTCCGAATTAGGCATGGATTTTCTTTCATTCCTCTTTTATTAAGCCGGTAATGCTCGGTCTCGACGTAAATAGACGATAGATTGGCAAGATCGCGCTGTCATTCTCCTGAACGCGCAGAACCATCCTCGGCCATTATTGGCGGACAGCCTAGCAATCGAGGGTATACGCACACGTGGTGACGCGACGCTGACATGCGTTGTCGGTTGCGGCTCTCGAATCGGCAATTAACCGAAACAGGGATCCGCCAATGAATCGAGACAGCAATGTTGGACAAATCGATCAACTGACAGGACTACGTGCTTTTCTTGCGCTTTGGGTAGTTACCCGCCATCTGTTCTTTCCCTTCGAGAACGGCGCATTCATCGATTTCGGCACCCGCTTCGCCGTGTTCGATCACGGATATCTAGGCGTCGATGGGTTCTTCATTCTTAGCGGCTTCATTCTCGCGTACAACTACGCCAATGGCAGACCGCTCGACTATCGGGCATTCATCGGCGCGCGGTTTGCCCGCATCTACCCGGTCCATTTCGTGACGCTACTGGGTGCCATCGGCTTGGTCTTCATCAGGCAATTCGTTTTCCATAAGCATCTCATCGGCACCGCGCAAAACACCTATCCGGCGCTCGCCGCGAATGTGGTGTTACTCAATGCTTGGTCGTTCAAATTCGTGACCGGTTGGAACGATGTAGCCTGGTCGGTCAGCGCGGAATGGTTCGCCTATGTGTTCTTCCCGCTCTTCGTCGCATTGGCTCCCGCGCGCAACCGGCTCGTCGCCGGCGCGCTGCTTTTGGTCCCGGCCGGCGCGCTAGCGTTGCTCGAGTGGCGCTCCGACACGGCACTCTCGTTGCCGGGAGGACTCGCGCGACTGATTCCAGAGTTCTACGCGGGCGTATTGTTATGCCGGCTGCGCCGCGGCTCGGGATTCGCCCCACTGCCGCGGGTCTTGGGCCTCGCCGCGATCGGCGTGATCGCGCTCGGCGTCTTCCTCGAACGCGATACCGTGACCGTTGCGGGCCTCGCCCTGCTGATCTTCGCCTTGTCGTCGCATGCGGATTTTCTCGCGCCTATACTGGCGCTCCGCCCGATCGTCTATTTGGGCGAGATTTCATACTGCCTCTACATGGTGCAACGCTTCCCGATGGAGGGCCTATCGCTCGCTCGCAAGGCAAGCGGCGCACTAGCCGGCTCGCCGCTCATGCAACTGATCGTATTGCTCGCGATGCTGCTCGTGGTCAGCCATTGGACGCATCGGCTCATTGAACTGCCCGGCAGGAAATGGCTGCGCCGCGCGCTCTCGGCTCAGCACGTGCAGCCGCAAGCATCGAGACCACCCGCGACGGCAGGCTTGGTGCGCGAGTAAGACGAAAGCCGCGCACCTTGAACGCGAAGGGCCGCTACTTGATTTCGAACTCGATGTTGCCGAACCCTTCGATCTTCCCCCGCACGACACCCGGCCCTGTCGCCACATAAAATGGCGTATAAGAGCCGGTCGTCAGCATCGTGCGGGCGGGAATCGAATGACCCGTCTCGAGCGTACGTGCCACGAGCCACGCGATCAAGCGCCGCGGATCGCCCGCCGGATGGCGTGCAACGCCTTGATAAATCTCGTGGTTGCCGCAGTAAAAACTCACATGCGGCGCGCTGAAATCGAAATGGCGATCGTATGGACGCGTATCGCCGATCACCAATGCTCCGTTGTTCTGGAAGTCGGCGAGTTGAAGCAGCGGGTCCACGTTAGGCCATGAATCGAAGCGGCTATCGACGATCTCGGCGACGACCGACATCGTATCGATCGCGTCGATCACCTCCTCCGCCTGCTCGGACAGCCGATGGTCCACATCGTCGGCAAAGCTGAAAGCGATTTCGAGTTCGAGCCCGATGCGGGCATAATCGCCGGCCCGGATGCCTGCCGCTGCGCCGAAGACTCTCGTCGCCGGTAACGGCGCACACGTCGGCACGGCCGTCGGCGAGCCCGCGCCGATCTTGTACCCGGCGCACCCGCCCATTTCGGCAACCACCAGTTGCTGCACGAGATACGCCTCGTCGGCATGCTCCGGCTTGCAGGTCTCGACCGACACCGGGTCGATCGGCGTATGCGTGCGGCGCGCTTGGAGCAACCGCGCGGCGAGTTCTTGCGGATTGGCCATGATTTTCCTATGCCTCCTTATCGTTCGATGTTTTGCGTGCAGCCGCCAGTCAGAATACGCCGCGATGCAAGTTGCGCGCCACGCCGGCAATGCGCGCGAGCACACTACCGCGGACAATAAAAAAGCCCATCCGCGCACAGGCATCGGATGGGCCGATACAAAAAACCGGCGACGCCCCAACGCGCCGCCGATCAGTCTGTCTAGATGCTTTCCGTCGAATTAGAACTTGTGCCGAATCCCCACGCGCGCCACGGCCTGCTTCGAGGTGCTCGACAAGTCGTCGGCGCCCGGAATCAACGCGTGATCGAGCGAAGAGCCGGTGCTGTCGCCCGCTACCTTCTGGAACGCGCCCTGGATGTACACGTCGGTGCGCTTCGAGAGGTTGTAGTCGACCATCAGCCCGAACGTATGGATCTTCGGCTTCACGCCGCCGAGCGTCGTGTCGTAATTTTCCATCGTATAGATGTACTGCGCGCCGACATACAGCGCCGGCGAAAGTTGATACTTGCCGTTGACTTCGAAGTTCTGGAACTTCAGGGTATTGACCGTGGCGCCGGCGAGCGGCCCCGTCGTGGGCAGCAGGGAGTCGGCGCTCGTGAAATACGAGTTGTTGCCCGTCGGGTTGCTGATATTCGTATTCGTATAGACGAAGCCGGCGGTAGCAGGCCCGAACGTATAGTTGATACCGCCGCCGAACACGCGCAAGCGCGACGAAACGAAGTTCGCGTCGTTCGTCGCGATCGCCCCACCCGCCGTCACCCCAGGATTGTTCGCCTGCAAATAAGCCGCGGCAACGAGCAAGCCGCCACGCTGGTATTGACCGCCGAGGCTATATTGCCGGTTGTTCGAAAAGCCCGGATCGTTACTGAAACTATACGTACCGCCGAATTGAAAGCCGGCGTAGTCGGGGCTCGCGTATTTGATCGTATTATTGACGCGGAACGAATTGTCCGTATTGTCGTTGTCGAACGGGTGAGACAGCAAATAACCGCCCCAATTGCCGTTACCCGTGGTAGGCGCGAGATAGTCGACGAGCGCATCGTATTGACGGCCCAGCGTGACCGTCCCGGCTTCGCTCGACAAGCCGACGTACGCTTGCCGGCCGAACATGCGGCCGCCTTGGTTCAAGCGGCCCGTGTTGACGTCGAAACCGTTTTCGAGTTGGAAGACCGCCTTCAGGCCGTTGCCGAGATCCTCCGAGCCCTTCAAGCCCCAACGGCTACCCTGGGCGTAGCCGCTCGCAAGTTCGTAATTGTGGCTGCCCTGCACGTTGTTGGTGTAGTTGAAACCTTCGTCGATCAAGCCATACAACGTCACGCTCGACTGCGCGAACGCGGGCGCAGCGAACGCCCCCAACACGGCGAGCGAAATAAGGTGCTTTTTCATCTAGTGCTCCAAGCCGGCAAGTGAATTAGAAAGGTTCTTTAACCGGGCCGCGCCCGGCTGCTTTTTATCGGCGATAGGATCGCGCTAGGCCTTCCTCGCACTCTTCGTCGCGACTCACTGCGACGCGATGGACAGGATGGTTGCACGAGCGTGTCGGCAAGTCCATCCCGCGCCGCACACCGGCGCGGCATCGTTGCATATTGCCAACTGAATCGTTTTCCTAGATACGCCGTCTCCGGCAAAAATGATGCACAAGCCGGTTTAACCCTTAGAACAAATTGCCGGGAAATGAAGCCGAATACGAAGACCCATTATTGATCGGCCGGCTTGCCTGCATCGTCCTGACAAAAAATCGCGGTCACGAACGGCCCGACATGATGGACGATCGCCGAACTGCCGCCCGCTCTGACCGCCGCTTGGACGCTATCGGTCGAACCCAGCACGACGGCGCCGTACGCCGAATCCGCGAGCGGCTTGCCGTCGCCTTTATGGAACATCGGATCGCCTTTCTGATAGCCGACGATCGCGAAGACGTGAAAGCCGAAGGCCGTCAAATCCGCGTTGCGAGTGGGGTTGAACGCATTGATCGAATTGGCTTCGACATGCGTGGGATGGGGATCGATGAGGCCTTGCGATTCCAACGCCCCGACGAATTCGCGCGCGGGCCGGTCGCAATGCAGCGGTTCGTCGAGCGATGTCGCGAACGCGGGCGCGCTCGAAGCGCCGGTGACAAAAACGATGGCGGTAGCAATAGAAAAGGCAAAACGGTTCATAGTGACGGTGGCGCCCGGGCAAGATGGCCGGTTGCGAGAATCGATTGGGCTTGCTGCCCTGCACGCAGCGTGCCGAATCCAATTTAGACGAACGCGCGGGACTTTACCGCGTTTCGCGGCGAGTCGCCGGTAACATTGCTCGCGCCCGGCGGACGAGCCGCTAGAATGCCCCGTATGTCGAGCTTGAGAGCACGGCCCCGTAAAAGCGTATATATTTCTGCGGATGGACAAAAGCGCCGAATCTTCCAATCGCGCCATCGCGCCCATGCCAAGAACATGGGACGCCCGGCTCGCTCGCCATCTCGTCACCCCGCTCAAGGCGTCGCGCGTCACGCCGAATCACCTCACCACGGTCCGGCTCGCCGTCGGCATCGCCGGTGCGGCCGCGCTCGCGCGGGGCGGATTCACAGCAACCAACTTGGGTGCGCTACTGATCGTCCTGTCCAACTTTATCGACCATACGGACGGCGAATTAGCCCGTATCAGCGGCAAATCGAGTAAGTTCGGCCACTTTTACGACTTGGCGAGCGATGCCTTCGTGACAATCGCATTGTTCGTTTGCATGGGTTTGGGCGTCGCGGCCATGCACGGCGATCACGCGCTTTCGCAGCCCACCTGGCTCGGGGCGATCGCCGGTATCGCGGTTGCGCTGATCTTCTATCTGCGCATGCGGATCGAATCGATGGCGGGTAAGGCCGGCACGCAGCAAGCATCGGCGGCGGGCTTCGAAACCGAAGACGTCCTTTATTTGTTGCCGCTCGTCACCCTCACCCGCGAAATCGAACCGTTTCTCGTGGCCGCATCGATCGGCGCCCCCGTGTTTGCGCTGTGGGTATCGATCGACTACCGGCGCGTCGTGCGCCGCGCGCGTCCGCAGCGGCAAGCCGGCGAAGCATGGGTGTCGCGGTGAATGCGCGCGTTCAAGACGGCGGCGTGCCGCCATCCGCGCAGCCGGCCGGTATCTCGCCGGTGGAACAAGCGCTGAGCGCGCCCATCCAGGGCCTCGATCGGAAGGCGTTGCGCCAGCAATTCGTCGAACAAGGCGCCTTTCTTTACCTCGATACCTTCCTGCCGCGAGAGCTGACGTCCTACCTCGCCGATAGCGCGCGAGCCTTGCTGCCGGCCGTCAATCGCAATTATTTACCCGGCCATAAACAAGGCGGCAGCGTCAGCCGCCATACGATCGATCGGCTGGCGCCGCGGATCGCCGAGCTGTATCGCTCGCGCGCGCTCATCGATTGGCTCGAAACGATCACGGGCGACAAGCTATTGCCCTCGCCCGACGACGATCCGCACGCCTACGCGCTCTATTACTACACGCGCGAGGGCGACCACATCGGCTGGCATTACGACACGTCCTACTACGAAGGCCGGCGCTACACGCTGCTCATCGGCGTAATCGACGATTCGTCGTGCCGTCTCGATTACGAATTGCATACGCGCACGCCCGGCGCTCAAGCGGTGGCGGGTTCGATCCAGTATCCGCCGGGTTCGATCGTGCTGTTCGACGGCGACAAGCTGCGCCACCGAATCACGCCGTCGAAAGCCGGTGAAATGCGCGTATCGCTGACGTTCGAATACGTGACGGACGCGCGCATGCGCCCCTGGCGCCGGTTCGTGTCGAACATGAAAGACGCCATCGCCTATTTCGGATTCCGCCAGGTCTTTCGCGCGCCTCGCGCCGAGCGCGGGCCGTCCGCGAGCCCGGATACCGCATGACGCGCACCGCCGCGCTTCTGTTATCCCTCGGTGCCGCGGTTTTCGTCGCATTGCTTGCCTGGCAGGGCGCGGGCGCCGTCGCCGCGGCGCTCGCGACGGCCGGCTGGGGGCTCGCGCTCGTCGCGGTTTTTCATGTCGTACCGCTCATAATCGATGCGGCCGCCATTGCCGTGCTGATCGAGGGCCCCGCCTCCTTTTTCAACGCGCTGCGCGCGAGATGGGTAGGCGAATCCGTCAACAGCTTATTGCCGGCCGGCCAAATCGGCGGGCCGGTACTGATGGCGCGTCATCTCGCGCAAAGAGGGCTCGCGATGCACGATGCCGCGGCCGCCGTCACCGTTTCGACGACGGTCCAGTCGGTCGCGCAAATCGCCTTCGCCCTCGTCGGATTGGTGGCGTTCGCGGCTTTCGCGGGCGAGCGCGGCGCGGCTTCCGTCCATGCGCTGCATCTTGCTGCGCTCGGCGCGAGCGGTGTGCTAGCCGTTGCGGTCGGGGCGTTCTACTATGCCCAGCAGCGCGGGTTGTTCGGCCGCTTTTCGCGCTTGCTCGGCAAGCTCTTCGGTCCGCACGGCGCGATGGCATCGGCCGCGGGCGCCGACGCCATCGATCGCGCCGTGCGCGCGCTGTATCGCCGCCGCGGGCGGATCGCCGCCACCTTCGCGCTGAGCCTCGGTGGATGGTTCCTGGGCATCGGCGAAGTATGGCTCGCGCTGCGCTTCATCGGCCACCCCGTGAACTGGCTCGATGCTTTGCTGCTCGAAAGCGTGGGCCAGGCGATACGCGGCGCCGCCTTCGCGATCCCGGGATCGCTCGGCGCGCAGGAAGGCGGCTACTTGTTGCTTGCGCATGTCGTCGGCATTACGCCCGACGCGGCGCTCGCGCTATCGTTGGCGAAGCGCGCGCGCGAGTTGGCGCTCGGCCTGCCGGGCCTGCTCTATTTGCAGTGGAGTGAAAGAGATTGGCGACGCCGGCGCACGCCCGGCTTGCCCCTTGCCGATTGACGCGTGAGTTGGCCGTCGCGCCGATCGGCTCTTGCTAGGAGAAGAAGAACATGCGAGCGATCATTCTCGCCGCGGGCCTCGGCCTGCGCCTACAGCAACCGCCGCAACAGCAATTCCCGAAGTGCTTGTTGCGCTTTCAAGGCGTGACGCTGCTCGAGCGCCATTTGCGTGCGCTGCGCGCGCTCGGCGTGACGGACGTCGAGCTCGCGCTGGGGTTCCAGCCGGAGCAGATCGAAGCCGAACTCGATCGCATCGAATGGCAGCCGCGGCCTGCGGTCGTCTTGAACGAACGCTACGACCTCGGTAGCGTGCTGACCGTTCATACGATGGCCGATGCGCTCACGCGCGGCGGCGACGTGCTGCTGATGGACGCCGACGTCCTGTACGACGAAGCCATCTTGCGGGCGCTCGTGGCCGGACCGAGCACGGACCGGCTGCTGATCGACCGCGATTTCGAAACGGGCGACGAGCCGGTGAAGCTTTGCCTGAAGCAAGGGGTGCCCGTGGAATTGCGCAAGCAGCTAGCCGTCGGGCTGCAATACGACACGATCGGCGAATCGGTCGGCTTCTTCCGGTTTCGCGAGGAAACCGCGCGCAGGCTGGCGCAGATCGTCGCCGGATACGTGGCGAGCGGCCGGCAAAACATGCCGCACGAGGAAGCGGTGCGCGACCTGCTGCTCGAGGGCGGCCGTCATTACGACGTGGCCGACGTCACGGGGCTGCCGTGGATCGAAATCGACTTTCCGGGCGACGTTGCGCGCGCGGAGACCGACGTGCTGCCGCGCCTGACCCAACCCGCGGGAGTCGCACGATGAGCGCATACGAATCCGGTACCGGCGCGCGCTCGCGGTTTGAGCGGCTGCGCGAGATGCTCGTCAGCGACGAGCTCGAATTCTTGATGGAGGCCCACAACGGATTGTCCGCGCGGATCGTGCGCGAGGCCGGCTTCAAAGGCATCTGGGCATCGGGTCTCGCCATTTCCGCGCAATACGGCGTGCGCGACAATAACGAGGCCAGTTGGACGCAAGTCGTCGACACGCTCGAATTCATGGCCGACGCGAGCGATCTGCCGATTCTGCTCGACGGCGATACGGGTTACGGCAATTTCAATAACGTGCGCCGCCTCGTACGCAAGCTCGAACAGCGCGGCATCGCCGGCGTCTGTATCGAGGACAAGCAATTCCCGAAGACGAACAGCTTCATCGGCGGCGAACGCCAACCGCTAGCCGACGTGGACGAATTCTGCGGCAAGATCAAGGCGGGCAAGGATTCGCAGTCGGAGGCAAGCTTTTCGATCGTCGCGCGCGTCGAAGCGTTGATCGCCGGTTGGGGATTGCAAGAAGCGCTCGAACGCGCCGAGGCGTATCGCCAGGCCGGCGCAGACGCTATTTTGATCCACAGCAAGCTCTCGCGTCCGGACGAAATCCTGGCATTCGCGCGTGAGTGGGCGGGCCGGGCGCCGCTCGTCATCGTTCCGACGAAGTACTACAGCACGCCGACCGAGGTGTTCCGCACAGCCGGCATCAGCACCGTCATTTGGGCGAACCATCTCGTGCGCGCCGCCGCCTCGTCGATGCAGGCCGTCGCGAAGGAAATCCACGATAGCGAGACGCTCGTGAACGTCGAAGACCGCATCGCCAGCGTGGAGGAAATCTTCCGCTTGCAAGATGCCGACGAATACGCGGCGGCCGAACGCGTTTATCTCTCGGCCGCGCGCAAACCGGGCGCCGCGATCGTGCTGGCCGCAAGCCGCGGCCGCGGCCTCGAAGCGGTCACGGCCGAGCGGCCCAAGGTCATGCTGCCCGTGGCCGGCAAGCCGTTGCTGCGTTGGCTCGTCGATGCGTTCAAAAAGCAAGGCGTCAACGACATTACCGTGGTCGGCGGCTATCGCGCCGACGCGATCGACGCCGCCGGGATCAAGCTGGTCGTCAACGAGGCGCATGCGCAGACCGGCGAGCTTGCCTCGCTCGCGTGCGCGGTCGATGCGGGCCGATTGACGGCCGATACGGTGCTCTCGTACGGGGACTTGCTCTTTCGCAGCTATATCCTGCGCGATCTCGCCGAAAGCGATGCGCCGTTTACGGTCGTCGTCGATTCGTCGCAACCGCATGCATCGAATCAGAGCGTGCGCGATTTCGCCTATTGCTCCGCACCCGACGATCGCGCGCTGTTCGGACGCAAGACCTTGCTTCAGCGCATCCACAGCGGCAAGCCGGGCGCGGCGCCGCCCGACGGCCGGTGGATAGGACTGCTCAGCGTTCGGGGGCACGGCGTCGAGCGCATGCGTGCGATGCTCGCCGAGCTGCGGCGGCAGCCCGATTTCGACTCGCTCGATGTGCCCGCGCTGCTCAACGCGCTCATCGATGCGGGAGAGACGATCGAGGTGCAGTATGTGCACGGTCATTGGTGCGGCGTGAACGACCTCGAGGATTTCCGGCGTGCCGGCGACTTCGCGCATGCGCAAACGCCGTTCGCCGTGGGGCGCAACACGAACGGTGGAACCGCATGATCGAAGCCGCGCAATTCGTCGAAGCGGCCCGCAGCCGCGGATTCACGTGGTATGCGGGTGTGCCCTGCTCGTTTCTGACGCCGTTCATCAACTACGTGCTGCAAGATCCGTCGCTGCACTACGTCAGCGCGGCCAACGAAGGCGATGCCGTCGCACTGATCGCCGGTGTGGCGTTGGGCGCACGCGACGGCGCGCGCGGCATCACGATGATGCAGAACTCGGGGCTCGGCAATGCCGTCAGCCCGCTGACCTCGCTCACGTGGACATTTCGGCTGCCCCAGCTTCTGATCGTTACGTGGCGCGGCGAGCCCGGGGGCGCCGACGAACCGCAACACGCGCTTATGGGGCCGATCACGCCCGCGCTGCTCGAAACGATGGAGATCCCCTGGGAGCCGTTCCCGCGCGATGTCGAGGCGATCGAGCCCGCGCTCGCGCGCGCCGTCGAGCATATGGACAAGACCGGCCGCCCGTATGCGCTCGTCATGCAAAAGGGCAGCGTGTCGCCGTATGCGCTCGACGATCGCGCCGCCGCGCGCAGCGGCGCCTGCGCGGCGCGATCGGATTGGCGCGGCGCGCCGCAAGACGGCTTGCCGTCGCGGCGCGATGCGCTTGAACGCGTGATCGCGCACACGCCGCTTCGCTCCACCGTGGTACTCGCATCGACAGGCTTTTGCGGACGCGAACTGTACGCCCTCGACGATCGGCCGAATCAGCTTTATATGGTCGGTTCCATGGGATGCGTGACGCCGCTCGCGCTCGGCCTCGCGCTCGCACGGCCGGACTTGCATGTCGTCGCGATCGACGGCGACGGCGCGGCGCTGATGCGAATGGGCGCATTCGCCACGCTCGGCGCGTACGGCCCCGCGAATCTCACGCATTTGTTGCTCGATAACGGCGCACACGATTCGACAGGCGGCCAAGCAACGGTGTCGCCCCACGTCTCCTTTGCCGGCGTTGCGGCGGCATGCGGCTATGCTTCGGCCATCGAAGGCGATGACCTATCGCTCGTCGATGCGCTTTTCGAGGGCGGTGCGAACGACGGCGCGCGCAGCGGCCCGCGCTTCGCCCGGCTTGCGATTCGGCGCGGCACACCCGACGGCCTGCCCCGCCCCACGATTTCGCCCGTCGAAGTCAAAGCACGATTGATGCGCCATATCGGCGCGGTTTAAGGATCCGTCACGATGAAAACGCTGTTGCTGAACCCCGGCCCGGTGACCTTGTCCGATCGCGTCCGGCAAAGCTTGCTGCAGCCCGATCTGTGCCATCGCGAGAGCGAGTTTTACGACCTGCAGGATGAAGCGCGGGCGCGCTTGCTGAGCGTGTACGAACTCGATGCCCGGGATTGGTCGGCCGTTCTCATGACGGCGTCGGGAACGGGCGCCGTCGAAAGCATGATCGCGTCGCTCGTGCCGCGGCAAGGCAAATTGCTCGTCGTGCAAAACGGCGTGTACGGCGAGCGCATCACGAACATCGCGAAGCAGTACGGCATCGCATATGAAAGCGTGTTGCACGATTGGATGCAGGCGCCCGATCTCGCGCGCATCGAAGCGTGCCTCGATGCGAACGGGCCGTTTTCGCACGTGGCGATCGTGCATCACGAAACGACGACGGGGCGCCTGAACGACCTCGCTCGGATCGGCGCGTTGTGCCGCGCGCACGGCGCGCGCTTGCTCGTCGATGGGGTCAGCAGCTTCGGGGCCGAGGCGATCGATTTCGACGAAGCGAACGTTGCCGCGGTCGCGGCCACCGCCAACAAGTGCCTGCACGGCGTGCCGGGGGCGGCGTTCGTCGTGGCGCGGCGCGAAGCGCTCGAACAAGCGGCGAGCCGTACTTACTACCTCGATCTGGCGCGCCTGGCCAAGCTGCAAGCGCAGCGCGGCACGCCGTTTACGCCGTCCGTGCATGCGTATTACGCGCTCGTCGAAGCCCTGCGCGAATTCGACGAACAAGGCGGCCTTCGGGCGCGGCATGCGCGCTACGCGGCGTTGGCCGAGCAAGTACGCAGCGGCCTTGCCTCACGCGGGATTGCTTCCATTCTCCCCGCCGAGCAATCGTCGGTCGTGCTGCGCTCGTATGCGCTGCCTGCTGGGATCGGCTACGAAACGCTGCACGACGGGCTGAAACGGCAGGGCTTCGTCATCTACGCCGGGCAAGGCGACCTATCGAAGCAACTCTTTCGCATCTCCACCATGGGCGAGATAAACGCGGCGGACATCGACCGGTTGTTGGGCGCGTTCGATTCGTTAATGCGCTGAACGTTCGGCCCGCATCGCCAACTCCCCGAGGCGCCGCACCGCGGCGTCCAGTTCACTGGTCCAACGATTGCCCGCGTTCAAGCGCAAACAATCGTCGAATGCGGCACCCTCGCCGAACAAATGACCCGGCGCGAAGCTGATGCCTTCGGCTCGCGCTCGTTCGAATAGCGTGCGCGTACTGCGGGGCTGGCCGTCGAAGGCGGGCAGCTTCGCCCATAAGACGAGGCCGCCGGCCGGCTCGGTCACCTCGGTCCCCGCCGGGAAATGCCGCAACACGGCTTCGCGCAGCGCTTTATGCTGGTTTCGCAGCGCCGCTTTCAAGCGCCGCAAATGCAACGCGTATCCGCCCGTGGCGAGCAACTCCGCGACGGCCGCTTGCTGAAGCTCGGCCGTCGCCATGCTCGTCGTGTACTTCAGCGCCTTGACGCGCTCGGTATAACGCCCGCCCGCGATCCACCCCAGCCGCAACCCCGGGCACAGGCTCTTCGAAAACCCGCCGCAAAGCAATACGTTTCCATGCGCTTCGTCGAACGCGCGCACGGGGCGCGGCCGCGTCTGCCCGAAGCACAGATCGCCGAAAATATCGTCCTCGATCAGCGGTATGTCGTGCTCGCGCAGCAGCGCGACGAGCGCGCGCTTGCGCGCGTCGCTCGGTACGCTGCCGAGCGGGTTGTTGCAGTTGGCAACCGTGACCACCGCTTTGATCGGAACACCGCGATCGAGGTCCGCCTTGAGCGCATCGACGTCGATACCGTGATCCGCGGTGGCCGGCACCGGATGGATGGGCATTTCGAGCGCACGCAGCATTTGCAGGAGGACGAAATAAGTTGGCGACTCGACGGCAATGAGGTCGCCCGGCCGAGCCACCGCGCGCAATGCGAGATTCAAGGCTTCGACGCATCCGTTTGTCACGACCAGTTCGTCAGGATCGAGTTCGCAGGCGTACTGCATGGCCTGCCGCGCGATCTGGGCGCGCAACGCAGGGTAGCCGGTGCCGCGCACATGCGAGCCGACGAGGTCGCGGTGCTGGTAGGCCAGCCGGCGCAACAACACGCTGAACCGGTCGACCGGATACAGCGCCGTTTCGGCGGAAGCCAAATCGAGCCGCACCGCGGCGGGCGCCCCAGCGATCGCCAAATGATCGCGCGCTTGCGCGTCGAGTTCCGGCATCGGCCGCGCCCATCGGCTCGCGCCTGCCCCTCGCGCGCCGGCCGTACCGGCCGCTCCGTTCGCGCGCTTGCCGCGCTTGGAGCGCTTCGCGACGAAATACCCGGACCTAGGCCGCGCTTCGATATGCCCCCGTGTCTCCAGCCAGCGCAGCGCTTGGAGCGCCGTCGATACGCTCATCGCATGCTGCGCGGCGAGCGTGCGCACGGACGGCAGCCGCGTGCCCTCCTCCATCGCGGCCTGGTCGATCGCGTCGAGCAGCCGCTCCGCTAGTTGGAGATACAGAGGAACGGGCTGATCGGGAAAGTCCATGGCGCCAACGCAAGGGAAACGGAAAAATCTGTTATGTAACAGATTCGGCCCTGTTGTGTATAGGGACAGGCTCCAGGTCGTGCCATCATGAGCACACTTTCGCAGCGCTTCGGGATAGGAGATCGAACGTGGAAACAACGACACTCAAGTACGACTTTCGCAGCGACACCGTCACGCGCCCCAGCGCCGCCATGCGCGCCGCGATGGCGGCGGCCGAGGTAGGCGACGACGTATTCGGCGACGACCCGACCGTGAAGCGGCTCGAGTCGCGCGTGGCCGAGCTGATCGGCAAGGAAGCGGGCCTGTTCGTGCCGTCGGGCACGCAGTCGAACCTGATCGCGCTGATGACGCATTGCGAGCGCGGCGACGAATACATCGTCGGTCAACAGGCCCACTGCTACCGCTGGGAGGCCGGCGGCGCCGCCGTGCTCGGCAGCATTCAGCCGCAGCCGCTCGACAATGCCGCGGACGGCACGCTGGCGCTCGCCGCCATCGAAGCGGCGATCAAACCCGACGATCCGCATTTCGCGCGCACTCGCTTGCTGGCGCTCGAAAACACGATCGGCGGCAAGATCCTGCCCACCGAGTACGTGCAGGCGGCAACCGCGTTGGCGAAGCGCCACGGGCTCGCTTGCCATCTCGACGGCGCGCGGCTCATGAACGCGGCCGTCGCGCTCGGCGTGCCGGCCGCAACGCTCGCACAGCCGTTCGACACGGTATCGGTCTGCCTTTCCAAAGGCCTAGGCGCGCCCGTCGGCTCGGTCCTCGTCGGATCGAAAGCCGCGATTGCGCGCGCGCGCCGCTTGCGCAAAATGCTCGGCGGCGGCATGCGGCAGGCGGGCATCCTTGCCGCGGCGGGCCTTTACGCGCTCGAGCACAACATCGAGCGGCTGGCGCAGGATCACGCGAACGCAAAAACGTTGGCGAAGGGCTTGGCCGAGCTGCCCGGTCTCACCGTCTCCGAGCCCGATACGAACATCGTCTTCGTGGACGTCGAGGCCTCCATTGCACCGGCTTTCGCGACGCATCTCGCGGGGCACGGCATCGGCGTCGTATCGACCTACGGTTCCACGCGCCAACGCTGGGTCACCCATCTCGACGTGGACGCGGCGGCCGTGCAAGAGGCCGTCTCGATCGCCGCGCAATACCTGCGGCGAGCCTGATCGACGAGAGACGAAACGCGCTTCGTTGCGACGACTACTCACTATCTGTTTGGAAGGACTGGCCACACCTATGCACGCCGATAATTTCTCCCTTGCGGAGTACCTCGACCGTATCGACTTCACGGGAACCCCGAAGGCCGATTTCGACACCGTCGCTCGCATGATGCGGCGTCAATTGTTCTCCGTCCCATTCGAAAATCTCGACGTGCAGGCAGGCAAGATCGTATCGCTCGTACCGGAAGAAATCGTCGAAAAGATCGTCGGCCGCAAGCGCGGCGGCTATTGCTACGAGGTCAATGGGTTGTTCGCGATGGCGTTGGAATCGCTCGGCATCGACTATCAGTTCGTCGCCGCGCGACCGATGTTTTACCCGGCGCGCCGGCCCCGCACGCACATGGGCCTCGTTCTCTCCCTGGGCGGCGAGCGCTGGCTCTGCGACCTCGGCTTCGGCAGCTACGGGATTCGCGCGCCGATGTCGCTGTCGGCCTTGGACGTGGAAGTGGCTCAGGACGACGACACGTTCAAGCTCAGCCTGGGCGAGGACGGTTTTTACTTGCTTCAAGCCAAGGTCGACGGGCAGTGGACGAACCAATACGCGTTCGACCTTTCGCCGCAGGAATGGATCGATTTCGCGCCGGCCAATTACCTGAATTCGACGCATCCCGATGCGATCTTCGTACGAATGACCGTGGCCGTGCTGATGACGGAGACCGGACGCAAGATCTTGGGCGGCGACAGCTTCAAAATCGTCTCGCACGGCCGCACCGAAAAGCGTACCGTGACATCGAACGAGCTTCCCGAGATCCTTGCCCGAGAATTCGGCTTGACGATGCCGAGCCGCGGCTAGCCGTCATCGCGAAGGGATCTGTCACAAGACGGCGGGGCACCGCGTCTAAGGTTCGTTCAGTACTTCCACGCCGATAGCCGCGACCGATATGACGACCGATCCCGCCCGCCCTCCCACCGAATCCGACCCGTTCGCGGCGCTTCGGCCCCGACTGTTTTCGATCGCCTACCGCATGCTCGGTACGCGCGCCGACGCCGAAG
Source organism: Trinickia diaoshuihuensis (assembly GCF_003390925.1). Taxonomy (GTDB): domain Bacteria; phylum Pseudomonadota; class Gammaproteobacteria; order Burkholderiales; family Burkholderiaceae; genus Trinickia; species Trinickia diaoshuihuensis. The sequence continues at coordinate 384,073 of NZ_QUBS01000081.1, read as the reverse complement.
ACGTCCTTCAGGATGCCTGGCTGCGCTGGCAGCACGACACCGATCGTTCGGCGGTGCGCTCGGCCGAGGCCTGGCTCGTCACCGTCGTCACGCGGCTCTCGATCGACCGGTTGCGTGCCGCGAAGGCCGAGCGCGAAGCCTACGTTGGATGGTGGTTGCCCGAGCCGCTCGTCGAGGCGAGCGACGAACGCACGCCCGAAACGGCCGCCGAATTGGCGAGCGATCTTTCGATTGCCTTGCTCTGGGTGCTGGAACGCCTATCGGCCGAGGAAAGGGCCGCTTTTTTACTGCGTCAGGTATTCGATCACGATTACGACGAGATCGCGGCCCTGCTCGGCAAAACCGAGGCTGCGTGCCGCCAGATGGTCCATCGCGCGTCGGAACGCGTGCAGCGCACGCGCGCGCGTTTCGACGTCCCGCGCGAAGCGCACCGGCGCGTCGTCGAGAAATTCATTCGCGCGGCGAGCTCCGGCGAGCGCGACGCCATCCAAGCGCTCTTGGCCGAAGACGTCGAGCTCGTGGGCGACGGCGGCGGCAAGGTGCCGGCCGTCCTCAAGATGCTGCACGGCGCCTTCCGTATCGCCAATCTCTTCTGGGTCACGGCCCGGCGCAACGGACCGCAATTGGTCTACCGCCATGCGCTCATCAACGGCGAACCGGGCTTGCTGCGCTATCTGGACGGCAAGCTCGAATCGGCCATGGCCTTTGCGACGGACGGCGAGCGCATCGTCGGCATCTACGCGATACGTAATCCCGACAAGCTCAAGGGCGTGCCGCAGCAACCCGCGCAATAAAAAAGCGGCGAACCCTGTCACAGGCAAGCGAAAGTTCTCGTCTTGCCATGCAAGGACACCGCATGGGGCGGCGTTCCGCTTTCAATCGAAGGGCAATGCCATGACTCTGACCGCTCGTATCAACTATCCGCAACTCGCGCCCTCGGCGTTTCGTCATCTGTATCAGCTTTCGACGGGCTTGCGCCGCGACCTGCTCGGGCATCGCCTCATCGATCTCGTCCAGTTGCGCGTTTCTCAAATCAACGGCTGCGCCTATTGCATCGACATGCATTGGCGCGATCTCATCAAAAGCGAGGCCGATCCTCGGCATTTGAATGCCGTCGCCGGGTGGCGCGAAGCGCCATTTTTCGACGAACGCGAACGGGCCGCGCTCGAATGGGCGGAACTCGTCACGAACGTACCGCACACCGACCCGAGCGACGAGGCCTTCGCTCGCTTGCGCCGGCATTTTTCCGATGAAGAGATCGCGGAACTGGGATTCGTCATTATTTCGATCACCGCGTGGAATCTGCTCAATGTGAGCTTCAGGAATCCGGTGCCGGAGAAGGTCTGAGACGCTGCGCCTCAGCCCGCCCGGCGCGGCGGGCCCGATAACGCGCTTGGCGTTCCAAACGCGTGCCAAGCGCGTAACCCTGCTTCAGCGCAGCGCCTCGCGCCACAGCACCGTCAGGACGGTCATCAATGCGGGACCGATGAACAGGCCGACGAGGCCGAACGTCTCCGCTCCGCCGAGGATGCCGAACAAGACGAGCAGGAACGGCAACCGGGTGGTGCTGCCGATGAGTCCCGGCCGCACGAAATGTTCGGCCAGAAATACGACGACGCTGCCTGTCGCCAATACGGCAACGGCCCCGGCCATCTGCCCATGCACGAACAACCATAGCGCCGCGAGCCCGAAGGCGATCGGGGCGCAAAACGGCAGCATCGCGGCGACGGCCGTCACGAGCCCGAGTTCGGCCGCGTGCGGCAGGCCCGCGGCGACATAGGCGATGCCTATCAGCAACCCCTCGCCGAAACCGACCACCACCAGCCCCGTCACGGTGCCGCGCACGGCCGCGGCCATTCGTGTGGCCAAATGCGTCCCGTCGGCGCCGAAAACGCGCCGCACGGCTTTGCCGATTTGTTCCGATGCACGAGGGCCCGTGCGCAAGACGACGAACAGCGTGAGCAGCATAAAGCCGAAATGCACGACGCCGCGCACGGCGAGTTTGCCGAACTGGCGCCCCGCCGTGGCGACATGGCCGCCGCGCAGTTCCTGCATGGCCGGCGATCCTTGCAACGGAAGCGCGAGGTTTGCCTGCCACCAGTCGGCGATCTGCTTGCCGAACGGCATCTGCCTCAAGAAGCCGGGTTCGGCGATACCGTTTTGCTCGATATCGGTGAGCCACTGCATGAGGTGATGCGTCTCATGCAGCACCTGAGTGAAGATGCCGACGATCGGCAGCACGACGAACAAGCCGACGACGGTGGTTAGCGTGAAAGCGATGGCGCTCGCGCGAACCGGACTTTGCTTGGGGGAACTCAACCGCTGCAACAATGGCCAGATGACGATGGCGATCACGAGTGCCCAGACGATCGACGGAATGAACGAGCGAATGACCCACAGCGCAACCGCCACGAGCAACGTGTAGAGCAGCAGCGTCGCGATGCGTTGTCTGCGTTTTCCATCGGCGGAATCGTTCGTGGCCAGCGGGAAGATGGGCATGAGAAAACGCCTTTGCCATGAGAGTGTCGGTCGCCGACATGTTATCTAAGTTCACCCGCCCCAGGAGCGGCCATGCACGTGCCTTTTACCCTCTTCCCGCCCCGGATGTGCCTAGTCAAGGCCACGACGGCCGCCATGACCCTCGCGCTGCTGATGGGACCGAGCGGGCAGGCGTATGCCGCCGGCCATGCCCAAGCCGAGCCGGAACAGAGGGCGGCGAGTGCGCCGCAGCCTTCCTCCGCGGTGCAGGCAGCGGACAGCGTGCCGGAGCCGCGCGAGACCTCGGTCGTCACGAAGCACGCGCTGCGCCTGGACGGCCGCCGGCTCGATTATCAGGCGCGTGCGGGCACCCTCGTACTGCGCGACGACAAAGGCCAGCCCGAGGCAAGCGTCTTTTATGTGGCTTACACGGCAAGCGGCCTTAGCGAACGCTCGCGCGAAGCGAGCGCCAAGCGCCCGGTCACGTTCCTATTCAACGGGGGCCCGGGCGCCGCGAGCGTCTTCTTGCTGATGGGTTCTTTCGGCCCGAAGCGGGTCCATACGTCGAGCCCGAGCGCGACCCCGCCCGCGCCGTATGCGCTGGCCGACAATCCCGATTCGTTGCTCGACAAGACGGATCTCGTGTTCGTCGACGCCGTCGGCACGGGGTTTTCGCGGTTCGCCGGCAACGGTAACAGCAAGCATTTTTGGAGTGTGGACGGCGACCTCGATGCCTTCGTCCGATTCATCGACCGCTATCTGACCGTCAACGACCGCTGGAATTCGCCGAAATACTTGATCGGGGAATCGTACGGCACCGCGCGTGCGGCCATGCTGGCCTACCGCCTAGGACAACACGAGATCTCGCTGAACGGGGTGGTACTGCTTTCGTCCGTGCTCAATTCGGGCATGCACGCACCGGGGCTCGATCTGATGTATGTCCGCTACCTGCCCTCGTTCGCCGCGACGGCTTGGTACCACGACAAGCTCGGCGCGCCCAAGCCCGCCGATCTAAGCGCTTTCTTGGACGAGGTTCGCGACTTCGCGCAAGGACCGTACGCCGCCGCGCTCGCCAAAGGCGATGCCTTGCCCGATGAAGAACGCGACGCGATCGCCGCGCGTATCGCCCTGTACACGGGGCTCGACGCCGCCTATGTCGTCAGGGCGCGGCTGCGCGTGTCGCCCGGACATTTCCGCAAACAACTGTTGCTCGGTCAAGCGCGCAGCCTGGGGCGGTACGACAGCCGCTTCGAGGGAATCGATTATGACGAGGACGCCTCGTCGCCGGACTACGATCCTTCGGAAAAATACATCTCGAGCGCGTTCAACGCGGCCTTTCACGAGCATTTGGCACGCGATCTACGCTATACGAGCGATACCGCCTACCGGGTCTTCAACGACCAAGTGCTCGACAGTTGGAACTGGAAGCATCATGCGTGGTGGGGCGAATCGCTCGAGGTGCCTTACGCGGCGGCCGATCTCGCCCAAGCGCTACGCCAAAACCCCCATCTGAAGGTCCTGTCGGCAAACGGCTACTTCGATCTCGCCACGCCCTTTTTTGCAACCGAGTACGACCTCTCTCACATGGGCCTGCCGCCGTCGCTACGCGGGAACGTCCACACGACCTACTACGCGACAGGTCACATGATCTACCTCGACGATACGGCGCTGCACGCGCTCAAGCGCGATTTGGGCCGATTTTACGATGATGCGGATCGGCCATGAGCAAAAAGACGAAAAAGCAAATTACAAGCCGGACACCATATTCTTGAAATGGTAATACTAAAGATAAGCCAACCAGCATCGCAATGAAATCGACAAGCAAATACCGGAGCGATCAATCGAAATATTTTTATATCGATTTATAGAATCGATATACCGGCACCAAGCGGGATCGGCTCCGCTTGGGTCGGCGGACCTAGACCAGACAGCGCAAGGCGCTCGCAGCACATACAGACCATCATTTCCACTACCACTCCTAACAGCTACACGGCCACCTTTTTGGCTTGTTAGGTTATTAATGCTCAATAAATTGTTGAGCGTTTTTATTAACTCCACAATCGAAACGATGGCTCGAGACGGCAGCAAATTTTGAATCCGTTGACTCACCGCTATCCCGCGGATATGGCGTCTCTTGGCGTTGCAATCCTAGGAGCTCAAATTGAAGTCGACAGTTAAATCGAAGGGGTCGGTACCAGCTATTTGCAAAACCGCGGCGCTCGCACTGCCGCTCGTCGTCGCCGCGTTGCCGGTTCACGCGGCCAGCACTCCCACGACCTGGGTCGGGACGGAAACGAAGGCATTTCTCACGCCGGCGCAGATGCGCACGTTCGCGGCGGCGCCTGAAGCACAGGCGACTGCGGGCGAAGCGGCACACGTGGTCGTCAGCCTGCGCGTGCGCAACCTCAGCCGATTGAAGGCGCTTGGTTTGGCCGTCAACGAGCAGGGCAACAGTCAGTACCATCACTTCCTGACGCAGAAGCAGTTCCTTGCCGACTACGCACCGACCGAAGCCGAAGTGCAAAAGGTCGTCGCGTACCTGCGCAAGAGCGGCTTCGTCAATATCCGCGTCTCGAAGAATCGGCTCTTGGTTTCCGCCGACGGTACGGCCGGATCGGTCAAGACGGCGTTCAACACCCCGCTCGTTCATTTCCGCAAGGGCGAGCGCACGGTCTTCGCCAATTCGGCGCCCGCCGAGGTGCCTGAAGAACTGGGCGGCACCGTCCTGTCCGTGCTCGGGCTGCAAAACGTGACGCGCGCGCATACGATGGCCGTCAGAGGTCCCCGGACGCAAGCGAAGACGTTCGCCACGGGCACGGAGACGGGCCACTATCCGACCGAATGGCCGAAAATCTACGGCGCCACGAGCCTGCCCACGGCTTCGAAGACCGCGGTCGGCATCATCACGATCGGCGGGGCGTATCAAGCGACGCAGGACTTGAATCAGTTCACTCAGGCGAACAACCTGCCCACCGTGAACGTTTCGGCCGTGCAAACGGGCGATCCGAACGGCGACTACAGCGACGACCAGGAGGGCCAAGGCGAATGGGACCTCGATAGCCAAGACGTCGTGGGGGCCGCGGGCGGCGCCGTGAGTCAGTTGCTGTTCTATGAAGCGGACCAGAGCGCCTCCGGCAACACGGGCTTGACGCAAGCGTTCAACCAAGCCGTCAGCGACAACACGGCGAAGGTTATCAACGTTTCGCTGGGCTGGTGCGAAACCGACGCGCAAGCGGACGGCACGGTCGCCGCCGAGGATCAGATCTTCGCAACGGCGGTCGCGCAAGGGCAAACGTTCTCGGTGTCCTCGGGCGATGAAGGCGCCTACGAATGCAACAACCGCGGCTATCCGGACGGCAGCACCTACTCGATCTCGTGGCCGGCCTCGTCGCCGAACGTCATTTCGGTCGGCGGCACGACGCTCTACACGTCGAGCGGCGCGTGGGCGAGCGAAACCGTGTGGAACGAAGGGCTCGACGGCAACGGCAAGCTATGGGCCTCGACGGGCGGCATCAGCCAAGTCGAATCGAGGCCTTCGTGGCAGAGTTCGCTGAGCGTCAGCCCGACGCCGACCGGGCGCGCCGTGCCCGATATCTCGTTCGATGCCGCCCAAGGCTCGGGCGCGCTCGTCTACAACTACGGCCAGATCCAACAGATCGGCGGCACGAGCTTGTCGTCGCCGATCTTCGTCGGATTGTGGGCGCGGTTGGAATCGGCGCATTCGAACTCGCTGGGTTTCCCCGCCTCGAGTATCTACAGCGCGGTGAAATCGACGCCGACGCTCGTGCATGACGTGATCTCCGGCAACAACGGCTACCAGGGGTACGGGTATAAGGCCGCGAAGGGTTGGGACTATCCGACCGGCTGGGGCAGCTTCATCATCTCGAACCTGGCGTCGTATATCAACAGCCATTCGTTCGCGCATTAAAGAGCGGTGCGGCCGGCCCGGCCTCGCCGCCGGGCCGGCTTTTCGTTGCGCACGCAACAACGGCTACGCAAGGCCAGGCAAGATCGCCAAACTCGGCGCATAATCGACGCTTCGCGTCCTCGCCCATGCCTCGAAGTTAGCAGCGCCGCTTGTCCATGCCGCTTGCCATCAAAGCCTTTATCGCCCCGCTGATCGTGGCCTGCGCCATGTTCATGGAGTCCGTCGACGGAAATATCATCGTCACCGCGTTGCCGTCGATGGCCCGCGATTTCGGTAGCGACCCGGTGGCGTTGAAGGTGGCGATCACGAGCTATGTTCTGGGCCTCGGCGTGTTCATCCCCATCTGCGGCTGGCTCGCCGACCGCTTCGGCGCGCGAACGGTGTTTCGAACGGCCATCGGCATCTTCGTCGCCGGCTCCATCCTTTGCGGTTTCGCCCATTCGCTGCACGTCTTCACGCTCGCGCGCTTTCTGCAAGGGATCGGCGGGGCGATGATGGTGCCGGTCGGACGAATCATCATCTTTCGCGCGGTGCCCAAGACCGAGTTCGTGCGCGCGATGAACTACCTAAGTCTGCCCGCGATGTTCGCGCCGGCCGCGGCGCCGCTGCTCGGCGGCTTCATTACCACCTATCTGCACTGGCGCTTGATCTTCTTCGTCAATGTCCCCGTCGGTATTCTCGGCATCTATCTGACGAACCGCTATATCGTCAACACGCACGAACCGCATCCCGGGCCGCTCGACTGGCTCGGGTTCCTGCTCTCCGCAAGCGGCGCATCGTTATTGCTGCTCGGTCTTTCGCTGATCGGCAGCGATCTCGTCTCCGATCGCACAGCCTACGAGATGTGCGTGACAGGCGCGCTGCTGCTCGCCTTGTACGTGCTCCATGCGCAGCGCGCTCCGCGGCCGGTCCTCGACTTGAAGCTGCTCGCCGTGCCGACCTTTCGCGCGAGCGTGCTCGGCGGATCGATGTTTCGGATCGGGCTCGGCGCCGTGCCCTTTTTGTTGCCGCTGGCCTTGCAGGAAGGGCTCGGCATGTCGGCGTTTCAATCAGGCGCGATTACCTGCGCCTCGGCGTTCGGCAGTATGTTCATGCGCTCGCTGACCTCTCCGGTGTTGCGCGCCTTCGGCTTCCGGACAGTGCTCATCTATAACGCCGTCTTCTCGGGCATCGCGATCGCGGCTTACGGCACGTTTTTTCCGGGAACCCCGCTCTGGATAATCTGGCTCGTCGTGCTGCTAGGGGGGTTCTTCCCGGCCCTGCAGTTCACGAGCCTCAATTCGATGATCTATGCGGAAATCGGGAGCCAAGACGTCGGACGCGCCACGAGCCTCGGCAGCGTCGTCCAGCAGATGTCGCTCGGCCTCGGGGTGACCGTGGGCGGGATCGTCTTGCAGATCGCACGCGCGCTGCATGGTCATACCCATGCCCAATGGTCCGACTTCTGGCCGTCGTTCCTGGTCGTCGGCCTATGTTCGCTCGGCTCGATTCCCATTACGCGCCGGCTCGCCCCCGATGCCGGCGATGAAATTGCAAGAGGCACGCGCGGGTAGACGAGCCGCCCGCGTCGATCGTTCAGGCCGCGACGCCCTGCGTGCCGTCGGCGCTTGCATAGCCGCGCACCGCCTCGACGACGATTGCCGCCAATTGCTCGACGGGCGGCGGCGCCGTGCTCGACGCGCGCAGCAGCGTCAATCCCAGCGACGGCAAAGCCGGCAAGCCGTACTCGCCCGGCTCGAGCGTGCGAACGGACGCGGGCAGTCCATGCGGCGTGCGCACGGTGATGCCGAGCCCCGCGGCGGCCGCGGCCCATAAGCCGGCGAGGCTCGGGCTAGTCATCGCGACGCGCCAGGCAATCCCCGCGCGATCGAGCGCGTCGGTCGCCAGCGAGCAGACCATGCAAGCGCCGTCGAACAACACGAGCGGCAACGGTTCCTCGCCGCCGGGAGACCACTGCAAGGCCTCGGATCCGATCCACCGCATCGGGGGCTTGGCCACTTCCACGCTTCGACCGGCGGCCCGCCGCGCTTGCACCGACACGTCGCGGTCGTCCCACACCAATGCAAGATCGAGCTCGCCCGCATCGAGCCGCGCCGTCAAATCGGCGTTGCGCCCCACACGCGCCTCGATGCGCACTTTCGGGTGCGCTCGGGCGAATCGGCCCAGCACGCCGGGCAACACCGATTCGGCGAAGTCCTCTTGCAATCCGAGCCGCACCCACCCTTCGAGATCGGTCCCGCGCGCCGCGAAGACCGCCTCGTCGTTCAACTCGACGAGCCGTCGCGCGTAGCGCAGCATGACCTCGCCGGCATCGGTCAACCCTAGGCCCCGGCCCGCTTTGCGAAAGAGCGGCGCCCCCACTTGCTCTTCGAGCTTTCTGATCTGCGCGCTCACCGCGGACGTGGAGCGCCCAACTCGGTCGGCAGCCTTGGCGAAGCTGCCCAAATCCATTCCCGTGACAAAGCTGCGCAACGCGGCCACGTCGAAGTTGGTTTGACTCATTCCCTCGCTCCCGATCGTCCCGAATTTCCGGATGATCGATTTCAAATTATCCGATTTTCAGGATGATCATAGGGTGCGAGACTGCATCCGTCAAACTCATGGGAGTTCAAGGATGGATACGCAATACCTCGTCAAGGCGCCGCGCAAGACGTTCGGCGCCGCGCATCGCTGGAAGGTGCTGGGCGTCGGCGTCGCGGCGAACGCGGGATTTTCGGCCGCTGCGGCCGGGATTCCTACCACGGCGGTCTGGATGCGCACGGGGTACCACCTCGGGAACGCCCAACTCGGGATCGCCCTCGGCGCCACCGGCCTCGGCATTGCGTTGTCTGAGCTTCCGTGGGGCGTCGCCACCGATCGATTCGGCGACCGGCCCGTTCTGATCGCGGGCCTGCTCGCAACCGCGCTCGCGCTGTTGTCGATGGCGCTATTCATGGTGCCGTCGGCCGCCTCGGTTCCCGCGTTGCCGCTGCTCGTTATCGCCTTGGCTTGGGTGGGCTTACTCGGCGGCAGCGTCAACGGCTCCAGCGGCCGCGCGATCATGAGTTGGTTCAAGGAAGGCGAGCGCGGCATCGCGATGAGCATCCGGCAAACCGCCGTACCGCTCGGCGGGGGCATCGGCGCATCGTTATTGCCATGGCTTGCCTCGGCGCACGGCTTCGCCGCCGTGTACAGCGCATTGGCGTTGCTGTGCGCGGTGCCCGCGGCGCTTGCCATCGTTTGGCTGCATGAGCCGCCTCATGCAGCCGCCGCCGCGGGCGCCACCCTCGCGCCGCAGCGAACGCCGCTGCGCGACATCGGGATCTGGCGCGTGGCGCTCGGCATCGGCGTGTTATGCATGCCGCAGTTGGCCGTGCTCACGTTCGCCACCGTCTTTTTGCACGACTTCGGCCATCTCGGCATCGCCGGGATCAGCGCCACGATGGCCGCGCTGCAAGCCGGCGCGATCGTCATGCGGCTGTGGAGCGGGCGTCATACCGACCGTCGCGGTAATCGCCGCGGCTACCTGCGCGGCTCGACCCTCGTCGCGGCCGCCTCGTTCTGCGCCCTGTCAGCGGCCGTGGCGTTGGGACACGCGGTATCGATTGCGTTGGTGGTCGGATTGATCGTTTTCGCGGGTGTGTGCGTGTCCGCATGGCATGGCGTCGCCTACGCCGAACTCGCCACGCTCGCGGGCCCCGCCCGCGCCGGTACGGCACTCGGCATGGCCAACGCGCTCGTCTATGCGGGGATGTTCCTCGTGCCGTTTTTGCTGCCGCATTTGCTGGCCGCCAGTTCGTGGTCGTTCGTGTGGCTCGTGGCGGGATGCGTCGCACTGCTGACTTATCCGCTTTTCCCACGGCCGCACCAGCACTAGCGGCGACGGCGTCACGCCCCCAGTTGCGCGGCTAAGTCGATAAAGTCGCGTGCCACGACATCCCACGCTTGCTCGGCGGCGAGATCCGTCGTTTGAGCGGGACCATGTTCGGTTGGGCGAGCGACGAATGCGGTCTTCAATCCGCATCCGCGCGCCGCGGCCAAATCGCCATTGTGGGCCGCCACCAGGCAAACCTCATCGGGACGCAGCGCAAGTATTTCGACGGTGCGCAAGTACGATTGCGCGGTCGGTTTATAGGCTTGGGCGACTTCGGCGCCGAGAATCGCATCCCAAGGCAATTGCGCGCGCTTGCTCATATCGAGCATCAGCCGGATGTTCGCATTCGAGAGCGGCGCGATCATATAGCGCGCCTTGAGCCGCGCGAGGCCCGGCACCGAATCGGGCCACGGATCGAGCCTGTGCCAAGCGAGGTTCAGCGCGTCGAGCGCCTCGGCCGGCACACGCGCCGCATCGATGCCGAACTCGGGCAGCACGGCCTCGAGGTTCTCACGATGCAACACGTCCAGCCGTGTGAAGGGGCGCCGCCCGCTGCGCACTTCTTCCATCGCCGGCGAATAGCGGCGGCGCCATGCATCGGCGAACGCGAACGGATCCGCACCCTCGCGGCCATACTCGGAAAGAAAAGATGCCGCATCGCGCGCTACTCCGCCCCGCCAATCGACCACCGTTCCGAACACGTCGAAAAGTAGTGCTTTCACTTCGTGCAAGCTCATTTCATATCCCCGTTCGCTTTTTGCGCCTAACCGTTCGGTTCGGGGCAGTCTAGCGCCGATGCTTCGAACGGGCGCTCGAATCGCGCTTCGCATGGCGTCGCACACGATCTTCGAAAGCCGGTGTACGCTCCTGGATCAAGTCCAAAACGATCCGCCACAGATGCTCACGCTGTCCGTTGCCGCCGCTCGCACGCTTCATCTCGCCGCCCAAGGGTTGCTTGCTCCGCCCCGCCGCAAAGCGGTCAAACAAGACGTCCTGGCCGCCATTGAACGGATGGGGCAATTGCAGATCGACACAATTCATGTCGTGGCCCGTAGCCCCTATCTCGTCCTGTTCAGCAGAATCGGCCCCTATGCGCCGCAATGGCTCGACGAACTATTGGCGGAGGGCCGTCTGTTCGAGTACTGGTCGCATGAAGCGTGCTTCATTCCGATCGAGGACTACGGCCTCATGCGTCACCGCATGCTCGACCCGAGCAAGATGGGATGGAAATACGCGGCCGAATGGCACCGGCGTCATCAAGAGGATATCGATCGGCTGCTGGCTCACGTGCGCGAAAACGGTCCCGTTCGTGCGGCCGACTTCGAGCGCGCAGAGGGACGCGGCAACGGTTGGTGGGATTGGAAGCCGGAAAAGCGCCATCTCGAAGTGCTATTTACGCTCGGGCATCTGATGGTCGCGGAGCGCCGCAATTTCCATCGCGTCTACGATGTAGCGCAACGGGTGCTGCCCGATTGGGACGACAAGCGCGATCTGCCCAAGGCCGCCAGCGTGCTGCCGACGCTCGTCGCGCGAACCTGCCGCGCGCTCGGGGTGGCGCGCGCCGATTGGATCGCCGATTACTACCGCATCGAGCGCCGCAAGTACACGGCCGAACTGCATGCGTTGGCCGATGCCGGCGAAGCCGTGCCGGTGCGCGTCGACGGTTGGAAGGACGACGCCTTCGTTTCGGCCGAACTGGTCCCGCTGATCGACGACGCCGCGCAAGGCCGCCTGCGCTCCACCGTAACCACCGTCCTCTCGCCATTCGACCCGGTGGTGTGGGACCGCAAGCGCGCCTCGACGCTCTTCGACTTCGATTACGCCATCGAATGCTATACGCCGGCCGCCAAGCGCAAGTACGGTTACTTTTGTCTGCCGATCCTGCATCGAGGGCGATTGATTGGACGCGTCGACGCGAAGGCGCATCGCGCCCAGGGCATCTTCGAATTGAAAGCCGTCCATCTCGAGCCGGGCGTGCGCGTGAGCGCATCGCTGCTCACGGATATGCGCCGCGCGCTCGCCCGTTGCGCGCAATGGCACGGCACGCCGGAATTGGCCGTCGGGTCGGCGCCCCGCGAGGTCGCGCAAGCGCTGCTCGCGACCGAATGACCGAGTGACCGGGTGATCGACTGATCGGTCGCTCAAGCGTGAAGCGTAGGTGACGCGTCTACGCGAGCGGGCTCATTCCGATCAGCCAGCGATGCAGCACGAACGCGAAGAGCGCCCACGCGATGAGGCCGGCGAGCACGGCCTTGGCGTCCCCCGACACGCTGCCGGCCGGATACCGCACGCCCGCCGCGCGATCGCGGCCACGGGAGATCACCACGCCGGCCGTGCCCCAAACGAGGAAAACCCCGAACAGGACGATCGCGTTGAGCGTCCCGTTCGCGAGAAGGTGGCCGAGCCCCCACATCGCGGTGCCCGCCATCATCGGATGCCCAATGGCCCGCTTGATTCGATTTCCCGGAACATAAGCCGCGGCGATCAATATAAATGCAACGGCAACGAGAAGCGCGGTCAAATGGCGAATGCCGGCGGGCGGCACCCACAACAGGTGCGGGGTACGCCGCGCCACGCCGTAGCCCCAGACGATCAACACGAATCCGACGAGCGATGCGACCGAATAGATGCCCTTCCACCCTTGTTCGCCGAAGCGCGCAATCCGGGCATCGCGCCAGGAGGGCGAGACGAGCCGTATCGAGTGCACGCCGATGAAAATGAGCAAGCCCAAAATCAATATCGCCACGTCGAACTCCTCCGTTGTTACCAGCTAATTTGCGTGTCGCGGGGGGGACTCGGCGGGCGCCGCGCGGCGCCCGCTTGCGAACAAGGTCGATTCAAGGCGCGGCGGCAATCACTTGCGCCATGGCCGCGGTCAGCTTCTTCGCGTACGGAACATGGAGAAACTCGTTCGGACCGTGCGCGTTCGACTTCGGGCCCAACACGCCGCAGACAACGAATTGCGATTTCGGGAAACCCTGCTGCAATACGTTCATCAACGGAATCGTGCCGCCCTGGCCGATGAACGCACAATCGGCGCCGAAGTAGTCGCGCGATGCGTCGTTGACGGCCGTCGCGAGCCATGGCGCGAGCTCGGGCGCGTTCCACCCGTCCGCGGCCGGCTCGGGCTTGAACGTGACTTTGGCGTTGTAGGGCGGATCGAGTTCGAGCAACGCTTTCAGATCGGAGACGGCGCGCGCCGCGTCCACGAGAGCCGGCACGCGCAGCGAGAGCTTGAACGCCGTGCGCGGCCGCAGCACGTTGCCCGCGCTCTCGAGCGGCGGCAGCCCTTGCGCCCCCGTCACCGACAGCGAGGGCCGCCAAGTCGCGTTGAGCAACGCTTCGCAGGGATCGGTCGTCACCGGTAAGACAGGCTTGCCGTCTTGCCCGCAAGCCCAGGGCGACACCTTCCAGACTTCGTCGCCAAGAATATCGGCGGTGGCGCGCGCCTCGGCCAAGCGGCTCGCCGGAATCTCGCAGTGAAACGCGGACGGCAACAGCCTCCCCGTCGCCGAATCCTCGAGCCGTTCGAACAGTTGCCGCATGATACGGAAGCTCGACGGGACGATGCCGCCGAAGCTGCCCGAGTGAACGCCCTCGTCGAGCACCTGCACTTCGAGAGAGCCACCTACGAGACCTCGTAGCGACGTGGTCAGCCAAAGCTGGTCGTAGTTGCCCGCGCCCGAATCGAGACATACCACGAGTCCGACGTTCCCGAGCCGATCGCGCAGCGCATCGACATAAGGGAGCAGATCGTAGCTGCCCGATTCCTCGCACGTCTCGATGAGACCGACGCAACGGGGCCGGTCGATGCCCTGCGCGTCGAGCGCCGCCAGCGCGCACACGCTCGCGTAAATCGCGTAGCCGTCGTCGGCGCCGCCGCGCCCGTACAATTTGCCGTCTTCGAGCTTCGGCGTCCACGGCCCGAGATCCCGGCGCCAGCCGTCGAATTCCGGCTGTTTGTCGAGGTGGCCGTATAACACGACGGTATCGGTACTTCCCGAACGCGTGGCCGGCGTTTCGAAGAAGATGACCGGCGTGCGTCCGGGCAAGCGCACGATCTCGAGCTTGAGCCCCCGCACGCGCTGAGACTGCGCCCATGCGGCAGCATCGGCAACGACCCGTTCGAGGTATCCGTGCTTATCCCAATCGGCGTCGAACGCCGGGCTCTTAGCGGGAATCGCGATGTAATCCGTCAATGCGTGAACGATCTCGTCGTTCCATTTGCGCTCGACGAACTCGGTCAATGCGGGGCGGTCGATCGACGCGGCGTTTTGCTGCTTCGCATCAAGGGCAGTCATGGCGGTCGGCTGTGGCAGTCAAAGCGCACATGATAGTCCCGATTTGTGACGCGCTGAACCGGAAACGTAAAGGCCGAACCGAGCCGGGCGAGCAGCTAGCGTGCCTTCGAGCAAAAAAGGACGGAACGCGCGACAATCGGTCCTACCCCACCTTCGAGGCAACCATCATGTTGGATCGAATTGCCCTACAGGTCGTCGAGGTGGTGTTTGCGCTGGCGATCTATTTCTTGCCGGCCATCATCGCGGACCATCGCAAACGCCACGACGTCCTGACGCTCGCGCTCTTCAACGCATGCATGGGATGGACCGTCGTCGGCTGGCTCCTCGCGCTCTATTGGGCGCATGTGCCGAATCCGCCGGCGAGCTTGGCGCGTGAAGTGACGGCCAAGCGCAAGCTCACGCGAATGACGGCTTTCTCGACCGCCCTGATGGCGCGAATCGATCGGCGCGCAGCCAAGCAGGACGGTGTCCGCCGGTAATCGCCCGGCGCGCCGCCACCGGCGCGCGCATCAAAGCGCGGACTTCAGCGCCGCCTCGACGAACGGTATGCCGGCCGCCACGGAGCCGGCCATCGCGGCGGCATAAAGGCGAACGTGAACGAGGCCGGGCGGAATCGAGCGCGGCTCGCGTCCCAGCGCTTCGCGCACGAACGTCTCTTGCCGGAACTCCCCGTGCTCGTCGAACCATTGGCATAGCACGGCGTCGTTGGAAACCGCCGTGACCGTCATACGTGAACCGCCCGCCTTCAGCGTCACGACATCGCCTACGCAAAATTGATCAACTAGGTCAGGGGTGGCCGTCGACATGTGTACTCCGTCGCAAAGCATTGAACCGTCCAACCGGGGACAGTCAGCGAATCGTGCGGTAGCAAACGGAACGGAAACAGAAAAACCGTTTGCGCTTTCATTGCCTCTTCACTGCATCGAGGTCAACGACAGACTAACAATAGAATAAATATTCTACAAGCGATTTTAGGGAAAACATGGAGCCGAATTTCCGACTCAGAACCATCGCTTGAATCTAAATCGTTTTCCAATATTTACGGGGGCGGATCGACTTCTAAATGCAACAATCGTACTTTTCAGGCTCCCGGTCATTACGCCGCACCCCTTGTGCAGCGCGGAGGAGCGCGGAGGAGCGCGATTTTAAAATCCACCCTATTGCAAGGGCACGGGAAAACACCAACGATATAACGGAGAACGCCCGATTTTTTTGATCAAGATCAATTCCGCAATGCATCATTAGCCCGTACGCCTAAATCAGTCGCAATGAATTATCAGATCGTCATGAAAACGTTTTCGGCCATCACGTCGGCCATCACGATTTATCGCGAAACTATCGCGATCGTCCGCGCAAGATGACCGCGGGCCGCCCGCGCCCGCGCGTGCTTTCTCAAGCCGAGACGTCCAGCAAGCCGCCGGCGCGGCGCGAGGCGACGACGATGAGCTTCATGGTGGCCCGCGTGGCCCCGACGAAGAGTTTGCGGGCAGCGCGCTCGTCGAACGTCTCGAAGTCGACCTCCGACAATACGACGCATGGCGCCGACTGCCCCTTGAAACGATAGATCGATTCGAGCAACACGTCGCCGTCGCGATATTCAGGATTGCCGAACAAATCGTATTTGCCCGTGAAGCTGCGTAGCCGATGGGGGCCCAAATGCTCGAGACCCGTCAGCGTCGAGCCCTCGCGGCCGCGGAACGAAAGCACGGCGATGTCCTGCTTGCGGAACCCCAATGACAGCGCCTGGGTGATGGCGCGCTTGGTGGCGTCGATGACCGCTTCGTCCTGGGCGCCCTCGTAGGTCATGAACGATATTTGCGATCCGTCGAACGGACTGCCCGCGGTGAGTCCGGACGCATGCGGCACCGCCGCGCCAACCTTCTCTCGCACGAAATCCAAGATGTCGCGGGGGCTGCGGTAATTCGTCGTCTCGGTCAGCACCGTCCATCCCGGCAACGCCACCGGTTCGCGCATGTAGAGATTTTGCAGCGGGTCCTCCAGCCACCACCATGCGCCCTCCGGCCGGACGAGGCGCGACAGCGCTTGCACCCACGATTCCTGGAAATCCTGCCCTTCGTCCACGATCAACACGTCGAACTGCCAGCGCTGCCCGACTGGCGCATCGGCGAACGCGGCCTCCAGCCGGCCGAACACGTCGGGTGCGCGGAAATCCTGCACGGCTCCGACGTCGCGCGCCACCCAATCACACAACTGATGGTAATTGGCGACGCGTACGCCCTCCGGAGCCACCCGGGCGATGTGGTCGGCCAGGGGCCGATTGAAGCAGACATATAAGGCCCGCTTTCCGTTCGCCGCCGCGTCCTTCATGACTTGCACGGCCAATTGCGTCTTACCCGAACCCGCCGTGCCGATCACGCGTAGCCGAAATGGCGAGAACGCGAGCTTGCGGGCCCACGTTGCCAAGCCCCCGGACAGGCGCGTAACGAGCGTGCCCGCTTGCCCGACGAGCGCGCTCGTATCGGGCGTCAATGCCAATTCGTCGGCCAAGAAATGGTGGATTTTCTGCGCGCAGGGCAGCTTCGGTTCGTCGGCGGGCAGCGCCGCCAAGATGACGGAGGCGAGGCGATCCTTGCGCGTGGCGTCGACGATACTCTCCGGCGGTACGCCCGCGATCGCGGCGTTCTTGACGATGTAGTCGGGACAAAACAGCAGCGCTTCGATACAGTACGTCCCGGCGCCGAACGCCGCCGTGAACCGCCGGTGCAGATTTTCGACGGTTCGGGCGAGCTGAATGGAGACGTTGCGCTCCGTTTGCAGGTAGACCTTGACGAGCCCCTTCGGCGTCTCGCGCAGGAATCCGGCCTTTTGTTCGACCAGCATGAGGCGCCCCGCCGGGCTCACCACCACGAAGTCCGCTTCGCCGAATACGGAGAAAGCCCGATTCAGGCGAGTCCAATGCACGCCGTGATACACGGTGTAATCGTCGGGCAGCGCGCGCTCGAGCAACGCGAGAGTTTCGCGCTCACGTTCGGCGGCGCCGGTCGCGGCCAGGTTCTTCCAATCGTCGGGAATTAGGCGTGCCATGGCGGGTTAATCCTCGCTTTGAGGTTCTGAATTCGGCGTATTGTACAAACCGCGCGGCGCCGGCTTGCTTTAGACGGCGCCGCTTTCTTACGGAGGAAAAATCAAATGCTGAAGATTTGGGGACGAGCCAACTCGGTCAACGTGCAAAAGTTGCTGTGGTGCTGCGATGAACTGGGCCTCCCCTTCGAGCGCGTCGATGCCGGCTTGCAGTTCGGGCGCGTCAACGACCCCGACTATCGGGAACTCAATCCCAACGGCCAAATACCGACGCTCGTGGACGGCACGTTCGTCCTGTGGGAGTCGAATTCGGTCCTGCGCTACCTAGCGATGCAATACGGCGCGTCGAGCTCGCTCTACCCCGCCGACCCCAAACTGCGCGCGAGTATCGACCGTTGGCTCGATTGGTCGCTCTCGACCTTGGCGCCCGCTGAGCGTCCGGTGTTCATCGCCCTCGTGCGCACGCCGCCCGAAGAACGCGACATGGAAGCGTTGGCGGCCAACATGAAGACGCTGATCGCGCGCTGGAAAATCCTCGACGGTCATCTGCAGGGGCGCTTTCATCCGGAAGGCGACCGCTTCACGATCGCCGACATCGTGCTTGGCGCATTCGCGAAGCGCTGGTTCGGGCTGCCGGGCGTCGAACGCCCGCCGATGCCGAGCCTCGAGCGCTGGTATCAAAGGCTTACGCAACGCGCCGCGTTCAAGAAGTACATCGATCTGCCTTTGAGTTGAGCCGCAAGCGGCGGCACGCGCGAGATCAAGGCCGCGCCCGGCGCTCGCCCGCCCGCTCGAGCAACGTATCGAGCAGCGGCAATTGCACGGGCTTGGTCAGATGTAAGTCGAAGCCCTGATCGAGCGAACGCGCGACGTCGCTCTCTTGACCGAAACCGGTCATCGCCGCGAAGCAGGCATCGCCGAGCGCTTTCGTGCGTTTGAGCTGACGTAGAACGGCGAAACCGTCGGCGCCCGGCATCGCGATATCGATGAGGGCGGCGTCGATGCGCTCGGAGCGCTCGGCGGCGTCCAGCGCCTGGGCACCGCTGTACGCGACTTGCACGCGGTGTCCCTTCATGCGCAGCAACATCGCCATGCTGTCGGCCGAATCGCAGTTGTCGTCGACGACGAGCACCGCCAAGGCGCCCAACTCGGCGCGTTCCGTCGCATTGCCGCGCATGCCTTCGTCGTTGGCGGCGCCTTGCACCGCGTACAGCGGCAGCCGCACGGTAAACGTGGCGCCGCGCCCGAGGCCCTCGCTCGACGCCTCGATCGAGCCGCCGTGCATTTCCACGAGCCAACGGCATAACGTCAGTCCGATACCGAGCCCGCTTTCCTTGCGCTCGAATCGATTGTCGGCTTGAACGAATAAATCGAAGATCGAGTCGAGCGCCGCGGCCTCGATGCCGCAGCCGTCGTCGGACACGCGCACCCGCGCGAACGTGCCCACCTTGTCGATCTCGACGCCGATACGCCCGCCGTGCTCGGAAAACTTCGAGGCGTTGTTGAGCAGTCCCTGCACGACTTGCACGAGCCGCGTGCTGTCGCCGTTCACCATGATCCCCGTCGGCGGCACGTGCACTTCCACCGCTTGTTGACGCAACGCCACATGCGGACGAATCATCTCGATCGCGCGCACGACGACATCGGACAACTCGACCGGCTCCAAACGCAACGCGACCTTGCCGGTCGTCACGCGGCCGGCATCGAGCAAATCGTCGACGAGCCTCGTCAAATGCGAGATTTGCCGGTCGATCATGTCACGACACTGACGCAACGTGGGGCTGACGAGCGGCTCGAGCATCATGACGCTCAGTGCGTTGCTGACCGGCGCGAGCGGATTGCGCAACTCGTGCGCGAGCGTGGCCAAAAATTCGTTCATGTGCTGGCTCGCGGCTTCGAGCTCGCGCAGCCGCTTGCGTTCGGTCATGTCGCGCGTGACTTTCGCGAAACCGCGCAAGCGTCGGCCGTCGCCATCGGACGCATAGACCGCTCGAATCACGACGTTGGCCCAGAACATCGTGCCGTCCTTGCGCACGCGCCAGCCTTCCTCCTCCGCTCGGCCCGTACGCGCGGCGGTGGTCAGCTCGGCCTCGGGCGTACCCTTGGCGACGTCGTCGGGCGGATAGAACATCGAGAAGTGTTTCCCCAGCACCTCCTGTCGTCGGGCGGATAGAACATCGAGAAGTGTTTCCCCAGCACCTCCTGCGCCGTATAGCCCTTGATCTTCTCGGCACCGCTGTTCCAACTGACGATACAGCCGTCGGTATCGAGCAAGTAGATGGCGTAGTCCTGCACGGATTCGAGCAGAATCCGCAGACGTTCCTCGGACGTCACCACCGGTTCGGGGGGCGAGGATAAGGAGTGGTTGTCGCTTGCGAAGCTATCCGGACGCATGTCGGCGGCGTTTTCGTTTTGAAAAATGCGACATTTAGTTGCCGCTGGGAAAACACAAAAGCACAACTCATGCCCGAATGATGCATGCGCTTACGCAAGCGAGCGCGACATCCGCCGCGCGTGCGCGACGCGCGGCATTCCTGAGCCAATTAGCCCATGCAAGCGAACTTCGCATCCGTGTCTATCGTTGCGAGAGCAACTTTGACATTCGCTTTTGCAAAAACTTCAGCCACCTCGGCGCGCGTCGCAGATCAACCGAGCGCTCGCGCGGCAACGGCATCCGCGAGCAACGAGACGAGTTGCTCGGGTTCGGCCGGCTTTCTCATGAAGTGATGAAAGCCTTCTCCGATGCTTCGCAGCCGGTAGGCCTCGTCCGTATGTCCCGTGAGCGCCACCGCCACCGCGGGCGGGCGATCGTTGCGGATTTCGTCGTCGCGCAGCCGTTGGATCAGATAAAAACCATCCATCATCGGCAAGTCGATATCGCACACGACGGCGTCCGGCGCCACTTTCAGCGCCGCCTCGACGCCTTCCTCGGCATCGGCGGCAGCCACGACTCGCGCGCCCTCGGATTCGAGCACCATCGCAAGCGACTCTCTGCTAGACGGGTCGTCTTCAACGACGACGACCGTCATCTGTTCGAGTCTCATCAGTCCGTTCATACCCTTTGTTGTCGCTATCGATACTTACGCCAGCACCTCGGACCGTTTAACCCTCGCGGAAGTTGCATGCGAGATCCGGTCGCAGCCCATGTGTTCGTGCAAGGTAGGGGCTGGAATCGGGGCGGACGATACCACGTCGTTAAGTTACGACGATGAAAATCCCAAAGCGAGCCATAACCGTGCTCAAAACCCGCCGATGGCGCTAAGGAACTGCGAAATGTCCGAGGAAGCAGAAACGCCGTGACCTCAAGTTACAATCCGCGCATGCCGACCGCCCCCTCCTCCGAGCCGAACGAATACACCGTCGACGAACTCGCACGCGTCGCCGGTACAACCGTTCGCAATATTCGCGCTTACCAGGATAGGGAATTACTTTCGCCGCCGGTCAAGCGCGGGCGCGTCGCAGTCTACGACGATACGCACGTCGCGCGGCTGACGTTGATCAATCATCTGCTCGCGCGCGGGTACACGTTGGCGAACATCCAGGATTTGATCCGAGCAATCGAGGAAGGCCACGACCTGCGCTCGATTCTCGGCCTGGAAAGCGCCATAGGTTCGCGCTGGTCGCATGAGCGAACTGAAACCTATTCGCTCGCCGCGCTGGCCAAACTGTTCGGCGACGTATCGCCTGCTCGGCTGGCTAAAGCACTTAATCTCGGTTTGCTGGAGCGGTCAGGCACGAAGTTCGTCGCGCGCAGTCCCGCCGTGCTCAATGCCGGCGCCGCGCTCGTCAAAGAAGGCGTGCCGGCCGCCGATCTGCTCGAAGCCGTGCGCCTCTCGCGACCGCACTTCGAGCAAGTGGCCAAAGCGCTCGTGGATTTGGTCGTCCGGCGGCTCGACCGCTACGACGCCGATGCCCTGCCGCCGCCCGCCGATGTACCGGCGCTCGTCGATGCGATCTGGCGCTTGCGGCCGCTGGCGATGGTGCTCGTGGAGAGCGAAATGAACCGCGCGCTCGAAGAGGCTTCCGAAGGGTATTTGGCCGATCGCGTATCGGCGATTCTCGACAAGCGAATCGAGGGCGCCACGCGCGCCGCTCCCCCGCGCTCACGCCGCAAACGCTGGGAGTAAGTCGGTTCGGGAGTCGGCACGGGCGTCGCTCGCCGTTTGAAATCCGCCGGCAACCCTTGACCGGCGGCCCCCTCTTGTCCGCCCGCCGTTCATAGAAGTTCGCGTCTAAATGCGTCCTTGAAGAGGAGCGCGGCGCGTCGTATCTTTACATCGGTCAATGTAACGATAGACGCCAATCAGGGAGGGCGCGGATGGAGACGGTCGACGTTGCCATCATCGGATCGGGTTTTGCCGGGCTCGGCATGGCCATTCGACTCAAGCAAGCCGGCATGCACGACTTCGTCGTGATGGAAAAAGCCGATGCGATCGGCGGCACGTGGCGCGACAACCACTATCCAGGCTGTGCGTGCGACGTGCAATCGCACGTCTACTCGTTTTCCTTCGCGCCGAACCCGCGCTGGACGCGCATGTTCGCGCCGCAGCCCGAGATCCACGCCTATTTGCGAGCGTGCGCGGAGCGCTTCGGTATCGCATCGCATCTGCGCTTTCGAAAGGAACTCAGGCAGGCGGACTTCGACGAAGCGGCGCACCGCTGGCGCCTGCGCTTCGCCGACGGCACGCGGTTGCGCGCGCGCGTATTGATCTCGGGGATGGGCGGACTTTCGCGCGCCGCATTGCCTCAGATCGAGGGCATCGATACGTTCGAGGGCAAAGCGTTTCATTCGCAGCAATGGGACCACGCTTATTGCCTCGACGGCAAACGCGTTGCCGTTATCGGCACGGGCGCCAGCGCGATCCAATTCGTGCCGCAAATCGCCCCCGAGGTCGCGCGCTTGTCGCTATTCCAACGCACGCCCCCTTGGATCATGCCGAAGTCCGATCGCGCGGTGACGCGCGCGGAGCGCTGGCTGTTCGAACATTCTCCCGCCGCGCAAAAGCTCGTCCGCACCGGTTTGTATTGGCAACTCGAGTCGCGCGCACTGGGGTTCTCCGTGCATCCCGCGTTGATGAAGCAAGTTCAAAAGCTCGCCCTACGGCATTTGCGGCGTCAAGTACACGACCCTGGACTGCGTCGAGCGCTTCAGCCCGACTACACGATCGGCTGCAAACGCGTGTTGATATCGAACGACTATTACCCGGCCCTCGCTCGTTCGAACGTGGAAGTGGTGACCGATAAAATCGTGCGAATCGCGCCCGAGGGGCCTGTCACCGGCGACGGCCGGCTCCATCGCGTGGATTGCCTGATTTACGGCACGGGCTTTCACGTCACCGATCCGTTTCCGCCCGGTCTCGTGCGGGGTCGCGGCTCAGTGGACATCGTCGACGCATGGCGCGACGGCGCACATGCGTACCTCGGCACGACGCTGCCGGGATTTCCGAACTTCTTCATGATCGTGGGACCGAACACGGGACTCGGTCACCATTCGATGGTCTTCATGATCGAATCGCAAGTCGAATACATCATGCGTGCCTTGCGCGCCATGCAAGACGAACGCGCGGCGGCCATCGAAGTGCGAGGCAGCGTGGAGCGCGCCTACAACGAGCGGATTCAGCGCAAATTGTCTCGTGCGATCTGGTCGACCGGGGGATGCAACAGTTGGTACATCGATCCCAAGACCGGCAAGAACACCACGCTCTGGCCGGGATTCGCCTGGCGCTTTCGCCGAGCGACGCGGCGCTTTCGCATGGCCGACTATCTCGCCTATGCGGAGCCGAGCGATCGACCAGCGGGCTTGGACGCCACCGATCGAAACGATGTCCGGGCCGCGCGGACCGCCCACCCGACCTAAGGACACGCATCGTGAAAACGTTCAACGATAAAGTTGCCGCCATTACCGGCGCGTCTTCCGGCATCGGCCGAGCGCTCGCGTTGGCGCTGGCCCGGGACGGCTGTCATCTCGCGCTGGCCGACGTCGACGAGCGCGCGCTTGCCGAGACGGCGGCCTTGGCCCGTGCCGCCGCGTCCTCGGGCGGCGCGTCGAAGGAGCC
This sequence comes from Trinickia diaoshuihuensis, assembly GCF_003390925.1. Taxonomy (GTDB): domain Bacteria; phylum Pseudomonadota; class Gammaproteobacteria; order Burkholderiales; family Burkholderiaceae; genus Trinickia; species Trinickia diaoshuihuensis. Next base: position 360,415 of record NZ_QUBS01000081.1, on the reverse strand, counting down.
GGCGCTGCGCGTCACGACCTCGGTCGTGGATGTAGCGGACCGCGCCGCGATGTACGCATGGGCGCGTTCGGCGCAAGAGCAGCACGGACGCGTAAACCTCGTCTTCAACAACGCGGGCGTCGCACTTTCCAGTACGGTGGAAGGCATGGCGTACGAAGACCTCGAATGGATCGTCGCGATCAATTTCTGGGGCGTCGTGCATGGCACCAAGGCGTTTCTTCCGTATTTGAAGGCCGCGGGCGAAGGCCATATCGTCAATACGTCGAGCGTGTTCGGCTTGTTCTCGCAGCCCGGCATGAGCGCCTATAACGCGACCAAGTTCGCCGTGCGCGGCTTTACCGAATCGCTGCGCGAGGAACTCGACATTCTGCGATGCGGGGTGTCCGCGACCTGCGTTCATCCGGGCGGCATCAAAACCAACATCGCTCGCGGAAGCCGCATTTCATCGAATATGATCGGCTTTCTGATCGAAGATGACCGGCAAGGCCGGCGAGACTTCGAACGTCTTTTCATCACGAGCGCGGACCAGGCGGCCCGCGCGATTCTTGACGGCGTGCGCCGCAATCGGCGCCGCGTACTGATCGGACGCGACGCGTGGGCTGCCGATTGGCTCGCGCGCCTGCTGCCGTCAGCCTATCAAGCGCTCGTCGTTCGATCGGCATTGCGTCTGAGCCGCGCCGCGCGAAAGCGCGCTAGTGCGCAAGCGCACGCCGCCACCATGGAGAACAAGCTGCCATGACGATGCCCATCCGCCGCGACTTGCGTTTTCCCCTGCCCTCCGAGCGCGCTTGCGACTGGCACGCGTCGGGGTCCTATGTGACGCATTTCTTCAACGCCCTATCGCTGCTGTTTCCGGCCGGCGAACGTTATTTCATCGACAGCGTGCGCTACTATCGCGACCGTATCGACGATCCCGAGCTCAAGAAGCAAGTGCTTGGCTTCATCGGACAGGAAGCGATGCATACGCGCGAGCATATCGAATACAACGAAGCGCTGGAGGCCGCGGGGCTTCCGGCCGCCCGGCTCGAGCAGTACGTCGTGAAGCTACTCGATTTCGGCCGTAGAAATGCGCCCCATTCGGTCCAGCTCGCTCAAACTGTCGCGCTCGAACACTACACCGCGATGCTCGCCGGCATGGTCCTCGAAGACGATACGCGGATCGCGAGCGACGTTCCCATCTACGCGCAATTGTGGACATGGCACGCGCTCGAGGAAACGGAGCATAAGGCCGTGTCGTTCGACGTCTGGAACGCGGCGATCAGGCCGGGACTGAAGCGCTACTTGATCAGAGCCGGGGCCATGCTGCAGATCACGCTGATGTTCTGGACGATCGTGTTCTGGTTTCATGTCCGCTTGCTGATCGCCGACCGGCGCCGCGGCGGCCATGTGCGCGGCGTGTGGAACCTCGTGCGCTTCCTGTTCGGCCCGCGTGGCGTGTTTCCCCATATCGCGCTCGATTGGCTGCGTTTTTTCAAACCTAGCTTCCATCCTTGGGATCACGACAATCGCAAACATCTGGCGCGTATCGATGCCGTCGTTGCGGCGGTCGAAGCGGCCGGCGGGCGCGACGGTTCGCGCGCGGTACGAACTCGCATGATCGCCCGGTCTCAAACGCAAGCATGATCGTAGAAGCCCGCCACGAGGTTGCACCGCGCGTGACGGAACGCTCGACGGTTCGCTCCGGCGACGTGACGCTTGCGGTCTATGCGAGCGGGCCGCCGGATGCGCCGTGCGTCGTACTCGTGCACGGCTATCCCGATTCCGCGCGCGTTTGGGACGCCGTGCGTGCGCGGCTAGATGCGCGCTTCCGCGTGATCGCCTATGACGTGCGCGGCGCGGGCGCGTCGTCGGCCCCGCGAACGGTTGCGGGTTATCGTCTCGAACAGTTGGCCGGCGATCTGGCCGCCGTTACTAAAGCGACCTGCGGCACGCGGCCGTTTCATCTCGTCGGCCACGATTGGGGATCGGTACAAAGCTGGGAAGCCGTCACGAGCCCGGCGTTCGAAGGGCGCATCGTCTCGTTCACTTCGATCTCCGGGCCGTCGCTCGACTATGCCGGCGTGTTGCTGCGCGAGGGCGATCGATGGAAGTCCGCTCGCGCGCTGCTTCAAAGCATGCGGCAGATGCTCCAATCGAGCTATATCTATTTCTTCCTGTTGCCGCGATTGCCCGAACTCGCGTGGCGAGCGCTATGGGCACCGACTTGGCCTGCGTGGCTACGCGCAACCGAAGGGTTGAAGACGACGCCCGACCCCGACCTTCTTCGCAATGCCATCGACGGTCTCGGGCTCTACCGCGCGAATTTCGTCCAACGGATCCGCAAACCTCGCGCTCGCGCGGCCCATGCGCCCGTTCAGTTCATCGTGCCGATGCGCGACCGCTATGTCGGACCATCGCTATCGATAGGGTTGGATCGATGGCTCGGCCCGCACCGCCGCATCGAACTCGATGCGGCGCATTGGGTATTGCTCAGCCACGCCGATATCGTGGCGCAAAGCATTACGGAATTCGCGAATGATTTGAATGGCAGCCGTCAATCATGACGCAATATATTTTCAACTCGATAAATCGTCGATTAATAATAAATAACAATGCCCACCGTTTTGCCAGGCAGGCTGCCGCGGCGCGCCTACGAGCCCTCGTCGGACCGATAGGTGAATTCAATTGGCAACGCCGCGCGTACCACTCTTAAATAGCGAGAGGCGTGCGGGGCACAGGATCGCCGCGCGCTCACCACGGAGATCGATATGACGCAACCGAACGTGGACGACCTCGTGCAATCCATTGCAAGCGACACAGGCGCCCCGCCCGAAACCGTTTCGCGGATGGTGTCGCAGACCTGGCAGGCCTTCAGCGACGGCGCCCGCATCACCGACTACCTCCCCGTGCTCGTGACGAAGCGCGTGCGTGAGGACCTACGCAAGCAACCTCGCCAAAACCGTCGTTGATTCATCAGACCTAAGCATGCGACGACCTGCCGCACCGGCACGCCGTCGCCGTTTCTTTGCCCGCCCCGAGCATGCGAAAACCGACGAATAAACTGCTCCGCCGGCGATAGACGTTACTGTCTGTTCATATCGCGCATCAGCCGAAGTAAATCCCACGCCTTTTACAGCGCTCATTTTTTCAATCGATTTCTTTTCATTTCCCGGTGAGGCAAAATCGCCGAACCGCCGCGCGGCCAAGCGCATCGATTCGCACAAGAACGAGGGGACCAAGAACGAACCTATCCCATCTCATGGAGGAGTCATGTTCGAATCGTCCCCCGCGCGCCGCCCGCGTTTTGCCGCCGCGCGCACGCGCACGTCGCGTCTCGCCTGTCTCATGCTGCTGGCCGGGCTCGCCGCCTCCCCGTTGCCCGAGGCCGCGGCCGCAACCTTGCCGCCCCCGCCGTCCGAACTCTATGGCGATCTATTCGTCGCCGTACAAATGCAGCAAATCTTCCCCGACCAAAAGACGTTCGTGGATGCGGTGCCCAACAGCGATCCGGCGGCAATTGTTCAGCAGTACGAACAATCGAAAAATCAGCCCGGCTTCGACCTCAAACAATTCGTGCTGGCGCATTTCACGCTGCCGAGCGAGCCGGTTATTACACCGCCGAGCGGTCAGACGCTGCGTCAACACATCGACTGGCTTTGGCCGAAGCTCACGAGAACGACGACCGCGGCCGATGTCCCCCCGAACAGCTCGCTGATCCCGTTACCGAAACCCTATGTGGTGCCGGGCGGGCGCTTTCGCGAGGGCTACTATTGGGACACCTATTTCACGATGCTCGGCCTGCAGGAGTCGGGGCGTGAGGACCTCGTCGACGATATGCTCGACGACTTCGCCTACGAGATAGACCAATTCGGACACATCCCGAACGGCAATCGTACCTATTACCTCAGCCGTTCCCAGCCGCCGTTTTTCGCGCTCATGGTCCAACTGGCCGCGAAGGTCGAGGGAGACCGCGCCTACCAAAAATACCTACCCGAGTTGAAGAAGGAATACGCCTATTGGATGAAGGGCGCCGAGACGACGCCGCGCGGCGGTGCCACGCGCAATGTCGTGGTATTGAACGACGGCACGGTGTTGAACCGCTATTGGGACGAGCGCGATACGCCGCGCGACGAGTCTTACTCCGAAGACGTGGCGACGGCCAAGCAAGCGCCCGGCCGCGATCCCAAGGAGGTGTATCGCGACTTGCGCGCCGCCGCCGAATCGGGATGGGACTTCAGCTCGCGCTGGTTCGGCGACGGCAAAACGCTCTCGACGATCCGCACGACGTCGATCGTTCCGATCGACTTGAATAGCCTGCTGTTTTCGCTGGAGGCAACGATCGCCAAAGCGTGCGCGCAGTCGCTCGATTTCCGATGCACGGCCGATTACGTTCAAAAAGCCGAGCGGCGCGCCTACGCCATCAATCGATATCTTTGGAATCCGAGCGGCTTTTACGGCGATTACGATTGGCGTCTCGGCAAGCTGACCGGCAAGGTATCGGCCGCGGCCGCGTACCCATTGTTCGTGCGCGCGGCGTGGCCCAACCGAGCGCATGCAACGCTGCGTACGCTCGAAACCCAATTGCTCCAGACACGCGGCTTGGCGACGACCACTGTCCAAACCGGGCAGCAGTGGGACGCCCCGAACGGCTGGGCGCCGCTGCATTGGTTGACGCTCAGGGGCGCGCAGCATTACGGCGACAGCTCATTCGCTAAAGAAGTGGGTACGCGGTTTCTGGCGGACGTAAAGCAGGTTTATGCGTCGGATCAAAAACTCGTTGAAAAATACGTTGTCGAAGGCCCGAATGCGGGAGGCGGAGGCGGCGGAGAATATCCGCTGCAAGACGGATTCGGCTGGACCAACGGCGTCACGTTGAAACTGCTCGATCTGTACGCACCCGGCGAATAACGGCGCATTCGGTTTCAGTGCCGCGCCTCACCGCCGCTTCGTGCCCGGCCGCGCTTCTCACGCGGCCGGGCGGGTTCGCGCTTCCAACGGTAGTAATATTCGAGTCGCCCGATATAGCCGCAATGCCGCGGCTGGAAATTGGCACGTTTTCTCAAACTCGGATTTTCCATGGAAGACCTGCTGCCGCATTACGAACGTGAACTCGCCATGTTGCGCCGCTCGTTGCACGAGTTCGCGACGCGCTATCCGAAGATCGCCGCCCGGCTGGCCGTGTCGGGCGAGCATTCCGACGATCCGCACGTCGAACGGATGCTGCAGTCGTTCGCCTTGCTGGCCGCGCGCATCGATACGCGCCTCGACGACGACTACCCGGAATTTACCGAGGGGATGCTGCAGACGCTGTATCCGCACTATTTGCGGCCTTTCCCGTCTTGTTCGATCGTCGAGTTCGACATCGAAGGACTGTTCGAGGGTTTGTCGGGCCCGGTCACGATCGCTCGCGGCACCGACCTAGTGACGAAAGACCGGCCGTGCCGCTTTCGCACGGCTTACGACGTTACGCTCGCTCCGATGCGCATCAAAAGCGCGCGCTACCTGCGCAGCGCAGTGGCCCCCGCCAATGCGTCGCTGCCGCCCGAGACATCAGGGCTCGTTGCGATTACCTTGGCTCAGGCCGCGGGCTGCGCGGGACTCCATGCGATTGCGCCGCCGACGATCCGCCTGCATGCACATGGCCAGCGTGAGATCGTCACGACGCTGATCGATACGCTCTTGCTGCGCGCCACCAAAGCTTTCGTCGAAGCCGACGGCAACGGGCGCTGGGCGACGCTCGAATGCGTTCCGGTCAAAGCGGGGGGATTCGATGCAGACGATGCGCTCGTCGAACACGCCGAGCCGGCCAGCGCACAATTCCGGTTGCTCGGCGAGTACTTCGCCTTCCCCGACAAGTTCGATTTCCTCGATATCGATGCCGCCGCCATGCTGGCCGCGACCGGGCCATGCACGACGCTGACGCTGTATCTCGCGATCGAGGGCGTACACGACGAGTCATGGGCCGGGCAGCGCATGGCGCAATTGAGCGAGAAACACTTGAAGCTCTTTTGCACGCCGATCGTCAACTTGTTCGCGACGAAGGCCGAACCGATCAAGATCGATCCGTTGACGCAAGCGTATGCCGTCACCCCCAAAGTACAGAAATCGACGAGCACGTCCGACTTCGAAGTGTATTCGATCGATGCCGTCTATCCGGAAAAGCAGTCGCCGTCCGGCCCCGGCGCATTCCAGCCGTTCCACGGGCTCATGCACGGCAGCGCCGGCGCGCCCGGCGGGCCGTATTGGGTCGCCCGCACCGACGAGGACCCGCAGCAGCGCGACGCTCGCCGCACGACGCTGGCCTTCGTCGGTCTCGACGGTCATCCGGCCGCCGTCCCAGTGCCGCAAGTGGCCGTGGACGTCACCTGCACGAACCGTAACTTGCCTTCCACCCTACCGTACGGCTCGCCGGCCGGCGACCTCATGATCGAGGGCGGTTCGGTGGCGTGCCGGCTCGCCCTTCTACGCCGCCCCACGGAAAGCGTCCGCGCCCAGCAAAGTCACGGCGCGCTGTGGCGTCTTATCTCGCAATTCACGCCGCATGCGATGTCGCTGAGCGCGGAAGGACTCGACGAAATCAAGCGGCTGTTGCGCCAATACGCCGCGCTCTCGTCGGCGCCGGCCCGACAGATCGAAGGCATCTCGTTTATCGGCTCGCGCTCGACGATGCAATGGATCGTCATGGATCCGTGTCCCGCGCTCGTGCGCGGCGTCGAAATCATGCTAGCCGTGGACGAGCAGGCGTTCTCGGGCAATAGCATCAGCGCGTTCATCGACGTGATGGACGCCTTTTTCGCTCCATTCGCGCCGGTCAACAGCTTCGTGCAGTTGGTCGTCCTCTCCAAGTCCACCGGCGTCCCGCTGCGCCGATGCGAGCCGCGCCAAGGCGGCGTTGCGCTGCTGTAGCAGGCGGCGCGGCTCAGCCGGACGGCCAACCTCGCCGTCAAACAGCCCAACCAGGAAAACGGGATATCTATGCTCGGGCATGGCGGTTTGGCTTGCCCGCGCCGATATCGTGGGTAAGCCGCAATCCGACATGAGCCGCCAGGCCCGGCCGAGTGAATCACTAGCACCGGAGCGCATTCGCCGCAGCCGACATGGGTCAAGTGATGCGCGACGGTCCGCGCGGTGTATTGCCGCACATTGCGTCGCACTCCGCTTCGCGCCGATGCTGCGGCGCACCGATTTTTCGCTTGCCCGTCAGGGTGTTAATCGTTGTCGATACGGCAAATCGCCGCATGCGGCACGCTTTAGGCGCCCTGCGCGCAGTGCAGCATTTTTTCCTCCGCTGATCTACGCTTGCGACCGGCTGCTTATGCAGTGCGCGTCGACACCGGCCGGCGCGCGTCGCTCGTCACCGGCATCAGGTATCAGCTATGGAAACGTCTTCGTTCAGCGCTTTCGATCTCGCGCGCATTCAATTTGCCTTTACCGTCTCGTTTCATATCGTCTTCCCCGCCCTGAGCATCGGGCTCGCGAGCTTCATCGCGGTGCTCGAGTGGCGGTGGCTCAAAACCGGCAAAGCCTATTACAAGGATTTGTGCCTGTTCTGGTCGAAGATCTTCGCCGTCGCTTTCGGCATGGGCGTCGTATCGGGCGTCGTCATGGCCTACGAGTTCGGCACGAACTGGGCTAGCTTCTCCAAATTCGCGGGCCCGATCACCGGTGCATTGCTGACCTACGAGGTGATGACCGCGTTCTTTCTCGAAGCCGGCTTTCTCGGCATCATGCTGTTCGGCTGGAACCGCGTCGGCCCGCGCGCGCACTTCGCCGCCACGCTCACCGTGGCCGTGGGCACGCTGATGTCCGCATTCTGGATTCTCGCCTCGAACAGTTGGATGCAAACGCCGCAAGGCTTCGCGATCGTCGACGGCCAGGCCGTTCCCGTCGATTGGTTCAAGATCGTCTTCAACCCCTCGTTCCCCTATCGTCTCGTTCATATGACGCTTGCGGCCTTTCTCGTGGCGGCGCTCGTCGTCGGAGCGGTGGGCGCATGGCATTTGCTGAAAGGCCGGCGCGATCCCGCCGTCAAGAAGATGTTCGCGATGGCGATGTGGATGCTGCTGGCGCTTGCCCCGCTGCAAGCGTTCGTTGGCGATCAGCACGGCCTGAACACGCTGCGTCACCAACCCGCGAAAATCGCCGCCATCGAGGGGCTGTGGGATACCGAGACGAACGGCACCGCGCTCAATCTCTTCGGCGTACCCGACATGCAAGCCGAAACGACGCGCTACGCGCTGTCGGTGCCGCACCTGGGCAGCCTCTTGCTCACGCATAGTTGGGACGGCGAAATCCGCGGCCTGAAGTCGTTTGCGCCCGACGAACGCCCGAATTCGACGGTCGTGTTCTGGAGCTTTCGCGTGATGGTGGGCCTCGGCATCTTGATGATCGTGTTGGCCGTCGGCGCGTGGCTGCTCGATCGGCGCGGCCGGCTTTACGACGCCCGCTGGTTCCATCGGTTCGCTCTCCTCATGGGGCCAAGCGGTTTCGTGACGCTGCTCGCGGGTTGGGTCACGACCGAAGTCGGCCGTCAGCCGTGGGTCGTCTACGGCGTCATGCGCACGGCTCAGGCCGTCTCGCCGCTCACCGCCCAGCAAGTCGGGCTCTCGCTGATGACTTTCGTCGTCGTGTACTTCCTCGTGTTCGGCACGGGCGTCTATTACATGCTCCGGCTCATGCATGCGGGCCCGAAGATCGCCCACGGCGGAGAGGATACGCGCGAAGCCGGCTCGGGCGGCCGCCGCACGGCACCGCTTCCCGTCTGAGCGATTCACGCATCGCCATCGAACATTCATCATTCGAGGATCAACATGGATCTCACCGTCGTCTGGGCCGCGATCATCGCGCTCGGCCTGCTGCTGTACGTCGTCTTGGACGGCTTCGATCTCGGCATCGGCATCGTTTTCCCGCTCTTCCCCGACGAGCGCGAACGCGATCTGATGATGAACACCGTGGCCCCCGTCTGGGACGGCAACGAAACATGGCTCGTGCTCGGCGGGGCCGCGCTGTTCGGCGCCTTCCCGCTCGTTTATGCGACCGTGCTGTCGGCGCTGTATCTGCCGCTCGTCGCGATGCTCGCGTGCTTGATCTTGCGCGGCGTATCGTTCGAAATCCGCGGCAAAGCCTCGCGCACGAAGCATCTATGGGACCTTGCCTTCATCGGTGGATCCGCGGGTGCGGCGTTCTTCCAAGGGGTATCGCTCGGTGCGTTCGTGCAAGGCATTCCGCTTGCGAACGGCGAGTTCGCCGGCGATGCGTTCGGCTGGCTCACCCCGTTCGGGCTGCTCACCGGGCTCGGCGTCGTCGCCACCTACGCGCTGCTCGGGTGCTGCTGGCTCGTGGCAAAGACCGAGGGCGATTTGCAGCGCCGCCTGCATCGGCTCGTATGGCCGCTGACGCTCGTGCTGATCGCGTTTATCGTCGCCGTCAGCATCTGGACGCCGTTGCAAGAGCCCGGCGTTGCCGCTCGCTGGTTCAGCGCACAGTGGTTTCATCGCATGCTGCCCGCGCCGTTCTTGGTGGCGATCTGCGCGTATTTCATGCGGCGCGCGGCGCGCGAGCGTCACCATACGCGCCCGTTCTTGCTTGCAATGGGCTTGGTCGTCGTCGGCTACGCGGGGCTGCTCGCCACGTTATGGCCTTATGCGATTCCCTCGTCCGTCACGCTGTGGCAAGCGGCGGCCCCCGAGCGCACGCTCTCTTTCACGCTGACGGGCGCCGTCGTCATCTTGCCGATCATCCTCGCGTACACGATGCTCGGTTACTGGGTTTTCCGCGGAAAGGTGCGTCATGGCGAACATCACTATCACTAAGCCGCGCGGCGCGCTACCGCGCTGGCTATGGTTCTTCGCCCTCTGGTGCGCCGGCGTCGCCGGCGCCGTGCTGCTCGGCGAAGCGTTCAAGCTGCTCATGAACCTGACGCTGTTCGCGGTCTCGAAATAGCCCGCGCACGTCCGGTCGCGGCAGCGCGCGTATCCATTCGCACACCGCGGCGATTTTGCGCGCACTGCCGCTTCGGCTCGATGCATCCGGGTACACGAGCCAGAACGAAAACCGGTGCAGGATAGGGCCGAACGGCGCCACGAGATCGCCGTTGCGCAACTCGCGCTCGATGAGCGGTAAATTGACGAGCGCCACGCCCTGTCCCGCAAAAGCCGCTCCGATCGCATGCGACTCGTCGGAGAACGTCAGTTCGCGCGTCTGCCCGAGCTTCAGGCCGGCCGCATTCGCCCAGGCAGTCCAATCGGGCACATCGCGCAAGCTCGCCTGCCACTCCGAGCGGATCAACGGATGCGAGCGCAAATCGTCCGGATGACGCAGCCCCAAGCGCGGGTGCCAGACGGGCGCGTACGCATCGTCGAAAAGCCGCTCGGCCACGAGTCCGGGCCAACTGCCCGCTCCGTAGCGAATCGCGACGTCGGCATGTTCACCGGGAATCGCCACAGTCGTATCGGCCGAGTGAATGCGCAGGTCGAACTCCGCCGAGGCGGAAAACGATGCGATCCAGGGCGCCAGCCAGCACGCGGCCAGTGCCGTCGTCGTGCTGATCGCGACGGTTTCGCGCGGTGCCGCATGCGCGATCGCGCCGAGCGCCGCCTCGAATGCGTCGAAGCCTTGCGAGAGCACCGGCAACAGCGCCGCGCCTTGCGGCGTCAGGACGAGCGAGCGCACGCGCCGCTCGAACAGCGGCGCGCCGATCGTCTCTTCCAATTGGCGCACTTGATGGCTGACGGCTGTCGGCGTCACCGCCAACTCCTGCGCCGCCAGCTTCATGCTCATGTGGCGCGCGACGGCTTCGAACGCACGCAATGCGTTCAACGACGGCAGCTTCCTCATAACGGTTAGGCTCGTGAACGATTCGTCGTCCGCGCTGCAATCGCCGCGGACGGATGAGTTTTTCTTGCGTGTGCCGACGAAAATTCCTCGTTTGTCGCACGGCACCGCGCGTTCGTATAGTCGTGACCGATGCGAGGCAACGTTTCGCATGCGTCCATCCATTCAGCACGAGCGAGCATCATGACACGTATTCTTCATTTGGATTCGAGCGCCCGCGCCGGCCTGTCCGGCACCGACCCGCATGGTTCCCATACGCGGCGCCTGTCCGCGCGTTTCGTCGCGCGCTGGCGCGAATCGATGCCCGATGCGACGACGGTGTACCGCGATTTGGCCGCCGCACCGCCCGCCGCGGTCAGCGGCGAGTGGGTCCGCGCCGCGTTTACCCCCCCGGCCGAGCGCGACGCATCGATGCGCGCCGTGCTGGCATCGAGCGATGCACTCATCGACGAGTTGCTGGCGGCGGACATCGTTGTAGCCGGCGTGCCGATGTACAACTTCGGGCCGCCCGCATCATTCAAGGCTTACATCGACAACGTCATTCGCGTCGGCCGCACATTCGGCTTCGATCGCAACCGGGCGGGCGATCCGTACTGGCCGATGCTCGCGGGGCGAGGAAAGCGCCTCGTGCTTTTAAGCTCGCGCGGCGACTACGGCTACGATACGCCGCGCCTGGCGCATCGCAATCACGTCGAAGCGAGCGTGGCCACGGCATTCGCCTACATGGGGATCGAGGACGTGCACTGCGTCGCGATCGAATACGACGAGTTCGGCGATGCGAGGCTCGATGAGTCCATCGCGGCGGCGGAGCGCGACGTGGACCGGCTGGTGGAGCGGCTCGTGGCGCAGGTCACGCGCGACGCCGAGGCGCCCACGGCGCAAGATATCGTCGACGCGTAATTCGTCGGCATCGAGCGCGATGGCGTTAGCGCGCCGACGACGGAAACTGGAGACCGGCCGAATCGATGGAATCGGTGGAATCGGCCGAATTGCCCCGCTGATCGCCGGCTTGCGGCTCGCCGCCGTCGCCGGCGAGCCCCATCAACCGCGCCAGCACCGGCCATTTGACGAGCGCTTCTTCGTAGGCAAGACGCGCCTGCTCGTCGAAATACCGGCTCGGATCGACCTCGGGCACGTGGCGCGCGAGGCCGCCGATATCGTTGATGGGCCAGCCTCGGCCGTTCGTCTCGTCGATCGTCACTTTTGGTTCACCCATACGCCGTCCGGCGTTTTCACCGCGTAGCCGTCCGCTGTCTTCATGGTGACGGTCCCCTCGTTTTCGCCGACCATCTGCGTTTGCGGCAGATCGGCTGCGTACTGCGAAAGCGCCACGCCGGGCTTGAACGGGCTATTCGACACCAGGTTCGACAGCAGTTGCGCGAGCGCGAGGAAACTCGTGGGCGTATCGATGACGGTGGTCGGGCCGTGCGCGCCCGGAAGTCCGACGATCCGCACGCCGACCGGGCCATGCACGATACGCGGGGTGGGGATTTCGCGCAGCCCGGCAACCTGGTTGGCGTCGCCGCGCAACGCCGCGCCGTGCTCGGGCACGAAGACGATGACGGCGCGGCGGCCCGACTTCGCGATGAGATCGGCCAATTGATCGACCTCGTTCATCAACGTATTGACGCGATAGGGATACGACTCGAGACTCGTCAGCTTTTCCTTGCCGGTCACGCGATTGCCGTCGTGCAAGCTGATCGTGTTGTAGTAGAGCGCCACGGGGCCGGGCGTCTGCGCGCGCTGCGCGTACCAATTGGCCCACGTCGAATAGTCGTCGTGCACGACCGACCCGTCGAACGCGTGCATCGTGACCGCGGCATTGGCGTTCGATTCGACGGTAATGCCCTGTACATCCGCGTTTTCCTTGGCCAAATCGAGGAAGTTGTCGAAGTGCCCGTCGTGGTTCATCAAAATCTGCGGCGTAAAACCGGCGTGAGCCAAGTCGTTGAGCAAATAGCATTGCTGCGGCGCCGGCTTGTACAAGTCCGCATGCGCCTCTTGCCCGCAACTGGCTCGTAACACGCGGATCGCGGCCGGGCCGCTATAACTGGCCGCGGTACTGAAGTTCGTGAGCAGATAGTCGAAGTGGCTCAGCATCGGATTCTCGCGCGCCTTCGAGACATCGAGGTCGTCCCACGACAACGAGCAGATATGCAAGATGATCACGTCGAACTGTTCGTTCGGATTGGCACTCAGCTTGCCGAACGTGACTTGACGTTGCGATTCCGCGGTACGGAACGCCGCCAGCGCGGCGTTATGGTCGAGCGGCTGTTCGACGACGGAAGTCGTGCGCGCGCCGCTTGTCGAAGCGCTTTGCGCCGACGTGATCGCCAGGCTGGCCGTACGCCATACCGGTACGGCAATCAATGCGATGACGACAAACGTCGCCACGCGCAGCCAGCGGTTCACGAGCCAATGGCCGAGTACGACGGCCAGGACCGCGATGATGAGCGCCGGCGGCAGAAAGCGGCCGGCCAGCTCCAGCCAGTACCCGGCCGTAAACGATCCGAGACCCGATGCCTCCTCGATGACGCGCGAGAACGGCGGCACGATGGCCTCGTAGTAGAAGAGCGGCACGCCGATGCCGAGCGCCACGATAAAACGCGCGATGCGCCAGACGCGCCGCCGCAGCGGGCTCGTCAACGCCAGCGCCGTAACGAACGCGAGGTTGGCAAGCCATAGCGGCTTCAGGTGCCCCGTCGCGAACAGATACAGCTTTAGGATGAAATAAAGATTCCAAAACGTCATGAACTGATTTCCTTATCGCGCTCAATACCGGGCTCGGTCGAGCGCGAGCAGCGACCGCACCGAACGCATCGCCCCTTGCGCCAAGCGCGCATACCCTTCGACACCCATCAGCATCACCTCCTTGAAGCCCGCCAATGGCATATCTTCCTCGGGCCGCTCCTCGCCGCTCAGCCAGGCATCGGCGCGGCCGAACGTGCACTGCACGAACTGCCGCTCCTGCTCGAGCGTCAGCGCCTCGAACTGCAGCCCCAAATGCCTACCGGCGACGCGCGTCACGCGAGCCGGGAAGTGGAAGATACGATCGCCGCGGCTCAGCGTGACATGCAGCGTCTGCCCGCGATCGAACGCCATTCCCTGCGCGGGCAATTCGAGTCCGAGCCCGCCTGTCGAATAGTCGCTCGTCATACAGGCGAGCGTGGTGCCGTCGGCCAGCAACAGCGTGGCGGGCACGCGCATGGCGATGCGATGCGTCACGCGCACCTGTTTCGCCTCGCTCGCCACGCTCACGGCCGCGCCGAGCAAAGCGAGGTTGTAGATCGTCCAAACCATGTTCATCAGAATCGTCGGCCCCTCGCCGTTCGCGTTGAACGTGAGCCGGTAGGCCCCAGCTAGGAACGCCACGAGATTCAAGCCGAGCAGGACGAGATACGGCTTGGACACGCTCCAATCGAAATAGCCTTCGTCGACGCGCCCGCCTTTCTCCGTCACGTTGAACTTGCCGTGCTTCGGGCTGAAAAACGCGAACGTCGTGGGCAAAGCGATATACCAAGCCAAAACCGATTCGTACACCTCGGCCCAGAACGAGTGCCGGTATTGGCCCTGCATGCGCGAGTTGGCGATGTTGGAGACGAAGATGTAGGGGAGCACGTAGCTTGCGATCGTCGTGGCCGCCGCGTTGATGAAATAGAGCTGGAAGAACAGATACGCCATCGGCATGACGAGGAAAATCAACCGCGGCACGCCGTAGAAGAAGTGCATCATCGCGTTGCCGTAGCAGAGCCGCTGAAAAAAGCCGAGGCCTCGCCCGAGAAACGGATTGTCGATGCGAAAGATCTGCGCCATCCCGCGCGCCCAGCGCGTGCGTTGCTTGATGTGGCCGGCCAAGCTTTCGGTTGCGAGGCCCGCGGCTTGAACCGTCGGCAGATAGGCCGTCGTGTAGCCTTGCCGATGCAGTCGCAAAGCCGTATGCGCATCCTCGGTCACCGTCTCGACGGCGACGCCGCCCACCGCTTCGAGCGGCCCACGCTTGATGATCGCGCACGAACCGCAGAAGAACGACGCGTTCCACAGGTCGTTGCCGGCCTGCACGAGTCCATAGAAGAGCTTGCCCTCGTTCGGCACGCGGTTGAACGTGCCCAGATTGCGCTCGAATGGATCGGGCGAGAAGAAGTGGTGCGGCGTTTGCACCATCGCGCACTTCGGGTCGCGCAGAAACGTGCCCATCGTCATCTGCAAAAACGAGCGCGTGGGCACGTGGTCGCAATCGAAAATCGCAATGTATTCGCCCCGCGTCACCTTGAGCGCCGCGTTGATGTTGCCCGCCTTGGCATTGCGATTGTCGGCACGCGTCAAATACTCGATACCGGCCTCGCGGGCGAACGCTTCGAACTCGGGACGGCGTCCGTCGTCGAGCAGATAGACGCGCAATTTCGACGACGGCCAATCGACGCCCTGCGCCGCGAATACCGCGGGTCGAACGACGGAGAGCGGTTCGTTGTAGGTCGGAATGTAGATATCGACCGTCGGCCACGTGGACGGATCGCTCGGCAAGCGCGCAATCGTGCGATTGAGCGGCCATGCCGTCTGGATCAACCCGAAGGTCATAATCAACCACGTGTACATCTCGGCCGAAAACAACGCATAGCCGACGATGGCCTCCATCGGCGTTCTGAACGTCAGCGTTTCGGTCACGCGCCAAAGGATGTAGCGCCCCATCGCCAGTAGCGAGAGCGTCGCCAGAATCAGGACGGGCAATCGCCCCGGGAAGCGGCGTACGACGAGCGCAACCGCGATCGTCAACGCAAAAAACTCCACTTGCCCGCCGGCCTGGAGCGGCGATGCCCCCACGCCCATCCAAAGCAAGGCGCCCACCACGGTGAGTATGGGCAGCAGCCAGCGCACGTGGCCGACGCGCTCGGTCCCGCGCTCGAGCGCATCGCCCCAGCGCTGCCACGGCAGCAGAGCGATGAGCGCCTCAAAACGACGCCATGCGCCGCGCACGGCCAGCACCACCGGCAGCAACACGCGTTCGATGCGATCGAAGGCCTCTCGTGCGCGCGACACGTCGGTTTGCACGCGTGGCCGCGGCGGCCGCACGAGCGCGCGCCAGAGCCATGAACGCCAACTGCGCGGATCGAGGACGCCCCAATGCGCGGCGAGCCCGAGCAGTGCCGCGCGCGCCCAGCGTCTGGGCAAATCGGGCCGGCCGGCCGGCGGCGGCTTGAAGACGAGCCGAACGATCCAATCGAGTGGCGTACGTTGCGCGGGCAGTCCGAGCCCGAGCGCGACCCACTCGATCAAGCGGATGCGGGCATCGCGCCATGCGCCGAAGATGCGCGCTTTCATCGCGCTTGCTCCGAATCGACGTCCGTATCGACGCCCACAATGCCGTCGAGCCACGCGTCGATCCAGTTCGCGAGGCCGTGCAAGTCGTGCGATGCCTGCGAATGCGGGGCTTCATCGAAAAGCCATGCGCCGCGAGCCAGCGACTCGGGCATCGCGGCGTCGAAATGGACACGATGCGCCAATTCGAGCGCGTCGCCAACCGCGGCGCGCAGCAATGCGAGCGCATCGCGTTGCATTTCACGCGCCGGGTTCAGGCGATTGACCACGACCTTCACCAGTGCGCCCGCTTGGCGCAAGCTCGGAAAGCAGCGCGCGAGCGTCGCGCAAGCCGCCGGCTCGGGTGGCGTCACGCATAGCACCAAATCGGCTGCTCGCACGGCCTGCGCCGCTTGCTGCGACGGAAAGCGCGCGGTATCGACGAGCGCGACGCCGCGCTCGGAAAAATCGATGCGCGCCAGCGCATCGGCGAGCCAGCGCGGCTCCCGCGCGAGTCGCGCCTCATAGGCCGTGCGCTCGGCGAGCGTCGTTTCTCCGTGCGGCGCGAACAACACGCCGTCCGCATTGCGCCACGTCGTGCCCTGCCAAGGCACGCCCTGTCCCGCCATCGCTTGACCGAGTCCCGCGCGAGCGAACGTATCGAGGCCGAGATGCGCGCCGAGCATGTTTTGCGGATCCAGGTCCGCGGCTGCGACTGGGCGGCCGCGTCGCGCGAGCAGCACCGCCAGCGCGGCGGCCATGGTCGTCCTGCCGGCGCCGCCGACCGTCGATATGAGCGCAACCGTCTTCATCGCGCCTCTCCTTGTTCCTCGTGCGCCGATTCGCCGTCCACGTCGTCGAGATCGGGCATTAGGCGGCCTTTGAGCGCCACGGGCTCGATCACGCAAGGCACGGCGTCATCGGGGTTGAAGCGGCGCGCGGCTTGCAATCCCCGGCGCGCCCCGAATCGCTGGGAGACGATCCATACGGGTACCGCAATGACGATGCCGGCCGCGAAGCAAAGAAGTAAGAAGAACGTCATTTCGTATCTCCCTCGCCGCGCATCGGCATCGGCCAGGGTTGCGCGGCGCGGCGGCGCATCGGCGCGCCCGGCGCGGGTGCTTGCGCGGCCGCCGCGGCCGCGGCGGGTCCGTTGCCCGATGCCTGCTTCGGACGGCGGGCCGGCGATCCTTCCCGATTGATCTTGTCGAGCATGCTTTCGACCGCTTCGAGTTGGGATACGGCATCGCTTGGCGATACCGGGAGGCTCGCCGCCGCGTCCGCCGCGCCGCGCCGCGGCTCATGCGGCGGCGCCGGCGTCGCGGCACGAAATAGATCGCTGTAATCGGCGATCGGGGCACGGCGGTTCGCTTCGGCCAGCGCCGCGATCTCGCGCTCGATACTGGCCTCGGCCAAGTAGACGACGCGATCCGACAGATGCTCGACCGGCACCGTAAAAATATGGGCCAGAGCGATATCGGCATCGGGCAGCCGGCACGCGAACAAAAACACATAAAGATGCGCGGCGTCCGCCGTCGCCACGTCCCCCGCCCGGCGCGGCGCGCAATGCTGCAATGCTTGCGCATGCGCGACCTCGGGCAGCAATGCGATCTTCGCGAGCACGTGAGGCAGATCGAGCACGGCGCCCCGCGCAAGCACGGCTTCGATACGTTCGCAAAACGCCGCGACCGGCAGATAGCCGCGCACTTCGTCGGTCAGCGCCGCGGCCAATGCGGCGCGGTAATCGTGCGCAATGGGCCGCGTATCGAGTTGTCCCTGCAGCGAGCGAAGCAGCGACTGCACGCGCGAGAACGGCAACTCGCGCCCGACGATCAGGTTGGCGCCGAGACTGAGCAGCAGCAACTCGTATTGATGGCGCAGCGCCTCGCGACGCTCGACGACGACGATCTTCAATGCCCGGCCGCATTCGCGCCGCAGCGTGTGTACCGCCGCGCACAGCGGCTCCAGGGTGGAACGATCGCGGAAATCGAGCAGGACGGTGGCGGCCTGCGCGCCCGTGCAGGCCGCCACCGCGGCTTGCTGGTCGTCGACGATTTCCCATTCGGGCGGTACCCAGTTTTCGTTGCCCACGACCGCGCGCGTCGCGACCACGCGCGATTCGTCCCGCGCGAGCCGCAGCGCCGTTTGCGCCTGGCTTTCCGCAACCTCGGGCGCAACGCTCAACTGCCCATTCTCGGTAAAGCGCAGCGCACGCGTCTCACCGGTGGCCAAGGCCCGCCCCGCGCGCCAGAACTCGACATGCCACAGCAGCTCGCCGTGCGTGCGCCCCATCCGGGCCACGCCGCCGCAAGCGCCGTGAAACTCCAGATAGCCCGGCTGCTGCGCGAGCTCTTCGTTCATGAAACCGTCGGTGGTCGCATCACCGCCTTCGTCGCCGCCGATTTTCGACGGATCGAGCAGCAACACGAGCGCGATCCGCCGCGCGGCGCACCAGTTCGCGAGCAGATCCGCCTCGCGTGCGAGCGCATCGGGATCGCCCCATGTCAGCCAGCGCTCCGCCCCTTCCACCAAATAGAGCGCGTTATGGCGGAAGCCGAACCGTTTGAGCGCCCGCAGCCCCCCGAACAAGCGGGCGAATGCGACGCGGGCCCCGGGCGGCGGCGCGAGGGAAGCGCCCGCGCCCGCGCCCTCGCCGGCTTGCGCGGTTTCGGGCATGGCCAGCACATTCAAATTGCGCGGCCAACCGCTCGCGGCGCCAGCCGTGCCGAAGCCCAATTCGCGCATCCGCGCCGCCGCTTGGCCGCGCGTGCGCGAGAGCACGATCGTGACGTGTCGGGTACGCGCGGCCTTCGCGGTCCCCCAGATCAATGCGTCGCACGCCGTCGTGCGCGGCTTGGCATAAATCGCATAGAAGTGGCCCGGCGCCAGCAGCGAGACCTCGTCGGGCAACGCTTCGATCGCAAGCCGGCTAGCCGTCGAAGCCCTGGCGCCGACGGCGTCGCGCAACAAGACGCCGAGCCCCCGGCTGACGTTCGAGCCCGCGGCAGCCGCGTCCGCCCCTTCGGACCGTGGCACCTCGTCACGCTGCGGCGCGGGTTGCTTGCCTTCTTCCATGTTCCTAATAATCCGAATAGAGTCCGACCGGCCTTGGCGACAGGCTCGTGTCCGGCTTGCGGGCATCGAACGAATATCGCACGTAGATCATCCCTGAACTCGGCGCGTAATCGTGCGCATGGTCGATATCGAAACTGAGCCCGGCGACGAGCCGGTTGTTGAAGCGGTACTGCACCACGCCCTTCACGCCGTACGAGAGGCTCATCCCGGCCGTGGATCCGCCCGAATAAACGAGGTTCCTGCCAGGATTTTGCCCAGAGAGGCCGGGCGGCGGACTCGGCAGTCCGTTAGGGTAATACGGCGAATCCTTTTCGTAGGAATTCGATGCGCCGACCGTGGCGGTCAGATCCCAGGTCAGGCCGCCGCGGCGGCCATACCACTCGAGGGGGACGCCCAGCGACGTATAACGCTGCGGACTGTAGTAGCCCCCCTGGCCGTAGGTATAAAAGCGCAGGTTGTTCGTGTAGTGCCAGAAGTTGCCGACGAGCCCCGCGCTCACGCGCATGTCGCGGCCTTGGTAGACGGGCGTCGTGAACCCTGCGCGCAACGTCACTTCCTGGTTCGACGCGACTTGCTTGCCCGTCAACACGCCCGCGCCGAGTTCGGAAAACCAGCTCGAGCGGCCGATGTCGATGCCGGTATGCAAGTCGATGCCGTCGCGCCGCACGCCGCCCCAGACCGCATTGGTCCACGGATCGCGCAGTCCGGCATAGGAAAGTTCGCTGCTCGTTTGCGGCCGCCGCGAAGCGCTGACCGAAAAACTCCCCGGACCCGCATCGAAGCGATAGCGCACGCCCCCCACGAGATAGTGGACCGGGAAGCCCAACGGCGTCGTCCCGAAGTCGAAGCGCCAAGCATCGGATACGAAGCCGGTTCCGACCGCCACGCCGCTCGCCTGCTGATGCGTGACATAGACCGGCGTATCGATGGGTGGAGCGAATGCCGAATACGTCCCGAACGTGGTCACCGGATACGAAGGCGGATCCGTGATCGATAACGTACCCGCGTCGAGATGGACCGTGTCCAGGTGCAAGAAAAAATGCCCCTCGTAGCGATACGGCACTTGGATGTAGATCGGCACCTGCTGCGCGTGATAGTCGGAAATACCGGCATCGCCCGCTTTGAACGCCGGAATCCAACCGGCCTCGATCTCGGGATCGCGGCGCTGTTCGAGATCGGCCATCGCCGCTTGCCCCGGCGTGCCGGCCGGATCGCTGGAAAGCACTCCGGCGGCCCGCTCTTGCGCCATCGAGCGCCGGAACAGGGACGCCGCTTCGTCGTAGCGGCCGAGCTCTTGCGCCAAGCGGCCCGCTTCGACGGTCACGTCGGGGCGGTCGGGATAGGCTTGCCGCAACGCATCCGTCAGCGCGAGCGCCTCGCGCGGGCGACGCAACGCCGCCAAACGGCGCGCGGCCGAGAGGCGGGTATCGATATCGTCGGGCGGCGCCGTCTCGAGCACGGACCTGACGATATCCAAGGCTTGCGATCGATGGCCGCTATCGTCGAGCACGCGGGCCAGTGCCAGACGCGCGTCGGGATCGTCGGGCGATTGCGCGAGTACAGGTGCGAGCGCCGCGCGCGCGGCGCCATAGTGGCCTTGCGCGCGTTCGAGATCGGCCATCTCGAGCGCGTATCGCTTGTCGCGTTTGCCCTCGGGGCTAGCCTGCGTCAAGATGCGGCGCGCCTTGCGGAAATCCCGTTCGTCGAGCGCGGCATCGGTTTCGCGCAGCAACAGGCGCAGCGATTCATCTTCGAGCCGCGCGTTTTGCTGCGCGGTCAAATGCGGCTCGCGACGCAACCGCGCGAGCCAATCGGCTAAGGCGTCGTTGCGTCCGGCGCTGCCGAGCAAGTCGCCATAGCGAAGTTTCACGTCGGCATCTGTCTCTTGGGGATGGCTCGCCATCCAATCGCGCATCAGCGCGAGGCCTTGCTCGGGTTGCCCCTCGTCGATCAGCGCGGCACCCACCGAAGCGGTCACGTACGGGTCGTCGCTGCCGTTGGCGCGCGCGGTGTCGAGCGCGCGCCGCGCCGTCTCTCCGTCGTCGTTCGCGAACGCCGTTCGGGCTTCGCGCAACGCCGCCTGAGCAACGAGCTTGCGCGCCAATGCTTGCATGCCCGGCGTGCGCGCATCGGGAGCGATGCCCGCGAGCGCGGTTTGCGCGCCGCTCAGGTCGTCGATCGAATTGCGATAAAGCGCGGTCGCATAGCGCATTTCGGGCGACGCTTGCGCATCGAGCCCTTCGTCCATCACGGCGCGCCCCAATTGAGGCAATCCTAGATCCCGATAAATACGGGCAAGCGCGAAGCGAGTCCACGGTGCGTCGGGCGCGAGGCGCAGCGCTTTTTCGTAGTCCTCGGCCGCGGGCCCTAGCTTGCCGGTCGCCACGAGGTGCTCGGCCTGAAGCGTCAATGCGTCCGCGCGCAAGCCGGCCAAGCCTTGCCGATCGGCCGCATCGCGGAAACGTTGGCTCAGCGCATCGAGCAGGCCGGAAATCTCGTGCTCGCGCCCCGTCTCGCGCAAGAGCGTCTGCATCCCTTCGACGGCGCCGAGATTCAATTGACGGTTCGCCAGCAACTCGCGCAGCAACGGCTCGGCAGCCGGCCAATTGCGCTCGGCGAGCCAAGCGTCCGCCAACAGTTGCTTCGCTTGCGCGTTGCCGGGGTCGAGCGCGAGCGCGGCTTGCGCCTGCGTGCGCGCTTCGGCCGGGCGGCCGGCCGCGGCCGCTTCGCGCCCCTTCGCAATCGTGCCCCAGACCAGCGACGTGCGCGCAAGACCGTCCCATTTCGACCGGTTCTCCGGTGCGAGCGCCGCGGCGCGCAGGAACAACGCCCGCGCTTCGTCGTGCCGGCCTTGTCGCAGCCGCACGAGCCCCAGAGCGCCGACCGCGTCGGCGTCGTTCGATCGAGCCTTCGCGGCGCGAGCGAGCGAGGCGTCGGCCGCGGGCAGATCGCCGCGCGCGAGCGCCTTGAGCCCCTGCTGCTCGGCGATATAGTCGGGATCGTGCTCGAGCTTGATGCGCGCCTGCCGCTGGGCGTCGAGCGTCTGCGCCCGGTCTTTGAACTCGTTGTCGTCCGGCGCAAACGCGAGATAGGCATGCACGGCGTCGAGATACGCACTGTCCGTGCCGGCCGACTGCAAGACGCTTCGCCAAGCGTTCATCGCCTCGGTATGGTCCACGTCCTTGCGCAACGCAAGCGACCAGGCGAGCCGGTTCGCTTCGGCCCGCGTCGGGCCGCGCTCGTTGAGCAGGTCCACGAGCGTCAGCGCCGCCGCCGTGTCGCTCGGATCGTCCGCCACCCGTCGGCGCAAGCCATCGATGGCCTGCGCGTATCCGGCGGGCGTACCCGACAAGATCCGGTAGTACTCGGCACCGAGTGCGCCCGGCGGCGCACCGTGCGGAAACAGCACCTGCAACCGGCGCACCGCCTCCTCGCTCTGCCCGCTGCGGGCGAGCAAACGAATCGTCGCCAGCTCGCCCCGCCCGCTCGTGGCGGAACGGTATTCGTCCTCGAGTTGCAAAGTGGCCGCCGCCGCGGGCCGGCGCGCCTTCAAACGCGCGAGCACCTGGGCGGCCGCTTGCGCTTGGCCGAGGCGCAACTCGATGCGCACTGCTTCGCTGAGCAGCACGGGATCGTCGGGGGCGATCAGCAACGCTTTTTGCACGGCCTGCAACGCGAGATCGTCGCGGTGTTTCGCCGCCCACAGTCGTGCCGTCGCCAGCAGGCGCGCCTCGGGCGTCGCCGGTTGCGCGGCAGCCGCCGACGCATGAGTCTCGGCGCTCGCGGCCGCGCTGCCCGCCGAGCAGGTCAGCGCGGCCAATACGGCGCAGCGAACCCAATTGCCTGCGCGCGAGCGCGTGCGGTCCGTCATCGTCCCTCGCTCGCGCATGCCGCTCGCCAACGAAGCTCCAGCGCCCCATCGGCCTTGAAGCGATAGCGCCCGTCGCGCCAGCCGAGGCCGAACAGCGTCAGCACGCTGGAATAGTAGCCGGGGGCGTTCTGCGCTTCGAGCATCCGCACGCGTTCCGCTTGCGCCGTGGCGGCGGCGGATCGACCCAGTGCCGTCAAAAACGGGACCGCCGCCGCCGAGAACCCGCTGTTGCCCGTCTGCTTGGCCTGAGCGTTGGTCGTATCGATCGACTCATAAGGCGCGCCGTGTTCGACGATGTAGTCGGCGAACGGCGTCAGGCGCGCAAGCACCTGACTCGCGCCGGGCTGCGCGGGATCGAGCATCCCGGCCCAGAGGTAAACGCGAATCGCGTCGTAGCTGCCCTGCGCGTGCGTATCGGTATCGGGTCCGAAGCCGCGGCCCGCGCCGTAAAGCGCCCAGTCCGGCGCAAACCCCTGCGGCGCCGTACCGAGCACGACAGCCGATGCCGAATCGGCCAAACGCTTCCACCGCGCGTCCTCGGGCAGCGCTTCGGCAAGGCCTTGCATGACCTGCAGCGGCATGTAGCTCGGGTTGATCCGCCATTCGTCCGGGTTCGGATGAAAGCCTTGCGGACCGGGCAACAGCGTCAAACCAAGACCCGGCAACGTGGCCGTTTCTTGCTCGACGATATGCCGCGCAAGCACGGTGCCTCGCGCCGTATAGCTGCGCTCATGCCAGAGCCGGCCCGCTTGCAACAACGTGTAGGCGATCCACAGATCGGCGTCCGAGGCCGCGTTCGCGTCGAGCACATGCCAACTGCCATCCTTGTCGCGGCCCCACAACCAAGCGGGCAAGTGACTCGTGAGGTCGCCCTGCGCGAGGTTGTTCTCGGTCCAGCGCAAGACCTCGTCGAAGGTCGCGCGATCGTTCGCGATCAGCGCGAAAAGCAACGCATAGGCTTGCCCTTCGGACACCGTGCGCTCGTCGGCCGAACCGACGTCCACCACACGCCCGTCCGCCGACAAAAAACCATGCTTGAACTCGTCCCAGCGCGGCCAGTCAGGCGCACAAGCCGCGGGCGTCGCGGCCGCCGCGGCCGCCGAGCCCGCGAGAAGGCCGGCGGTAGCGGCGCGGCGCGCCCACCGCCGGGCTTTGCCGAGCGTGCCATGCCGATCGATCGACACCATCGTTCAGATCCCCCGGCGCCGCGCCGCCAATTCTTGCAACGCGGTAAACGCGCCGATCGCGAGCAGCAACCCGCCGATCGCGCCGAGCACGCCGAGCAAAACCGGATGCCGGATCGCACGCCCCCAAATCTGCGCATACCACGGTACATAGCCGACGACATAGGTATCGCCGACGCGCATGCTTTCGATTCGCCCGTCTTGGACGAGCGCGACGTCGCCTTGCAGCTTCGCGACGAGATCGGGTTTCTGGAGCGCATCGAGCAGATCGCCGAGCCGCGCGGGCGACGTGCCGGTCATGGCGACGACGCTGCGGCCGTGGCTATTGGGCAACTCGAAGCCGAGCAATGCCGCGATCGGGCCGCTCTCGCCGAGGCGCGCGCTGCCCTCGGGAACCTGCACGCCATCGCGCCAATACTCCTTGACCGAGAACGCCGTGCGCGTGACTTGCCCGTTCGGCTCGCTAGCGATCGAGAGCGGCAATGCGGCACGCCAAGCCGCCGGCAACACGCCCGAGCCGCTATCGCCGATGACGAGCAAGTCCTTGTTCGGCACACTCGCGGCTTGCCCGGCGCGCAGCACCTGCACGCGCAGCGAGGGCAAGCCCGTCCACTGCCCCATGTGTCCGAGTACCGTCAACAGCGTCTCGACATCTTGCGGCGCCGGATGGTCGGGCATGACGACGGCCGTCTGCGCGAGATCGGCATAGCGCGTAAACGGAAAGCCGCTATTGGCGAAGTACGCGAGGTTCGGCATCCGCGCGTAGTGCACGAAATGCGAGAAATCGATCGTCGAATCGGGATCGACGGCGGCGCGAACGGGATTTTGCGCAACGCCTTGGCACAGCCCCGTCTTTTGCGAGTCGAGGTCGAACTTCAACTGAAGCTGATTCGCACTGCCGACCCGGAACGCCGGGATATCGAGCAGGTCGGCCGTGCGCGCGTCGGTGCCGCCGAGGATCGGCAGTTGCAGCCTGCCCTTGCCGTCCTTGTCCTCGGCCGGCGGCAAACGCAACGACTTCACGAGCAAATCGTTGATCGAGATCGCCAGGGCCGAATTGTTTTGCACCGTCGGCGCCGTGTAACGGTACTTCAAATCGAGCGGCACGCCCTGTCCGCTCCACGAATACAAGTCGGCCGGCACGCGCAAATTCAGGCGAATCGCATCGGGGCGGCTGCCGGACACTTGCAGTTGTTTCGGATCGTTGACGAGGCGCTTGAACGCAATCGGCCGCCCGATCGGCAACCAGCGCGGCGCATCGTAGGGCTTGCGCGGCGGCCCGATGTCCACATGCTCGACGCTCGCTTGCGAGCCGGTCAACGCCGCTTTCCCGAGCACGAGCGCGTCCACGGCTTGTTTGACCTCGGCTTCGGTGCGGCCGGTGACGATCAGCAACTTCTTGGTGGGCGCGGCGGGGTTGTCGGCCATGATCAGCATCGGCCCGTCGATCGCCGGCATGGTCAATCCGGCCGGCAACTGCTCGCGCGTGCCGACGACGACGGCATGGGCATCGGCGGGCAGCGCCGTCGCGACGGTAAAACGCGCCTGGCGGTAGTCGGCCAATTCGCCGAACCACGAGGCCAAGATACCCGCGCTTTCAAGCGTCGCATTGTCGGGCGCGGCGGGCAGCACGAAGGGCAACCGCAACTGCCGCGGATCGCGCCGATCGAAAAAAGGCGCGGGCAGCAAGCTCAGGTCGTCGGGCAGTCTGAGCGGCTGAGTATCGAGGACGATTTCGCTGCTCGGGCTGATGTCGGCCCACAGCGCCGAGTTGTCGGGATCCTCGCAATGATCGAGCGTGTAGTGCGCGATCAGTTGGACATTCAACTGGTTGAAGTCCGTCAAGAAGCGCGGGTCCAGCGCGATATCGCGCGTGATCATTTGCCCGGCGTGTTCGCTGTCGAACGGCACCGTCGCCACGGCTTCGCCATTGATCGACACCTTCAGATGCGAAATCGGGAAGACGAGCGCCGGGGAATAGGTATAGCGCAGCCGCAACGTGGCCGCGGTAACGACACGATCGAGCCTGACGCCGACATTGATCGTGCGCGTATCGTCGGGCCCGCGCAGATGAAGCGGTTCATAGGCGCCGAGCGTGGCGAATTTGAAGACCGCGGACGAAGACGCGGTCGGGGCGGCGGGCGTGGATGAGGCGGCGCTCTGAGGAGCCGCAAGCAGCGAGGGACTAGACGGCCAGGCGGCCAAAACAGCCGAACAAACGTAAATCGATAGCGCGAATTTCTTCATTGACGGACCGTTTCTAGCCGAACGATGGGGCGCCGCATTGACGGCTGTCTTTGCGCGGCCCGCAATGCGGCCGAGGGCCGCGGCCCGTGCCGATGGATAGCCACCACGCGCGCGCCCGTTTGGGCTCATTGATATACATCGCTTATATAGTCCGAACCTTGACCTGCGACAATCGCTTGAACTTCGGGGTGTCGGCGACGCTTTGCGGGGTTTCGCTGCGCGAAACCGCCTAGGATAGCAGATAAGTGTGACAAACTTGCCGCACTTTTCAGCAACATCGGCCGCGCGTTCCGCACCCCCCGCGACCGATCATAGGTACGCCCGATGGTCCGCCCAAGCAAATCGCAGCCCTCCTCCTCGCATAACCCGCTGTTACCGCCCCCGAAGCGGACCGGCATCACGCGCGCCCTGTTTGCGCTCAAACATTCGTACGACGGACTCGTCGCCACCTTCCGGGCCGAAAGCGCGTTTCGCCAAGAGGTCGCGTTAGCCGTCGTATTGCTGCCCTGCGCGGTGTTGCTGCCGGTCACCGCGGTCGAACGCGTCATGCTGATCGGGTCGGTACTGCTCGTCCTACTGGTGGAACTCCTAAACTCGGCCATCGAGGCCGTCGTCGATCGCATCTCGCTCGACCGTCACGAGCTGTCGCGCCGAGCCAAGGATTGCGGCAGCGCGGCCGTCCTCATCGCGCTCGTTACCTGCGCCCTAACATGGATCACGCTGCTCTGGCCCCTCGCCACGCAGTGGTGGCGTCTGCATGGATGATGCCTGACCGGGACGCCGATCGGCCGACCGGCAGGATGGGGAATTCTTACCTAACCATCATTATTGGTTTTCGTCTCGCACTGGATAGCAGGCGGGAACGGCACACCGCTGCCTGCGGCAAGCAAAAGAGCTGATCGATACCGGTCAACTTTTCTTGTTACAACGGCATGAAAAAATTGCCGAAAACCCTACGTGTGTTTTTTTCCTACATTTTATTGGGAAGGGATTGATTTCGGTAAAAGCGGTTCTTAGAATGGCCCCCATGGTGTTACAAGTTGTAACTGCCTGTATCAAAGAATGCACCGGGGTCGCGCAAACGATGTCGTCCCCGCGAGCGACAAAATTACACGGTAGAAAATACCGGACTGGGTCAACGGGGCTTCGGAAACGTGAGAAATGGACCGCAGCAGCGAAACGCTGGACTCTATCCGCGAAATTAATTTGTCGTACATCATGCTCGCGCAGCGCATGCTGCGCGAGGACAAGGCCATCGGCATGTTCCGGCTTGGCCTGTCGTCGGAGTTGGCCGATTTGCTGGCCGGGCTTTCGCTCGCGCAGAGCGTGAAGCTGGCATCCTCCGATCAGCTCTTGTGCTTCTTCCGCTTCAACGACCACTCGATGTTGTCGGCTTTGACGCAGACCGCGAAAAATGCCGAAGTGGCCGCCACGCACACCGCGATTTTGCTCGCCAGCCAGCCGGCCGAGCAGTTCGCGTGACACGACGAGGCTACGCCATGGTCCAGAAGAAGAGCCTCACGGAAGACGCCCAGGAAGTGTTCCGCGCCATCGCGCTCATCGAGCTCGGGGCGCGCATGCAGGTGCTTGAAAGCGAGTTGACCCTCTCGCGCGATCGCATGATCCGCCTGTATCGCGAAATCAAAGGCGTATCGCCGCCGAAGGGGATGTTGCCGTTCTCGGCCGACTGGTACATGACGTGGCTCGCGAACATTCACGCGTCGTTGTTCTACAACACGTACGTGTTCCTCAAGCACGAAGCGGGTTGCTCGCATTTGGACGCGCTGACCAAGGGCTACCGCCTGTACCTCGAGCATTGCAAACATAGCGATGCCGAACCCGTGCTCGATCTCACGCGCGCGTGGACGCTCGTACGCTTCTTCGATGCCGACATCTTGCAGCTCACGCCGTGCTGCCGTTGCAGCGGCAAGTTCGTCGCGCACAAGCACGATCTGCAACACAACGTCGTGTGCGGAGCCTGTCAGCCGCCGTCGCGCGCGGGCAAGACCAAGCGTGCGGCCGTTGCCAAACACAACGCCGAGACGGCGCAACCCGCCCGCGCGGCTTGACCGCCCCACCTCCCCCATCGTTTTTCCATTTGAATTCCGCCGCCTGACCGGTTCGGTCAGGCACGCTCGCTCGCCTTTCGCGCCACCGGTTGATAATGTCCCCCTTTCCGCCGCGAATCGATAACGCGGCGATCGAATGACCGGAGGACCGCATGGATCGACTCACCGGCATGGGCCTGTTCGTGGCCGCCGTCGATGAAGGAAGCCTGGCCGCCGCGGCGCGCCGCTTCGGCATCTCGGCGGCGATGGCGGGCAAATATGTCGCCGCATTGGAGTCGCAGGTCGGCGCGCGGCTGCTGCAGCGTACGACGCGGCGGCTCGCGCTCACCGATATCGGCCATGGCTACTACCTGCGCTGCAAATCGATCCTCGAAGCGGTGGACGAAGCGAATCGCGAAGCGAGCGCCTCCCATGGCACGGTTCGGGGAATATTGCGGGTGGCGGCGCCCGTGACATTCGGCGCGCTGCATTTGGGCGACGTCGTCGCCCGCTTCCTGAACGAGCATCCCGAGGCCAACGTCGAAGTCGTCCTCGGCGACCGTTACGTCGACCTCCTCGACAGCGGCATCGACGTGGCCTTGCGCATCGGCAAGTTGACCGATCCGGCGCTCGTTACCCGGCGGATCGCGCGCTGCCGCATGATGCTGTGCGCGTCCCCGGCGTTCTTGCGGCGTCATGGCGCACCGCGCACCCCCGCCGCACTGGCACGCGTCGAACGGCTCGCGTTCAGCGACGCCGTCTCGCCAGGAGACTGGACGCTCTACGATACGAAAGGCCGGGCCCACACGCTCGATGGCCCTTGCAGGCTCGTCTCGAACAACATGCAGATCCTCGTTGCCGCCGCGGTGGCGGGAAGCGGGATAGCTTACGGCCCCTCATTCGCGTTCGGCGATGCCCTCGCCCGCGGCGCGCTCGTCGCCGTCCTGCCGCGCTATCGCGCGGCCGACCTCGATCTGCAGGCCGTCTATCCGAGTTCGCGTCATATTCCGCTGCGGGTTCGCCGCTTCGTGGACTCCCTCGTCGAGGCGTTCGGCGACGACCCGCCTTGGGACCGCGCTCGCGATCCGGCGAAATAAACACTAAACAAAGCCGATTAAGCGCTGGACCGCACTGCGTTCGACTCGGGATTTTCCCTGAGCCGCTTCGTTCGTTGCTGCATTGCACGATCGCTTTCCATCCCGCACCGGGGCGGGCGCACCAAGCCCTCATACCGCCCTGTCTTTCTCGCATTGCACCGAAGCCCTGTCCTTGACTCCGGCCGCCCGCGCTGCTGTACTAAATCCACGCAGTTGATTTAATCGAGCAGCCGAAGCGACGTGCTGCCAATTCGTTGTCAATCACCCGGAGGAGAGCGTTCGATGAAAACCCGTCCCTGTCTGGCCGCCGCCCGGCACTTCATGCTCGGCGCCGCCGCTGCCTCGGTTCTATGCGCCGGCGCCGCACTCGCCGACGAGCCGATCGTCGGCCTGATCACGAAGACCGACACCAATCCGTTTTTCGTGAAGATGAAGCAAGGTGCCCAAGGGGCTGCTCAGAAGGACGGCGCAAAGTTGCTGACCGCCGCCGGCCGATTCGACGGAGACAATTCATCGCAAGTGACGGCGCTCGAAAACATGACGACGGCCGGCGCGAAGGCGATCCTGATCACACCGAGCGATACGAAGGCGATCGTCCCGTCGATCAAGAAAGCGCGTGACGCCGGCGTCATGGTGATCGCGCTCGATACGCCGACCGATCCGCAGAGCGCCACGGACGCCCTGTTCGCCACCAACAACTTCAAGGCCGGCGAGCTGATCGGCCAATACGCCAAGAAGGCGCTCGGCAACAAGCCGGCGAAGATCGCCACGCTCGATCTCGCGCCCGGCATCTCCGTCGGCATCTTGCGGCACGACGGGTTCCTGAAAGGCTTCGGCGTCAAGGCGGGCGACCCGAGCATCGTCTGCAGCCAAGATACGCGCGGCGATCAGTCGAAGGGGCAGGCGGCGATGGAGAACTGCCTGCAAAAGTCGCCCGACATCAACGTCGTCTACACGATCAACGAACCCGCGGCAGCCGGCGCCTATCGCGCGCTTCAAACCGCGGGCAAAGAGAAGAACGTGCTGATCGTATCGATCGACGGCGGCTGCGAAGGCGTACGCAACGTCAAGGCCGGCGCGATCGCGGCGACCGCGCAGCAGTACCCGCTCAAGATGGCCGCGCTCGGCGTGGACGCCGGCGTCGATTACGCGAAAACCGGCAAAAAGGTGAGCGGCTATACCGACACGGGCGTCGAGTTGATTACCGATAAGCCGATGCCGGGCGTGGACAGCAAGGATACGAAGTTCGGCCTGCAAAACTGCTGGGGCCAATAAGCAGCCGCGGCGCGGGGGTGCGCTCCCGCGCCGGCTCTGTCAGTCATTTCGATCGTAGGAGAAGACGCATCATGACGACTCAATCAGCCGGCCCGCTGGCGCCGGCCCCCGTTCCTCATTCGCGCGGCCATCGCATGCCGAGCCTCGCCGAGGCCGGTCCGTTGATCGCCCTCCTCGCCGCTTGTGCCTTCTTCGTATCGCAGAGTCATCGCTTCCTCTCGTTTCAGAATTTCTCGCTGATCCTGCAGCAAACGATCGTCGTCGGCGTGATCGCCATCGGCCAAACGCTCGTCGTGCTGACCGCCGGCATCGATCTGTCGTGCGGCATGGTGATGGCGTTCGGCTCGATCATCATGACGAAGTTCGCGGTCGTGCTCGGCGTGCCGCCCGTGCTCGCCATCCTGTGCGGCATCGGCGCCAGTACGCTGTTCGGTCTGCTGAACGGCGTGCTCGTCACGCGCGTGAAACTGCCCTCGTTCATTGTCACGCTCGGTACGCTCAACATCGCATTCGCGTTGACGCAGCTTTATTCGAATGCCGAGACGATATCGAACCTGCCCGATGCGATGATGTTCTTCGGCAATACGTTCAGGGTCGGGCCGGCCGAGGTGACGTACGGCACGGTGCTCGCGCTCTTCATGTACTTCGCCGTTTGGTTCGTGCTCAAAAATACCGTGCCGGGCCGGCACTTGTACGCGCTCGGCAACAACCCCGAAGCGGCGCGCCTCATGGGCCTCTCGTCGCAGCGGATCTTGCTCACGGTCTACTCGCTCTCGGGCATGATCTACGGCATCGCGGCGCTGCTGCTGGTCTCGCGCACGGGCGTGGGCGACCCGCAAGCCGGTCAGACGGACAACCTCGACAGCATTACGGCAGTCGTGCTGGGCGGCACGAGCCTGTTCGGCGGACGCGGATCGGTGGTGGGCACCTTGCTCGGCGCTTTGATCGTCGGCGTGTTCCGCAACGGGCTCACGCTCATCGGCGTCTCCTCCGTCTATCAAGTGCTGATCACCGGGATTCTCGTGATTCTCGCCGTGGCCGCCGACAAACTCACGCACCGCAAAGCCTGAGCAAGCGCGCTTGCCGCGACCCGCATCGCGGCGCACGCGTGCAACGGCACTCGGACTTGCACTTGTACTCGCACTCGTATTCGCTAAGGAAACGTCATGTCGACCTCAAGCTCTCGCGCAGCGACGCCCGTGCTGCAAGCACGCGGCCTCGTGAAGCGCTACGGACAAGTGACCGCGCTCGACGGCTGTGATTTCGAAGTCATGCCCGGCGAGATTCTCGCCGTGATCGGCGATAACGGCGCCGGCAAATCGTCGCTGATCAAAGCGCTTTCGGGCGCGACCGTGCCCGACGAGGGTGAAATCCTGCTCGACGGCGCCCCCGTGAAATTT
The DNA here is from genome assembly GCF_003390925.1 of Trinickia diaoshuihuensis. Classification (GTDB taxonomy): domain Bacteria; phylum Pseudomonadota; class Gammaproteobacteria; order Burkholderiales; family Burkholderiaceae; genus Trinickia; species Trinickia diaoshuihuensis. Next base: position 328,114 of record NZ_QUBS01000081.1, on the reverse strand, counting down.
CGCAGCCCGCTCGACGCGCGCGAAAAAGGTATCGAAACGGTGTACCAGGAACTGGCCGTGGCTCCGGCCATGACCATCGCGGAAAACCTGTTCCTGGGCCGGGAGCGGCGCCTGCCCGGCTGGCGCGGCTCGGTGCTTAAAATGATCGACAAGCGCCGCATGCTGGAGGAAGCCACCTCGCACATGAAAGACCTGCAGATCGGCATTCGATCGATGCGGCAGGCGGTCGAAACGCTCTCGGGCGGTCAGCGCCAGGGCGTGGCGGTGGCGCGCAGCGCGGCGTTCGCCCGGCACGTCGTCATCCTGGACGAGCCGACGGCCGCGCTCGGCGTGAAGGAAGGCAACATGGTGCTGGAATTGATTCGGCGCGTGCGCGACCGCGGCCTGCCCGTCATCCTCATCAGCCATAACATGCCGCATGTGTTCGAAATCGCCGATCGCATCCATATCCAACGGCTGGGGCGGCGCGCCGCGCTCGTCAATACGAAGGACATTCATATGTCCGATGCCGTCGCGATCATGACGGGCGCCAAGCAAGCCGACGTCAGGGCCATCGCATGACGGCTCGCTCGACGGGCGGCGCGCATCACGTGCCGCGGCACCCATCCATGCCCTTGCGCGAGGATGCATCGAAATGAACGCGCGAACGCATCCGCACGCCACGAGGACGGTCGGGTCGAACCAAGTCGGCATGCGCCAATTCAACGAGCGCATCGTCTTACAGGCGATTCGCTTGCACGGGCCGCTGCCTAAAGCCGAGGTCGCCCGTCTTACGCGCCTGAGCATGCAAAGCGTGTCCACGATCGTCGATCGGCTCATCGACGACGGCCTGCTTGCGAAGCAAGCGCGTGTCCGCGGACGCATCGGCCAGCCCTCGGTACCGATCGCGCTTCGCCCCGAAGGGGCGTATACGATCGGGATCAAAGTGGGACGGCGCAGCCTCGACGTGCTCGCCATGGATTTCACGGGGCACGTCTGCACGCGCGACGTGCTCGAATACGCGTATCCCGATCCCGAGATGTTGTTTCCGGCGCTCGAAACCAAGCTCGCGCGCGTGACCGGTACGCTCGGCGCGCACGCGAGCAAAGTAGTCGGCATCGGCGTTGCCGCGCCGCTCTGGCTCGGCGGATGGCGAGATTTTCTAGGGGCGCCGCCCGCCGCGCTCGAGGCGTGGAACGCGATCGACATCAGCGCGCGCATCGCGGCGTTGACCGGGCTGCCCGTCGAATTCGCGAAGGACACCACGGCCGCGTGCGCCGCCGAGCTGGTCATGGGCCAAGGGCGCGGAATCCGATCGTTCCTGTACCTGTTCGTCGGCACCTTCATCGGCGGCGGCCTCGTGATCGACGGGCGCTTGCATGGCGGCCCTCATGGCAACGCGGGCGCGGTGGGCTCGATGCCGCTGGCGCTGGGCAACGGACATGCTCCGCGGCAATTGCTGCATACGGCTTCGGGGTTCGTGCTGGAGCAACGGTTCGTCGCCAGGGGCGCGCCCGCGGCGGCGGCGCACGATCATCGCGCGCTGAATGCCGACGTGTGGGCCATCACCGAACGATGGCTCGACGAAGCCTGCCCCGCCATTGCGATGACGATCGCCGCTTCGACGGCGTTGCTCGACTTGGAAGCGATCGTGATCGACGGCGAAATCGACCGTCAACTCGTGCGCGAAATCATTCGGCGCACGCAGCGCGAACTCGATCGGATCGAATGGGAGGGCATGGTCAGACCGCAGTTGATCGAAGGCACGATCGGCGCGGATGCGAGAGCGATGGGCGGTGCTATTTTGCCGCTCTATGCGCACTTTGCGCCGATGCATGAGTTGTTTTTGAAGGACTGAGGCGCCGATATCCTCCGGCTCAGTTGATGAAGGGATCGTGCGTCCAGCCGCCGCATCCGTCACCGCCCCCGCCCCCGCCGCCGTGGCCACCGTCGTCGCCGTCATCGTCACCGTCGTTGCAGTCCTTGCAGTTGCAGAAGATATTGAACGGCATGTGGTAGACGACCGGTCCTTCTTGCAGAACCTTGGCTTCCCAATAGACATCCGTCAATTGCGCGCGCGCGATTTTGCCGGTCGACGGATCGACATGCCAACTGTTGACGGTCTCAACCACTTGCTTCGGAGGCGTGATGTTCTGCGCGCCGCTATTGATCACGAACCCTCTGATGAAGGGGCGATACGCGACGGCCGGTTTGGCTTCCGGGCCCATGCCCGCTAGTGCGGGCGTCATATGGGTATCGGCGGGTACCCCATCCGCGACGCCGCCCATCGAGAGGGATTGAATTCGCCACCGAATTCGATTCCCCGGCTTACCGAAGACGCGGAACTCGGAACCGCCCTCGCCTCGCGAGTCCCACCAAGTGGAGACCATGTAGACATAGCCGACGCCCTCGCCATGCGGGCCGAGTTGCACGTAATCACTGAAGCCGACGTGATCGCGCGCTTTGTTGGGCCCGTGATGATAGAGAATGCGCGGTCCATCGATCATCACGGCGACGTCGATGATCTCGGGATAGAACCTCGGTAGGGTCGACATAATCTCCTCCTTTGCGTCGGATAGGCGACGAATGGAACGGTTGGATCGTATGAACGGAACGGCATCGACAACGTTAGATCAGTCGAATATTTGGCGGTAGCCGTACCGTCGATCCGGGAGGGAGGGACTCCTGGAATGTGGGAAAGACAAACGACGCGAGGAGGATTGACGGCAGGTTATGAGGCGTCCGCAGCCGGGCGCGCCGCATTGCGCGCGAGAAATCGGTCCAATTGACCGGCAAAAGTCTTGCCGTCCTGCGGCGTATAGGGCGTCGGTCCGCCCGTCGCCACGCCCGATGCGCGCAATTGATCCATGACGTCGCGCATCGTCAGCCGTTCTTGAATGTTTTCACGCGTGAACCAGTTTCCGCGCGGATCGAGCACCGAGGCGCCCTTATCGAGCGCCGCCGCCGCGAGCGGGATATCCGCCGTAATCACGAGGTCACCCTTCTCGACCAACTCGACGATACGCGCGTCGGCGGCATCGAAACCGGACGGCACTTGCAGCGTCTTGATAAAGCGCGAGGGCGGCGTACGAAGATACTGATTCGCCACGAGGGTGACGCACACTTCGGTGCGGCGCGCCGCGCGAAACAAGATGTCCTTAACGACCACCGGGCACGCATCCGCATCGACAAATACTTGCATTGGAATCCACTCAAGCAATAAAGACACGATCGGCAGCGACGCGAACCGCGCGCCCTCCGACCTGCACCGCCCCATTTACGTACCGCGCGACGAGCGTGCACGGCCGGCCGAGCCCATCGCCTTGCAGCAACGTAACGCTTCGCTCCAGCGCCAACGCCAGCGCCCCGGCAGCCACCCCAGTTGCGGCATCCTCCAAACGAGGTTCGAGATGATTGAAGTTCCGCCCCGCGTAGACGCCGTCGCGCACGCTGCAATAGGCATAGATGCCTGAAATGCCGTGCGTTCGGCTCCACTGGGCAATACCGGCGAGATCGGGACGCAAGGAATCGAGCAACGATCGATCCGCGACCTCGACGAGCAGCTTAGGACTGCCGATCGATGCCGGCCCGCGTATACCGGCCACGTCCGCCGCTGCGATGCGCAGCAACGCGCCCGTTTCGGCTAGGCCCACTGTCACCGCCGGGCAAGGCTGCGCCTTCGCGCCAATGAAGATGTTTTCATCGACGCGTGCGACTTCGAGCGTCTGCCGATGAACGCTCGTGACAAACCGGATCGATCCCGCATCGGCATCGCGCCCGAAGAACACCGCGCTCGCCGCAAGCGTCGCATGGAGACAAAGTGGGCTGCGCATGTGCGGATAGTAATAGTCGAGCTGGACCTCGCCCGCAGCGTTCGAGTCGACGAACACCGTCGCGCTCGCATCTTGCGTGCGGGCGAACGCGTGCCTATCGGACTCGGTCAGCGTAGCGCCTTCGACCACGATGGCAGGGTTGCCGCTCTCATCGGTACGGCCAAAGCAATGAATGCGATGTGTCTTCATCAAAGTTAACTCGGAATAACAGTAACCCGGCTCCACCGCGCGCCATACTGCTTCGTCTGCACGCGCTTGCGGAATGTTTCGACGCCCACTCGCATCGGATTATGGCGAACGACCATCGCAAAGAGATCGCTCAATCCATGCGGTGCGACAACCTCGACCGAATCGTCGGCACGCAGCGCCAGGCCGACGCATGTCGCGAACTCGGGCCATGAAGCAACAGCGTCTTGCAACGATCCGAAAGGCCGCACCGGATGCCCGAATTTCGCTTCGTACCATAGGTGTACGCCTGCCTGGTTTTTGACATCCCAACGCAACCCCGGATAGACAGCATGGAGTTGACGTTCGAGCGCGGCATCTCGGTCTGCGCCAACCTCTATCGGATCGAAGTAGGCCACGTCGATATCGGCCAGCGCGGAACGATCGTCAAACCCATGGAGCCAATCCCAAACGAGGTTGCGAACGGCGCCAGCCCCAATGCACCACGACGACAAGCCTAAATCGCGAACGGCGACGAGCGCCGGCCGGAACCAGCAAGATTCTTTGGCGAGTGCTGCGAGTTGTGCCGTCAGTACGTCTTCAGACTCCACGGTCATACGCGCTTCTCCGGCTATCTTATTGCTGCAGACTCGATTCGGCCTACGCTTGCGCGATGGGCTTCGGCGGATAACTTGCCAGCACGACCGACGTCGTAACCGGACCGAATCTCGCGAGCGAATCGATCGCGGCTTCAAGCTCGGCCATCTCTCCAACCACGATGCGCACGATGAAACAGTCTTCGCCGCTGATCCGGTGCGCCTCGACGATTTCGGGCATCGTCTCGAACGCATGCAAGCAACGTTTGATCTCGGCATGCGTGGTCCTGATCCGTACCATCGCACCGATACCGCGGCCAAGGAGCCCGGGATTCACACGCGCCGTGTAACCCTCGATGACGCCGCCCTTCTCGAGCCGCTTGATGCGCGCCGTTACCGCCGGCTGCGAAAGGCCAATCAGTTTGCCAAGCTCTGTATTGGTCATGCGCGCGTTGCGCTGAAGCGCCTCCAGGATCCGCCAATCGAGCCGGTCCAACGCCACGGACTTTGCTTTCATTCGTCAACACCTCGAAATTCCGTCGATTCCATCGCACTCGACCGTCAATTCATTCGATTTGCCATGTTGCCCGAATTCTCGTGCCTTTACACTCATCACTCGTTTGCTCATGGAGATTCGACGAATGAGTTCCCCCGTTTTTATCGTTCCCGGCATCGGCAACTCAGGGCCGTCGCACTGGCAAAGCCTATGGCAAGCCGCGCACCCCGATTGGCAACGGCTAGCGGTCGATGATTGGGATCAGGTGGCATGCCATGACTGGGTGGCCGCCATAGAACGGCAACTCCCGCAAGACGCCACGCAAACCGTCATCGTGGCGCACAGCCTGGGCTGCCTCGCGGTCGCGCATTGGGCGGTGCAGTCGTCCCGAGCCGTTCTGGGCGCGCTGCTGGTCGCCGTGCCCGATCCCGCATCGATAGCGTTTCCTCGGGAGGCCGCGACAGGCTTCGCGCCTCTTCCCGCAGCGCGGTTGCCCTTCCCCAGCATTGTCGTGTCGAGCACAAACGACCCCTACGGCAGCGCGGATTATGCGCGTGCATGCGCGAAGACGTGGGGCAGCGAACTTGCGGACGCCGGGGCAAAGGGGCATCTGAATGCAGTCAGCAGTCTCGGCGATTGGCCCGAAGGATTCCGATTGCTGGAAACGATAAGAAATCGCTGAGCTCGCTCGCAATGGCAAGAAAAGCGCCACGGGGAGCGCGCGCGCCGATGCCTCGGATGCCCGCCTGCAAAGATCCGGCATTCGCGTTACGCTTGGCCATATCGGCATCGGCCGACTCACGCTTGAGTAGCCCGCCAAACCCTCTCCGGAAGAAGGCAATGACAGCACAACCGATTCAAATCGATTTCGTCTCCGACGTCGCCTGCCCCTGGTGTGCGATCGGGCTTTCGTCGCTGCAACAGGCGCTCGCGCGACTCGACGGTGAGGTCGAGGCCAAGATCGTCATGCATCCGTTCGAGTTGAATCCCTCGATGACGCCCGGCGGCCAGGACGTGATCGAATACCTCGGCGAAAAATACGGCCGCACGCCGGAGCAGATTGCCGAAACGCAGGCAATGATCCGCGAACGCGGCGCGGCGGTGGGTTTCGAATTCGGTTCGCGCACACGCGTCTACAACACGTTCGATGCGCATCGGCTGCTTCACTGGGCCGGTATCGAAGGCAAACAGGTGGCGCTCAAGGAGGCCTTGCTGCAGGCCTACCATACCGACGGCAAGGACCCCGGCAATCACGACGTTCTCGTCGAAGCGGCAGGCGCTGTTGGGCTCGACGCCGCAGCGGCGCGCGAAGTACTCGAAAGCAATCGATTTGCCGACGAGGTTCGCGCGCAAGAGCAGGAATATCAGGCCATGGGCATCCAGTCGGTGCCGTCCGTCATCTTCAACCGGCGCTATCTCGTGAGCGGCGGCCAACCGCCCGAAGTATTCGAGCAGGCCATCCGGCAGATCGTCGCCGAATCGGCCTGACACGAAGCCGTTAGGCGTTGTTCTTAGACCGCGCCGCCGTCCGTCGATAGCGTGACGGCCTCCCATGCGCGGATCTCGTCGGACAGGTCCGACAACTTGTCCCGCACGAGCCCGAGCGCGTCGCTGCCGAGCAATAGATGCACGGGCGGATGCTCCGCATCGATGACGGCAAGCATCGCACGCGCCGCTTTTTGCGGATCGCCCAATTGCTTGCCGCTTTTTTCCTCGCGCGCTTTGCGGATCGGATCGAAGATCGCGTCGTAGTCCGCGATCGAGCGAGGTGTCCTCGTCATCGACCGCCCCGCCCAGTCGGTGCGGAACGAACCGGGTGCCACCGCGGTGACTGCAATACCGAATGGGCTCACTTCCTTAGCTAAACTTTCGGAGATCCCTTCCAGCGCGAACTTACTCCCGCAGTAATAAGCGATCCCGGGCATGGTGATATGGCCGCCCATCGACGTGATGTTCAGGATGTGGCCCGCCCGGCGTTCGCGCATGAAGGGCAGCACGGCTTTGATCATCGCCACGGCGCCGAATACATTGACGTCGAACTGGCGGCGCATTTCCGCCAACGGCGATTCTTCCAAAACGCCTTCGTGGCCGTACCCGGCGTTATTGACCAAGACATCGATCGGTCCCACGTTTCGCTCGATCTCCGCGACGATTCCGTCGATGGCATCGAATTCAGTCACGTCCAGCAGATAAGCGAATGCGGCGCCGTCCGACAGCGATTCGAACGCACGCTTCGCCTCGGCGCTTCTGACGGTGCCGACGACTTTATGTCCCGCCGCAAGCGCCTCTTGAGCCAGTGCGCGGCCAAAGCCGCTGCTGACGCCGGTGATCAGCAAAATCTTATTGAATGACATCGAAGTGGCTCCTAAATACCGAAAGGAGCATGCATACTAATCTCGTAAACTAGCTTGAATAAGCCAAATTCCGCTGATTTTCTTGCATAAAACTATGAGCACGAAGCACGCGCCGAGGCATCGGTCAACCGGCTCCGCCGGCGACCAAGGAAGACGTATCGTCGCGCTGTTGCGCGACTTGGCGCCCGAAGAAGGCTACAACCTCACGCCATTGCCGAGCGTGCGCATCTTGCGCTCGGACCGCGCGCTTTCACGGACGCCGGTTTTATACGATCCCGGCATCGTGATCGTTTGCCAGGGGCGCAAACGTGGCTACTTCGGCGATCGGCTCTATCTTTACGACGAACGTCACTACTTGGCCGTTTCGGTGCCGGTGCCGTTCAACATGGAAACCGATGCGACGCGCGAGCGTCCCTTGCTTGCACTGTATTTGCACCTAGATTTCACCATGGCGGCGGAGCTTACCGCGCAAATCGACGGCCAACGCACGGCCGTATCGGCGCAAGCGCCGCAAAGCATGATGTCGACGCCGATGGACGAAACCATGCAGGGATCCGTGTTGCGCTTTTTGGAAGCGATGCGCGAGCCTTTAGAGGCGGCGGTGCTCGGTCCAAGCCTTTTGCGCGAGCTATATTTCCGAGTCTTGACCGGACCGCAAGGCGGCTCGATGCGAGCGGCGTTGGCGATGCGTGGACAATTCGGCAGGATAGGCAAATCGCTACGCCTGATCCACGCCGGCTATGCCGGATCGCTCGACGTCGCGCAACTTGCGCGGGAAGCCGGAATGAGCGTCCCGAGTTTCCACAGCCATTTCAAGGCGATCACGCAGGTATCGCCGATGCAGTACGTGAAGACGACGCGTCTGCACCAGGCCCGTCTGCTGATGGTACGTCAAGACTTGACGGCGGAAGCCGCGAGCCATGCCGTGGGTTATACGAGCCCCTCGCAGTTCAGCAGGGAGTTCAAGCGGCTGTTCGGCTTGACGCCGGCCGCGGAGACGAAGCGTATGAGAGCGAGCTTCGCCATTCCGGAAGCGTTTGCCGATTCGGCGTTCGTCTCATCGCATTGACGGATCCCTTCGCTCGCCGTCGCCCGAGCAATGACCTCGAGCGAGCGACGATTTCATTACCTGGCAGGTAATTGAGGCGCGCACCGCTACCGAGCAAACTGACTCCGAAGGATCCCGAACGGTTCGGTTGATCCGCCAAGCACAAGCGAAAGGAGAAAGAGGATGGCTGCGTACGCGATCGCACGTCTTTGGGACGTCAAACTAGGCCCCGAAATCAAAGCGTATCTCGAAGGCATCGACGATACGCTCGCCCCGTTCGAAGGAAAGTTCATCATTCATGGCGGCGAGCGGACAGTCCTGGAAGGACGTTGGACGGAAGACTTGATCGTGATTGCCTTTCCCGACCTCGCCCGTGCTCGCGAATGGTATCGCTCGCCTGACTACCAAAAAATTCTATCGCTGCGCACGGAAAACTCCGCGGGCGACGTCATCGTGATCGACGGCGTCCCCCCGGACCATAAAGCGACGGACATCCTCGGTGGTATTGGGCACTAAACCACGCGCGCGAATGCATCAAAGCCATCCCGCCGCCTTGAACCGCCACCAGAGAATCACGTCGATCGCGAGCATCGCCGCCAGGCAGATCGGATACCCGTAGGCGTAATGGAGCTCGGGAATGCTTTGGAAGTTCATCCCGTAGATGCCGGCGATCATCGTCGGCACAGCAAAGAGCGCCGCAAACGCGCCGAGACGCTTCGTCACCTCGTTCTCGGCGAGCGAGATCATGCCGAGATTGACTTGAATGGCCGTCACCGTCATTTCGCGGCGGCCCTCGATCGTCCGCACGATCCGTTCGAGATGGTCGTAGACGTCGCGGAAATAGGCGCTCATCCCCACGCAGACTTGCGGAATGCGCCCGCCCGTCAGCTTGCCCACGCTTTCGAGCAAAGGCGCGATATGGTGCTGCAGCGTAACCAGCCTGCGCTTGAGCGAATACAAGTCTTCGATGATCGCGCGCGAGGATGCCAAGCTGTGCTTCTCGAAGATGCGATCTTCGATCTCCTCGAGCTTCGACCCGAGCGCTTGCAAGATGGGGAAATAGCGATCGACGACACTATCGATCAGCGCATAGAGCACGAAACCGGCGCCCGAGCGCAATAGATCGGGCTGGCGCTCGCAGCGCGCGCGCACCTCCTGGAAGCCGTGGCGCGTCCTGTTACGCACCGAGAGCACGTAGTTGGGCCCCACGAAGACATCGACTTCGCCGATCAGCAACTCGTCGTCGTCGTCCATCTCGATCGTATGCAGCACCGCGAACAGCGATTGTCCGTACTCCTCGATCTTGGGATGCTGATGCCCATGCAGGACGTCCTCGACGGCCAACTCATGGAGCCCGAACTCTTCCTTCATCGTTTCGAGGTCGCCCGGCTCGGGGTCTTTCAACGCAACCCAAACGAAGCAGTCCGGTTTGGCGAGGTAATCGCTGATCTTATGGATTTCGATATCGGCTAGTTTTTTGCCGTCTTGGTAGGCAGCGCAATTGATCAGCATGCTTGGGTCCCTTCGAGCAAATGCGGGAGAAATCAGGCGTTCGGCTGGGAATGGGCCGCCCACCCTCGGGCGCTGGGGCACCCGAAACAAACGAGCATATTAGCCGACGACCGTGAACCGAGCCGCGCGCTTATCAGTGCCACTCCCGAGGCGCGTTTCCGGCATGGTCCATGCGATCGAATCCCTATCCTCCGCATCTCCCGGTGCCGGACCCATTCATTTTCGCGAGGCAACCATGACCGATCGCCCATCCCAGGAACCCGCAGACCCCGTCGAACGGGCCGACGCGCGCCGCGCCAAGCAACAAGACGGCGACGTGAAGGTCACGCCCGAGCGCGTGGAGCAGCGCCCGCACGGCAACATGGACACAACGCTCACTCCGAAGGGCAAGGATCATCCGGAGCAAGGGCCGTACGAGCCCGTGCACGACAAGGTCGTACCCGACACCGACCCCGATGCGCCGCCTCACGGAAAAAACGATCTCGGCGCGTAAATGTAAAGTCTTGTGCTTCTCCGGGACGCGTACCCATGCCGCCTGTACGATAGCGCGTTCCATTAACCGCAGTCGTGCGGCATCGAGAAAGGCAATCTGCCGCGCGATCGGAAAAAAAGGAGAAGTCTCGATGAAAACTGCTCGCACCCTTTCCGTTGCCGCGGCGCTCGTGCTATGCGCGGCGCTATTGCAAGCCTGCGGCGGCGGCTCATCCGATGCGGCGTCCGGCCATGCGGCAGCCGCCGCACAGCGCAAGGCCGCCACGACGCGCTGGACGCCCGTTGCATCCGACACATGGCAATGGCAATTGCAGGGGAAGCTCAATACGTCGTATGACGTGAAGATCTACGACATCGATCTTTTCAACACGGATACGGCGACGATCCAATCGCTGCACAATGCAGGCCGCAAGGTCGTCTGCTATTTCTCGGCAGGCAGCTCGGAAAACTGGCGACCCGATTTCGGCCAGTTCAAGAGCACCGATATGGGCAATCCGCTCGATCCCGAATGGGTCGGCGAGAACTGGCTCGACGTGCGCTCGGACAATGTCCGCTCGATCATGAAACAACGCCTCGATCTCGCCGTATCGAAGGGATGCGACGGCGTCGAGCCCGACAACGTCGACGGCTATATAAACAACTCGGGCTTCCCGCTCACCGCGCAAGACCAGATCGACTACAACACGTTCCTGGCGAACGAGGCGCATGCGCGCAATCTCGCCGTCGCGCTAAAAAACGATCTGGATCAGATCGCGCAACTCGAACCGTTGTTCGATTTAGCCGTCAACGAGGAGTGCAATGAGCGCAACGAATGCGACAACTATGGCGCATTCACCGGGGACAACAAGCCCGTGCTGAACGCCGAATACGCGGACAAGTATCACACCGCGAGCGAGCAAGCCACGCTATGCGCGGCGGCGCACGCGGCCAATCTGCGCACGCTCGTGCTGCCCAAAAAACTCGACGACACCTATCGGTTCAGTTGCGACGCGTCTTAGCCGAATCGCGCGGCCGTCGTTAGAGGCCGCGCTCATCTAGACGAGATCCGCCCCGCGCGCGGAAACGCAAGCGGGGCGCGCCACGTCTGGGCGAGCAAGACACCGGCGAGCGCCACGCCCCCGCCGACGAGGTGATAGGCATGTACAGGTTCGCCGAGCGCGCCGACGGCGAGCGTCGCCGTAAAGACGGGCAGCAAATTCATATAAATGCTGCACCGGCTGGGGCCGAGGAGCTTCACCCCCTGCATCCAAAAGAACGGCAGTACGACCGATGCGAGCGAGCCGGCGTAGGCAATGAGCGGCAAGCTCGCGCGCGTGGGCCATACCTGCGCAAGCGGGAGACGCGACAGCGGAAAGAGCATGAACAAAAGCGCGGCGATCGCTTGGAAATAGGTCGATTGCCAAGACGGCAAGCCGACATGCCAGCGCTTGAGCAACACGCCATACAGGGCGTATGCCCCGCTCGCGCAGAGCATCAGCAAGTCGCCCATGTGAACGCCTCCCGCGAACAACGTCCCCGGATGCCCGGCCGTAATCAGCCAGAGCAGCCCCAAGAAAGACAGCACCCCGCCCGCCGCCATGCCCGCTGTCGGCGTCTCGCCGAGCAGCGCGACGGCGAGGAGCATCGTCAGTAACGGCACGAGCGCGGTCATGACCGCCATATTCGCGGCCGTCGTCGTCTTTGCGGCTTCGTATGACAAGCATTGAAAGAGTGCCATCGCCAGGAAACCAAGCAATGCCAGCTTCGGCAATTGCGGGGCAATCGCGGCCCGATTGCGCCACGCCGCCACGGGCACGAACACGCTCATCAGCGCGACGGCGAGCACGAGGCGCCAGAAGGTAATTGCATACGGATGGATCGTATGCGCGGATAACCGCGACACGACGACGTTGCCGGACCACAGTGCGATGGCGATGACGGGAAACAGCGCGTAACGGGCGCCACGTAAAGATGACAAGGGCATGGAGGTCTCCGAGGCGGATCGATCTATCGGCGATTCAGGGAATCAGGGTTTCGACGAGCCACGAGGATGCGCGACGCCGATGCCGTCTGTCTGACGCTAGAATGGCAGAATCTATCGCAAAAATGCCACCTGCCGTCGCCATGCCGATTCGCGGGTCGACTCGATGACGCATCTGCCTGCCCCGGACGTTCACGTCCCATTCGAAGACACGCCGATGCCGGTCGCCGCGCTTGCAGCCGACTATCCGCATGGGGCATTCGTCGCCACGCACCGTCACCGGCGTGCGCAATTGCTCTATGCCGTCGAGGGCGTGATGTCGATCGAAGCCCGGGAAGGCCGCTGGGTCGTGCCGCCGACGCGGGCGGTCTGGCTCGACGCCGGGCTAGAGCACACGGTGCGGATGAGCGGCAACGTGCGCATGCGCACCGTCTTCGTCGAGCCGGGTGCCGCGCCGGATTTGCCTCGCGGCAGTTGCGTGATCGAAGTGCCCCCGCTGCTGCGCGAATTGATTCTGGATGCGGTGCGGATACCGCTCGACTACGCACCGGGCAGCCGCGACGACTTGCTCATGCGCCTGCTGCTGGCCGAGTTGAAGGTGATCCACCGTCTCCCGCTGTATCTGCCCTGGCCTACCGACGCCCGCTTGCGCGCATTATGCGAGGCGATCGTCGAGGCGCCGGATGCCCCGCATGAAATCGCCTCGTGGGCGCGCAAGCTGTCGATGGCCGAGCGCTCGCTCCATCGCGCCTTTCAGCGCGAAACGGGCATGACGCTCGGAAGGTGGCGCCGCCATGCGCGACTGTTCCTGGCGCTCGAGCGTCTGGCGCACGGCGAAAAGATCATTACCGTCGCCCTCGATCACGGCTACACGAGCCAGAGCGCGTTTGCCGCGATGTTTAAGCGCCACTTCGGCATCGCCCCTTCCGCCTTTTACCGGTGAGCCGGGGAAAGAGCCGGCCCCCGCCGGCGCGGCCCGCTCCTCTATTTCACACGGTACCTTGCATAAAACAATACTGCCTGCTAGAGTTCGCACCATGTCAAACAAAGTACCTTGCGATGCATAGCACCCTGCACGGCCGGCACGCTCGATCCGGCAACGCGGCATGAAGACCCAACTCAAGAAAGGCACGCTCGACATGTGCGTCCTGGCGGTGCTCGCGCGCGGCGACAGCTACGCCTACGAGCTCGTCTCCACGCTGTCGCAAACGATGGAGATCAGCGAAGGCACGATCTACCCGCTGATGCGCCGGCTGCAAGCGGAAGCTTGGGTCTCGACGTATCTCGTCGAATCCACGTCGGGGCCGCCGCGCAAGTACTACACGCTGACGGACCTGGGCCGTCGCAGCTTGCAAGAAATGCAAGCGGAATGGCGCGATTTTGTCGACGAAGTGAACAGTGTGCTCGGCTGGCCCGGGATGGAACAAGGCAAAGGGGAACGTCAATGAAGCAGGACGCATTCATTCAACGCTTGCGGCAAGGCTTGGGAAACCTGCCCAGGCAGGAAGTGGAGGAAATCGTCGCCGATTACCGCGAATATATCGGCGACGCGATCGCGGCCGGACGCAAAGAAGAGGACGTCATTTCCGCGTTGGGCGACCCGGACAAACTGGCGCGCGAGATCAAGGCGCAAGCCACTTACCGTCAATGGCAAGCGCGCCGCTCGTTCGGCAATCTGGCCCGCGTCGTCGCTTCGATCGCCGGGCTCGGCCTGCTCAATTTGATTTTGCTCGTCCCGTTCATCATTTATCTCGCGCTGCTGACGGTCGGCTACGTCGTCTCGGGCGCATGCGCGGTCGGAGGGCTTCTTGCCGCGGTCTATGTCGGCAGTCATCAGATGTTCGGCTGGCCACTCGCCGACAAGCCTTCCATCCACGTCAGCAGGGAAGCGGGGCACTCGGCGTCGAATACGGCGAGCGGCGAAGGCGACGAAGAGAACGGTCAGCCACCCGATCTCGGCACCGTCAGAGTGGATGGCGATCATTTCGTGCTGGCGCTCGACGAAGGCAGCAAGGCGTCCATCGTTACACGTCACGGCGTGCTCGAAATCAAAAACCGCGACGGCGATACGAAGATCGTCGCGATAGGCAACGGCACCGACAAGCTCCTGACGAAAACCGGCGATAACCGATACCGTATCGCCACGAGCGAAGTGAAGTCGATGGAGGTCAAAGACGACGACGGCAAGGCCGTTTCGATCGTCCACACCGACGACAAGACGCTCCTATGGGACGTGCGCGATAGAGACAGATCGGAGCGGGTTCAATTCGAGCAAGACGCGCAAGGCAATACGAGCCGCCTCGCCCTCAAAAGCGGTTCGGATTCGGTCGTGATCGACCCGAATAAGGGAATCACCCTCAAGAGCGATAACGATATGGTGCATATCGTCGCGCCGATGGGATGGTCGCTCGGGGCAATGACGTTGCGCTATGCGCTCGCCTTGTTGATCGGCGGTGCGTTGGGTCTGATGATCTGCATATGGCTGACGCGACTCACCTGGCGTGCCGTCTCGCGCTATGTGAGCCGCCAGATCTCCGCCCTTTCCGCCCGACTCGACGAACACGGACAGACCCTGTAATACCGATTCAAGCAGGACCAGTCGTTGCCGTTTCATGGCTGGCCGCTGACTAGTTAGTAGTCCTATTCAACCTTCTCGTTCACGCAACATCGAAAGAAAGGAATCGCCATGAGCCTGCACTATCTCTCCGATGTTTCCAAAACCGCCCATCGGCGGCCCGCTCCCGAACCCGCGCATCTCGAGGGCCTGCACTTCGACGCCATGTACATCTTCGATTGGCTAGAAACCGGTTGGCGCGCCGCTCGAATCCAGCCAATGCTCTGGCTCGGCACCTTCCTCGCTTGCGCCGCATTCGCGTTCGCCTGCAAGCACGTGCCGCTGCTTCGGCCCACGATCGTCCTGATCGCGCCGCTCGCCGTCGGCATGCTGATGGTCGCGCAAGAGCGCGTGAGGATCGGACGCCCCGCGAGGGCCCGCGATCTCATCGCCGCGCTCGCGCAACACCATTACGCACTGCTCGCGATCGGGGTAACCGCCGCGGCATTGATCGTCCTCGGGTATGTGATCTCGGCCATCGTCGTCGACGCATCGGTTCTCAAGTCGTTCGTCACGAGCGGCCCGCATCACCTGTCGATCAGTTACGGCGGCCCGGGGCCGCGCGGCACGATCGCGACGCTCGTCGCGTTGCCGATCTTCACCGTCGCGCTGGCCGCGGCTTGGTTCGCGCCCGCCTTGGTCGTGCTGCGCGACGCGGGCCCGCTCGACGCCATGGCAGCCAGTTTGCACGGCGCCTTGCGCAACTGGCGCACCACGCTGATCTACGTGGTCGCCGTGGCCGATGCGCTCTTGCTGGCCCATCAGGTGCCGCTGCTCGCCTCGTCGCTCGCGCTACTGCCGCCGATGCTGCTTACGATCTATGGCGGCTACCGCGATTTGTTCGCTCCCGGCGCCTCATCTTTTACGCGATGATTCGATTCGACGGACTAGCTGCCCGCCTGCACTTCCTGCGCAACGATGTGCTTGAGCAAGTCTTCCGTCCGTCCGCTCGCCACCAGTTGTTCCGCCGTCTTGTACTCGAACTCCGACAACGGCTCATTGCGGTACCAAAACAGCGCTTGCTTCACGCACCCGTGAATATCGGTGGCCGCGCGAATGACGCGCAGCGCTTCGCGCAAAAAACGCTGCACGCTCTCGGACGACGGCGTGCGGCTCAGCGTGTTGCGGTGCACGCCCGCTTGCCGCGCCAATGTCTGCATGTCGATATGCAGCGCTTCCGAGAAACGCCGCGCCGAGACGATCGGCGCCGCGAACGCGGGATCCCGCAGCGAACTCATGAATTGCTCGAAACTCTCGCCTTGCGCGACATCCTCCACTACGACCGTCGAGTTCATCTCTTCTACCTCGCATCCTTCGTGCGCGCGCGGCGCACGAACCAGGTGCCCGTCGCCCACTTGATCTGCGCGCGCCCGGCCGCCCTATCGATTCGAAACGCGCCGCTCCCCACGCTCCGGGAGCGGCGCACTGCCTCACTTCGTCATTGCTTCACTGCTTGGCCACTTGCTGCGCATCGTTCGGCTTGACGTCACCCCAACCGCCACCGAGCGCGCGGATCAGATTGACCGTCGCCACGGCCCGCGACCCGGCCAACTGACTCGCCTGACGCTGCGCCTGCAGCGTCGTGCGCTGACTGTCGAGTACGTCGAGGTAGTTCACCTGGCCTTCGCGGTATTGCGCCTCCGACAGATGCTGGGCGCGCGCGGCCGCATTCACGGCATCGTTCTGGGCGCGGATCTGATCGTCGAGCAATCGCAGATCGGACAAGCTATCTTCCACCTCGCGGAATGCCGTCAGCACTTGGGAGCGATAGTTCGCCACCTGTTCGTCGTATTGCGCGCGCGCCTGGGCAAGTTCGGCCTTGCGGCGGCCGCCGTCGAAAATCGGCAGCGTCAGCGCCGTACCCGCGAACGGGCCCAGCAAGAACGTACGGCTCGACCACTGGAACAACTGGCTCAAGCCCGACGACTCATAGCCGAAAGCACCCGTCACGTTCAGTTGCGGGAAGAACGCCGACTTCGCCAGACCGACGCGCGCATTAGCCGCCGCCATCGCCCGCTCCGCCGCCGAAATGTCCGGACGGCGTTCGAGCAACGCGGAAGGCAAACCCGCCGGCACGCGCGCGAGCACGGGCACGAGCGGTTGCTGCGGGAACGAGAACTGCGCCGGCGGCTTGCCGAGCAACACGGCGAGCGCATGTTCCGCGGCGGCGCGCTGCCGCTCGACGCCGGCTGCTTCCGAGCGCGCCGTCGCCAGCGAGTTCGTGGCTTGCTGCAGATCGAGCTCGCTGACTTCGCCGGCATCGTAGCGATGCTTGACGAGCGTCAGGCCTTCTTCACGCGACTGCACCGTCTTGCGATACAGGTCCAGTTCCGTATCGAGTTCGCGCAGCGAAAAGTAATTCGATGCCACGTCCCCTTGCAGCGCGAGCTGCACGGAACGGAACAGCGCTTCTTGCTGTTGCGAATCGGCGCGCGAGGCGGCGACGTTGTCGCTCACGCGGCCGAACAGCGGCGCCTCGTACGAGACCGTCGTTTGCGCGCGCCAGAGGGTCATCGGCGGCACATAGGCGTTTTGCGGCAACCCCTGCGACGCG
Source organism: Trinickia diaoshuihuensis (assembly GCF_003390925.1). GTDB lineage: Bacteria > Pseudomonadota > Gammaproteobacteria > Burkholderiales > Burkholderiaceae > Trinickia > Trinickia diaoshuihuensis. The sequence continues at coordinate 310,511 of NZ_QUBS01000081.1, read as the reverse complement.
GGCGAAACGCGCTCGCGCGTCGGGCCGAAACCCGCGTCGAGTTCCGGGAACCAAGCCGAACGAGCGGCGTTGAGCGCGGCGCGCGATTCGCGCAACCGGGCGGCGGCCGCCTTCAAGTTCTGGTTCTCCGCCAGCGCTTGGTCTTCGAGCTTGTTCAACGTCTCATCGCCGAAGACCGTCCACCATTGGCCACGCTCCAGCACTTCCGAAGGCTCCGCGCTCTTCCAAGTGCCCGCCTCGGAGGCGGGCAGCGGCGCTTCCTTGAACGCGGCCGGCGTATCGACGTCGGGGCGCTTGTAGGTCGGGCCCATCGAGCACGCGGCCACGAGCGTCATCAACAACCCGCCCGCCAAGGCTCGCTGCGCAAGGCGCGAAGCGCCGGCAACCGAATCAAACCGTTTCATCTTTATGTTTCTCCTGGCCTCAAGCATCCGTCAATTCGGGCTCGAGGTCCGATTCCTTATGCGAGTCCTTGCCTGCCACATGGATCTTGCCGCCGGCCATCGTCCGCAGCACCACGTAGAACACCGGCGTGAGCATGAGGCCGAACAGCGTCACGCCCAACATCCCGAAGAACACCGCGATACCCATCGCATGGCGCATTTCGGAACCGGCGCCTGTGGACAACACGAGCGGCACCACACCCATGATGAACGCGATCGAGGTCATCAAGATCGGGCGCAGCCGCAGGCGGCTTGCCTCGATCGCCGCGGCAACGGGCGTGCGTCCGTCATGCTCGAGTTCGCGTGCGAACTCGACGATCAGAATCGCGTTCTTCGATGCCAAGCCCACCAGCACCATCAAGCCGATCTGCGTGAAGATGTTGTTGTCGCTGCGCAACAGCCATACGCCGGCCAACGCGGACAGCACGCTCATCGGCACGATCAAGATGACGGCGAGCGGCAGCGTGAGACTCTCGTACAGCGCGGCCAGCACGAGGAACACGAGCAGCACGCTGATCGGGAACACCCAGATCGCCGAGTTGCCGGCCAGCACTTGCTGATACGTCAGGTCGGTCCACTCGAACTTCACGCCGCGCGGCAACACTTCCTTCGCGATGCGCTCGATTGCCCCCTGCGCTTGGCCCGACGAATAACCGGGCGCAGGACCGCCGTTGATGTCGGCGGCGGTGTAGCCGTTGTAGCGCACCACCATCTCGGGGCCGAACGTCGGCGAAACGGTGACGAGCGAGGACAGCGGCACCATGTCGCCCGCGGCGTTACGCGTCTTCAACTGCAAGATGTCGTCCGGGTGCGCGCGGAACGGCGCATCGGCCTGCACGCGCACTTGATACACGCGCCCGAAGCGGTTGAAGTCGTTGACGTACAGCGAGCCCAGGTAAATCTGCATCGTGTTGAAGACGTCCGTCACCGACACGCCGAGCTGCTTGGCCTTCACGCGATCCAGATCGACGTTGAGCTGGGGCACGTTGATCTGATAGCTCGTGAACAGCGGACCCAACTCGGGCGCTTGTTGCGCGCGCTTGATGAACGCCTGCGTCGCCGCGTCGAGTTGCGCGTAGCCGAGCGCGCCGCGATCCTCGATTTGCATCTTGAACCCGCCCAGCGTACCCAGGCCGAGCACCGGCGGCGGCGGGAACACGGCAACGAACGCGCCCTTGATGCCCGCGTACTTCTGATTGAGCGCTCCCGCGATCGCACCGGCCGACAACGCGCTAGAGCCGCGCTCCTTGAACGGCTTGAGCGTGACGAAAACGATGCCCGCGCTCGAGCTGTTCGTGAAGCCGTTCACCGACAAGCCGGGGAACGCCACCGCGTGTTCGACGCCGGGCTGCTGCATCGCGATCTCGCCCATGTCGCGGATCACCTGCTCGCTGCGATCGAGCGTCGCGCCGTTCGGCAACTGCGCGAAGGCGATCAAATACTCCTTGTCTTGCGCCGGCACGAATCCGCCCGGCACGATGTGCATGACGAGCACCGTCGCGCCGAGCAGTACCGCGTAGATCCCGAGCATCAGCGATTTGCGGCCGAGCACGCCCGTCACGCCGCGGCCGTACGATTCCGACCCGCGCTTGAAGACCTTGTTGAAGCCGCGGAAGAAACCGCCGAAAACACGGTCCATCGCTCGCGTGAGCCAATCTTTAGGCGCATCGTGACCGCGCAGCAAGATCGCGCACAGAGCCGGCGAAAGCGTCAGCGAGTTGAACGCCGAGATCACGGTGGAGATCGCGATCGTCATCGCGAACTGCTTGTAGAACTGCCCGGTCAGGCCGCTCATGAACGCGAGCGGCACGAACACGGCCACGAGCGTCAGCGCGATCGCGATAATCGGTCCGCTCACCTCGCGCATCGCTCGATAGGTGGCCGCTCTCGCGCTCAAGCCCGCCGAGATGTTGCGCTCGACGTTCTCCACGACGACGATCGCATCGTCCACGACGATCCCGATCGCCAGCACCATCCCGAACAGCGACAACGCATTGATCGAAAAACCGAACGCGAGCAGCAGCGAGAACGTGCCGACGATCGAAACGGGCACCGCGACGAGCGGAATGATCGATGCGCGCCACGTTTGCAAGAACACGATCACCACAATCACGACGAGCGCGATCGCTTCCAGCAGCGTATGGATCACGGCCTCGATACTCGAACGCACGAACTGCGTCGGGTCATAGACGATGCTGTAATCCACGCCGGCCGGGAAGTCCTTCTTCAAATCGGCCATGTCCTTGCGGACTTGATCCGAAATGGCGAGCGAGTTCGCCCCGGGTTGCTGGTTGATGGCGAGCGCGACGGCCGGCTTGTTGTCGAGCAGCGAGCGAAGGCCGTACTCGGACGCGGCAAGCTCGACGCGGGCGATATCGCGCAGATACGTGACGGCGCCGTCGGGCGCCGTCTTGATGACGATCGCGCCGAACTGCTCCGTGGTCTGCAAGCGGCCGCGGGCATTGACGGACAACTGCAACGGCACGCCCGGCAGCGTCGGCGAGCCGCCGATCACGCCGGCCGCCACCTGCACGTTCTGCTCGCGAATGGCGTTCACGACGTCGGCCGCCGCCAGGTTGCGCTGCGCGAGCTTGTTCGGATCGAGCCAAACGCGCATGGCGTAGTCGCCCGAACCCCACAGTTGCACTTCGCCGACGCCCGAGATCCGTTCCAACCGGTCCTTGACGTTGAGCAGCGCGTAGTTGCGCAGATACGTCATGTCGTAGCGGTTGTCCGGCGAGATCAAGTGCACGACCATCGTCAGCGTGGGCGAGCTCTTGATCGTCGTGACGCCAAGCCGCTGCACGTCGTCGGGCAGACGCGGCAACGCTTGCGACACGCGGTTTTGCACGAGCTGCTGCGCCTTGTCCGCATCGGTGCCGAGCTTGAACGTGACGGTCAGCGTCATATTGCCGTCGCTGTTCGCCTGCGCCTGCATGTAGAGCATGTTCTCGACGCCGTTGATCTGCTCCTCCAGCGGCGAGGCCACGGTCTCCGCGATCACCTTCGGGTTCGCGCCCGGATACTGCGCGTGGACGACGACCGACGGCGGCACGACTTCGGGGTACTCGGAGATCGGCAACTGGAACAGCGCAATCACGCCGGCCAGCAGGATCAGGACCGAGAGCACCCCCGCGAAAATAGGTCGGTCGATAAAAAATTTAGAAATGTTCATATCGCTATCTGAGTCACGATTCTCAGGAATTCTTCGCTTGGGTAGCGCGGCCCGCGTCGGCAGTCGGATTACCGCCTTCGCCGCCCGCCGGGTCATCGGTCATCGGCACCATGTGCGCGCGCACCGTCGCGCCCGGACGGACACGCTGGATGCCGTTCACGACGATGCGCTCGCCCGCTGCCAGGCCGGCCGTGATGACGCGCAAATTGCCTTGTTCCGCGCCGAGCTTCACTTCGCGGTACGCCACCTGCCCCTTCGGATCGACGACGAGGACATACTTCTTGTCCTGATCGGTGCCGATCGCGGCTTCGTCGATCAACAGGGCCGGGTGCGGTTCGCCGCCGCCCACCTTGACGCGCGCGTACAAGCCCGGCACGAGCGTGCCGTCGGCGTTGTCGAAGCGCCCGCGTACGCGGATCGTGCCCGACGACGTATCGAGCCGGTTGTCGACGGAGGCGATGACGCCCTTGCGCGAATAGCCGGTTTCGTCGGCGAGCCCGAGGTCCACCGGCACATTGCCGCCGTTACGCACGCGGCCGATGTACTTGAGGTAGGTCTGTTCGTCGACGTCGAACGATGCGTAGATCGGCGAGACGGACACGAGCGTGGTCAACGGCGCCGCGCTCGCACCGGCCGAGACGACGTTGCCCACCGTGATCTCGGCGCGCGACACGCGTCCCGAGACCGGCGCGACGATCGTCGTGTAGCCAAGGTTGATCTGCGCCGTTTCGAGCGCGGCCTGCGCCGCCTTCACGTCGGCGGCCGCCTGCAACGCGGTGTTTTGCTTTTCGTCGTAGTCGCGCTTGGCAATCGCGTTGTCGGCCATCAAGCGCTGCGCGCGTTGCCAATCGGTCTGCGCATAGCTGTTGTGCGCCTGGGCCGAAGCGAGCTGAGCCTTCGCGCGATCGACTTCGGCCGCGTACGGACGCGGATCGATCACGAACAGCGTTTGCCCTTTCTTGACGAGCGCACCGTCCTTGAACTCGACCGCCACGATCGTGCCGGAGACTTGCGGACGCACGTCCACCCTATCGACGGCCTCGAGCCGGCCCGAGTACGTCTGCCAATCGGTGACGGTACGGTTCAACACCGTGGCGACATCCACTTCCGGTTCCATCGGCGCCGCTTGCGCCGGCGCGCTCGCGTTCACGCGAATCGCGCTGAGGGCGCCGATACCGGCAACCGCTGCGACGGCAAGGACCGCGTAGGCGATGCGATTACGAGAAAAAGGTTTCTTGGTCATTGTCGAGGCTCCGGGGTGTGATGACTTGTTCTATGACGTTCGAGATCAACCGGCCGTGACAGCATGCGGCTGGAGCTGACGCTCGAAAAAGCGGACTGCATCTTGCAAAGCTTGCGGATCGTACGCGATTCGTTCATGCGTCGCATTCGGGTACCGCATGACCTGCGTCGGGACGCCCGCGCCGATCAGGCGAGCGGCGTAGGTTTCGGCTTCGACGTGCAAAACGTCGTTGCGCGCCGTTGCGATAAACGCGGGCGGCAATCCCGCGAGCCGCGCCGATTCGAGCGGCGCGGCGTACGGATGCATGCGCTGCGACGCCTTCGGCAAATACGCCTTGTAGCTCAGCAAACATTGCCGCGGCGAGATGTCGGATTCGACCTTGCGCTCGTCCGCGAGGCACGTCATGCTCGGATCGAGCATGGGACTAAACAATGCGATCGCGCCGATGCGCACGTCGCCGCGGTCGCGAGCCATGAACGCGAGGCCGTTGGCCACATGGCCGCCCGCGCAATGGCCGGCGGCGAACAAACGCTTGCCGTCCGCGCCGATCGACTTGCCCGCCGCCGCGGCCCAGCGGGCGGTGCGGTAGGCGTCTTCGAGCGCCGCGGGAAACGGATGCTTGGGCGCGAGCGAATAGCCTACCGAGACGACCAATACAGGTAAATGCTCCGCGAAATGCCGGGCGGCGAATTCGGCGTCGTCGAGCGATCCGCCGACAAAAGCTCCGCCGTGAAAATAAAGCACGACCGGCAATGAGCCTACGCCGGCGCGGCGATAAAGCCGTACCTGAATATTGCTCTCATAGCCTGCGATCTGAGCTTCGTCGACCTGAAGCGGCTGCCCGCTCCAGGGCGAACCGGCCGTCAGACCACGGGAATGCGTAGTGGACATGTTCGAAACGCGCAAGGCGCGACAGTTTCACGATGCCCGAATTGTCTGTTCGGCAGAGTTCCGGATAAATGCCTATAATCCGGCAACACAATTCACCGCGCCCGAACAATAGATCCCATTAGATGGGACTGTCCGGAATGGCGCGTCAGTGCACAATAGCGGTGAATCATTGATTCTTCAGTTGGAGAACGAAGATGGATCGCCTCCAGGCCATGCAGGTATTCACGCGTGTGGTCGACACGAACAGTTTCACGAAGGCTGCTGAAACGCTCGATCTCCCGCGCGCGTCCGTCACGACGATCATTCAGAACCTCGAGTCGCACCTCGGCGTGCGCCTCATGCACCGCACGACGCGCCGCTTGAGCCTCACGCCCGACGGCGCCGCTTATTACGAGCGCTGCGTGCGGATTCTAGCGGACGTCGAAGAAACCGAAAGCAGCCTGCAAAACGGCAGCAAAAAGCCGAGCGGGAAGCTGCGCGTCGATATGCCGGGCTCCATCGGCCGCACGATCGTCATTCCATCGTTGTGCGAATTCCATACGCGCTACCCGGATATCGATCTGCAACTGGGCTTCTCCGATCGGCCCGTCGATCTGCTGCAAGAGGGGGTCGATTGCGTGATTCGCGTGGGGGCGCTGCAAGATTCGTCGCTCGTCGCACGGCGGATCGGCCTGTTCGAGTGCGTCACGTGCGCGTCCCCCGAATATCTCGCACGCGCGGGAGAGCCGCGCACGCTCGAAGAATTGAGCCAATATCACGCCGTCAACTACTTCTCGAGTAGGACGGGGCGCGTCATCGATTGGTCGTTTCTCGTGAACGGCGAGGAAATCGAAGTGAAAATGCCGGCGTGCGTGTCCGTGAACGATGCCGACGCCTATCTGACGTGCGCGATCGAGGGCTTCGGCCTCATTCAAGCACCGCTCTACATGGCGTTGCCGCATCTGCGCTCGGGCGCGCTCAAGGAAGTGCTGCCCGAGTGGAAGCCGTTGCCGATGCCGATTTCGACGGTGTATCCGCACAGCCGCCACCTATCGCCGAAAGTGCGCGTGTTCGTGGACTGGGTGGCCGAAGTATTCGACCGCTGCCCGCTGCTGAGCGGCCGTCAAAGCCTCGACGCCGTCTGCAGCAAGCGCACGCCCGAAGAGCGCGAGAACGCGCCGGCGCTCGATACGCCGGTCCTCACGGAGTGGGTGGTCTGACGTCCTCGGCGGAACATCGAATATCGATTGTTCCGCCTTCCCGACAAATTATTTCGCAAAACTCGGGTTTATCCCGATATCGAACGCGCCTACATTTGCTCCTACCGCGACGCCGATCACCGGCAACGCACTCGATACAACAGGAGCAACATCATGAAGCGCACCCTTGCAGCCGCCCTTTTCGTTTCCCTTTTTGCCAGCACCGCGGCCTTCGCCGACGGCGGTATCGGCCATAACGGCTCGTATCAAGATCAATCGTGGGCCGGCAAGAGCACCAAGACGCGTGAAGAAGTGCGCGCCGAGGTCGCCGCCGCCCGGCGCGACGGCACGCTGCCTTCGATGAACAAGCAGAGCTACCCCGATCTGAGCTTGGCCGGCGAAACGCAAGCAGCTCGCGTCGCGCTCACCGAGCAAGGCAATACGGGCGTCGCACTCGCTCGCGCCGGCAACTAAACCGGTCACCGCGCATCGCTTCCAATAAGGAGTCCTAAATGTTCGACGTAACCCCTTCCTTGCTCGATCATTGGGATAGCGACACGCCCGTCTGGACGCCGTTCGAACCGCGGCGGCAACATGCCGCCGCCGCGTACGACACGCTCAGCGCTGCGGCACGCCGTCTCGCCATTCTCCCCAATGCGTCGCAATCTCCTGGACGGGCGGATTGCCGGCCGAGAACAGGTTATGTAACGCGGGTAGGTAATCCGTAAGCGCTGCGCCAACGCCGCCTTGACCTGAACGGCAGTTGCTTTCGCCCCAGCCGTTGAATAGCTGTATCTGCATCGCCCGCGGCCCTATCGAGTATAGATACTCGCTAGGGCTTCTCGTCCATGGGAATCTCGCCAAGAGGGCCGTGCTTAAGTAAAAAATCGAAAGGCTTCGTCTTTACCATGAGGTAAAGCTCGTCGCGCATCAAAAGCTTTTCTCTTAATAGCGATTTAATGCCAAGGTCATCATCAAGCTCAAGAACCGCCAGGTGCTTTATTAGCTCCTTATATTTTTTACGCTTTGACTTATGAATGTTTGCTATTGATGGCGGGTTACAATAAAATTCCAACGCAGCCTCAATTTCCTTTAAGACATTAGAATTTGCATTCTGAACAGAGCTACGAAATTCCAGAAACAATTCCTCATCCGGCGTTGGCTCTCTCGTCTCGTCAGCCCCTAGTTCATCGGTAATTTTATCGAGTCGCGCAGCCTCGTACATGAGTGTGGCATAAGTCATTTCATGCGGGAGTTTCCGCTTCGTCAACTCTCTGTACCCCTTTCTCTCGCTAGCAACAGCCCATTCTTTCACCGCATAGCCATGCCGCATCAACCCGATAATATTCAACCTATTGATGAGCTTGCCATCGTCTCCCGAATACAATTGCAGCATCTTCAATCTTATTGAAATCCCTTGCTTTTTTATGAATTTAATCAGCTTCTGCGTGCACTCCGTGCAGGGCGACCTGGACAACTTGATTGTGATATACGGTGGCTGATCACAACCACTTTCAATCGACATTTTATTTTGGAGAGCTATTATTTCCTTGTAAATCCTCGTTTCGACAAACTCGTCCCAAGCTGACATGAAGCAGTCCTCGGCGTGATTTCCGGTTACTACTTGTTCTCCTATTAGATAGCGCCGCTCAACCATGGATCCATTATGAAAGTTACCCAATATGAAACCACAGAATTTAACGATCGCCACCACCCCGTATTCCGAGTTTAGATTGTTTGCATTACTCAGCCCACCCTTCGTAACCTGATCCACGAAGAAAGGTCCCCAAATCAGCGCGCCATTGTTGCGCATTTTTGCTTCCTCGAGAGTACTCGCGAAGAAGGTGCCATATTTCCCCTTGTCCACCTTGATCTCCTCACTAGATAAGTGCGATTTTCTTGTAGTTCGATGTGGGACCGCTCGACGCTCGTTAAGAACCGCGACCAACGCTAGGACGAACACGGGGAGAAGCGCAGTCACGAGGCGCATGAACGGAGCAGCAACAGTCGGGCGAAATCGTTCCGCAAGAGTGGCAACACCGGCGCGATCCTTTCCTACACGGGATACCTGCTGCCGGACAAACCGACTGGAACCGCGGCGGCAATACGCCGCCGCGTACGACACGCTTAGCGTTGCGGCACACCGTCTCGCCACTCACCCCAATGCGTCGCAATCTCTTGCACGAGCGGATTGCCGGCCGCGAACAGGTTCTGAACCGCGGGCGTGAAGCCGCCCTGCGCCGCGTAGTTCAAGAGGTTGTCGGCGCTCGTCTGCCCCGCATAGGGACGGTCGAAGTCGGACCCGGTACGCAGGTCGGCCACGCGCGACAGATCGACGCGATGCGCATTGGCAGCGCGCGTCAAAGCCTCGAAGGTCGCGTTATCTTCCTGCTGCGTGGTGCAGTAGGTGCCTTTGCCGTCGGTCAGGATTTTCACCCAGTCGCGCGCGCGTTGGCCGAGGTCCGTGCCCGAGAACCAGGTATCGCCCGCCAACGTGTCGCACTGAATCACGGCCGGCGGCTGATTCGCGGGCGCATAGCCGAACTTCGCGCGCGCCGCTTGCGCTTGGGCGCTATCGCTCAGCACGGCGTTGCGCGATAGCGCGTAAGCCGCATCGGTCAGCTTCGCATTGAGTTGAAACACCTCGGTCTTGTAGTCGAGCGGCGGCTTTTGATTGGGGTTCGTCGTATTGATCCCAAGGTAGCCCGTATTCCAGCCCGGGGGAATTTCGCGCCCATCGAGTTCCCACTGAATGCCGAAATCGACGAGGTATTTCGACCAGGCTGCCGAGCCGATCGTGCCTTGCGCCGGATCGATGCCTGCGATCCCGGCGATCAAAAAGTACGTATGGCGCAGGTCGAAGCGCGGAGAAAACGTCAATGCCATCGTGGACGCCGCGGCGTTGGCATGACCCATGCCCGTCGTCATCACGCAAACGTCCTGCTTGTTGCAGTGAACGTCGGGATAGTCGGGCGACAGACCGGCAACGGGAATCGACTCCCACGGGCCAAGGTGATCGAGCCAAACCTGCCCTTCGGGCGCGAACATCGAGATGATCATCACCTTGACGTGCCGGCCATGCGAGCCGTAGCCGGCGCCAAAAGCCGAATCGTTGTCTTGCGCGCTCGAGGCCGTGGCCGCGCAAGCCGTCAGCGCGATGGCGCCGATCGAGAGGATGGTACGAGTAAGCATGGGCGTTCCTTTGATTTCGTGATTTGTTTAACAGAACCGCTCGCTGACGCAGGTGCGGGGAGCACCGCGCGCGTCAGTATAGAGGCACGCCCGGCGTGCCGTCACTCATTCGGGGCGGATGGATCGCCGTGCGCCTTTTCGCTTTCCCCGGCTTGCGCGCGATCTACGTCATGCACTTTCGTAGTCCCCTCTCGCGGCGGCACGAGGACATTGCGCAGCGGATTGGCGATCACGATGCCGCGCTCGCGGAAGCGCTCGGCGATACGCCGGTTGAATTCCCGCTGAATCGGCCACCGCGCCGTGTCGCGGCATTGAAGCTGGCCCACGAGCGTAATCATGGAGCCGTCCACCTGATCGACGCCCCAGAAACTGAAGTCGCTGACGATGCCGTCCTTGAATTGCGGATCGGCGCGCAACTCGGCGCCGATTTCGGCGAGCGTCGTCTTCGCCAGCTCGATGTCCTCGCCGTAGGCGATGCTGACCTTGACCGCCGCGTTGCCGAGCCCCCGGTTCGAGTTCGTCACGGTGGAGACCGAACTGAACGGCACGGTATGGAGCGCGCCGTCGCCCCCGCGCAAACGCACGGTGCGGATGGAAAGATATTCGACCGTGCCCGATACGCCCGCGAGCGTCACCCAATCGCCCACCTGCATCGCGTTTTCCATCAGCAAGAACATGCCGGTGATGAAATCCTGCACGAGCTTTTGCGAACCGAAGCCGAGCGCCACGCCGAAAATACTCGCGCCCGCGAGCAGCGGGCCGATATTGACGCCGATCTCGCTCAAGCCCGTCAGCCCGACGACGAGCGCGATACCCACGAACAGCGCGGTCCGCAACATCGGCAGCAACGTGCGCAGGCGCGCGGCGCGCATGAGATCGCCGGCGTCGGTCCAACGGTGGAGCCGGCGCTCGATCGATACGTTGATGGATTCCCAAACCAGTAGTGCGATAAAACCCGCGACGGCGATCGTCACGGCAGCCGAGAGCAACCGTCGGCCGACGAAGTTCCCCGTAAACATGCGCCATACGTGGACGTCCCATACCCACAAGACAAGCGAGGCCGCCACCGCCACGATGACGAGACCGATGAAACGCCGAAGCCACGGATAGTAGCGCTGAGCGCGCTGCAACGCGATCGACGGCGACTCGCCGTCGCGCGGCTTGAAGATACGCCCCAATACGCCGAAAGTGACGATCACGACAACGCGCGCGCCGACCAAAATCAACAGCGAGAACCCACCGTGCTCGAGCAGAGCTTGGTAGCCGTTGCGCACGTCGAGCGCCCAGATGAACCATAGCGCCATAACGATGAAAACGGCCACGGCCGCCCAGATATCGGCCAGCCAATTCGCAAAGAAGCGCAAGAGCCCGGACGTGGCGCACTTCGATCGAATCCAACCGGCGACGGGGCGCCGGATCTGCAGGATCAACACCGCGATCATCACGTGCCCGACGAGTGCGACGGCTTTGGCGATGCCGAGGTGCGCCTCGGCCGTGAGCCCGAGCGAGACCGGTGTTTCGGCTAAAGCGACGCCCACGCCTAGCACAATAACGAGCCGCAACACCCAGCCTTCGCTGAACGCGGCCCAGCTATCGCCGAGCGGCAACATCCGCAGCCTCGGCGCATCGGCGGCGAACAAAAAGCCGCTCGCCAGCACCACGGCGCGCGCGATCGCGTAGATTTCGATGAGCGTCTCGACGACATCCGCCTCGGGGGTGCCGTCGTCGGTCAGCAGCGACATGGCGACGATCGCCACGCCGACGAACGCGGCGAGCGGAATGGCTTGCAACAGTGTATGCAACAACGCATAGGGCAGACGTTGCAAGAGCGACCAATGCTTGCCGGCGTGCACGGCGTTGCGCTGATTGCGCGCCGCGCGTACGGCGTGCTCGTCGATGCTCGCCGCGGGCACGTTCGCGTTCAGCGTGCGCACCTCCTCGTCCGCCTGGGCATTCGCGCTCTCGCCTCGAGCGTCCGCGCTTGCTTCGGCCTCGGCTTTACCGAGCGCCAAGACGGTCACACGCTTGCGCAACGCCCATGCGAAGAACCAACTGGCCAGCCAGGCCGGAACGAACGTCGCCACGAGCGTCCAAGCCAGTTGCTCCAACTGCGTGCGCCCCTGGGTGCTCGTGATCTCGTAGCCCCACCAGGCGCGCACCGAACGGACGTCGAGCAACGCGCCAGCCGAATGACGCAGCGAAACCGCGGTAGAACGGATAGCGCGCACTGCCTGATGCGAAAGCTGCGACACGAGCCCGTTCGATGCGATCGCCGACAACACGCCCGAGGCGCCCGATGCGGCGGCCGGCGTACCGGCAGCGGGTGTACTGGCAGCCGGCATCGAAAGCGCGCCCGCGGCGGCGATGGCCCGCAGCGTATCTTCCATTTGCGCGCGCGACTTCGGGTCGCCCAGCACTTGCAGCGCATGTTTGGCCTGATCCGGCGTCAGGACGACCGTGGAAGGATTGGAGACGGGCTGCGCCGCGGCGGGAGCCGACGCGGAAGCCGCATAAGCCGGTGAAACGCACAAATAGACAAAGGCAAGAACGACGAGGATCAATGTACGCATAGGGCCGTGAGGAAGAAATGCCAATGACAGGATGCGCATGCAGCCAACCGGCCACCGCGCGCGCCGTCCTTATCTGACTCCGTTCTCACCGAACGATTCCGACAGCGTGCCCTCGCCGATCGCCGCGGGTCAAGCCACGACGATGCGCGGCTCGCCTGCGATCACCTCTCCGATCACCGCGGCACGTGAAAAACCCTCGGCGCGAAAACACGCGAGCACGTCACCCACCGCATCCGGCGCGCACGCCGCGAGCAAGCCGCCCGAGGTCTGGGGATCGGTGAGCAAAGCGCGTGCCACTTCGGGTAAATCGCGATCGAGCTCGATCTCCTCCGCGTACGAGGCCCAGTTGCGAGCGGAGGCACCGGTGACGATGCCGCGCGCAGCCAATGCCTGCACGCCCGCGAGCCAGGGCAAGTCGCGATAATGCAAACGGATACCGACGCCCGCCCCGCGCGCAAGCTCCAACGCGTGACCGAGCAGTCCGAAGCCCGTGACATCGGTCAGCGCGTGGACCTGCGGCATGCCGGATAGCGCGATACCGGGGCGGTTCAAGCGAGTCGTGGAGTCGATCATCTCCGCGTAGCCCGCGCGATCCAATACCTCCTTCTTGAGCGCGGCCGACAAAACCCCGACGCCGAGCGGCTTGCCGAGCACGAGCCGATCGCCCACGCGCGCCGTGCTATTGCGCTTGACGTTCGCCGGATGCACGACGCCGAGCGCGGCGAGTCCGTAGATCGGCTCGACCGAATCGATCGAATGACCGCCCGCCACCGGGATACCCGCTTGCGCGCAGACGCTTTCGCCGCCGCGCAAAATCGCGGCGATCGTCTCGCGCGGCAACACGTTGATCGGCATGCCGACCAGCGCGAGCGCGAGCAGAGGCCGCGCACCCATCGCATACAAATCCGAGAGTGCGTTCGCCGCGGCAATCCGGCCGAAGTCGTAGGGATCGTCGACGATCGGCATGAAGAAATCCGTCGTCGCGACGATCGCCTGTTCGTCATTGAGGCGGTAGACGGCCGCATCGTCGGCCGTTTCGCGGCCGACGAGCAAATCGGGGAACATGGCGGCTGGCGACGGCAACGCTTGCGTCGCGAGCAATTGCGCCAAGACGCCGGGGGCGATCTTGCAGCCGCAACCGCCGCCGTGGGAGAGGCTCGTCAGGCGCGGCACTTGGCTCGCGGCCTCGGATAGGCCGTTCATCGGGTCGTTCGTCGATATGTTCATCCGCGTTCCAGTACGGTCATTTCACGCACCAGCACGAGCAGCATCGACAAGCTCGCCCCGCCCGATGCGCGCTGCTCGGCGATCAACTGCGCAAAGCGCGCGAGTTGCGGCGCGCGCTCATCGCGCCACGCGGCGGCGATCGCCTCGGCGCCGGCCCGCTCGGGTGCGTGGGCCAGCGCACTCACTGTCAGTGCGCGCTTGAGCCTTGCCAACTCGGCGAGCGCGGCCGCGCGGGCGAGCATGTCCCAATGCGTATGCGTAGGCAGCGCACTGGCGCGCTCGCCGATGAACCCGTAATCGAGCATCGTGCCAAGCGCGAAGTACACGCCCGCGACGAGTTCGAGCGGCTTGGCGACGTTCGACGCCACTTCCGCCACGTCGAGCACGGCCACCGAGATCTCGCCGCCGGCCACACGCCGGGCCAGTTCCGAATCGACGCCCGCCAGTTCGAGCGCTTGACGACGTTCGTCGAGCGCCTGCAACTCCACGCTCGGCAACAGCGACGGCATACGCGGCGCGAGCCTTGCCGCGGCCTCCCGGCAACGCTCGATCAATGCGCGCACGTTCTCGCTTTCCCGAGCGCGCTGCTCGGTTTGCAATTGCCGCAAGAACCAAAGCGCCGCGCGCTCCATCAACCGCGCCACGTCGACGAACATCCGGGCTTGGACGTCGTCGGCCACGTGATTGTCGAGGGCATCGATATTGCACCAAATGTCGTCGATATCGAATACGTCCCGCGCCATCATGCAAGCTCGCACGATATCGCCGGGCTCGGCGTCGGTCTCCTCTTGCAGCCGGTGCACGAACGCGCAGCCGACCCGGTTGACGAGCGCGTTGGCCACGTGCGTCGCCAGAATTTCACGCTTCAGAGGGTGGCGCGCCGCGGCATCGGCAAATCGCGTCTGCAACGGTTTCGGGAAATAGTCGCGCAACATGTCGGCGACGAGCGGGTCCTCGGGGAGATCGGATTCGAGCAGCGCGTCGTAGAGCCACATCTTGCTGTAAGCGAGCAGCACCGCGCGCTCCGGCGAGGTCAATCCGGCTTTGGCCGCTTGCCGTTCGGCGACATCCTCGTCGTTCGGCAGGAACTCGATCGCGCGGTTCAAGCGGCCGGCGCGCTCCAGCGTGCGCATGAGCCGCACCTCCGATTCGAACGACTCGGCGGCATACCGGCCGCCTATCGCGAGCGCCTGCGTCTGCTGATAGTTGTCGCGCAACACGAGCGATCCGACCTCGTCGGTCATTTCCGCGAGCAACGCGTTGCGCTGCTTCTCCGTCATTTCGCCATCGGCCACGACAAGTCCGAGCAAGATTTTGATGTTGACTTCGTGGTCGGAGCAATCGACGCCCGCGGAATTATCGATCGCGTCGGTGTTGATTCGGCCGCCCTGCTGTGCGTATTCGATGCGGCCTAGTTGAGTCAGGCCCAAATTGCCGCCCTCGGCGACGACCTTCGCGCGCAGTTGCGCGCCGTTCACACGCACGGCATCGTTGGTTCGATCGCCGGCCTGCGCGTGCGTTTCTCGCGTCGCCTTGACATAGGTGCCGATGCCGCCGTTGTAGAGCAGGTCCACCGGTGCGAGCAGGATCGCGCGAATGAGTTCGCTCGGGGCCAGCGAAGCGGCAGTGATGCCGAGCACCGCCTGCATACTTGGCGAGACCGGTATCGACTTGGCCGTGCGCGGGTAGACCCCGCCGCCCGGCGATATCTTCGCCGGATCATAGTCGGCCCAGCTCGAACGCTCAAGTGCGAACAGGCGCTCGCGCTCGAGAAAGCTCGTTTCGGGATTCGGATCGGGGTCGAGGAAGATATGTCGATGATCGAACGCGGCGACGAGGCGGATATGGCGCGACAGCAACATCCCGTTGCCGAACACGTCGCCCGACATATCGCCGATGCCGACCACGGTGAAATCGGTCGTCTGCGTATCGATGCCCATCTGCCGGAAGTGGCGTTTGACGGACTCCCATGCGCCACGTGCGGTGATACCCATCTTTTTGTGGTCGTATCCGACCGAGCCGCCCGAGGCGAATGCATCGTCGAGCCAAAAACCGTACTCGCGCGCGATCGCATTCGCGTAATCGGAGAACGTTGCCGTCCCCTTGTCGGCCGCGACGACGAGATAGGGATCGTCGCTATCGTGACGCACGACGTCGGGCGGTCCGACGATCGCACCGGCCTGGCGGTTGTCGGTCACGTCGAGCAAGCCGCGCAAGAACGTCTGATAGCAGGCGATGCCCTCGCGCATGAGCGCTTCGCGATCGCCGCCAACAGGCGGGTTCTTGAC
This sequence comes from Trinickia diaoshuihuensis, assembly GCF_003390925.1. Classification (GTDB taxonomy): domain Bacteria; phylum Pseudomonadota; class Gammaproteobacteria; order Burkholderiales; family Burkholderiaceae; genus Trinickia; species Trinickia diaoshuihuensis. Next base: position 294,304 of record NZ_QUBS01000081.1, on the reverse strand, counting down.
GACGAAGCCGCCTTTCGAGCCCACCGGTACGATGACCGTGTTCTTGACCATCTGGGCTTTCATCAGCCCCAGCACTTCCGTGCGGAAATCCTCACGCCGGTCGGACCAGCGCAAACCGCCGCGCGCGACGCGTCCGCCGCGCAAATGCACGCCTTCGACGCGCGGCGAATAGACCCAGATCTCGAACATCGGCTTCGGCTCCGGCAGGCCGGGCACGCGCGAGGGGTCGAGCTTGAACGAAAGGTAAGGCAGCGGCTCGCCGTTCGGATCGCGACGGAAATAGTTGGTGCGGATAGTTGCGTTGATGACGCCGAGGAATTGCCGCAGGATGCGGTCTTCGTCGAGATTCGGCACTTGATCGAGCGCCGTCTCGATCCCCTTGAGCAACGCTTCGGTCCGCGCCGCGCGCTCGGGTCCGAGCGCCGGATCGAAGCGCGTGAGAAACAAATCGACGAGCCCTCTCGCGAGGGCCGGATTGCCTGTCACCGCGCGTTCGATATAGGCGTCGCTGAAGGTCGAGCCCACCTGGCGCAGGTACTTCGCATAGGCGCGCACAATCGACACTTCGCGGGCGCCGAGTTGAGCGCGCAACACGAGGCGATTGAAATCGTCGTTCTCGACCTCGCCGCCCCAAACGCGCGCGAACGCCTGTTCGAACAGCGCCTTGACGCGCTCGATGTCGAATTCCACATCGTCGGTCAGTTCCAAGCCGAAGTCGTGCACCCATGCCGGCATCGAACCCGCGGGCTCGATAAGGTACGGCCGCTCCTCATCCACGCGTACGCCCAAATGTTCCAGCATCGGCAAGCTGCGCGAGAGCGCGATCGATTGCCCGGCGCGATAGACCTTGAATCGAAACGCCCGGGAAGCCGCCTCGATCGGCCGATACAAGTTCATCGAGAGCGTCTCGTTCCGATGCGCGGCTTCGATTAGCTCGATATCGCGCACCGCCGTGCGCGCCGCGTAATCTTCGCGATAACCGGCCGGAAACGAATCGCCGTAGCGCTGCAGCAGACGATTGCCCTGCTCCTCGCCGAAGCGCTCGAGCAGCGCGTCGGCGAGATCGTCCTGCCAACGGCGCGTCGCTTGTACGAGCCGCGCTTCGAGTTCTTGCGTATCGACATCGGGCAACACGCCCGTATTCGTCCGCACGACGATATGGATGCGAGCGAGCGGCGACTCCGAGAGCAACGGCGTGAACTCCACGCTCGTGCCGTTGAACGCATCGGCCAGGAGTTTGGCGATTCGTTGCCGCAGATCGGTGTTGTATTTCTCGCGCGCGACGAAGATCAGACACGAGACGAAGCGCTCGAAGCGGTCGCGCCGCACGAACATTCGCGTACGCTGATGCTCTTGCAGACGCAAGATGCCGAGACCGATGTCGTACAGTTCGTCCTCGTTCGCTTGAAACAGCTCGTCGCGCGGATATTGCTCGAGCACCGTCACCAGCGATTTATGCAAATGGCCTTTCGCGAGGAAACCCGCGCGCCGCATGACGTTTTCGCATTTACGCCGCACGATCGGAATATCGTTGATCGAACCCGTATAAGCCGTGGACGTGTACAACCCCAGAATGCGGCGCTCGCCGCTCAATTTTCCATCGGGACCAAAGAGCTTCACGCCCACGTAGTCGAGATAGCCCGGCCGGTGCACGGTCGAGCGCGAGTTGGCCTTCGTCAAAAAGATTGGCGAAGCCTCCTCCATGATGGCCGCCGCCGCATGCGGCAACGGCGTGAGATCGGGCGCATCGGCGCGCCGCAGGCTTTCGCGCAAGATGCCCGTACCGGTTCCCTCCACGCCGCGCAGCGCGAAGCCCCCCTCGTGCGGCACCAGCGCATAATCGCGCAGGCCCAAAAACGTGAAATGGTCGGCCACCATCCATTCGAGGAACGCGCGCGCTTCGGCGGCATCGTCGCCCCCTTCGGCTCCTTTGCCCACCGCCAGGCCCTTGATCGTTTCCTTGGCCACCGCCTGCATCTTCGGCCAATCCTCGACGGCGGCGCGCACGTCGCCCAGCACGCGCGCGATGTTCGCGCGCAACTCGGCCAGTTTCGACGCCTCGCTGCAACGGTCGATCTCGAAGTGAATGAACGATTCGAGCCGCGACCGATTCGGCGCGCTTTCTTCCGTATCTTGCGCCCCGCCCGGCTCGATCCGCGCAATCGCTCCTTGCGCGTCGCGCCACACCCGGTAGACCGGATGGATGGCCGAATGCAGCGTCAAGCCGCAGCGGTTGACCTCCATCGTCACCGAATCGACGAGAAACGGCATATCGTCGTTGACGATTTCGATGACGGTGTGATCGGAATGCCAGCCATGCTCGTCGAGCACGGGGTTATAGACGCGCAGCACGGCCGTGCCGGGCGCGAATCGCTGCGCCGTTTGCCAATGCGCCATCGCGGCGCCGTAGAGATCGGCAATCGCGCGGCTTTTCAGGTCTTGCGCATCGACGAGCTCGTAGTAAAACGTCAGAAACGATTCGATTGGACCAAAAGCGGGCTCGGACCATCGTCCGCGCGCATATTCGACAACGTCCGTGAGCAAATGAGCAACGGCTTCTTCGTTTTTCGACGGCATGCTGCCTCCGGGTGACGATGCTCGGCGTTTAGGATGGGCCCGGCCGTTTGAGGGCGATGATGCGCCGGCGAGGGGAACGCCACAGTCAAAGCATTCCCCGCCCATGCGGCGATGGTGTCCGCTAGCCAAGCGCAGTCGTCGTGGGGTAAATCGTGCCCTGCCCACGGATGCTCGATCAGCGTCGCGCCCCATATCGCCGCCAACTTCGCTGAGCAAGCGGGATGCACGAGCGCGTCGTTGCGCGAGGCGAGCACGAGCGTCGGGCAGCAAGGGGCCGATGCGGCGCCGCGAAAACGGGCCGCCGCCGCGACTTGCCTAAAGGCATTGCGCCGGGTCGGCGGCGCGCTTTCGTAGATCGCGCTCCATGCGGCGAGGTCGGCCTCGCGCGAGTCCACGCGCCGGCACGTCAGGGTATGAATTGCCGATTCGGCACGCCGTCTCGTGCGTGCGTGCCAGCACAAGGCGGCGCGCGCAAGCAACGGCCATGCGCTGGGGCGCAGCCGCTGAAACGGGTCGTTGTAGCGGCGCAAACTCGTATTGATGAGCACGAGCCGCTCGACCTCCAACGGAAAACGCTGCGCCCAATCGACCGCCACCATCGCCCCGAGCGACAGAGCAATGACGCGATACGGCGGCGCATACCCGCGTGCGGCGAGCCGTGCGCGCACGAAATCCGTGGTCGCGGCGAGGCTGACCGGGGCATGCTCATCCGCATACTCGCCGCAGCCTGGCAAGTCCGCGCAAACGATCTCACCGCTCAGACCGCGCGAGCGCAGCCGCTCGGGCAGTTGTGCCCAATGTCTCGCTTCGCGCGCGAGGCCCCGCAGCAAGATCCAGGCGCTCATGCCCGCGGCCTCCGGTACCAGTGCTCTACGGCGCGCGTCATCAATACGTCGCGGCTCGCGCCGCACGGAAGCCACCGCTGCGACGCGTAGGCGGCGCGCGCGAGAAAGTCGAGCAAGTTCGTATGACGGCGCAGCACACGTTCCGTGCGGTGGGCTTTGATCGGATGAAACATCCCCTCGCGCCGCAAAATCTGCAACGGATTCTTCTTGACCCACAACCAGGAGCCGAGTTCGAGCGTCAACGGCAGAAAGATCGACGGCGCGCGCCGTCTGTCGTACGCGTAGTCCCACAGGTCGCCGTGCGCGAGATATTGCATGCTTTGCGGCTCGAACTGATACCCGTGGTGCGGGTGCGCTTGCTCGAACATCGCCTTGAGCACGTACATTTCCGGCAAATGCACGATATGCCGTGTCGATTTCGCGTAGGGGAACCAGATGCTGTCGCGAAAGCCGTAGCCCGAATGGCAATCGAGCGCGAAACTGAGCGGCCGCGACAACAACTCTTCCTCGACCACGCGCAGCATCGTCGCGGCTTCGAGCTCCATCGGCGCGCCGCTGGCGCCGCGGTACCAAGGCAGCCAAGCGCCGATGCGCTGGCCGCCCGCCAAAAACGGCACGCGGCCTTCCGCGTTTTGCGGCGCATTACGCATCAGATCGACGCCGTTCGGATTGGAGCGCGTCATCGCCCACATCCCGCCCGGATTGACGATCGGCATGAATACGAGCCGGACCGTGCGCAGTTCGTCTTGCAAGAGTTCATCCCATTCGAGCCGCGCCACGAGGCACCGCATGTAGTCGAGCAGCAATTGGGTGCCGATCCGCTCCAAGCCGTGGATGCCCGCGAAAAAGCCGATCGCGGGCGCCTGTGGATCGGGCGAGCCCAGCGTGGCGACGTAGATGGGGAACTCACCCGCGCGCGTGCTCACGCGGGAAACCATGCGCACCGCGAGGCGCCGGCCGCCCGCGTCGAGAATCGCCTTGAACTCTTCGTATTCGGGGAACGTGGTCTCGGGCAACGAGGGAAGAGAGGCGGTCATCGCGTGCAACCCGAGCGTCGATCGAAGAAGTCGTACCGCCAAAGCGGACGTGTTCCTCAATATAGGCCGTTTTCAGACGATCCGCGCCTAGGAGTTCCGCGACCCAAAGCGGTTCCATCGTCTTCGCAGAAATGGCTCTGAGGCTAAGAGCCAAAGCTGGCTATAGTCGCCGTACCGTGTCGGCCGAACCGAGCGCCGACGAAGCCCCATCGATCCGGCGAGACTAGGAGAACAGCGTGAAGAATTCCGATTTGCAGGCCCGTAAAAACGCCGCTACCCCGCGCGGCGTCGGCGTCATGTGCGATTTTTACGCGGCGCGCGCCCAGAACGCCGAGTTGTGGGACATCGAGGGCCGCCGCTTCATCGATTTCGCCGCCGGCATCGCCGTCGTCAACACGGGGCACCGGCATCCGCGCGTCGTGGCCGCCATTCAGGCGCAGTTGGAGCGCTTCACGCACACCGCCTATCAAATCGTGCCGTACGCATCGTACGTCGAGCTTGCCGAGAAGATCAACGCCCGCGCGCCGATCGCTCATCCGAAGAAAACGGCCTTTTTCACGACCGGAGCCGAGGCGGTCGAAAACGCCGTGAAGATTGCGCGGGCCGCGACGGGCCGTCCGGGCGTCATCGCCTTCGCGGGCGGCTTCCACGGCCGCACGTTGATGGGCATGGCCCTCACGGGCAAGGTTGCGCCGTACAAGATCGGCTTCGGGCCCTTTCCCTCCGACGTTTATCACGCCCCGTTTCCGAACCGCGTGCACGGCATCTCCACCGCCGACGCGCTTGCCGCCGTCGAAACGTTGCTGAAAGCCGATATCGAACCGGCCCGCGTCGCCGCGATCATTTTCGAGCCCGTGCAAGGCGAAGGCGGCTTTAACGTCGCGCCGCCTGAATTCGTGCGCGGTCTGCGCCGCATCTGCGACGAGCACGGCATCGTCCTCATCGCCGACGAAGTGCAGACCGGCTTCGCCCGCACCGGCAAGTTGTTTGCGATGGAGCATTACGACGTCGCCCCCGATCTGATCACGATGGCCAAGAGCTTGGCGGGCGGTATGCCGCTGTCGGGCGTCGTCGGCCGGGCCGATTTGATGGATGCGGCGGCGCCGGGCGGGCTCGGCGGCACCTATGCAGGCAATCCGCTGGCGCTGGCGTCGGCACACGCGGTGCTGGACGTGATCGACGAGGAAGGTCTGTGCGAGCGCGGCACGCAGTTGGGCGATAAGCTCAAGGCCCGCCTGGAGGCGCTGCGCGCCGACGTTCCGCAACTGGCCGACGTCCGCGGGCCGGGCGCGATGGTTGCGGCCGAGTTCCTCGAGCCCGGCACAGGCAAGCCCGACCCTGCGTTCGTCAAGCGCGTGCAAGCACGCGCGCTCGAACTGGGCCTCCTGTTGCTCGCGTGCGGTACCTACGGCAACGTCATTCGCTTCCTGTTTCCTCTCACCATCGAGACGGCCGTGTTCGACGAGGCGCTCGGTCTGCTCGAACAGGCGATGAAAGAAAGCGTGGGCGCGATGGCGTAAGCTCGTTTTTTTGCACACTCGATTCACGCCGTTGGAGTTGATATGCAGGACATCGAAACGATCGATCTGAAGGACCCCTCGCTGCTCGCGACGAAGGCATTCATCGCCGGCAAATGGGCAGACGCCGGAAACGGCGCGACGTTCGAAGTACGCAATCCGGCCACGGGCCGCGTGCTCGCGCAAGTGCCCCTCATGGGCGCCGCGGAGACGCGCGGCGCCATCGAAGCGGCCAACGCCGCTTGGGGCGCATGGCGCGCGCAGCCGGCGAAAACGCGCGCGGCCGTGCTGCGCAAATGGTTCGACCTGATGATCGCCAACGCCGACGATCTCGCCGCGATCATGACGGCCGAGCAAGGCAAGCCGCTTGCCGAGGCCAAAGGCGAGATTCAGTATGCGGCCTCGTTCCTCGAGTGGTTCGGCGAGGAAGCGAAGCGCGTGTACGGCGACACGATTCCGAGCCCGACGGCGGATAAGCGGCTCGTCGTCGTCAAGGAACCCATCGGCGTGTGCGCCGCCATCACGCCGTGGAATTTCCCCGCCGCGATGATCACGCGCAAGGTCGGGCCGGCGCTCGCGGCGGGCTGCCCGATCGTCGTCAAGCCAGCCGAGGCCACCCCGCTCTCGGCGCTGGCGCTGGCGGTGCTGGCCGAGCGTGCCGGCGTGCCGGCTGGCGTGCTGAGCGTCGTCACGGGCGATCCGAAAGCGATCGGCGCCGAAATGACGAGCAACGCCCTCGTCCGCAAACTCTCGTTTACGGGTTCGACGGGTGTCGGCCGGCTGTTGATGTCGCAATGCGCGCCGACCGTCAAAAAGCTTTCGCTCGAACTCGGCGGCAATGCCCCCTTCATCGTGTTCGACGATGCCGACCTCGACGCGGCCGTCGCGGGGGCGATCGCCTCGAAGTACCGAAATAGCGGTCAGACCTGCGTCTGCGCGAACCGCTTCTACGTGCACGAAAAGGTCTACGATGCGTTCGCCGCCAAGCTGCAAGCGGCGGTCGAGCAGCAACTGAAGGTCGGCCGCGGCACCGAGCCCGGCGTCACGCAAGGGCCGCTCATCAACGAGGCCGCGCTGCTGAAAGTCGAAACGCATATCGCCGATGCCCTCTCGAAGGGTGCGCGCGTCGCCATCGGCGGTAAGCGGCACGCGCTCGGCCATAACTTCTTCGAACCGACCGTTCTGACCGGCGTTACGTCGGAAATGAAGATCGCGAAGGAAGAGACGTTCGGCCCGGTCGCCCCGCTCTTTAAGTTCACGAGCGACGACGAAGTGGTGCGCTTGGCCAACGACACCGAATTCGGCTTGGCGGCCTACTTCTACAGCCGCGACATCGGCCGCGTATGGCGCGTGGCGGAAGCGCTCGAATACGGCATGGTCGGCATCAATACAGGCATCATCTCGAACGAAGTCGCACCGTTCGGCGGCGTGAAGCAGTCGGGGCTCGGACGAGAGGGATCGCACTACGGCATCGACGAATACGTCGTCGTCAAGTATTTGTGCATGGGCATTTGAGTTCGATCGCGATTTAACACGTTGATTTACTTCGAAATACGCCACAAAACCAACGTTCGAGTGATCTTCGATTAACCGTTCCGCGCCGGCGACGCAATGTCGCGTATACGACTCAATGCGGTGCCGCGCGGTTTTCGAGATGTTGCATTGGCTCGCCATCCGGTGTTTTACTAGCAGCGCCGTTATTTTGGCGCGGTATGCTGTGCGCCGCGCTGCCGGCCTCCGGCAGCCTGGGATAACCACCGGCCGCCTGCGATGCGCAGAACGGCGCCTCGATGCGACAGTTGCCGCATCGGGGTGGATCGAACCACTCGAGGAGTCAACGTGAAAAAATTGTTAGCCGCCGTGACCATCGCCACGCTTGCCGCAACGGCCGGTGTGGCGCAAGCGAAAGACTGGAAGCAAATTCGTATCGGTGTCGACGCGAGCTACGCCCCCTTCGAATCGAAAGCCTCGGACGGCAAGCTCGTCGGCTTCGACATCGACCTCGGCAATGAAATCTGCAAGCGCCTGCATGCGAAGTGCGTTTGGGTTGAAAACGACTTCGACGGCATGATCCCGGGTTTGAAGGCCAAGAAGTTCGACGGCGTGCTGTCGTCGATGACGATCACCGCCGAGCGCGAAAAGCAGATCGCCTTCTCCAAGCCGCTGTTCGATACGCCGACAGCGCTCGTCGCGAAGAAGGGCTCGGGACTGCTGCCGTCTGCCGATTCGCTGAAGGGTAAGTCGGTTGGCGTCGAGCAAGGCACGATTCAAGAAACCTACGCCAAGCAAAACTGGGAAGCGAAGGGTGTGAAGGTCGTCCCCTATCAAAACCAAGACCAGGTTTATCAAGACTTGATCTCGGGCCGCCTCGACGCGGCATTGCAAGACAAGGTGCAAGCCGACCTGGGCTTCTTGAAGCAACCGCGCGGCGCGCAATTCCAGCAAGTGGGCGACTCGATCCCGAGCGGCGCGGCGGCAATGGGCTTGCGTAAGGAAGATACCGACCTGAAGGCGGACGTCGACAAGGCGATCGACGGCATCATGAAGGACGGCACCTACAAGAAGATCGAGAAGAAGTACTTCGATTTCGACGTAGCGCCGAAGAGCTAAGCGTTAGGATCGTGAGCCGGGTGGTGACGCCCGGTGATTTGGCGGTGAGCGAGGGTCATCGAACGCTCACCGCCACAGTCTTGCTTACTTCGGGTTACTTCGCCGCCGTGCTGATCGGCGTGCCCGTGTATTTCAACGTCTCGATTTCCTGCTGCGCCGTTTCGGAGTCATCGAGCGTCGGCGTGACGTGACCGACCAGCAGCCCCATGCTCACGGACGTCCGCACGTATTTCGTATCCCCAGCATGCAGCGCGAACTTGACCTCGCGCTTCACTTCGGTCGTAGTCGAGGCCGTATATTCGCCCGGCTCTTCATCGACAAAGAAGAATCCGCCCGGAACCGAACGGCCTACGACCTTATCGTTGAGCTTGATCTCCGGCTGAACCGTCGCTCCGCCAAAGCTGTCCGAGCGGAAGAAATAAATGCGGCCGTGATCCGCGGCAAGCGTCGGGATGGCGGACGCGACATCCTTGTACTGCGGTCCCGATGCGCAACCCGTGGCAACCAACGCCACGCCGGCGGAAATTAACAGCGCCCGGAAAAGCTTCTTCATTAATTGGTCTCCTTAGAGTGACTAACGCAAAATCGCGAGCGGCGGGCGAGCCCTCGGTTTTCGCTTGCATCCGCCGCTTCTGCTTAACGGCTGGCGGGGGTTATTCTTTAGATTTATTGATGACTTGATTGCGCGGCAACGCCGTCGCCATTGCCCACTTGCCGTAACGCGCTTGCAACCAAAGCTCCTCATTGACGCACATTGCAACTTCTGGCTCGGCCTCGAAGAAGGGACGGACCGTGCGACAGCACGTCCGCAATCATAGACGTTATCGGCTTAATGTCCGTCATTACGGACTTGACCAGGCCTCCGTCGATGCTGTATTGTCTGTAATCACGGACATAAGCCGTGTTGTGGATGCGATTACGGACATGAAGCGCGACGAAACCCCTCTGCTGTCACCCGCCAGAATGATGGAAGCGCGCGAGCTTGGCGAAAAGCTGGCTCGGCTGAGGAAAGCACGACGTCTGCGTCAAGCCGACGCCGCGGCGCGCGCCGGACTGGCGCGCTCGACGGCCGCGCTGATCGAAAAAGGCGACCTGAGCCGTACGCAAGCACAAATTCTGCGTTACCTGGAGGCCATCGCCCCTGGCGTCACGCTCTTAAGCTTGCTGCAGGAATCCGACCCGTCGCTGGCAGCGCTCAGGGCGCGCGAACTCACCCAGCGCGTGCGGCCGCTAAGTAAGGCCGAGCTCGACGAGTTGGATTTCTGATGGCGACCAAGAACTCCAAGCTCGCTGTTTTTGCTTGGTTGCCTACCCGCGGATTTTCCCCGGCGGGACTTCTGACGCTCACAGAATCAGTCGGCGCCAATCAGCAGAATCGAGAACTCACCTCCGGCTTTGCCTACGGCTTGGGTTATCTTGCGCGCGCCGAGTCAATCGAAGTAGACCCGTCAGTTTGGGCTTGGCAGACCGCGAGGCAATCAGAGGCCGGGCGCTTTTTCCGGTGAACGGACTGGGCGAATTCGGCGGCATTCGAGATGCTGCGCCGGATGCCTGGGGCCGACGGGTTATCGAGGCTCGTCGCAAGGTCCCAGCCAACTCCCTGCCAGAAGCAGAATACTTGCTGGCCGCGGGAGGCGACCGCGTTGGCGCACTGGATGTCAGGGGGGATATCAAGACCCCCGATTCGCCTTCAGCCAGCAACCTGCAGTCGCTCGAATACGTATTGCAGGCCGCTGAAGCCGTGGAAAGCGGAATGCCCGTGCCGGCGAACTTGGAGCCATTTCTCGGAGCAGGTCCGTCTGCCGGCGGTGCGCGTCCGAAAGCGTCGGTGCGCGATGAGCACGGTGCCCTATGGTTAGCAAAATTTCCCGCCAAAGGCGATGCTTTCGATGTTGCCCGAGCGGAGATGTGCACGCTCGAACTCGCCCGCCGCTGTGGCCTGACCGTTCCGGAAGTGCGCTACATCATGGTTGCGCAAAGGCCGGTCATGCTCATCCGCCGCTTCGACCGGTACTGGATGCTGCCAGGCTCGCTCCCGGATGCAAGCATTGTCATGCACGACAGCCGGCCGGGGGATGGTTTGGTCGAAGGACGGCTCCCTCTCGTCAGCGGCTTGACGCTGGTCGCCTGCTCTGAATCCGAGTCGCGCACGAAGGGCTATCATGACCTGGCCGCGGCCATCCGCAAGTATGTCCATACCGATTTCATCGCAACCAATTGTGAAGAGCTGTTTGCTCGCATGGTGTTCAACATCTTTGTTAGCAACGACGATGACCATCTGAGAAACCACGCCTTCGTGCGAGACCCCCGCTCGGGCGGCTGGACGTTGAGCCCCTTGTATGACGTGGTGCCGCGGCCGGGAGTCGCCTATGAACGTCAACTCCACCTGGAGGTCGGGGCACAGGGCAAGCTTGCTACGTTGGATAACGCGCTGAGTTACTTCGCTGCGTTCGTCCCAGAGCGGGCGCGTGCCATCGACATCATCCGGCGGATATGGACTGAATTGCGCGAATGGCGGACATGCTTCGAGGCATGCGGCGCAAACGGTCATCTGTTGAGCAAACTGGAAGGCGCATTCCGGAAGTTGGAGGACATCGCCCAGACGGACCTAGTCAAGGAAATCCGGAAGGGGGCTTGAGAAGTGGGGGGGCTCGCTCCTGATTGATGGAAGCTGCGCGGGAAAGCCATTTAAGGCCCGCCACGACGAGTGCTGACTTTGCCGTCGTGCTGATCGGTGCCCCCGTGTATTTCAGCGTCGTAAGGCTCAATGACGAGCACAATCCTCCGGAGCGACCGTAATCATCGTAACTTCCGAGCCGTCCTCCCAGTGATAGTCATAGCTCACAGCGATTTGATTATCGCGAAAATCTTTCATCAGCGGCGTTGTGCATACGGCATTGATCAACTTAGGACGCAAAGCTTCTGTAAATTTCCCTACATTCACAAGCTGTGGATTTACGTCAACGAGCGTATACGTGTAAACCACCGTATGCTTCATTATCAACACTTTATCCACTCGCTCATGCCTGCCCACCATGATAGGCATATTTTTATTCATTTCACTCATCTTTCTTGCCAAATTCTGGTCGACTTCGTCATCCCAGCTAACAAACAGCGAATTTTCCGCGCCACTCCCGGCCATAGCGACGGCGCTGACGAGCAGAAAAAATGCAATACCTATCCAGGTTAATCTTTTCATCTCAAAGCCGTTTTCGCATTACGCACAATTCGACCATCGTTGCGGCTCGCGATCCTTGCGAGACACTAACAATCTAGGCAGTCAAGAAGCGCTCGCACTCTCCTTTTGCACCTATTATGTACGAATCTTCCGCAGAATCTTATGCATTTGGTCCAGCAGCATAAATCCATCTTTCCGCCGCCCATCCTGGTAATGAACATAGGCCTCATCCACCAGTTTTTCGCATTGATCAAACTCCTCGCGTTGCCCTTTCTCTTCTATTGCAAGCAATAAACCTTCTCGCAGCCCCCTAAAGGCGAGTTCCAATGTCCACTGATCTTCAGGACGAACACCTTCGCGCACCGGGAATTGATTCGGCGCACACATTCTTACAAAGACAACGTAATCCTTGAAGCTATGTAGGTCGCTAAATGGAAATCGAGCCATGTTTACCTCACGGAATGCTGTACGAGCCCCAGGGCAAGCCCGATGGAGCGATGATAGTAGTCTTTGCCCCGCCACTAAATTTTCCAAAATCAATGATCTGGGACGTTGCACCTGTCTTGAAACTTATGGAACCATCCAAAATCGTCTGCGACCCAGGAATATATACATCGGGAACCCGATAAGCTCCCGAGCCCGATGGGTCATAAAGTCGTCGATTCACCTGAATGATCTCTCCGGGCCCTTCGGCAATCCCCTCAACGTTTGTCAACCAATCCCTGAGCCCCACACGAGCGAACGTGTCTGCGTCGCTACCGATCGCGCGCGCGGTATTAGAAATCAAACCTTGCGACGCGTTGTCGCGAGCTATGGCGTAACCTTGGTCGTAGAGCGCCTGATACTTCGTCGTAACCGCATCGGTGAATTCACCAATAGAGCGATAACCCGAGTTTCCAATCGAGACACTCGCCGACGCGGCAGCTTCAGCCAAACCGGCTGCATCGCCAACAGCCACCGTTGAAGGTGGCACCGCGAATGATACCAGCCCCGACTTGTACCCGAGCTGCAATGACATGTCGTACGCAACCGGGGCGAGCCAGTTCGCTGTCGCGACAAGGCCCGCCTTACCCGCGTCGAGAGCCGGAATGGCAAACTGACCAACGTCGCCGGCCACCTGACCCACGTTGTACCCGAAACCGAAATTGTCGCCCCGCTGCAGACTCGCGATGCCCGCATTCCACGTTGCAGATTCGCCCTGATAGATCGCTTTGGCCGTATCAATCGGATGCAATAGCGCATCCGCGACCTGACCCAGTTGCTGTTGCGCCTCCTGGACGAATGACGTATTACCCAGCGCACCGAACGTCATCTGGTTGGCCGTGACTATGAGCGAATCGGCTACCAGGTTCACTGCCGAATTCACGGCGCGGAATCCCGATACGGCTAGGCCGGTCAACAAGCCCGCGGTTTGTTGACTTGAAGCAAGGTTGATATCGGCCTCGGTTTGCGGGTCGGGGAATGACCAGCTCGATTGCGGATTCGGCGTCGCAGTAGGCGATGCGGCTACCGCTCCCGTCGACGATTGAGTCATCAACCGGTACGCGTAGTTGACGTCGGCTTCGCTCCAACTGTTGCCCGCGCCGCTGGCCGCCGCCAACTGGGCTTGAGCCGCCAACTGCGCCTGTTGCTGCTGCCATGCGTTGTAGGCATCGATGTTGTGTTGGTTGCCGGCGATGATGCCTCCGCCGAGGCTAGCCAACTTATCGAGCGATACGCCCTGATCGGAATATCGCTGAAGATCGGGAATCGTCAGGTCGCTGCCGACCGACAAGATCGGACTGCCGAGCATGTTCGGCTGCAAGCCGTTGGCGTTGATAATGGCCGCAACCCCGGCACGCCAGTTATCGCCGTAATTTGCTCGCGCCAACGCTTCAACGGTGTCGCCCTTGGCGATCGTGACGCTTTGATCGCTATAGGAGGGCGCGGCCGAAGCGGTGTAGGAGAATTGCGGCGTTCCGCCGTACAACGTGAGCATACCCGGTGCGTCGCTTTGCGGCGTCACCCCGAACAGCGTGCTCATGCTGCCCGAACTCGATATCGGCGGCCCCCATTGACCCGTACTGCCCAATGGGCCATATAACACGGCGTCGCCCGCATTGCCCACGTTGATCTGGTTCTGCGTGCGCGCGGCAAGCGGATTGCCTCCGTTGTTCCGATTCGCTGCCAAATACGCCTGCCCCAGGCTTTGCCCCAGCGCATTGCCGAACGCATCGGCCGCGATCTGCCCCACCGAAATGCGGCCCCCGTTCAGGACGCCCTCCGTCACCCCCGATGCCACCGACCCCGCTGCGGCGGCCACAAAGCTCTCGCCGAAATCGAAGTGCTGAGCGGGGTTGTAATTCATCTCCACATCCGCGCCACCGGTCGCCCCAGCACCGACCGCCGCGGCCGCCACCGCGGCCCAATCGAAGTGCTTCTGGAGGCCGAGAGCGACATCGGCACCTTGCGAGGCAATGCTGCCGGCCGTCGCATCCACGACTTGGCCCGTCACACCACCGCCCACGGCGCCGGACAGCCCGCTAGCATCGAGGCCCCCGGTCACCGCGCCGCCGATCGCGCCCATCCCAACGGCGCCCCAATTGAAGCCGTTTTCCGCTCCAATCGCATTGCCCACGGCCTGGCTCGCCACCGAACCGGCCGCCCCGGCAATGGCGCCGGCCGCGACATCCCCCGCCACCTCGCCGCCGAGCAACGAACCCATTTCAGGCGCTGCCGCGCCATATGTCACGACCGTCACCACCACGGCCACCACCGCCATGATGATTTCGCCGATCGGCCCGCAGCCGCCGCCCCCGCTATCCTGATTCCCCGCAGGTACCGGCAACTGCGGCGCCGTCGATCCCACGATCCGGCTCGCGTCATACGGTGCGTACGTTTCGGAGGTGTTGTGCACGTCCCCGACACGCGTCGGAATATTGAGCACCTGCCCGACCTTCAGGTCCTCATTGCCTTTCAATCCGTTCGCATCGGCGATCAGATACCAAAGACTGCTGTCGCCGTATGCAGCGAGCGCAATGCTTTGTAGCGTATCGCCCGCCTGCACCGGATATTGTCCCGTCGTCGCCGCCGGATAGCTGTTGGTCACGGGCTCGTAAGCGAGATCGAAATTCCCTACCGCGTCGTAGTTCGGCGAGCCGTCGGCCTGCGTCGGGTTTTGCTGGTCGACCGTCTGCCCGTAAATCCCGATCACCTGGCCGTTCACGACGAGTTCGTGCAATTGCCCCTGCTGATTTTTATCGAGCACGTGTCCCTGCGCATCGTTCACGAGGGTGCGGCTATTACTGCTCGTCGCCGAATCCACCACCGACACCAAGCGGCCGTTCGCGTCATAGCTCTCCGTCGAGGTCCCGCTCGTCTGGTTGCCCGAGCTCTCGTTCGTGCTGACCGAACTCTGCAGCGTCTCGACATAACCGTCGTCTCGGCCCAGCGTGATCGTCGTGTTCGTGACGATCGTGTCGCCGTTCACGCCTTGCGTCGTTTGGTATGCCTCAAGGTTGCCGACGGCGTCGTATTCCGTGTACCTCGTCGTCGTGCTCGATCCCGGATCGGCCTCGTTCGTGACCGCCTGCGAAAGTAATCGGCCACCCGCGTCGTACTGGCTCACGGTCGTCGTCGCCCCGGACAGGTTCAAGTTCCCGTCCGTCAGCGCCTTCACGTAGCCGGCCGGCAGGCTGCCGCCCGGCCCCGACTGCACGACGCGGCTGGCGCCATCGTACAATCGCGTGTCGAGCACGATCGCTTGCGCCTGTCCCAACGCCTCCGTGGTGTACACGGCTTGATAAATCGGATGCCCCGATTCGTCGACACCGGTCTGTTGCACACCGGTTTGTACACGCCCGTACGCGCCCGTTGCGACCGTCGACAAGCGGTTCATCTTGTCGTAGTTGTACCAAGTCGTCTGAATGCCCGTCTGCGACTGATAACCGACGAGTTGCGGCGCGCCGAGCGCCGTGCCCGACTCGTCGTAGTTCTGCACGTACTCCGGGGTGACCTGCGTCCCCCACGACCGGTCTTCAATTCGATTCCCGTTGTGGTCGTACGACAGAATGTGGCCTTGTCCCGCCGTGACGTTCGCGAGGTTGTTCGCGTTGTTGTCGGCGGCCCCGTCGACGAGGATCTGCCGGTTCATGCTGTCGTACGCGAAGAACAGGTCCTGCGCGTGGCCGATCGTGTTGTATTCGAGGTGACTGCCGATCGCGACTTGGTGGTAGACCGGCTCTTCCGTATAGACGGGCTCCGTCGTGTACACCGGCACGGTCGTATAAACCGGTACCGTGCCGTACACGGGCACCGTCGTATAGACCGGCTCGGTCGTGTAGATCGGTGCGCCCGATTCGTCGGTACCCGTCTGCACTTGTTGCGTGCCGGTCTGCACTTGTTGCGTCCCGATCTGGACCGTCTGCGTACCCGTCTGTACCTGCTGCGTTCCGGTCTGCACCTGCTGAGTACCGGTCTGCACTTGCTGGAAGATGGGATTGCCGGACTCGTCGACGCTTTGCACGTTCGTATAGTCGATGACCGTATGGGCCTGCAAGGAGTCATACGTGACGTGCTGGTGCATCTTGTTGCCGACTTTGTCGTAGTCGGTCTGCACGCTCACGCCGTTCATCGCATTGACGATGCTCAAACGCCCCAGCGTGTCGTAGCCGAGCGTCTGGTCTTGGTACGTCACGCCGGCCTGCACGGTTTGCTCCAGCACGTGCTGGCCCGTTGCGTTATAGCTGTAGTAGGTTTGCTGGTTCAGCGCCGCATCGTTGATCTGAACGAGCTGCCCCGCCGCGTCGTATCGATACGAAAGATTTTGGCCGCGCGTGTTGGTCTGCGACAGCAGTTGGCGCGCGTTGTCATAGGTGAAGGTATAGCTTGCACCGCCGATGTCGGTGTGGCCGGTCAGCTCACCGAAATAGTCATAGCTCCACGTCGCGAGCGCACCGTTCGCATCCTGCGATCCGATCTGCTTGCCTTGCGCGTTGTAGGCGGCACGGCTCGTATAACCGTCGGCATCGGTCGTCGCGATTTGGTTGCCGAGCAGATCGTACGTGTAGCGCGTGACGGCCCCCGTGCCGTCGGTCTGCGTCAGCTTGCGGCCCGCCGCATCGTACGTCGAATGCGTCGTCAGGTTTTGAACGCCGCCGGAAACGCTTTGCCCGTTGCTGACGTAGACGCTGACACCAACATTCGTGATTCGCGTGTTGCGGCCCATATGGTCGTAACCGTAGTCGGTTACGTCGCCGTCGGCATCGATCAGCCTATCCTCGTCGCCGAATGCGTCGTACTTGTGCGCCACGACGCCGCCATCGGCGTGCAATTCGCTCTGCAGCTTGCCGTCCGCGTCCCAAACCTGGCCGTTGACGTTGCCGTTCGCATCGCGGATCGCGACCTGCCGGCCAAGTGCGTCGTAGTAGATTTGCGTGACCGGGCTGCTGCCGCTTTCCTGTCCGTTCCCATCGGGCTGAATCCGCTGGACGACCTGGTTGTTCCAGTTGTAGCTGTAATACGTGATCCACGCACTGTTGCGCGCATCGCTCTGGCTCAGAACGTTGCCCCAGCGATCGTAGGTCTGGTTGACGATAGGCGCATACGGCTGCGCATCGGTGCTGTCCTGCCGTAAAGGCAGCGTCTGCGAAATCACACGGCCCAACAGATCGAGCCGCATCGACGTGCGACGCAGTCCGTTCGAGCCCATTTGGTCGACGGCCTGCGCCGACGCTACCTGGCTCAGATCGACGCCGGCTCCCGAACCGCCTTCGCTGCCGGCGCTCGTAATGTCCGCCGTCTTGTAGCCCTGCAGGGTGTACAGCATGACGTGGACCGTGCCGCCGCTATTGGTCCGCCACAGCCGCCCCGCGTTATCGTATTCGAAGCTCTCCTGGTACTGCGGGGCGGAACCCGTCGCGTAGCTGCCGCGCCGAACCATCTCGCCGAATGCGTTGTAGACCATGGCCGTGGTCAACGATCCCGCCTGTGCTTGGCTCTCGGTCGCAATGCCGCCTCCCGACACGACGCTCGTCGAGTTCGGCGTGATAATCGCCGTCTGCCGGCCGAGCGCATCGTATTGGAAAACGGTGTAGAGCGTATGCACCACGCCATCGTTTCCAAGCACCGCCTGCCAATCTTTCGCTAACCGGCCAGCCGCGTCGTATGACATGAAATGGCTGTTGCCGTCGGCATCTGTCGTCTCTAGCGCATCGCCATGGTTGTCGTATTCGGTGAGTGTCGTGCGATCGGCCGCGCTGCCGGCCGCAACGGCATAGCCCGATTGATCGGCCGATGCGGCACCGTTCGCAAATTGCGTCTTGACGACGACATTGCCCAACGCATCAAAGCCGTACGTCGTCAACGGAATGAGGACGTGCCCGCTCGTCGTATCGGATACGGCAGGCGCAGCCGTGGCAATCGTCCTGCCGAGCGCATCGTAGTAGGTATAGGTACTGTTGCCGAGCGCATCCGTCGTGCGCGTGAGGTTGCCGACGGCGTCGTACCCATAGGTTGTCGTCAAGTTACCAACGCCACTGTTGCCGTCCGGCGCTGTGCTGTAGGTCACGCCGACCTGTGTCTGGCTGACTTGGCGATTGGCCTGATCGTAGCCGTAGGTCGTCGTGCGATCCTGGCTAGCGGCAATGGGCGTCGCATATCCGGTAGTGGACCTGCCGGTCGTCGCGTTCGCATATTGCGTTTGCGCGATCTTATTGCCGGCGGCGTCGAAACGCTGCGTCGTAACGTAGCCGAGCGCATCGACGCTAGCCACCTGTTGCCCGCGCAGGTCGTAGTAGTAGGTCGTCGTAACCCAGCGATTCGCCACCGTCAAAGCGGCCGTCTGCACGACATTGCCGAATGCGTTGTAGACGGTCTTCGTCACCTCGCTCGCCATTCCGGCTCGGCCGCCACCGTAGTCGTTCCAAACGGCGGGTTGCGTGACCTGGACCGCGCGACCGAGTTTGTCGTATTCGGTCGTGATAGTCCGATCGGTGGTGCTGCCGATCGAGCCGACCAAACCGGCCATAGCGGCATCGGTAGGCGGCGTATTGTCCCAAGCTGCCGTGGAAACGCTGCTCGTGTATCGGGTCAATGCGATTTGGTCGCCGAAGACGTCGCGTTGATAGGCCGTGACGTAGCCTAGCGCATCGACGTCATAGCGAAGCTGCCCGGTTCTATCGTAGACCTTGTACGTGTAGTTCCCTGCCACGTCGCGATCGGCCACGGCATTACCGAGCGTGTCGTAGACAACTTCGCTGTACAGCGTTTGAGTCGTCTCGGTCCGGGTGGCCGCGCCGCCCTCGCCGTTGACGTTGAGCGCGTCGGCGCTCGCGTTATAGACGCCGACGGGCGAATAGATCGTTTTGATCTGCCGACCGAGCGCGTCGTATACGTATTGCGTCGTCCGAGCCTGCGCGGTGCCCGCCGCTTCGGTTCGAGAAGTCAGGTTGCCGAGCGCGTCGTAACTCATGACCGTGACGACATTGACCGCCGAGGTCCCCGTCTGAACGAGGTTGCCGTTCGCGTCTTGCGCGACCGTGGTCACGTCGACCGCCGGCGCAATTTCGCTCACCACCCGTCCAGCCGCATCGTAGCCGTAGGTCCAGGTCGCGCCGTTCTGGTTGGTGTAGGCGATCTTCGCGCCGATGCCGTTGTAGGCGTATTGCTGCGTATGCCCAAGCGCATCGGTCGAGGCGACCATATTGCCGGCCGCGTCGAATGTGGCGCTCGTGGCTTCGTCGGCCGACGGATCCGCGACGATCGCCGCCGCGACGAGCGCCGGGTTGCCCTGCGCGTTGAGCTGCACGGCATTGGCATAGCGCGTCGAACCCACCGCGCGGCCGACGCCGTCGTAATTCGTCTGAGTGACATAACCGAGCGCGTCGATCTGATAGATCTGGCGCCCCGCGCCGTCGTAGGCATATTGCGTCGTCCGGTCTTGCCCCGGCGTCGCTGTCGCCAGTTGCGCAAAGGCCGCGGCATTCGGCGTCGTGGTCTGAAATCCGCGCACGCCGTCCGACGTACCGTTGAACGATTCGTCGACGGCAGCGGCCTGCGCATATTGCGTCGTCGAAGTTAAGCGGCTCGCACCGTCATAGGTGTAGTGCGTGATCGCGCCCAGCGCGTCTTGGGCGTAAACGAGCCTGCCCGCCGCATCGTATGCGGCAGTCTGAACACGGTCGAGCGCCGGCGCGATCGCAAGGTTCGCGTAGATACTCTGCGCGTTCGGCTGCACCGAACCGAGCAGCGGCGTGGCAAAGGAGACCGTGCGAATACGGTTTCCGTTCGCATCGTATTGATACGACGTCACCGCCCTCATGCCCGAGGAGCCCGCGATCACGTCGTCGGCGTGATCGGTCACCTCGAGTTGATAGATGACCCGATTGGCGTCGTCGTATACCCAATCCGTTTCTTGATCGCTCGCGCTCTTCGCGACCTTGGACGGATCAGCACCGGCCGGCAGCGCAGTGGCATACGCGATCTTGCTCGTCACGTTGCCGTCGCTGTCATAGGCGTAATGCGTGACCGCCCCGACACCGTCGACGCTCCATATCACGCGATTCGCGGCATCGAAAACCTGCCGCACGCTTTTGTCGTGCGCGGGATCCGCGATGCTCGCAACGGCGGCGCTCAGCGCGGACGCCGTCGCGGGCGTACCGGCAGGAACCGGGCTCGCATAGGCGATCTTCGAGAGCACGTTGCCGTTGCCGTCGTAAACCTGCTGCGTGACCGCACCGGTGCCGTCGATCGTGAAGACGGCACGGTTCAATGCGTCATAGACCGTGCGAACGTCCGTATCGTGGGCGGGATCCGCCACGACCTGCGGCACGCCGCCCGCATAGCCGGAGACGCGGTTCGCGTACTGAATACGCTGGATCGCGTTGCCGTCGTTGTCATAGACGAAGTGCGTGACGTCGCCTACGCCGTCGACCGTATAGGTCAGATTGCCGTCGTCATCGTAGACGTCGGTCCGCGTAACATCGAGTCCAGGCTGGGGCTGCACGAGGGCCGCGATCTGGGCCGAATCCGGCGCGGCGCTCAATCGGCTCGGATCGATCGGCGTCGCATAGGCGATCGTTTGGGCCACGCGTCCGTCGGCGTCGTACTGGGTCAACTGGACGTTGCCGGCACCGTTCACCGTGTAGACGACGCGATTGTCGGCATCGTAGGTGTAGCGTGTAACGTTGCCGTCGCCGTCCGTGCTGCTGACCATGTTGCCGTTCGCGTCGTACGCGTACCGGGTGGTCAAGTTGAGTCCCGACGGATCGACTTGCGTCATCACACGGCGACCGAGGTCGTCGTAGGTGTACTGCGTCACGGCGCCGCCGGGGCTCGTCACCGTCACGGCATGCCCGGCTTGGTCGTAGCTATATTGCGTCGTCAGTGCGAGGCCGCCCGGATCGACGGTTTGCGTCAGCAGTTCGCCCTTGAGGTCGTAGGTGCTTTGCGTGACGATGCCGTTCGGATCCGTCACGCTGATCTGCTCGCCCTTAGCGTCGTACGCGTATTGCGTCGTCAGCGCAAGCCCGCCCGGATCGACCGTGCGCGAGAGCAGCCGATTCGCGGCGTCGTAGGTGTATTGCGTGACAATGCCGTTCGCATCGGTGCTGCTGATTAGACGGTCGCCCGCGTCATAGCGCTTCGTCGTGGTCGTGAGCGGGGTGGTCGTCGACAACGGGTTGCCGTCGGCGTCGTACGTATAAGCCGTCGTGTTGCCGTTGCCGTCGGCGACGTTTACCGTCTGCCCCTCGCGATTGTGCGTGACCGTCACGGAGACGCCTTCGGGCGTCGTCGTCGTCATGCTGCGCGCGGCTGCGTCGTAGGTGTAGGTCGTTGTATTGCCGAGGGCGTCCGTCTGCGTCAAGACACGGCCGAAAGCATCGTACGTACTCGCGCGCGCCGAGCCGGCCGCGTCCGTCGTGGCGATGACGCGGCCGAGGCCGTCGTAGCTCGAACGCGTGACGTTGCCGTTAGCATCTGTCGACGAAACTACCCGCCCGAACGCATCGTATTGCACCGTCGCCGTCGCTGCGATTGCTCCCGCGTCGGAAACCGTCTCGGTGCGCAGGCCGCGATTGTCGAAACTGGCCGTGGACGTCACCGTGCGGCCCGCCGAGAGGGTCTCGGTCGTCCGCACCGCATCGCCGAATGCGTCGTAGCTCGTCGCCGTGACGCCGCCCATCGCATCGGTCGCTTGAATCAGCTCGCCGTCGTTATCGTAGGCATACTGCGTCACGCTATTCGCTTGCCGGCTCGCATCGCGTGCGCTTTGCAACGCGGTTACCGCCGCCTGATTCGATGCCGAACTGAGCAACCCGCCCTGCAACCCCGACAATGCCGCCCCACTCAATGCGCTCGCGTACTGCGTCTTTGCCGTTAGGTGTCCGAGCGCATCGTAGCTATCCTCGGTGACGGCCCCCGTCGCGTTCACTGTGAAGCGCAGGCGGCCGGCGTCGTCGTAGAAGTAGACCGCGCGGTTGCCGTTCGCATCCGTCGCGCTGAGGCGGCGTCCGGCCGCGTCATACGTGTAAGTGACGGCGTACCGATTCCAAATCGCGTCGATCTGCGCCTGGGTCTGGTCGCCTGTAATCAGCGCCGCGCCGTCGCCCGAGAGCTCGCCGATCACATGCCCTTGGGCATCGTAGCGCGTCATGACCGTCCGCTGGTCGGCCGTGCCGAGCGCGGTCGTCGCCTCGATCACGTTGCCCATGCTGTCGTACGTGTAGCTCGTGACCGTGCCTTCGGCGTTCGTCTGCGTACTGACACGCCCTAATGCATCCCATGTGGTCGACGTGCTCTGATCTTTGGGGCTGCTGGCCGGCCGCACGTCCGCAAGCGTCGAACTCGCGCCGAGCTGAACGCCGACCGCGGTCGCGTAGCGGATCGTTTGCGTCACGCGACCGTCGGCATCGTAGACGGACTCCGTTAGGTATCCGTCGCCGTCCACCTGCCCGACGAGTTGGCCACGTGCGTTGTAGAGGTCGTAGGTCGAGACGTCGTTGGGACTCGATGCCGGCAAGAGCCCGTCCAGCGAGCCCGTAGCTTGCGCGTTCGCCACCGCCGAGGCGAACGCGGCGGCGTCGCCGAATCCCGGAACGGCGTTCGCATAACCGATCGTTTGCGTTTGCTGACCGGCCGCGTTGTAGATGTGCCGGGTCAGATAGCCGTCGCCGTCGATCGTCGCCGTGACAAGGCCGTCCCGGTCGTAGATCCGGGTGACCGTCCGATCCGCGTCCGCCGTGGCGACGACGACGGTTCTCGTGCCCAATTCGACCGACATCGACTGCGCCGAGGAGCTCGCGCCATTCATCGCATCGCCGGAATAATAGGCCGTGACTTCTTGCGTGCCGACAGGAAGATTCAACGCCGGAACGACCAGCGTCGCCGTGCCGTTGATGACTTGCGCGATGCCGAGCACCGTCGTGCCGCTGACGAACGCGATTTGTCCCGTCGGATCGTTGCCCGTGACTTGAGCACTGAGCGTCACCGATTGACCGTCCGCCGTCGGCGGAATCGGTGCGAGGACGACGCTCGCTTGCAACGACAGCGGCGAGGACGTACTGCCCACATTGTTGCCGTCGCCCGAATAGACCGCGGTCACCGCGCCGGCATTCACGGACGCGGCGGAAACCGCGATGGCGGCAACGCCATTGACGACCTCGACCGTGCCCAGCACCGTCGAGCCGCTGTAGAACGTCATCGTGCCGCTGGGATTGTCGCCCGCGACATTGGCCTCGAGAAACAGCGGCGAGGTGCTCTCCTCGCCGATGACGCGAATCGTGGTCGTCGAGACGGCGGTCGTCACCGTCCGCTGAAACTGAACGACGGCCGTGGTATTGGCGGCATCGCCGGAATAGCTAGCCGCCAGATTGACGTCGCCGACGGGTACGTCGATCCCCGTGAACGTGGCAACGCCGTTGACTACCGGTGCGCTGCCGAGATAGGTCGTGCCTTCGAACAAGCTGACGCTCCCGGTAGGATCGTTGCCGTTTACTTGGAACGTGAGGGGCGCATTGGCGGCCATCGTACCGGTGGGCGCGATGGACAACGTCGCTGCCGCCGGCGCGCTCGGCGTCGAGCCGGTGCCGCCCGTGCTGCCGGCCTGTCCGCCGACGGGCGACACGCTGCTGGTGTTTTGCGAATCGCCCGAATAAGACGCGGTCAATTCGCTCGTGTCGCTCGGCAGCGTCGCGAGCGTCAAGCTAGCCTGACCGTTGACCAGTTGCGCTGTGCCCAGCACCGTCGTGCCGTTCAAGAACGTGACGATCCCGGTCGCCTCGTAGCCTCCGCTCAATGTGGCGGTCAGCGTCGTCGCGCTGCCGCTCGGCGACGTGCTCAGCGAAAGTGTAGTCGGCGCCTGCGCGACTGTGAATTGCCATTGATCTTGACTGCTGACGTACGCGCTATCGCCGCTGTAGACCGCACGCAACTGAAGCTGGCCGGCGGGCAACCCGGCCACGTTCAGCGTCGCCGTGCCGGTCTCGAACCCCGGGCCGTCCGCCGTGACCGCCACGGTGCCCAGCACCGTGTTGCCGTTGTAGAACGTCACCGTTCCGGTTGGCGGCGCGTCGTTCGAATTGAAAAGCTGCACGCCCACATGGGCAATGAGCGTCAGCGGTTGACCCGCGTTCGGCGAATAGTTCGAGAAGCGCAGCGCCACGCCGGGGTCTTGGCCCGTCACGACCTGGGCGACCTGGCCCGACACACTGCCGGCGTTTTTCGTATCACCCGAATAGACCGCGGTTAATTGGTCGGTACCGATCGGCAGCGTCGTCAGCGTCAACGTCGCTTGACCGCCGACGACTTGCGCCGAGCCCACGAGCGTCTGGCCGTTGAAGAAGCTCACCGTTCCGCCCGGCGTGCTGCCCGTGACCGTCGCCGTCAGCGTGACCGGCTGGAAGGTCGTTACCGACGACGGCGACGCGCTCAACGAAACCGTCGTCGAGCTACCGCCGTGCGAAGGAGCCGACAGGGCCTTTCCGGCCGGATTGACGCTCGCCACGCTGCTGCTATTGTTCGCATCGCCGGTGTACGTGGCGCTCACGGCGTAGGTTCCGGCCGGCACATTCGCGAGCGCGAGGCTCGCTTGGCCGTTCGTCACTTGCGCCGTGCCGAGCACCGTCGTACCGCTCAAGAACGTGACGATCCCGCTCGCCTGGTATCCGCCGCTCAATGTCGCGGTGAGCGTCGTCGCGCTTGCGCTTTGCGACGTGCTCAGCGCCAGCGAGGTCGTAGCCGGGGCAGTTGTGATCTGCCATTGATCTTGACTGCTGACGTACGCGCTATCGCCGCTGTAGACCGCACGCAACTGAAGCTGCCCGGCGGGCAACCCGGCCACGTTCAGCGTCGCCGTGCCGCTCTCGAACCCCGCACCGTCCGCCGTGACTGCCACGGTACCCAGCACCGTGTTGCCGTTGTAGAACGTTACCGTCCCGGTCGGAGGCGCGTCGTTCGGATTGAAAAGCTGCACGCCCACATGGGCCGTAAGCGTCAGCGCTTGCCCCGCGCTCGGCGAATAGCTCGACAAGCGCAGCGCCACGCCCGGGTTCTGGCCCGTCACCACCTGGGCGACCTGGCCCGACACACTGCCGGCGTTTGCCGTATCGCCCGAATAGACCGCGGTTAATTGGTCGGTACCGATCGGCAGCGTCGTCAGCGTCAACGTCGCTTGACCGCCGACGACTTGCGCCGAGCCCACGAGCGTCTGGCCGTTGAAGAAGCTCACCGTTCCGCCCGGCGTGCTGCCCGTGACCGTCGCCGTCAGCGTGACCGGCTGGAACGTCGTTACCGACGACGGCGACGCGCTCAACGAAACCGTCGTCGAGCTACCGCCGTGCGAAGGAGCCGACAGGGCCTTTCCGGACGGATTGACGCTCGCCACACTGCTGCTATTGTTCGCGTCACCGGTGTACGTGGCGCTCACGGCGTAGGTTCCGGCCGGCACATTCGCGAGCGTGAGGCTCGCTTGGCCGTTGGTCACTTGCGCCATGCCGAGCACCGTCGTACCGCTCAAGAACGTGACGAGCCCGCTCGGCTGATAGCCGCCGCCCAACGTCGCCATCAGCGTCGTGGAGCCCCCGCTCTGCGACGTGCCCAGCGACAGCGAAGTCGAGACCGGAGTAACCGTGATTTGCCATTGATCTTGACTGCTGACGTATGACGCATCGCCGCTGTACACCGCGCGCAACTGCAGTTGCCCGGCAGGCAATCCTGCCACGTTCAGCGTCGCCGTGCCGCTCTCGAACCCCGCACCGTCCGCCGTGACTGCCACGGTGCCCAGCACCGTGTTGCCGTTGTAGAACGTTACCGTCCCGGTTGGCGGCGCGTCGTTCGGATTGAAAAGCTGCACGCCCACATGGGCCGTGAGCGTCAGCGCTTGCCCCGCGCTCGGCGAATAGCTCGACAAACGCAGCGCCACGCCCGGGTTTTGGCCCGTAACGACCTGGGCGACCTGGCCCGACACACTGCCGGCGTTTGCCGTGTCGCCGGAATAGACCGCGGTCAGCTCGTCGGTACCGATCGGCAGCGTCGTCAGCGTCAACGTCGCCTGGCCGCCGACGACTTGCGCCGAGCCCACGAGCGTTTGGCCGCTGAAGAAGCTCACCGTTCCGCCCGGCGTGCTGCCCGTAACCGTCGCCGTCAGCGTAACCGGCTGCGTCATCGTCGAAGAAGACGGCGATGCGCTCAGCGTCACGGTCGTCGGCGTTACCACCGCTGCGACTGTCTCGTCGACCGCTGTCGACGTGCTTGCCGCATTGGCCGAATCGCCGCCGTAGGTCGCCGTCAGCGCGTTGTCTCCCGCGGGCAAACCGGCCAGCGCCAGCGACGCAACGCCGTTCTCGACCGTGGCCGTCCCCAGCAGCGTAGTGCCGTCGTAGAACGACACGGTACCGCTCGGATCCTGTCCCAGCACAAGCGCGGTCAGCACGACGCCTTGCGAAGTCGACGCTGTGGGGCGCGATACTGTCAGCACGGTCGCGCTCGCAACCGGCGTGGGCGCACCGGGAGGCGCCACCGTAACCGTGACTCCGCTCGACGCGCTGCTCAAGTTGTTCGCGTCGCCGCTATAGGCCGCCGTCAACGCGCCGCCGCCCGGCAAACCGGCGACGGCAAGCGTGGCGACGCCATCCACCACATTGCCGCTGCCGAGGTACGTTTGCCCCGAGAAAAAATTGACCGTTCCGCTCGGGTCGCTGCCCTGCACCGTCGCGCGCAGTACGTAACCGTTTTGCGCGCCGCCGGGCGTGACCTCGGTCAATGTGGTCGTCGTCGTGCGGCCGCCGAGATCCAGCGTTACGCCAACGCCGTTGCCAAGCGTACGCGTATCGATC
The DNA here is from genome assembly GCF_003390925.1 of Trinickia diaoshuihuensis. Lineage (GTDB taxonomy): Bacteria > Pseudomonadota > Gammaproteobacteria > Burkholderiales > Burkholderiaceae > Trinickia > Trinickia diaoshuihuensis. The sequence continues at coordinate 267,229 of NZ_QUBS01000081.1, read as the reverse complement.
GGCGTAGCCAGTCGCGTGACCGATACGACGCGAGATTCTCCGTCATAGACGGTCCGGGTCACGTTGCCGCGTCCGTCCACCTGCCATGCGAGGCGCCCAGCGGCGTCATACAGATCCCACGACTTCTCGTCCTGCGCCGACGATACGGGACGAATTTGATCGAGCGTGACCGCCTTGGGCGTCCCGTTCGCGCCGACGAGCGCGGTTACATCGATCGCCGTGGCATAGACGATCGTCTCGGTGACTTGATTGTCGGGATTGTAGACGTACTCGGTCAGTTGCCCCGTCGGATCGATGTCGGCGACCTTGCGGCCGGCGTTATCGTATAGCGACCACGTGCTCGTGCCCGTAGGACCCGTCGCCATCAACAAGCGACCGTCCGCGTCGTACGTATACCGCGTCGTCCCCAACCGGTTACCCGCCGCATCGTTCTGGATGACGCTGACGAGCCTACCCGCCGAATCGTACGTGGATACGGTTGCGAGCCCGTTCGCCTGCGTAACCGTCGTGCGGCCGCCCGCGTCGTCGTACTGCGTCAAGGTGGTAACGGACGTGGCGCCGTCTACCGAACGCGTCGTTTGCGATACGACCCGGCCCAGACCGTCGTAGACGTTCTGCGTTATCGTTCGCCCATCCGGGGAAATCGACTGCAGCAACTCGCCGGATTGACTGTAGATGTAGCGGGTCGTCGACGCCTCGGCGGCGACACCGTTGCCATTCGAATCGACCGCGCCGTAAGTGGTCGCGCTCTGCAATTGGCCGCGGAAATCGTACGCATAGTCCGCGCGCTCGAGCGTGGTTTGATCCTGCTGGGCACCCCAGGCCTGCATCTGCGCTTCGGTCGGCACTGCATCGGCGGCGAGAGCCGAGGTGTCGTACGTGTGCTGCGTGTACTGGATCGTCGCGATGCGCTGACCGTTGGCGTCGTACCGGTACTCGGTCACGCGGCCGTCGGGCGTAACGACATAGCGCAGCAGATTGTGGCCGTCCGCGTCATACACGTAGCGCGTGACCGCCGGTTCACCGGCCGGCGTGCCGGAACCTGCCGCGACGGCGTAGACCGTTTCGGTCTGCAGTTGGTTTTGCGCGTTGTAGGTTCGGGTAAGCGTGTCGCCCGCGCCGTCTACCTGCCCGGTCTGGTTGCCGTTGGCATCGTAGGTATACCTGACGGTGTTGCCTGTGCCGTCCGTCACGCTCGTAACGTTACCTAGCGCGTCATACGTATACGACAACCGCGTCAAACCGTTCGGATTGCCTGCCGTCACGCCCATCGACGCTTGGGTCAAGCGGCCATCTTGATCGTAGCGGTAGGTACTGACACTACCGGTGGGATCCGTGACCGTCGTTACGCCTGCATCGACGTTGTATGAATACTGCGTGGTGTCGCCGTCGCCGTCCGTCACCGATGCAACCCGGTAAGCGCCGCCTGCCTGCACGTACGCAATCGACAGGCTGGTACCGTCGCTTTGCTGCACGCTCGTGACACGATCGCTGTTTCCGTCGTAACCATACGTCGTCACATAGCGGGGCAAGGTATCGGAGCCCGCCGGGACCGTCCCATCGGGGTTCAGGCTCACGGAGACCGAGGTAAGGCGATTGAGACCGTCGTAGGTGTAGTCGACCAGATGCTCGGTTTGCCCGGACTGCAGCGTGAGACTGAGCGACGTCAGGTTCTGGCCGACATAGGAGAAATTCAACGATTCTCCGTCGGCGTCCGTCACCTGCACCAGTTGGTTTTGCGCGTTGTAGCGGTACGTCAGCGCGTTGCCGCTCGTATCGCTCGACGAGAGCAGCAAGCCTGCGCCGCTGCCCTGATAGGTTTCGTTCGCGCCCGTGCTGCCGTTGGTCCACTGCCAACTGCCGTCGGAATTCTCGCGAATCGTGTTGAGCGCGCCGCCCGCACTGTCGGATTGGACGTAGGCCTGCGTTGCGGCACTCCACACATAGGTCGAAACCGAACCGTCGCTATCGGTGCGCCGCAGGACGCCGTCACTTGCCGTCACCGATTTGTACAGACCGCCCTGCCAGCCGTCGCCGTTGGTGAAGTTGGCGGCACCTTGGCTGTTGTACGTTCGGATATCGCCGAGATCGAGTCCGAGCCCCATCAGCAACGCGTCGTTGTCTTGCAAAACGAGGTTGCCGTTTGCGACGTTCACGTACGCGCGCTCGCCGCTTCGACCTTGCACGGCGTTACCGATCTTGCCGTTTGAGCCTAGGAGTGCGAGCGAACCGAGATTGAGACCCAGGTTATTTCCGCTGACGATCGCGACCATGTCGTGTTCCGTTTGGATATGTTGTCCGTCACCAACTTCCCAGCGGGAAACACTCCCTAGCCTGGAATCGTTGCGTAGTTGCTCAAGTCATCTCGTCGGCAGGGCAAATTGTTTAGGGCTATCGCGAAATATTTTTTTATCGCCTGCCCTAAACATTTCGCGGCAAACGCGCGAATACCTGTTTATTGCTATCCTCGTCCCGCTTGACCCGACTGGCCCTATTGGCAATGGAAGACATTCGTCGCCGGATCGAAATCGCGAGTCGCCTCATGGGCGACATTTCGTCAGTGCCGCGCGTAAGTCCGCTCGAGCCGAATGTGTTTGCCGCATTCGCCGCGGCGAGCGTCCCGTTCATCATTGCCGGTATCGTCCCCGGCTGGCCGCTCTATGCGCTCACCCCGGATACGCTGGCCGAGCGCTACGGCGGGCTGCGGGTCCGCGCCCGGGTGGGCGACTATGTGAGCGCCGCGTTCTCGAAGAAGCGCGAAAGCATCGAGTTGTCGCTCGCCGAGTATTTCGCGCTATTGCGCGGCGGCACCTCGGGCTTACCGCCTTATCTGGGCAATCAAAAGCTTCCGGAGCTCGACGCCTTATGCCGGTGGCCGCGATATTTCAAGCACTTCAAAGACTTGAAGATCTGGATCGGACCCGCGGGCACGGTTACGCCGTTGCATTGCGACTATGACGACAACCTGCTCGCCCAGGTTTGGGGAACGAAGCGCATCATGCTGTTCCCGCCGCACTATGCGGAAAACCTTTATTTGTGGGAATCCAACCCGGTGTTGTTCGGCTCGAAGTTCAACCCGGAGGCGCCCGACTTCTCTAGGTTTCCGCGTGCAAGAGCCGTCAAAGGCTGTCAGTGCATGCTCAATGCCGGGGATTTGCTGTATTTACCGGCCGGCTGGTTTCACCACGTCCGCGCGATGACCTTCTCGCTGTCGTCGAATATGTGGGCGAAAGGGGTGCCGGCCGTCTGCGAAAGCGAGGAACTCGTGCAAGCCCAGACATAAGCGGCCAGGTCGAAAAAAAATTTCGGCAGCCCTAAACATTTCGAAGAGGGCGCACGACTACTTGTCATGCCTAGATCGACAGCGTCTGCCGAGTCGCGCCGGAGCGGTTCGACCGGCACATGCCTTGTTCGATCGAGACCGCTGCATTGCGCCTCGTTTAGTGCTCCCGCGCTCCTCAGCAAGGGCGCCGGTTCCCCACGATCAGGAGTTTCCTTGGCCGCATCCAAAAACAATTTCTTCGATCATGTCAGGTGGTTGCGTCAGGCGGCGCTCGATGCGGGGTTCGAACTCATCATCGCCGGCGAGAGCATGCAAGCGCTGCTGCGTCGAGGCGAGTACTTTTGGGTCCTGCAACCGCAATTCCTCGCCAGCGTGAACGGCGTTGCGCAATACACCTCCACCCTGATCGACGAAGTCACGCATTTCGCCGGTTGGCTGCCTGATCGGAGCAAGCGCTGGCCGGCCGCGAACGACAAGCTGATATTCAAACAATGGGCTCACCACGCCGGGTTGCGCGTTCCGGCTTACTCGATTTCGACGGACAGCGACATGACCGATGTCGTCGTCAAGCGTGCGGCATCGTCGTTCGGCGCGCAGATTCAAGGGCCGTTTCGCACTTGCGCACAATGCCTTATCGATTCGTCGCGACGCGACTATTACGAGCAGTTCGTCGACGGCGAGATTTTCAAGGTCTGGTACTGGAATGGGGCGCCGATGGCAGCCGAACGCGATACGATGCCGCGCGTGACCGGCAATGGGCGCTCATCGTTTCGCAGGTTGATCGAGGATCGCGCCAACTTGATGCAGAAATGCGAACCCTCGGAACTCTCGCATCTGCTCGAACGCGCGGCCGTCGTACTGGCGTATTTCGGCCGGTCGCTCGACGACGTTCCCGAACCGGGCGAGCGTCAGATCGTGGAGTTCCGCTATGGATCAACGCTCATGTCTCCGCGCGGGAGGCTAGTGCTCGACATGCGCACGAACGTCAATCCACGGTGGGACGAATTGCGCGAAGCCGGCCGGCTCCTCTATACGGCAATTCCCGAAGACTTGCGTCCCGGCACGCTATTCACAGCAGACGCGATCTATGACGGGCAACACTTTTGGTGGCTCGAAATGAACAGTCACCCAGCCGTGCACCCGCTGGCCTATCCCGCCATCGTCGCGAGCCTTGGGGCAACCGCGGCGAGCCGCGCATCCTCGGCATCAGCAGTGCGCCGACCGGTACCTCAAACACAGCCCAACTTTCTCAATTGAGAGGAGCACCATGCCACCCGATATCGATCTGGACAACGTCAGCTTCCCGACGTTATTCCTCCATGCGGCGCCGATTTTTTCCATCGCCCCGGTCAGCGCACTGCCGATCGGTGATCCCGTCGTCGAGAAGACGATGTATTACTTCGGCGGATCCGGTGGTGACGGCGGTGGCGGTGAGGGTACCGGCGAATCCAGTGAGAGTAGCGAAAGCAGTGAAAGTAGCGAGAGCAGCGAAGGCTCCGGCGAAGGGGAAGGGGAAGGCGAAGGCGGCGAAGGGGGTGGTGGCGATGGCGGCGGCGGCGACGGCGGTGGCGATGGCGGTTGACGATGCTCGCTCCTGAAATCACGCGCTCGCGGCCGGCGTCCCTGGCCGCTGATCGCGAGCAACTGCGGCGCGCCATCTACAGCCAGGTGCTGCTCCTCGGCAAGGACGTCACGTTCGATTTCAAGGATCTGCTGTCGCACACGGGACAAGCCCATGCCGCCGGCCGGCTGCTGTGGGAATTGATTCGTCCGATGCGTCCGGAAGTGCTGATCGGCCCCGGCTTCGGCGGCGCGCCCCTGCTGTACGCAGTCGCGCTCGCCGCCCTGCAGACCGACGGGATCGATCTCACCCTGCTCATGGTGCGGGACCAGCGCAAGACCTACTATCGCAAGCGATGGGTCGAGGGCGCCCCCTGCCCGCCCGGCGCGCGCGCAGTGATCGTCGATGATTTCCTCGGAAAAGGCACGGCGGTTCAGCTCGTCGACGAGGCGTTGAAGGCCGATCGGCGCGATCTCCATCTATGTGGACTCGCCGTGCTCTTCGATAGTTGGAGCCCGTCCGGTTCGCGGCAGTTGTCCGTGAGCCGGTTTCCGGTCGCCTCAATTTTCAAGCGCCACGATATCGGCCTGTCGCGCGATTGCCACGACGCCCGCCCGCCGCGGATGCGCGGCAGCGCCCCTGCTTTCGTGGATCAGCCGTTGTGGTGGCGTTTCGAGTTCAATCACGGCTCGACGCCGCCGTTCAAGTCGAGCCCAGCCATCGCCGACGGCGGCATCTTCGGTGCCGACGACCGCGCACAGATATGGCGCTTCGACGCGCTGACCGGCGAAACGGTATGGACTCGCCCGAGTCTGCAGCAGCCGTATAAAGGCATCGTTCAACAGTTGCAAGTGGTCGATCGAAGCGTCGTCTACGGGTGCTACGACGGGACCATTACGCGGCTCGACGCAAGCGACGGCGAAATCGTTTGGCGTTGGCGTCCGGATTCGCATGTGCATGCGACGCCGGAGGTGGATCTTCAAAACGAGCGCCTTTTCATCAACACGGAGCAATACAACGCCGGCTCCCCGATCGGGCATTTGTATTCGCTCGACTGGAAAAGCGGCCGCGTGATCTGGCGATATGAACACGGATATTGGCCGCCCGCGACACCGCATTACGCCGCGCAGGCCAACGCCGTCATCGCGACGTGTAACGATCGGTCGCTCGTCTGCGTCGATGCGGATTCCGGGCACGTGCGATGGAAAACGTCGACACTGGGCATGGTCAGAGGCAAGCCCGCCGTGAGCGGTGCAAGGGTGCTCGTCGCGACGGAGGAAGGACAGCTCCAAAGCTTCGACCTCGAAACCGGCGAATGTATACGTACGCGCCGCCACGGCCCCGGGCTCATTCATCAGTTCCTGCACGTTGCCGACGGCACGGTCTATGTGCTCGACAATCGCTGGCATCTAACCGCATTCGACGTCGAGACCTTCGAGATTCGATGGCTGAGCCGATTGCGCAGCCCCGGCGTCTGGGCGCCGCGGGCATACGGTAAATATCTGATCGTTCTGTCTCGGCAGGGACATCTCGCCGTGTTCGATCCGGCGCGAGAAATCAAGGTCTGGGAAGGCCAGATCGGCGGCACGTTCCGTCAGGCACCCGCGATAGGTCACGTCGACGGCATGCCGTTGCTGGCGTGTGCCAGCAACGACGCCGGCTTCAAGGTCTTCCGCATTCACCCCTACTACGATTGACGCTTCATCATGAATTCCGTCCCTCAATCAGCACCCGATCACCTCAGCGCGGAGCTCACCGCCTCCGCCGCATCCGGCTGGTTCATCGTCACACAGGTCAAGTCCAATCGCATCGTCTACTTCACCGACGATCCGAATTACACGCCCGTATCCGAGGGAGACTGGTATTTCGTCACGCATTACCTCGGTGACTTGCCCGAGGGTATGACGCTCGCGAATTGCTGGGGTTGGCGCTTCAACGGCGGCACATTCGCCGATGCCCGCGAACCCACCGCGCGGGAGCCTCATGAGGCACTGCTCGAAAGCAATCGCCGCGCGTTACTGACCTTGCTGAGGCAGAAAATCGATCAGGCGCGTGAGCGATGGGCGCCGACCTGCTCCATGGGCGATCTCCTGCGTCAACGAAAACTCGACGAAGCACGCCGCTACCGACAGGCGGTGTCGGCGCCCGGTGGGTCGGACGAGGCGAACGATTTCGAGTTGTTACGGTCGGTCGCCACGACGCAAGGTGTCACGCTGGACGAGGCGGCCGAATTGATTGTGCGCCTCGATCGCGACATGCTGCAGTCGCTCACGCATACGGAAGTGGTGAGAGAGCACTATGCCCGAGCAATTCGAAGCGCGGCGACGCAAGACGAGTTGATCGAGTTGCGCCGCAACCTACTCAGCGAACGCTGGCAAGCACCGATCAACACGGCGAGCGTCTCGCCCCCGATGGATCCGAGCGACTGGCACGCGCCGTTGGCCAGCACGCAACGCGCCAACGAAATCGTCCGTCTGCAAAGCAGGCTTCGGCAGATCGTCAATGACCGGCGTGCGCATGTACTCGGCGACTACGCAGGCAACGACCTGCTCACGCAATACAAGACGACGCTCGCGCATCAGATACTCAATGGCGGCAAGCAAGCTAGGCAGCAAGATCTGAAGCTCATCGAGAGTTATGCTAGCGCCCGTAACCTCAGTGTCGAGGACGCAGCTCGCCTCATGCTCGGTGCAGCTGATGAAGCGCAACAGGTTCTGATCGGCACGGAGGTACGAAAAGATCAGTTACTCGCCCGGATAGAAGCGGTCAAAACGCTGTCGGACGTTCGTGCGGTCGGGCTCGAACTCGATGCATTGGCGAAGACGCTTCGTAAAGAGCGCGCCCCGGCCGAGTGACGCTCGCTCACGCAACCGCAGCCTTGGCAATAGGAACATACGCGCTATGGACACGACGTTCGACGCCCTGCTGGAACAAGCGGTAGCGGCCAGCCGGGAGGCGCGCTGGGGCGACGCTCAAGCGCTGCTGGCAACCGCCGGCGAAGCACGGCCTCACGCGCCGGAGCCGCACTATTTGCGCGCCGCCAATTTCGCGGCGACCGGCGACTTCCCCGCGGCCGAGACCGAATTCTTGGCGTGTCTCTCGCGCGCGCCTCATCTAGCCATCGCGCGCTTTCAGTTCGGTTTGATGTATATGACGGCCGGCCTAGCGGACGCGGCACGAGCGATTTGGGAGCCGCTCGTGGCGACGCAACATCCACTCGCGGCTTTCGCCCGCGGCATGCTGGCGATCGCGCACGGCGATCGGGGGCAAGCCGAAGCTTGGATCCGGCAAGGACTTTCAACGCATAAAGACAATGCGCCGTTGAACGCCGATATGACTGCGCTGCTTGAAAAGCTCGTTCAATTGGATGTGCATGGGCCGCTTCCGGAGGGGCCGGGCAGCGGGACCACGCAAGCGCCGACCGGCGAGCCGGCCGTCGAGGACGATGCGTCGATGCATCTGCTGATTGCGTCGTATACGCAGCGCTAAATGAGCCCGATCTCTCCGCTCGACCGGCTGTTCCAGACGATCCAGAGCCAGTCCGTTCCGGCCGCTCAAACGAAGACGGCCGTAGCGAAATCGCGCCAGGAACCGATCGGCGACGCCGGCGCCGCAAAGCGCGAACGACTCGGCGCGCGTCTGGCGCAACGCATTCAAGCCATCGACCGCGATCACCCCCAAAAGCGACGTCAGGCCTTTCGCCTGTACATCGAGTATGGCCTGATCGGACGGCTTGGAGAGGAAGCGGCAAGCGACGCGAATTTTCCGACCTTGGTCGATCAAATCATCCGGACTATGGAGCAGATGGAATCGATTCGGGACGACATCGACGCGGCCGCCGACACGCTGTTGGAGTGCGCGGCAAACGGCAAGTCCCTCGTCACGTTGCTCGATGCATTCGAGCGCGCCTAAAGCAGGGGCCGCCGGGTTACGGCCGAGCAGCGCTATCACCGGGAGCATGGACGAGAACCATGTCCGATAGCACGCGCCCTTGCACGTCGTGTCTCGCCCCCAATACGCGCCGCGCTAGTCTTGCGAAGCGTTCCGGGTCGGCGGCATCCCCGCTTAGCACGGCCTGGGCGTAGCGCGCCGACAAACCGAGCGGGTCGAGACGCAGTGCTCGCTCGATACCCAACTGCGCCGCGGCGCGATCCCCCTGCAGCGCGTCGACTACGGCCAAGCCGCCATGACTCTCGCCAAAGCCCCGGTTGAGTGCAAGCGCATGATCGAATGCATCGCGCGCGCCTATCAGATCCCGCTGCAGCACGCAGGACCATGCCAATCCATGCCACGTTCCGATATGCGAGGGCATCCGCTGCACCGCCTCTGAAAATGTCTCGCGCGCGGCCTGCAGACGTTCCGTCAACAACTGCGCCATTCCGAGCGCGGACAGGGTCCGCCCGTCAGCGGGATGCAAGCGCGCCGCCAGTTCGAGATGCTGCAGTGCATCGGCGGCCTCCCGGCGCGCGACGAGCAGGCTCCCGAGCGCAACCAAAGCCTCGTGCTGCGCCGGATCGCGCGCCAGTGCCCGTTGGGCGAACCGCTCCACTCGGTCGAGGTCGCCCAGATCCAGCGCGATCAAGCTGCCGACACCCAGGCTCCCCGCACCGGCGTCGGCGTCGAAGCGCTCCAGCAGGGCCACCGCCTCATCGAGCAAATGCAAGCGATGTAGGCATTGAAGCGTCAATTGCAACGCATCGCGCAACAGCGGTTCCGAATGAACGAGCAATGGCCGCAACCGTTCGATCGCCGCGTCGAACTTATTCTGACCGAATTCGGCGACTGCTAGATTGAATACGACGGCAGGCGCCGAGTGCCCTTCCTCCACCAATTCATGCAGCAGCGCTTCAGCCTGCGCCCAGCGATCTCGAGCAAGTTCGAGCAATGCATGGCGATGCCGCCACGGCGCATTTGCCGCATCGCGCGAGGTTGCCCAGCCAATCTGCTCGCCGGCGACATCCCGGCGGCCGCACGCCAGCGCGAGGTCGAAGACCTCTTGTCTCAGCGCATCGTTGTCGGGATCCCCGGCTAGGTAAGACGTCAACCGCGCCAACCGTTCCACATCGCCCACTGCCTGCATACCTTCCTCATCGATCGTTACATCATTGAACGTCGTCGCCCGGGCGAGATGCAGCGTCCCCGCTCCCCGGCGCGCTCGCCGCCTCACGTCCTGCGAATAACTTTCGCAGCCTTGTAAGGGCTTGCTCATGCAGTTGCGAAATCCGTCCGCGCGTGAGGTCCAGCACGGTCCCGATTTCGCTGTAAGTCAACCCCTGCAGATAATGCAATTTCACCACCGACTGTTCGCGCGGTGTGAGATAGCCGATCAATTCCTGCACTTGCTTACGCGATTGCTTTAGAACCACCGTACCGTAGCACGCGTCGGGCAACGTTCCCTCCTCGTCATGGATCATGCCCGTGCCGTCGAGAAAGAAGGTCAGCATTAAACCGACACTGACGCGTGCGAGCCGATCGAATGGCTGTGCACCGTCTCCGACTTCGGCACTGACGCTGCGCTCCACCGCAGCCGCTCGCTCGGCAAGCAGCCGGCGATGCAGGCTCAACTGTTCCTGCCGGTCGCTAATGTGTTCGAGCCCATCGCGAATAGCGCCTTGTATGCGCACGTAGGCATAAGTCGTAAACTGCGCGCCGCGCCCTGGGTCGTAGCGGTCCAGCGCTTCGATCAAACCGAGCGTTGCCCACTGCATATACTCGTCGAACTCGGCTTCGTGATTGACATGCTTGCCATATAACCCCGCCGCAACCGCTCGGGCATAAGGCAAGTGCATGATGATCAGCGCCTCGCGCGCATCCGCGTCGCGGTGCTCGATGTGCTGCCGCCATAGTTGGGCAACGGCCACCTCGTTGCGATCGCCCGCCTTCGGCGGACCTTCCCCCGCGTCGGCGGCAAGACCGCCGAGCGCCGATGCGCCATAGGGAGCCAAATGGACGGAAGGCATGCTCGGCCGCTCAGTGGAAAGATCCGATGAGTGCCTTCAGCAGCAAGCTCCATCCGTCGATCAACACGAACATCAAGATCTTGAGCGGCAGGCTGATCGTCGTCGGCGGCATCATCATCATGCCGAGCGCCATCAAGATGCAGGCGACGACGAGGTCGATCAACACGAACGGCAAAAAGATGACGAAACCGATTTGAAAGGCGGCGCGCAGTTCGGACAACATGTAGGCGGGTACGAGCTGAACGTTTCCCACCTCGTCGATCGATGCCGGCGGCGGGGCTTTGGACAGTTCGATCATCAACGCGACGTCTTGCTCGCGCGTCTGGCGGATCATGTAGGCCCGCATGGGCGCCACGCCTTTGCGGTAGGCATCTTCCATCGATAGCGAACCCTGCATGAACGGCTGGAACGCATCGTGATCGACTTCTTGCAATACCGGCGACATCGTGAACAGCGTTAAGAAAAGCGCCAACCCGATCAGCGCGCTGTTCGGCGGAGTTTCCTGCATGCCGAGCGCGTGCCGCAGCATCGACAGCACGATAATGATGCGCAAGAACGACGTCGTGCAGATCAACAACGCCGGCACGATCGCGAGTATCGTCAACCCGAGCACGATACGGATCGGCTGGGCCGTCGCCTCCTGCACCGGCGCTCGGCCCGCCGTACGCGCAGCCGTGTTGTGCGGTAGCGCCGAACGCATCATTTCGTCGGCGGGGCTCCATTGCATCGCGACGCCCGCATGTCCCGGTTCCGCGCGCACGCGCGGCGACGCGATCACGGCGAGTGCCAGCATGACGAGCAGCACCATCCCGCACGCGCGCAGGGCGGAGAACGAAGCGGCCTTCATCGTTGCCCTCCGCTGGGCAGTGCGGTCTCGCGATCAGGTCGCTCGGACTGCTCCGCCACCACCGTCAGACCCGCTGCCGAGCAGCCTATTAGCCATTCCCGTCCATTCCATCCGACGACATGCAGCGTCGCTGCTCCGCCCAGCCGCATCGACTGCCGCACGACCGCTTGGTCGCCCGGCCTGTCGTTCGCTCCGGCGCGTAGGCGAGACAAGCGCGCCCATCCTGAGCCTGCCGTGCGGCCGCGGCGCTTTCTCGATGCCAGCCAAACGGTCGCCGCCGCGAGCGTTAGAACGACGGCCGCAGTCGCGCGAATCACATGCGAACGATCCGGAAGACCCGTGTCGCTTCGCCAAGCGGTGCGCGCCGGCGCAACTAATGCCGGTTGCCCCGGATGGGCGGTCGGCTCGGCAGCCTGAACACCGAGACTCGCCGTCATCCATGCCGCGACCCAGACTGTCCATGCGGCGCGCAAGGCCCACCGCGCGAGCGTATGCCGCGTCATGGCTTGAGCGGGCGAGGCAGTTCCGTCAAGCGCACGCCGAAGCAGCCGTCGATAACGACGAGTGTGCCGCGTGCGATGACTTGCCCGCCGACGAGCAGGTCCACCGGACTCTCGACGGACTGGTCGAGGCGCACGACTTGCTCCTCGCGCGCGCTCATCAACTCACCCACTTTCAACTCCGCGGTACCGACGCAGACTGTCACCGCCGCTTTGATATGCATGAGGGGATTGTCGGCCATGCCCGCGTGGGTAGTATCGAGCGGCAACGGGGCGCCGTCGCGATCGTCCCGCGGCAATTCCGTCAATTGCACGAGGCTCGCTTGGGCGGGCAAATCGGTCGCTCCGGTCATATCGAGCGTGGGCTCGGTCATCAAGCTGGTGGGCTGACTACGCATGGTTTATATCGAATCGAAGAAAAGGCAAAAATCCAAAAGTACGAATCGGCTCACGCCGTATGCTTCACGAGGACGACCGCGCGTGCGCCGTCGCGCATCCCCAGGTGCGCATGGCAAAGCGATGCACTCGCGCCGCCGTCGATCGCAGTCAGGCAGATCTGTAGCGGCGCATCGATCGCATGCCGGGTACAAATCACATCGCCTAGCGCGAGCCCCATCAAATCGCCGAGCGCGACGTCGACCGGCCGCAGCTCGACGTGAACATTGACGGGGACATCGCGCAGCGCGGCCGCAAACGGCGTTAGCGGCGAGGCGGTACCTGAAACGCCGGCTGCCGCGTCGAAACCTTCCGTGTGAAGCCAGCCCTCGGCGGCTGCGACATCGAGCGCGAGCCACAGAATCCGATCGCGGATAGCCCGTCGCAGCAATACCGCGCCCGTCCAACGCTGCGAAAAGAGCTCCGGCAGCGCTTGTGCTTCATCGGGCCCGGCACCGCCCGCGTTCGTCGAACATGTCGCACCGCATTGGCGCGCCAGACGATCGCACCAATCGGCCCATGCGGCGGCGGCCGCGTCGTTCGCCAGTCCCCCGGCTGCCCCGCGTCCGCCGAACAACACCGCTTGTACGGCATCGAGCGAATCGGCCGGCACGGCCGCTATCGCCTGCCTCGACTCCTGCGCTTGCCAGCTCCACCAAATCGAACCGGCGGCTTCATCGACGGTGACCCGATGCCATACCGCGTCTCCGATCGGGGCGAGCGCCGACGCCTCCCAAGAATGACGGCAGACGGTGGGCTCATCGGACGGCGCCTGCTCGGCCAAGCCCCAGTCGCGGCACCAGCGCGCGAGCAATGCGTCGGCCGCGGCCGCGAGCGCGACCTGCGCCGCATCGCGCAGTGCGCGCACGGGCCGAGCGTCGCGTCTCGCGCGCTCAGCGGGCAAGAGTTCCCCGCAAAGGGGTGGCATGGTCGGTATTCGGCCGCGCGCGTCGGTCTCTTTCACGCTATTTCCCCCAAATGCCGAACAACGTGCTGAGCATGTCGCTCGCCGTCGAAATGACCTGCGAGCACGCTTGATAGCCACGCTGCATGACGACGAGGTTGCTGAATTCGGACGACAGATCGACGTTGGAGCCCTCGATCTCGCCGCCGGCCACCGTGCCGAACTGGCCTGTTCCCGCGGCGCCGATCGTCCAACCACTCGAACCCAGCGCGGCGAATTCGTTACCGCCGATCGCCTTCACCTGATCGGGAGAATCGAACTGGGCTAGCGCGAGTTGCGGTCCCTTCGCGGTCTGCCCGTTCGCGTACGCCAGAATCAGCGTGCCGGTCGAATCGAATGATTGACCGGTCAAACTGCCGGAGGCGAAACCGTCCTGATGCGAGAATGCGAGCGTCGAACTCGTGCCCGAGTCGAACGACGTTACGTTGCTGGAAAAGTCGAGCGTCAACGGCATCGCCTGCCCGCCCGACGGCGTATAGGTGACGGCGACTTTGCCGCTGCTCGACACGATGCTCCCGCCGCTGAATGAGATCGTGCCGGTACCTGCTTTGGTCGTTCCATCCATCAAAGTCACATTCCATGTGCCGGCCTGGCCGCTCACCGCCGCCAGCGCGAGACTCAACGTATGCGTCGTGCCGGCGGCGTCGATCACGGTTACGTTATTGACCGTATCGGCCGTGGTGGTCGACGACAGATTGCCGCTGAACGCGACCGTCGTCGTCGCCTTCGGTGCATGCGTCCCGAGGTTGGTCAGCGAGATGGGAACGAGATTGCCGTTGCCGTCGAGGCCCATGACGGTCTCGCCCGTGCTCGCCGATACCAGGGTACCGGTCGAATCGAACTTGAATTCGCCGTCTCGCGTGTAATGCAACTCGCCGGCGGCGTTCTGCAACACGAAGTAGCCTTGGCCGTTTTCCGCGACGTCGAGCGGGTCGCCCGTGCTGGTTTGTTGTCCCGGCGTGAAGTTCAGCGTGGTGCCCAGCGTATCGAGGCCGTATCCGAATTCGCCCACGCCCGGCGAGCCGTCGCTTTCGAGACTGCTGTCGGCATAGAACAAATCGGTGAACTGGGTCGACGAGCCTTTGAATCCGGGCGTGTTCAGGTTTGCCGTGTTGTTGGAGATCGTACGAAGCCCGGCCTCGAAGCCGAGCAAGCCCGATTCGGCGATGTTGATGGAATCGATCATCGCATCGTCCTCACTGGACCGAAGTCAACTGGCCGATGCTCACACCTGTCACGACACCGGTGCTCGTCTTGATGCTGAGCTGCGGCGTCGAGCCCGAGAGATCGATGCTCTGCACGGTACCCGATAGCGGTCCGGACTGCGTCGTGAAATTGACGGTGTGACCGATGAGCCCCACCGTCTGCTGCACCGCCTGGTTGCTTACGAGCGTCTGGATACTCGCATTCATTTGCTGCGTTTCCTCGAGCGTCGTGAACTGTGCGATCTGCGCCATGAACTGTTCGTTGTCCATCGGCTTGAGGGGGTCCTGATACGTCAATTGCGTCATCAAGACTTGCAAAAAATCTTGCAAGGACAGCGTGCTATTGGCACCGGCGCTGCCTACGCCGCTCGTTGCGCTAATCGTCATAGTTCCTCCTGTTCAGAACGAGGCGAATCAATCGATGAGGGAGATCCAATGGATACCGCTGCGGCGGCTGTGTCGTGCAGCGAAATGTCGGTGCCGTTGCAAACCAAGGAGGACAAGCGAACGCCCTGCTGCTTGAGCTGATCGCGCAACACCCGAGCGATGCGGGAAATAGCGTCGAGGCGGTCGGAATCGGCGCCGAGCCATACCCGCACGCTGTCCTCGTTCCATTCGGCATAGACCCGCATGGGCTCGGCCGATGCGGATGTGCCGCGCGATGCGTCCGGCGATGACAACGGCGACCGTATCGGCTCCCGCTCCACCTCTGCGCCGTCGTCGGCGGTGGCTAGGCGTAGGCTGCCGCGCAGCGTGCCGGACGAGGAGGAAACACTCGCGACCGGAGCCTGCAAAGCCATCGACAGCCACACCGGCAACGACGACGTGGGCGAAGCATCGTCGTGCGCCGACGGCGCCGCACCGACCGACGACGCCGGCCACGCAACAACAGGCGGTTGCGTGCCTTCGTATCCAGCAGCAGGCAACGCCACGGCTGCGGCAAGCGGCGTCACACCATAGGCCATCGAACCGGTGCGCTGTACGAAGCTCGCGGTATCGGCACCTTCCGAACCGCCAAGGCCAGCGCGCGTCAACGGCGGACGCGAGGACGCCACGACGTCTTGGTCCGTACGCGGAACACGAGCGCCGTTCGTCCCTGCCGCAGCAGTCGCGGCGGACGCCTGATGCAGCGGCACGCCGTCCGGTTGACGCAATGGCGGATCGACCGGCGAAAACCACCCGGAGAATCCGCCGGTCTGCGCCTGCGCCAACTCGCGTTGCCAAGCGAGCGTCTGACTTCCGGTCGGTGCGGCCGCAAGCCGGCGCGCGCCTACGGCCCCTTCGCGCGTCGTCGCATCGGCTGCGATCGGCAACTGTACGCGGTCAGTTTCCATACGGCCCTCCTCGATCAGCACTCGATACCGGCGGCGCCAAGCGCGCGAGCCAATCGCGGTCGGCCTCCGCGGCTTGGCGAGACGCTTCCCCGGTAGCGTAAGCGTTCTGGCATGCCTCTCGATGGGCGTCGAATGCATCGACTCGCGCCTGCTGCATTGCCAGCTCGCTCCGAAGCCGGCGACGCTGAGCCAACCATTCGTCTTTCGTCGCCTGCGCCGTACTGCGCTCGCGATGCAACCGGGAGATCCACTGCAAGCCCGCCGCATAACGCGAGGGATCGCATCCGGCCGCCAGTCCATCTGCGAGCCATCGTGCTTGGGCGTCATACGCGGCATCGAGATCTGCAATGCGCCTCGTTACCTCGTCGATGGACCGTTGCAGCTCGCCCAGGCGCGCGCTCATCCCTGTGAGCCGCCAATCCGCCAGGCGTCGAGCCGGCTCCAATCGATAGCGAAAACCTCTGAGATCGACGCTCATGACACGATCCTCGCGGGCGACGCCGCACCGCGTATCGCGAAAGCACGGCCTTTGTCGGCCGCGTCGGGTGCCTCGCGTTCGCGCGGCGTCAAGATGGCGCGCAAAGCATCGAGCGCCTGCTGCCTGGTATCACCGCCGTTGTCCTGACGCAACCACGCATCGAGCTCCGTTTGAACGCCGAGCGCCGCGTCGAGCGTCGGATTCGTACCTCGTTCATAGGCGCCCAGTTCGACCATCTGGCGATTGCGTTCGAGCAGCTCCAGCAAGCGGACGGACTCGCGAATCAGTTCGCGCTCCGCGGGGCTCGTCAGTTCGGTCAGCAGCCGGCTCGCGCTTTTCAGCACGTCGACTGCCGGGTAGCGGCCCGCGTTGGCGATATCGCGCGACAGGACGATATGGCCGTCGAGCACCGCGCGCAAGGTATCGGAAACGGGCTCGTTGAAATCGTCCCCCTCGACGAGCACCGTCAACAGCGCAGTCATCGTCCCGCCCGACGATGCCGTTCCGCATCGCTCGCAAAGACGCGGCAGTTCCGCGAATACCGAAGGCGGATAGCCTCGTGCCGTCGGCGGCTCGCCCGCCGAGAGCCCCACCTCGCGACGCGCCATCGCAAGGCGCGTGATCGAATCGACCGTCAGCACGACCTGCAGGCCGGCATCGCGAAACGATTCCGCGATCGCGAAGGCGGCATGCGCGGCGCGAATCCGCGCGAGCGCAGGTTGATCGGCCGTCGCGACGACGACGACCGAGCGACGCAAGCCATCGCTGCCCAACTGCCGCTCGATGAAATCGCGAACCTCGCGGCCCCGTTCGCCGATCAGCGCGATGACGTTGACGTCCGCTTGCACATGGCGCGCGATCATGCCGAGCAGCGTGCTTTTGCCGACGCCGCTGCCGGCGAAGATGCCCACCCGCTGCCCGCGACCCACCGTCAACAGGCCATCGATCACGCGCACGCCGGTTTCGAGGACGGTATCGATAGGCGGCCGGTCCATCGGATTGATCGGCTGTCCGTGGACGGCACGCGATGCTCGCGTAGCGGGCGGGGGCAGGCCGTCCAGCGGCTGCCCGAAACCATCGATGACACGCCCGAGCAATTCGCTGCCGACGCCGATCTCCGAACGCTCGCCGAGCGCGACGACGGTACTGCCTACTTCGACGCCGCGCACGTCGCCGTACGGCATCAACATCACGTGCGACGATTGAATGCCGATCACTTCGGCTATGGTCGGCTTGCGAGCCGCAGCGGTAGCATCGGCCCCGGCCGGCGAGTCGATCAACAGTGCCTGGACGTCGAGCGGCGGCGCGACGCCGGGTGGAACGATCGCGCAGAGTTCGCCGATCCGCGCACGCGGGCCGGAGGCTTGCACCGCCAATCCGTGCACGCCTCTTATGATGCCCATGCGCATGGTGAGCGGTGCGCTACGCAGCTCGGCCGCTGCCCTGGCAATGGCCGAGCCGGCGCCATGCGCGCCGCCGATCGTTCGATTCACACGACCGGCGTTCATGCGTCCTCCCCGGCGGGAGGCGTCGCGCTACGCGACAGCATCGCAGTCAGCGCGGCCAGTTGCGTTTCGAGCCGCGCATCGAGCCTGCCGTGCACTGAATCGACGAAACAACCGCCGAGCACCACCTGCTCATCGCCGACCCACGTCACGCGCTGCACGCCGTGACGCCGGACCGCCTCCGCCAGTTCGAGGTCCGCTTGGAGATGCTCGGCATCCGCGGGATGCACGCGCACCGTCAACAGCGCTGCGAGCGTATCGGCCACATCGACACTGCAATATTCGGCGAGCGCTTGACGTACGGACAGCGCAGCGCTTTCCCGATGCGTCGCCGCTTCGCCGAATACGCGACACAACGCGCGATGGCAAAGCGCGATCATGTCTTCCTCGGACTGCCGCGCATAGACCGTCAATCGATTTTGCAGGCCGCCAACGACCTCCGCTAATAGTTGCCCGAAGCGGTCCGCCTGCTGAGCGTGAGCGGTGCGTGCCGCTTGTTCGCGCGCTTGCGCTTCCTCCCGGGCGCGAGCCAGCCCTTGCGCCCTGCCTTCATCCAGCCCCTGCTGCAATCCGCTCGCCCGGCCTTCGTCGAGGCCTTGCTGAAAACCGGCGTGGAAGCCTTCGCGATAGCCGTCGGCCACGCCGCTCGCGTGTCGGTCCTCGCGCTGCTCGCTCGCGTTCGATGCCTGCGCGCCGGCCGGCGGCGTCGCGCCGTCACGTGCGGGGGCCGCGCCGGCCGCGGTCGTCTCGGCGCCGCGCCGAATCGGTTCGCCGGGGCGAAGCAATACATGCGCGTCGTGCGCAACGGCGATACCGCGCAGGACACCCTGCTTCGTCGCATTCATCGGATCGACTCCCGGTCGCGGCCGAGGCGCGGCCACTGCCAACCAACCGGCCTACGCACCGGCTTGTCCGCCGCACCGGACCCGACAGGCGCAACGGGTTTTCCCGGTGCACGCGTATCGGTACGCAATGCACGAATGCGCTCGCTCAAACGAGACAGCAGATACTCGTTCATTTTTTGCGCTTCGCGATAGTCCGATCCGCCGCCCCGCTCGAGCAACGCCCGCACCGTCGTGCGCTGCAACGGATCGAGCCATTGCGCAATGGCCGGCGCCCAACTCCAGTCGCGCAATGCCAAGACGCGCGCAATCAACGGCTCCGGCTCGGTGCGCAACATCGGCCATACAGCAGAGGGCCCGGCGCGCTCGATCACGGCGCACCAGCCCTCCCAGCTATCGGTATCGGGCAAGGGAGCGGGCGGACGCTCGGCAGCCGAATCGTCTTTCATTGCATCGAGCAGCGCGGGCGAACCGGGTATGCCCAATTCACGCAATTCGTCGACGAGATCGAGCAACCGGCGGCGCTGCTGAGCGGGCAGTTGTTCGAACATCCAGTTGCGATCCGCGTCGGACAATGTGTGCAGCAGCAACGCGGCTTTGCGGACATCGTCATCCATGCCTGGCTCCCACGCTGCCGACGCTGGCCTGCGGCTGTTGCGCGCTACCCGCCATGCGTGCCGTAACCGGCAGCCCACCGGCAGGCCGAAGATCCGAAGGGCCGCTGCGCAGCCAATGTTGCAACTGGGCAAGCGCCGCCGCGCGCTGCTCATCGGTGAGATGCCTGCCGTCGAGCGGAGCCCTATCGGGCCGCCGTCGACGACGGGTCACCGCGAACAACAACAGCGCCACGGCGATAACCAGACTTCCCGTCAGTGCTTGCACGATGCGGCCACCGCCCACGCCGCGCGGTGCCGTCGCCCTCTCCTCCGCGGCATGACCCTCGGCGACCGCATGCGTCTGCGCGCCAATCGGGGCCGTCACGCTCGACGCCGCCGTGACAGGCAACGCCGCATCCAGCGTCTGAATCACGACCGCGTCTCCACGCTCGGCGGATGCGCCGACGCTCGCGGCGACCACTTTCTGCAAATGGTCGAGCTGATCGGCTGCAAGCGGCGTATTCACCACTACGGCGACTTGAATACGCCGAATCGATCCCGGTTGACTAACCACTTGTTCGACACGATGCCCGATCGCATATTCAACGTCGCGCTGATCGCTCCCCTCAGCGTCGGGACCTTCGCCCCCCGCGCGATTGGTATCCGGTAGCGGCACGCCCCGATTCGTCTCGTGCTCCCTCACGACCACGCCCGCCGACACGCCCGTTCGACCGACCGGCGACACGGGCTCGTCCAGACTGCTCTGCGTGCGCTCCATATCGAGCGTCACGTCGACGCTCGCCAGCGCACGCCCCGCACCGAGCGCTCGGTTCAACACGTCATTGACCTTGCGCGAAAAATAGCGATCGGCATCCTTCTTCAGCTCAAGCACTGCGGAGCCTGCCGTGCCGCCATCGGCGTCGATCGGCGATTTCGTCAGCGCCACGCCGCTCTGATCCACGATCGTCACGTTCTGCGCGAGCACACCGGGCACCGACGCCGCGACCAGCCGTTGAATACCGGCCACTTGCTCCGCGCCGAGTTCGCGTCCAGGCTTGAGCGTCAGCGTCACCGACGCCTTCGCGCTACCGGTCGGCTGACGAAATACGCTTTGCTCCGGAAATGCGAGCAATACGCGCACGTCGCGCACTTCGGCCAACGACAAGATGGTGCGCGTCAGCTCGCCTTGCAATGCGCGCTGATAGTTGATCTTCTGCGCGAACTCCGTCATGCCGAAATCGCTGCCGTTGAACAGCTCGAATCCGACCGCGCCGTGAAGCGGAATGTCCTTGCCCATCAACTTGATCCGCGTCTTGTAGACGTCCGCGCCGTCGACGAGGATCTTCGTGCCGCCATCGTTGTCGGACTCGGCGAGCGTATAAGGCACCTTCATCCGGTCCAGCTCCGCCGTCATGGCGGCCGTGTCTTGCGGCGATAAGTCACCGAACAGGACCTGCGGCGTGGGGCGCAAGAACCAATAAGCACTGCCTCCCATCAGCAGGGCGACGGTAATCGTCGCCGCGACCAAGCCGGCACGCGCGCCGCCACCGACCGATTCCCCCAGTCTGTTCCACCATTGCTGCATCAAGTCACGCTCCCCACCAAGTATTGCTCACGGCCGTGCGGAACACCGCTACCTCGCCCCGGCCTTGTCCGAACCTTGCTTCGTTTCCGTGCAGCGCTAAACCTGCATCTTCATGACGTCTTGATACGCTTCGAGGACGCGCGAGCGAACCTGCATCATCAGTTGGAACGACAGCCGCGTTTCTTCGAGACGCATCATGACCTGATGCAGGTTTTGCGCATTTCCCAAGGCCAGCGATTGCAGATCGCTTTGCGACGCGAGCAGCGCCTGGTTGACCTGCGCCATCCCTTCACCGACGAATTGTCCGAATGACGCGGACGGAACCGATGCGGGCGCCGCTATTGCACCCGTATCGATACCGATGCTCGGCGCCTGCGATATCGAAGCGGACGCCGCGGCCGTGATCGCATCGACGCCGCTCATGATTGATTCCCGCCCAGGTCGAGGGTCCGCAGCACGAGCGTCTTCTCCATGTTCATCGCGGCGACGTTTGCCTCGTATGCACGCATCGCGCCCATCATGCCGATCATCTCTTGCGCCGGATTGACGCCTGGATATTCGATAAAGCCTTTGTTGTCGGCGAACGGATTGTCGGGTTCGTAGACACGGCGAGGCGACGCGTCGCCGGGCACGATGACCGCCGTCGGCATACTAAACGGCATGCCGCCGCCGATCTGCGCGCGCGCCATCTCGGCATCGAATCGAGCCGAAAACGAACCGGCCGAATTCGACGCGGGTAGACTCGTCGCGACCACTCGCAACGGCTGATAACGGACGCCACCGCTGCCTTGCGTCGTGTTGGCGTTGGCGAGATTCAACGCCGCCACGTCGACCCGCGTGTGCTCGACCGACATGCCCGCCGCGCTGATCGCAAATACCTGCTGATAGTCCATCGACCCTCTCCTCTCGAAGTTCGAAGTCACTTCTTACCGTCGCTGACGGCTTCTTCCAGCAACGCATAATGTTTCGACAACGCCTTCAACAGCGTCTGAAAATGGACGCCGTTCTGCGCCAATGCCGCAACCTGCATATCGAGCCCGGCGTGCGCGGCGTCCGGCGCCGCGGCGCGCACGAGCCGCGGCGCCACATCGCGCAACGACGCGGCATCGACGCTCCCGGAGTTCGCCCATGTGCGTCGCGCATCGGCCAATTGCCGATCGAAATCCACGTCGAGCGGCACGTACCCATCGGTTTGCGCATTCGCAATGTTTGCGGCAATGACCTGCTGTCGCAGACTCGCGGCATCGAGCGCCAATCCCAGCGCCGCGCTCGTGATCGCTTCCATTCCTTCAGTCACCATGTTCTCCGTTTGATCGATATCGCTCACTGCACCACGAGCTCGGCGTGCAACGCGCCCGCGGCCTTGATTGCCCGCAAGATCGAAATCACGTCGCGCGTATTGGTCTTGAGCCTCGCCAGCGACTGCACCAGATCGGCAACCGTGTTGCTGCGCGGCGGCACGTAGCCGGGACCCAGTTGCTCGTTCACGTCGATCGTCGAATTGCTGACAAGCGCCGTGCGAACGCCCGAATTACCGCCCCAAAGGCCGATCGGCTGCGAGACGCTGTTATAGGTGGAGATCGAGATCTTCAAGTCGCCTTGCGAAATCGCCACAGGAGCGATTCGCACGTCGCCGCCCGCCACGACTGTGCCTGTGCGCTCATCGATCACGACGCGCGCTCGCCGATCGGGCTCCACGCCGACCGCCTCGATGCGCGACACGAACGACACCAGTTGGTCGCGTTGATCGCTGGGCACCGAGATCTCGACGCCCTCCGCATCGCGCGCACGCGCGAGACTTGCGCCGAGCTTCGCGTTGATCGCGGTGGCGATCCGGCTAGCCGTCGTGTAGTCCGGGTCGGTCAAATCGAACGTGATGGTTTGATCGGGCGACAGCGTTTGAGCCGTCACGCCCACTTCCACTGTTGCGCCGTTCGGAATCGAGCCGACGGTCGGATGATTTTTTTGTACGACGTTGCCGTTGGCGTCGTACCGATATCCGCCCACGTCGATCGGCCCTTGCGCAAGGGCATACGTGCGGCCGTTAGCCGCTTGCAACGGCGCGACCAGCAGCGTGCCGCCCACCAAGCTACGCGCGTCGCCGGCCGACGATACGGTTACGTCGAGTGAGTCACCGGCACGGGCAAATGGCGGCATCTGCGCCGATACCATGACGACAGCCACATTGCGGCTCTGAACCTGCGACGCCGGGATCGACAGATTGAACTTCTCGAATACGTTCGAAAGCGCCTGGCGCGTCGTCGCATTCGTCGGCGAATCGCCTGTGCCCGCGAGACCGGTAACGATCCCGTAGCCGACCAGCGCGTTTTCGCGCCAGCCGCGCAGCTTGCCGAGGTCCTTCACGCGCGTCGTGCCCTCGGCTGCGAGCGCCGCCGTCGCCAGGGCAAGGCCGAACGCAACGGCTAACGCTACGCCGGCACGACGAGCCAAGTTCCGCCCCGAGCCGGCAATCAAATGTGCGAGTACTCGATTCATCATAGCCCCAGCCAATCCAGCACCCAGCGCCACCAGCCGCGTTTCTGGCGCTCCGATAGATCGCCTTCGCCGAGGTAATCGATATGCGCATCGGCAAGACGCGGCGATAGAACGACGTTGTCGCTCGATATGTCCTGCGGCCTCACGCGGCCCGTCAAATTGACTTTGTGCTGCTCGTTGTTCACCTTGAGAATCTGCTCCCCGGCCACGAGGAGATCGCCGTTGGGTAACACCTCCTTGACGTTGACGCTGAGCGTCGCAAGCAGCTTGTTGGCACGCTGCGTCGTGCCACCGCCATCGAATGTGCCGCCTTGTGAAAGCGAGCCGCCCAGTTGGCGGCCGCTCGACAGAACCGAAATCGCACCGTTGAGCCCATTCGTTCGTTGTGTCGACGTATCGGTACTCGTCGACGCCGACGATTGCTCATAGACGTTAATCGTCAAAAGATCGCCGACTCGATGCGCCTTCGCATCGCTGATCAGCGCGTTGTAGGCATCCTCGCGATAAAGGCTTTCCGCCGACGCGCGCAGCGAGACGAGCGCGACCAGCGTGCCCAGTGCGAACAAAAATAACGGCCGGCAACGAATCATTGACGCACCTCCACCATATGGGGACCCGTCACGCGTGCGAGGACTGCGTCTGACGCACCGGTCGGCTTAACGCGCACGGTATCGCCCACTTGACCGTCCTCCATCACTTCGACACGCCTTTCGAGCGCGATCGGCCCATCGACTTCGCGCAACGTCGCATAGTCGCCGCGGGCCACCTTCGGCAGCGGCTCGACATCGGTCTTCGACAGCACGCGGCCCGCCGGCACCGGACGGCGCAACCGCATCAGCGAATCGCTTTGCGCGGTCACGGCCTCGCTGCCGTGCTCCAAGTCCCCCGTCGATACGACGCGCAGCGGCGGCGTCGCCCGTCCGCTCCACTCGCGCGGCTCGACTTTGACCTCGGCGGGATCGGGCGCCGCCGGATCGAGAATCTGGCCGACGCGAAGATCGTGGACGGCAACGTAGGCCGGAGCGACGACGCTTACGTCGAAATCGATCGGAACCGTGCGCACGAAGACACCGTCCACAGCGAGATCTACCCATGCGGATTGATGCTTCGAGACGAAGCGTTCGCCCGCCGCATCCTCGCTAGCGGGCGCCGCGATCTGACGCACGTTCATCGTCAGCGCACCGGCCGGAACATCGATGTCGGCCGGCGCATGCGTGAGGGAAATCGCGCAATGCATCCCGCGTTCGTCGAGCTCCGAGCGCAGCGCGGCCTGGGCGCGCTGTGCGATCGACTCCCCCGAAACGCGCGTCATGGCCAAATGCACGCGAACCGATGCAACGCCGTTCCATTCGATCTGTTCACTGCGAAGGCCGATGTTCCGTTCGATCCATGCGCCCAACATCGCACGCGTCACGGCCACAGGGATGCCGGAAAGCGGAACCGAGCCGATCGGCAACGCGGCAAGGCGACGGCCCCTTGCATCGTTGCCGTCGCGAATCCCCGCCACATCGCCGAGCGTCACATGGCGATGAGACACTTCGACGTCGCCGCGCAATTCGATCCGAACTACATCGATAGGCTCCGCCTGCGCGGGGCCGTGCAGCGAGAACAGCGCCCACAGCGCGAGCACACCGCAGCGCGCGCGTACGCGCGTGGCAGCACCCCGATCCGACCGCACGATCTCAAGCATCATGTCGGTTCACGGTTCACTTGCGCAGATTGTTCACGAGGCCGAGCAGTTCGTCGGAAGCTTGAGCCACCTTCACGCTCGCCTCGTAAGCACGCTGCGCAACCATCAGGTTGACCATCTCGTCGACCATCTGCACGTTCGATCCCTCCAGCGCCCCCTGCCGCAACGTCCCGATACCGTCCCGCCCCGCATCGCCGGAGATGGCCTCGCCCGACCCGTCGCTCTCGCTATATAGCCCACCGCTTTGGGCAAGCAACGCAGCCGGATTGGCGAAGCGCACGAGTTGCAACTGGCCGAGCTTCGCCGGCGCGCTTTGACCAGCGATCGCGGCCGACACACTGCCGTCGCTTCCGATGCTCACCGCGGTCGCATTCGCCGGTATGGCGATGCCCGGCTTGAGCGGTTGCCCGCTCTCGACGGCGAGCAACCCGTCGGCATTGACCTTCAAGGTCCCGCCCCGCGTATAGGCCGTCGACCCGTCGGGCATGGCCACCGATAGAAAGCCGTCCCCGTTGATCGCGACGTCCCATTGCGAGTTCGTCTGCGTGATCGCCCCGGCATCGAAAAGCTTCGCGACGCTGGCGATGCCGACGCCCGCGCCCATTCTCGGCACCGCTGCCAGGGGCCCCGTCTCATCGGGTCCATCGCCGCCGCCGAGCCCCACCACGTGCGCTTGCCGCACGCGCTCGAGCCTGACGAGATCGGTGAAGCTGATGCGAGATTTTTTGAACGCCGTCGTGTTGAGATTGGCGAGATTGTTCGCAATCGTATCGACATCGAGCTGCTGCGCCTGCATGCCTGTCGCGGCGACGTAAAGAGCGTCTAACATGGTTTATTCATCCCCGTTCTGGTCATGGCTTCACGACAAATCGCCAAGCTTGTGAATGGCGGTTTCCAGCAATCCGTCGTAGTTCTGGACGACTTTCTGCATCGACTCGAAATGACGCGTCGACTGCATGAGCTGCATCATTTCCCGCATCGCGTTGACGTTCGAATTTTCGAGCGCACCCTGATGAATCGCCGCGGCGTCGGCAACCACTTTCAAGCCGCTTCCCGCGGCGTACAGGCCGTCGCCGATCCGCGCGAGCGACTGCTCATCGTCGAACGTGACGACCTTCAACTGTGCGACCGGCGCATGCTGCGCACCGCTCGATTGGCCGGGCGCGGCCGGCTCGGTGATGTTGCCTTGCGCATCGATCACGGGCGTCGTCGTGTTCAGATAGATCTCGCCCCCGCGACCCATCACCGGATCGCCCTGTGCCGTAACGAGCCGCCCGCGACTATCAACGGTAAAGTTTCCCTGCCGCGTATAGGCGGTGCCGTTCGCGGTCTGGATTTCGAAGAACCCCTCCGACGTAAGGGCGACATCGAGCGGTTCGCCGGTCACCTTCAGCGTACCGGGCCGCGTATCGAGCAAGACCCTCATGCTTGCCTGATCGAATGAGGCCTCTGCCGGCGAAGACGCGCCCGCCTGCCCACTGCGGGCTGAGAGCCGCGCGAGCTCGACGAATGGGGCGGCGCCGAGGACTTCGCGGCGGTAGGCGGGCGTCGATACGTTCGCCATATTCGTGGCAACGCGGTCCACCTTGGCCAGGTCCTGCTGCATGCCGATCGATGCGATTGCAAATATGTCGTCCATGTCCGTCTTGCCTGTTGTCGAAACAAAAGTACGTCGTCACGCGCCCGCTATCGCCGCAGCGCGGCACGCTCACTACAGCTTCACGATGCCCCAGGATTTCAATTCCACGTTCCGCGGAATTTCCGCCATCGACAGCACGCGCAAATGCGGCACCACGCGCTCCGACAACGCCCGCAGGTGACGCCTTAAGTCCGGCGCGCACAGCAGCACCGGTTGAAGGTTGCCTTTCATCATGCGCTCCGCTTGCTGCACGAGACGCGTCATCAATTGCTCCGATAGGCGCGGATCGAGCACGAACGGCTGCGGCGCACCGTCCGCCGCATCTTTCGCGGCCAGCAGACCGCTGAGGATCTCGCCTTCGACCGAGGGATCGAGCGTCAGCACATGCAATGCGTTGGTGTCGCCGACGAGCCCATGGCAAATCGCATGGCTCAGCCTGCGCCGAACCAGCTCCGTCAGTTGGCCGACATCTTTCGTGTAACGCGCGGCATCGACGAGCGTTTCGACGATCGCCTCGACGTTTCGGATGGGCACCTTTTCACGCAGCAAGCTTTGCAGCACCTTCTGAATGTCACTCAGTGCCAAGACCGTCGGGACGAGCTCTTCGACGAGGCCGGGTTGCGCGCTACGCACGCGCGCGAGCAAGCGTTCGGTCTCGATGCGCGTAAGCAATGTCGCGGACTCGAGACGCAATATTTCGCACAGGTGCGTGATCAAGACCGTCCCGCCGTCGACGAGCGTGAACTTCGCCGCGAGCGCCGCCTCGCGTTGCGTTTCCTCGATCCAGATAGCGGGCAAACCGTAAGTCGGGTCGCGCGTCGGCTCGCCCGGAATCGATCGCACGTCGCCCGAAGGATGGATCGCCAGGAGCCGTTCGATCCGCGCCTCTCCCCGCGCTCGCGGCACGCCGTCGAGCAGGATCTCGTACCGATCGGGCGCGAGCTTGCCGTTTGCCTTGAATCGCACGGCCGGCAATACTTGACCCAGTTCGAGCGCGTGTTGATTCCGGAATGCGGTGATCCGCTCGTTGAGGAAGCTATCCGGTTGATCGGCCTGATGGGCCCAGTACGCGCCGAGATGAACCTCGATCGGCTCCACGGCGAGGTGGGCATAGGGATCCGCTTCGTTGGCCGCGCCCTCGCGCGCGCCGAGCAGTTCCTCCTTATCCACGGACGACGATGCCTGCTCGCGTCTGCGTGCCGAGCGATAGAGCATGACCGCGGCGCTCAGCGCAATTGCCGCGAGCAGCGCCGCCGGCAACGACGGGATGCCCGGCAGCAGAATGAGCCCGCCTAACGCGCCGGCAACGAGCACCAGCGTCTTCGGAAACGACGTGATCTGACGAACGACCTCGGCGCTCAAGTTTTCGTCCGAGGCCGAGCGCGTCACGATAATGCCGGTTCCCACCGCAATCACGAGTGCGGGAACCTGGGTGACGATGCCATCGCCGATCGTCAGCAGGGTATACGTCTGCAACGCATCGCTCCAGGGCATCCCCTGCTGCATCACCCCGATCACGAGCCCGCCGACGATATCGATGAGCATGATCAAGATGCCGGCGATCGCATCGCCTTTGACGAACTTGCTCGCCCCGTCCATCGCACCGTAGAACGCGGCTTCCTTCTCGAGGTTCTTGCGCCGGCGCTGGGCTTCTGCCTGATCGATAAACCCCATGTTCAAGTCCGCATCGATACTCATCTGCTGACCCGGCATGCTGTCCAGCGTAAAACGCGCGGCGACCTCCGACACCCGCTGGGCCCCGTTGGTCACCACCACGTATTGCACGACGATGAGGATCAAAAAGACGATCAACCCGATGACGTAGTTTCCGCCTACCACGAACGCGCCGATTGCCGAAATGACCTTTCCCGCGCTTCCGGAGGAAAGAATGAGCCGAGTCGCCGCCACGTTCAACGACAACCGAAACAGCGTGGCGATGAGTAGTAGCGACGGAAACGTCGAGAACTCGACGGGCCGCGCCATATAAAACGTCAACAGCAGAACCAGCAATGCAAAGCTGACGTTCGTTAGAATCAGAAAGTCGAGTACGCTCGACGGAATCGGCGCGAAGAGGACGACCAGCACGCCGAGGACGAGGACGACCATCGCGATGTCGGTATGTCCACCGAGGATTCGCTTCAGCGCGTTCATCGCCGGCTCCCTTGCGCCGTACCCGCGGTAGCCGCCGCGCCCCTAACGGGCGACGAGCGTCGCCGCGCAAAAACCCACACGATGATCTTCGCTACGGTGGGGTACATCGCGGGGGGAATGTGCCGTCCCGGCTCCGTCTCCCGGTAAAGCGCTCGTGCGAGCGGCGCATTGGGCACGATGGGAATGCCATGGCGCGCGGCGATGCTCCGCATAACGGCCGCCATGAGCCCGCGCCCTTTCGCGACCATCTGCGGTGCCTGCATTTCGCCTTCGACATAGCGCAATGCGACCGCTAAATGAACGGGATTCGTGATGACCACGTCGGCGTGACGCGTACGGCTCACGGCGAGACTGCGCTTGAGTACATCGCGCCTGAGTTCGCGCAAGCGAGCGCGAATGCGGGGATCGCCTTCGCGCTGCTTCACCTCGTCTTTGACTTCCCGCCGGCTCATCCGCATGCGCTTCGCGAACCGTCGCCGCGCGAGCAACCAATCGAACATCGCGAGCAGCATGAATACCGCGCCGATCTTCAGTCCCAATGACGATAGATCGTCGAGCAGGATCTTCGCCTGGCGTACAGCACCCAATCCCCCCAACGAATAGAACTGGGGCAGCAGCGACTTGATGGCAAAGAAGACCGCGATACCAAGGAACGCTAGCTTCACGAGCAGCCTGAGCGCCTGGTATATCGACTGAATCGTGAATAGGCGTTTGAACCCTTCGACCGGATTCAATCGCTCGAACTTCGGCTCGAGCGTCGCGGGGGCAAAGAGCGGTCCCACTTGCAGCACATTGCCGATCACGGCGGCAATCACGACGACGACCAAGAACGGGGTTGCGGCAACCAGGCAAACGTGGATCATCCGGCCCACGAGTGCTTCGAGCAATGCCGGATCCAGCGCACCGGAGCCGGCCTCGACCATCAAAGCGCGCGCGAACCCGAATACCGTGCGCCACACCGACCACGCCTGCGAGGACGCGTAAAGCATCGTCGCGATCAACACGACAGACAGCGACAGGTCACGGCTTTTCGCCACCTGACCTTGCTCGCGCGCTTTCTTCAGCTTATGAGGCGTAGCCGCTTCGCTACGATTTTGCTCAGCGTCGGCCATGCAGGCCCCCCTCCGCGCCGACCGCACCGAACCACTCGTCCCACGAGTGATAGAGCGTCCCGTAAATTCGCAGCATCGCGGCACCGTTGCCGGCAATCCAGAAGGACAAGACGGCTAGTCCGATCAAGATCTTCACGGGTAGCCCCATGGTGAGCATATGCATCTGCGGGACACTGCGCGAAAGCAATGCGAGCGCGAACTCGACGATCAGAATGCAAAAGACGATCGGCGCTACCAGCGAGAAGGCAAGGTCGAGCATCTGGGCCGCCTGAGCGAGGATGGGGCCCGCCGCGATATCCACCGACCAGGGCGCGCCAAGCGGAAACCGCTGCAGGCTGTACGCGATGCCTCGCAGCAGCATGTGATGCCCGTCGACCATGAAGAACACGATAACGGCAGCTTGGTTGAAGATCGTCGTTAACACCGGCACGACCGCGTTGGTGCTCGGATCGAAAACTTGGGCGAGGCCGAAGCCGATTTGGATATCCAATATCCTGCCCGCGAGTGAAAACACGGCGAACGCCAGATGGACGGCAACCGCGAGCGCCGCTCCAAATGCCATTTCGGACAGAATCAAGCCGAATACGCGATTGCCGTGCGCGGCATCGGTCGCACGCAGCACCGATGCATCAGCGGCAACGGCACCCGTACCTACCGCCGCAGGGGCCAATCCCATCGACAAACCGAAGACGATCAACAAGCGCACAGGCCCCGGCACATTCACCGCTGCCAATAAAGGGGAAAACAGCAATACCGCGCCGATGCGGATAGAAAGCAACGCCACGGTGACGAGCCAATCGGCACTCAGTCCCCCTGCGGACAAAGCGTTGAGCATGATTTCCGCGCGTGCTTAAAACAGATGAGGAATGCTCGTCCACAGGCGGGACGAAAATTGTGCCATTTCGCGCAACATCCACGCGCCGAGCGTCGTAAGCACGATCAATGCTGTGACGAGCTTCGGAATGAATGTCAGCGACGTATCTTGAATTTGCGTGACGACTTGAAAGATGCTGACGACCAGCCCCACCAATAAGACGCAACCCAGCACAGGCGCGCACACCAGCAAAGCGGTCCAAAACGTCTCCCCGAGCATATGCAAGGCAATGTCCGGATTCATTACAGCCCCCGTTCGGTCAATCTCTAATTTTGTTCTATTAGCTCGTTAGTACTGCTAAGCGCTTTGGATTCGACCACACCGCATGCAATCGCTCGGTCATCTCATCCGTTGCATTTTTGATCCAGCAGTACGTCTTCGACATGGCCCATCGTCCACGCCTCAACGACCAGGAATCTAAACATAGGACTAATGAAATCACTATGTCTTGCCTTTGAATTAACAATATTTAACATTTCTCTTTCTAAATAGAAAGATACATGAAAGGCTCTAGTTAGATTATGGAAATATATGGAAACCTTACGTAATTTTCAGTAATTAGGGACGGGTATCGGTCCGTTTTCGCTGCTATCTCTCAATCTATCCCTCCCCCCACCATCGCCACATGCAAGCAAAACGCATCCCGCCCCCGCCGACGTACAATCGAACATCGCCGACTCGTCGCGCGGCTCCCCAGAGGAGCGGCGCAGAAAATCGCCATGCAAAAGAAGATTCATCCGCTCATATCCCCCTCGCTCGGCACCGAGCGCGCTTTGACGAGCTTTCACTACGGCCCCGAAGGGGGACGCAAGGTGTATGTGCAATCGTCCCTACATGCCGACGAGCTGCCGGGGATGCTGGTGGCTTGGGAACTACGCCGCAAGCTCGCCGCGCTCGAAGCGGCGGGCAAGCTGCGCGCCGAAATCGTCGTCGTGCCGGTGCCGAACCCGATCGGCCTCAGCCAGCACGTACTCGGACAAATGATCGGCCGCTTCGAGACGAATACGGCCACGAACTTCAATCGCAACTTCCATGATCTGGCGGCCCTCGTCATGCCGAGCATCGAAGCACGGCTGACAGGCGACGCCGAGGCGAACC
Source organism: Trinickia diaoshuihuensis (assembly GCF_003390925.1). Taxonomy (GTDB): domain Bacteria; phylum Pseudomonadota; class Gammaproteobacteria; order Burkholderiales; family Burkholderiaceae; genus Trinickia; species Trinickia diaoshuihuensis. The sequence continues at coordinate 235,074 of NZ_QUBS01000081.1, read as the reverse complement.
TGCGCGCGGTGCGGCAAGTGATGCGCGAGGCGCTGGATCGCCAAACGCCACGCACGGAGCTCGAATCGCAGCGCCTCGCCTTGCAGCGCTTGGCCTACGACGCCGATATCGTGCTCGATCTGCACTGCGATTTCGAAGGCGCGATGCACCTGTACACGAACCCGGAGTTGTGGTCCGACGTCGAGCCGCTTGCCCGCTACCTCGACGCGAAGGCCTCGCTATTGGCGCTGAACTCGATCGGCAATCCCTTCGACGAAATCCACAGCTTCTGCTGGTCGGAGTTGCGCGCGCGCTTCGGCGGGCGGTTCCCGATCCCCAACGGCTCGATCTCGGTCACGGTCGAGTTGAGAGGCCAGGCCGACGTCTCCTACGCCCATGCCGAGCACGACTCGCAAGCCATCGTCGAATTTTTGACGCACCGCGGCCTGATCGAAGGCACGCCGGCGCATATGCCGCCACTGGCGTTCCCCGCCACCCCGCTCGCCGGCACCGAACCGCTGCATGCTCCGATCTCCGGCGTGCTGGTATTTCGCACGCCGGCCGGCATCTGGATAGAGAAAGGACAAAAAGTGGCCGATATCGTCGATCCTTTGACCGATCGCGTCGAGACGGTCAGGGCCGGGACGTCCGGCGTCTTATACGCGCGCCATCGAACCCGCTTCGCGACGGCGGGGATGGAGGTTGCGCGCATCGCCGGCGCGACGCCCTATCGCAGCGGATCGTTGCTCTCGGCCTAGTCGTCTCGGCGCGTGTTTCGCCGGGCAACGGCTCGCCGATTCAAAGCCAGATGAGCGGGCCGGCACGTGTATCACGATTCCGGCCATAAGCGTTCTAGCGATTCTCAGCCGGCTCCTTTAAGCATCAACATCGCCTCCAATCCCCCGCCGTTGCGATTGCGCAACGTCAGCACGGCATTCATCGACTGCGCGAGCTGCCGGCAGATCGCAAGCCCAAGGCCGGTTCCGCCCGTACTGCGGTTGCGTGAGGTTTCGATGCGGTAGAACGGCTCGAATACGGTTTCGAGCAAGGCCTCGGGAATGCCGGGGCCGTCATCGCGTACCCAAACGATTGCACCGCCGTCGCTCGTCGGCGCCGCCTCGATGGTCGCGGCTCCGCCGAACTTCAGCGCGTTATCGACGAGGTTGCCGATGACACGACGCAACGCGCGCGGGCGGGCCATGATTGCGATCGCAACATGTTCGGCGAGCGCCACGTCCTTGCCCGCATCGGTGTAATCGCACACGAGCGAATCGAGCAGCGCGTCGAGATCCACCCGGCAAGGGGCCTCGCTGGCGCCATGTAAGCTGCGCGCATACGTGACGCCTTCTTTCACGAGGTTTTCCATCTCGAACAAATCCTGACGCAGTTTTTCGGTTTCGTCGCTGTCGTCCATGACGTCGACACGAAGCCGCATGCGCGTAATCGGCGTCTGCAGGTCGTGCGAAATCGCAGCAAGAATTTGCACCCGCTCCGCGGTATACATCGCGATTCGATCTTGCATGGCGTTGAAGGCACGCGCCGCGCGCACGACCTCCGAAGGGCCGGTTTCGGGCACGCGCGCCCCCTTTAGATCGGGACCGAGCAAATCGGCCGCTTGCGCCAACTGTTTGAGCGGCCGCGTCGCGAGTCGAACCACTAGCCAACAAAAAGCGATCAACAACGAGAATTGGAGCACGAGGACGAGTGGCAGCCAACGCGAAAGCGGAATGCTCGACACCGGACGGAAATCGATCGTCAGCGGCGTGCCGTCCGTGAGCGTCAAATGGGCCTGAAAATGTTCGCTGCTGCCGGCGATCGCGTTGGTCGTGACCGTGTAGTTCCGCGCCAAGCCATCCGTGATCGACCTTGCGAAACGTTCGGACAGGCGTGCATCGATCGGCGTACCGGGCTCGCCGGGGCCTAGGATAAATTGGTAGGTGCGCCGGGCCAACCGCGGCAGCCATCGCGTGCGCTCATCGGGCGGCAAATGATCGAGCAGCGCCACCGAGCTGGCGACCTCGCGTTCGACGTAGCCGGTCATGAGGTTCACCGTCGCCTCGTCGCGCTCGGTCATCGTGACCCAAAACGAAACGGCCTGCGCGAGCGCGAGCCCCACGCAAAATATCAACGCGAGCCGCGCGAACAAACTGCGCGGCCAATGCCAGCGCGAGCCGAGCCTCATGGCGAGGCCTCGACCACGGTCACCGCGGCTGAGAACACGTAACCTTCGTTGCGCAAGGTCTTGATGTAACGCGGCTCGCGCGCGCCGTCGCGCAAGCGCTGACGCAGCCGGCTCACGAGCAGATCGATCGACCGGTCGAACGAATCGGCCTGCCGCCCCTGGGTCAAATTGAGCAGTTGATCGCGCGTCAGGACGCGTTGCGGATGATCGACGAACACGCGCAGCAACCGATACTCCGCACCGCTCAGCGCGACCATCATGCCTTGCTCGTCCAACAAGTGCCGCGCCGTCGTATCGAGCCGCCAGTCGCCGAAGGCCAGCATCTGCGCCGCCTCGGTAACCTGCATGCCGGGCGGCAACATCCGCGCGCGCCGCAACACCGAACGAATGCGAGCGAAGAGTTCGCGCACGGCGAACGGCTTCGCGAGGTAATCGTCCGCACCCATCTCGAGCCCGACGATTCGGTCCGTCTCGTCGCCGCGCGCGGTCAGCATGACCACAGGCACGGTGCGAAACTTACCTGCGCGCAGTTCCCGGCACAGCACGAGTCCGTCGTCCCCCGGCATCATCAAGTCGAGCACGATGAGATCGGGTACGGCGAACTGCAACGCCGCCCGCATCTCCCGGCCGTTAGCGGCCAGCGACACGCGCATGCCATTCTTTTCGAGGTAGGCGCCAACCAATTCGCGGATCCCGCGATCGTCGTCGACGACGAGGATGTGATCGACCGTGTCCTTCATGAGCGTCCTGCCTCTCGGCGTCTAAGCGTCGTCTTGCTTGACACGATGAGGGAGCACTCGAGCGGGTGCGCGAGTTCGGCGGCCAGCGCGCCGAAGGCGAACGCGAGGATAGCGGCGAGCCTTTTCATACGCTTGGCTGAGCCACGGGCAGGCTCGCCCCATCTAAAACCGAGTACTCGAGCGCATGCGGATCGACGCCCTCCAGGCAATTGATGTTCACGCGCCAAAGCTTGCTGTCCCTGAGCGTCTGATGAAACGGATGGATGCCGCAATGCTTGCAGAAATAGTGCTTCGCCACGCCGCTATTGAACTGATAAAGCGTCAACGCCTCGCGGCCCGCAACGACGGTCAAGTCAGCCGCGGGCAGCGGCGGCGTCATCAAGACACCCTTGCGGCGGCACAAGCTGCAGTTGCACCGATTCGCGGGCGATAACGGCGTCCTAACCTCGAACCTCACGGTCCCGCAGTGGCAAGACCCTTTCCATACATCGGCATTCATCTCGACTCCTCCACGAGTATCGGCGATAACGGGTTTATACCTCAAAGCCTCATCGGTCATGTATCCCAATGTATCTGCTCGCGATACGGACAAGAAACATTGCAATACGCACCGGCACTCATCGGACTCATCCTTACGTATGGTGTTTCTACGTCGATCCCATCGCTACTCTCGTGCTTGCCGGAAAACGTGTCCGGCGCATCGATAAACCCTCGGCGGTTTATCGCCACCTACCACGGAGCAACAATATGAAACTCGACAAGATTATCTACACGGGAAAAACGCATACCTCCTCGGGCGGCCGCAACGGCACGTCCCGCAGTTCCGACGGACGGCTGGACATTCGCTTGTCCTCCCCGGGCGCGGCCGGCGACGGGACTAACCCCGAGCAGCTATTCGCGGCGGGATGGTCGGCCTGCTTCATCGGCGCCATGGGGCTCGCGGCGAAGGGATTGAATATCACTCTGCCCGACGCGCTCTCGGTCGATGCCGAAGTCGATCTAGGGATGATCGACGGCGGATATGCGCTACAGGCCCGCCTGAACGTTCATTTGCCGGGGCTCGATTCGAAAATGGCGCGCACGCTCGTCGACAAGGCACATGAAACGTGTCCGTACTCGAAGGCTACGCGCGGCAATATCGATGTGCAAATCAATCTGATCTAAAGCGGTCCATGCGCACGTCGCATACGAACGTATGTCCGTATGCGACGACAGCATGGTCCAGCGAGCCGAACGCCGGATAGCGACGGTGGCGCAAGGCCCCTATCCTCGCAGTGCGGTGTGCGATTACAGCGACCTGCGCGCATCGCCGTTCACCTATTCGACGCAACGCATTCAAAGGTATCCGACATGAAATCAAAGTCTGTATTCCTCATCGGCGCCCTGGCCGTCATGGCCGCGGCTATCGCGGGCGCCCTGCCGGCCGTGGCCGCGGACGGCAGCGCCCCTTCCGGCGCGCAAAGCAACCAGCCAAGCTGGAATAGAAAGGCGGCACGCGCGGCCAATCACGAACTGGCTCGCCGAATCCACAAACAACTCGTACTGACGAAGGGGCTGCAAAATAGCGACATTACTGTCTTTGCGATGGCCGACACCGGAGAGGTCATTCTCTCGGGCGTCATCTCCGACGCATCGCAGGATCAGTTGGCCTCCGATGCGGCGAGAAGAGTCCAAGGCGTCACGTCGGTCAGCAGCAAACTGACGATTCGCGAGGAAGGTAGCTGAAGCGCCGCGGGACGACGAGCGTCGCGCTCGGTACTCGCGACGGCGCTCGTCGCTGCCGATACCGTCGCATAGGGCTGCGTCGCTCGGTCAAAGCTGCGTGCCCTTGGTCTCCGGCAGCATCAACATTGTCAGCAACACCACGCCATAGGACATCCCGGAGAAGATTGCGATCGCGATCGCAAGACTCGTCGAATGACTCAAGACACCAACTAAACTCGGAAACAACGCACCGATACCGCGGCCGAAGTTATACGTAAAGCTTTGTCCGCTCGCGCGAAATTCGGACGGAAAAAGTTCGGTCAAATACGCCCCCACGCCGCTAAAAATGCCGCACGACGAAAAGCCGAGCGGAAACCCGAGCCAGAGCATCTGGGCGTTGGAGAGCGGAAGCGTCAAGTACAACCACACCGATACCAGCGAGAGCACCGCAAAGAGCATGAAGTTGCGCCGGCGCCCCCAGTAGTCGGACAGGTAGGCGCCCGCGAGATAGCCGCAAAACGAGCCGACGATGATCATCAACAGATACGCGCCCGTATTGAGTACCGAAAGATGGCGTTCGGTCTTTAGGAAGGCAGGCAGCCAAGTGGACATCGCGTAAAAGCCCCCTTGAATGCCGGTACAGAGCAGCGAGGCGAGTACCGTCCTGCGCAAAAGCGTCCGCGAGAAAATAGCCCAAACGGAAATGCGCTTCGCGTCTTGCTTCCTTGCCGCATTCCCTTGCGCGAAGACTTCGGATTCCGGGACATGCCGGCGTATGTAAAGCACGAGCAACGCGGGAAGGACGCCGACCCAGAAAAGACTGCGCCATGCCACCGACTCAGGCAGAAACGAAAACGCAACACTGTAAAGAACCGCCGCGCCACCCCAGCCGATCGCCCAGCCGCTTTGCACGAGGCCCACTGCTTTACCGCGATGCTCGGGTGCGACAACCTCTCCGATCAACACCGCCCCGACGGCCCATTCGCCGCCGAACCCGAGCCCTTGCAACGCGCGTAGAAAGAAAATCTGCTCGAAGTTTTGTGCGAATCCGATCGCTAGCGTGCAGAACGAAAACCATAGAATCGTTCCTTGCAACACGCGTACGCGGCCGTATCGATCGGCTAGCACGCCCGCGATCCATCCGCCGATCGACGAGAAGATCAGCGTCACGGTGCCAAGCAGCCCCGCTTTACCGCGGTCCAGCCCCCACAGGTCGATCAACGAGGCAAGGACGAAGCTGAAGACCATGAAGTCGAACGCGTCGGTGGCCCATCCGGCGAACGATGCCTTGAAAGCACGCTTACCCTCGGGCGCGAGCCGCGCGTACCAGGACGGCCGGGAGATGGTGCGCGAGGGGATTTGCTCGATAGGGTTGGCTGAAGTCATCGGTTCGGGCTTTGAAAAAATGCGAAGCAGTCAACGGCGGCAAGCATCGCCGCGCTCGGCCATGGCCCGCAAAACGACATCGGGCGTGGCCGGTGCTTGCCGGATGCGGACACCCACGGCGTCGAAAATGGCGTTTAAGATCGCGGCCGCCGTCGGAACGAGGGCCGGCTCGCCGATCCCTTTGGCCCCGTATGGACCGATCGACGTGGGGGCCTCCACGAAAATCGACTGCACCCGCGGCACGTCATGCACCGTCGGAATCAAATAGTCGTGCAGATTGTTATACCGGCCGGGATGGTACTGTTCCATCAAAGCCATACCGACGCCCTGCGCGACGGCGCCTTGCACTTGCCCCTCCAGCAGCGTCGGATTCACCGCTTTGCCGACGTCATGTGCGGCAACAACCTCGAGCACACGGACGCGCCCGCTCTCGCAATCGACCACGACGTGCGCGATCTGAGCGCCGAATGCATAGGTGGCATAAGGGCTGCCCTGCCCCGCCGCATCGAGCGAGGTGGTAGGCGGATCGAAGCTTTCCTCCGCGGCAAGCACATAACCGTGTTCGTCCACCGGCAGCGATCGCAGATCGACTAAACGGCCGTCAATGGCGATGCCGCCCGGCTTCGGCTCAATCCGCGCATCGGCCGCCGCGCCCGCATGCGTGAGCAATCGAAGGCGCAGCGTGCTGCCCGCCAAAAACGCCGCACGGCCCGTAATGAATGTCTGGCGCGAGGCCGACGTCCGCCCGCAATCGGGTGTTACGAACGTATCCGGTCCCTCGAACCGGAGGCAGTCCACCGGTACGCCGAGCGCATCGGCTGCAATCTGCGGAATGACCGTGTTCGCGCCTTGCCCGGCGTCCACCGCGCCTTGATGCAAGACGATCGCCCCGTCGGCGCAAATGCCGAAACGCACCGTTGAAGGGTTGGGCAGCGCCGTGTTGCCGCAGCCGTAAAAGAATGCAGCCAGGCCTACGCCATGGCGGACGTGCCTAGGCGCTGCTTCGTTCAGCGCAGCAATGCGCTCGCGCATGTCGCCCCATCTGGGACGCAGCGCATCCAGGCAAGCGACGAGGCCCACGCTGTCGTCGAGTATCTGCCCCGTCGGCAGCGTATCGCCTGGACGCAACGCATTCATCGCGCGAAACTCGAGCGGATCGAAACCGGCCTCGCGCGCTAACTCATCGACGAGTTGCTCCTGCGACATCGTCGTTTGCGGGACGCCGAACCCTCGAAACGCCCCCGCCGGCGTGATATGCGTATGGATCGCGCGCGCACGAGCGAAATAATGTTCGATCCTATAAGGTCCGCCGGCGTGAACAGGGACCCGATTCGCGACGGCCGTACCCCAGGAAGCGTATGCCCCAGTATTGAAGTCACCTTCGAACGTCAATGCGCAGAGCCGTCCGCCCGCATCGGCGGCCATACTCGAGACCATGCGCCCGGGATGACGCTTGGTCGACGTCGCCATCGACTCTTCCCGCGACAGCGCCATCGCGACAGGCTGGTCGAGATGCCAAGCCGCGATAGCCAGCAACGGCTGCACCGTCATATCGAGCTTGCCGCCGAAACCGCCGCCGACCGCCGTCGCCACGACGCGAACCTGTTCCGGCGCGAGCCCGAGGATGCGAGCTAGGTCGGCTCGGTGCGGATGCGGTGCCTGCGTCGAAGAATGGATCTCGACAGTATCGCCCACACGCCGGGCCCATCCCGCTTCGGGCTCCAAATAGGCATGTTCGACGAAACTCGATTCGAAGGTGGAATGCACGACGTACCGCGCGCGCTCGATGGCGTCCACAGTGTCGCCTCTGCGCACCAAACCCTCGATCAACAGATTGCCCGGACGATGGTCATGCAACAGTGGACTCCCAGCCCGCGCCGCCTCGTCAACCGCGAATACGGCTTCGCGCTGCTCCCACGTAACGGGGAAGCGAGTCATGTCGAGCGCCGCCACAGCCTCGCGTTCGCCGACGACAAGGGCCACGGCCTCCAGATAGTGCCGCGCCTCGAGTTCCGGCAATACGGGTTGATCGGCATATGGGGTTGCCACGCCGTGCATGTTCACGCCGGGTACATCGGCATATGTCAAGACGCATCGAATACCGGGGTGAGCCGCGACGAACGCATCAATATCCCCGAACGTGAAACGCGCGCGATGATGCGGGCAACGAACGGCACGCAGGAACAAGCTATCGGCCGGGTAGGCATCGGCGCCGAAGCGCTGGCTGCCGTCGACTTTTTGCGGCCCATCGAGTCGCGTAAGCGGCACGCCGACCGACGGCCCTTCGCGCGGCGCCGCTATGCATTGCGTCTGCGTGCGGCCGCAAGCCACCTCGGTCACGGCATCGACGATCTTTTGATAGCCCGTGCATCGGCATAGCACCCCGTCGATCGCCGCCCGCGCACTGTCGCGCCCGGTGACCCGGCCGGCATCGATTGCCGCGGCCGCGGCTGTAAGCATGCCCGGAATACAGAAGCCGCACTGCACCGCCTGATGCGCCAAAAACGCATGCTGTAGACGGCTGCCGCATCGCGTGCCCTGCGCGAGGCCTTCGACCGTCACCACGCGGCGCCCCGCGACTTGCGCCAACGGAATGAGGCAAGCGTATCGCGCTTCGCCATCGACGAGCACGGTACAGCTTCCGCAATCGCCCTGCCGGCAGCCCTCTTTGGTCCCGAAGCGACGCAAACCCGCCCGCAAGTAGTCGATCAAACGCTGCGATGGGTCCGCCGGTAGACGCTCGCGCACCCCGTTCAATTCGAACGCGTCATGCGCCCCGGCCGGCGCTTCGCTCGCGCTCGCCATTGCCGCTTCCTTGTCGACGTGAGCTGACTCTTCAAGCAATGGATGCGCCATGCGCCGAGTCCTCGATGCAATGTGCGAGCGCGCGCATCACCGCCACGCGCGCAAGATGAAGCCGATGCGCGGGCGTACCGCGACAATCGTCGATCGGAGCCAGTTCATCGAACGAGGCCAGGGCGAGCGCGTCTATCGCATCGCCGCAACGCCGCTCCAATAGCGCTGCTTCGACGGCACGCATGCGAACCGCAACCTCGGATGCGCCGCCGACGGCGACCGCCGCCGCCCGCACGGTGCCGCGTGCACATAGGCGTAGATGAACGGCGGCCGACACGACGGCGATGGCCGGACCATCGCGATTCGAACATTTGACGAAAGCAGTGCGGTCTTGCGTGCGCGGCAGTGCGAACAATACGGCAGTGAGCAGTTCGTCCGCATGCAGCGCCGTGCGGCCACTGCCTAAAACGAAATCAGCCAACGGCAATCGGCGCACGCCGCGCAGACTGGCGAGTTCGACTTGAGCGTCCAGCGAGAGCAGCGCGGGAACGCCGTCCGCGACCGGCGAGGCATGACAGATGTTGCCGCCGACGGTGCCCTGAATCCGAATTTGCCGCGAACCGACGTAACCGGCAGCCTGCGTCAGCGAAGCGGGCAACCAGGGGGTGCCGGCGATCGCCTCCCAGTTACACGCTGCGCCGACGCTGACCATGCCGTCGCCTCGCTCGATACGGCGCAGCGCATCGAGCCGGCTGATATCGAGCCATTCGAATCGTGACGGCACGAGCGTCGCATCCGCAAATACATCGGTGGCCCCGCAGACGATACGGGGCCGCGGATGAGCGCCGAGCCTAGCGAGCGCTTCCTCTACGGTACGAGCGCGAAGATAGTTCATTGCGGGTGGCGTGCGCCTTCATCGAAACGACGGACGACGGGGCTAAGGGGGCGCTAGGCGTGCGACGGCGGATCCGCGCGAACCACGCGCAGCACGCTGTCGATCACGAACGACTCCCAATGCCGCACGGCTTCGGGCGCACCGAGTTCCTCGCCCAAAAATACCGATAGCGTATAACGGTTCGACGTATAGAAATACGCCGTCGATGCAATCAACAAAAACACGTCGCGCGCGTTGAGGTCTTTGCGAAACAACCCTTGCTCGACGCCGTTCTCGAGAATCTTCGCGATGCTGCGCACCGCATGCGAGGAATACTCTCCCTTTCGCTCGAGCTTCGACACGTGCCGTCCTTTGTGCAGGTTCTCCGTGTTGAGCAACGTCATGAAATCGGGGTTGCGCCAATAGTAGTCCAACTTGAAGCGAATGACCGTCTTGAGCGCTTCGACGGGCACCGTGGGATCAAGGGCGACTTTGCTTTCCGCCTCGTCCATGCGCCGATAGATGCCCTCCAGCACCGCCACGAAGAGGCCTTCCTTGCTGCCGTAGTAGTAGTAGATCATCCGGTCGTACGACTTCGCCAGACTGGAGATCTTTTCGACGCTGCCGCCTTCATAGCCGAAGCGTGCGAAGACTTTCGTCGCCGCGCGCAGAATCTTCTCTCGCGTTTCTTGCGCCGCGGCCTCACGCACCCCCGTTCCGCGCACGGTCTTCCTCTTTGCCGCTTGGTTCATACCGCTCCCATGGCAGGCGTCAACCCACACCACCCATCCTAAAAATTAAGCTTCGCGCCCGCGGCGAAAAATTTCATACAGTGAGCGCTACATGAATGAATGATGATACACGACCCACATCGAATCAACAACATTCATAATTTTTTGTTAATTTTCAAAGGCATGTCGATCACTATCGCACGCAAGCAGCCGTCCTTCTTGGTCCGCATACAAAGACAATCTTTTCATTTCAAAATGGAGTGTGCTAACGTTCGTTTGTGGAGTACTCACTACATGAAACGCAAAATCACGTTCACCGAGAGCACCCTCGCCAAGCGGGAGATGACCCATGGACAACGAACCCGACAATTCCTACGGCGCTTGCGCGGCGCTGCGTGGTTGGCCGTCGCACACGGTCACGAGCGATGCGGCTTTCGCTGTGGCCCCGCCCCTCGAAGCGTTTGCGCGCCCCTCGTTGCCGGGACTCGACGTCGGCGCGCTGCGCCGGGTCTCGCGTACGGTGGCCAGCGAACGCGTGCCTGCCAAACGGATCGAAAAACTGCTCGACGCCGCGATCGATAGCACGCGAGCGACCGGCGGGTTCATCGCACTGTTGCGCGAGGACGGATGGGAAGCGGCGGTCAGCAGGGAAATATCTCGCTCGTCGAATAGGTCCCATCGGCAGGCGCCGCGTAAAAGACTGCCGGTCTCGATCCTGACTGTTGCCGTGCGGCTTCGCAACGGCCTCACGCTGCAGGATGCCTACGGCTCAAAGCATTGGCATACGGACGTTTACGTGCGTCGATTCAAGCCACGTTCGCTGACTTGTCTGCCGATTCGGTTCGACGGCACGTTGACGGGTGCTTTGTATTTGGAGCACCGCGAGTTGCCCGGCGCCTTCACGTCCGCACACATCGCGCTGCTCGAAATCATCGCTTTGCAAGCCGGATTCGCATTGGATAACGCGCGTCTTCACGAAGCGCTCGATCTCCAGCAAGCCCATATGCGAGAGACGCTTTCCGCACTCGATCGCGCAAGCCGGCTCAAGTCTTACGGAGAGTTGGCGGCATCGATCGTGCATGAAGTAGCGCAACCCGTCAGCGCGCTCGACACTTCCGCCCGCGCCGGCCTCAAATGGCTGAACCGAAGCACGCCCAATATCGACGCTGCCCGCGAGATGCTTGCCCACATCTGCGCATGCGCAATGCGCGCGCGCACGATCATCGGCGCCTTGCGCGCCAGAGCGCGGCAAGCAGCGCCGGAATTCGTCGCACTCGATCTCGCGGAGGTGCTACGCGAGGCCGCCGAAATCGTGGCATGCACGCTCGACGCGATGAACGTCGATTTACGTCTGCGAGGCTTATCGGGCTCGTTTCCCGTAAGCGGGGAGCGCATTCAATTGCAACAGGCCGTCATCGGTCTGCTCATGAATGCGGCCGAATCGATGCACGCCATACCGGAAAGCGAGCGTATGCTCGTGCTGAGCTGCGATCGCGGCGAAGAGCACGTCTGCATTCATATCGACGACAACGGCCACGGCGTGGACCCACTGCTGGCGCAGCGCATCTTCGAACCGCTCTTCACGACGAAGCCGCACGGCATGGGCATGGGCCTCGCTATCTGCAAGTCGATCGTACAAGCACATCGCGGGCAACTCGAGTTGACGCCGCGCCGCGAGGGCGGCACGCGCGCAACGATCGTCTTGCCTCTTGCGGCGCCTTAAGCAGGCGCCGGCCACGGCGCTCCGGCGCTATACACACGCCACGAACGAGTTTTACCGACCGCCGACGATTTTCACACCGAGTGCCTCGGTCCGGCGCACGAGATCCGCTACCGACCGCACGTTCATTTTGCGCATGGCTTGGCCGCGGTGGATCTTTACGGTGACTTCGGCAATCCCCATCTCGGCCGCGATTTGCTTGTTGAGCAGCCCGGCCGCGACGTGCGTCAGCACCTCGCGTTCACGCGGGGTCAGCGAGGCCCACCGCTCACGCACTTCGATCAGCGAGCTATCCTCGGCAAAATGCCGAGCATCGCGGTCCAATGCGCTACGCACCGCATCGATCATGTCTTGCTCGCGAAATGGTTTCGTCAAGAAATCCATCGCCCCCGCCTTCATCGCCTCGACCGTCATCGCAATGTCGCCATGCCCCGTCATGAAGACGATGGGCATGGCGGCGCATTCCTGCTCGAGCAGGGACTTTTGAAGCGCCAGCCCGCTTTGTCCGCGCAATCGCACGTCGAGTACGAGGCAAGCCGGCCGAGGTCCCTTGGGCGCAGCCAGAAACTGCTCCGCCGACCCGAACGCCTTGACCTCGAGGTCGATCGAGCGAAGCAAACTCACGAGCGCACCGCGCATTTGATCGTCGTCGTCCACGACATAGACGACGCCGGAGGCAGAGTGGGCAGCCGATGCTATCGGCGAGACGATCTCAGTTTTGGCCATCGAGTCTTAACGCGAAAGGCGAGTCGAAAGAAAGCAGGGTGCTTTTGCTTGCCGGGTGTTTCCGAGTTTAGCAAAAGCGGTTCGTTTTTTAAGGCGAATCTCACGAGCTTTTTTGCGTTCGCTCGCGTTCACTGTCGGGATAGACGGCCACGATGGGCATACCGCGCGCTTCGATATCGGCACCGGCTTGCCAGAGTCATGCCCCCTCCAAATGCGAATCGCTTCTATCGGGCTTACTGCCGCACGTGCGCCGCGGCTTCGATGATCGCGTTCGCCACGGCTTGCGGATGGCTGACGAGCGCCACATGGCTGCCGCGAACACGCGTAATCGTAGCGCCGATATCCTTGGCCATGCGCTCTTGCAAAGCGGGATCGATCATCTGGTCCTGCGTGCTGACGACGAAGTACGAAGGCCGGTCGCGCCAAGCAGGGCGAGTCACCTTTTCGTCGATACAGCCCACATACCAAGGACCTTGCGTCGCGGCGACGACCGCCTGTTCGCTTGGCGCCAAGTCAGGGGCGAAGTATCGATGGATCGCTCGGTCCGAGAGCGTCAAAAAGCCCGCGCTATCCTTATGCAACTCCTTGCTCCATGGCGCCGGCGGCAAGTCCTTGATCAAGTCGGCAATCGATTGATTCGCGTCCGGTGCGAACGCGGATACGTAAACGAGTGCCTTGACTTTGTCGTCGTTGCCCGCTTCGCTGATCACGACGCCGGCCCATGAATGCCCGACGAGCACGACGGGTCCCGTCTGCTGCTCGATGACGCGTTTGGTCGCGGCAACGTCATCGTTCAACGAGCTCAGCGGATTTTGCACGGCGACGACATGCAAGCCCTTCGCCTCGAGAAGCGGGATCACGCGGCTCCAACTGGAGCCGTCGGCAAACGCGCCATGCGTCAGCACGACCGTCGTAGTGCCGGTTTCGTGAGCTGCTTCGGCGTGCGCCGCCGGCACCGCCGCGGTCATGCCGGCCATCAGCAGCGCGCCAAACAGACGATTGAAAAATTTGAACATGATCTTCGTACCTCAAGCGTTGTAAAAAGCGTTGAAAAAGCGCGGAATGTTCAAGCTCGGCCACGTCCGGTCGATACGGCTAACCGAACGTGAACGTATAAGCGTGGACACCCGGGTCGAAAAACTCGATGGTGAACGTATGCGTCCGCACGGGGTCGCCCTGCCTCACCAGTTGGTACAAACGGGCGGCGGTAACGGTGCCGTAACCATCCGCGGTCGTATCGCTGCCATGTGCCGCTCCGGGCGGCTGGCCGTCGATGGCGATGCGAAACCTGATCGGGCGGCCGTCGGTAGCCGGTGCGAGCACGAGATGCAGATCCCTAGCGTGGAACCGGTAAGCGATTTGCGCATGCGCGCCGCTCGCCGAGGCGGCCTCGGCGCCGATGCTCCAAGGACCGCCGAGCGCCCATGTGTTCAGTGAAAGCCGCTGGGGAATAGAGTAAGTCGCAGCCGTGTCCTGCCGCACCTCCTCGGGCGACGCGAACCCCGTCGCCTCGCGATAGCCGAGATACGTTTCGCCGGAGCCGATATCGGCCTGATCGGCGGCAGCCAGGGCACCGGCGGCATCAGGCTTCGCGCGCTGGGGCGCCGACGCGGCGCCTTTCGCCTCCCCCAGCAACTGCCGGATCGCGTCCTCAGCCGTGTCGTATTCGCCCTCTCCAAAGTGGTGGTACCGAATCCGGCCTTGCGCGTCCGCGAGATAGAACGCGGGCCAGTATTGGTTGCCGAACGCTTGCCAAATCCGGTAACCGTTGTCGATCGCGATCGGATAGCGAACAGAAAGATCGGCTGCCGCGCGCTTGACGTTGCCCACGTCGTGCTCGAAACCGAACTCCGGCGTATGCACGCCGATCACGACGAGCCCATCGCGGGCATAGCGGCTCTCCCATGCCTTCAAATAGGGCAGCGTACGCAGGCAATTGATGCACGAATAGGTCCAAAAGTTGACGAGCACCACCTTGCCGTGCAAATCGCCGCTCGCGATCGGCGGTGAGTTGAGCCATGCGTCGGCACCGTCGAGCGAAGGCAATCGGCCCTCCACCGGCAAAGGCTTCGGCGAACGTGAGCCGGCCTCGGGTTCGGCGCCCCGTGATGCAGCACGCGAATCGTTCGATGCGAGCCATCCGACAAGCCTGCTTTCGATACCGTTGGTCGGTGCCGAGGGCACGTGAGCGAGCGCGATGCCGTCGAATCCGAACGCGATCGCCACTACGGCGGTCAAGATGAGAACGCCCGTCGCACGCTTCAAAGGCTCGCCCGCACCTGCGATACGCCGTACGCGTTTGAGCACGTTGCTTTGAACCAGCGAGACGACGGCGAGCGACGTAGCGGCTCCCGCGGCATAAGCGAAAAGCGCCGTCGCCGTTTGCCAGCTCGCCCCATGCAATGCGGCCCCCGCGAGAATCGCGCCGAGGATCGGGCCGGCGCAAGGCGCCCACAGCATGCCTGTCGCGGCGCCGAGCACGAGCGCGGAGAACACCTGATGGCGTTCGCTGCCGGCGTCCGACAACGCAAGCAGGCGATTGCCGATCCGAGTGAGCGGCCCCGAGACACGTGCGGACAGTGCCGGGAACAGTAGCGATACCCCGAACAACGCGAACAACGCCAACGATACGTACCGCCCGTAGTGATCCAATTGCGCGGCACCGCTTACCCCGGCGATACCGATGCCGGTGATCAACGCGAACGTACTCGCCAAGCCGATCAGCAGCGGCAAACGGCTCGTCGCGAACGGCCGGTCCGAGCGTGCGAACACGAACGGAACGACGGGCAAAATGCATGGGCTCGCAATGGTCAGCACCCCGCCCAGGAACCCAATGACGATGAGCAGCATCTCTACCTCCTAAAGCTTATCGACGGTTTGCACCGGCCAAGTGCCGGAAATCGACACGGCCGCTTCGGCTACCCGCCCATTTGAATCGCCTAACGTATGCGGGAGATTTCATAAAGCAGGCGATACGCAACGTTGCGTATCCGGACCCGGCGCGGATACATGCCGATACATGCCGGGCGCAATCGAATGCATCGCAAGCAGCTTTGTATCCGAACGTATCCGCCGTATGCTCAGACACACGGCGATTCGCATGCCGCTTATCCCGACAAATGCCGAATACGTCACCGCGCTCAAATACACCTGAAGCCCACTCCTTGGAGGTGTAACCATGATGAAACGGATCAAGATCGCGACTGTGTTCGCCGGCGTCGCCGCGGCTGCCCTGGTAGCCTATGCATCGACCAATGTCTCGCCGGCCGGCGCGTCGATCGCCCGCGGCTCGCCCGCCCCCGAATTCACCGGCATCGACCATTGGCTCAACGGCCCGCCCCAGAGCCTTGGTCAACTGCGCGGCAAAGTGGTGTTAGTCGACTTCTGGACGTTCGATTGCATCAACTGCGCGCATACGCTGCCTCATGTCGAACGTTGGTACGAGAAATACCGCGATAAGGGGCTTGTCGTAGTCGGCGTACACACTCCCGAATATCCGTTCGAGCGCGACACCAAGAACTTGTCGGATGCGGTCAAACGTTATGGCATCACCTACCCTGTCGCTCAGGACAATCAGTACGCAACGTGGAATGCGTACGGCAACCAGTACTGGCCGGCCGTCTATCTGCTCGATCAGAAGGGCAACCTCGTCTACAGCCACTTCGGCGAAGGCGACTACGTCGAGACCGAGGCGCGCATTCGAACGCTGCTTGGTCTCTCGTAGCACCTAAGCGAGCATCCGCCGCGTGCGTCTACAAGCGGCGGATGCGTTAGGCCTTTAGAGTTTTTGAACCTGCACGATCGCATCGGCGAAGGCTTTCGGCGCTTCCTGCGGCAGGTTGTGGCCGATGCCGCCGCCGACGTTGCGATGCTGATACGGGCCCTTGAACTTCTTCGCGTAGGCGGCGGGCTGCGGATGCGGTGCGCCGTTCGCGTCGCCCTCCAGCGTGATCGTGGGCACGGAAATATCGGGTGAGCGCGCGAGCTTCTGTTCCAAATCGTCGTATTGCGGCTCGCCCTGGGCGAGGCCCAGACGCCAGCGATAGTTGTGGATGACGATCGCCACGTGATCGGGATTGTCGAACGCCTCTGCCGAACGCGCGTAGGTCGCGTCGTCGAAACGCCATTGCGGCGAGGCCAACCGCCAAATCAGTTTGTTGAACTCGAACCGGTTTGCCGCATAGCCCGCTTCGCCGCGGTCGGTCGCGAAATAGAATTGATACCACCACGCGAGTTCAGCCTGCGGGGGCAGCGGCTTCTTGTTCGCCTCTTGACTACCGATCAAGTAGCCGCTGACCGAGACGAGCGCCTTGCAACGCTCGGGCCAGAGCGCCGCGACGATATCGGCCGTACGCGCGCCCCAATCGAATCCGCCGATGACGGCCTGCTTGATCGCCAAAGCATCCATGAATGCGATGACATCGACAGCGACCACGGCTTGCTGACCATTGCGGGGCGCATGTTCGGAGATCAGCCGCGTGGGGCCATAGCCGCGCAGGTAGGGCACAAGTACGCGATAGCCGGCCGACACGAGCAACGGCGCGACTTCGGCAAAACTGTAGACGTCGTAGGGCCACCCATGCAACAAGATGACCGGCGGCGCATCAGCCGCCCCCGCCTCGATATAGCCGATGTTTAGCCCATTAGCCTGCACTTGGCGCAATGCGCCGAACGATGCGGCGCGCCCACCCGTTGCCACGCCCGTTGCCGCGGACGACGATTGAGCGTTGACGATTTCGCTCAGCCCCGAGCCCAGCAGCGCGATGCCGGCGATACCGGTACCCAACATGCGCCTGCGCCGTGCGTTGATTTCATCAGACATGCTTATTTCTCCAAATATGGATCGATTGTGGTGAACACGATGTTGTGCGCGTGCCCGCGCCGGCGAGCGGCGTTTCACCTCGCCGGCAATGTTTGAAGCTTAAGGAGAAGCGCTCGCCGGCCATATCCGCTCAGGGGATAGCCTCATCGCCTCTTGTGATGGCACACCCATCCCTTCGTATGGGGTGTGCGCCGCGCTGCCGCGGACTATGCTTCGCCCGGGAGGTACGAGACCGACTCGCCGACCTCTCGCCAGAGGGCGTCTTCGTCCGCGCGCGCCCTCGCCGCTTCGCGCGCCACGGCGATGGCGTCGCTGCCCAAGAGCAGACGCAAAGGCGGCGTGGGGGAGTCCGCTATGTCGAGCAAGACACGGGCGATGCGCTTAGGATCGCCCGGTTGCTTACCGTCCGCCTCGCGCATGCGCTGCGCGACCGGTTCGATCACGCTCTTGTACGGCTCGCTGATAGCCGGGATCGTCATCGACGATCCCGCCCAACGCGTACGCATGCCGCCAGGCTCCGCGATCGTCACGCGAATGCCGAAACCGCGCACTTCTTTCGCCAAGACCTCCGAGAATCCGCCGACGGCCCATTTGGCCGCCTGGTAAGCGCTCAGTCCGGGGCCGCCGACACGGCCGCCCACCGACGAAATTTGGATGATGCGGCCCGAGGACTGGGCGCGCATGACCGGCAAGACCGCGCGCGTCAGATTGACGACCCCGAAAAAGTTGACGTCGATCTGATCGCGAAACGACTGCTCCGTCATATCCTCGATCGAGGCTACGTCGGCGTACCCCGCGTTGTTGACGAGCACGTCCAGCGAGCCGAATTCCGTCACCGCATACGCAACCGCATCACGCGCCGCCCGGGCGTCGGTGACGTCGAGCGCGATCGTACGGACCTGGTCTCCGTACGCCTGCGCCAACTCGTCGAGACGAGCCGCGTCGCGCGCAGCGGCAATCAGCCGGTCTCCGCGTTCGAGCACCGCCTGCGCCAGTGCGCGCCCTAACCCGCCTGTACATCCTGTGATCAACCACGTTTTTCGATTGCTCATTGTTCAACCCTCCGGAATGAATGGGGCGCGCGCCCGGCCATCGAAGAGAGACGACCTCGCCCGGGCTCGAGGCGCGCAATGCATGCGCGGTAAGCAGCCAGGACGAATTTCAAACCCCGGACGTATCGCGCATGTTTCCGGCATGTATCGAGTTGTATCGAGGCGGCAAGGCCGGCCGCGTCACCCGGCCCACCGGGCATGGGCAAGCCAATGCCTCTGCGCATCCCGGGTTATCCCCAGATTTTGTGAGCAAGGTTGTGGGTAACTTGCGGGTTGGTAGCCTAAGTGGCTGATTCGACGAATAAACTGCAGCGGGCGCATGCGGAAAGCAGCATCGGCCCGCGGCGCTTCGCTTCACGGCCCCGCGAACTCCGGATAGCCGCTATCGCGAAGCTGCATGATCCAGTCGCGAAAAAGCTCGACCTTCGGTTGGTGGGCAACGCTGTCCGGATAGACGAAGTAATAGCGGAATCCCGTTTCGACGGCCGTCTCGAACGGCGTGACGAGCCGCTTGGCCGCAATGTCTTCGCCGACGAGCGTCTTGTCGCTGATGGCGACGCCGAGCCTGTGCATCGCCGCATTGGTCGCCAGGTCGAGCGTTTCGAAGCTCAGCCCGAGGTTAGGATCGACGCGCGTCGCGCCGGCTCGGTCGAGCCATAACTTCCAATCGCGATGGTCCCGTGTCGGATGCAGCAGCGTGCAAGCGGCCAAATCGTCGACCATCGCGAGCGGCCGCTCCTCCAGCAGTTCGGGGACGCACACGGGAATGAGTTGCTCCTCGAACAGCGCAATGGCATGCACATCGGTACCGGGCGACGATCCATAAATAATCGCCGCATCGAATGGCTCCGACGTGAAATCGACGTCATGCTGCCAAGTCGTCGTCGTTTTGACCTGCAATTGAGGATGTTCGCTCTGAAAGCGCAAAACCTTGGGCAGTACCCAGCGCATGACGCAAGTGGGCACCTTCAGCGCGAGGTCCGTCCGTTGCCGGGTCAATCGGAGCGATACCTCCTCGATCCTCGCAAGACTTTCCCTGACGACGGGCAGCAAGATCTCGCCCTCGACCGTCAGCGTCAGTCCTTTGCTTCCTCGCACGAAGAGCGAACAATGATAGTGCTCTTCGAGCGCAAGGATTTGCCGGCTGACGGCACCCTGCGTCAAACACAGGTGCTCGGCGGCGCGCGTGAAGCTGCGATGGCGCGCCACCACCTCGAACACCTGAAGACTGGCTAGCGGAGGAAGTCGTCGCATAAGATCACGCTATCAGTGCTTTTCCAGTCCGGCCAACAATGCGTCGACGGCGCCGTACACCGCCGCCACCACGTCCGCCCCCACTTGTTGCTCGAGCAACCGGTATTGCCGTTCCAGGTCCTTGGATAGCACGCGCACGAGATTCACGCTCTTCTTGGTCAGCGACACACGCACGCGCCTTTGATCGTCGGGGAAGCGTTCCTTCGTCACGAGCCCCATCGCCTCCATCCGCGCCAGGACCCCGGCCATGCTCGGGCTCGAAATCGTACAAAGATCCGAAATTTGCCGCGGCTCCAGCGCGCCGTTTTCGTCGAGTGCGCGAATGACGCGCCACTGCTGCTCCGTCAAACCGTTCGCCGTCAAAAGCGGCCGAAACCGCTCCATCATTTTTTCTCTCGCGCGCAGCAACAGCATCGGCAAGTTGCGATGAACGCGAACGTCGGCAGCGGAATATGACATGGCTATCAGAACACGAATGAGGCATCGCGCCTCGAGGGAAAACCCGCAGAAACACAGCAATCTGGTTGACCGCGAATCATATCAAGCGCAGACTCGCTAACATATTAGCGATTTTACAGCTAGGATCCGGTACATGTTCACACTGGCCGATCATCTCGTCCACCTCGACGGCGATGCGCTACCGCGCGAGGTCGATGCGCGGACGCTGCGCGACTTGCTCGCGCGCGACACCGGCTTTCGCGTGCCGGTGCCCGGCGCTGTATACGGCGTCCTGCTCAACGACCGGGCGGCGCTCGAAGCGCTCGGCGGCGAGATGGCCGAGGCACCCTATAGGGCGCCGCCCCAAGCCCCCATCCTCTATCTAAAGCCGCGCAATACGCACGCCGGGCACCGCAGTTGCATAACGATGCCCGAGGATACGGACGGAATCGAAGTCGGCGCCTCGCTCGGTATCGTAATCGGCCGCACCGCCACGCGGCTGAGCCTCGAAAACGCGCTCGACCATGTCGCCGGGTACACCGCCGTAGCCGATTTGAGCATCCCTCATACGAGTCTCTATCGTCCGTCGGTACGTTTTCGCGCACGCGATCGGTTCTGCGTGATCGGCCCCGCGCTCGTGGCGAAGCAGCATGTGCCCGATCCCGATCGCCTCGCCATTCGCATCGATATCGCCGGCCGCGCGGCGTTCGAGGCGACAACGGCCACGGCGGTACGCGGTGTCGCGCGCTTGCTGGTGGACGTGACCGATTTCATGACGCTCGCCCCCGGCGACATTCTGACGCTCGGCGTGCCGCACGGCGCGCCGGTCGCCCGCGCCGGCGACGACGCGAGCATCGCCATCGGCGAATTCGCGCCGCTTCGCGTATCGTTTGCGCGGATACATTCGTTGCCGGGAGCGATGCAATGATGCGCGCTCGCGTTGCCTACTCAGGCGCCATTCATGAAGCGTATCCGAACGGCGAAGGCCTGCGGCTTGCCGATGGCCGTATCGTGCGCGAAGAGGACGTGGTCTGGCTTCCGCCCATCGAGACCGGCACGATCTTCGCACTCGGCCTGAACTACGCGGACCACGCGAAGGAACTTCAATTCTCCAAGCAGGATGAGCCGCTCGTCTTTCTGAAGGGACCGGGCACCGTCATCGGTCATCGCGGCGTCACACGCCGGCCGTCCGGCGTCACCTTCATGCACTACGAATGCGAACTCGCCGTCGTGATCGGCCGGCCGGCGCGAGAAGTCGCGCGCACGCAAGCGATGGAGTACGTCGCGGGCTATACGATCGCCAACGATTATGCGATTCGCGATTACCTCGAGAATTACTACCGCCCCAACCTGCGCGTCAAAAACCGCGACGGCGGCACGGTGCTCGGACCTTGGTTCGTCGATGCGGCCGATATTGCCGATATCGCCAACCTCGAGTTGCGCACCTACGTCAACGGCGTGTTGCGCCAACGCGGCAACACGCGCGACCTCGTCACCGACGTGCCCACGCTCATCGAATATCTGAGCAGCTTTATGACGCTCGCCCCCGGCGACGTGATCTTGACCGGTACGCCGGAGGGCGTCGCAAACGTCGACGTGGGAGACGAGATCGTCTGCGAAATCGACGGCCTCGGCCGTCTCCTCAACGACATCGGATCCGACGCCCTCTTCGGGCGCGTCTGAACGAAATCGAAAAAGGTCCTTCCATGCGCATCGATCACCTCATCGACGGCCGGCCGCGCGCTGGGCGCGATTACTTCGAAACCGTGAACCCGGCAGATCAAACCGTGCTTGCGCAAGTGGCGCGCGGCGGCCAGGACGAGATCGAGGCCGCCGTCGCAGCCGCGAAAGCAGCGTTCCCGGGCTGGGCGGCGCGCTCGCCTAAAGACCGCGCGCGTGCGCTGCATAAGCTCGGCGACTTGATCACGCAGTACGTGCCCGAGCTATCGGCGACGGAAACGAACGACACGGGCCAGCCCATCGCGCAAACGCGCAAACAACTCATCCCGCGCGCGGCCGACAATTTCCATTACTTCGCCGAGATGTGCACGCGGGTGGACGGACATACTTACCCGACCGAGACGCATCTGAACTACACGCTGTTTCACCCGGTCGGCGTCTGCGCACTGATTTCGCCGTGGAATGTCCCTTTCATGACGGCAACATGGAAGGTGGCGCCGTGTCTCGCCTTCGGCAACACCGCCGTGCTGAAGATGAGCGAATTGTCGCCGCTTACCGCGTCGCGTCTGGGCGAGCTTGCACTCGAGGCCGGTATCGCGCCGGGCGTATTGAACGTCGTGCACGGTTTCGGCCCGGAAGCGGGCGAGCCGCTCGTCTCACACCGCGACGTCCGCGCCGTGTCGTTCACGGGCTCCACGACAACGGGCCAGCGCATCGTCCAATCGGCGGGCTTAAAGAAATTCTCGATGGAATTGGGCGGCAAATCGCCCTTCGTGATTTTCGACGATGCCGACTTCGAGCGCGCGCTCGACGCGGCCGTCTTCATGATCTTTTCCAACAACGGCGAACGGTGTACGGCGGGTTCTCGGATCCTCGTGCAAAGGTCGATCTATGCGCGTTTCGGCGATCGTTTCATCGAACGCGCGAAGCGGCTCAAAGTGGGCGATCCGATGCGGGACGATACGATCGTCGGCCCGATGATCAGCCGCGGCCACCTCGCGAAGGTGCGAAGCTACATCGAGCTGGGCCCGAAAGAAGGTGCGACGCTGGCCTGCGGCGGGCTCGAAGCGCTCGACTTGCCGGCATCGCTGAGGCACGGCAATTACGTTGCGCCCACGGTATTCGTCGACGTGGACAACCGAATGCGCATCGCGCAAGAAGAAATCTTCGGTCCCGTCGCATGCCTGATTCCGTTCGACGACGAGGCTCACGCCATCCGGATCGCAAACGACATCGCATACGGATTGTCGAGCTATGTGTGGACGGAAAACGCCGGCCGAGCGCACCGCGTCGCCGCCGCGATCGAGGCTGGCATGTGCTTCGTCAATAGCCAAAACGTGCGCGACCTGCGCCAGCCGTTCGGCGGTACGAAGGCTTCCGGTGTCGGACGCGAAGGCGGCACGTGGAGCTACGAGGTGTTCCTCGAGCCGAAGAACGTATGTGTGTCGCTCGGCGCGCATGCTATTCCTCAATGGGGACGTGTTTGATCGACGCGGTACCGAGGAGACGATCATGGGCGAACTCGCGCTCGTTGCAAAAATCACGCACGTGCCTTCGATGTTCCTCTCGGAACTCGATGGTCCGCGCCGAGGCACCCGCCAAGACGCGATCGACGGACATCGCGAAATCGCCCGACGTTGCAAGGCGCTCGGCGTCGACACGCTCGTCGTGTTCGATACGCACTGGCTCGTCAACGCGAACTACCACATCAATTGCGCGCCGCACTTCGAAGGGCGATACACGAGCAACGAGCTGCCTCACTTCATTGCGAACATGCCCTTCAAGGCCCCGGGCAATCCGGCACTCGGCCGGCTGCTCGCCGATGTCTGCACCGAATACGGCGTGGAAACGCTCGCGCACGATGCGACGACGCTCGCCCCCGAGTACGGCACGCTCGTTCCGCTGCGGTACATGAACGCAGACGAACACTTCAAAGTGGTCTCGGTTTCGGCGCTATGCATGGCTCACTATTTGAACGACAGCGCCCGCCTCGGGTGGGCGATGCGTCGCGCGGTGGAGCAGCGATATGACGGCAAGGTCGCGTTCCTCGCCAGCGGCAGCTTGAGTCATCGATTCGCGCAAAACGGGCTGGCGCC
Organism: Trinickia diaoshuihuensis; assembly: GCF_003390925.1. GTDB lineage: Bacteria > Pseudomonadota > Gammaproteobacteria > Burkholderiales > Burkholderiaceae > Trinickia > Trinickia diaoshuihuensis. The sequence continues at coordinate 210,894 of NZ_QUBS01000081.1, read as the reverse complement.
CGAATACGCATTCAAGATTTGGAGTCCCCTGTTGGAGACGCTCGATCGAGATGTCGTCGCCATGTGGGAGCGCGGCGATTGGCCCACCTTCTGCGAGATGTTGCCGGAGTACGCATCGAAAGGACACGGCGAAGGGTTCATGCACGATACCGCGATGATGCTCGGCGCGCTGGGGTGGTCCGACTATGATGGCCGAGCGGAAATCATCACGCCGTATTTCGGCGCCTCCGGCACCGGGCAGATCAATGCCGTCTTTCCCGTCACGCCGCAAAGCGGTCAAGCGATCCCAGCCGCCGAAGCGTCGAGTGCGAAGCGATACCGCGCTTCCACGCGCCTATGATGACCGCCGTGTCGAGTAGAACTGGAACCAGCGGAACGAGAGGAGAACGATGTGCCGCACCTAACGATTTTCTACACGCCCGATCTCGATCGTCCCGTTGCCGACGGCGGCGCGGACATGCAAGCGCTCTGTACGGCGCTCGCGGAAAAAATGCGCCTGCATCATGACGAAGCGGGCAATCCGGTATTCGCGACCGGCGGCATTCGGGTGCTCGCCTACCCCGCGGCTCACAGCGCCGTTGCCGACGGCGGCGCCGCCGGACGCGCGGCGGGCGGCACCGGCGAGTACGGCTTCGTCTATCTGAACCTGCGGCTCGCGCGAGGACGGAGCCCGGCCGTGCATGAGTCGGTCGGCCGCGCGCTGCTCGCGTGCACCGAGGGCCATTTCATTTCACTGCTCAAGACGCGGCATATCGGCATCACGCTGCAAATCGACGAGGGCCTGGAAGTCTACAACGGCCGCCTAAGCTCCCTGCATCCGCTGTTTACGCAAGGCTGACCGATGATTACCCAAGATACGATCGCTTCGCTGGCGCGCGAACTGTACGAGGCGCGCAAGACCCGCACGCCGCTGCGCCATTTCTCGAGCCGCTTCCCCGGCATGACGATCGACGACGGCTATGCGATCCAGCGCGCATGGGTCCAGCTCGAACTCGCCGACGGCCGGACGATCAAAGGCCGCAAGATCGGGCTGACGTCGCGCGCGATGCAGCAGGCCAGTCAAATCGACGAACCCGATTACGCGCCGCTGATGGACGATATGTTCTTCGACGCGGGCACCGACATCCCCGTCAACCGCTTTATCGCGCCGCGAGTCGAAGTCGAGTTGGCGTTCGTCCTCGACAAGCCGCTAGAGGGCCCGGGTATCACGCTATTCGATGTGCTGTCGGCGACGAGCTACGTCGTGCCGGCCGTCGAGATCATCGACGCTCGGATCGAGCAATTCGATCGCGAGACGCGCGCAATGCGCAAGGTATTCGACACGATCAGCGATTTCGCGGCGAACGCGGGCATCGTGCTCGGCGGCCGGCCCGTGAAACCGATGGACGTGGACCTGCGCTGGGTCGGCGCGATGCTGCACAAAAACGGCGTGATCGAGGAGACGGGCCTGGCGGCGGCGGTGCTCAATCACCCCGCTACCGGCGTGGCCTGGCTTGCCAACAAGATCGCACCGCACGGCGAGACGCTCAACGCGGGCGACATCGTGCTCGCGGGCTCGTTTACGCGCCCGGCACCGGCGGCGGCGGGCGATGCGTTCCATATCGACTACGGACGGCTCGGGTCGATCTCGTTCCGGTTCGTCTGAATCATCGAGGCGTGCCGGCGCGCGGCTTGATGCCCGCCATCAGTGCCATGCCGCTGATCACGAGCAACCCCGCCAATAGATAAACGGCCAGATCCATGCTCCCGGTGCTCGTGCGAATGTGCCCGATCGCCCACGGACTGACGATCCCGCTCGTAATGCCGATGCTGCTGATGAGCGCGATACCCGCGGCCGCCGCATTGCCCGGCAGATAGCCGGGCGGCACGGCCCAAAAGATCGGCAGCGCGGCAAAGATGAGGGCCGCCGCCACCGAAAGGATGGCGAGCATCGCGGCGAAACTGCTCAAATGCAGCGTCAAGGCCGCCAGCGCGATCCCGCCTCCGATCGTACAAAACGCGAAATGGCGGCGGCGCTCGGCTTTGCGATCGGAATGCCGGGCGATGACGACGAGCCCGATCGCGCCGATCGCATTCGGTATCACGGTGTAAAGACTGACCTCGACGACATCCTTGATGCCGAAGTCGCGGATCATCAGCGGCATCCAGAAGTTCAGCGTCAGCGATGCGCAAGTCAGCGAAAAATAGATGAACGCGAACAGGTACACGCGCGGGTTCACGAGTGCGGCGGCGAAGCTGCGCGTATCGTGGGCCCTATTGGCTATAGCTGTAGCTTTAACGCCCGCCTCGCTTTGCGCGCAAAGTGCGATGAGCGTGGTCTTTTCCGTTTCGCTGAGCCACGGCGCGTCTTTGGGTTTGTCGACCAAATAGAAGAAGGCGACGACGGCCAGCAACAGCGCGGGCGCACCCTCCAACGCGAACATCCACTGCCAGCCGTACAGGCCCGCCACCCCGCCCATGTCGCGCATGATCCAGCCGGACGCGAGCCCGCCGAGCACCCCGGCCACCGCGACGCCGGCGAAGAATACGGACATGACGGCCGCCCGGCGATTCGACGGGAACCAGTACGTCAGATAGAGCACGATGCCGGGAAAGAACCCGGCCTCGAACACGCCGAGCATGAAACGCAAAATATAGAAGTGCGACGGCTTCGCGACGAACATCATGCCGACCGACGCGGCGCCCCAGAGCAGCATGATGCGTGCGAACGTTCTGCGCGCGCCGTATTTGGCCAGCAGCATATTGCTCGGCACTTCGCACAACACATAACCGATGTAAAAGACCGCTGCGCCGAGCCCATACATCGCATCGCTAAAGCCGAGGTCGTGCTTCATTTGCAACTGTGCGAAACCGATGTTGATCCGGTCGAGGAACGACACCACGTAGCAAACGAACAAGAAAGGGATCGTACGCCAGGCGACCTTGGCGAATATTCGCTGCTCATCGGCCGCCGTATGGGCCGCGCTCGACGCATCGAGGTTTAGGGTGCTTTGCATTGTCTCGCTCCATGGGGCCGCTCGTTATTAGGCGGACCGCATTTTTTCGGCGTCTTTCGCGCCTTCGATCGTTCGTCAGAAAAGGGGGAGGTCCCATCGGGACGGGACCTTGCGTCACTACACCGCTTGGATTTATTCCTGCAACGCGCTCCACATCTCCTTGTCGCGCTGCGCGGTCCAAATACGCGGATGCGCGATGCCGCTCGCTTCGTCGTAAGCGCGCGAAACGTCGAAGGGCAAGCAATGTTCGTAGATGAAGACATGGCCGAACTTGGGATCCATCGTCTTACGCGTGAGCGCCATCGCGCCTTTCAGATCGAGTTTTTCCTTGACGGCGTCGCGCCCTGCTTGCAGCAGCGTGGTCACGAAGTCTTTCGTGTAGTCGAGCCCCTTGTTCACGTCCGCGGGCGTAAGCAGCGCGGGGCCGCGGCCCGGCACGAGCTTTTCCGGGTTTAACGCGCGCAGCGCTTCCAACGTCGCGGGCCACGCTTCGAGCTGCGCATCGCCGCAATAGCAGGCCGCGTCGTATTCGACGAGATCACCGGAGAACAGCACTTTTTGCGACGGCAGCCATACGACCGTATCGCCCTTCGTATGGCCCGCGCCCAAATGCGCGATCTTCACTTCGAGCTTGCCGAGCCAGAGCGTGATTTCCTTGTCGAAGACGAGCGTCGGCCACGTCAGCCCCGGGACGGTCTCGACGCCGGCAAAAAGACGCGGAAAGCGTTCGATCTCGGACTTCATGTCCTGCTCGCCGCGCTCGACGATCATCTCGTACGTACCGCGGCTCGCGATGATCTGCTGCGCGCCTTCCTCGAAGTAAGCCGACGCACCGAGCACGCGCACCGCATGGTAGTGCGACAGGACGACGTATTTGATCGGCTTGTCGGTCACGCTGCGGATCTTTGCGATGAGATCTTGCGCCATCGCGGGCGTGGCCGTCGTATCGACGATCAACACGCCGTCGTCGCCGATGACGACGCCCGAATTCGGATCGCCTTCGGCCGTATAAGCCCATGCGTTCTCGGACAACTGCGTGAAGGTGATCTTCTTTTCCTCGAGGTCTGCTTGCGATGCGAATGCCTTGGCCACGTCTGTCTCCTATGAGTGGGCGGTGGATAACCTCATCGTCACGTCGAGCTTGATTTTTGTCAATAGCAAACGATCTTGCTATAGTTGAACTACGGGAAAACCCCGGGGCAAGGCGCGATCGGCGAATGCGTTACGATCGTGCACCGTGACGTAAACCGGCAGAAGCGGATATCACATTGAACGAAGCAAACCCTAAAGCGCAACGCGGCATCCAAAGCGTCGAGGTAGCGGGACGCATCCTCGACGCGTTCGCCTCGCGGCGAGAGCGAATGGGGCTCAGCGATTTGGCCGCGAGCGCAGGCCTCTCGACCGCGCAAGCGCACACGTATTTGGTGAGTCTCACGAAGCTGGGACTGGTCAAGCGCGATGCGCTAACGGGCTATTACGAACCGGGGCCGCTTTCGCTACGGCTCGGGCTCATCTATGTGGAGCAGCAACCGGCATACCGCGTGGCGGTGCCTTATGCGGCGCAATTGGCCGAACGAACCGGTTTTAGCGTGGCCGTCTGCATTGCGGGCGCGCAAGGGCCGACGATCGTGCGTTACGAGCGCGGCGGCAATCCGCTGCATGTCAATCTGCATGTGGGAACGGTCATGTCGCTGGAGACGACGTCCACCGGGCGCCTCTTCAGCGCCTTTCTCGACGAGCACGCACTCTCCGCGATGCGAGAACGCCAGGGATTGGCTCAGCCGCATACGATTGCCGACGATTCCGAGTCCGGCGGGCACAAGCACGCGAGCGTCGACGCGATCCGGCGGCGGCGCCTCGCCCGCAGTGTCGACATGCCGAGCCCCGGCATCAGCAGCATGAGCGTACCCGTGCTCGACGCCGACGAGAACCTGCTGCTCGCGCTCACCGTGATCGGGCCGTCGGGCACGATGGACATCGGCTGGGACGGGGCGATCGCGCGCGAGATGAGCGAAACCGCGAAACGCATCACGCAAGCCTTGCTCGACCGGACACCGACTCATGCCGTTTGATCCCACCGAAGCCCTGAGCGATGACGTGGGGCAGACGCAAGCCAAAGCGCAGCGCGGCATCAACGCGCTCGACAGCACCGGCGATCTCCTATCGGCGCTCGCGACAGCGGGCCACCCGCTCAACCTGCGCGATCTCGCCGCGGCCGCCGGCATGCCACCCGCCAAAGCCTTCCCCCATCTCGTCAGTTTGCAAAAGATCGGTCTGCTTGCGCGTAACGACGACGGCTGCTTCACCGCCGGCCCGCTCGCGTTCGAACTCGGCCTGATTGCGTTGCAACGGCTGTCGCCGACGCGCGATGCCGAAGCGGAAATCGTCGCGCTGGCGGCGGCAACCGAGCTTTCCGTCGCGGCCGCCACGCTGGGACCGCTGGGCCCCACCGTGATTCGGCTGGAGGAATCGGCGCGGCCGCAACATATCAGCTTGCGCGTCGGTACCGTCATGTCGCTCGTCAATACGGCGATCGGACGCGTGTTCGCCGCGCATATGACGGAAGACCTGCTGAACGGCTTTTTGGCGCAAGAGCCGATTCGCCTCGCGGGCGATCCGGCGGCGCCCGCCTCGCTCTCCCGAAGCTATCGGGCGCGTCTCACCCGCATTCGCGAGGGTGGTATCGACGAGGCGTTCGATGCCCCGATTCCCGGCATCGGCACGCTTGCGGCGCCTGTCTTCGACCATACCGGCAGCATTCGATTGGTGATTGCCGTGATCGGTCCGTCGAGCGGATTCGATCGCAGCGCGCAGGGACCGATCGGGCGCGCACTGCTCGGCGCGACGCAGCGGCTGTCCTGGCGCTTCGGCTTGCTCGCGCCCGAGTCGAACGAGGCTTGAGCCCGGCTTGAGCCCAACTTGACGCTGGCTTGGTCCTGAAGAGACTAGGCTAAGCCGGTACGAGGCCCGAGCGAGCCTTCGCGAAGGCCTCTTTAAGGACGTCCATGTCGCCAATATGATTCGCGAGCAACAGGACGAGCTTCGCGTTCAGCATATGGCTATCCGCGTCGCTCAGCCCCTGGTGCGTGTCGATCAGTTGCTCGTAGAACGCGTCCATGTCCGCGATGTTCGGATCGAGATTGAGATGGCTCATGGTCGTTCAACCGTTCAAAGTCGCGTTGCAGGTCGCGCGATCGACCGCGGCCGAAATCGAGCGCACATCGAGTTGCCGCCAGCGTGCGCAGACATGCTGATCGGGACGAAGCAAATAGAACGTGCCGGGACGCGCGTCGAGGCGGTCGGTGACGAGACCTTCGACGTCTTCCACGATCGTCGCCTCCGGAATCGGCGGCACCCGAGCGCCGCGTGCAATGACGATGACGGACTGCACGCCGATCGGCAGCCGGCGCAGCGCGTTCAGTTGCTCAGCCATCTTCGCCGCGTCGTCATCCAGGCCTGGAAAATAGATACCGGTGAATGCGCTGTTCGCCGTTGCGTTCAAAAACCAGGCGGGTTTGCCGTCGATCGAGACGGGTGCGTCGATGCAAACGGCGCCGGGGACCATCGGACCGGCGAACGTATCGCCCGCGGCATCGGGCGTATTCAGCGGCGAGCCGGACAGCACGCACGGCACCGATAGCCTGCCGCTGTTGACGATGCGCCGCGCGAACGCACAGTCTTTCGCGAGCTTGAGCGTCGCGTCGCGGAACAGTCGAGACACCGCGCTCTTGGGCGTAATGAAATCGGTCGAGCGCGTCGAATTGCGAATGTTCTCGTCGGCGGCAAATTCACGTTCGGACGCATACGTATCGAGCAAGTCGTCGGGCGCCTTGCCATCGAGCACGAGCCGCAACTTCCAGGCGAGGTTGTCTCCATCCTGCACGCCGCTGTTCGCGCCGCGCGCGCCGAACGGCGACACGCCATGCGCGCTATCGCCGGCAAACAAGACGCGGCCATGACGGAACGAGTCCATCCGCACGCACGAAAAAGTGTAGACGCTGACCCACTCGAGTTCGAATTCGACGTTTTCGCCGAGTAGTGCCTTCACGCGCGGAATGACTTTCTCCGGCGCTTTCTCCGCGACGGGATCGGCATCCCAGCCCAACTGAAAATCGATTCGCCAGACGTCGTCGGGCTGACGATGGAGCAGCACGGACTGATTGCGATGAAAGGGAGGATCGAACCAAAACCAGCGTTCCGTGGGGAACGGCGCCTTCATCTTCACGTCGGCGATCAAAAAGCGATCCTTGAACGTACGGCCATGGCTATCGAGACCAAGCATATTTCTAATCGGGCTTCGTGCACCGTCCGCGGCGATCACGTATTGGGCCCTCAAAGGATACGTGCCGTCCGGCGTTTCGATTTGCAACTCGACGTGATCGTCGCATTGCGTGACGCCGGCCACGTTGCTCTTCCACCGAATCTCGATGTTATCGAGCGCCATGGCTCTTTCGGCGAGGTAGCCTTCGACGTAATACTGCTGCAGGTTGATGAACGCCGGGCGCGCGTGCCCCGCTTCCGGCAATAAATTGAACGTGTAGATGAGCTCGTCCTGGAAGAACACCTTCCCTACGTTCCAACTCACGCCCTTTTCGACCATGCGGTTGCCGCAGCCCAAGCGATCGAAGATCTCGAGCGTGCGCTTGGCGAAGCAGATCGCCCGGGAGCCGGTCGAGAGCGTGTCGTCGTTGTCCACCAGAACCACGTCGACGCCTTGCTGCGCGAGATCGATCGCCGCAGCAAGACCCACCGGTCCCGCGCCTACGACGACGACCGGGTGTAACGCCTGCGTCGGAACGTCGTGCTCGGCGGCTCGAACGTAGTCGAACCGCAGCTTTTGGTAATCGACCGTCATGGCGTCTCCTGCCTCTCCTGACTGCAAATTAAACTATAGCAAGCGTTTTTGCTATCTATGAATTGAGCAAATTCTAGATCGCCAGGGGAGTCATGGGGCATTTGTGTTTACCCCTAGGGTCGGAGATAGAGGATGTCAGGGCGCACGGGCACCGGCGCGCGCCCGCTTGTGGAGAACGACAGGGTTATCCCCAGATTTTGTTGGCAAGGTTGTGGGTAACCTGAGGGCGGATGGCCTAAGTCGCTGATTTGAAAGCGGGACGCGCGCGGGCATGCAAGCGCGGCAGTCAGAACTCGCGCGCGATCGAGCGGGCCTCTTCGATCGCCCGGCTTCGATCTGCCTTGCCGTCGGGGCCGAACAAAGTGCGCTCGACCACAATGCCGACGACGTCCGTCACTCCTACGAACTTAAGCCAGGTTTCCATATAGGGACGCTGAAGGTCGAACTCGCTGGCCGGCGTGAAGCTGCCCGGCGACGTGTAACTGAGTCCGCGGGCATAGACGACCGCGGCTTTTTTCCCCCGCAACAAACCGGCGAAACCCGAGCCGTCGAACGAGAAAAGCACGTCCTTCTGCGAAATTAAGTCGATCAGATGTTTCAGCTTGTACGGAATGCTGAAATTCCATAGCGGCACCCCGAACAGCAACTTGTCCGCTTCGTGAAAGGGCGCCGCGAGCGCTTCGATGCGCCGCCATGCGGCCGACTGCTTCGGTGTAAACGCTTCCCCGGCGAGACCCGCGTATTTCGCGGCGAGCGCGTCTGCGTCGAACTCGGGCAGTTCCTCCTCCCACGCGTCGAACTTTTCAATGACGTGATCCGGATGCGCCGTCAGATACGCATCGAGAAATGCGCCGCATACGTCGATGGACGCCGAATGCGTCTTGTTGGGTGAGCCTTCGATATAGAGCACGCGAGTCATGGCACCAGTCCCTTAGAGGTGAACGGCAACAGCTTCGATGCACTGTCGCTCGCCGTATTCGCAGCCTACCCAGCGCGCTTATAATTTTGAAACGATATTAGATGATCGAATTAACCTCGATCGGTGATCAATGAACCGTCCGCTCGACACCGCCCTGCTCCATACGTTCGTCGCCGTCGCCGACACCCGAAGCTTCACTGGCGCGGGCCGCAGGCTGCATTTGAGTCAATCCGCGGTAAGTGCGCAGGTAGTCCGTCTGGAGGAACAGGTCGGACGTGCGCTGCTCGTGCGCGATACGCGCAATGTCGCGCTGACGGAGCATGGCGAAATCCTGCTCGCCTACGCACGCGCCATGTTGAATCTGAGCGAGGAAGCAAGAGGCCGATTGGGGACCGATAACGAGTACGGCGGAAAGCTGCGCATCGGCGTTTCGGAGGACTTTGCAAGCGGATGGCTCCCCGACGCCATGCGCCGCTTCGGCACCGCGCGCCGCGGCTTGCGGTTGGATCTGACCGTCGACATTGGCGACCGCTTGTTTCGACGGCACGCGAAAGGAGACTTCGATGTCGTGGTCGGTAGCCGGTGCGCTCCATTGGACAACGGTACGACGCTCTGGCGCGAACCGCTCGCCTGGGCATTCGCGCGGCATGAGCCGCTTCCCGAAGGCGAGGTGCCGCTAGCGTGCTTTCCCGATCCGTGTCCGTTCCGGGAAGCGGCTATGAAGGCACTCGCGTTGGTCGGCATGCCGTATCGGATCGCATGTGAAAGTCCTAGCGCCATGGGGGTTCATATGTTCGCGCGAGCCGGTATCGCGATTGCCCCACTGCCATACAGCATGATCGGCGACGAATTGCGCGAGCTCGGTGCAACCGAAGGTCTTCCGCCATTGCCGGACGTCGAGTTCGTGATCCTGCACAACGACGACTTACCGCACGCCGCCGAATTCGCCCAGATGATTTTCGACGAAGTCGATGCCCGCAAAGGTATGCGCACCATGTCCGGTGATCCGCGGAAAGTGTGACGAGGTATTACATGGCGGCACCCGATCACATAAGAAAAACCTTAGCATTCAGCGCGTTACCTGCAATTTCAAGCATTGGCGACAAATCAAAGTGCGTGCGAAACACCGCGTTCCTTTAAGGTTGGCTTAATTCTGGGCTGCGACCATGCATCCCATACCACCCCTGTTGAGCCGCCGGAGCATCGGCGGCGTTTTTTTAAAGTCCTACGCGTGGCGGCCGCACGGCCCGTGCGGCGCCGTAAAGGGAAACGGCGATGATCGAAGATACGGTGTTCAAGCATCTGCGCACGATGCTCAAGCGGCAGCACGCACTACCGGTCCAAAGCTGCCGCGTGTCCATGCCCGTCCAACGCCCTTGGGGGCGCACTTACCGGCTCGTCGAATGGACGATGCACAAAGATTCCCCGTCGAATCGATGCGTCGTGCCGGCCGAGTACACCGATACGGATATCGCAAGGCTCGTCGCTTCGCATATTCCAGGGCGCGTGTACTTCGACGAACTGTGCTGAAGCGAGGCCCCAGGCGGTGCGGCGCCGTGTCCGATGACGCGGCGCGCCATTATCTGCTAGGCTGACGGCCCAATCACCTCCGTTCCAACGTTTCTCGATGGATAACAACTTCAACGAGCGTGGCGTCATGATCACGCGCAACGGGCTGAGCGCGGGCGGCCAGATCTTTTCGTTGCGCGAGATTCAAAGCACACGCGTCGAGACGATTCAAAAGAATAAGGTCCTGCCGCTCACCCTGTCGCTCGCTGGCGCGGCCGTCGCCGCCGCCGGAGCCGTCCGGTCCTCGGGCGCCGCGCTCACGCTCGGCGTGATGACGATCGTTGTCGGCCTCCTCGCATGGACGACGCAAGACATCAAGCACCGGCTCATGGTCTCGACTGAAAGCGGCGACCGGGAAGCGCTCTCGAGCCCCGATCCCGACTTCGTCAAACGCGTCGATCAAGCACTACGAGGCGCGCTCGCATCGATTCACGGGGCCACGGCTCAGTAACGCGTACGCCCGCCGCTCCTGATGCTGCTGACAATCGAGCGGCGGGCGCGAGTGGTTCAATCGAACGATAGCCGCTTGACGCGCCAGATCTTTTGCGCGTACTCGTCGATGGTCCGGTCGGAAGAAAAGCGCCCCATGCCGGCGACGTTTTCGATCGCGCTCGCAGTCCACCCGCGCGGGTCGCGAAAACGCGCATCGACGGCGTCTTGAGCCGCGGCGAACGCCGCGAAATCGGCGAGCACCATGTAGTGGTCGCCCCAATCCACCAGCGTATGGAAGATATCGGAAAAGCGATGCGGGTCGCCGTCGGAAAAGTACCCCGATCGAATCTGGTCGAGCGCCAGCCGTAGCTCGGGATCGCGCTCGTAGATCTCGCGAGGCCGATAACCGGACGCCCGCAAGGCACTGACGCCGTCGGCCGCGAGACCGAAGATGAACATGTTCTCGCGTCCCACCGCTTCACAGATCTCGATGTTCGCGCCATCCATCGTGCCGATCGTCAGCGCTCCGTTCAGTGCAAGCTTCATGTTGCCGGTGCCAGAGGCCTCGGTACCCGCCATCGAAATCTGCTCCGACAAGTCCGCGGCCGGAATCAGCATTTCCGCCACGCTCACGCCGTAATTCGGCACGAACACGACCTTCAGGCGATCCCCTACGACCGGATCGCGGTTGATTTTCTCGCTGACGTCGCCGATCAGCTTGATGATCGTCTTCGCCATCTTGTATGCGGAGGCGGCCTTGCCCGCGAAGATGACGACGCGAGGCACCCAATCCTCGTTGGGCCGCGCGCGGATGCGGTTGTAGCGGACGATGACGTGCAGCACGTTCAAAAGTTGCCGCTTGTACTCGTGGATGCGCTTCACTTGCAGGTCGAACAGCGCATCGGGATGCACGACGCAGCCGGTCTCGTGCAGCAGACGCTGGGCGAGTCGAATCTTGTTGCGCCGTTTCGCCGCCCGGAACTCGGACGTAAACGCCGCGTCGTCTTTCAGCGCGCGCAGCTTCGATAGTTCGAACAGATCCGTGCGCCAGTTCGTGCCGATATGCGAGTCGATGAGCTTGGACAGCGGCGGGTTCGCTTGAGACAACCAGCGCCTGGGCGTGATCCCGTTCGTGACGTTCGTGAAGCGCTCGGGAAAAAAACGGGCGAACTCGCTAAAGAACTCGCGCTCCATCAACTGCGAATGCAACTGCGAGACGCCGTTGACTTTCTGGCTCGCGACGATCGCCAGATGGGCCATGCGCACGCGCCGCTGCCCGAACTCGTCGACGAGCGACACGCGGCGAATGACGTCGATGTCGTGTCCGAAGTGCTCGCTCGCCTCCTTCAAAAAATCGGCATTGATGTCGAAGATGATTTCGAGGTGTCGCGGCAGCAAGCGCGCGAGCATCTCGACATCCCACGTTTCGAGCGCTTCGGGCATCAACGTGTGATTCGTATAGGAAAACACCTGATGCACCATCTTCCATGCGCGGTCCCACGGCACATGATGGATATCCACGAGTAGGCGCATAAGTTCGGGGATCGCGAGCACGGGGTGCGTGTCGTTCAAGTGGATCGCGACTTTTTCCGCGAAACGTCCGAACGTACTGTGCGTGCGCTGATAGCGGCGAATCAGATCCTGCATCGTCGCTGAGACGAAGAAATACTCCTGGCGCAGCCGCAATTCGCGGCCCGCGGGCGTGGAATCGTCGGGATAGAGCAGACGCGACACGTTCTCCGAATGTTCCTTGGCCTCCACGGCGCGGCGATAGTCGCCTTGGTTGAACGCCGATAGGTCGAGTTCCTCGGTGGCCCGCGCCGACCACAGCCGCAACGTATTCGTCGCGCTCGTCCCAAAGCCCGGTATCACGGTGTCGAAGGCCATCGCGTTGACGTGCTCGGTGTCGACCCATTCGGTCTGTCCGTCGCGCACGATCGTGCGTCCGCCGAAATGCACGATGTACTGTACCTCGGGGCGCGGGAATTCCCACGGATTGCCGGCACGCAACCAATAGTCCGGCGTCTCGACCTGCTCGCCGTCAACGATCTGCTGACGAAACATGCCGTAGTCGTATCGAATACCGTAGCCGAAACCGGGGATGGCGAGCGTAGCCATCGAGTCGAGAAAGCAGGCGGCCAGCCGGCCCAGGCCGCCATTGCCGAGCGCGGCATCGGGCTCGAGATCGATCACGGCCTCCATGTCGACGCCTAGACTCGCCAGCGCCTCTTTCATCTGATCGTAGATGCCGAGCGCAAGCAGCGCATTCGTGAACGTGCGGCCGATCAGAAATTCCATCGACAGGTAATAGACGCGTTTGACGTCTTGTTCGTACTGCTGCCGCGTGGTCGTCATCCAACGGGCCACGAGCCGGTCGCGCACGGCAAGCGCCGCGGCATTGAGCCAATCTTGCGGCCTCGCGGCGACGGCGTCTTTTCCCACGCCGTACATCAAGCGGTTGGAGATGGAGCGCCTAAGCGCGTCGACGGTACTGTTGAGCTGGTCGAATTCCAGATCGACGGCTGTCATCGATTTCCTCCTCGAACAACAAGCGGCATGCGCCTTGCTGGCGGGCGGCCCCGGACGCCTACCGCGGAAACATTCAGGTTACGCCATTTGCAGCGGGCGTGAAGCATGGCCTGCCGACATGGGCGCAACCAAGCGATCGCGCGCCGCGGGACATGGCCGAAAGCGTTTCATACGAATGTGAAACGGCTGCCGCCGCGCCCGCGTCGCTGTACAAGGACGCGAGCACGGCGGGTGCCTGCGAAGCGTAAGGGGAGATCGAGCAAATCAGCGCGGCAGCAAGGCGAGCGGATCGACGGGCTTGCCGGCGCGGCGGATTTCGAATTCGACGGTGCCCCGCCCCGAGGTATCGGTGCCCATCTGCGCGAGCAGTTGCCCCTGTTTGACGGCATCGCCTTCCTTGACGAATACCTCTCCGTTGATCGCGTAGCCGGTCACGACATCGCCGCCGTGTTTAACCACGACCAGCGATTTATATCGATCGATGCCGGTACCGACGTAAATGACGTTGCCGTCCGCGGAGGCCTTGACCGGCTCGTCGGGGCGGCCGGTGATGAGGATGCCCTTGGTGTTTCCCGCATCGCCCGTGAGCCGGACGACTTGCCCATAGGCGGGCCACGCGGGGCGCACGACGATCGGCTCGTTGACGTTCGTGCCCGCGGCGGCGCCGGGCGGCGGCGCCACGCGCAGCACTTGCCCCGGGGTCAGCATTGCCGTGCGCGGCAGGTTGTTCCACAACGCCAACTGATCGGCGCTTTGTCCGAACGCGCTAGCGACGCCCGGCAACGTATCGCCGGGATTGACGCGATAAAAGCCTGCCGGAACGCGGACATTCTGGGCCGGTTGGGACTGAGGCTGAGATCCGAACGGCGATTGAAACCAATCGCCGGTCGCGCAGCCGGCCAAAATCGTTGCGCCGGTCAGCGCCAACGCAGTGCGCGCCCAAACGAGGCGCTGTCGTGCTCGCATGCTCACTGTTTTCACCCTCGGCCCTCGATCGATGCGATGTTGCCTTTTTGGACCCGTCCGCCGGCATCTGGCCATGGCCCGCGCCGGCGGACGGACGTTTCTCGTCTATCACGATCGTACTCGCCGAGCATCGTACATCCCTCGCGCCGCAAGACAAAACAAAACTGGCTCGCGCCCCTTGCGGGGACAGCGAGCCAGTCGCATTCCGACCGATCGCTACCCGTCTGACCGATGGGGCGCGATCACGTTCCGTCGGCTGCCTTTATTGGCCGAAGTAGATCGATTGCTGCGGCGAGTTGCCGGTACCCATCGGCCGGGCCGCCGAAGGGGCGCCCGACTGCGAGCTACCGGCGCTCACGCCGCCGTAACCTTCTTGCCCTTGTTGCGCGTTCAGGCGCTGTTCGGCCGCTTGGATATCGTCCGGATAGTAGGGGCTCCGAGCGCTCGGGTTGTAGCCCGCGCGTTCAACGTTGATCAAATCCTGGCGCACTTCGGCGCGGGTCACCGGGCCGTTGTTGCCGGACGTTTGAGCGTAGGACGCGAGCGGGGCTGCCAAAGCGGAAGCCGCAACCATTGCATACACGAATGACTTCATGATCAACCTCCGTTACTGGTTCGCCGCATGCGATATGCCGCAGCGATTGATTCCAGTCTAGTCAGTCGATCACCTAGGGAAAACCACTAATTCGACGAAATAGAATTTCCAGAAAAGCAACAATGCGCGAAAAGCAGCAAAGTTTCCTGCGCAAAGCGGGATCAATCGCACGTTTTTGCGCCTTGATCCCGCCCTGTCCATCGATGCTTATGCCCAGTTCGCGTGGAAACTACCCTCACGGTCGACGCGTTCGAACGTATGCGCGCCGAAGAAGTCGCGCTGGGCCTGAATAAGGTTCGCAGGCAGTCGTTCGGAGCGGTAGGCGTCGAAATAAGCGATCGCCGAAGCAAACGCCGGTACCGGCACGCCGGCCGTCACGGCCGCGATGACGACGTCGCGCAGCGCCGCTTGATAACGCTCGGCGATTTCATGGAAATACGGGTCGAGCAACAGATTGGCCAACGCGCGATCGCCCGCATAAGCATCCGTGATCTTCTGCAGGAACCGCGCCCTGATAATGCAGCCCGCGCGGAAGATCTTCGCGATGCCGCCGAAGTCTAGGTTCCATTTGTATTCCTCGGAGGCGGCACGCAATTGCGCAAAGCCTTGTGCGTACGAGATCACCTTGCTGAAGTAGAGCGCCCGGCGCACGGCTTCGACGAATGCGGCGCGGTCGCCGGCGAACGGCTTGGCTTGCGGCCCGGCTAGCACCTTGCTCGCCGCCACGCGTTGCGATTTCAGCGACGAGAGCACGCGCGCGAACACCGATTCGGTGATGAGAGGCAACGGCACGCCGAGATCGAGCGCGTTTTGACTCGTCCACTTGCCCGTGCCTTTTTGCGCGGCGCGATCGAGGATCACGTCGACGAGATCCTGACCGGTTTGCTCGTCCCGCTTCGTGAAAATCTTCGCGGTGATATCGATGAGGTAGCTATCGAGCTCGCCCTCGTTCCACTCCGTGTAGACCTTCGCCAATTCGTCGTTCGAAAGCCCGGCCACTTGCTTGAGTACGGCGTAACTTTCGGCGATCAACTGCATGTCGCCGTATTCGATACCGTTGTGCACCATCTTGACGAAGTGCCCGGCGCCGTCCGGACCGATGTACGCCACGCAAGGCTCGCCGTCCGGCGCTTTCGCGGCGATCTGCGTCAGGACCGGCGCCACGAGATCGTACGCGTCGCGCGGGCCGCCCGGCATGATCGCCGGTCCCTTCAGCGCGCCTTCCTCGCCGCCGGAGACGCCCGTGCCGATGAAATGCAATCCCGCCTGCGCAAGCTCTTGATTGCGGCGGATCGTATCGGTGAACGGCGTATTGCCCCCGTCGATCAGAACGTCGCCCTTATCGAGCAGCGGCTTGAGCGCGGCAATCGTCGCATCGGTCGCCTCGCCGGCCTTGACCATCAGCAAAATGCGACGGGGTTTTTCGAGCGAATCGACGAACGCCTCTAGCGAATGCGCCGGCACGAGTTTTCGGTCGGGATATTGCGCGACGAGTTCGTCCGTCTTCTCGCGGCTTCGGTTATAGACCGCGACCGTATAACCGCGGCTTTCGATATTCAACGCTAGATTGCGGCCCATCACCGCAAGCCCGATCACGCCAATGGCTGGTTTGCCCATTTGTCGAATTCTCCAAGAGGCCGACGCGCCCGGCGGATCGCACCGCACGCGTCACGACGGTACGACCGTCAACGATAAGAAACTAAAGGAGCGAGGCGCGCGGCCGCGTCGGCCAACGCCTCGCCGCACGGCGCCTGAACTTTGAGCGAGAGCAGCGCATCGGCGCGCGTCACGCCGATATTGATCGCGGCAATCGGCGTGCCCGCCTTTTCCGCCCACAGGCAAAAGCGATAGCCCGAAAACACCATCAGCGACGAGCCCACCACGAGCATCGCATCGGCGGCTTCAAGCGCTTCCGAGGCCGCTTGCACGCGCTCGCGCGGCACATTCTCCCCGAAGAAGACCACGTCGGGCTTGAGCATGCCGCCGCAATGCGGACACGCCGGCACGCGAAAGACATCGAGCGCGTCCCACTCGAGATGGGCATCGCCATCGGCCGAGGCCGCGGCGCTCACGTCGGCGAGGTCGGGATTATCGCGCACGAGCCAGGTTTGGACTTCGGCACGCGCGTATCGGCTGCCGCAGTCGAGGCAGAGCACGTCGTCGATGCTGCCGTGCAACTCCACCACATCCGCACTGCCGGCCCGTTGATGGAGTCCATCGACGTTCTGCGTCACGAGACGGGCGATGCGGCCGGCCGTGCCCAGCCGAGCCAGCGCATCGTGAGCGGCATTGGGCCGGGCCTTGTCGAGCATCGGCCAACCGACCATGCTACGCGCCCAATAGCGGCGCCGAGCCTGTTCGGAGTCGCGAAATGCCTGCCATTGGATCGGTTGCGCGCGCATCCAGTTGCCGTTCAAGTCCCGGTAGCCGGGAATCCCCGATTCGACGCTCACGCCCGCGCCCGTCAGCACGAACAGCCGCTTGTGCGTGGCAATGAACTCGCACAAGGCATCGAGCGCCGCGCGATCGGGCGGCGAGGGCTCGGGTAGTCGAACCGAAGCAGGCGACTCGGTCATGGTGAACGGCGACTCCTCCAATAACGCTAGCTGGCGGCAACGGCACCTACGCGACCCGCCGCGGGCAGCGACGACGCGCATTCTACGCCGATCGATGCGAACGTGCCTTCGGCGCGGTAGGGCCGTGGGCCGGTCCACGGCATCGGAGCGATCGTCATAGTTTCTCGCCGGCAAGGCGGGCAGCCAGGAAATCGATCAGCAATCGCGTGCGCGCGGGCATCTTGCGCGTACGCATCCACAGCGCGAAGAGCGGCAACGGTGCCGGTTCGTGCTCCGGCAGCACGATGGCGACGCGGCCCGCTTCGAGCGCGCCCCGGATTTGCCAGAATGCGGCGAGCCCGATCCCCAATCCTCCCTCCACCGCCGCGTTGACCGCCGCCACTTGATCGCTTTCGAAGCGGCCGCCCACGTTCACCGAAACTTCCTCGCCCGTGCGGGCCGTGAAGCTCCACCGATAAGGATTCGCCACCCCCGTTCGCACGACGCACGCATGCGATGCGAGCTCTTCGGGCGTGCGCGGGTGCCCGTGGGCGGCAAGGTACGAGGCCGACGCGAACGCGACGCGCCGCACGTCGGCCAGCTTGCGCGCGATCAATCGCGAATCGGGCGTCGTGCCGATGCGCACCGTGACATCGGCGCCGCTCGTCGCGGGATCGCTATATTCTTCCTCCACCGTCACGGACGCCGCAAGCTGCGGGTGACGCTGCAAGAATTCGGCAACGAGCGGCACGACGAAGCGCGGCCCGAACAGGCTCGGCGCGTTGACGCGCAACCTGCCCGTCAACCGACGAGCATCCTCGGCGAGTTCGGTCTGGGCGATTTCGAGGTCGGCCAGGATCGCCTTCACCCGCTGGTAAAACCGCTCCCCGGCCCCGCTCAAACGCGACGTGCGCGTCGTCCGGACGACGAGCGTCGCGCCCATTTCTCTTTCGAGCGTCTGCAAGCCACGGCTCACCGCTTGCAGGGATCGGCCCACCCGCCGCGCGGCGCCCGTCAGGCTCCCCTCCTCCGCGATAGCCACGAAGGTTTCCAATTCGCGCAACGATTGCATCGTCATTCTCCCATTTTTATAGATTATGTCTCAATCGTTTCGCCGATTACATCGTCGGACCGGGAGAGTAGCATCGGCCGGACCCTCCTTTCAAAAAGGTATTCCCATGGACACTTGCTCGCGGCACGCGATATCGCCACCGACGGCCGGCCGTCACGACGTCCCGGTTCTACTATTCGCCGCCTTGGCCGGCGTGGCCGTGCTGCCGCTGTACGCATCGCAGGTCATGCTCGGTGCGCTCGACGCCTCGTTGCATTTGCGCGCGTGGACCACGCTCGTCACGGCACTCACGATGCTCGGCTACGCGGTGGGACTCGTCGCGCTCGTCCCGCTCGTCGATCGCTTGCCCAATCGGCCTCTGATCGGCGCCACGCTCGCGGCGCAAGCGATTTGCCTCGCTATCGCGGCCCTAGCCCCCACGCCGATCGTGTTTCTCTCGGCATCGCTTGCGATCGGTATCACCGCAAGCGCGATCCAAATGCTCGTTCCAGCCGCCGCGGCGCTCGCACCGATCGAAGCGCGCGGCGCCGTCGTCGGCAACGTCATGAGCGGGCTCATGCTCGGCATCTTGCTGTCGCGCCCGCTCGCCAGCATCGCGACGAGAGCGCTCGGATGGCGCGGCTTTTTTCTTGCCGACGCCGCACTGCTCGCCATCGTCGCCGCCTGCGCCGTGCCGCGCCTGCCACCGCTGTTGCCCGTCGGCAAACCTTCGTATCGCGCGTTGATCGCCTCGCTCGGTCGCCTCGTCGTATCCATCGAAACACTACGGCGGCACGCCCTGTATCAAGCGCTGCTCATGATCGGTTTCAACATGTTTTGGACGAGCGCCGCCGTCGTACTGGCCCGCGCGCCGTTCAATTGCAGCGCCGCCCAAATCGCCGCGTTCGCCCTTGCCGGTGCAGGAGGCGCGATCGCCGCGCCGATCGCGGGCCATGCGGCCGATCGCGGACATGCGCGGCGGGCGAAACAAACGGCGCATGCCATCGCGATCGCCGCCATCGCAACAGCCGCGTGGGCCTTGAGCGCACCGCTGCCGCGCCCGTGGGCGATCGGCATCGCGGCCGCGTCGGCGTTCCTGCTCGATGCGGGCGTTATCGCCGATCAAGCTTTGGGACGGCGCGCGATCAACCTGCTCGCGCCCGAGTCGCGCGGCCGCGTCAATGGACTGTTTACCGGCCTATTCTTTATCGGCGGCGCGGTGGGCGCGGCGTTATCCGGCCCAACGCTTGCTTCGCTCGGATGGCTAGGTGTCACTGCCGTCACGCTCGTCGCCTTCGCCTGCGCCGCACTGATTCATCAGACGCATCGCGATCGAACGCTGTCCTAACTACCCCATGCCCATCTAGGAGAAAAACGTGAACTGGACTCGCGCAAACATCCGATATAAGACTGTCCGTATCGACGGATTGGATATCTTTTACCGCGAGGCAGGTCCGCACGACGCCCCGGTCTTATTGCTGCTGCACGGCTTTCCGTCGTCATCGCGCATGTACGAAACGCTGCTGCCCGCGCTCGCCGATCGGTATCGCCTCATCGCACCCGACTACCCCGGCTTCGGTCATAGCACGGCATTGCCGCCGAATGAATTCGACTATACGTTCGACGGCATCGCAGAGGTCATGACGCGTTTCGCCGACCGGCTCGAGCTCGAGCGTTTCGCGCTATTCGTCCAGGATTACGGCGGCCCGGTGGGCTTTCGGATGGCACAAGCGCAACCGGATCGAATTCGCGCCATCGTCGTGCAAAACGCCGTTGCGCACGAGGAGGGTTTGGGGCCACTTTGGGAAACGCGTAAGGCGTTTTGGGCCGACCGGACGCGGCACGAGGCCGCGCTGCGGGCCAATCTCCTTTCGTTCGACGCGACGCGCCTTCGACACGTGGGCCATACCGCGCATCCCGAGCGCTACGATCCCGACGCATGGCACGACGAGTTCGCCTTCTTGTCGAGCCCCGGGCAAATCGACATCCAGACCGAACTGTTTTACGACTACCGGACGAACGTCGAACGCTATCCGCAATGGCAACATTATCTGCGCGAGCATCAGCCGCCGATGCTCGTGCTATGGGGTAAGTACGATCCGTCGTTCACGGTGGAAGGGGCGCACGCCTACCGGCGCGACGTGCCGAATGCCGAGGTGCACTTGCTGGACGCCGGCCACTTCGCACTCGACGAAGCCTGCGATGAGGTAGCCGCTCACATGCGCCGCTTCTTGGCATCGCTCGACGAGGCGCGCTCAGCGTGACGACGCATCGACGGGCAGGATGAGACGGTCGGGCACGTGGGCTCGGTCGCGCCGGACGGCGAGGTAGTACAGGAGCGCGGGGACCGCGAGGCCGACGATCCACGAAATGTCCGCGCCCCCCAGCGCGTCCACCAGCGGGCCTGTATAAAAGCCGGTCGCGATAAACGGCATTTGCACCAGCACGCCGATCGCATAGACCGTCAGCCCGGCGACGTTGAACCTGCCATACCGCCCGTTGGGCTCGTAGAGCGCGGGCACGTCGTAGCGCTCCTTCGTCACGCAGTAATAATCGACGAGGTTGATCGCGCTCCACGGCGTGAAAAACGCGAGCAGAAACAGAATGAACGAAGAGAAGGCTTTCAAGAACGCGTGCTGTCCGGCCAGCGCGAGCCAGACGACGATCGCGAGCATCGCGGCGACGCAGCCCGTGCGCACGGCGGCCGAGATGCTGCGCCGCCCGGCCAGCCCCGTCGCAATGGTTGCGACGGACATCACGCATCCGTATGCATTCAACGTCGTGGCCGTCAGCTTTCCGAGCGCGATAGCGAAGTAAAGCAGCGCGGCCGCCCCGCCGCTGCCGCCCAAGCCGACGACGAACGCTACTTCATGGCCGGCGAACGCCTGACCCGCGAGCGCCGCCGCGAATACGCCGAAGGTCATCGACGCTTGCGAACCGATGACCGACCCCAGCCAGACGGCCCAAAACGTACGAAGCGCCGACGTAGCTCGCGGCAGATAACGCGAATAGTCGGCCACGTACGGCCCGTACGCGATCTGCCAGGATGCCGACAACGACATCGCCAAAAGGAAGTTGGCGAGCGAGAAATGGCGGATCGCAAGCAATGCCCCGACATCGTGCTCGGCGAGCAAGCGGGCAAACAGATACGCGAACGCCATCACGCCGACGACGCTCATCAAACGCCCCAATCCATGAATGAGGCGATAGCCGAGCACGGCCGAAAGCATCACGAGCGCCGCGAAAACGAGCACGCCCGCCGTGGGGGTCAAGCCGCTCAATTGCGCGATGGCCTGTCCGGCCAATACGGTGCCGCCGGCTGAAAAGCCGACATACATGAGGCATACGAGCACGAGCGGCAGCGTGGCGCCCGCCACGCCGAATTGGACCCGGCTCGAAATCATTTGCGGGAGGCCGAGCCGCGGACCTTGCGCGCCGTGCAGCGCCATCACCGCACCGCCCAGCATTTGGCCGACCGCCAAACCCACGAGCGACCAAAACACGTCGCCGCCCAGCACGACCGCCAATGCGCCCGTGACGATCGCCGTGATCTGCAAGTTCGCCCCGAGCCACAGCGTAAATTGACTGACCGGTCTGCCGTGACGTTCCGCATCGGGGATGTAATCGATCGTGCGGCGTTCCGCGAGAGACCGGTTCGGCGTATTCGATGCGGCGGACGTGTCTGACATGGCGCATGACGCGGCGCGGCGGCCACGCATCTGGGATGAGGCCGATCAAGATACGCGTCGCAAAATTTCAGCGCAAGCGGGGCGCGCGGGGCCGCGCTAACCCATCGATGGTTACAGCAGCGGACAAGGTGTCACGTCGTTGCCCAGTTGCGCACACAACCGCTCGTAGTCGCGCAGATAAGACCGTTCGGCATCGTCGAGCAAGTCCAGATCGATGAGGTCCCAGTCGTAGCCGACGGCGACGATGTTTTCGAATTCCACTGTACCCGGCTCGCGCTCGCTCGGATGGATGATGACGACGTTCTCGATCCGAACGCCGCCTTTGCCGGGCAGGTAGATGCCGGGCTCAACCGAGATGACCGCGTTGGGCGCCAATCCGTACTTCGAGTTCGGCGCGAATCGCACGCCGCCTTCATGGACATGGATACCGATACCGTGGCCCGTCCCGTGATTGAAGTCGTAGCCGCTCGCCCGGCAAACGTCGCGCACCGCTTCGTCCACCTCGCCGCCCGTCAACTCGGCCGGGAAGCGCGTGACGAGCCCTTTGATGCAGGCCTTCAGCGCGATCGTATAAATCTCGCGCTGCCACGGTTCGGCCTGGGTCCGCGCATCGGTCTTGCGCAAGACCACGCGCGTGCAGTCCGTCGCGAATCCGCCCTCGTAATAGGCGCCGCTGTCGAGCAGCACGAGCGCGCCCTCCTCCAGCGCCACGTCCGCGCTTGCAGCCGTGTAGTGCGCGAGCGCGCTATTGGCGCCATTCGCCGCGATCGTCGTGAAGGTGAGCCCCACAGCGCCGCGCGCCGCATACGCATCGTTGATCTTGCGAGCCAGATCGTATTCGCTCGGATGCTGCCCGGGCTCGCCGTACTTGGCCCACCGCATCGTTTCGGCGATCGCGGCGCTGCTGCGCTTGAACGCGTCGCGGAAATGATCGAGCACTTGCGGCGTCTTCGACGCGCGCATCGACTCCACCGGGCTGAAGCTCGAATGACGGGCATGCGGCCAGACGCGGCTCAGCGCGTCCGGCATCGCGCAGTTTACGAAGTCCGCCCCGTAGCAGATATGCTCGACGTCGAATAGCGCGAGGAAACGCGCAAGCGCCGCGAGATCGTTGCGAAATATCTGCAGCTTGGGATAAGCGTCGAGTTCGACCGGGCACTCGTCGCAGCCCTCGGGCAAATAGAGCGCGACTTGATCGCCCACGACGAACAAGTAGCCGAGGTGAGACGACGCGTTAGGCATGTGATAGCCGCGGCTATTGAGCAGATACGCGATATCGTCGGCGGCGCAAGTGAGCCAGCAAACGCGCGCACCGGCATTGCCGAGATGCCCGCGCAAACGATCGTTCAACGCGGCGATATTGCTCGCGACCGTCGTGCCCGTGAGCGCTTCGGGCACCTCGAAGATCGGCCGTTTCACTTGCCAGCCCGGCAGACCGATCGCGCGGTCGATCTCGCGCGCCGACAAGGCGGTCCATCGCAGCGCGTCGCGACGCGTATCGTCGAACAAGCGGTCGCGTTGGCCCACGCTGATACGCAAAGCATCGTAGCCGACCGAGCGCAGGACGTCGGCATGGTTCGACAGCCATCGCGCGAGCGCCGTCCAGATCGGCACCGCCAATTCGAGCTTTTCGACTTGCACGAGCGTCTTATCGCATTGCACTTCGGCTTGCAGGTGATAGCGCCCGTCCACGAACAGCACGAAACGCGGCACGCCGATACGCGCCGCCGCGGCTTCGCTCAGGAAGATGCCCGAGCCCGCGGAGCCGTCGAAGCCGGACACGGCGAAGCGCTGGCTATTGCGGCGCGGCACGTATTCGGTGATGAATTCGTCTTGCGAAGTGACCACGAGCGCATCGAGTTTCAGGCGCTCCATGAAGGCGCCGAGCCGGGCCTGAACGTCGGCCACCGAAGGTTCGTAGTTCGGAAGATCGGAAAAATTGTATTGAAGTCGGTCGATCATCGGATTCGCTCGTTCTGTCGTGTTTCGGCGCTTGTGCCCCCATCGTGAAAACTACCGGCGCGACGAATTTACGTCAAGCTAAAATTTTGGTGCCACTAAAAAATTGCGCGCTTGCGCCGTAACGGCGTTAGGCTATAAACGGCGCGGTACAATGCGCGCACGTTGCTGCCCGGCTGCCGCGCGACGCGCCGATCCGCGTCGCGCGGCAGCGTGCTTGCCGTACCGCGCGAAACGCTCGCCGGATCGGCGGCGCGCGGCGATCTCCTCCAGGCTCGAGGATTCATGGATTCGGATATCAATCACATCGGTCAGCGCATTCGGCGGCTGCGCCGGGAATCGAAAATGACCCTGCTCGAAGTGGCGACCGCATCGAGCTTGTCGGTTGGCTTTTTGTCGCAGGTCGAGCGCAACTTGACCGGCATCTCGATCTCGTCGCTCGTGAACGTGGCGAAGGCGCTGAGCGTGCCGCTCGGCACATTGCTCGAGCATCCGCGGCAGGCGCAGCCCGATTCGCACGAAGGACGGCGCGAATCGTACCAAGTCGGTCCGATGCGGCAAAAGTACGAGCGCCTTTCGACGACGTTCAGCGGCAGTCTGCTCAATGCCGTCAAAGTGCAGATGATGGAGGGCTATAGCTCCGAATGGGTCGCCCATAGCGGCGACGAATTCGTCTACGTGCTATCCGGCAAGGTGCGCTATACGCTGCGGAAGAAGGACTACGAACTGACGGCGGGCGACTCGCTGCATTTCGATGCGCAGCACCGGCACCGCGTCGTCAACGTCGGCCCCGGGCCGGCGGAACTCATCGCCGTCGGCACGTTACCGCTGTTCGACGACGGTCATGCGGCATTCCAATCGCTTTCGCGCGCGCCGAAAAGCCAAGGCATGACGGCGGCGAAGAAGACCAGCGCGAGCGGCCCGCGCGAACCGGAAGCGGAGCCGGCCGCCGCGGTGACGCCGCGCGCACCGCGCAACCCGGCTCGAACGAAAGGCGCCGCCGCGAAGAAAGCGCCGCGCTGAATAGCGGGCCGCGCGGCGAGGACGGTTAGCGCGACGAGGCCGGGGCCGCGCGCCGCGCGCGAGCACCGCCGCTCGCAAAATGCTGGATGAGGATGACCGCGATCATGGCGGCAAGGATGGCAAGGGACGCGGCGATCCGATTCAAATTCAACCCGCCTTGGGCGAGCGGCTTGGTCAGCGTATCGCCGAGCGTGGCGCCGAGCGGACGCGTCAATACATAGGCAGCCCAAAACAGCACGCCGACCGGTACGCGGCGAGCGAGGCGCCATACGAGCGCGACCACGACGAGCAGCCCCGCGAATAGGAGCGCGCCATGCTCGAAGCCCAGGCCCAGATCGTCCGCGGCGAAATCGCCCAGCGCGGTACCCAGCGTATTCGACACCAAGATGGTGACCCAGTAGAAGATCTCGTCGCGCGGGTTCGCGATGCGATCGTACTCGATCCTCCCCGCGGCGGCTCGCCATACCGCCAGCACGATCAATACGCCGAGCAGCAACAGCGCCGACGACAAGACATAACCGAGTCCCGCCGTGCGATCGAGAAAGTCCGACGTGGTCGTGCCGACAGTCGTCGTCGCCACGACCACGGCCCAATAGGCCGCCGGATGATAGCTGCGCGAGCGCACCTGAATTGCCAACGTCACGACGAAAAACGCCAGAAAAACGAACGTCGCGACCGCATAACCCAATTGCAAGGTCATTGAAAGCGCGTCGCCGCCCGTCTCGCCCACGGTGGTCGCAAAAATCTTGACGAGCCAAAACACAGCGGTGGCTTGCGGCACTTTGCTGAGCCATGCATCGCTACCCTGCTGCGCGGCTATCGAGGTTCGTACTGTCATCGTTCGTTCTCCGGCATCGATGGGAAGGTGTTGAAAATAGGTCTCATTATCGCGGGCGATACCTTAAGGCTCGCTTAGGCCGCGTCGCACACGCCAGGCCCGCTTGCTTGCCAGAAACCGTTTTCACACGACTGCGCCATCGAGCGCGCTACTATGTCGCCCGGCCGCGCGGCGATTCGCGCGGTATCTAGAGCGCATATGCGCCGATTGGCATGTGCGCGGTCAAGCAACGATCGACGGAGACGAGCCGATGCAAGACGAAACGCCCAAAGTCGCGCCCCATCCCGAACCGCCGCCGACGGACGCGGACCGGCCAACGAACCCGGAACGCCGCCGCCTGTTGGGCGGACTTGCGGCCGTGAGCATGGGCCTTGCCCTGCCCGCTTGCAGCACGCCGGCGAGCCGTGCCGTCCAGCGCGAGAGCGCCGCGGCGCGAACGGCCGAGGACCTGAGGATCGATGCGGCCCTGCGCGCGCGGGTTCGCCAGATCGTCGTCATCTATGCCGAGAATCGCAGCTTCGCCAACCTCTACGGCGGCTTTCCAGGCGTGCGCGATCCGCTCGCCGCGCTCGGCGGGCAAGCGCCTTTGCAACTCGATCGAGACGGTAAGACCGCGCTGCCGTATTTGCCGAAAATCTGGGGCGGTCTCGTGCCGCAAGCGCAGCAAGTGGGCATGACGCGCTACATGATCGGCGAGCAAGACATCTCGCACTTGCCGAATCGCCCGTTCGTCGTGGCCGATGCCCACGGCAAGCCGCTGCCCAATGCCGTGATCACGCGCGATCTGTGGCATCGCTTCTATCAGAACCAGATGCAAATCAACGGCGGGCGCAACGACCAATTCGTCGCATGGGCCGACTCGGGCGCGCTGGTGATGGGTTATTACCGGAATTCCCCGCAAACGCTGAGGCTCTGGAATCTCGCGCGGCAATACACGCTCTGCGACAACTTCTTCATGGCCGCATTCGGCGGCTCGTGGCTCAATCACATCTTTTTGATTTCCGCGCAAGCCCCGTTCTATCCGAACATCGGCACGAGCCCCGCGAAGGACCTCGTCTCGGTCCTCGAGGGCGACGACCCGCTCGGCACGCGCTTGAAGCTCGCCCCCGATGCAAAGGCGTCCGCCCTGGACGGTCCGCCGAAATTCGTGCGCGACGGCCTGTTCACACCCGACGGCTACGCCGTCAACACGATGGCGCCGCCTTATCAACCGAGCTTCGTCGCACCGGCGCCGGGCGGCGATTCCACGCTGGCCGATCCCGCCAATCCTCGCGTGATGCCCCCGCAACGCTACGCCACGATCGGCGATCGTCTGACGGCAAAAGGGGTGGACTGGGCCTGGTATAGCGGCGCCTGGCAGTACGCGCTCGAGCATCGCGATACGGGCATGCGACCGGACTTTCAGTATCACCATCAACCGTTCAATTATTTTTCGAACTACGCGCCCGGCACCGAGGCGCGCGCGCGGTATTTGCGCGATGCGGGGATGGGCGACGATGCATCGACGAACCGCTTCATCGCCGACATCGACGCGGGCCGCCTACCCGCCGTCTCGTTCTACAAGCCGCAGGGCGATCTGAACATGCACGCGGGCTATGCGGACATCGAATCGGGCGACAAGCACATCGCCAACGTCATCGATCACATCCGCAACGGGCCGCAATGGGCCGACACGCTCATCGTGATGACTCACGACGAGAACGGAGGATGGTGGGATCCCGTGGCGCCGCCGCAAGGGGACCGCTGGGGGCCCGGCTCGCGCATTCCGGCCCTCGTGATTGCCCCGTTTGCCAAGAAGGGCTATGTCGATCACACGTTCTACGACACGAACTCGATCCTGCGTCTAATCGACCGTGTCCATGACCTCGCGCCGCTCGACGGCGTCGCGGCGCGCAACCGCGCTTTCCTGGCTCGCGGCGAGACCCCGCCCGGCGATCTCACGGCCGCGCTCGACTTGGGCTGAGCATCGGCGAAGCGGCCCGCGGTTGCCCCGGCCAGCCCCTGCGCGCGCTCATAGCGGCAACGGGCCAGCGCGCGCTATTCGCCGATCGCATGCATGACGACGTCGCGTTGATGCGGCTGCTTACGATGTTCGAACAAATAGATGCCCTGCCAGGTTCCCAAGACGAGGGCACCGTGTTCGATCGGGATCGACAATTGGACTTGGGTCAACGCGGTGCGTAAATGGGCAGGCATATCGTCCGGGCCTTCGGTGTCATGCTCGTAACGACGCGCGTCTTCGGGCGCGATCGTTTCGAAATAGCGCTCGAGGTCTCGCCGAACCGAAGGGTCGGCGTTCTCCTGGATCAGCAGCGACGCCGACGTATGCCGGCAAAACAACGTGACGAGGCCCGTCTCGATCGATTGCCGCGTGACGAACTCGCGTACCTTCGAGGTGATTTCGACGAGACCGCGACCACGCACGTCGACTCGCAGATGTTCAAGCGATTGGCGCATCGGTTTTCCTTCGGTAGCGATAGGTAGCGATACGGCGGTTCCCCGCCCATAAAACCACTAGCATAGGCCATGCACGGGCTCGCTTGCGGCGGAGGCGGAGGGGGAGGCGGCGGCCACGCACCGTGTCATAATCGCCCGCACCTCCGGTCCCTTTCGGATCGCCCATGAAAGAGCTCAGCGTCAGCTTGGAGCGTCTAGCCGATTTCGACGAAATCGTCGATGTGCGCACGCCGCTCGAATTCGCCGAAGACCGCATCCCCGGTGCGATCAATGCTCCCGTCCTGGAAAACGAGGAGCGTGCGGTCGTCGGTACGCTCTACGCACAGGTATCGGCATTCGAAGCCACGCGCACCGGCGCGGCGATGGTCGCGCGCAATATCGCGCGGCATTTGGAAACGACGTTCGCCGACCGCCCTCGCGGATGGCGCCCGCTCGTCTACTGCTGGCGCGGCGGCAAGCGTTCGGAGTCGCTGGCGGTTTGGCTGAACTTGATGGGCTGGCAAGCGCGCCGGCTAGAGGGCGGCTACAAGACCTACCGGCGCTCGGTGCTCGATGCGCTCGTCGCATTGCCGCCAAGCTTCGAATACATCGTTCTCACCGGTGCGACGGGCAGCGGAAAGACGCGTCTGCTACGCGCTCTCGCGAACGCGGGCGCCCAGGTGCTCGACCTCGAGCGAATCGCCGCGCATCGCGGTTCTCTGCTCGGCGCCGTCCAGGGCCAACCGCAGCCCTCGCAAAAGGCGTTCGAGACCGGGCTCGTACAGGCACTGCGAGGTTTCGCTTCCGAGCGGCCGGTGTTCATCGAAGCGGAAAGCCGAACGATCGGGAAGTTGGCCTTGCCCACCGCCTTGCTCGATGCGATGCATCGTTCCCGCTGCATCGCCATCCACGCGCAACGCGACGAACGCATCGCGTTTCTGCTCGACGACTATGGGCACTGGTTCGATGCGCCCGACGCCTTCAAGACGCAATTGACGAAACTGATCGGCCTGCATAGCCGCGAGCGCGTCACGCGTTGGTGCCGTCTGGTCGACGAGAACGCCCGGGCACCGCTCTTCGAGGAACTCATCGAGTTGCACTACGATCCGGCGTACGCGCGCAGCAGCAAGGGGCATTTCGCCGAACTGCCGCACGCGCAGGCGTTCGAGTTGCATCCGAACGCGCCGGACATCGACACGCAGGCGCGCGCACTGCTCGAGCGGCTGGGCCGCTGAGGCAGGGGCGGTGAGATCCGCCCCCCTCCGCCTCGCTTCGGACTTCGGACGATCAGTGCGCGACGCGCCGCGTACGGAACGTGCTGACGACGTCGGCGAGCAACCGCGCTTGCTCCTGCATTGCCTGCGCACTGCCGGCCGCTTGTTCGACCATCGCCGCGTTTTGCTGCGTCGTCTGATCCATTTGTGCGATGGCGATGTTCACCTGCTCGATGCCGCGGCTCTGCTCTTCGGAGGCGGCCGAGATTTCGCTGATGATGTCGGTCACGCGCTTGACCGAATGCACGAGCGAGTCCATTTTGCTGCCCGCGCTTTCGACGAGCGTCTTCCCCGCCTCGACGCTGCCGACCGATTCCTCGATCAACCCCTTGATTTCCTTCGCCGCTTCGGAGCTGCGGCGGGCAAGGTTGCGCACTTCACCCGCCACGACGGCGAAGCCTCGACCTTGTTCCCCCGCGCGCGCGGCTTCCACCGCCGCGTTCAGCGCGAGGATGTTCGTCTGGAAGGCAATACCTTCGATCACGGAGATGATGTCGACGACGCGCGCCGAACTCGCGGCGATATTCTGCATCGTCGACACGACCTGTTGCACGGCTTCTCCGCCTTCGCCCGCGATGCGCGAGGTGTCGGCCGCCATTTGATTCGCCTGGCGCGCGTTGTCCGCGTTTTGCTTCACCGTGGCCGTGAGCTGCTCCATGCTGGCCGCCGTCTCGCCCAGCGAGGCCGCTTGCTCCTCGGTACGCGAGGACAAGTCGAGATTGCCGGCTGCGATTTGCTGCGCGGCGTCGTTGATCGTTTCCGTGCCGCCGCGAATCCGATGCATGGTTTCCGCGAGACGATTTTGCATTTGCCGCATGGCCAAAACCATGCTGCCGCGATCGCCGTCGCGCACGATGACGTCCTGCGTCAAATCGCCGCCCGCAATCGATTCGGCCAACGCCGCGGCATAGGCGGGCTCGCCGCCCAGGCTGCGCTGCACGTTGCGAATGATCATCACGAGTGCGACCGTGCTCAATGCGCCGAGTACGAGAATCGTCAGCAGATAGTTGATCAACCGCACGTGAAAGGCCGCATCGATATCGTTGACGTAGACGCCGGATGCGATATACCAATCCCACGGTTCGAAACGTTTCACGAACGAGATCTTCGGCACCTGCTCGTTCTTACCGGGAACCCGCGCCATGTAATCGACGAAGCCTTGCCCGTGCTCGCGCGAGACCTTGATCATCTCCATGAACAGCAGCTTGCCGTTGGCGTCCTTATAGTTGGTCATGTCCTGATTGACCAAGTCCGCCAAAATCGGATGCATGATCACGACGGGGCGGCCGTCCGTGATGAACAGGTAGCCGTTGCCGGGGAAACGCATGGCGGAGAGCCGCGCCATCGCGCCGCGTTTCGCTTCCTCCACCGACATCTCGTGGCGCTCGGCCATTTGCTGATATTGCGCAACGACACCCACCCCCGCCTCGACGATGTTTTGCACGGCCGCCTGGCGCCCGTTCAACATCGTCTCGCGCGTTTGCAACGCGGCCCAGCCCCCGAAGAACAGCAAGCCGAGCCACATGACGAGCAAGGCCATACCCAATTTTTTACTTAGCGTTAGACGATCCACACTTCCCCCAAGGGCAAAGCCGATGCACACCGCTGGTGCAATGCAATCGGCACGTCGCTCAACAATGAATTCACATTGATTAACGGCGGCACGAAGCAATTCTGCAGGGCGGGTTAGTTCGGAGTGCCGATTATTTTTAATGACGGTTTAAGGGAAATTACCGAAACGTCTGACTTATTAAAGCCGCATGCGTCGATTCGCCGCGCAATTCATGCGCCTCAAACGATATCGTGTGATTGCAAAGTCACATGAGAGGGTTTACAGGGAAGTCTCAGCGCCGTCCGAGCCACGCGACATAGGCCACTCCCGCAATGACCATGAGACCGCCTATCGCCGTCGTCGCATGCAGCTCGTCGCCGGTCAGCGCGATCGAAAGCGCCGTGGCCACTGCCGGTGTCAAATACAGGAAGTTCGAAGCGCGCGCCGCGCCGAAATAACCCAACGCATAAGCCCACGTCGCATAGCCCAACGCGGCCGGAAATATACCGAGCACGACGACGGCCCACGCCGTCGGGGCCGACGCCGAGGACAGCTCGGTAAGCGCGCCGGGCAGCCATGGCGCCAACCACAACGCACCGGCCAAGATCGTATAGGCCGTGCACGCCAGCGGCCCGTAAACCGGAACCAATCGCCGCTGCATGACGATGAACGCGGCCGAACACACCGCCGCCAACAATATGAGGCTCGCACCGGCGCCGGGAACGAGCCCGCCAGGCTGGCCGCTCGCGATCACGCCGATACCGGCGAAGCTGAAGATCGAGCCCAGCCACGCCCAGCGATTGAACCGCTCGCCGAGAAAGATCGTCGCGAATAGCGCCGTGAAAATCGGTAACGTATTGACGATGAAGCTGGCCGCACCGGGTGCCACCGTTTTTTCTCCCGTATTCAGGAGCGCGTTGTAGATCGCGATGCCGAAGAACCCGCAGCCGATAAAGCGCAGCATGTCGCGCGCCCCCGGCAATCTCGGGCGCCGATAGGCAAGCCAAGCCGTCACGAGCAAAGCCGCCGTACCGAAGCGCGCCGCGGCCAGATGTAACGGCGTGAGGCCCTGCAAGCCGATACGAATGAACGGAAAGGCGCTGGCCCACGAAACGATCGTGAAGGCGACGGCAAGAGCGGCCGCCACGGGCGAGGCGAGCGAGCGCGACTGGACGGAAGAGGATGAAGAGTTCATCAGGCGATGATCTGACCTTTTGAGCTGTTAAGCTAGAGCACAAATAGCCAATGAGGTGTGAATGAAATGCACAGCCTTGAATCGTCCCGCCCGCCGCTCGCCAGCCTCGAAACGGTCTGCGTCGTGGCGCGAGAAGGTTCGTTCAGCGCGGCCGCGCACGCCACGGGCGTCACGCACGGAGCGATCAGCCGCCGTATCGCGACCGTCGAAAACTGGCTCGGCTACGCCTTGTTCGAGCGGCATGGGCGCGGCGTGCGTCTGACGCCCGACGGGCAACGGCTCGTCGGGCGGATCGAGCACGCGTTCTCGATCATCGACGGCGCGTCGGATCAATGGCGCCCCGCGCGCGCCCCGCGCATCGTCAAGGTCAGCGTAACCCCCGCCTTTGCCCAGCTTTGGCTATTGTCGCGGCTGGCGCGGCTGGAAGCGGGGCCGCCCACGCTCTCGATCCAACTCGACATCACGCACCGCAATGCCGATTTGGCCGCGGGCGAGGCGGACGTGGCGGTGCGTTGCGGGCGGGGACATTGGCCGGGCCTCGATGCTCAACCGTTCTTGCCCGAGCGGCTCTACCCGGTGGCGCCCCCCTCGATCGCGGCCAAGCTCGGTGCGCGCAAGCCGGCGCAATTGCTCGACTGGCCGCTTCTACATGACTCCGACATCACCGGCTGGAGAGCCTGGTTCGCGCAGCAAGGCATTACGCTCAAGCCACGTCCGCAGGACAGGCGCTTCGAGGATTACGGGCTCGTACTGGCGGCCGCGCAAGCGGGACTCGGCATTGCCTTGGCGCGCGAACCGTTTTCCGACGAATGGATCGCGCGCAGCGATCTCGTGCGCATCGGCCGCTTCGAAACCCCTTCTCCGCTCGCCTATCATGTCCTGACCGCGAAACGCGAGGCGCGGCCCGAGGTGCTCGATTTCGTGTCCCGTCTGATGCAAGCCGCGGCGCGAATGCAAGCAGCTTGAACCGGCGTATGACCTGCCTTGACATTCGGATCCCGCGATAGGTATATATCGACGCGCTCGAACGCCGTCTCATCTAAAAGTTGAACGAGGTTCCAACGACATGAATAAGTCCGATACGACCGAAGGCAAAACGGCATCCGAATTGATCGACGAGCGAATCGCCGGCCTCGGCGACTGGCGAGGCGCGACGTTGAGCGCGATGCGCGAACTCATCAGGCAAGCCGATCCCGATGTCGTCGAAGAGTGGAAATGGATGGGTACGCCCGTTTGGTCGCATAACGGCATCATTTGCACGGGCGAATCGTATCGATCCGTCGTGAAGCTCACGTTCGCCAAAGGCGCCTCGCTGAAAGACCCCAGAAAACTCTTCAACGCGAGCTTGGACGGCAACGTCAGACGCGCTATCGATATCCGCGAGGGAGAAACGATCGACGCCGATGCGTTTAAAGCACTCGTGCGCGAGGCGATCGAACTGAATGCGTCGAAGGCAAAGCCCAAATCGAAAGCCAAAGCAAAAACCGCCGTCTCCGCGAAACCATGAGCGAACGCCCCGCGCAAAAGCAGTACAAGCCGCGCAAAGCGCCTCGCCAGACGCGTTCGGAGGAAACGGTGGCGTCGATCATCGAGGCTGCCGCGCAGGTGCTTGAAAGCGAGGGCTTCGAAGGGTTCAACACGAACGCCGTGGCCCGCCGCGCCGGGGTCAGCATCGGCTCGCTCTATCAATACTTCCCGGGCAAGGATGCGCTGACGGTCGCGCTCATCCGGCGCGAAACGAAGCGCTTCCACGACGACATGGCCGTCGCGCTGACGCTGCGCAGCGGCAAGGCGGCGCTCGAATATTTAATCGGCGCCGCGGTACGGCAGCAGTTGCAGCGTCCCGTCCTAGCCAAGCTGCTCGATATCGAGGAAGGCCGGCCCGGCCTGCGCGGCGAAGTAGGCAACGCGGAGCTGAAGGCGCTGTTCGCGACCGTGGCGGAGCGCGCCATTCCGAAGCATCGGCATCCCGAGATCGCCGCGGGCGATTTGTACGCGATCACGCGCGGCATGGTCGACGCCGCCGGCGAGCGTGGCGAAACCGACCTCGAAGACCTGCACCGGCGTCTGCGAGCCGCCATCTTCGGCTATATCTCGAAAATCGGCACCGGCTAACCGCCTCTCCGGCTCGGCATTCAAAATGTGAGCAGGCCGAGCGGCTCGCACCGCGCGCCGCCCGCGCCCGCCTTGCCGGCCGCTGCGTTCCGGCCGGGCGGGCCGCTGCGTCCGATGCGAGTTGTTGAATGTGAGCTTTTACTTATATTCTGAAGTCCTCCAGCGGTGCACGGCATGGGGCCGTGCCGCAACCGAAGGGACTGACGATGACTGCATTCGTTAAAACGATGAAGCTCAACCACCTGAGCTTTCCTTCAGCCAATGTGGCTGCCACAGCCGAATTCTTCGAACGCCATTTAGGTTTCAGGGTAGCCGAGACTTGGGATAAGTCGGCCATTTTGAAGCGCCCCGGGTTCGACGTCGTGATCGACCATGTGAGCGACGCCGTTCCTCAATGGCCAAGGAACTTTCATCTAGGGTTCGAGTTACCGAACTTGGCCGCCGTGCACGAGCTATACGCCCGTTTCAAGGAAGAAGGCGTCCAAATGGAAACGGATGTGTTCAATAATGGACGCGGCTCCCGGTTTTTCTGCCGCGAGCCGGGCGGCATCATGTTCGAAATCAATACGCGCTCGGATGCGTCCGAAGCCTATCGGGGCACGTTCGACGACTGACATCGGGCGCGCGACGCCCCGGCTGATCGCACCGTGGCAGCGGAGCCGCTCCGCCCGGTGCGGCGGACCGGCGCGCCCAGGGCAATCCCGCGCTTCAGAAATCCCGTCTTCCAGCCGTTATCCATGCAGTTGGCACGCCCTCGCGCACACGGCTCGACCGCTTCCAGGCGCGAGCACTGAGGGGCAATGCGTGGAAAATACAGTCTCTGTGACGGCATGGAAAACCCTGGGTTAGACAACGAGAACGAATATCGTGTGCCTGTCGGCGACTTGCACGTCGCCGTCATCCGCTATGACGCGAACGGCCGCCGGCGATATATGAACCGCGCGGCCACCGCCATGATGAGCGCGCCGCGCGGCGGGACCCCGACTGTCCTTGCCGAATCGGAATTGCTCTGCGCGGCGACGCTGCGGCGCTATCTGGACGCGATCGGCGAAGTGGCGGCAACCGGCACTGCGCGCGAGATCGAATTGACGTTCGATGCGTTGCGCGAGGCCGAGCGCGAACATTACCTCGTCCAGCTCGCCGCGGATCCGGCGTCCGAGGAAGGCCCGGGCGTGCTGGCCATGTGCTTCAATATCACGCCGCGCAAGCTTGCCGAGGCCAAGCTACGCGAGCGAGAGTCGTTTCTCGCCTCGCTGCTCGACACCATTCCCATCCCCGTCTTTTCCAAGGATCGGCAGGGGCGCTACCTGCAACTCAATAAAGCGTTCGAAGATTTTCTCGGCATCCCCAAGGAGCAGTTTGTCGGCAAGAGCGTGTTCGAAATCAACCCGCCCGAACTCGCCCAAACCTACTTTGTCAAGGACGAGGAATTATTCGCGAACGGCGGGATTCAGCGATACGAATTCAAGGCGCGCAACGCACGGAAGGAAGATCGCGAGGTCGAATTCACCAAGGCGGTCTTTCATGACGCCGAGGGCCGCCAAGCCGGATTGATCGGCGCTATTCTCGATATCACCGACCGCAAGCGGGCCGAAACCGAGTTGCGCGCGCAGTACGAAAAAATACTGCAACTGAATAAACGGCTGCAAGACAAGGCCAGCGAGTTATCCGAAGCTCGCGCCCATCTCATGAACGTACTGCATACCATTCCCGACATGGTCTGGTTAAAAAGTACGGGCGGCGTATTCACGCTATGCAATCACGGCGTCGAACGATTCGTCGGTAAGTCGAGAGAGGAGATTCTCGGCAAGACCGATTACGACTTCTTCAACGCTCAGGTGGCCGATTTCTTCCGTGAGCGGGAACAAGCGGCGATCGGCGCCAAGTGCATTTGCGTGAACGACGAATGGGTCGTAAGCCCGGCGAGCGGCGAGCGCATCTTGCTGGAGACGCGGCGGCTGCCCGTCCTCGATGAACGGGGCGAAGTCACCGGCATACTGGCCGTGGCACGCGATATCACGGAACGCAGGCGCTTCGACGAAACGCTGGCCCTGCGCGAGCGTGAATTCAGAACGCTGGTGGAGCACTCGCCCGACACGGTGGCCCGTTACGACCGTAACTTGCGGCGTCTTTACGTCAACCCCACGTTTGCGGGGCTTGCCGCCGGCGGGCTGGACGCGTTGCTCGGTAAAACCCCGTCCGAGTATCCGGGCGGTCCCAACACCGTCCTTTACGAGCACGAACTCGAAGAAGTATTCGCTAGCGCGACCGACCGGCAATTCGAACTGCGGTGGCAGCCCGCCGCGGGCGGCCAGCTTTGCGCACTCATTCGATTGACGCCGGAGCTCGGGCCCGACGGCAAAGTGGAGACCGTGCTCGCGGTGGGCCGCGACATCACCGAGCTGCACGTCTCGCGCGAAAAAATACATCGCATGGCGTATTTCGATGCGCTGACGGGACTGCCCAATCGCCGCTCATTCAACGAGACGCTGCGCAAGCTCGCATCGGACGCCGTGCCGGATCGGTTCACCGCCGTCATGATGATCGACATGGATCGCTTCAAGAGCGTGAACGACACGATGGGTCACGCCGTGGGCGACGAGTTGCTCCGCGAGGCGGCGGCGCGCTTGCTATCGAGCGTGCGGCCCGGCGATACGGTCTCGCGCTTCGGTGGCGACGAGTTCGCCGTTTTACTGCCGGACGTGCATAACCGGCGGACGATCGAGCAGATCTCGACGACGATCATCCAGCGTCTCGGCGAGCGCTTCGTGCTCAACGGCAAGGAAGTGTTCATCTCGTGCAGCGTCGGCATCGCCCTTTACCCGATCGACAGCGCCGACGCCGACGATCTTTTGAAGTACGCCGATTCGGCGATGTATCTGGCCAAACGCTCGGGCCGTCGCGGTTTCCGCTTCTATACGAACGATTTGACCGTCGAAGCGGCGGCGAATCTCGCGCTCGAGTCGCAATTGCGGCGCGCGATCGAGCGAGGCGAGCTCGAATTGCACTATCAGCCGCAAGTCGCATTTCGCGATGCACAGGTACTCGGCTCGGAAGCGCTGCTCAGATGGAATCGATCCGGCGCCGGGTTCATCCCGCCGGACCAATTCATTCCCGTCGCCGAAGAGACGGGCCTGATCGTCGATATCGGCAGGTGGGTGTTACGTGAAGCGTGCCGTGCCGCGGCGCAGTGGAATGCAGGCGGTTCGCCGCACACGGTGGCCGTCAATTTATCGGCGCGACAGTTTCAGTCGCGCGGATTCGTGCCGCTGGTCGAAAAGATTCTCGCCGAAACGGGCTGCCGCCCGGAATGGCTCGAATTCGAAATCACGGAAAGCCTGCTGCTGGACGAAGACGATTCAGTCGCTTACGCGCTCGCCGCGTTCAAGCATATGGGGCTCTCGATCGCCATCGACGACTTCGGTACGGGCTATTCGGCGTTGAGCTACCTGACGCGCTTTCCGATCGACACGCTCAAAATCGACAGGACGTTCATTCAGAAGGTCACGAGCGATCACCGCCACGCCGAACTCGTGAAAGCGATCCTCTCGATCTCTCGCTGTCTCGGGCATCGCGTCGTGGCCGAAGGCGTGGAGACGATGGAGCAGGCTGCGTTCCTCAACGTCTACGGTTGCGAGGTAGCGCAGGGCTATCTCTACAGCAGGCCGCTGCCGAAGCGAGAGATTGCATTGCTGCCGCGGTATCTGACGCCGAAGGCAGCGGTCGATACGGCCGCCGATGCCGAAACGAACGCGCGATGACGGCCGGCCGCACCGCCGGATCGGCTAGTATACGGCCCGCTATTTCCAACCGATAAGCGGAGCCGCATAAGTGATCGAACCGACGAACGTATTCAAAGAAAACCTCGCCCTGCTGCCGTCGATCGATGCAATCGAACGCATCGATCTCGTCGACGAAGCGGGCGCCGTAGTAGCCGGCATCGAGAACAAGCCGGGCAAACAGGGCTCGCTCGCCGTCTACCACTATTTGCAACGCGCATTCGGCAAGCTCGATGCCAAGGCGGCCGAGCACGGTCTCGCGATATTCGCCGAACATACGGCCGATGCCCGCAATCGTCCCGGCGCGCACCCCAACGTCGATCGGCTCTTGGAGATCGCCTCTGGTGCGCAGGCGCTGCGCATCGAGGTGATCGCCAAGGGGTAAAGCCTATCGGGGGTGTACTCCCCCCATGCCCGAGGACGAGGTCCGCGGACCTGGGCCTCCTTTCGGGGCATGCCCCAACGAATGCCCGTCCGCGCTGCCTTGATTCAGGTGCGACTCGAAGCCCTGTTTGACACCCTCGCCGAAACCGGTATGCGCCGATGCCAGTTGCCCGCCGATCCACGAGAATAGATTGTCGGGGAGCGTATGCACGAGGCTGAATGCCGAATTGCAGAGCGTTTGGCACATCCCCACGTAGAGCACGACGAAGCCGATCAACCCCGCGAGCCCCGCGGTGGAGCCGTACTGCGTGTTTTGCACCGCGATGCCGAACATCGTGTTGAGCAAACTGCCGAGCACGATCACGCTCGCGCCGGCAAGCAAGAAACCGAACACCATCACGACAGGCCGGAACATGACGTTCAGCAGGAAGACGTATCCATGCTGCGTCCGATGACCGAGCCCCTCGCCGTCGCCGTCGAGGTGCGTCATCGCCCAGAGGGGGGACGCCACCATCGCCTCGGCCACCACCATGAACCACGAAACGACGCCGCCGAACCAGACGATGAACGGCAACATCGGCATATAAACGGATAGCATCACGCCGAAAAAGAGCAGTGTGACGGCTATCGCGACGACGAAAGGCTCGATCGAATCGCTGACGGCGCCGTTTTGCGCGGCGCTGCCGCTCGACGTGCCGGCGCCCGGCTTGGCGGGTGCTTTGTCCGCGCGCCGGCTGTCGCGGCCAAGGTAATGGTTGAGATACTCCACCGTCTCATGAATGATCTTATCGCCCACGCTCTTCATGACGATGAGCGGATTGAGCGGCGAACCATTGGTAGGTTGAGTGGCGCTAACCATGACCTCCTTGATCTGACCCACAAGGTCGGCACCGGGGAACAACTGAGCAAGAATGTTGACATCCATATCTTGCGTCACGTTCCCGGCGAACAAGTTGTTCGAAGTGTCCATGGTCGAGACACCGGTTGAAGTCGACGCGTCTTGTTGAAGCTGTAGTTGGTAACTGGCCATCACGCTCTGATAGAGCTGCGGATAGGGCAAATTCGACAAGTCCGTCGGCGGCACGACCACGGGGACCGTATCGGCCAAATCCTCCAGTTGCGAGCTCGTCTGCGCGAACGTTTGATACCACGAGCCCAGCATGATCCAACCATCACGCGCCAGTTCCGCCCCGATGTCGCCCGCGACCCCGGTGAGCGAACTCGATACGCTCGTCACCGTGGCCTGTACTTCCCTTTGATACTCCTTCGCCGCGGCGTCGATCGTCGTTTGCGGATCGATCGGCTGAGTTTGATTGTTGACGGCCGATACGTAAGCCTGTGCCGCGCTCGACAGCGTCGCCTGCATTGAAACGAGCGCTTGACCTTGCGCCGACAATAACTGCTGTTGCACCGATGCCATATCGGTCGAATAGGCCGACAAACCGTAAGCGGAGGACGTCCCCGACGAGCCCTGCGCGTTTC
This sequence comes from Trinickia diaoshuihuensis, assembly GCF_003390925.1. GTDB lineage: Bacteria > Pseudomonadota > Gammaproteobacteria > Burkholderiales > Burkholderiaceae > Trinickia > Trinickia diaoshuihuensis. The sequence goes on along the minus strand of NZ_QUBS01000081.1, from coordinate 170,701 downwards.
CCGTTATCTGTGCTCCTCCACATGAGAGCCCGTTCTGATTCATCAGTACGACTTTCATGGCGGTCGTATTCGCACTGAAGGTTTCGCCGGAGTCGGCGCCGACGTTCGCATCGCCTTGCAAATTCGCGACCGCCTGATTCGCCGCCGCGGCGCACAGGTTCGACTCGAACAAGCTTCGCGCGAGCGCCGTCACCTGCGGCACGACAGGTGTCGCGATCAGCGTCCCGCCATTGGTCAACACGTTCACGGCGGAGGTCATCGACAGGTTCGCGATGCCCACACCCATCATCGTCGCCCACAGCATGATGACCTGGGCGCCGCAATAGCCGCCGAACATCGGTACGAGGCCGGTGAAGCCCACGCCCATGCGGATGATGAACCAGGGAGACGATTTCTTTTGCCCAAGGAACTCACCGTCCTGCCCCGTCGCGATCATCGCCGAGCCGAAGTGATACATCGCCCACAGCACGCCCACGGCCAGAATGCATGAGTTGAGAACGAGGAAGACTTGCGAAATCAATCCGCTCGAAGCGGTGCCGGTCGTAGCCGAGCCGCCCGACAGCGGGTTCGATGCGATCGCGCCGTAGATGAGCTGCAGCGCCGACATGGATTTGTCGGTACCGTTCGAGGCGGCGCTCGTGATCGAGCCGATCGATTGCGTCGACGCCGCTTGGGCAAATGCCGCGCTCGACACTGCAAACAGTGAGGCGAAGGCGGCAACGCCGCGCACTCGCCGAGCGATTACCGTCATCTCGTAGCTCCGATGGGTTGGGGGGGCGGCGAATATCAACTGAACAAGTGGGGATTGAATAACCGCTTGATCGCGCCTTTGCGCGAGAAGAACTGCCGGTATCCGCCGAGCGGCTCGTCCGGCGCCGCGCGTCCGGTTTCGATCTGCCACACTCGATGCTCGTATTTGAGGGCGAACAATGCGCACAGCGCCACGAAGAGCAGACCGAGAAAGGCGCCGAAGACGTTGCGTCCCCCGACGCTGCCGATGACGAAGCTCGCCGATACGACCGCGAACGCGAGGGAAACCTGTTTCCTGCGCAAACAGGAACGTTCGATTGCCTCGAGCGGCAACGCATCCGGCGAGCGCATCGCCATCGCTTCGCTGAAGGTGCGCGACGTGGGATTGACGCGTTTTGCGGCGAGCTCGCGATGGCGATCCGCGATCGTCCGTATGCCGCCGGCGGCGGTCTCCTTCAACGACGCCACGGTTTTGATCAACGGATATCCGGGGACGAGATACAACCCGGCCCGCGCGGCGCGCCGGGCCGCGCGGGGCTTGTCGCCCGCCTGTCGCGGCGCACTCATGCCGGGGCCCCTGCCCGCTCGAGGCCGTACTTGACCACGAGTTCGTGCACGACGGTATCGATGATGTTGTCGTCGTCGCGCGCGCCTTGTTCGGCCTGTCGGCTCTCCAGGTATTGCGCCGCGGTACCGCTCGGAAACTCTTTTGCCAAGATGCGGCGCGCGATGGCGGGCGACGTACGCCGATAAAGGCGCCGCCGCAAACCGACGTCCTTCGCCGTGGTCGAGAACGCCCACAGCTCGATTGCGCCCGGTGCGTTGTGCAGCACTTGCGTCACGACGCCGCTCTTGGTTTGATGCCACACGAGAAAGCGCCCCGCCCCTCGAACGTCGCGCTGAAGCGCCGTCATCGCGGAATTGGACAAACCGAACATCCGTTGGGCCTCCGCGCGGGAATTCGGACTCCCGGCGTTCATGATGTAGGCCGAGAATGCCGACTCGGTGATCGACTCGCCGTCGGTTTCGAAGTCGGCCATGAACTGGCTCGCGAGCGAGACGCGGATGCCGTGTTTGCGGCCCTCCCGCCGATCGAGCGAGAGTAGCCGGCGAAACGATTTCTTACCCGCGGTCCGGTGCACTTCGTCCACGCAAATCGCCTTCATCTCGTCCTTGATATCCTCGTAGCGCTGACGATGCGCTTCGTGATACATGGCCGGCGCAAGCTCGGCGATACTCTCGGGCAAATAGTATTGGCGCGCAGCGATTTGCCGCGCGAATACGTACATGATCTCGGCCCGTTTTTCACCGTCCTCACCCGCGCCGCGCGTGACTTCCTCCAGATCGAGCGCGACGACTCGCGACTGCTCGTTCAACTCGAAGCGCGTGTGCGATGCGATGATCGGGAAATCGCGCAAGGCCGACGTAATGACCATCCGCATCGCATCGAGCAGTGTCATTCCATTGTCGACGCGCGCCTTCGAATCCTCCTTCGGCTCGAATACGCTACGGATACGCTCGGCGCCGAGCGATTCGATCAGGTCCGCCAACACGGGAACCGCGAACCGCTGCGCCAACCGCGCCGCCCGGACGTGGCCGGTTGCCGTCAAATGATCGGTCACATCCCACCACGAGGTGTACTCGTCGTGGACATACCCCGTTTCGGTCAGCGCCGCATCGACGAATGCGTCGATGGTGGGCTCGTAGCGCTTTTCCGATCCGCGCGTCGAATAGCGCTCGTATACTTCGTCGACCACCATGCCGGCCAATTCCGAAGAGTTCGCGTACGGCTGCTTCTGGCCCACCGGCGTCGCGAGCGCCGTCAACAGCGAGATCAGAAATTCTCGATCGAACGCCGTCGGCTTGCGGCACCCCGGCAGCGTGTCGAAAGGGTTGATCGAAAATTCGCCCGTATTGCGCAAGCGCACGTAAATTGCCTCGTGTTTGCGGTCTTCGGGGAGCGCGTTTTGGATCAACTCGATGAGACCGCTCGAGCTCACGCCCACGTCGATGATCGTAATGAGCGGCAAACGTTTAAGACCCGGGGATAGGATCGCGCCGAGATTGAGCGTGTTGAGCCATACCGATTTGCCCGAACCCATCACGGCCCAAATCAAATCGATCCATGCGGTTTGGAGCGACGAATTCGGCTGGAACGGATACACCTTTCCGTCCAGTGTGCGCAGAAGAATAGAACCGCCCGCGAACCAAGGCGACGCAGCGCGTTGTATTGGCAACAGCCGGACCAAATCGCTAAGCGGAGGAATCATTCTCGGCGCAACGGATTTATCCGTGAAGCCCGGCACCGTCGAGGCGAGACCTTGGACGGGATCGCCGGTGTCGGTACTCACCTGTGAGACGCCCCATCCTTGCAGGGCGGCAACGAGCGCGGACAGCCGGTCCTCGCACGTCTTCTTGTCGGGGCCCCATGTCGCTGCGGTAAGACGCAGCGAAACATTGCACTCCCCGTCGCGCTGCGCTTGCTCCAGCGCATCGAACGATCGTTTGATCGCCTTGTTGGTGCTACCCATGAAACCGATGATGCTGACCGCCAGATTTTTCAATTTGGCCGCCTCGAGGCCGCCCGGCTCAATCGAGTATTTCACGCGCCAGGGGATCTCCTTGCCGACGCGATTGAACAACATCATGAAATCGTGGATTTCCTGCGGACCGACCTCCATGTAGGCCGAACCGTGATATTCGCCGTTGATATAGACGAAGTCGCCCTCGGTATGAACCTTGCCGGAGCACATCTGCTCGGAAAGTTTCGGCAGATATAACCCCGACACCGACTGATTGCGCGTATTGCGCGGCGTATACCGATCTCCGGGCAATGCCGGCTTCCACTTATGGTCCGTCCGGCGCCGGTCGTAGGACTGCCGAATCGCGCGCACCGCTTCATGCGTCGAAAGCCGCTCAACATGCAGCTTCGCGTGGACGAAATCGCGCTCGATGGCATCGACGAACGTTTCGTGGCGGCTCAACAGCCCTTTCAAGATCGCCGTCACCGATTGCGCTTCCAGCATCGGCTGGACCTTGTTCTCTTTCATTCGGAGGCGATGCGTCTCCATTTCACGCTTGAGTTCATCTGGCGTGAGCGAGGACAGGTGCGTGTAGAGCAAGACGTAACACGACTCGTGCGAGCACAGCGAGGCCACACGCTCGCAACGGTCGTCCAGCATATCCTTTAAGTCGAGCCCGACGCGTTCGCAGGTGTCGTAGGACGGCTGCATCAACGTCTTGACCTTATGCCGGATCATTTCCGGATCGCGCTCGAACGACAGTTCGATCGAATGCCCTGCCTTCTGGAAGTAGGAGGTCAACGCGCGCCGCAGGTCATCGGTGATCTGCTCGAATTCGACTTCGCCCACGACATCCATCGAACCCGTCAACTCGAACAGCGTCAACATCGCGCATTGGCGCGTGATCAAAATGTACGGGCGTGCCCCCTTCGGATCGATTGCCGCCATTTGCTTGGCGCGCGGATCGTCGAGATCGAGGCCGATCGCGGTCTCTAGTTGGCAATAGGACGGCAGATCCGCTCCCAGGGCGTGGCTGGAAATCCAGGCGATGAACGCCTCGACGTTATCGAGAAGCGCACTCACTACGCTCATCAGGCTATTCTCCGGTGCACTTTATCGGTCTTGCTCGGTACACGCACTAACGCACGGTATGCCCGCTCACGCGAGCGTAGACTTCTTTCCATGCTTCAAGCGGCAATTGGCGGTAATGCGCATCGAGCCACTGCTTGATCTTGCGGCTGAAGCGAGCTGGGCGGTACAGCAGCGCCAAGGCTGCCGAGGCCACACCAGGCTGCTGCGCCGCCGCGCGCAGAGCGCGAGCGAAATCGCTCGGATTGGCGCTGCCCCAGGTACCGACCACGAGTTCGCTGCGGCTCGCCAAATGCTGCAAGAGCGCATGCGCCTCGGCGCGCTGCGCCTCATCGCCGCACTGAAGCACGACCGCAATCGTTCTCTGCAGGTGATTGATCTCGGCTTGCGGCAAGCTGCCAGAGTCGATCAGCACGCCATGCTTGGCTTGCCCCACTTCATCGAGATGCCGCACACCCGAAACCAGTGGGACAGCCAGCATGCCGAACTCGTCGTCGTTAGTCTCGTTCATGGGCCGTCTGCCTGCCGCCGGGATCCATCGATTTCAATGCGCGGCCGACGGCAGCGCGTTCAAGTTGCTGGAGCTGGCGCCCATCGAGCCGGCGGCCGAATTCATGATGTAGCCGACCATGCCGAGCGCGGGGCCGCCCAAGCCGTAGCCGAAGATCGAGCCCGTCGTGACTTGCTGATCGCCCTTCGACTTCTTGATGCCGTTATTCACGCCGATGCCGGTGCTCACGATACCGCCGCCGTAGAACGCGTAGATGACCATGTTGTAGACCGACGCCATGTCGTTCTTCAGGCTTGTCGCCATGCCGCCGAGCGTGCTGCCGCTCGATTGGGCGTCGGCCACGCCGGCGAAGACGAGGCTCGTCACGGCGAACAGCATCAAGGCTGTCACCGCGAGATGCTTATTCGAAAGTCGCGCCGCGCGAGGCAGCGACGTATGCCACATGGCCGTGGCGATGAACAGGATCGCCGCGACGGCGAGGGGCATGTCCGTCATCATGAGGCGGCCGATGCCCGCGAGCATCATGGCCCCCACGATGAACGTGCGAGCATGCTCGCTCGCATACAAATGCAAGCGCGCGAACGGATGGATGAGGATGGCTTGTGGCATGTGAGATTTCTCCGTTAGTTGAATGAACTGATGCCGAGTGTTCCCTGGAACGCGGCGAGCGTCTCGTTGATGTTCACGAGCGCCGCGCCCCCTAGGATGTGAATGAACCCTTTCCATGCGTAGTCTTCGTATCCGCCGCCTCCCCCGCCGCTCGATGCCTTGCGAAGCATCGTCCAGCCCTTGAGGGCGTACCACCAGCCGAAGGTTGAAACGATCGTCAGGATGGCGGAGATCACGGGAGCGAATTGGCCGGCCGACGAGAGGTTCACATACGAAATGACAGCACCGTAAGTCGTGTCCGATTCACCGATCGAGCCGAGGGTGCTATTCATGGTGCTCGCGAAGTTGACGATCAACGCCCCGATGAAGAACGACGCGAAGATGCTCTGGCCGCTGATATCGATACCCGGCGACGCCGACTTACGAATTGCTTGGCGCAGCGAGTTGCCGCAATAGAAGATCCCGATGCCGATCGCCAGCACCTGGGCGAGATCTCGGAACGCCAGAATGTCGTAGGCAATGCTGGTGACGATCGTCGTCAAGTCCATTACTGAATGACTCCAGCGGTCGTTACGATTCGATAGTTGTCGGGATCGATGCGTACGACCTTTGCGGTGCCGATGAAATCACCGACAGCGACAACTTGCTGTTTCCCGCTTTCCTCGTCTTGAATCCATCCCTGCCCCGGAATGACTTGCTTGATCGCGTAGCCGACGAGCACCTCGCTATTCGCCCGCTCCGGGTGACGCGCGTAACGTGCGCCGCGGCTCGTGGCAGCGCTCCCGGCGGCATGTGCATGGGCAGTGCTCGAACTATGGACGGCATGGTTGCCGACCCGATGAGCAGCCGAATGAGCGGGGGCTGATACCCCGTCGACGGCATGATCGCGCCGCTGTAATTCAGCGACCTGCGCTTGCAGCTTCGCGATCTGGGCGTCTCTCGGGTCCGGTGCCGTCGCCGCTTGCACCGGGGACGGTGCATCCGAGCCGGCGACCGTGGACACGTTGGCGGCTAGCAACCCGGCCGCAGCGCCAGCCGCGGACGACGCCGGAGTCATCGCCACGACACCGGGAGCCGCCGGGCCGGCAACGCCGGGAGCCGCAATCGGCGCACCTTGCGCAGCGATCGCGGGGACGCCCGCCCCTTGACGATATGTCGCCCCCGCCGAATCTTGCGGCGTATCGTCACCCGCCGGCGCCACCGATGCGATCGACGCCACCGACGCCGGCATAGCCGAACGGGTCGACATCTCGCCGCTCGTCTGCTGTATTGCCATCGCTCCTACCGGCTCCGACGCCTGTCCCAGCATCCGATTTGGCAACGGCGGGACGGTCACGCTTGGCGTCAGCATTCCGTTGCGCGACTGCTGCGTAATCGCAGTACCGGTTGGCAGTGGCGTGTCGCCGGCGTCGGCAGACGCCGTGCCGAGCATGCCCGACGACGCCCCGCTTTGCGGGCGCTGACCGAAGAAGTGCTGATACCCCACCCCTACCACAACGAATGCCACCATACCGCCGACAAGCAGCAGCGCCTTCGGAATCGGCTTTTTGCGCGGCGCTTGCTGCTCATGCAACTGCGCCTCCTCATCGTCCGCGGCAAACTCGGCATGACCGTCGAAATGAGGCTCGAGCGGCTCCTCGATCGACTCGACGTCCAGCACGCTTGAGAAGTGATCGTGTTCATTCATGATAGTGGCGCGGCTTTAGTTCGTATCGAAAATATTATACGTAAACATACCGTCGAAGCGATATGCCATTTAGAGGACGACATCGGCCTTGAATAGAATGATGAGCGGGGTATTTGCGTCGACATGCCCCGTCACCGGCGGTATGCCGGCCACTTCCCGTTGGACGACGCCCTGCACGCCCGTCACACTGCCCGACACCGCGGCGCCTTCGAGCTGTTTCGCGCTGGGATTCGGGTTTTGAATCGTCGTCGTCCCGCCCAGTGGATTGTTGGATATCGTCGAACCCGCATTGCTGTACACACTGCCGGCCGTGCCGAGGGCGCCGAGGAGTGCCGGGATGGCTACACGCGCCATCAAGTGATGATCGAGGTCCGCTGGTAGCGCGTTGCTCAGCGTCTGATCGTTCAACGCGACCGCCGTAACGGGCACGGTCTTGCCGCCGCAGCGCATCGAAGTGAAGGTCGCGGTTACCGTCTCGTTGCTGAGCTTGCCGTTGCCCATCAACTCCCCTCCTTTACATGGACCTTGATCTAGCACCGCGAGGATATCCGAAGGCGTATCGGTGTCGATCGCATTTTCCAGATGCGCGTAGAAGCGATCGCTCGAATGAATTGTCGCGAGCTTCGTTTGCGAGGCGACGACCGCCTGCGCAGCGCTTGCCGCCGCCACTCCAGCGCTCGGCGCCGCACCTTGCGCCTCCTTCTGCAAGCCGAGCACTTCCTGAGATTGCGGCGGGGTGTCCCATTGATTGACAAGCTGCTGCACTTGCAAGCCAACACCCTGCGTCGGCGCGGGCAAGCTAGGCAATGGCTGCTGCGACGCCGGAGCGGATTGTCCGGGCGGCAATCCGTTCGGATGCTGATAGTCGATTTTTTCAGGCTGAGCCGCGGCCTCCGACGATCGATCCGCCAATACCTTTTCGATTTGCGCATTGCGATCGGAGAACGCGGGGATGAAAGTCGCTCCCGTCTTTTGCGCCTGAGCCAAGCCCTCCTTGTTTGCCTGGTTCAGTGTTTGTGCATAGCGCTGCGTTTCCGCTTGGGGCGTGCCGCCCTGCGCACTCACGGCCGGAACGTCCACCTCGGGGGCCGTATCCGCGCGGCGTTTCATTGCAAAAAATGCGACGGCTACGCAGACTGCGGCGAGCACTGCGATGACGGCGATGATCTTGGCATTGCGCAAAAAACCCGGATGCATCTTACGGCGCGATTGGTCCGCCATGGGGTTACTCCAAATCCAATACGATGTTTCGGCTCACGCCGTTCTCGCTCACCGTGATGACCGGCGTGCGGGGAATGTCGTACACATGCGTGCCGTCCGCGCCCGTCAGTGCGCCGTAATACGCCGGGTCGCTCAGAAACAAGCCAGTGCGTACCATGAGGTGCTCGCCGATCTGCCATGCACTCATGCCCAGCGGGGGGTTTTCGATCTTGACGGGCTTCGCGTCGGGCGCGCCCGTGCCGTCGAGAATGGCCTGCATGCTGTCGCCGGGCAGCGAAATGGCTGGCGCCGCCGCGATAGGCGCCTGAGCGTTGGGCCCGCGCCGCGGGATCCGAATATCTTGCCGATAGTCGGTCTCGCGCTGCCCCGCGATCATCTTTACGACGACTGGAAACGGCAGCCCCTTGAGAAACACGGCGACGTCACCCTCGACATACGTACCGTCCGCGGTAATCGTGATCGTCGGTACACCGGGAACCGGCCGCAATACCTCGAAGCGACCTTTTGCCATGTTGTCGACTTCGGTGATGTCCCACGGCGCGCCCTCGATGTCGATGAATGTGACGGCGGAGCCCAGGTCGCTCACACGCACGATCGGGGGCGCCGCGCCAGGCGATAGGTCGACGGTCTGGACGGAATACACGGGCTTGGGCGGCCGCGTGGGACTCGTAGATGCGGCGCGTTTCGCCTCGTCGATACGTTTGCGAAGCGCGCGAATCTGATCCGGTGTCAAAGGCGTAACGAGGTCGACCGCGGCGTCGAAGTTCGCATTCGTTTGCGTGAGCGGCGGCAGCGGGCGAGGCGCATCGGGGTTGGCGTAAACGCCTCCCGGCGCGCCGGGCTTCGCGGGCGTACCGGCGCCAGCCAGTTGCGCATTGGCGCAATGCAGCCCGCCGAGCAGTTGCAGCAACGCGATCATACAGGCCGACTTCAGGAGCGGACGGCTCATCGATACCACCTCAAAACGGATTGCCCGTTACGATCGCGTACATCCGGCGCGTATCCATAATGCCGGTGATCCAGTCTTGCGCACGGCGATTGGGCGCCGTCAACCATAGCTCCTCGAGTTCTTTGCGCGTGGCGATAAACGGGTCGATCAATTCGAACTCATGATGCCAGTCGGTACCCTCGACGCTAGCCAGGGGATGAGTGCCGTCCTTATCCTTCGATTCCTCGGCTATCGCGATCGCCGTAGGAAAGGGTTTGAAGCCGTCAGTCATGCCGTCACCTAGTTGTTTTGACCGTTGCCAAGGAATTGCAGCGCCGTCGCGGAGATCCCTCTGGGATTGTCGACGGTCGGCACGCGCTGAATATGCATTTCGACGATGTAGCTGTAGGAGCGACGCTCGGTCTGGTTTACTAATGTGATGGCAATGGGTTGCTGCACCGTCCACTTATAGCCCTTAGGATCGTGCGCGTCGATTGCGGTGATGACCCCCGCGCCCGTGGCGACCGCCGACGACACGAGGCGCCCGTCGCGGATCTTCGCCAGCAGGTTGCTTTTGTCGAACGCAACCATCAACGCATGAAAGCCTTCGTCGGTATAGCAGTCGTGCAACGATTCGAGCTTGCCGCGCAACTGTTCGGCAACGAAGTCGAGGGAAAACGATCGGGTCACGCAGCTCTGCGCGAACTGCGTCACTTCCTCGGGCGAAACGAGTGGCTCCGACAGCGGTGCCAGCCGCGTCATCCGCCCGTCCGGCGTAACGGCGAAATACACGGGAGCGACATTGCGCGTCATCAACACGACGTTGACCGATATCGATATGAGCAGCGCCACGCCGAGTATCAGAGTCGTCCCAAGTAATTTGGGCCAACTGAACTTATAGAGGAACGTCTCTGAAACGAGGCGCACGGCGGGATGCACTTCGATCGGGTAACGCGCGGACGCGGCCGCGCCTCCTTTAGGCGAGGGCATGTTCGTCTTCCCCCAATTGGAATCGCTTCGGATATAGCAGGTGGATTTCCCGCAGGCCCTCTCGCGCGAATTCCGCATGCAACGCCTTCATGCGATCGATCAGGCGGCGGGCACTCTCGAACGTCTCGAGTTGATTCCGTGTATTCGATGGCTGCGATGCGCGCACGCAATCGACCTGGGTCAGGACTTGCACGAGTCGTGCGGCGATCTCCGCACTCGGCGTAGCCCCCTGCTCGACTCTGGTCAGATACGAACGCGAGATCTTCGCCTGCTCGCAGATCTTGTTGGTATCCAAGTTGTGGAAGATTCGATACGCCTTGAGCAGCGTAAGTGGTCTCGATTCAACGCTCATTTCCCCGGTCGCCATTCTATATCGTTATAACTGTACGCAATTATGCAGCCTTATTTTTTTGCGTGTCAAGCAATTTCGGCCAGTCAAGCGGCGTTGCACTTTGTTACCGCCTGCGCACGGTCACGAAGACGAAAGGAATGAAAGGATTTTCGAAGCTCCGGGCGCGTCGATTCGTTTCGTATGCCCGCTCCTATACGAACTTCTCTTGCGCCCTCTTCATTGCGTATGATAGCCTTTATACGGAATTTGATCGTACGTCGCGCTTGTGCATTTTTGATAGACAGAGCATCCAAATGAAATTGGTACGTGTTGCGGTTTCAGTGCTCGCCTGCTTGTTCGCGGGCTGCGCCACCCAATCCGAGCCCGCCGACCCGACCGGGCGCATGCTCGATTCGCAGTTGAACGACTCCGCGCACCGGATCGACACGCTGCTTGGCGACATTTCGCGCGCCGGCGGGATTTCGGCGGTCGCGCCGCGCAGCGGGGTGGTGCTCGTCGCGGGTGACTTCATTACGGTACGTTGGAACGGCGACGCCCCTGAAGTGCTGCGCAAGATCGCCGAGGCGAAAGGCTTGAAGTTCAGTGTCGCGGGCAAGCCGATTGCCTCGCCGATTGCCATCGATGCGACGAATACGGATTTCGTGTCGGTGCTCGAAAACATCGGAACGCAATTGGGGGCGCGCGCGGATGTCGTCCTGAAGACCGATTCTCTCGAGTTGCGATACCGTGCCTTATAAGCTGCCCCTGCCCGCATTGGCGCGCGTCCTGGCCTGGGGCGCGCTCTGCATTGGTTGCGCGTCCGTCCGCGCCGACGACGGAGCACCCGACACGTCGCGGATGTCGGTCGAAGAAATAGCGAATCTATCCGCCGACAGCGCACCCGCGGCAGCCGCGATCACACCGGCTCGCGCCAACGTGCTGCGAGAAGCCGCGCTACCGCTCGGGAGCCATAAAGGACTCGCGGATCGATCGGCCGAGCTCATCGCGGCGCTCGACGCACGGGCCGCGCGCCTCGACAGCATGTATCGCTTTGGCGCCCTGATCACGCGCAACGGCGTGCTGCCGCCCGTCATCACCGAGGCGCGTGACGCGATCGAGGCATCCAACGATCAAGTACGCCGAGCCGATGCGATGTACAAAATCGCGGTCCCTGCGCGGTTCGCGTCGATCGCGCCTTCCTGGCGCGACTACCTCTACGTCGGCCTTCGAATCAAGGCCCAAGTGGACGCGCTGCCGTTTTCCGCGATGTTGCCCAAGACCGCCGCGGAGCGCGCCTATTGGAAACAGCAGGTCGAGCTCGGCTATCGGCAGGGGCGCACGCTTGCGGACCAAATCCTGGAAACGAACTTGGCACGTTTGAATCGCGACTACACGGGGATGTTGCGGTATTCGGAGCTACTGAACCGAGGCATGGTTTCGGAGCCCGAGGTTGCCGTCGCGCCGCGCATCGTCTCGGGCGATCGTACGCACATCGACGTGGGGGACACCCTCTACCGGGTTACCGACCACGGCGGATTCGTCACCGACCCTTCGAAGTGGCAAGCAAGTGTAGCGGCGCCGGCTGCGGGAGCTGGCAAATGAACGCTGCGCCGCAACCGTTCAAGCTCGACGCCAATTTCGGCGCCCATGATCTGCAGGCCTTCCTTGCCTACTGCACGGAAATCGGCGCATCCGACATCGTTTTCCAAACGGGTGATGTCGTATGGGGGGAAATCAAAGGGCGGCAAGTCGCTCTGACGGAACGCACGATCAAGGACGGGGAGATTAAAACACTGCTCGCCGTTTCGTTCGGCAGCGAGCTGATCGGTGTGATCAAAGGCGGCAATGACGCCGATCGTCCCTATCGATTCGTGGTCGAGCGCGATACGAGCCGGTACCGGGTCAACATCGCGGGTGCCCAGATAGGCGACGCTGAAGACGGCCTATCGATCACGATGCGTACGATCCCCGAGGTCCCGCCGCCGCTGGATTCCCTCGACTTGCCGCCCGGCATCCGCGAGAACTTGTTCCAGCCCCGCGGGCTCGTGCTCATTTGCGGCCCCACCGGTTCGGGCAAAACCACGCTCATGTCGTCCTTTTATGCGGACGTATCGGAGCGCAACGGCGACGCGAAGATATTGCTTTACGAAGACCCGATCGAATTCCTGTTCACCAAGGTAAAGAACAAAGGACCGAAGATTCGTCAAATGCAAATCGGGCGGCATATTCCCAGCTTCGCACGTGGCCTTCGCAATGCGATGCGCTGCAAGCCGACCTTGATCGGCATCGGCGAGGCACGCGATGCGGAAACCATCGGAGCGCTCGTGGAAGCAGCCCTCACGGGACACGGCGCGTACGGGACCATGCACACGGAAAGCGTATCCGAAACGATCAGCCGTGCGATTCAAGTATTTCCCGCCGGGGAGCATTCCGCCATCGCCTCGAAAATTCTCGGCTCGTTGCGCTTGATCGTCGTGCAGATTCTGGTACCGACGCTCGACGGAAATCGCCGCGCCGTGCGCGAGTACCTCTATTTCGACGGCGATACCAAACGCGAGATGAGCGACATGCCTTATACGCAATGGGGCGCATTCCTGCGTAAGGTCGTCGCGCACAAGCAGCAAGACATGGCAACCGGGCTCCGTCGCTTGCTCGACGCCGGTCTCATCGATCAGAAATCGTTCCGGCGTTACGCGGGGGAATCCAACGAATGAAAGTTCGCCGTTCGATATGGCGCGATGCCTCTCTCACGCCACGGATCATGGGCATCGACGCCCGGGGCTATTTCCCGATCTTGATCGCTCTTTACTACCCGCGCGTCTGGACCTTCGGCGTGGCGGGGCTGGCGATCGGCGGCTTCTATCTGATGGAACGCAAGGGCTACACGCTGCCCGTTTTGCTGCGCGCGATTCGCCACGCGCTGCGCGGCTCGGTGATTCACGGACGCGCGTGGTGGCATCACCGGAGATTTTACGAATGAGAAAGTGCAAGATGGATCGCGTCAATCGCATTGCCGCCCTGACGATGCTTACCGGGGGAATCGCCTGGGCAGCCGGGGCGCAAGCCGGGTTCGTCAACGAAGCCCCCGCGCCCAGTGTCCCCGTCGCCGCGGCGGCGAGGAGCACCGTGCCCGCCGCATCGGCCGCCGTCACCGCGCAGCCGCTCGCGGAGCCGATGTCCATCCCCGACACGCATAAATTGGCGCAAGTCGGCTTCCGTCCCTCGGGCATCGACGTGCCGCGCGGGAGCGGACGCGATATCGCATTGGCGGACATGTTGCCCGTCGTCGTGCCCCACACCTTCACGATCGATTTCGGGAACGTGGACCGCAATCAACTTGCGAGCTGGAGCGGCGGCTCGCCCTGGGACGTCGTACTCGCCGACGCGCTCGCACCCGTGTCCAACGTGGGCCTGACGATCGACTGGGATCGACGTGTGGTTTCGTTGCGACGCATCGCCTCGGCGGTTGCGCAGGCGACGCAAGCCGTGCAGCCCGTGGCAGCCGCCGTCGCGCCGCCCACTGATCCGACGTTCGCTCTCGTAGGCGGTCAATCCCTCGAGACGCAAATGCAGGAATGGGCCAAACGGGCGGGGTGGTCGTTGACGTGGAATACGCCCGACGACTGGGTCGTGCCGCACGATTACACGTACACAGGGAATTTCCAAGACGCCGTGCAACAAGTCTTCACACAACTGGCCGATGACGGCGCCGACGTACGCGCTGACATCTGGAAGGGCAACAGCGCGGTCGTCGTCGATAAAGCGGGAGCACACGAATAATGCAACTGACGCGTCCACTCACTCGCACGGCTGCGGCGGTCATGATATTCGCCACGCTCGCCGGGTGCGGGCTCCAAGAAGTTCACGATACGCAAGTCGCGCTGGACCGCGATGCGCGCAGCCAACTCGAAACAGTTACGCCCACGCGGCCCATCGTGCAGGTACACGAAGGAGCTTGGCTGCTCGGCGAAAAGATCCGCGCGAGCAAGCCGCAGCCCGAGATCTACGACAAGCAGGTCGTCTTCAAGAGCAACGATTCGACGACGCTGCGCGATATCGCGGCATGGATCGCCGACAACGTCGGCGTCCAGGCCGTGGTCGATGCCTCGGTCGAGTCGGCTTCCAGTTTCTCATCCGGCTCCGCGGCGCCCGTGCTGCCTACGCCGACGCCCACGCGCATGCTGCCATCCCCAGCCGCGAGTCTGCCGGGCGGCCCGAGACTGCCCGAGCTGCCGTCGCCCAACGGGACCAATTCGCGCGAAGCGCAAAGCGCCGCCGATATCGCACGTCCGGCACTGCGCTACACCGGGACCTTCCGAGGATTCCTCGACGTCGTCGATGCGCGTTACGCCGTATGGTCGCGCTACCGCGACGGCATGGTCACGTTCTTCAAGACAGAGACGCGTAGCTTCACGCTACCGAGCATCGCGGACGTCGCAAGCATGAGCGGCTCGATTTCGACCGGCGACTCGAGCGGATCATCGTCGCAGGGATCGCAAGGCGCGGGCGCAACGCTTTCGAGCGCGGCGCAAGCGGGTACCTCCGGCGGCACCTCGTCAGGCACGGGCGGGCAAACGATCACGCTAGGCGTACGTGTAAGCCCATGGGAGCAAATGGAGAAGACGGCCGAGGCGGTGGCGGGGCCGGGAGCACAGGTCGTCGCCGATAAGAATCTCGGCGTGCTGACCGTGACGGGCACACCGCCGCAATGCGACCGAGTCGAAGCGTGGGTGAAAAATCTCGACGCGATGTTCGGCAAGCAAGTCGCCATCGACGTTCACGTTTATCAAGTGCAACTGTCGCGAGAAGAAAATTACGGCTTGAACCTGACGCTGGCTTACCAGTCGGCAAGCGGCCATACCGGCCTGAAGGTGACCGGCGCGGCGCCGCCCACCGTCACGAGCAGTTCATCGCCGATGACGTTCGGCGCCAACATCCTGAGCGGCACGATGAACGGAACGACAGCGGCGGTCCAAGCGCTTTCGACGCTGGGCAACGTGTCGCAGTTGATATCGCGCTCGGGTATCACGCAGAACGGAAAGCTGCTGGCGCTGCAAGCGGCCAAACAGCAAAGCTACGTCTCGTCCACGCAAAGTACGCAGACGGCCAGCGTCGGCTCGTCCACGACGATGCAGACGGCCACGCTCGTCCCCGGCTTCACGAGCAGCTTCCTCCCGAAGGTGATCAACGGGCGCATTCTCATCGATTTCGACATGACGTTGTCGGATCTGCTGAGCCTCCAAACGTTTACTTCGGGATCGGGGTCTGGCCAATCGAGCGTGCAGTTGCCGACGATGCAAGTGACGCGCTTCGAGCAGAGCGTGAGCCTCAAACCGGGCGAAACGTTGGTCCTGACCGGTATGCGTCAGCAACAGACGAGTTCCACGAACAATGGCGTCGGCAGCCCCTACGTACCGATCTTCGGGGGTGGTGTCGACGCGCAAAAGGCCGACAGCATCATCGCGGTCGTCATCTCCGCCCGACTGCTGTAACGGAGCCACCCATGTCGAGAACATCTCCATTCACCTCGGCCGCGATCGTCATAGCGTCGATCGCCGCTTGCCTTGCCCCGCTGGCCGCCGGCGCCCAAGCGTTGGGACAACCACAGCTCCAAGCGCAGGCAGCGAGCGCGGCGAAGAGCCAAACGCCGTCGAGCGAGGCGTCGCCCGCGGAAGAACTCGCCAACTTGCAAGCGCAGATTCCGATTCTCGAAGCTAAGGCTGAAATCGCCAAACTAAAAGCGCAGATCGAGAACGGGGGCACCGCTCCTTCGGGTTTGGCACAGGGTATGCCCTCGCCGATGAACGCGTGGGGCGGCACTCCCGCTCCAGCATCGACCTCGCAGAGCGGGTCGAGCAGCGCGACCAGCGGATCGGCCGACAAACCGGGAATGCAAGCCGTCTCCATCAGCGGCTTCGACGGTCGATATCAGGCAGTCCTCACGATAGACGGACGCACCGTATCGGTTCGTCCGGGCGAGACCATCGAGGGCGGGTGGAAAGTCACCAGCATCACCGAGTCGAGCGTGACGCTCGCACACGGCAAGCGCGTCGTCGTTCTGAGGGTCTGAGGTGGCGGAACTCATCACGCTTCCCGGCGTCAAGGGCACGTTCGCAGCCGGCCTTTCGTGGCGGCACGAAGACAAGATCCCGAGAGCGGCCGAGCTTCGAGCGTTATCGATGGAAAAGGGGCGCTGGGGCCTTGTGCGCAGGACGATCGCCGGCTCGGTTCAGGTCGGCTTCTGCGAACCGATCGCGGGAGCGAGCGCCCCCTCGAAGGTAAAGGCGCTCGCAACCATCGTGGCGGAGCAGCGGCCGCAACCTTGGATGGGCTTGTACAAGCTCGGCGAGGACCGCTATTGGTACATCGCCGTTCGCGATGGACAGGAAGTCATCCCCGAGGGCGATCAGATCGGCAAGCTCGACGATCTGCTGCGCGTGCGCGAACAGCATTTGACGCTTGGCGATTGGGAAGAAGCCGAGGGCACGCTCGACGACCTGGCCGAGATGGCGCTGTCGACGCCGAAGCACCTCGTCCTGCGCGATCTACAGCGTCGGCCGTGGGTCAACGTTGCCGTGGCCTCGTCCGTCTTGCTGGTGATCGGAGCGGCAGGCGGCGGGGCTTGGTTCTATCGCGAGAATCAGCTCGAGAAGGAACGGGAAGCCGAGGCCAAACGGCAGCGCGCAATCGCCGCCGCGCTACATGCGCGCGACAATGCGCAGGCCCACATTCTGCCTTGGACGCAAACGGCTATGCCGTCGTCCGTATTCGACGCTTGCCGCGATGCATGGAGAGAGCAACCGCTCGCGCGCGACGGGTGGATGCTCTCGAGTTGGGAATGCAGAGCCCAGCCGCACGGTATCGATATCCACCGTGGGTGGGTGAGCGCGGGCGGGCTGGCGGCAAACGCGCCAGGCAAACTTTCATCCGATGCCCGAAGCTCGGCCGAAGATATCCAACACCAGGTTGCGTTCGCCGCACCGTCCCCACGTGCTGACCTCCAGCCGGCCGCACGCCGGGCACTTTGGACACTAGCGCAACGCTACGGATTCGCTCTGACGATCGATCCCCCTACGGTGCCCAGACCGATCGCACCGGGCGAGAACGGTGCTCAAGCCGTCCCCGATCCCTGGCAACGCCTTTCGGCCTCGATCGCGGAGCGCATTCCCCCTTGGAGCGGGCTGGGGCCGGCATTCGATAGCGTGCCCGGCCTGCGGGTCGAAGCGCTTGCCTGGACGGCAGCCTCTCGCCGCTGGGCGCTGTCCATGGCGCTCTATACGCTCGACCGATTGCCCGCGCAAACGGTCCCGCATCCCCTACCTGCCATGGGCGCGCAGCCCTCGCGAGAAGGACAACTCTGATGCGTATATCCGAACGCTTTCGCAAGCCTACGTTCGTCGCGGATTCGTCCGCGGACGCCCGGGCGGCCATGGCACTACAGACGTTCGACGAACCCGCCCCGCTGCCGCTGCCCCCGGTCGGTCTGCAGCCGCACGTCGTCTATCGGGCGACGATGGGACGACGGTTCGGCCGCGTTGCGATCGACCTCGGCTTACTCTCGCAAAGTCAGCTCACTCGCCTGCTGAACGCGCAGGAGAAAGCGGGCGGCCGTCTCGGCGATCTCGCCATTCGCGCGGGCTTGTTGACGCAGGAACAGGTTCAGCAAATTCTCGATGCGCAGTCGCTCGAGATTCACGTGGACGCAAGGCATTCGGGTACGCCGCCGTTCCTAACCTGGCTCGGCGACCTCTCGCGCAAAGGCGTCGTGCCGAAGGTGCATAAAGTCTCGGCCCAAGACCTCGAAGCGCTACGCCAGGCTCAATCGGGCCGGGGAGCTCAAGACGAAGCGGATCTGATGACGCTGAGCCTCGCTCGCCGCATCTTCGTCGATAGCGCCGCGATGGGTGCCAGCGACATGTGCGTGCTCGTGCGCGAGAAGTATGCCGAAGTGCAAATTCGCCTAAAGGGCGACTACAAGGTCGCGAAGAATTTCACGATGCGCCGCGAGGAAGGCGAAGCGCTGGTCCGCGCGATCTATACGGGGCTCGCGACGGTCAAACAATCGACCTACAACCCGCGCACGTTCCAAGATGCCCAGATTCACGGCGATGCGCTGCCGGACACGGGCCTGTCGAGCGTCCGGATCATTCGTGGTCCGATGTATCCGCTGGAAGCGGGCTGCAGCTTCATGGTGGCGCGCTTGCAGTATGGCCGCGACCGTTCCTTGTCGCCGGCTGCCGCGCGGCCGATCGATCTGCGCACACCGTCTCGTCCCGAGGGCGCCTTCGACGTCGAAGGTCTGACGCCGCTGCAACTCGAATTGTGCGAACGGCTCGTGCGCCTGCCGATGGGAATCGTGATCGTCACCGGGCCGACCGGCAGCGGCAAGACCACGACGTTGTTCAAGCTCATGAAGTACCAAGCACAGATCTTCCCCGAAGCGCGCCAAATCACGATCGAAGATCCGCCTGAATATCCGCAGCCATGGGCCATTTCCTTGGCAGCCAACGGCGAGGACTTTCGTGACATGGTGCGGATGACGTTGCGGATGGACCCGGACATCATTCTGCTAGGCGAGATTCGCGCCGCCGATGAAGCGGTTGCCGCGTTGCAGGCCGCGATGACAGGCCACTTCGTTTGGACCACGCTGCACGTGACCGACGCCTACAAGTCCATCCCGCGGCTCGAGATGCTCGACCGCGAGCGTCTGGCCCGTGCCCAGCTCTGCGACCACGAACTCATCGTCGGCATGGTGGCGCAGCGCGTCGTGCCCGTCCTCTGCCCGGATTGCAGCGTGCCGCTCGCCGATGCGCCTGAATCGCTGCCCGCCTATATGGTCGATGCGCTGCGCACATGGGGGGACCTGTCGCAAGTGCGCGTGCGCGGCGCAGGGTGTCAAACGTGTCACGGCGACAAGATCCGCGGCCGACAGGCCGTCGCCGAAATCGTCGTCACCGATGAAGCCTTCATGACCGACTTTCTAACGCACGGACTACTCGTCGCGCGGCGCAATCATCGCCGCAAAGAAGGCTCCGACAAATCGATGCTCGCCAATGCGATCGATCTCGTGTTCGCGGGCCGCGTCGATCCGCTCGACGTTCATCGCAACGTCCACAAACTCGAATCGAAGATGGAGGCATTATGACCGTGGGGTTGTCCTGGAGCCTTCGAAAAAGGCTTTACGAACAGGCGGCGAGCCAAATGGACAACGGCAGGACGCTCACGGAAATTCTCGAGGATTTCCGCGACCGCTTGCGCCGGCGCGGCCGAAAGCAAGCTGCGGAGGCCGCGCATCGCGTCTGGCGGAAAGTGATCGACGGCGAAACGTTGATGCGCGCGATGCAAATTAGCCTAACCGACCTCGAGCGTAGCGTACTCGCATCGGGTGAGAAGACGGGCCAGTTGCCGAACGCGATGCGGCTTATTCTCGACGTTCGGGAAAGAACCGCGCGGATGCGGCGCAAACTGCAAGCGAGCTTCTTCGCGCCCACGATGTATTTGTTTTCCCTATACGCCGTTCTATTCGTGATCGGCGCCTATATCGTGCCGCAATTCTCGGCTGCCGTACCCGTGTCGAAATGGACGGGATGGGCCTACGCGCTCTACGTCATGGGACAAGCGGCGACGGGATGGACCGGCCCGATCGTGTTGATGCTTATCGTGATCGCCGGGGCGCTGACCTGGTGGGCACTGCCGCGCTGGACCGGACAGCAAAGCGTGCCCGGCCGAGCCTTCTTCGACAAATACATCCTTGCCTTTTCGGTCTACCGCGAAATTGTCGGCTTTGCCTGGCTGCTTTCGTTCGCCGCGCTATTGCGCGCGGGCGTACCCGATACCGAGGCGCTGGCGGGACAAATTTTTACATCGTCGGCCTGGCAGGCCTCGCGGCTGCGACCGATCTACGGCGGCTTGAAAAACGGATTGAAGATGGATGCCGCGATGCGCCGCTCCGGCTATGAATTCCCCTCGCTCGACCTGATCGACGAAATCGGTGCCTACGTGGGCTTCCCCGATTTCCCGGAAAAAATCGAAGTCGTCGCTCGCCAGTATGCCGAGACGCTCGAACGGCGCTTGATGTTTCAGGGCGTCGTGATTTCGGCCTTGTTTTCGGGGCTCATGTTCGCCGCGTTTTTTGTGTTGCAACTCGGCACCAACGCCATTTCCTCGATTCTCGCTTCCTCCATGGGAACGATGTGACCGGCGCGTGCAATTTTTGACTAATAGGAGTTACTGATGGATGGGATTTTAGGGCGTGTCGTCGCGATCGTGCTGGGCCTGCTCGCACTGGCAGGTGTGGGTTTGGCGGGTTACAAGGCTTTTGCGGCGAACAAGAGCAGTACGATTTCGACCGATATCACGCAAATTGTCACGAACGCACGCTCGCAGTTTTCGCAGAACAGCAACGGCTATACGAACTTCACGACGAACAACGCGAACGCGCTCGTTACAGCCGGCGTCATTCCTTCGGATATGGTCCGCGCGGCGGGTGTGACCGACGCGTGGGGCAATGCCGTGCAGCTCGGCAACGCGGCCGGCAGTACCGAAGGCACCATCACATTCGGCGGTGGCGGGTCAGAAACGGTGGAGCAATGCGCGAGCGTCATTACCAGCCTGAAGGATTACGTCTCGCTGCAGGTCGGCGGCGGCACGACGTTTACGCAAGCGGTCCAGCCGGACGCCGTATCCGCGGCGCAAGCTTGCACCGCCGGGTTGGCGATCGTTCTGACGTTCCAATGACGAAGTTCGCCTGCGCTACGAGTCACGAGGTGCGCCATGGCTGAAGGGCAGTTCATGCAAGGCCAGTCTCTGAGAGGACTGCCCTTTTCCGATCTGTATCTGGAACCGGACGGCGCTTGGTTTAAAACGAGCCCCAGCGACCGGGAGCGCCGCGTACTGGGCGAAGTCATGCTCGAAGAAACGCTCGAGCTGCGACGCCGGTTGCAGGAGCATCGAACGGGCCTCGATTTCCGGGCCGACTGGGACGGCATCGGCCTACGCGTCCAGCGGATCGAAACGCTGGAAGGCGACGTTTATATTTGTCGCCGACTGCTCGACCGTCCGATCGATTACGACAAGCTCGGCTATCCGCCGCGCCTGCTCGATGCGATGCTTTCCGAGCATTTCGGCAAAGGGGGCCTCGTTCTATGGACAGGCGCGACGGGCGACGGGAAGTCCATGAGCCAGGCATCGTGGATGATCGAGCGATTGCGCAAGTTCGGCGGTACCGCGTGCACCGTCGAAAACCCCGTCGAAATCGTCTTGCAAGGGCGCCATGGCGCGGGGCCGATCGTCGGCACGTGCTATCAAACGGAAGTGCACAGCGACGCCGAATTCGGTACGACGATCCATCGCCTCCTGCGCGCCGCGCCCAATCTCATCATGCTCGGCGAAATCCGCACGCGCGAGGCTGCGGCCCAGGCGGTGCTCGCGGGGACGAGCGGACACCTCGTGTCGTCGACGCTGCATGCGAACGATGTACAAACGGCGCTTGAACGCATGAAAAACATGGTTCGGGAATCGGGCCTCGATGTGAGCTTCTTGGCGGACGCGCTGTGCGCCGTGATCCATCAAAGCATGCGGATGGCCAGCTACGGCGGTACCGAACGCCGCATGCTGACCGTCACCCCGCTTGTGATTTCGGGCGCGACAAACGAGACGGCGATCCGCGCCACCCTGCGCAAAGGCGATTTTTCTCAGTTGTCGTCGGAAATCGACCGGCAACGCCGAATCGTCAGTGCGACAGTCGAAGCGGGAAGAATCTAATGGGCTTTCTCGTACTCCCCATCATGGTCGTATTGTTCTTTATCGGCCTCGGCATGCAGATGGACCAGCTCGCGCAAGCCGTCACGGGCGCAGGCAAGGCCGGGCAGATGATGAACGCCGCCATGGTGGCCTCTCAGCGCATGCAGACGTATGGCGCGGCCTGCCTCGACGAGGCGACCAAGAACCCCGGGACGATTAGCCAAAATTTGCCGCTCACCACATTGCCCGTCGGAGCGGTAATACCGCAAGGCGCGGTTTGTATGACGACGCCCGCGGCGGGAGGCGCGCGCAACGTCTATGCGTTTGCGGCATCGAAGCCGGGCGAAGCCGCGCAACTGATGACCGATACGCAGGGGAGCGAAGCGTGGTATCGGGTGCCGGCCGTAGGGCAAGGCGTCATGGTCGCCACGGGGCAGACCGTGGCGATACCGGCGACGGTCCCCGCGGGCGACCTGCTCGAATGGGTTCAGATTACGCCTTGAGGACGCGCCATGGACGCTCTGCTTGGATACATCATCGCGTTGACGCTATCGATGATGGGCGTTGCCGGCTTCGCTACTTGGGCGAAGCTCGGCGTTTCCAATGTGCAATCGGCCGCCACGGCCGGTCAGATGCTCGTATTCGATAAGGCCGCTCAGCAGTACGTGCAGGAAAATGCAAGCTTTCTGCTGTCCGTGGCCTCTACGAACGCGCCATATCCGGTTCCCGCGGCTCAGTTGAAGCCCTATCTGCCGCAAGGATTCTCCTTCATCAATCCTTTCGGTCAAATATGGCAATTGCAGGTCCTCCAAACGGGAAGCGGACAATTGCAAGCGCTCGTCACCTCGCGACAGGGCAGGGCGATTTCCGACACCAAGCAACTCGTGCAAATCGCCGCGCAAGCGGGTGCGCAAGGCGGCTTCGTGCCTTACCCGAATCAGGCCGGTGACACGACGATGAATACAGGTAACGCCGTTGGTGCATACGGCGGCTGGAGCCTGCCGCTGGCGAACTATGGAAATCCCGGTAGCGGGCACCTGGCCTCGCTGCTCGCGTTCACCGATTCACAAGCCAATAACGACTATTTGTACCGAGTGGCGGTGCCAGGTCAGCCTCAGTTGAACCAGATGAAGACGGCGCTGGATATGGCGTCGAATAACATCAACAATGCCGGCAACGTTGGAGCGTCGACCGTCACGGTCGGCAATGCGTCGCTTTCTTACTTCGCGGGGGCAAATCAGCTCTATGTGAACGCACCGGGCGGTACCGTGCTGGCGGATAGCGCCGGCAATCCGCAGCCGTTGTACTCGGGCGCGGTCTTGGCAAACGGAACAATCAATGCGACTGGCGCAGTCACATCGACTTCACCGGCGGGGGGGCTGCACGGTACTCAGACTGCGCTGACTCAAGCGGGACTGACCAGCGACGGAGATATTTTCATTCAGCCAAAGGGTGGAGCCACACTCTATCTCGATGCTGGCGGCTTCGACAACAGCGGTAAGATGGTTAGCAACTTCAACAGCAATGAATTCAACGGCCAAGTGATCGCGGATCAATATGTCCAAATCAATGGTGGTGCAACACAGGGCCTTCCCTGTGGACAGAATTTTATGATTGGAAGGTCTGACGCCGGCACCGCCGTATTTTGCGAGTACGGCTATTGGACTGCGGCCGGCACGATCACGACGGTCGCCGTAAGTTCGGGAAGCTGGCAACCGTCGGCAACAGTCTCGTGCCCGGCCGGCTATACGCTAACGGGCGGGAGTTGCGACATGTTCCGCGGTGGAGACGGACGAGAAATCTCGCCTCGAACCTGCGCGCCGTCGGGGAATGGGTATTACTGCAACGAGGGTAATAGCGGTACGTGCATCGCGCATGCGATCTGCGCTCAGTGACAGGAGAGTCGTGCGCCAGGAGAGCGCCGCTGGGACGGAGCCGCCGCGAGGATCGCGGCGTGCCGGTCATCCCGCATTCTTGAACGAGCGGGAAGGCGCCTCGCGGTAGCCCCTCTCATCGCACCATTGCTTCACGTACGCCTCGTTGGCGCCTTTCGCACCATTGATCAGCGACGGATGAATATTGCCCTTAGTGTCGATGCCATAGATATTGAATTCGCCGGCAGTTTCGGATGAAGGTGAGTGACCAATTGCTGAGTCGGTATTGGTCTGCACCGGCGCTCGGTTGTTACTCGACGTATCTACCGTATGCCCGTCACGCGTGGTCATGCGCTCTGTGTAGCCGCCGTCCGGGCGAGTGGTCAACGTTACGTGCGTCCCGTTGAAATCCGTGAAGCGCGTAGTCTGGCTGTTAGCGCTTTTCTCTTGGATCATAGCCGCAGTCACCACGCGTTCATTCAAGCGGGGAACGCCGTAGCCATGCAAGGCGTCCTCAGACCATTGTCTGCGCCCGTGGTCGTCTACGCCTTCCGTATGGATGACTACCGGTTGCGTCGGATCGAATCTGCGGGCTTCTGCCACGTCCGCGATCGGTAGCCCTGAGTTGCGAAAAAATGCAGTCCCCGCTTCCAGGGATAGAGCACCTAGGCCGTTGTCGTAGCCTCCACCGACATCGCAATGGTTGCCGGTGAACGGCAAGACCGTAACGCCGGGCTGACCGGTGTAGTCGGCGCCTCTAAATTCAGTGCGGTGCTCGTCGAGGGAACGTACCACCGTGATGTTGCGCACGTTTGGCGCGAAGGCGAGATTGCCGCTGACGCCGGTGTCGACGGGATCGTAGATGAGGCCGGCAGTGACGCCGACTTCGCCGGGAGGGATCAATGTTTTGCCGGTTTTCGGATCGACTAAACCGTGCTCCCATAGAAGTTGGGAGAAGATTGCAGCAGAAGCGCTACCACGGCTGAAGCTTGTCATCATGGCGGTGACCGAACCGTTGGGGTGCCTGTCAAGCCATTTGCTCGCCTCTGCGCAGAATTGCGCATAAGCTCGCTGTGCAGTATCGACTATCTGGGCCGTGACTTCTGGGCCGAACCATGCCGATCCAGCTCGGGAACCTCGGGTTCCGGGGCCGGGAAAATAACTCGTCCTTAATCCTTCAGTAAGCTTGGAAGCTTTATCGACTTGATCGAACAATTGGGCGACATTTGTGTTTTGTGGGTTACCCGATAGCTTTACGTCGCTCTTATCGTTGTTTGTCCCGTCAAATGCCGAAAAAAACACGAATCGATTCAAACCAGAGGTTAACCTACCGCTGACGGCAATTGACTCTCCCTGTTGCCGCGCACGCGCGACATCGTCTGACGCTAGGGTTTCGCTTACACTCATGGGTCACCTCGCAAAACCTTTTTTAATTCGGATATATCTGTGTTATTTTTTTGAAACAGTACGTGATAAGTATTTGTTTATAAGGAGCCGTTCGCTTGTACGCCTCACCGGGGTCGTCTGGGCATAGCCCCGTCACTTTCTCGGGTGAAATAAGATATACATACAACTGGCGGCCATCGATTGCGAAATGGATCCGGCAATGATCAAGATTGCTAGGCAGGCGACTGCGCAAATCCACCCGATCTTCGTACACCTTTCCTGTCGATTGAATCCGCCATTTCACGTACAAGAAGTCCCCGCGACGCATCGCCCCATCGACATCGGTTTGCTGCGGCACCTGGTCATGCGCCAACGCATCCGCCGGCGGACGCACTCCCGGCAAGCGCGACGCGCCGTACTGGTAGTCCATCACCTCGACACCAGGGCTGTCATCGCGTACATCGAAGTCGAACGCGTGCACCGGCGTATCCGTGCCAATAGCACACCCTCCCAGCAGCATCGCTCCGGCAACGACGAGACAACTCGAAGCAAAAAAATTTCGGACCTTCACTTTCTGCCTTTTTTTGATTACCTTATGGGTGAACTTCGCCGAATCCCCTACCCATTCTTGTGCTGCATCCGAGGCTTCGACTCAAATCCGTTCAGGTCGAGCCATCGCTCGGTATAGTCCTGCTTCGTACAGCCGTTCAGCGCAGCGGGGTCGATGTTCCCCTTCGTATCGAGCCCCCAAATATCGCGGTGATCGACACCGATTGCCGCCGCGTGTTTTTCGGTCGCAGCATCGGCATTCGATTGCGCTTGCACTGAAGTGGGTTGCGCCTGGTTCGACTTCGTTTTGAATGCCGCTAGGATATCGCCCGCCGATGTCCCCAGTTCAGTGACCTTCGTGCTTGCTAGCGCGGTACCACTTACTTGGTTCAGAATCAGCGTGCTTCTATGCGCGTCCAGCGCTTGCTTAGCACCGTCGGCCAGTATCGGCACGCCAACCGACGGCAATTCCACCGCGATAGCCGCACCGGCGATCATCTTGCCCTCGGTTTGCATGATTCCAGGACCGATGGGCAGCGATACTTGAACGGTACCCTCCAACTGATCGCCGCCGGCCTTGTGAACGACATCGCCCTGCGCGGACAGGTTGTAGCTCGTGTATCGGCTCCGGTCTCCTCGGTGTGCGCGATAGCCAACCCCGGGGGCATCGATCGAGAAATTGGTGATGTGAACGTCAGGCGGAAGCGCATGCGGGCCGTTTTCTATGCTAAGCATCTGCGCTTGCCCCTCGGCTTCCGCGCCGCCGAGCGAATGCCCTGTGGTGTATATCGCGCTCATTTTGACGCCGTGGTCCGACAAGAATCGCTGCGCCGCTATCAGTCCTCGCCTCGCAAATTCGTCTGCCGTAGACTGTGCGTCCGCCACCATCCCCATCGCGACGCCCACGTCCGACTTGAAGTTAGCTCGGTTTTGCGTACCCCGGTTGGCGATGATCACTTCTCCAGTCTTCACATCAGCGTAGATTCGTCCCGAGTAGCCGAAGCGGTCCATCGCGCGTCTAAGCTTCGCGTCACTGAAACGCTCGAGCGGCAGTGGCGTCCACTGACTACCTAGTTGCGGACCTCCCGGGTCTCCGTAGGCAGCAACATCGGCAGTCAGCATGTCTTCGACCGTTGCGGACGGCTTCGACTGACTCATATGCGGACTCCCCGTTTTTAATATTGGTCTTTAATTAAGTCTATATAAATAGACAGCGTTCTCATCGCCGATAGCAAGCCATTTACCATCAGGGCTAGCAGCGATGCCGCCCAGATGCTCCATGCCACCGGTAAAATGCGTTATCGCCTTTCCTGTTGTGGTGTCTACAACTGCATTGAGCACAGGTTTGAGCTTGGGGTCGACAGAAGTCATTCCTTTCGAAAACAACCAGTGCCCATCCGGGCTAACGGTAATTCCGCCGGTATCCTCATCCCAGAAAGGCCGGACCGCCAGTGTTGAACTGTCGATTACCTCCCCAGAATAGAGGAACACCTGATTGGTCGCGAAGCTCGGTTCCATATCGGTCTCAACAGGAAGCGCCGTTTTCAACGGCATCGTCGGATCGCCCGTCTTTTCTCCGGCAAACCAGACATCGCGTGTTGGCGCGCCGCCCGTAGGGTCAATCAGTCTAATTGCGGTGTCATATGGTTTGACGTGGTGTCCGTTCGCCACCTTCCCACGAGAATCGGCGGTCTCGCTAACCAGGGCGAGAATCTTGTCATCAGCAGTCCATACCGCACCACCGACTTGCAAGCCTTCGAGATCGATCTTCCGCTCCGCCCACGTCCTCGTGTCATAGACGTGGATCATAGAGGGATCGCCGATGGTGCCCGACACCGTCAGCATCTTCGTCCCATCCTTATTGAGCCGAGCCATCCCGCCGGTAGCCGGATTATCGGGAAGTGCTTTGCCTGTCATGGCATCCCACTGCCACTGAGCGCCGAACGTCACGATTTTACCGCCTTGGAGCCATAGAAGCTTTTCCCAAGGCATATTGGCGTAAACCTGATCGAAATGAATGCGCGCCTGTTCCTTATTGGCTTTCACGTCCCAAACGACGATATCGGTCGGGCTCTCGCTCGTCGTCACCACCAATCCCAGAAAACGTCCGTCCGGACTGAAGCTCATCTTCTTGACGATAGGAGCGAACTTCCCGGCCAAAGTCCCCAACCCCAATAGCGGTGCGTGCCCCAGCGAAATGGTTCGCTCGAGCTTGGGCTCCGGTGGATTCCCGGCATTCGCCGCCGTCGCATTCGTCATGCACAGTACTCCTGTCATCGCGAGCAAAACTCCAATTTGACGCAACTTCACTTGGCCCCCAGTCGTGTAATGGAAATCGATTGAAATCGCGCGAGTTTAGCGCATAAAAACGCTTGGCAACGCATAGTCACGCCGAAGCGCATGGGCCGCACTGACAGCCAAGGCCGACGCATTCCCGTCTACTGCCAAGGCAGCGCGCTTTTCAATTTCCCAAGCATCGCTCGGCGTCAACCCTTCGAGATACGACTCGATCCAGGAGTCGCCCGGTGTGTGCGCACCCGTTCGCCTCGCATAGTGGTGCTCGTTCCACTGCGTACGAGCGAGCGCATCGATTTGCTCGAGCCATTCGACATATCGCGGTGCGCGCGTAATCCGCATCACGTCCGCGATCTTATATTGCAGACCTGCGCCGCCCATGTCGCTGAACGTCAACGTAGAGCCCTCGATGAACGATTGCGCGACGAGCGAGCGCTGCTCCCAAAATAGGCGTTCAACCAGTCCGCTATAGACGATCACACCGTTGATGACATAGAGGGTCCTGAGCGCTTGCCCTTCGTCGACAAGCGTGAGCTTGTGAATCAGCTCTACGGGGAAACGATCGTCGAAGCGCGCACCGGGCCGGAGGCCGCTCATTTTGCTCTCATGAACCACTGCACCTCCTGCGTAAACGTTGCCCACGGATCGTCGGAATTCGAACCAGTCCAGCGCAGCGATTCATCCAAACAGAACAGCTGGATATTTAAAGTTCCGTATGATACGCACGATACGCCCATAGAAAAGCGTGGTCAACCGACTTCGAAAGCGATACGTACCGTATCATTGAACGATTGCTCGCCTCCTAGACGTTGTCCGCTCAATAGTATTGAGCGCAATACAGGTAGCCGGCTGTGTATGTCATGTACCAACCGCCCGCACCAATTGCGACTGTATTGGGCGGGCAGGTGCCACCGTCCCCGACGTATTGATACGTGACTTGGTCAAAATGGATGCGCGGCCCCCCGGCAGTTTGCCAAACACCAGACTGGCAGAACAGCGGACCATTCCCGGAATTTGCAATCTCACCACTGTTCGTGCAGGTAGTACCCGCCACAGCGAGCGCGGTCGGCTGCAAGTACCCCCCGTTGACGACGCCCTTACCGGAGATGTTTCCATTGACAACCACGTTGCCTCCGCTACTCATGTCACCGGTACTGGTCACGCTGCCCGCAATGAACGGTGCGTAAGCCGTCCCCGCATTGTTGGTCACGACGGTTTGACCGTCGGCGTGCAACGTCAGTTGCTGATGGGCATCGTCATTGGCGATCGACGAATTGCCCAACGTGATTGTCGGGAAATGATTGGCGTTTTGTACGTTCGCCCAACCGGAAGTGATTCCTTCGTAAGCATTGCCGGCCGCATTGGTCACTACGACACCGTTATTGGCGTGCATGTAGATCTGCTGATATGCGTCGTTGCCTGCGACGGACGCCTGCTGACCGAGCAAGAGTGTAGAGTTGCCATTCGGGTTTTGAATGCTCACGCCCGACGCCGTGACATTGTCGGCATTGTTCACGTCATGCGAGCCCATGTCCAACGCGGTCTGCATTTGATTGAGCTGCGGCTGAGTCGGTACCGCTACACGATACAGATAGTTGTTCATCGACTGTGGGTTCGTAAACGCAAGTAGCGATGCCAAGTGACCACTGCCGGGGTTCGTGTAGGAGCCAAGAGGAACCGACCAACCACCGTAAGCGCCGCTGGCCTTGGTGGGATTCATCGCGGCATCGCCACCTTGATTTGCATAGGGCACGAACCCGCCCGCCGCCCCGGCTTGCGCGGCGATCTGCACGAGTTGCTTCGTGTCCGTTATGGGCCTCCCTAGCTGTGATGTCACGAGCGGTTGCAGTTGTCCTGGGGACGGCTGCAACACCTGCAATTGCCAGATCTGTCCAAATGGATTTTTTGCGGAAAAACCGTTCGGCAAGTATTGCCCTAACATCCCTGCGGTCACCGTCACGGGTGTGGTCGCAGTCGCGCCGATGGCAAGATCAGCGGCATGGTCTTGCACATACTGCTGCGCCGCCCTATCGAAAATCACCATCTGACTAGCGGTTGCTGCAGTCACCACATTCGCGACGCCCTGGCGTGCCCAGGTCGTAAAGCCCGCTACCGCCATCATCGATAGCGTGAGCGCAATCATGTACCCAACAATGGCGTCCATCCTTTAGCACCCTATGCCGTAGTGTCCCGCGTCCAGGTCGCCCGCATAGAGGGTCACCGCCATGCTCCGCGTCACGCGTTTTTCTTGGTGCCGAACGGTCCTCATGCCAGTCCGCCCTTCACCGTACGATTTAGATACCTCACTAACGCTCCCCGCTACTGCTCGAGGAACCAAGTAATGTCGCTGCGCGCATACGTCGCTAGACATTGCACGTTCCCGCCCGTGTCGATCGACCGCACCGAAATCTTCACGACTCCACTCGCCATTTCCGCGGCGTTCGGCGACCAACCCGAGGAAACCGACTGATTGAACGGACCGCCTGCCCCGCTAGTAAATTGCCCTCGTCCGTTGATCAACAGTTCGCACGCCGTGCCGCCGGAGGCCGCGCAAACCCCTGTAGCGGTCAACTGATATGAGGTGGCCCCGGCCGGGATCGGAACCGAAAGATTGGAAGCGCCGCAGTTGCTTTTTGTCTCATATCCTCCCGGCCAAGAGAGACTAGTCGCCCACCAAGCGGCTTGCCCCGATATTGGACTAACCTCACAAAACAACGGACCGATACTGGAGGTCGCCATCGTGCCCGGATACTGACACAGACTGCCCGGCGTCGCCAATGTCGTCGGACGCAGAGTCCCGCCCGTAATGTCCCCCGCCGTGAGCTGCGCTGGTACTCCCGCGGGGTTCGTGATTTGCACACCACTCGCGGCCGTCAGCGACAATTGTTGCGTGGCATTGCTGTAAGACACAGAACCTGCCCCGACATTTACGGTGGACTGTCCGCTCGGATTTTGCACCGTCACGCCCTGGGCAGCGACGTTTCCGGCATTGACAATGTCGTTCGTGTTCATGTCGATCGCCGTCTCCATCTGATTGAGCGCCGGCTGCCCGGGCACCGCTACCCGATAGAGATAATCGTTGTTCGACGCCTGCGGATCTGTGACGGCCAGCAAGGAAGCGAGGTGGCCGCTCCCCGGGTTGGTGTAATTCACGAGGGGCAATCTCCATCCGCCGTAAGCCCCGACGGCAAACGCCGGGTTCATGCTCGCATCGCCCGCTTGATTCGCATACGGCACGAACCCGCCTGCCGCTCCCGCTTGAGCAGCGATCTGTAC
Organism: Trinickia diaoshuihuensis; assembly: GCF_003390925.1. Lineage (GTDB taxonomy): Bacteria > Pseudomonadota > Gammaproteobacteria > Burkholderiales > Burkholderiaceae > Trinickia > Trinickia diaoshuihuensis. Next base: position 138,941 of record NZ_QUBS01000081.1, on the reverse strand, counting down.
CAATTGCTTCGTATCGGAGATAGACACACCGTTTTGCGACGTAACCAGCGGTTGCAACTGCCCTTTTGGCGACAGCAGCACCTGCAGTTGCCAGACCTGACCAAACGGATTCGTCGCCGAAAAACCGGCTGGAAGATAGTCGACCAAGTCAGAGACGTGCAACGTGACCGGCTTGTTCAATGTCGCCTGCGTCGCGAGCGTCGAGGCATTGACGTGAACGTATTGCTGCGCAGCCTGATCGAAAATGACCATTTGACTGGCGGTAGCAGCCGTCTTCACGTTCGTCACACCGATCCTTGCCCACGTCGCAAATGCCGACACGCCGGTCATCGATAGGACCAGCGCAATTAAGTACCCAACAATGGCATCCATGCGCTATTTTTCCCCGAACAGGACGTCACGTCCGCAGCCGCAACCATTGCGACATGCTTCCACTGAATCGTCCCTTCCGTTTACCTCGCATTGGTCGCATGGACACGCTGAAGCTGCGCCTCGAGCATCGGCCGCTCGCCGGTACGTTCCATCACTGCAAGAATCTGGCTGAGCAGCACCTCCATGTGCTGCGATCGTTGGTAGCTTTGATAGGCCATATCGGCCATAAACGCTATCGTGTAAAGCTGCTCGCGCGCCAGCTTGGTCGGATCGGCCACGGCACCCATTTCGATCTGCCAGTAAGGATTGCGCCAGCGCCGGCCGGCTTCGAAGTCCTCGAGTTCCGCCAGACTCATCGTCCTTGTGCTCTTGGCGACGGGAGAAGCATTTGCGTTGAAATACCGCTGCGCCGAATCAGAGGACGCGTTGATGTCGTTAATAAGCTGAGCGCTGCCGGGGAACGGCGCGCGCGACGCAATCATATTGTTCAACGTATTCTGGGCCGACGTCACGTTCGCCATATACGCCTTCTGCATCGCGATGTACAGCTTGCCGACCTCCGTTCCCGCCTCCGCCCGCGTAATGTATTGCGGCGGCTCGGGATCGATCGACATTCGCTCGTACGCGCGCGCCGCCTCGATCTGCTGCGGCGTAAACGTCAAATCGACATCCTTGCCCGGCATACCCGCGCCGCTATACAGAGAGTCGGCGCTCGCATCGCCATCGGGCATCGACGAAGACGAGCATCCCGGATACCCCAACGCGATCTCGTTCGCGTTGCAATAGGATGACTCATGAATCGAAGTGGATGCGCGCCGCGACGCCTCGATGGAGGGTGCCGAACTGTTCAACGCCTTCTGCAACGGCGCGCTAGATACCGGAGCGCTCCCCCCGGGCCGGTAACTCGACGCAGTCGTGTTGACGCTATGGACCGCCTGCATCGCGTAGTTGCTCGTAGAGGTGGCGCAAGGATCGAGCGGCAACTCCGTTTGTTGAAGCGTCGAATCTATTTCACCTTGCTGCTGTGCTTGAGCTGTCATCTCGCGCTGCGTATTTGCGGCCATCGAACTGGTGGCGGAATTTTTCCCGCCGATCGCCTCGATATCGCTATCGATAGAATTGAGTTCGTACTCCAGCGCGCTTCCGAGCGAACCGATCGCGCCGACAATGGCGATGTTCGCCTGAGTCACAGCCGCGACGACGCATCCGTCGCAAACGGCATACGCGTTCGCACTGGCGGATAGTCCAAACGCAAGGCACAGGACAGCGGACGCTCCTATTCCCTTTTTCATTTGAAGATCCTCGACATCGCGTTCACCACCGCCGAGCCCCAGCCGGCGCCGTTCGATGCGGCCGCCTGCTGCGCGAGCATGCCGTTACCCCCAGTGCCTTTACCGACGCTTGCCGTGATGTTGTCGATCTGCTGTTGAACCTGCGCCTGCGCCGCAGCCATGGCCGACTGCGCCGTCGATCGCGCTTGATTCGCAAGACCCTGACAAGTCTTTTGCTCGATGGCGGTGAGCAGGCCGAACACGATCTGGCCGTCGGGAAGATGCTCCGTGGGGATCATTTGAAACCCCTGCATACACGCGGTCTCGAGTTGGTTGAGCAATGCGAGCGTTTGGGCATTCGCATTGATCGCCGCCAAACGCCTAGCCTGCTCGGCCTGCTGCGCCGCCTGCATTTGGCTTTCCATCGCGCATTGAGCCGACACCGGCTCGGACATGGTCACGGCGATCATAGCGATCGCCACGACGCTGGCGATTTTGTGCATGCCCATAAAGCATTCCTCTATAGGGTTGAATCTCGCGCGAATCGCCATCCGTCAGCCCTTCGGCCCGGGTTGGAAGCGCTGCGACGTACGATCGGTTTCCGCCTGCTCAAGCACCGGCGCCAATTTGTCCGTTGCGGTAACCAGCCACTGCTGCGCGTGCGCAATGTTTTCTCGGCTCGGCAGCACGCCAATTCTCAAGTACTCCAACAAGCGAGCCGCATGCGCGCCGGAATCGTGCAAATCCCGAACCGCATCGATGTTGTCGTCCAATGCCATGTATAAGCCTCTATCTGAATTGGGCGCCGGTCTCCGGGCCCTGCGCCACGCCGCGTGCCCAGCGGCTCGATGCGTTCACAACGCCGCGCACCCTAGTGCCTTCGATTGCCTCGACCCGCGCGCGCCATTGCCTCACCTGCTTCGTGGTGGGGCTATCGTCCGCCGATAGGCTGCTTGCGACGAACGAGCGCGCCGCACCGTTCGTCGCAGCCAGCGCTTTCAATGCATCGATCTCGTGCGTCGATGCAGGCCACGCGTCGATTAGCCGGGCGAGAGCAGTCGTAACAATCAGGACCACGAAGAAAACTTCCGTGTATCCAAGGCGCAAACGTTTCATCGCCCTGAATCGCAACGCGCCAGCCCGAAGACCTGCCAACATATCGTGAGTACCCCAGCGCCTGCGGCCCAAAGGACCACGACAAAGGTGCGCATGACGAGCGAAACCGTGGCGTCGTCGGCCATACCGTGATAGAGCGCCTCGACTTGCTCGCATATGACGAGCATGTGTTGAAAATGCCATTGGGATAGCACCGCACAGCAGATGCTCCAAACCGCGAGCGCCCCCCAATACGTCAACGTAGTTCGAAGATGCATCGTCAAGCCGCACGTTCGCGAGCATCGACGGAAGCTCCCACCGCGCGTAAGCCCGGCGGGTCGCTCCGCCCCGCTTCTTCCTGTGCATCGCGCTCGCCTGTTCCGACGACGTTCGGTACGACTCGCATCAGAATTCCATTGACGGTCGCGCCTTCCTTGATGGCGATCGTCGAATATTCGATGTTGCCGTGAACTAGGCCCGTTTCGAGCAACACGACGCGGTCCGCATACACATCGCCTTCGACTGTTCCGCCGATCACGGCGGTATGCGCCCGTAGGACGCCATGGATGCCGCCGGTCGCCGTAAGTACCACTTGGTGATCGCCAGTCTGCGTCACATTGCCCCGCACGACGCATTGCAGAACAATGCTTTCCTCAATCTCGAGATCGCCGTTCAATTGCGCCGCAGCCGGCATTACAGTGCCGATATCGGTGGACTTGCCACGCGTTGGCAACCCATCGCCCAGGGACTGCTGCGGCTTCGGTGCCGCGTTGCTCGCCGCTTGAGCCGGCCGCGACGCGGCAAGGCGCTCCGATCGGGGCGCCGATCCGCTCGACTGAGTGCGCTCGGCTGCTTGCGCGGACGGAGGCATGTGAGGCGCCTGGGACGTCGAGATCGCTTGTGGCCGTTTCATCGGCGGGGATGCCGCCGCATCCGCAGGCGCATCGTTCACCGAGTGCAAGCGGGCCGCGGGCACAGTACGTTTCGCCAAGCCGATGCCAAGCGCGACGCGCACGAGTAAGCCGGGTTCGTTCATCGGGACCTCAGTTCGTAACATTGAGAATGCGTCGATTCGTGACAATCGACCGGCTGACCGGGTCGACCGCGACGATCGTTTCGCCGGGCGTCAATGCCTGGCCGACAGCGAGCTTTTGCGTTCCAAGTTGAACGACGCCATTGCCGAGTCCAGTCAGGTTCAACGATTGTGCGGTTGCGGTTTCCACCGGCAAAGACGCTACGTCCACCTGTGCGGTGCTCTTAGCCGACTCCATCGCGGCGCGCACGGCGCGCGCACTCGCCGCTATATCCGCGACCTCTTCGCGAGGCGCCCGCGGAACCGGCGCGGTGCGCTCCAATGCGGAGATTTTCGACTCGACGGCCTGCAGTTGCGATGACAGCACCGCAAGCTGCTGCCGGCTTGTATCGGCCATCGCGCGCCATGCCGTCTCTTGCGCGCTGCGCACCGCCCGCTCCTGTTGCAGGGTATCGGTTAGTTGCGCGAGCTTCGATACGGCCGATTCGCTTCCAATGCTTGCGCCACTCGTGCCGCCGCCGGCACTGATCGCAGGATTGGACGGCGTATGAGCGGAGCCCGCACGAACGGGCGCACCCGGCGCCTTGCCCGCGTCGTAACGCTGATACGTAAGCCAACAGCCGAACCCTACCGCGGCAATCAGCGCCACGATGAGCAATCGCCCGGCTGCGGTAAGTTCGACCCCGCCCGCCTCGCGTCGCATGCCCTCTGCCGCTCCACTCGCCTGCAATGTGTTTTCCATACGCGCCTCGATATGTTTTATGGCGCCGCAACGGCGCATGATGCATGCTCGAACATATTTCGTATCGACCTAATCATACGCAATCAAACAACCGAAAACAAGTGATGTTCGCGCTCGCAGTATTGGAGATCGCCCGCAGGCTAGCTCCCTCATGCATGGATAGCCCCGTACATCATCGGAATGCCGGGGCACCGGTATAGCGGGTGCCGCCGCCCTAAACGACGATCTCGATATCCGGATGAAAACGCGCCGTGGCGCGTTCGATGAGCGGATACCCGACGCGAAACGACGTCGCGGTCAAGGGCTTGTCGTGATAGCCCGTAATGACGGGATGCGTGACCAAATGAATGTGCTGAAACGGCTCGAGTTCAAGCAAGCGCGGCAGCAAATCGGGCCGCCGCGCGACGAAATCGGCTGCCCGCGTCCACTCATAGCGCGTTTTCGCACGCGGCCCTTCGTCCTCGACAACCCATTGCTGCCAATACTCGGCAATCCATGCAATCAATTCCTTCGAGGCCCGGAACAGATTCAAAACGTCGTGATCTTTCACGAGTTCGGGCGGCAGCACTTTCGGATAGAGCGGCAACTCGAAGCCGACGAGCAAATCGACGACGATCATCTCGAGCCGCTTCGCATCGGCGTATTGCCGAGCGTACATCATGCTCTCCATGCGCTGATGTCCGGACAGCCCGGTGATGTATCCCGGTATCCGGCGAGCCAGCGGCACTGAGATCTCAGAGACATTCAGCGTGGACGGCAAATTGCCCGGCTTATGGAACACCACCACGCTCACGTCGATGCCTGGACGCTTAGCCTTTATCATTCGCTCCTCGTCTAGTCATCCTTGCGCCATGAACCCCGCGCCAGCGGGTCGCGTATGCCCTGTCTCGTCGCCACGTCGCGGGCGATCGCCTCGAGGATCTGCCGCTTCTTCTTGCCCGACTCGGTCGGCAAGCGATCGGTCGCCTCGATGAGCCGCTCGACCGGCTTGCTGATTCCGCCTTGACCGCCATCCCATCGATACGACGCGGCCTTCTCGCGACCATGCGTCGTCGCGAACAACGCTTTGTCCGTGGGATTGTCGGGATCGTAGCCCAGGTCGATCATGTGCTGCCGGATGTTGATCACGCGCCGGATCGGAATCGTGGAGGGATTACGTTCGTAAAAGTCCAATAAAATGCATACGGTATTGTCCGACAATACCGCGGAGGGACTTTTCTGAAGCGCGGTCCACTTGGCTCGCTGCAAACCGAAAATCTCGCACGCGGAACTGATCGACAGACCGTACTTCACGCGGAACTTTTCGAGGTCGAGCGCGAGGATCGGCGCCTTCGGCGCGTTTTTTTGCGTCATCGTGCAGGCCCCGTCCCATCCGTCGCCTTGCCGGCGCCGCACGTGCGAGCGTTGCCCGCGACCATTGTCATTACGCACTCGAACCCTGATCCTGCACTACTGCAAATCATGCGGCGCTCCCTGCTCGATTATGTATCCGCCACATTATACGCATCCGTGCCCACGAGTTGAACATCGATGCTCCGTACTGATCGGCCATAATCATATGAACAATCGTGAACGCACGCGGTTTCCGTGCCTCATCGGGACCGCCAAGCGAGCGTACGCCCCCGCACATCGGTATGGATGAAGTCGCGTGCATAAAGGCCCACCCCGCCTTGCTGCGATAAATAGGCTAGCCGTCCCATATACTCGCTGGGGATCGACGGCGTACTGAAGTCGCCCGCCCGGAATACGCCCCGAGCGTCCGGTAAATGATAAGAAGCCAAAGCGCCTTCATAGTGGGCGTTCGTCTCCTTCGTCCGTAGACCGGAGTGAATATCGAACCTCACGTGCCGTCCATATGCCGCGAGCCACGCCTGCATCCACGACCATTGCTGCAGCAGCCGCCACTCCGGCACACCGACGACGCCGGCGCGGACATCTCGCAGCATCCACGCGACGGCACTGAAGCCCTGGTCGGTCGAGTAGTCGATCATCGCTTCATCCGATCCGCGTCGCAGCCAAAGCAGCGTGGGCGGGGCAACGTCGGCCGCCTCCAGCGCGCGGGCCGGCGCGATGAACGGCGCGACGGCGACGGCAGCCGCAAACGATTTGCAAAACGCGCGTCGTCCGAGCATCAAAGTTGTCCCCCGGCTACCGCGCCCGCCATGGCTTCGAGACGCGCCAACAATGCCCGCAGTTCCTCCTCGGCTACTGTCAGCGGCGGCTTAGTCCAGGCGAGCTGGGCCGCGACCTGCCCTTCGATCGCCCGAACCGATGCGCTCGGATCCTCTCGCCCAAGCGCTGCCTCCACTTCGATGAGCCGATCGAGCGTCTCGTCCGTAAACCCGATCGTCGAGCTGGCCGCACCGCTCGGCGCCTTCTCGCATAGAGGCGGATCCTGGTAAAGCGGATTGCGCGTAGACACAGGGGCGGCATCTTCTGCCCGCGGCCTTGCTTCGGGGGCCGGCCGCGGCTGTTCGACCGGCTGCGGCTGTTCGGGCGGCCGCGCGGCCGCCTGTTCCACCACTCGCCAATATCGCCCCCGCTCGTCAGCGGAGTTTGCCTTCATCGCCTCGATGGCTGCCATGTAGTACGCGATGCCGCGCTCGATGGGCGATGACGCTCCCCCTTGCGATTCGATGCTCCGGTATGTTGCGCGAACCGCATCGATGATCGGATCGACCGTCGGCGGGACCCCGGGCGCTCGTCCCGAGAGCAAGATTCGCTCGATTCGGGCTGCCGCATTCGAACTTGCGGGCGCTCGCTGCGCCGCCCGCTTGCGCACTGGCAGGTCGGCAATGCGTGGCCGATCCACTTGCAGGAATCGATTGAGTCTAAACGGCAGCTTCGTCTTCTCGACCGAATGAAACCACGTAAAACTGCGCGCCCGCGTGACCTGATCCTTGAAGATAAGCACGCCCTCCATTTCCTTGAGCGCCTTGAGTTCCTGCAAATCGATGCGGTCGCGGCGTTGAATGGAGCCGGTCAAATTGCGCCGGTAGTGCGCCGACGTGAAGTGGCTCGTCGCGCCTTCGAATGAACCGACTTCGACCGAAATCGACTCCCCGGCTACCTTCTTGAATACATCGAGCGTTTTGTCCGGATCTTCGAGCGCCAACGAGTACTTGATCTTCGTGTTGGCGATCATCGAATCGACTTCCTCTTTGTTGTCTCCTTTCGCCATCGCGGCAATGTCCTGCCCCGCCGCGATCATCATGAAGCCAAGGCTGCGCGCTTGGGCGAACATCAATGCGATGCCCTCGGCGAAGTAGTAGCCGAGCTCGTCCATCGTGATGATGTAGGGGGCGGGAGACCGCGTGGCCTTGGTGTCGATCACGTCCGCATACGTCCCCTCGAGCTTGTGCCCGAGGTTCATCGCCATCATGAGCCGAATGCTCGACACGATCAGCTTGCCGAGGTTCGCCGCTTCTTGCGCCGACTTCTCCAGTGTCGGAATCATTACGACGAGGACGCGGCGATTGAGCAACACGTCCATCATATCCACTTCGGAGTACTTATCTTTGAAGATGGCGCCGTAGGTATCCGTCAGCATCGACAGCGTGCGCGCATATTGCCCCGTCAAATAGCCATGCTGATCCCAGACCGTTTGATCCCACTTGTCGGGCTTTTCGGCATATTCCGGGCGAAAACCGGGCAAGCCCGTCTCGAGGTAAGCCTTGATCGGCAGGAACGCGAACTCCGGAATCTCCCCGCGCTTTCCCTTGAGGTACAGCTTGACGAGGTTCGGCAGTGCGAGATATTCGCGGATGACGCCGATCGACAACGTTAAATTGCCCACGGCACGCTCGTAGCAGAGCGTGCGAATGAGCGCATCCATCATGTTGACGGCCTTTTGCTGCCATTGCGCGCCGTCCCCCGTCGCCTTGGGTAATAGCGATGACGATAGTTGAGACAGAAAGTCCGGACTCCCCTCGTACCATGGATTCGTGCCGTTGGACGTCTTCTCCGTCGAACGGCGTTTGCCATAAGGATCCGCGCCCCCGGTCATGAAATTGAGCACGAGGTAATCGTCCTCCCGCCCCACGCGCCGGCATAGTCCCCATACGGACGCATGCAAACTCGAATCGGCCTTGCCGTCCGAGTAGAAGAAGCCCGAGCCCCAAGCCAGCGCGTTGAAACACAACGACAGCAAGGTCACCGTCTTGCCCGAGCCCGTGGTGCCCATGAGCAGCATGTGCGTACGCGCGTCGTCGTTGGTCGCCCAAAGCTCCTTCAAGTGCTCGTCGCGGTCGCTCGAGCGTTGATTGCCCAGATAAAGAATGCCGTCGGCGGGACGTCGTTCGACCAACTCGCCCTTACCGTTCGGGTTGGGCTTTTCCACATCCAGCGTCGGGTCGATGCCGCCGAGGTCCTTCGGATAGCGCATCGGCAGCGTCTGCCGCTGTAGCGCAAACCAAACGTGAGTCAACAGCATCGCGATCGTGATCGGCAGCCACGCGAACGCGAGTACGCATGCGCCTGCTGCCATGGCGACCTGGAACTTCGCGTAGTTGCGCGGTTCGAGCAGCCACCCGGCAAAACGTTCGGAGAGCGTGCGCGGATCGAGGGTGATCCTCTGTTGATCGATCTCCTGCCAGCGCGAGGAACCGTATCGCTGCGCCATAAACGTCGCTTACCGTGCGGCTGCTCGAATGCGGATCGCGCCGGCCGTCGCGCCCGCCGGATACACGGTACCGTCGCCGCCGACCACACGCGGCGTCGAGTCGAAGCCGAGCGAACTGAACATCGCCATATTCGCCTTCAGCCCCGCATAGCCGCGCTCGCAATCCTCGCCCGCCACGGGGTCGGTCGTATTCGCTCGATTCATGGCCTCGATCCACTTTTGCTTGTCGTCGGTCGCGCACAGAATCTGCGAGGCGATGGGCGCGGACCCATGCTGGTACGCCACGGGTATCACGTAGATGGAGAAGTCGCGCGCCAGGTCGTTCAGGTGCGCTTCAAATTGCCGGCAGGCCGGGCAATTGGGATCCGAATAAACGTATAGCGTCTTTTTCGCCGGTTGATGCTCGAGTCCGAAGTGAATCTGCGCCATGCCCGGTGCCCCCGCTGCAATCGCCGAGAGGGCCGGCGCAACGGACGCATCCGCAGCCGCGCTCGACGCCGCCACGGCGGGCGCGAGCGGCGGTTCAGGCGATAGCGCCGGTGTCATACCGCCCGTTCCAGTTTGCCCCGCGGACCCGGCGGCCGCGCCCGTCGAGGGCAACGACACAGCGGGAAGGCCGAACATGCTCGGGTTTTGCTGAGCAAGGTGAGCGAGCTTGTTCAGGTCCTCCAATGCCGCGTTGTGCGAGTTAAGAAATTGAACGCCCGACATGGAGACAATAAACAAAAGAAACGGCGCCCCCGCCCAGCAAAGCAAGGTCCTCCACAGCCGCAAACCGCGTTGCGCGACAGCCGCGCGCCGCAACGCCGTTTCGATCGCTCCGAGCGCGCGTCCGGCATCCGCCTCGGTTGCGAAACGTTCGATCAACGCGATCTTCTCTTGGCCATCGACTTCGCTGACAAAAACGAGCCCATGGTTCGCCTGACCGTGCGCGCCCGCTTCCGCGGTCTGCGTTTGTCCACTAGAGATCGAAAACGCTCCGGTGGCCGCAGACGGACCAAGGGCGAAGCGCGTACGGGTGGCGGCGCGCAAATACCCGGTCTTTGCGAACGACGTATAGACCGTCCCATCGGTCTCGATCAACACGATGTCACGCACGCGCGTGTCGCTCCGTTCGAATTTCAATCGCATATGTTTTCCTTATTGTCGATCCGATTGCGGTGTGGCCAGCAATCCGGTGTCCTCGAGATATCGCCGCAAACCGGCTAGCGCGTCCTCGACATGCGGGCCGTTCAGCACGCAGCCGTTTTCCGATGCAACCTGTTCGGCCTGCCATTGGTTGAATACGCCCGCCGATTCCATGAACGGCACCTTGCGCCCGGCCGTATTGAGCGGGTACCAGAGCGCGCGATCGAGCGGCTTGAGCCAAATGAACATCGACGACGGCAATACACCCAATTGCCTCGCCTCCAGCAAGAGCGCCATCAAAAGCGTGCGCGGATATCGGTGCTTGTGCAGCCAGCGTTTCGCCTGATCCGAGAGCGCGCAGCGTTTGAAAGCCTCATCGGCCAATGCGAGGTTCGGTTTCGAGTGCGCGTTTTGGGCGCTGTAATTAAGGGCATCGACGAGCGCCTTGGAGGCCTCGACATCTTTGAAAAACACCCTCAAACCAAAGACCGCGAACAGCGCTCGTTCGACGGCGCTCAATGCGTCGAACGAACTCACGGGCTTGCCCAATTGCGCCACGAGCAACGCGCGGGCGCGGTCGGTGTCGAGCTTCCCGTCGACGAGTAGACGATGTTGGGCCACCCATTCCTCGGGATGCATCGACGAAGCCCACTCGCTCGACCGATCGTTCGACAAATCGCGCCGCAAGACGGGCGCCACCGCGGAAAAGCTCTTGCTTTGAGCTTCGAGTAATGTTTGAACGCTGTGCACGCGGCGTGCGCGCACAATCGGGTGGCGCATCGCCCGCGACGCGCTCCATCCGGCGACTGCAATTGGGATGGCGAGGTAAAAGGCCCCGATCTGCCATGCCAGAATCAACGTTTCTTGGAACGAAACCACGTTCGCATAGCGAAAGTAGACGTGCGCCCGCTGCCGAAGCCCGCTCGAAAGGGCCAACCAACCCGAGAGCGGACGCGCCTCGTAGTCGCAAAGGAGCATCGCCGCGCGCACGATCGCGTCGTGTTTCAGGTGCCAAAACGCAAACAGCACGCATCCGAATCCCGCGGCGGCGATGAAGGCGACGGGCGTGGCGCTTTTCTGGCTTACTTGATCCGACATCCGTACTCCTGCGCAGCGCGCGCGACGCGCATCACGTACCGGTCGTGCTCGCCCGGCGTGCGGCTATGGTAGTTGCCCACCCCAGCCCAAAAGTTGCCTGTCGCATTGATCTCGTAGCGAATGATGTAGGCGGATCCGTTCACCGCCAGGCACGCGTCGGCGGCCAGTTGCATGGCCGTGATCCCGAACTTCCGATGAAAGTAGTCGGCCCAGATCGTATTGATCTGCGTGACCCCGTAATCTCGGGTGCCGTTGCTGTTTCCATGTACGAGCCCAGGCCGCAACTCGCCGCCGGATTCGACTTGATGTACCGCTTCAAGGATGCAGGACGGTACTTGATACTTTTGTTCGGCCTGTGCGACGCAATAGTCGAATGTTTGCGCAGGCATCGGTGGAAACGGCAGGTACGGCACGTTACCCCCTCGCTTCGCGCTTGTTGACCGCGGACAGCACATCGGCAACGCGCTCCGCACTGAACAGCAACGCATATTGACCGGCCTTGCGCACTAAATCCAAACGCTGCCTAGCCTCGGGCAGCGTCTCGATGTGATGCGGCCACTTCATTTCGATGGCCACCGCAACGGGAATCGCAAGCGTGAACGGCACCGCGCCGAAAAAAACGTTCAGGTCCGCATCGCTGTTCGCCAGTTGATCGCGGCTCATTGCCCGCACGAGCACGGTCACGCGCGCGGCCGCGCGCTCGAAATCGGGCCATGCCCATCCGGCCACCGGGGCTGCGGCATGCGCGTCATCGATCCGCTTGGCGACGATGCCGCCGAGCGGCGACGTCAGCAAGTCGATCAAATCAGTCCTCGGCGCACCAAGTCCACGGGCCATTCGTGTTACGATCCGTTATTCGTTATTGCGTATGCTACATGTTATACGGAATTAATGTCAAACTTCGGCTCGTATGTCCGAGCCGCCGCTTTGGTTAGGAGGTCATAGAGATGCAAGATCGCGGAGATGCGCAGCCAGGGAAGCGCCCGGATCATTCGGGCACCGCGGCACGAGCCGACGTTTTGGAAACGACGGCCGAACTCGTGAGCCATGGAGTCGAAATCGCTTCGGCCCCATCGCACGCGACCTCCATGAGCGGTATCGAATTGCTCGTCGAGCTCGCAAAACTTGCCGATCAGGTCCTTGCTTCGCGCGTACCGGCCCAAAGCAGCCATCATGCGGAACCGGTCGATCCGCGACGGTGTGTCGATCCCCGCAAACGGATTTTGCCGCGCTAGCCGCGGCGCCCCCCGTCACCGGCACGCGATAAAACGGAAAGGTGCCGCTTGCTGGCGGCGCGAAGTTTCCGCACAATGCGTGATCGACCGGCGGCGTAAATAAGAATGCAATACGCAAAATCCGCCGCTCGATGTCATGGCAGTGTCACGCAGGGTCTTCGCATCGAAAACAGCGCAATCGCGCCAAGCCAAGCTAGGAGACGCGGATGAAAGCCATTGCTCTTGCAGCTCGAAGTGCAGCCTTAGTCACGGGCACCGCCATCGCGGGCGCCTTCCTCTTTTCCACGGCACATGCCGACGATAGCCGCGGCGCGCCGCCGGGCCTGCACCACCTGCCGTGGTTCGTCGTTCCCGGTAGCCTCCGAACTACGACATACGACGGCGTCAGCGACGATCTGCTGACCGCGGGCCTCGGCAAAACGGGACTGCAAGGCGCGGCCCCGGCAATCGCCAATCCCGCCAGCCCAACCGCGGCCGAATTACGCCGTCTCGCCATTTGGTCGAACTATCGCGCGCTCGTGGATATGTCACCGGCCGGTGGATACGGCCGGCTCTGGGGACCGAACGTCGATCTCGACGGCAACGACACACTCGGCGAAGGCAAGATCCCAGGTACCGAGTACCTCGCCTACGCGGACAACGGCGGCGGCAAGCAAAACGTCACCTTGATGGTGCAAGTGCCCGCGCGTTTCGATCCGAACAATCCGTGTATCGTCACCGCCACCTCGTCCGGTTCGCGCGGCGTGTACGGCGCTATTTCGGCAGCCGGCGAATGGGGGCTAAAACGCGGGTGTGCCGTGGCGTACAACGATAAAGGCACGGGCAACGGCGCGCAGGAATTGATGACCGGCACCGTCACGCTGATGGACGGGCGCCTGGCCGATTCCGCCACCGCGGGGCACGACAGCCTGTTCACCGTCAATGCAAGCGCCGCCGAGATCGCGCGTTACGACGCCAAGTATCCGTACCGATATGCGTTCAAGCACGCGCATTCGCAGCAGAACCCCGAGCAAGATTGGGGCAAAGACACGCTCGAAGCCGTTCAATTCGCGTATTGGGTCTTGAATCATCAATTCGGCCAGAGTATCGGCGGCCGGCATCACCGCGTACGATACGAACCCGGCACCATCACGACGATCGCCGCTTCGGTCAGCAACGGCGGCGGCGCGTCGCTCCAAGCAGCCGAACAAGACACCCGCGGATGGATCACGGCGGTCGTGGTCGGCGAACCGCAAGTGAACGTGCGTATGCCGCACCGCGCGCGGGTGCTCGAGAGCGGACAGCCGATCGAGCAAGCGGGCAAGCCGCTTGCCGATTACGTCACGCTGGCGAATTTGCTGCAACCGTGCGCCGCCCTCGCGCAAGCGGCCGCCGGGGCGCCGTACTTGACGGCGCTGCCCCTCGCGCAAACCACGGCGATCCGGCAAGCCCGGTGCGCATCGCTTGCAGCGGCCGGTTACGTTGCGGGCGGCGATTGGCAAGCACAAGCCGACGACGCGCTCAAGCAATTGCATGCGGCCGGATACGAAGCCGATTCCGACCTACTGCAAGCGCCCATGTGGGATTCCCAAGCCGTGCCGGCCGTCGCGGTTACTTATGCCAATGCCTACACGCGATCGAGCGTGCTCGACAATCTGTGCGGCTTCAGCTTCGGCACGACCAACGCGGCAACCGGCGCGGCGGGCGTGCCGCCGAGCGTGCCTCCCATGCCCACGGTGTTCGGCGTCGGCAACGGCGTGCCGCCGACAGGCGGTATCAATCTCGTCAATAACGACGGCGTAAGCGGCGCCGCCGATCATCGCTTCGCCACGCCCGATGCAAGCTTCGCCGGAGCCGTCTGCATGCGGCGCCTGTGGACGGCGCACGACCCGCGGATGACGGCCAGCGTACGCGCGATTCGGGTCGAGGCCGACTTGCACGGCAAACCGGCCATCCTCGTACAAGGCCGCAGCGACGCGCTCGTGCCGATCAACCATGCTTCGCGTGCCTACCTCGCCGCGAACAGCGAGCGAGAGGGGGCAAGCAGTCAGGTAGCGTTGTACGAAGTCACGAACGGCCAGCACTTCGATGCGTTCTTGCCGTTTCCAGGCTTCGATACGCGGTTCATCCCGGTCCACTACTACTATTTGCAAGCGCTCGACCTGATGTGGCATCACTTGAAGGACGGCACCGCTCTGCCGCCGTCGCAAGTCATCCGCACCATCCCGCGCGGCGGTACGCCCGGGGCCGCACCCGCGCTGACCACCGCGAATCTGCCCGCGATCGCGCCGAATCCAGGCAGCAATGCGATCGACGTCAACGCAGGCATCGTCAACGTACCGCGCTGACACGCGCGCGTGGCACCGGGTTCGCGATTCGGCGGCATCGACCACCGAATCGCGATCTCGTCGTGCATTAGCCCCTTGGCCGCACGATCGGGCGGGCGCGTTTGGCAGTATTTGATACCGACGCGCGTGCCGTCCTCCCTCGCCGGCTGCCTCCCACTGCATCCGCCAGCAGCCGCACTTTAAATTGCTACAGTAAGTCCAAGCACCTTCGCCGATTAGCGCTTAGGGCGTACGGACGAACATCGTCTCGATTTCTCGCGCCAGCGCGGCAGCCAATGCCGGTTCGCTGCCGAGATGTCCCGCGCGCACGCGCATCGCTCGGATACCCGGCACGGCCCGCGCGAGCCGATCTAGCGCCTCGATCGGACAGACCGGATCGAGCGTGCCGTGCACGGCCGCGATCGGTACGCCGCTGAGCGAGGCGCGACGCGCGTGCCGCATCAGCCGCGGCTCGCCGAGCCAACAATGATGCGTCAGATAGTGAGCTTGAATATGGTACTTTCGGATCAGCCTTTGTTCGGCCGGCCGCGACAGGCGAGCTCGACTCGCGCGACGGCGCGCCGCGGCGGAGCCGAGCACGGCGTCCTCGTATCGATTCCACGAGAGCGCGACATCGCGCCGGCGATCGAAAGGGCTGCGCGTGTCCAATGCCTTCGCGCAACAGCGCAGCAGTTGCAGCGGGTCCGCGCATCGCGCCGCCCGGCACAACGCACGCCATGGGCGCGGCGCGCGCTTGCGCGATTCGACCAGAAAGCCGCGCACTTGCCGAGCCGAAGTCAGGAACGTTCCGCGCAGAACGACGCCGGTGACGCGTTCGGGATGCGTACCCGCGTAGGCCAGCGCGAGCGCGGCACCCCAGGAACCGCCGACCACGCCCCAGCGCTCATAGCCCAAATACCGGCGAACCGCCTCCATGTCCGCGATCAACCGATCGGTCCGGTTCTGACGCACGCTGCCGCCCGGCGCCGATGCCCCCGTGCCGCGTTGATCGACCAACACCACACACAGGCGAGCCAAATCGACGAGGCGCAGCACGCTCGGCTGACTGCCGCTACCGGGCCCGCCGTGGAGCACGACGACCGGCTCGCCGCCGGCCGCGCCGGCCACCGTGCATGCGATGCGGTAGCCATCGCGCCGCAAGGCGATTCGGGTGACCTGCACGGTTTCGGTAGGCGTCAACCGTAAAGAGGCTGATTTGATCGCTGTCATTAAAGCTGCGCCATCAAGGAAAGGAAGATCATTGGGCTCATCGCGAACGGCGCATGCGGCGCCGCCCGGCAAGACGATAACAGTTTGACGTGAGCCGAGCATGCACGGCACCCCGGACCCGGACCCGATGGCGGTCCCCAACGATGAAATGGAAACCGGCGGCCGGATGCGCCGCGTCCGCTCGGCGCACGAGCGATCGAGACGCTTCGGGCTTCAGAGCTTCACGCGTCCGGATTACGACCTCGTATCGGAGGCCGAACTCGCCCGCAAACTCGAAGAGAACCGGATCTGGACGGCGCAAGCATTGCCGCTCGTGGAGACGCTGCACAAGCAAATCGCCGATAGCCAAAGTATCGTCGTGCTAGCCGATGCGCAGGGTCTGGTCTTGCACTCGACCGGCGATGACGGTTTCCTTGCTCGAGCGGAGAAAGTCGCCTTGCGTCCGGGCGCGAACTGGGCTGAAAGCCATCAAGGTACGAATGCGATCGGCACGGCCCTCGTCGAGCGCAGCGCGGGCACCATATGCGGCGATCAGCACTATCTTGCCGCCCATCGCTTCATGACATGTTCGAGCGCGCCGATTTTCGATGCGTATGGTGCGATCGTCGGGGTCCTCGACGTGACGGGCGACTGCCGCGGCTACCATCGGCATACGCTGGCGCTCGTCGAAATGTCGGTGCGCATGATCGAGGAGCGCCTCTTCGCCGACGCGTTTCGCGATCGTTTACAGGTTGCCTTTCACCCGCGGCCCGAGTCGCTCGGCACCTTGCACGAAGGCATCGCCGCATTTACGTTCGACGGCACCTTCCTGTCCGCCAACCGAAACGCCCGGTCGTTACTCAATTTGTCACTCGATGCGCCCCACACCCATACGCTCAGCTCGCTGCTCGGCGTGACATTGGGGCAGTTATTGGACAAGACGCGCGCGGGCGTGGAAGGCCGCGTGAGACTCACGCCGCGCAATGGCGGTGTCGTGTTCGCGCGAATTAGCTCGCCGCGAAATGCAACGGCGGCAAACGAACAACAAGCAGCGCGTCCCCCTGCTTTCGTCGCGAGCACCGGCGCCGTACTGCCCGCAGGCGGGACGGCGAACGCTCCGCGGTTGTCCGATCTCGATACGGGAGACGCACGGATGTCGATGGTCATAGCGAAGGTACGGCGTGTCATCGGCAAAAACATCCCCGTGCTCATCACGGGGGAGACGGGCACCGGCAAAGAGCTGCTCGCGCAGGCGCTCCATAACGAATCGCCGAGGCGGCACGCCCCGTTCGTCGCCGTCAATTGCGCCTCGATCCCGGAAACGCTGATCGAATCGGAGCTTTTCGGCTACGAGGAAGGGGCCTTCACGGGGGCACGCCGCAAGGGCTCGGCGGGCAAGTTGATACAGGCGAACGGCGGCACGCTGTTTCTCGACGAGATAGGCGACATGCCTTATCCGCTGCAAATGCGGCTGCTGCGCGTATTGCAAGAGCGTGTCGTCAATCCGCTCGGCTCGGCGAAGTCGGTATCCGTCGATATCGCCGTGGTCTGCGCCACGCATCGCGGCCTGCGCGAGATGATCGATCGAAACCTCTTCCGCCAAGATCTCTACTACCGTTTAAACGGGCTCGTCGTAAAGCTGCCGCCGCTGCGCGAACGGACGGACCTAGCGGTGATCGTCGAGCGGGTATTGGAGAACGAATCGCTGGCGGGCGACAGGGGCCAGCGCTTGAGCCTATCGCCCGATGTCATGCAGCTATTCGAGCAATGCTCATGGCCGGGTAACGTGCGCCAACTAGACAACCTGCTGCGAACGGCGGCCGTCATGGTCGATCCAGATGGATTGATCCGGCGGCATCACTTGCCCGACGATTTCTTCGAAGATCTAGCCGCGCGGCACAGCACATCGATACACGGTCCTGAGCCGGCCCAGAGCGGATCGAAACTGCAAGAGGTGGCGGTCTCCACGATCGCTGCCGCGCTGGCGCTGCATGACGGCAACGTCTCGGCCGCGGCACGGGCGCTCGGCGTGTCCCGCACGACCATTTACAGGAAACTGCCGCGGCCCGAAGCAAGGCAGCCGCTCGAGCCCGATGACGATCGATAGCCGCGATGTGCCTTCGCTCGCGCGTTGCACACCGGCACATGAACACTGACCCAATCTGTAACAGAGCCGTACCGATCGGGAACACCCGACGAAGCCCGGCGCCTGCGCACCGCATGCGCCCGCCGCTCGCAACGGCGGATTGGCGCTTCGGTCTACCGTGACCGGCATAGCCTTTGCTTTATTCATCACACCACGCAGCCGCGTGGCGAATGATCTCTTAACGACTCAAGGAGTGCATCATGCAATGGACCACCCCCGCTTATACCGACATGCGCCTGGGCTTCGAAATCACGCTATATATCGCTAATCGTTAAAGCACGCTATCGGCGAAAAAGCGGCGGCCATAGCAAATCGATGATGCGCCGCCGCTTATGGCAATGGCACGGAATCGCGGAGCGGCAAATACCCGAACGGTACATTCGGCTGCACGCCGGCCCGTTCGCCATGGGCACCGACAGCGGCTAGCGCCGCGAGACTCGCGTCTCGATTCGAGACCAATCGCCAATCGCCATCCTCTCGGTCGCCTTCAACCGGCGCGGTACGCGTCATCAACCGCTCCTTTGCGCGCCGCAAAGCCTCCCGCAATACGCTTCGATCAAGCTCGTACACCACAAACCCTTCGTTGGAGATCGCGGCGCGATCGATACCCAGCGCCCGACATAAGAGAGCCTTCACGGGGACTTCGCTCGCATCGGTCTGTCGCGATCGTTCGACGAGTTCGATCGTGCGGGCATCGACGAGCCGCCCCGCTCGAAGCAGCGCAGATGAGCCCGTGGCCCAGGCCTCGGGAGGACATGCCTTATGGCGCGAATCGAATGCCACCGACGGATTGATCTCCGCGGGGTAAATGCGGCACACGAGCGGGCGCTCCTCGTAGATACCGCATCGCTTATCGAGTTGCAGGTTCGGACAGGGCCCGGCGAACGCGGCCGCCAGAATCACGTCCACTCGCACGGGCAGCTCGCCGCTCGATGCGGCGAACGATCGGCGACGCTTATGTGCCGCCCCGACGTTCTCAGGCGGCGGCTCGGCAAACCAAGGTATCGCCTCGCACAAGAGCTGCACGGCGCCGCCGCGCGCGAGCCAGTCGATCGCCTCGCCGACGGTGAGCGGCAACCGCAAATCGTGGCAGCACTTCGCACACTGCGTGCACGCGAAATCGACATCCGTACCGTTCATTGTCGTCATCCTACCGGCGGTCGGCGCCGGCAAGCTTCAGATCGTAGCCGATCACCGGAGATGATGCCTTAAGCACCGCTTAACGATGCTACGACGCCCGTCCAGCGCGACCGTCCCGCGGAACGGGGATCGACGTGACGCGCCGGTACCCTCGATAGACCGGAACTCAAGCCGCATCCCGCTTGTCTCTGCCTTAGGCTCGCGGCGCATGCGGCGCCGCACCGCCGCGACCGATTTGTTCGCTTGTCAGGAGAATCCATGCAACGCCGTCGCTTCATCGCAATGACCGGGGCCATGCTCGCATCGAGCGGCCTCTCGCTAACCGGATGCACCACCACGGGCCCTTCCGGATCGGGTTCCCCCGCCGCGAACGCGGGACGGCGTGCAACGATCGATGCGGACGTCGATGCGACGCTCACCCGCCTCTACTCGACCGTGAACGGCTCGCGCGAGCTCGTCGGCAATGCCCGCGGCGTACTCGTGTTTCCATCCGTCATTTCGGCCGGTTTTTGGATCGGCGGCCAGTACGGCCAAGGTTCGCTGCGTGTCGGCGGACAAACGACCGGGTACTACAGCGTCGCGGCGGCCTCGTTCGGATTGCAGATCGGCGCGCAGTCGAAAGCGATCGTCATGCTGTTCATGACGCAAGAGGCGCTCGATAAATTCACGGGCAGCCAAGGGTGGGCGGCCGGTGTCGACGCGACGGTCGCGGTGGTGCGCGTGGGCGCGAACGGCAATATGGATACGTCCACGGCCACGAGTCCCGTCGAAGCGTTCGTCCTGACCAATGCAGGTCTAATGGCCGGCGTCTCGCTCGAAGGCACCAAGATCTCCCGGCTCATTATTTGATGGCTGGTTCTGCCAGGTGCGCCTAGGCACCTGGGTGGCCACTTAGTCATTGTCCTGAACCGAAAATTGAAACGGTATCTCTGGATGCGCAAATTTAAGCCGTAGTTGTTTGGGAGCCGGAACCGAAGCAAAGCGCTGATGCTCGAACGTGTAGTACGACACCAACAAGCCGATGCGGGATTCCTGCGCATCATCGAACAGATAGCTGTTTTTTGGAAAGACAAACTTACCATCCTTCGTCGCCACTATGGCCCGACATGACGAAAGTAAGCTTGGCAGGTGCAGTAACGTCGGATTGCGAGCTAGAGGGTCCAATAAAAGGAATATCTGCTTATGACGGTCAGCTTCACCTGAACCACTCCCATCGCCCTCCACACACATAGCGGACGGACGATTACTCGTTCCCGCCGCGAGAAATACCTTCGTGCCGGCAGGATAGACGTCTACTGCATGCTCGTCCGGAAACATCGTTGCGCGCGTAAAGCGGTAGGTTTTGCCGTTGACCGTTATGCGATTCTCGGCAACATCGATCAATACAGCCTTGCCGTCGAGAACGGATCGCAGATGCGTGTAAATACCCTGCTCGCCGGGGTGCGAATAGACGCTGCCAGCCACTTGCGCGACCGGGGCGCCAAACACCGCACCCGGCTGGGCGGCGTAAAACTCATCGTAGCTGTCGTAGGGCTGGGCGGCATGTGCACCGGCCGACAGGGCGGCCAAAGCCGCCATCAGTATCACTCCCGATTTCATCGGTATGACTTTCCTCCGCTAGCTTTCAGGTAGTCCGGGTTGTGCTGCCAAAATACAGTGCTGCCGTGAGCTGCCGTCGAAACCCATACCGAATCGTAACGGCCGCGTTCGACACCATCGACGATTTTCCCGGTCTTCTTGTTACGGACCTTCCATCGTACGATGACTTCGCGCCGTTGCTCTTGCACGTCGAAAATGTTGTCAGATGCTGAGCCCCATTTGAACCCATCGCGCACCTTGGGATGGTTCGCATAGTTGGTTTGAAAGTCGAGCCCGTCCCACCAAAACGCTCCGTTCGACGGATCTGGCCCATCGTTGGCCAATGCTTTTTGAGCCCAATAGACAGCCAGCTTCATCCCCGGATTCAGTTCAATTTCACTGTCGGGGGTACGCATCAATTTGTTAAATCTGGCGTTGGAGCCATCCCATGCATATGAATAGTTCGGGTCTGCCGTGCGCAACTCCGATACTGTCTTGCCGTCCCATGCTCGACACCGATTGGCTACGGCAAACGCGATGCCCCCGATTTCCTGTGGGTCGTTAGCCGTGGAAGCTTCCCCATAAGCGATCGCGGCCAGCAATCGCGCGTCCTTGCCGATTATGTCGCTCATCGCACATCCCCTTGACACCATGCCACGAATGTCAGATTCGGATGCTCGTTGAAAGAGAACGCGGGCGTTTGCCCGCCGGCTAGCGTCGAATCGCGCACGAGAGATTGACCATTGCTCGTTAGCTTATAGGTCATTCCTTCGATCGGGGCCCCGGTCTTCCCGTCAACCATCTCGAAATAGTGTTCGAGTTCTTCTTGCGATTCGGCGAGCGTTGCCGACGCGAGGGCATTCGATGCAAAGGAACAGGCCGTGCTGCTGGTGCTCGCGTCCATGTACTCACAACAACGGGCGTAAACCGACATGATGCGAGGGGGCTGTTCGCATTTGCAGAGCACGATATCCCCACCGACGGCTTCCATGGCATTCAGGCGTCCGTCCCAGCCACGCAGATAATCCGATATGCCCGAACCCGCCGCGATAACGCCCACCGACTGACAGACCGCGCACCACGCCTTCTGGCCCAAGTGTGTTTGCCCGCGCGAGCACCCGTCCGGGCCTTCGATGGTCGAGTGGCGCGCACCCTCCATCACATGACTGTCGCCTCCGTTGTCGAGCGGATCGCCTTCCACGACTGCGTAATAGACCGCCATAAATCAAGATTCCTGTTCGAATGGGAAACCGTTACGCTACATCCGAACCGACAGCCCGATTTATCAGATTTGTCTCAGAATGCCCATCCGACGGCACATCGTCGATCTGCTTGATTTGATGGTTTGATGGACATTGGTTGCCGAGTCGACTCGAGGGACTTGCTGAAGAGCGCCTTGATTTCGCGCCGGCTTGGCATTGAATCGATCAATTCGCGCGCGCAACTACGCCGCGGCGGCGGCGCACCGCCTCGGCCAGCACTTCGAGCACCGGTTCCGTTTGCGCCCAACTCAAACACGCGTCGGTAATCGAAACGCCATAGCGCAGCGGCACGCCGGGCTTTAGATCTTGCCTGCCCGCTTCGAGGTGGCTCTCCACCATCACGCCGATGATGCGCCGTTCGCCGTCGGCAAGCTGCTGTGCGATGTCGTTCGCGACATCGATCTGCCTTTCATGCGACTTGCCCGAATTCGCGTGCGAGCAGTCGATCATGACTTGCTCACGCAAGCCCGCCGACTTAAGCACGGCGCAGCATTGCTCGACGCTTTGCGCGTCGTAGTTCGGGCCGTTCTTGCCACCGCGCAAAATCACATGGGCGTCTTGATTGCCGCGCGTTTCGAAGATCGCGGCCATGCCCATCTTCGTCATGCCCATGAACGCATGACTTGCCCGGGCCGCAACGATGGCGTCGGCGGCGATCTGCGCGCGGCCGTCCGTACCGTTCTTGAAGCCGACCGGACAACTGAGTCCCGATGCGAGCTGGCGGTGGCTCTGGCTCTCGGTCGTACGCGCGCCGATCGCCCCCCACGCGATGAGGTCCGCGATGTACTGCGGACCGAGCAAGTCGAGAAACTCGGTGGCGGCCGGCAATCCCAAGCCGTTGATATCGAGCAGCAAGCGCCGCGCGGCGCGCAGCCCCTCGTTGATTCTGAAGCTGCCGTCGAGCCGAGGGTCGTTGATGTAGCCTTTCCAACCCACGGTCGTCCGCGGCTTTTCGAAGTACACCCGCATGACGATCAGCAAATCGTCGCGCAATTCGTCGGCAACGGCCTTGAGCCGGTGCGCGTACTCGAGCGCCTGGTCGTGATCGTGAATCGAACAGGGACCGACAACGGCCACGAGACGATCGTCGCGGCCATGCAAGATATGACCGATATCGATACGTGCGCGCTCCACGAGCGACTGCACCTCGGGCTCGACAGGCAATTCGTCTTGCAGCAAGGCCGGCGAAATGAGCGGACGCACGGCGCCGATGCGAACGTCGTCGATGCGCGTGGTGTCCTGCGTGGCGTCGGCAACGCCGACTTCTCGATCATGGGTGGGGTTGTCGATGCTTCTCATAGCCGTTGCTCCGGGCCGCGTGGGAAGCCTCGATTATGGCACTTGCGGCGCCGCCGCAAACGGCCGGCATCGCAACCAGTCAGCGTCGCATGCATGCGGCGCATGACCGCACGGGCCGCGCGAACGCGCGGCCCGGCTGCGAAGGAACGTTACTTGTCCTCGCCCTTGATCTGCGGCAGCGCCGACGCCTCGCCCGGCGTGAGCAGGCCCACTTGCGAATAGATACGCAGCTTCTCGCGCGTGTCGGTGATGTCGAGATTGCGCATCGTCAGTTGGCCGATACGATCGCGCGGCGAGAATGTCGATTGCACCTTCTCCATCGAAAGGCGCTCGGGCTGATAGGTCAGGTTCGGCGACTTCGTGCTGAGAATCGAATAGTCGTTGCCGCGACGCAGCTCGAGCGTCACCTCGCCGGTGATCGCGCGCGCCACCCAGCGTTGCGCCGTTTCGCGCAGCATGATGGCTTGCGGATCGAACCACCGGCCCTGATACAGCAAGCGGCCCAGGCGGCGGCCGTTGTCGCGGTACTGCTCGATCGTGTCTTCGTTGTGAATACCCGTGACGAGGCGCTCGTAAGCGATGAACAGCAGTGCAAGCCCCGGAGCTTCGTAGATGCCGCGGCTCTTCGCCTCGATGATCCGGTTTTCGATTTGATCGCTCATGCCGAGGCCGTGACGGCCGCCGATCCGATTGGCTTCGAGCATCAGCTCGACGGCGTCGGCATACTCCACGCCGTTCAGCGCGGTGGGACGCCCTTCCTCGAAGCGGATCGTGACTTCTTCCTTGGCGACCTGCACGTCGTCGCGCCAAAATGCGACACCCATGATCGGGTTGACGATCTTGATACCCGACTCGAGGCTTTCGAGGTCTTTCGCTTCGTGCGTGGCGCCAAGCAGGTTCGAATCGGTGGAGTACGCCTTCTCGGCCGACATCTTGTACGCGAAGCCCGATTGGCGCATGAACTCCGACATTTCGGCACGGCCGCCTAGTTCGTCGATGAACTGCTGGTCGAGCCAGGGCTTGTAGATCTTCAAGCTCGGGTTGACGAGCAGGCCGTAACGGTAAAAGCGCTCGATGTCGTTACCCTTGTACGTGCTGCCGTCGCCCCAGATGTTGACGCCGTCTTCCTTCATCGCCGCGACGAGCATCGTGCCCGTGACCGCCCGGCCGAGCGGCGTCGTATTGAAGTACGTAATGCCCGCCGTCGAAACGTGGAACGCACCGCATTGCAGCGCGGCGATCCCTTCGGCCACGAGCTGCGCGCGGCAATCGATCAGTCGCGCGCCGGCTGCGCCGTACTCGAGCGCGCGGCGGGGGATCGAATCGTAGTCGTCTTCGTCCGGTTGGCCGAGATTGGCCGTGTAGGCGTACGGGACGGCGCCCTTCAGTTTCATCCAGTGCAGCGCGGCGCTCGTGTCGAGGCCGCCGGAAAAGGCGATGCCGACCTTCTGGCCAGTCGGGAGGCTTTCAAGAATAGTGCTCATGAAGGAAACCGTTCAATCGAGGATAGAGGGTAAATCGAACTAACCGGCCGTCAGGAATCCGCGCCACTCCGGCAGGGGCGCAGGCGACGCGCAAAGCGCTATTGTAGCCCGTGCGCGGCTGCCCGCCGGATTTGGCACGGCTCGCCCCGGCGATCCACGCCCGGCGCGTGGCGGCCGCGCCTGCGCGGCAAGAACACCGCAGCCGATCAAGGCGCGTCGCGCAGATAGGCGTGAATTTGACTGACCACGGCGGCGCCGTCGCCCACGGCCGAGGCGACTCGCTTCGTCGATTGCGCGCGCACGTCGCCGATCGCGAACATGCCGGGGATGCTCGTCTCGAGCGGATAGGCGGTACGGTTGCCGTCGCCGGTAAAACCGGTCGACACAAAACCGTTGCGATCGCGTTCAACGCCGCTTTGCGCGAGCCAATCGGTTTTCGGATCGGCGCCGACGAACAAGAACAGGTGCCGCGAGGCGATCGTTTCCGCTTCACCGTCGTGGTCGATCACGACTCGAGCCAGACCGGCTTCGTCACCCTCGAGCGCTTTGAGGGTGCAGCCCGTGCACACGGAAACGTTGGGCAAAGCCGCGATGCGATCGATAAGGTACTTGGACATGCTCGATTCGAGCGAGCGGCCGCGGATCAGCACGCGAATGCTGCGCGCAAAATTCGCCAGGAAGACCACCGCTTGGCCCGCCGAATTGCCGCCGCCGATCAACACGATGTCGTGGCCGCGGGTCAGCTTGGCTTCGATCGGCGACGCCCAATAATAG
The DNA here is from genome assembly GCF_003390925.1 of Trinickia diaoshuihuensis. Taxonomy (GTDB): domain Bacteria; phylum Pseudomonadota; class Gammaproteobacteria; order Burkholderiales; family Burkholderiaceae; genus Trinickia; species Trinickia diaoshuihuensis. The sequence goes on along the minus strand of NZ_QUBS01000081.1, from coordinate 113,148 downwards.
ATTCCACGCCCCTCGAACCGGTCGAGGCTCGCAACGGCGGGCTTGCGATAGGCGGCGCCGCTCGCCACGACGACAGTGCGGGCGCCGATCGTTTGACCGTCTTCGAGCGAGATAACGAAACGGCTGTCTTTGCGCGCCACGTCGACCACGCGGCTGGGAATCGCGAGATGCGCTCCGAACTTCAACGCTTGCTGATAGGCTCTGGCCGCGAGCGCCTGTCCGGAAATTCCAGTCGGGAAGCCGAGATAGTTTTCGATTCGCGCGCTCGCGCCGGCTTGCCCGCCCGGCGCGCGTTGATCGAACACGGCGACGGACAAACCCTCGGTGGCCGCGTAAACCGCGGCGGCGAGCCCCGCGGGGCCCGCGCCGACGATCGCAACATCGTAGACGCACGCCGATTCGAACGACGGCACGAGCCCGAGGCAGGTCGCCAAGCGCACTTCGTCGGGCGCGCGCAGCACCGAGCCATCGGGACAAAAAACGAGCGGGAAATCGCCGGCCTCGAACGTCAGGTCCCCCAGCAGCGCGACGGCCTCCTCGTCGTGACGCGCATCGAGCACCGTGGACGGATGCCCGTTGCGCCGCAAGAAACCTTGCAGTGCGACCACGCGCCCATCGGACCCGTCGCCGACGATAATCGGCCCGAGCCCTCGCTCGATGAGCCCGAGCCGCCGCAGGATCAGCGCGCGCATGATGTGCTCGCCCAATTGCGCGTCGGCGACGATCAACGCGCGCAACTTCTCGGGCTCGACGAGCAATGTCTCGCAATCGGTCTCGGCGACGCCGTCGACGAGCGCCGGCCTGCCCGAGAGCTGAGCCATTTCCGCCATGAAGCTGCCCGGCTCGTGCTCGGCGATACGCGTCCGATTGCCGGCCCGATCGCGCGAGCAGATCCGCACCCGCCCGCTCAGTAGAACGAATAAGCCCAGTGCGACGTGTCCCGTTTCGAAGACGAAGTCGCCGGCCTTGAACGACATCGGCCTCGCAAACCGCCGCAAGCTCGCGATTTCGGCCGCGGTCAGCTTGGGAAATAGCTGATGCTGCCGGTGCTCGAGCGACGAATAAGGGATTTCTTCCTCGGGCGCCGCCGGATCGGCGACGAATGTTGGGCTGTTCATGGTGCACCCTCTGACTTGACGTTGCTCGAGCGCTCGCCGCTCGTCGGCTCGTTACCTCGTTACACGGCCGCCAGTGCGCAGAACCGCTCGAGATCGATATTGCCGCCGCTGACGATGACCCCCACCCGCTTACCTTTCAACGATTGCTTCATATTGAGCGCGCCGGCGAGCCCGAGGCAGCCCGTCGGCTCGACGATCGTCTTCATCCGCGTGGCGAAGAACTTCATCGCGCTCACGAGATCCGCGTCGGATGCGGTGAGAACGTCGTTCACGTCGCGTTTGATGATCGCGAACGTGTAGTTGCCCAGGTGCTGCGTCTGCGCGCCGTCGGCAATCGTCTTCGGCGTGTCGATATGGACGATGCTGCCGCTGCGAAACGAGCGCTGACCGTCGTTGCCGGCCTCCGGTTCGACGCCGTACAAGACGCAGCGGGGCGCGAGTGCTCGCGTGGACAGCGCGGTTCCGGAGAGCAATCCGCCGCCGCCGAGCGGTACGAACAGATAATCGAGCTCGCCCACTTCCTCGAACAGCTCTTTGGCGGCCGTGCCTTGCCCCGCGAGTACGTCCGGGTGATCGTACGGCGGGATCAGCGTGAGGCCGTGTTCGCCGGCGAGACGGCGCCCGATCGCTTCGCGGTCTTCCGTGTAGCGGTCATAGACGACCACCTCGGCGCCGTAGCCCTTGGTGGCCTCGACCTTGGCCGCGGGCGCGTCGTGCGGCATGACGATCGTGGCGGGAATGCCTAGGATTTTCGCGGACAGGGCGATCCCTTGCGCGTGGTTGCCCGACGAGAATGCCACGACACCCGCCTTGCGCTGCTCCGGCGAAAACTTCGACAACGCGTTGAACGCGCCGCGGAACTTGAAGGCTCCCATGCGCTGAAAGTTCTCGGATTTGATGAACAGCTCCGCACCGGCCAGCTCGTTCAGCGTGCGCGAGGTCAGCACGGGCGTGCGATTGGCCACGCCCGCGATACGCGCGGCGGCCGCCTCGACGTCGGCATAGGTAGGAAGTTCGAAGGAAGTCATGGAAGAGTCGCGAGTCAGGGGGTTGTCCGCCGGCGCACGGCGTCGCCGGAAACGTCGATTCTGCTGCTTTCGGCGCCCGCGAGCAACAGCGCCGCGCCGCGCTTGCCGCCGGCGCGGTCAATCGATCGCACGCGAGGAATAACCGGCCGATTATCTGCCTCAATATTTAGTCAAATGAATAATGCGCATGGTGACAGATAAAAATAACCAATGCATAAGCCCGCAAAATCATTTCAATGAATGATTTATGTCAGAAGCTGATCGAACCGCTGTCGTCCCAGACGGCGACGCGGACTTGGAGCCGCGCGCGCCACCGTCTATAACGAGCGGAGGTAAGCCGTCAACGCTTGAACCCCGCCTGTCCCTTCGGTTGCAGCTCGAGCGTCATTGTCATAGCGGACGATCTGATCGGAACCGCTTTCCACCCATGACGGAGGCTCGAATGCAATATTTACTGCTCATTTACTCGTCGGAGAGCGCCACGCAGCAGTTGGACGAGGCCGAGCGGCAAGAACGAATCGCGGTCTATCGCGCCTATACCGAATCGTTGCGCAAGGCCGACGTCGTCCTCGGCTCGAACCGGCTTCAGTACACCAGCGCGGCGACGACCGTGCGGCTCATCGACGGCAAGCCGCAGGTATTGGACGGACCGTACAGCGATTCGAAAGAGCAGCTCGCCGGCTACTATCTGATCGACGTGCCGAACCTCGACGCCGCCATCGCTTGGGCGTCCCGTTGCCCCGGTGCGAGCTACGGCGTCATGGAAGTGCGTCCCGTCTGGGCGCCTCCCTACGACAATCCCGCCTCCGTATGAACGCGCCCGGCTGCGCGCCCGACGCGGACTACGACGCCCGCGCGGTCGCCGACGCCGTCGTGCGCCGCAGCTACGGCAAGCTCGTCGCGCTCCTGGCGATGCGCACGCGCGACGTGGCCGCGGCGGAGGACGTCTTGGCCGATGCGTTGTCGGCCGCGCTCATCGATTGGCCCAAGCACGGATGCCCGGCCAACCCCGAAGCCTGGCTGATGACGGTCGCGCGGCGCCGCGCGATCGATCGCGCCCGCCACCGGCGCATCGGCGACGCGCTCGTGCACGAGTTTGCGCTGATTGCGGACGAAATCGACGACCATGACCCGAGCGCCCTGCCCGATCGCCGCCTGGCGCTGCTGTTCGCCTGCACGCACCCGGCGCTCGACGCCGCCATCCGCACGCCGCTGATGCTGCAAGTGGTGCTGGGGCTCGATGCCAAGGCGATCGCATCCGCGTTCTTGACGTCGCCCGCCGCGATGAACAAGCGGCTCGCACGGGCCAAGGCGAAGATACGCGATGCGGGCATCCCGTTCAGCGTGCCCGCGCGCGAAGAATTGCCCGAGAGGCTCGGAGCGGTGCTGGAAGCGGTCTACGCCGTCTACGCGCAGGGATGGACCGACACCGCCGGCGGCGACGCCGCGCGGCACGATCTGGCCGGCGAAGCACTATTTCTTGCGCAATTGCTCGTCGAGTTGCTGCCTGACGAACCCGAAGCGCTCGGCTTGTTGGCCTTGATCCTCTATACGCAGGCTCGAGCGGGCGCGCGGCGCAATGCGGCGGGCGAATACGTGCCGCTCTCCGCGCAGAACCCCGCCGAATGGAATGCATCGATGATCGACGCGGCCGAAGCCCTGCTTTTGCGGGCGAGCGCCCGCCGTGCGATCGGACGCTTTCAACTGGAGGCGGCGCTGCAATCGGCGCATATCCACCGTTGCCGCACGCGCCGGCCGAATTGGGACGAGGTGGTCGAGCTTTACGATGCGCTGCTGGCGATCGCGGCCTCTCCCGTCGTAGCGGTCAACCGCGCGTCGGCCTTGGCAGAGCGCGACGGCCCGCAAGCCGGGCTCGACGCGCTCGCGCCCTATGCCGGCGATGCGCGTCTCGCCCAATACCAGCCCTATTGGGCGACGCGCGCGGAGTTGCTCGCGCGCGCCGGGGCGAAGGGCGCCGCGCTAGAGTCGTACGATCTCGCGATCGGCCTGGCGCCCGACCCCGCCGTGCGCGCATTCCTGCAACGCAAGCGGGCCGCGGCGGCGGTCGTCAGCGCGATGGCGTCACATGTTGCATCGCCTGGCGAACGAACGTGACCAGCGTGTCGTCAACCAACGTTCCGGCACGCAGCCCGGGTTCGTTTTGGAGGGCGGTGCGAAACTTCGCATGGGTCTCGGGATCGTCGCCCGCGTAGCTTCGAAAGAGATCGAGCCAGCGCCGGGCAAGCGCGGCGCCTTCCGGCGAATCCGGAGCCAACCCAGCCTCGATCGCATCGCGAACGTCGGCCATCAACTGCGGCCACTCCATCGCCCGTTTTCCGTAATTGGCTCGCATGAAGCGGATTTCGTCGGGCGACAGATATTTTTCATAGATCAACATCTTCGTTTCGGAAAACGCCCGCAAGACGTAATCGCGTAGCGCCGTCGAGATTCCGATATGCGCCTGCATCGACGGCTCGCACTCATGCATCCGATTTAGCTTCGCGAATAGACGCGGATCGCCGTTCGTGTCGCGCACGAGCATCGTCATCCACCGCACCGCGAGTTCGCGCGGCTTTTCGGCTTCCGGCGGCGTGCCGGCTTCCATCAAGGCGCGCACCTCGTCGATCAGTTCGCTCCATTGGGCTTGCATCGCCTGACTGTCGTAGTACATCGGCAAGCGGGCCAATTCATCCTTCGAAAAATATTTGTCGTACATCGTCATCAACTCCAACGTTGAGAGCCAATCGGCCAGTTCCGGCTCCTGCCCATCCAGCAGCGTGTCGCGCAATTGCACGAGATGCGCGCGCAGGCGTGCGGCGTGTTCGATCTGATCGTCGAGCATGGCGATCTGCCGTTCCACGATGGAGGCGAGCGGAGCGTTCGGCTGGGCGAAATAAGCGCCGATCTCGGCCAGCGAGAGCCCGAAGCGACGGAGCGCCTGTATTTGATGCAGCCGGGCGACGTCGCTCCGGTCATATAGCCGGTAGCCGTTATCGGCGCGCGCGGAAGGCGTGAGAAGACCGATTTCGTCGTAGTGATGCAACGTCCGGATCGTCAATCCGCTACGCTTGGCCAGTTCTCCCACTTTCAACAACATCCGAGCCTCCCTTTTTTAGTGCGCACGTTGGAGGCTAAGACCTTACGCTACGTGAGGGTCAAGGGGAATGGGCGCGTGCGGCGCGGTCGAGCCCCGACCGCCGCGCCCCGCGTTTTAATGGGGCATGGACCGCCCCACCCCCGGGGCGTGTAAACTGCTGCCTTTTTTGCGTTACGGCAATGGTGCATGCTCCCGGGCGCGGGCTCCTCAAAGGCCCGGCGCTCATTCGCTTACTCGCCCGTCTGACGGACGCCGGCTTTCCGGAATCCGAGCAGCCGCTCGCCGATCGGCTGGGCCAATGGCTCGGCTGGACCGATGCCATCGCGTTGTCCTCGGCGCTGGGCGCCAAGCCGCCTTGCGCCCCGGCGCAAGGGCCCACAGCCGATCGGGCGGAAGACGCGCTTTGCATGCGCGTGCGCACGTCGCTGACGGACGCCATCAACCGCGACGCCACGCTCGCGCCGCAACGGGCCGGCGGCCGGGCGCGTCATCGACGAGACCCGGCGCCGGCCGATATCGCGCCCGAGTATGCGGCGTTTAGGCAAGCCTATCTGGCCTTGCAGGAGCGCATGGACAGCGCGATCGGCAATCTGCGCACGGTCCTGCGAGGCATGCTGGCGAGCCGGACGCCGGAATTGTCGCGGCTCGCGTCGGTGGACGCCGTGATGGAGCGCGTACTCGGCGTACGTGAGCACAATGCGCTAGCCGCCGTCCCCGGCTTGCTGGCCGCGCATTTCGAGCGCCTGCGCGACGCCGAATTGGCCGCGAGCGAGAGCGGAAACGGATCCGCCGAAGTAGCGGATGCCGAGTCGCCGCTCAAGGATGGCCCGTGGCTCGACGCATTCCGTCAGGACATGCGCAGCGTGCTCATCGCCGAACTCGAGATTCGTTTTCAACCGGTCGAAGGGCTGCGCTCCGCCCTTCGCGCCTGCTAACCGGGACCTTATGTCCAGATATCGCCTCGATCTTGTCGTCTTTCTCGCCGGGCTCGCCGCCGTCTGCTGGATCGCCGCGGGCTACGCCGGCTCGAACCCGCTTGCGCTCGCGGTCACGTTGCTGATTGGCGTTTGCTATGTCGCCGGCGCACTCGAACTGCGCCGCTTCCATCAACGCACGGCGAGTCTCGCGCGTGCCGTCGCCGAGCTGACCGCGCCGCCCGCGAGCCTCGATGCGTGGCTGGAACGTCTCGACCCCACGCTGCGCGGCACGGTCCGCTCGCGCGTGGAAGGCGAGCGCGCCGCCTTGCCTGGACCGTCGCTGACGCCTTATTTAGTCGGCCTGCTCGTCCTGCTCGGGATGCTCGGTACCTTGCTCGGCATGGTGACGACGCTGCGCGGCACCGGCGCCGCGCTCGACAGCGCGACCGATCTCGCCGCGATTCGCGCCTCGCTCGCCGCGCCGATCAAAGGTCTGAGCTTTGCATTCGGCACCTCCATCGCGGGCGTCGCGACCTCCGCGATGCTCGGTCTACTCTCGGCCCTGTGCCGGCATGAACGGATAGAAGCCGCGCGCGGGCTCGACGAACGGATTGCGACGACGCTACGACCCTACTCCTCGACTTGGCGCCGCGAGGAAAGCTTCAGACTGATGCAGCGCCAAGCCGATACGATGCCGGTGCTCGTGGATCGTCTGCAAACGATGATGACCACGATCGAGCGGCAGAGCATGGCGTTGCACGAACATCAACTCGCGAACCAGCAGGCGCTGCATGCCAGCATCGAAGCAGCCTATGCGGGGCTTGCATCGTCCGTCGGGCGCTCGCTGCGCGACAGCGCGGCCGAGAGCGCGCGCGGCGCGAGCGCGGCGATCGCACCGGTCGTGCAAGCGACGATGGCTGGGCTCTCGCGCGAAATGACGACGCTCGGCGCGACCGTCACCGAGGCGGTCCAGCGGCAACTCGATGCGCTGTCCGACGGCGTCGCCACGACCACCTCGACGGTGACGAAGCTTCACACCGAAGCGATCGAGCAACAGCAACGCTCCGGCGAGGCGCTCGTCGATCATCTACGTGGCGCGCTCGAGGGTTTCGCGCACACGTTCGACGAGCGGTTCTCGAGCTTGCTGGACGGCGTTTCCGCCCGCATCGACGCGGGCGCGGATCACTTGACGACCGCCTGGGAAGCCGCGCTGACGAAGCAAGCACGCGCGAGCGAGACGCAGGCGGCCCATCACGAGCAGGCGCTTGCCGCCTCGATCGCCGCCTTCGAGCAGCATGCCGCCACGCTGGTCCAGACGCTCGCCGAATCTCATGCGCAACTGCAACAGCAGTTGGCCGCGCGTGACGAGACGCGACTCCAAGCCTGGGCGGACAAGCTCGATGCGATGGCGACCTCGCTCGGCGAAACATGGCGCCTGAGCAGCGCGCAGACCGCAAGCGGCCAGCAAGCGATTTGCGACACGCTCGCTCGCACCGCCGCCGACATCTCGGCGCAAACGCAAGCGCGCGCAGCCGAGACCATCGCCGAAATCGAACGGCTCGTGCAAGCGGCATCGGAAGCGCCGCGCGCGGCGGCGGAAGTCGTCGCGCAACTGCGCGAGAAGCTCTCCGACAGCATGGTGCGCGATACCGCCATGCTGGAGGAACGCGCGCGTCTGCTCGATACGCTCGGTACGCTGCTGAACGCGGTCAACCATGCTTCCAACGAGCAGCGCAACGCGATCGACGGACTCGTCTCGACGTCGGCCGATCTGCTCGCGCGCGTGGGTACGCAGTTCTCCGACACCATTGCAGCGCAAGCCGGCAATCTCGGCTCCGTGGCGGCGCAGGTGACGGGCAGCGCCGTGGAAATCGCGAGCCTGACCGATGCGTTCGGCGCGGCCGTCCAGGAATTCGGCGCATCGAACGAACGGCTCGTCGCGCACTTGCAGCGGATCGAATCGGCGCTCGATCGATCGCTCACGCGCAGCGACGAACAACTCGCCTACTACGTGGCGCAAGCCCGCGAGGTGATCGACCTGAGCATGTTGTCGCAAAAGCACATCGTCGAGGACCTGCAGCAGCTTGCCGCGCAGCGCGCATCGAACGGAGCCGAGGCGGCATGAACGAGGAGATCGACGGCGGCGTCGAGCCGTCCGCGCCGGTCTGGGCTGCGTTCGCCGATTTGATGTCGGTACTCGTCGGCGCGTTCGTCCTGATCCTCGTCGGCGTCATCGGTTTACAGCTCGAGCTTTCGGCGCGGCTCGAAGACCAGGTGAAGCAGCGCCAAGTCGAGGCGCAGCGACGCAAGACGCTCGAGCAGGCGCTGGCGGGGCCGCTCGCGGCCGGCCGCGTCACGCTCGTGAACGGACGCATCGGCATCAGCGGCAGCTTGCTCTTTGCGTTGAATTCGGATCAGTTGCAACCGCAAGGCCGCGATCTGCTGAGGTCGCTCGCCGGGCCGTTGAGGGTCTACTTGCAATCGCACGAAGAGATCTTGATGGTCAGCGGGTTTGCCGACGACCAGCAGGTCCGAGCCGGCAACCGCCGTTTCGCCGACAACTGGGAGCTTTCCGCCCAGCGTGCGCTGACCGTCACGCGTGCCTTGATCGATGCGGGCGTGCCCGCGTCATCGGTGTTCGCGGCGGCATTCGGGTCACAACAGCCCGTGAGTTCGAATGCGGACGACGCCGGCCGCGCAAAGAACCGCCGCGTCGAGATCGCCCCCGTGCCGAAACGCTCGAACGCGACAGCCCAGCCGCATGAGTAGCGAGATCGACAGCACGGACGGTATCGGCGGCGTGGGCGCGGTGCTCGACGAATGGCGCGCACGCGGCGCCGACCGCGTGAACGCCACGCGCTTTCGCTTCATCGAGGCGCTCGCGCGGCGCGCGCAACGATACGACGGCGACGTGAGGCGTGTGTTGGATGCGCGGCTGGTGGCCCTGATCGCCGATTACGCCCGCGAGTTCGAACGCGCGGCGACCGAGGCCACGCCAACGACCAAAGCCACGGATACGTCAAGCACGTCGCGCCCCGGTAGCGCCCTCGCCGAATTGACCGGCATACTCGTCGCGAGCCGCACAACCACCGCCATACAAGACGAAGCCTCGCCCGACGCCGGCGCCCTACCGGGGCATCGACTCGACCGCTCGCCGGAGTTGCCCGTGCTCGATTATTTCCGCGAGACATGGTCGAAGTTCAGCGCCGAAAAACAGCTCCGGCAGTCGCTCGAGAAGGTGCCGGAGAACGCGGGCCCGCTCAACACCAGTCATCTCGTGCATCGATCGCTGTCCCTGATGCGCGAGGTTTCACCCGGCTACTTGCAACACTTCCTTTCGTATATCGAAGCGTTGTCATGGATCGAGCAGATGTCCGGTCCGGTGCCCCGCGCGGCCGCGGCAACCGCCGCGCCGGCCCCGGGCGCCCACGCCGGAAAGAAGCCGGCGCGCGGCAAAGCACGCTGACGTTCGCGCCGGGGCGGGCCGTTGCCGGAGTGCGACAGCCTGTTTGATACCATGCAGCGTTTTCAGAACAGGCTCACGGTTTTCGTGGCGCACCGATTGATGACGACCGTACGTGATTTCCTGACGAGGTGGGCTGGCCGCGTAGGCCGGGCAGCCGCGATGTGCTGGCATGTCGCCTTGGCGCTGCTCGATTTGACGGCCCAATCGATCCGCTCATTGCTGTCCGCCGTCTGGTATCACGTGCGGCATCCGACCCGGCGCGGCGTGCTGCTTACGCTCGCTACGCCGCCCGCGCTCGTTTTGCTGTACGTGCTCGCATTGGTCCCGTTCACGCCGAGCATCAGCGACATCCGCAAGGCGCGCGTCGATCGGCCCGCGCAAATTCTGTCGGCCGACGGCAAATTGCTTGCCGAATTCAAGCCGTCGAACCGCGAATGGGTTTCGCTGAAGGACATCTCGCCGCACATGGTGGATGCGTTGATCTCGACCGAGGATCATCGCTTCTATGAGCACCACGGAATCGACTGGAAGCGGACCGTGTCCGCCGCGCTGCATACGTTCGGCGGCAGCCGCCAAGGCGGTTCGACGATCACGCAGCAACTCGCGCGCAACCTCTATCCCGACGAAGTGGGCCGCGCCCCCACCCTCACACGCAAGATCAAGGAAGCGATCACCGCCGAAAAGATCGAGATGGCCTACAGCAAGGACCAGATCCTCGAGACGTATCTGAATACGGTGCCGTTCCTCTATAACGCGTACGGCGTCGAGATGGCCGCGCGCACCTACTTCGGCAAATCGGCCGATGAATTGGACATCCTCGAAGCCGCGACGCTGACGGGCATGCTCAAGGGCAACAGTTACTACAACCCGGTGATCAACCCCGAGCGCGCGCTGCAACGGCGCAATACGGTGCTCGGGCAGATGGTCAAGTACGGCCGTCTTTCGCCGGCCGCGTATGCGAAGCTGAAGGTCAAACCGCTGACGGTCGATTTCGAGCGTCAGATCGAACCGCCGGGGCCGGCACCGCACTTTGCGCAGCAGTTGCGCAAATGGTTGATCGGCTGGGCCGATGCGAACGGCTACAACATCTACTCCGACGGGTTGACCGTGCATACGACGATCGATTCGAGGCTGCAAGCGATGGCCACGGCGGCGGTCGCGCTGCAAGCGAATCAGTTGCAGTCGATCGCGAACGGGCAATGGAGCGGACGCGCGGGCTGTTCGCCGTCGAACGACCTGTTCAAGACGTTCATGCGCGAATCGGCCGAATACCGCAGCGCGCGCGACGAAGGCCAGACCGACGACGCGGCGCTCAAGCAGCTTATTGCCGACCGAGCGTTCATGCGCAAGCTCTGTCACGACAAAACGCAGGTGCAAGCGGGCTTCCTTGCAATCGATCCTCGCAACGGACAGATCAAGGCCTGGGTGGGCAGCCGCAATTTCGCCGACGAGCCGTTCGATCACGTTCAGCAATCGCGTCGTCAGCCGGGCTCGACGTTCAAGCCTTTCGTGTACGGGGCGGCATTCGCGGCCGGCGTGAAGGCGACGGATACGTTCATCGATCAGCCCGTCGAAATTCCGCTGAAGGGCGGTGAGATTTGGCGCCCGACCGACGACGTCCCGCCGAGCGGTAAGCCGATGACGCTGCGCGACGCGCTCGCGTACTCGCGCAACCGCATTACCGCCCAGTTGATCGAGCAAGTCGGCGCGGAGCGCGTGGCGCGTTTGGCGCGCGCGATGGGCGTGCGCGACAGCGAGTTGCAGCCGGTGCCCTCGCTTGCGCTTGGGACGAGCCCGGTGACGGTCAAGGAGATGGTGTCGGCGTATGCGACGATCGCGAACGACGGCGCCTACCTCGAACCGCGCATGGTCACGAGCATCGACGACCGCGAGGGGCACGAACTCGCGCGGTTCGAACCGGCTTCACCGGAACAGGCGTTGCCCGTGGCGGCCGACCGCACCTTGCTCGATGTCATGCGCGAGGTCGTCAATCGCGGTACCGGTGCGGGCATCCGCTCGCGTTTCGGGATTCGCGCGGACGTGGCGGGCAAGACGGGTACGACTCAGGACGACACCGATGGATGGTTCATCCTGATGCACGCGCAACTCGTGGCGGGCGCCTGGGTCGGCTTCGACGACGGGCGTATCGCGCTCGGCAATTACTGGGGCGAAGGTGCGCATAGCGCATTGCCCATCGTCGGCGATTTTTATCAGCGTGCGCTGCGAGCGCGGCTGATCGATTCGCGCGTGCGGTTCGACACCGAGGTGCAGCCGAGCACGTTCGATGTGTTCCGCGACAAGCTGCGCGCTTGGATGGCGTGGTTCTCGGGCGGCAAGCAGCAGGCGCCGGCGGTTTCGGGGCCGGTTCACCGTGCTCCGGCGCCGGCTTTGCCTGCGTCGCCGGCGGAACCCGTATCCGCGCCGGCGTCGGCGGCCGAACCGGCTTCGAGCGGGTTGGTGCCGCCGGCGTCGCAGCCGTTGCCGGCGTCCGAACCGCCGCTGATTGGCGTTCCGGCTAGCGCGACGGCGCCGCAATTGGCGCCGACGATCCTACCGCCGGAGTCCGGCGCGCCACGCGGGAACAGTGGTTTCCCACCGGCGGGCGCGGGCTCGTCGCCGACGCCAACGCCGGACGTGCCGGATATGGCACCGTCGGGTGGAGAGGGGGGAGCGTCCGGGCAGTGAAACTGAAATGCCGCTTTCAAGGTGCCCCGCGACCGAGCAATGTCACCGTTCGATGTGCAACATACATCAAGGATGTAGAATAAACATCTTGATGATCGAATGACATCAGTGTACGGTACACAACCTCGATGTATATTGCACATCTGAACTACGATGAAAAATGCGATGCTCAGTGAGCTATTCGGCGGAGTTCAACGCTTTGCCTTGCTTCGCTTACTCTATCGTGACCCGACGCGGAGCTACACCACGCTCGAGCTTTCCCGGATGGCCGGCGCGGACCGAGGCAACGTTTCTCGATGGCTCCGTAAGTGGTCGACAGTCGGCCTGGCAAAGCGGACTGAGCAGGGCTTGCACATCACTTATCAGGCAGGTGATGACCCACTGCTTTCGAGCCTCACTGAAATAGCGCGTAAAAGCGACGAGATACTTGATGACATTACGCATACGCTACCCGACGAAGTGGAGGCGGCGGTGGTATTCGGATCCGTTGCCCGAGGGGAAGAATCCGCAAAGTCGGATGTCGATGTGCTGGTATTAGGAAATGGTTTGAGCAGCCTAAAGATTAATGCGCGGTTGAAACCCGTTGGCCGAAAGCATCACCGTGAAATTCACGCCACCGTTGCGTCACGCAGAGAATTCGAACAAAAGCTAGCCGCCGGCGAAGGCTTTGCGAGCAACATTGTCTCCCGCCCCTTTATCCTGCTAAAAGGAATCTTCGACTATGCCTCTTCGTGACCCCTTATCACTAGTTCGGGACCACCCCGAACTGGTCCGCCAAGAGCGCACCCGGAATTCGGCAGACAATTCAGTCGCAGTTACGAGCGGCAGTTCAGAAATTCCACGACGCCCGGCACAGTGGCGTATCGGGCCCAACCAGATTGGATGCGGCTTATGACGCGGTTTTGTTCTGTGCGCTAGCGGTCTTCGTTGCGCAAGGTTTCCGAATCTCGTCAGGGTTAGGCCATCACCGTATCGCCTTGGAAGGACTGGCCGCGACACTCGGCTTCGGCAGACGGCACGATGAACTCGAGACGCTGCTGGACCTGAGCAACAGCAAATAGGACGGATTCGATTCCGTTGATGAACAAACCTTAGGCGACGCATTGCAACTAGCGACCGACGTTCTTTCGTCCGTATCGGAATGGCTCAAGCAAAATCATCCCGATCTGGTCGGGACTACCTGACCGCAGTCGGCCACCCCCCGCCTTCCCCTGTCTCCGCCCCACCCAAGCGAAGTTTTCGCCACGCCACTAGAATGGCTGCTTTGCGCGTAAACCCCACTTGATCATGGCAGTTGGCAATGCACCACATTGAAGCAGCAAAGAGCAGAACGGCTTGGGTTCTTTTCGCCTTGGCGGTAGGCGGCTTCGCGATCGGCACGACCGAATTCGCGACCATGAGCGTTCTGCCCCTATTCGCCCGAGGGCTCGGCATCAGCGCGCCCGTCGCCGGGCACGTGATCAGCGCGTATGCGCTGGGGGTCGTGGTGGGCGCGCCCGCCCTTGCCGTACTCGGCGCGCGGCTCGATCGCCGCGACCTGCTCATCGCATTGATGGCGCTCTTCGTCGTGGGCAATACACTTAGCGCGCTCGCGCCGAGCTATCACTGGATGCTCGTCTTCCGTTTCATCAGCGGATTGCCGCACGGCGCTTACTTCGGCGTGGCCGCGCTCGTGGCCACTTCGCTCGTGCCAGAAAATCGCCGCACCGTCGCCGTGGGCCGCATGTTCCTCGGCCTGACCGTGGCGACGATCGTCGGCGTCCCCTTCGCGAACTGGCTCGGCCACGCGATCGGCTGGCGCTGGAGCTTCGGTTTCGCCGCCTTCATGGGCGCCGCCACGATGACTTGCGTGCGGCTGTGGGCGCCGTCCACGCCGGCCGCGGCCGGTGCGAGCCCGCTGCGCGAACTCGGCGCGCTCAAACGTGCGCAGGTCTGGTACACGCTCGGAATCGGCGCAATCGGTTTCGGCGGGCTCTTCGCCGTGTACACGTATCTCGCCAACGTACTCGCCGCCGTCACGCATGCGTCGGTCGCGACATCCTCGCTCGTGCTCGGCGTCTTCGGGGTCGGCATGACCGTCGGCAATCTCATCGTGCCGACGTTCGCGGACCGCGCCGTGATGCGCACGGCGGGGCTGCTGCTGGTCTGGAGCGCATTGACGCTGCTCGTCTTTCCGCTGGCTGCTCCGAACGTCTGGACGATCACCATCGACGTTTTCTTGATCGGCGTAGGCGGCGCGCTCGGCACCGTCTTGCAGACGCGCTTGATGGACGTGGCCGAAGACGCACAGGGGCTCGCGGCCGCGCTCAATCACTCGGCGTTCAATACGGCCAATGCGCTGGGGCCGTTTCTCGGCGGCCTGGCAATAGCAGGTGGGTTCGGCTGGACCTCGCCGGGATGGGTCGGCGCCCTGCTCGCATTGGGCGGCCTAGGCGTCTGGGCCATGGCCGGGGCCGCGCAACGCGGCGCCGAGAGGCGCGCGCGGCAATCGGGCCGCACGGCTTGCCTCGAAACGCAGGGACGATAGGCAAGCGAGGCGTGCGTTGCGGCGATCGTGGAACTCACCCCGCGCGAGTGGTCCCTTCGATCAAACCGACCAGATCCGAATAGAAGCCCTCGCTGGCGGCGATCACGGGATTGCCGCGCAGCAGACCGCGCTCTGCCAGAAAGTCGTTGACGGTGCCGCCGGCCTCGCGCACGAGCACGAGACCCGCCAGGCAATCCCATGAATTGATGTGCGGCTCGTAATAGCCGATCAGCCGGCCGGCCGCTACATAGGCGATCATCAACGCGCCGGAGCCGTTTCGAACGAACATGCCGCCTTGCGTCAAGAGCCGTTCGAGAAACGGAACGAAGGCGTCGGTTTTCACGCGGTGCGAGAACCCCACGCCGAGCACGCCGTCGCGCACCGAGCGCGCATCGCTTGCACGCATGCGCGCCGCATTCACCCAGGCGCCACGGCCTCGCGCCGCGTGGAACAACTCGTCGCTATTCGGATCGTAGACGGCGCCGATCGCGGGCTCGCCGTCGATGAGCACGCCGATCGACACGCACCAAGCATGCATGCCGTTCAGAAAGCAACTGGTGCCGTCGATCGGATCGACCACCCAGACCACGCGCTCGTGCGCAATCCCCTCGCCCACTTCGCTCGCCGTTTCCTCGCCCAGGAACGCATCGCCGGGAAAGGCCTCGCTCACGGCGGCGCGCACGAGCTGCTCCACCTCCCGGTCGGCCACGCTGACGACATCCTGCAGTCCCTTATGTTCGATCGTCAGCGTGTCCCGCTTGCGCCACATAGACATCGCGCGCCGCCCCGCCTCGCGCGCGATCCGGCATGCGAGCGCATAGCGTTGGTCGATATCGATTTGCTCGCCCGCGACGGCTGTCACCTCGCTCATGCGTGCGCTCCGACGATAGCCGCGCCGTGCGCCTTGAACCGCAACGCGACCTGCGCGCCGCGCGGAAAAGTTTGATCGAGTCGATGACACACCACGAATAGCTCTCCAAGTTGGGTTTGAACGGTGTATTGCATTTCCCTGCCGAGATAGATGGCCCGGCTGACTTCGCCCGTGACCAAGCTGCCGGTCTCGCACGGCGCAAGCTCGATCGCCTCGGGACGCATGGCAATGCGCACCGCGCCGGTACGCGTGCCCCCGTAGGGCAGATCGATCTGCGCCCCGCTCACGGCGCAACGAGCCGTCTTGCCGTCGGCCACGCGGATCTCGCCGTCGACGACGTTGGCATTGCCGATGAAGTCGGCCACGAACTCGTCCGCGGGGGCCTCGAAGATCTCGCGCGGCGTACCTTGCTGCGCGATCTTCTTGCGATTCATGACGACAATCTGGTCCGAGATGGCGAGCGCTTCTTCCTGGTCGTGCGTCACATAGACCGCCGTGAGCCCGAGTTTCACCTGCAAGTCGCGGATTTCGTCGCGCACGCGGGTTCGCATCTTCGCGTCCAAGTTCGACAACGGTTCGTCGAGCAGCAGGATTTCCGGTTGCAGCACGAGCGCGCGCGCGACCGCCACGCGTTGCTGCTGTCCGCCCGATAGCTCGCTCGGCGAGCGCGCGGCCTGTTCCGCCAAACCGACGAGCGCGAGCGCGTCGTGCGCACGCTCATGCGCCTGCTTCTTCGGCACGCGCGCCACCGTAAGTCCATAGGCGACGTTCTCCAGCACGCTCATATGCGGAAACAACGCATAAGACTGGAAGACCATACTCACGTCGCGCTCCGCCGCCGACAGCTCGGTCACGTCTCGCCCGCCGATCCGAATACGCCCTTCGTCGACGCGCTCGAGGCCCGCGATCATGCGCAACGTCGTCGTCTTGCCGCAACCGCTCGGCCCGAGCAGCGTGACCATGGTCTTGGGTTCGATGGCGAACGTGATGTCGTCGACGGCGATGCTCTTGCCGTAGCGCTTCGTGACTCGCTCGAAGGCGAGCGCACCTCGTTGTTGCCCGTTGTTCATGCCGCTTTCTCCTTCAACACCGCGGGGCGCTTGCCCGCGGCTTGTACACGTGTCTGGGCCCGCAGCCGCCGCACGCCGACGAAACGCTGCACCAGAAGAATCATCATGAGCATGACCACGACGAGCACGCTCGCATAGGCGATCGCCGTGCCGTAGTTGCCGTTCGACACGAGCCCGATGATGTAGGACGTGGCCATGTCGTAATTGGCGCTCACGAGGAAAATCACCGCGCTGACCGACGTAATCGAGCGCACGAAGCTATAGACGAGTGCCGATGCGAGCGCGGGCCGCAACAACGGCAAGATCACGCGCCGGATGGTGGTAAAGCTGCTCGCGCGCAGCATGATCGAGGCTTCGTCGAGGCTCGCGTCGAGCTGGCGCATGGCGGCGATGCCGCTGCGCAGCCCCATCGGCATGTTGCGGAACACGAAGCACAGCACCAGAATCGCGCCGGTCCCCGTGAGCTCGATCGGTCCCGCGTTGAACGTCAGCAAATAAGCAATGCCGATCACGGTACCGGGAATCGCGAAGCTCAGCAGCGTGCCGAATTCGAAGAGGCGCTTGCCCGCGAAACGTTGCCGAATCAGCAGCCAAGCGGCGAGCATGCCCACGAGCGAGGTCAGCGGCGTGGCGATCGCCGCGATCGCGATCGTCGTGAAAAAGGACGGCCACGCCTGGCCCTGCCAATGCAACCCGCCGGCATGGCTCGTCACGGCGAAAGCGTCGAGGTAATGCGCGAAGGTGAGGCTATTGTCCACGCCCCATACCTTGATGAACCCACCCAGCAGCATCATCGCGTACACGACGACGGTAAACACGAACCACGGCGCGGCCACGCACCACAAACCCGCTTGCAAGCGCGGATCGAGCGCCGCGTGGGCGCCGCTATCAGCCTTGCCCGATACGGTCACATACGACTTGCGGCCAAGCCAAAGATTCTGCAAGAGAAACGCGCCGAGAGCGAAGGCGAGCAGGACGAGCCCGAGCCCCGCCGCGCGACCGGGATCGTTCTGCGCGCCCACCACCGAAAAATAGATCTCCGTCGAGAGCACGTGGAAATTGCCGCCGAGCACGATCGGATTACCGAAGTCGGCCATGCTCTCGATGAAGCACAGCAGAAACGCATTCGCGAGACCGGGGCGCATCAGCGGCAGCGACACGGTCACGAAGGTCTGCCAGCGCGATGCGCCGAGCGTTTGCGACGCTTCCTCGAGCGACGGCCCCACGCCCTCGACGACGCCGATCAGCGTCATGAAAGCGATCGGCGCGAACGCGAGCAGTTGCGAGAGCCACACGCCTGTCATACCGTAGAGCCACCGGCCCGGTGCCACGCCGAGGAGGTTCGCGACGAAAAGCGTCAGCACGCCATTACGTCCAAGCAGCAAGATCAGCGCAAGCCCGAGCACGAACGGAGGCGTAATGATCGGCAGCACCGCGAGGCTGCGCAGCAACTTGACGCCACGCGAGCGTGTCCGCGTCGCGAGCAGCGCAAACACCGCCCCGAGCGCCACGGCACCGCTCGCGCTCGCAAACGCCAGCACCGCCGTATTCCACGCCACACCGCAACTGCGCCCCCCGAAGAGGCAACCGAGCCCCCAGACGCTGCGCGACGCAATGCGCGGCGCGACGGCGGCGAGCGAGAAAGCGCCGTTCATGTCACGAAAAGCATCGAGCAAGATATTGCCGACCGGCCAGAACACGAAAATGCCGATCAGCGCGACGACGATACCGATGGCGCCAGTCACGAACAGATCGCCTCGGCATGCGCCCATTAAAGCAGTCCCGCTCGTCGTCGCGACGATGAATACCGCCGCCGCCGCGAGTGCCCCCGCGCCGAGCCCGGTCGGAAGGTTCATCCCCGGTCCCCACGCCGCCCACGCGAGCGCGGCGAGTCCGGCCGCGCCCAGCGCGGCCCAAAGCAAGCCGAGCCGCCGCCGCGCGGTCACGCAAACCAGAGAGAGTGCAAGCAGCGCCAGAATCGCAAACATGGCCGTTACGGGTATTAGCCCCCAGCGCCAAGCCTGCAACAAAGCAGGCGCTCCCGCGCGCGTGCCGTAAACCGCGGGCGATAACCAATGCAGCGCGAACACGCCGCCGTCCTGCTGGTACCACGGCAGTGCCGCCAGCGCGAATGCGCCCGCCGCGAGCCACATCGACAAGATCTTTTTCATCTTCGCCAATCAATTGCCGTGAGAATAGATTTCCGCCGTCCAACGCTGCAGCAAATGCTTGCGTACCTGCGGCGAGCCGTACTTGGCGAAGTCGTAATCGATAAGCTTGATCGATGCGAGGTTCGGCGCCTGCGGCGGAATCTTCGCCGCGACGTTCGAGGGAATCTGATAGGCCTTCGCCTCGATCCCGGCGCTTTGGGTGTCGGCGCGCAGCGCGAAATCGTAGAAGCGCTTCGCTTCCTGCGGATTCTTGGCGCCGGCCACGATACTCATCCCGCCGATCTCATAGCCGGTCCCTTCGCACGCCGGTCCCACGGCGATCGGAAAACCCGCCGCTTTCTGTTTGATCAAATCGTGCATGAACTCGATCGCGACCGTCGATTCTCCGCGCGATGCGGCCTCGCCCGGTGCGACGCCCGTATCGGTGTACTGACTGATGTTCGCGTTCAACGCGCGCAGATACTTGAAGGCGTCGTCCTCGCCGAACAATTGGACGAGCGTCGCGAGCGCGACATACGACGTGCCCGACGAATTCGGATTGGCGATCTGAATCTCCCCCTTGTAGGCGGGATTGAGCAAATCCTTCCAGCATTTCGGTACGGGCAACTTGCGCCCCTTCAGTTCCGTTTCGTTATAGCCGATACCCAGCACGCCCTGATAGATGCCGACCGAACGATACTGCGCAACCTTCGCGAACGACTGCGCCCACGGTTGCAGATGCGGCAGTTCGGGCGACTGATACGGCTGCGTGAGATTTTCGAAGGCCGCTTGCAGATGCGCGTCGCCCGAGCCTGCCCACCACACGTCCACCTGCGGATTCTTCGCCTGCGCTTGAATCTGCGCGAAGCTTTCACCGGCGCTCTTGCGGATCATCGACACGTCGATCCCGCTTTCCTTCTCGAAACGCGTCTTCATCAATTGACACCATTCCAAGTCGGCGGAACACAACACGTTCAGCTTCCCCGCCGCATGCGCGGCCGAGATCGTTCCACAAGCGAAAAGCACGGCGACGCAGCGTCGCAAGAGCGGTTTCATCCGATTGTCTCCATTTATTTGAGTGGCGCGGCCGCCATGTCCCTAACGGACAGCGACCACCCGGCCGGACCGGGCTGCCCTGCGTGCTCGGCTCCGCATATCGTCGAAGTCGTTTTGCACACGAGTGCAATTTAACACCAAGTGAGACCGGGTTCAACAGCGGCTCGAACCGAATCGGGTGGGAAAACCGAAAAAAACGTAGGGGCTTACCCCGACAATACGCCCGCGCTGTCTCGCTCGATCAACGCGACGGGTACCGCGCGCATCCGCGCGGGCATATGGAAGTCGGCCATGCGTTCGACGAGCACTTGCACGGTCTGGCGCGCGAGTTCCTGGACGTTCTGGGCGACCGTGGTCAAGCGATAGCTGTCCAGCGCCGCGTGCGGGATATCGTCGAAGCCGACCACGCGTAAGTCTTCGGGCACGCGCCGGCCGAACCGGTGGCGCGCGGCATCCATGAAACCGAGCGCGATCATGTCGGTTGCGCAGAAGACGCCGTCGGGCACTCCGCGCGCCCGGTTCAACAACTGATTGGCCGCCTGCTGACCGCTCTCGTAGCTGTCGTTGGGCGTATTGCAGATCTCCGTCTCTCCGCGCTTGCCGGGCAACGCCTTGAGCGCGGAGACGAAGGCATCGCAACGCGATTTGCCGCTGAAATTCGACAAATGCGGCCCGACGAAAGCGAATCGCTTCGCGCCCGAATCGACGAGCCGCTGCGCCGCGAAGCGTCCTCCACCCTCGTTGTCGCTATTGACGACATCGGCGCCGTCCAGTTCGGCCGCGCGATTCACCATCGCCACGGGCACGCGTCGATTCAGATACTCGCGCGCCAGCGCAAGCGGCGGCGCCCCCGAAGTCATGATGACGCCGGCAATGCGATAGCTCAGCAGGATTTGCAGCGAATGCGCGATTTGATCGCTGTCGTCGGCGTTCATGAGAATCGGCAAGAACCCATGTTCGCCGAGGTAATGCGCGATCGGCGCCAGAAGCTTCACACGAAACGGATTGTCCAGACCCGACGTCACCACGCCGACGAAACTGCTTCGGCCTTGGATCATGTTGCGCGCGTTGTAATCGACCTGGTAGCCCAGTTCCTCCGCCGCTTTCATGATCCGCTCGCGCGTCTTGCTCGATACGCTCGCGCCCGGCGTGAAAGCGCGCGAAACGGCCGATCTCGACACCCCCGCCAGACGGGCCACGTCCTCGGCCGTCGCCCAGCTTTTATCCTTGTCCTTCTCGCTCATGTCCTCGCGCACCTTCGTGGCGCTGCCTGTGGTCGTGGGCGATAGCTTATCAAAAGACATGCGCCTCGCACTCGTGTTCATTTCTCGATGCCGGTCAAGGGGAGCGCGAGGCCCGTGTTTACCCGCGAATTCGGGTAATTGCCGATCCCAACGGCGGCTTGACGGGTTGAAAGCCTCTCGGACTTGCTCGAATATTGCACTCGTGTGCAATCAGAAATGCGAGTGCACCTCGAAACCGTCGCTCGAGCGGGCGGCGGCAAACGCGGCCTCGAGCGCCGCGATTCATAACGATCGGAGACGTTTACATGTCGATGCCTCACCCCGCGCGCATTCATGGCGCGCAACCAGCCCTACGCTGGCTCATCCCCAGCCTTTTCGCACTGGGCGCCCACGCCGCGCTCGCGCAAAGCGCGGTCACCCTCTACGGCGTCGCCGACGACGGGATCGCGTACGTCAACAACTCGCTCGGGGCATCGCGCACCTACCTGCGAGCCGGCAATCTCTCCACCTCCAAGTTCGGTTTGCTAGGCACGGAGGATTTGGGCGGGGGCCTGAAGGCACTATTCCAACTCGAAGCGGGCTTCGACATGAATACGGGCGCCAACTCCACGTCGGGGTTGCTGTTCAACCGCCAAGCATTCGTCGGGCTCAAGAGCGACCGAGCCGGCCAGCTTACGCTTGGACGTCAATACACTCCGTATTACCTGTTCCTAGGCCCCTATACCGGTAGCAACTGGTTGACGGGCGCGACCGGAGCGCATCCCGGCGACATCGATGGACTCGACAGCAGTTTTCGCATCAACAACTCGGTTTCGTATGTTTCGCCGACGATTGCCGGGGTGACGGCTTCGGCCCAATACGGCGTCGGCGGTATCGCGGGCAGCATCGAGCGCGGTCAGTCGCTCAGCGCCGCGGTGCGCTATGCGGCAGGTCCCATCGGCATCGCCGCGGGCTACCTGAAGATGTACAACACCGAACTCGCGAGCGGCTTCGACAGCGCATCCACCGCTAGCATTCCCACTTCTGCCGTCAATGCCGGATACGTCTCGGCCCGCAGCATCCAACATTTCGCCGTTGCGGGAAACTACACGATCGGCGATCTCGTGCTCGGCCTCAACTATTCGAACGTCAGGTACGCGCCGGGCGGGCGCTCCCTCTTCAAAGACACGGCGATTTTCAATACCTATAGCGGACTGGCTTCCTACAACTTCACGCCCGCCTTCTCGCTCGGCGCCGGATATTCGTACACGCTGGCATCCAAAGCAAACGGGATCCGCTCGGCCGCGCGCTATCATCAGGTCTCGCTGAAAGAGGCATACAACCTTTCCAAGCGAACGACGCTGTACGCATTGCAAGCCTATACGCATGCGAACGGCCAGACACTCGGGGCAAAGGGTGCGGCGCAAATCATCGATGCCGCCGCGCTCGCCGGAGATTCACAAAACTCCACTCCATCGTCGACCAGCAACCAGGTGGCCGTCATCGTCGGCATGACGGTACGTTTCTGATCGCCCATTATGTTTAGACTAAATTGCAATCGAGTGCAAAAAAGAATGACGAATCCACTGCGGAGCAGCTCGTCGACGGTAGGCTTGCTAGGCGGGCTGGCTCTCGCCGCAGCGCTAGCAGCGGCGCCGGCCGCGACATATGCCGATACGGTGCGAGCGCCCAACGGGAACGCCGCCGCGAGGCCGGCATGGCAGCTCGAATCGGTCGTCATCGTCAGCCGTCACGGCGTGCGCTCGCCCACGAAGACCAAACCGCCATTGGAGATGTTGACGCGCAAGCCTTGGCCCGCCTGGCCGGTGAAGCCGGGCGAGTTGACCGCGCGGGGTGCGCACTTGATCGGCCTAATGGGCGATTACTACGGCGCGTGGCTGAAGCAAGAGCGGGTATTGCCGGAACACGCCTGCCCGGCACCGAACGAAGTCTCTGCTTGGGCCGACGTCGATCAGCGCACCCGTCTAACCGGCGATGCCTTGGTCGATGCGATCGCGCCGCACTGCAATCTGCACGCGGCTCACGAGCCGGAGCTCGATGCGGATGATCCGCTCTTTCATGCGACGGAGTCGGGACAATGCAAGCTCGACCCGGCCACGGCACGCGCGGCGATCGACGCCAGGTTCGATGGTCGAGGGCTAGACGCCATTGCCGACCGTTATCGCGCGTCGCTGGAGCGGATGGACGACACGCTCCAGTTTCAATCGAGCCCCTATTGTCAGCGCGATCAGCAGGCAACGAATTGCCGTCTGCCCAGCCTGGTCAATCGCGTGCAAATCGACGCGACGGGCCGGCATAGTCGCCTCGACGGGCCGCTCGGCATTGCGTCGA
Organism: Trinickia diaoshuihuensis; assembly: GCF_003390925.1. Classification (GTDB taxonomy): domain Bacteria; phylum Pseudomonadota; class Gammaproteobacteria; order Burkholderiales; family Burkholderiaceae; genus Trinickia; species Trinickia diaoshuihuensis. The sequence goes on along the minus strand of NZ_QUBS01000081.1, from coordinate 89,588 downwards.
CGGTCTCCGAGGTGTTCTTGCTCGAATACGCCCAAGGGATGGCGCCCGGCGAAGTCGGGTGGGGCACCATTCACAGCGGGGAAGATTGGGCGCGGCTACTCGCGGCGCACAATGCTCAGTTCGATCTGATGGCGAAAACGCCCTATCTTGCGTCGCGCAAAGGCACGCCGTTGATGGCCGACATCCTTGGCGCCCTCACCCAGGCCGCGACGGGTACCCCGGCGTTCGCGACGCACGCGCCGGCCGGCAACCGTGTCTACCTGCTCGCCGCGCACGATACGAACTTGGCCAATCTCGCGGGCATGCTCGGGCTCGACTGGACGTTGCCCGATCAGCCCGACGACACGCCTCCCGGCGGCGCGCTCGTCTTCTCCTTGTGGCGAGACAAGGCCAGCCATAGCGATTTCGTGAGCGTCGAACTCGTTTATCAGTCGCTCGATCAATTGCGCGAGATGAAAACCCTCACGCTCGCCGCGCCGCCTTCCCGGCTGCCTCTGGCGCTTCCCGGTTGCGGTGATGCCGCCGAAGGCACCGCTTGCCGGCTCGACCGGTTCGTCAGCATCGCCCGCCAGTCGTTGTCACCCGATTGCCTCGCCCAACACGAGTAACGCATGGCGGCGCTTGCAGCGCCGCGCATAAAAAAAGCCATCCTCTAGGAGACATTGCATGAAGACGACTGGACGGCGCCTGCTGGCAGCAGGCGCCGCGGGTCTGCTCGCGCATACCGCCCATTGCGCCCCCCCGCGAGACTCTGCCGATTACGCCTCGACGACCGCTCAAGATCCGGACATCGGAAGCTTCAACAATACGGCCAAGCACGTGCCCGATATCTCTTCGCTACTGCTCTACGGCAAAGTCGAAACGGGCTTCATGCTCGGCAATTCCGATGCCGGCCAGAAAAATCGCGAGATGTGGAACGGCACTTCGTATTGGGGGCTGCGAGGTACCGAATCGCTCGGCGGCGGCACCGTCGCGTTCTTCTTTTTGGAGCAAGGGTTCAAGCTATTAAGCGGCAAGGGACCGTCGGGCGGCCTCGAATGGAGCAAGGGATCCTATGTCGGCCTAGCGAACCCGGCGTTCGGGCGGCTCGAACTCGGCCGCATGCACAAGCCCGATTATTGGGCTTATGTGGATTCCGACCGCAACCTCGATTTCAGCGATTCGAGCCTTGCGGCCATCAAGCTTCAATACGACACCGTGCTCGGCTACGACACTTACACCGACTACTTCTCGAACGGCGTCTACTATTCCACGCCGCATTGGCGAGGGTTCAGCGCCGATGTTGCCTACGGGTTTTCGAACGTCGCCGGTTTTCAATCGCTAGCGGGCCGTCAGATCGGGACACGAATTCGCTACGCCGTCGGGCCGTTCAAGTTCAACGTGGCCTATAACGACTACGGCTACTACGCGGATAGTAAAACCTCCCTATCGTCCAGTTGGAAAACCGAACTCGTCAGCCTCGCTTACAAAGGGTGGCGCGGCATCGAAATAGGCGGCAACTATATTCACGCCCACCGCACCGGAGATAATTGGTTCGCCTCGTCTTGGCAGATCAATGCAGGCATTCCCTTGGGGGCCTATGACATCAACGTCGGTACCGCACACGTCAGTCAACGGGGCGACCGGGTCACTCAAAGCTATTCGCTGAACTACGCCTATCATCTATCGCGCCGAACGACCCTTTTTGCCGACGCGCTCTACTACCACAACAATCGCGACGGGACCGTCGGCGTCGGGGTCTTTGCGAACGATTCGGTCGCGCCCGGTTACGCGCCATGGGCACTAGGCGCCGGGATCAAACATAAGTTTTGAAGGCGCTTGCCCCACGGCGAGGCGACGCTCCAGCGCTAACCTAGCGGAAAACCGTCTTTGAACGTCTGCCGCAAGAAATCGATAAAACACTTCACCGAGCGAGCCACTTGCACGCCGTAGGGGCGCAATACATGCAGTTGCGACGCGAATGCGCCGACCGGACGCCAGTTTTCCAATAGGACTACGAGCTTGCCCGATTGCAATGCCGACTGCGCGGTGAAGTCGGGCAACAGCGCAATGCCGAGGTGCTCGAGCGCGGCGTCGCGCAACGCTTCGCTATTGTTGGCCGAGAGCGGTCCGTTGACGGTAACGTTCACGCGTGCGCTCGCGGCGCGTCTGCCGATTCTCTCGAAGGACCATACGCCGGAGCCGACCGGGCGCGGATAGTAAAGACAGTCGTGGACGGCGAGATCGTCGGGCGCCCGCGGCACGCCGCGCTGCTCAAGATATGTTCGCGTTGCGACGATCACCGACCGCGTATCGCAGAGCTTCCATGCCACGTGCGTATCGGGCACCTGCGCGCTATGCCGGATAGCGAGATCGAAGCCCTCGCTGGCAATCGAGCTCAAACGATCCGACAGTTCCAGTTGCACCCGCACTTCCGGATACGCGCGCGAGAACTCGGCAAGGCGCGGTACGAGTTGCTGGCGCGCGAATGCGACCGGCGCCGTCACGCGCACGGTCCCGCGCACGACATCGGCCAGCTCCCGCACGCTGGCGAAACTGGCTGCGATGCGCTCGAAGTCCTGACGGGTTTCATCCACCAACCGTGTACCCGCTTCGGTGAAGCGCACGCTGCGCGTGGTGCGCTGCACCAGCACCACGCCGGCCGCCCGCTCGAGCTCCGCGATGCGCTGGCTCACCGCCGCCTTGCTTACGCCGAGGCGCGCGGCCGCGGCCGTAAACGTGCCTTGCGCGGCCAGCACGTTCAACCAGTGCAGATGCGTCCAAAGCGCTTCGACTTTTTCGGTGTCCATCCGTTCGATTCCCAAGGCTCGCATGCCCCGGACCGAGCAAAGAACCGTGACCGGGCATATTTAACCGCTACATCATAACGATTGTTCGCTATAAAAAACAATCAATTCAGCGCCGGGTGCTTTGCATACCGTCTTTCGGTTCTTACACTGCACTGTATGAACTAACTCGCCAGGAGACGGCATGCAACCCTATACCGATTCAGCAGACGTGATCCACTTCATTGGCGGCGGGACCGTACGCGGCGCCGGCGACCGCACGCAGCCCGTCTTCAATCCCGCGACAGGCGCCATCGCGCGCCGCCTCGTACTTGGCGAAGTGGCCGACGTCAATGCGGCCGTGGCCAGCGCGAAAGCGGCTTTCCCGGAATGGCGCGACACGCCGCCGATCCGGCGCGCGCGCATCATGCTGCGCTTCCTGGAGTTGATGAACCAGCGCAAGGACGAACTCGCGGCGATCATCGTCGCGGAGCACGGCAAGGTGTTCTCCGACGCGCAAGGTGAAGTGGCGCGCGGGATCGACGTCATCGAATTCTCGGCCGGCATCCCGCAACTGCTCAAGGGCGACTACACGGAACAAGTCTCGCGCGGCATGGACAATTGGACCGTGCGTCAGCCGCTCGGCGTCGTCGCCGGCATCACGCCGTTCAATTTCCCCTGCATGGTGCCGTGCTGGATGTTCCCCGTGGCATTGGCGGCCGGCTGCACGTTCGTGCTCAAGCCGAGCGAGCGCGACCCTTCGGCATCGCTCTTCATGGCTCGTCTACTCAAGGAAGCCGGGCTGCCCGACGGCGTGTTCAACGTCGTGCAAGGCGACAAGGTCGTCGTGGACGCCCTGCTCGAGCATCGCGACGTGAAGGCCGTCAGCTTCGTCGGTTCCACGCCGATCGCCAACTACATCTACGAAACGGGTGCGAAGCATGGCAAGCGCGTCCAGGCGCTGGGCGGTGCAAAGAACCATATGGTCGTCATGCCCGACGCCGATCTCGATCAAACGATCGACGCGCTGATCGGCGCCGGATACGGCTCGGCGGGCGAACGCTGCATGGCGATCTCGGTTGCCGTGCTCGTGGGCGACGTGGCCGATAAGATCATGCCGCGTCTCGCCGAGCGAGCACGCCAACTCGTCGTGAAAAACGGCATGGAGCCCGATGCCGAGATGGGCCCGATCGTCACGCGGCAGGCGCTCGAACGCATCGAAGGCTACATCGCCACGGGCATCGAGGAAGGGGCGACGCTCGTCGTAGACGGCCGCGGCCTGAAGGTACCGGGCCATGAGAACGGCTTTTTCACGGGCGGGACGCTGTTCGACCACGTCACCCCCGAGATGCGCATCTATCGCGAAGAGATTTTCGGGCCCGTGTTGGCCTGCGTGCGCGTGAAGGATTTCGCCGAAGCAGTCCAACTGATCAACGACCACGAATTCGGCAACGGCGTGGCATGCTTCACGCGCGATGGCAACGTGGCGCGCGAGTTCGGCCGGCAAATCGAAGTGGGGATGGTCGGCATCAACGTCCCCATTCCCGTGCCGATGGCCTGGCACGGCTTCGGCGGGTGGAAGCGGAGCTTGTTCGGCGACATGCACGCGTACGGCGAGGAAGGCGTACGCTTCTATACGAAGCAGAAGTCGATCATGCAGCGCTGGCCGGAAAGCACCGAAAAAGGCGCCGAGTTCTCGATGCCTGTCGCGAAGTAAATCGCCGCCGTCGTCCGCTATCACGAGCGCACCGATTCCCGCCTGGGATCGGTGCGCTTTTTCGTTCCCGTGCTATGTCGCACTCCCTTAACAAAACCCGTTCATAAAGACGGTTGTATTGCCGCGGCAGCACTGATAAACCATGCATCGTTGCACACGTATGCAACGCGCCGCCGTGTTTCAACTGAATTCAACCGAATTCGATCGAATCTCAACCGAAACGAACGATAGGGATCCCCATGGCACGCACGTCAAGGAAACAGCCGTCAACTGGCAATCGCAGAACGTTCCTCAAAGGCAGCGCCGCACTCGCGCTCTCCCCCGTCGTCGGCGCGCTTTCCGCGTGCGGCGGCGGTGCGACGGATACCGTGGCTTCGGCCTCCGGTGCGCGCGCTCGAACCGCGATGGCCACCAGCCTCGGTGTATTCGGGCGTTCGATGACGATCAACCTCGCCAATCGCATCCCCGATTTGACGCTCGCGTTCGGCAATGCGTCGAGCCAAAGCGGGTCGACGCCGCAATCGTCAGCGTCGCTGGCCGCGCCGGGCCAAAGCATCACCGTGAGCGCTTCGAGCAACGCGTCCGATTGCACGGGTTCGTTTAGCTTGTCGGGCGGCGCCGCCGCATTCGCCGTCTCGTATGTCCACCCGTTCGGTTCGGGCGCGACGACAGTCGGTGTGTCGCCATCCTCCGGCTATATCGCGGGCACCGACGCCGCGACCTACTCGGGCCACGCCGCGACCGCGAACGTCAATCTCTATCGGGCCGTCCCGGCAACGGCAGGAGGCTTCGTCGTGCCGCTCGGTCTGCTCGCCGCGAACGCCTGGAACAATTGCCAGGACTTCGCGAACAGCATGTTCGGCGGCAACGTGCGCACGGCGAACGTCATCCAGTCGGCGTATCAAAGCACCGGCGCCGCCGGGTTCGTTCCACCGGCGGACTTCACGGGCAACCAGATGGCGTCGTTCGTTGCGCAGTGGACGAGCCGCTGGATTAACGGCTCCGGAAACTCGGTGGTTCCGAGCGATGACGCGCAACTACTCGACGCGCTCAAACGTTACGTGACGAATGCGGCCAGCAATGGCCCACTCACGATGTGGGTGCCGCAAATCGCCTATCAAGCGGGGACGAGCCCCGCCGCGTTCTACCTGAGCGGATACCGGGCATTTCCTTTCGTCGATGCATCGGGCAATTGGATCGCCGACAGCGTCTCCGCCTTTCTCACGCTCTTCGCCGCGGGCTCTCATTTGGTGGCGATCAGCGCCACGAGCGATATTCCCGCCGGCGTCTCGGTCCAAGCGTTCGACGACTTCATGGGGGCGAGCGGCGTCTCGACCTCGGCCGACATCGGCAATTCCCACTACGCTTCGGTAGTCAACACGACAGGCCGGTATTACTTGAGCGTCGGCAGCGACTTCGCGCCGGCCAATTGCGGCCTGATTCTCTCGTTCCTTTATGGGCGTACCGTCAACAATGCGCTCGCCGGCGCGGGTGCGTACAACACGTTCATTCAGTTGGAAGGATGGCAAGCGGGCGGTTCGCGTCACAATGCCGATTACGCGACCTATCAAGCGACGCTCTGGAACATTTCCACTTTCGGCGCGTCCCCCTACAGCGAGAAGCGCGCGACATCCGTCTTCCTTGCGCCGGCGGGCTGGACGCCGCAGGTCTATCAGACGACCCGGATGATGCCTTACGTCGGCGCCTACGCGCAGTCGAACGGCTCGCCGCAGCAGTGGCTGAACACGGCGCTCGTTTCGATCCCGGCCGATGCGCCGCCCCTGCCCGCTCGTTACGTGGGCGGCTAACCGGCGAGATCGGCATTACACGCGATTAGCCGGCGAACCAGCGACCAATCCGACCAGTCGCAAAAGTCGAGCATGACCGTGCCGCACGCTTGCCGGCGTGCGGCGAGCCGCTGCTCGAGCCGACCGTGGATTCCCGCGACCGTCTCGTCGCCATGGGCAACCCAATGAGGCGACGCGCTCATGCCCGTGCCGCTGCAAAAATTCAGTACCCACCGCGCGGCCGCTGCGTCGCACGCACTGTCGAGCATCGACTCGATGGCACGCCATTTGTAGTCGATCGATGCGCGGACCGGTACGCGAAACTCATCCTGGATCGCGAACGGCGCACTTGCTTCGTCGATCGTGAAAGTCGAGTTCTCCGGCCATGCGGTCAGATCGATGCCGAGCGGCCGATCGCTCGCGAAGCGGCGCAGCAACACGACCGAGCCGCGTGCGGCGTCGAGCGTCGGCACCTCCGAGGAAAGGTGCCAGCGCACGCTCGCGCCATGTGCGACATAACGCTCGAACGTTTGCGCGAACGCGCGGCTGCACGCTCGCGCCTGCCATTCTTCCTTGATCGACATCACGATACACTCGCGCGGATGAGCGGCCAGAAACCGCCTGCAGGTATCGAGCACACTGTCGAAGCTCATACCAAGCGAAATGCCCGCGTGGTAAATGGAGAATGTGTCGTTTTCATGACGGCATCGAATATCGAGCACGCGCACGCCGTTGTTCAATTGCGCTTCGAGCGTCGCGTCTTGCGTGCGCGCGAGCGCGTCATCCACCGTGTAAGCGCAGGTGTCGTGGCTGCCGGGCAGCGATAGCGCATGTAACTTACGATTGCCGGCTATCGACGACATCCAGTCGGCTGGAGAAACCGCCAATGCGGTCAAAAAGTCTTGCATAGAAACGATAGTGAAGGACAAACGCGGGCCATCGATCGACCGTTAATATTCGGTAAAGGTTTTAGCGGCATACTCACCGCACTAAAGTCCGCGGCGCCGTATCATGTCGCTCGCCGATTCCTCGGCAGCGGGTCAACGGCCCGAACTTCCAGGCTCGTCTTCATCGCGCATGAAAGAGAAACCACAAAAGCATTGGGTCACCTCGTCGGACGTCGCGCTGCGAGCCGGCGTCTCGCGCTCGGCCGTATCGCGCGCCTTTTCGCCGACGGCCAGCATCGCGCCGGAAACGCGCGAACGCGTCATGAAGGCCGCTCAAGCGCTGGGCTATCAAGTCAACATGATCGCCCGCGAGATGAACATGCAGCGCAGCAGCATGGTCGGCGTCGTGACCGCGGGATTCGAGAATCCTTTTCGCGCGAAACTGCTTTCGCACATCATTACCTCGCTCAGCGGCCACGCGCTCACGCCGCTGGTTTTGAACGCAGAGGATCCGCGTCAGATCCAGCACTCCCTCGAAGTGCTGCTGAGCTATCGGATCGCCGGCATGATCATGACATCCGCCTCGCCGCCCGTTGCGCTCGCCCGGCAGTATCTGAAGTCCCGCATCCCCGTGACCATGATCAACCGCGCCGCCAATTTGCCCGGCGCGGACGTCGTGTTGAGCGACAACGTCAGCGGAGCCTCGAATGCCGTGCGGATGCTGACCGGCGCGGGCGCGCAACAATTGATCTTCGTCGGCCCCGCGAAGACGAGCTACAGCGCACGCGCGCGCGGCGCCGCATTCGGCCGCGCGATCAAGCGCTCCAGATCCGGCGATGCGGTTTTTATGGGCGTCCACGTCAGCGCCTCCGACGACTACGAATCGGGTGTGGCCGCCGCGCATGCGATCTTCGCCGCGGCGCCACGGCCCGACGGCGTGTTTTGTTCGTCCGATCTGCTGGCACTCGGTTTGATCGATACGGCCCGTCATCGCTACGGCTTGCAAGTGCCCGGCGACGTATTTGTGGTCGGATTCGACGATATCCCCGCTTCCAGCTATGCGAACTATCAGTTGACGACGATCCGCCAAGACACGCAGGCACTCGCGAACACGGCCGTCGATCTTCTCGTCGACCGGATCGGCACGTTCCCGGGCGATTCGCGTACGCGCATCGTGCCGGTCGAAGCCGTCGTGCGAAAAAGTTGCGCGTAGCGTCGCCGCGAGTAGCCGGCGGAACGGGCTCATGCCACGTTCATTTCAATGCGCCGCTAAAGCCGCGCAGCAAATATCGCTGCACATAACTCGCGAGCACGAGCGTCGGCACCGAGGCGATCAACCCGGCACTCATCAAGTCTCCCCAATCGACACCGTTTTCCGTGACATAGCCCGCGATCGCGAGCGGCAACGTGAAACGACTCGGCGACGAAACGAACAGCAGCGCGAGCAAAAACTCGTTCCATGCCGTGATGAACACGAAGATGCCGGCGGCGATGAGCCCGGGCGCGGTAAGCGGCAGGACGATATGCCATAGGCGCTGCGCGAGCGTGGCGCCGTCGATCCCGGCGGCCTCCTCGCACTCGATCGGCAATTCGCCGACGAACGGCAGCAACATCCATATCGCCATCGGCAGCGTATAGACTTGGTAGACGAGAATCAGCCCCGCCTTCGAGTCCAGGAGATGCAGGCTCTTTGCCAGCGAGAAGAGCGGTACGGCGATCGTAATCGGCGGCATCAGCTTCAGCGCCAGCACAAACATCAAAAACACTAGATCGAGGCGCGCGGGAAAGCGCAAACGGACGAGCGCATACGACGCGGGAAAAGCAATCGCAAGCGAGAGCAGCGTCGCACCGAGCCCGACTAGCGCCGAATTCAGCAGTGGCCGCCCGATTCCGCCGTGCCAGACCGACACGAAATGCGCGAGCGTGGGCGACGACGGCCAAAGCGCGAGCGGATGATCGAGGCGCTCCAGCGTCGGCATAAACGCCGCGCCGATCATCCACACGCACGGCAGCAAAAGGCAGGCAAGCGCGCAGAGCCTCAGTAAACCCGAAACCCGACTTCCGAGCGCGATTCGCCCACCTTGGCGCACGTCCAGAGAAGGCGATCTCATCGTTGCCGTTTCGCGGCCGATTTCCATATGTAACCCGAGACAAGCACGGCGCATGCTGCAAGCATCAGAACCGATGCGGCGCTGGCAGGCCCGACGTTGAAAAACCGGAATCCGGTGTCGTAGATGTAGGTTGAAAGCGTCTCGGTCGCGTTTCCAGGACCGCCGCCGGTCAACGCGTAGACCTTGTCGAACAGCTTGAACGTATCGATCGAACGCAATAGCATGGCCAGCATGAGGTGCGGGACCACGAGCGGCAGCGTAATGTCGCGCAAGCATTGCCACTCGCTTGCGCCGTCCGTGCGCGCGGCCTCGACAAGCTCCTGCGGAATCGACTGCAACCCGGCAAGAATCACGAGAAACGCGGCAGGCGTCCATTGCCACACGTCGACGACGATCAGAGACCAAATCGCCATGTGCGGGTCCGACAACCACGGCACACCTTCGATTCCAAACACGGCGAGCAGCGCGTTCAGAAAGCCGTGGTAGTTGAACCAACTGCGCCAAATCGAAGAGCAGACGAGCGTCGAGATCATCATCGGCAGGATCGCGAGCGGAAGCGCGATCTTGCGGCCGCGAAACGAGCGGGCGAAGACGAGCGCCAACGCCAGGCCGAGCAAGACTTCCGCTAACGACGCCGCTACCATGAAATGCAGCGTATGGAGAAAGCCCGCGTCGAACGCGCGGTCCGAGACAACCGTGCGGTAATTCGCCAGACCGGCGAATGCGCGGTGCCCGGACACGTAATCGACCTCGCAAAACGAATCGACGATTACACGCACGAGCGGATACAGCGCAAGCACGCCTAACACGAGCACGGCGGGGCTCATCAGCATGACCAGCGGCAAATAGCGGCGAGACGAATTCATCGGGGCGTGTCGTTCGGCCAAACCGGCGGATTACTTCGCCGCCACAGGCAACGCCTGTGCGATCTTTTGCGAGGCGCTGCGCAGCGCGACATCCGGGGCCATCTGCCCCGTTACCGCAAGCTGCAGCGACTCACCCAAGATCGCCTCGACCTGCTGCCAGTTCTTGACGCGCGGGCGAGCGCGCCCCGCTTCGAGCGCCTTCAACTGATCGGGATACCAGCGGAATTGTTTGAATAGCTCGGCGTTCGCAAACACGCTCTTACGCGTGGGCGGAATGCCCAGCTTCGCGAGTTGCGTCTGCTCGGCCGGCGACGTCAGATAGGCGAGGAACTGCATGGCCAGTTTCGCGTGAGGCGCATCTTTCGGCACGCCCATTTGCCAGATGCCTAGCATCGGCGCGGGCCCCTTCACTTGACCCGGCGGCGCTTGCAGCGCGACTTGACCCACCACGCGCGATTGCGCCGGATCGTCGAGTGCGGGAATCCATGCCGGCCAGACTTCGATCGATTGCGCGGCCGTACCGCGTTGCAGCGCATCGCGCACCTCGGCGGCGCCGTAGACATCGACGTCCTTCGGCGCCGATGCTTTGAGCGCAAGCAGCGTCTTCAACGCCGCCAGCGCCTGCGGCGAATCGATCGTCACCTTGCCGCCCGCGTCGACGACGTCTCCGCCGTAGGCCCAAAGAATCGGCAGGAAGCCGGTCACGATGGGATTGCCCTTCGCCCCGCGGAAGACCACGCCCGAGGTACCTTTGTTCGCGGCACCGATCGTCTGCGCGATTTTCAGCACGTCGTCCCACGTGCGCGGCGGCTGAAGGCCCCGGGCGGCTAGCAGGTCCTTGCGATAGGCGAACATTTCGACGTTGCCGACGATCGGCAGTGCATAGAGCCCGCCCGACGGCGCGCGGCCGAGCGCGACAGTGGTGTCGATCATGTCCGCATCGGCCAAGTTGGACGGCAATTGCGCCAGCCAGTCGTTGCCGATAAACTCGGGCGCCCAGGTATCGTCCATCAGGACGAGATCGTATGCGCCGGTCTTCTCGCGCATCGACAGTTTGAGCTTCTGATAGAGATCGCCGTTCGGTAACTTCAACAGTTCGATTTCGGTGCCCGGGTGCTGCGCGATGAAGCCATCGACCGCTTGCGCCAGCGCACGTCCATAGATATCGTCACGTCCCGCGATGACTAGATCCGCCGCCGAGGCGAGGTGCGAGACGGCAGCTAGACCGACTGCGACAGCCGCGGTACGCAAGCATGCGAACACGCTCGTTCGCCTTCCCAAAGAAGCCATAAGTATCAACCATCCCCACTGATTAATGATGCCTCGTTATGAGCTAGGCATTACGCGGCGCGGACGTTGCACGCGCGTGCAACGTAGTGCGCGAAGACTCGACGAAAATACAAACAAGGAGCGATTGTGGCGGCGGATCATGACGCGCCCGTGTCAACGGAGCGTCACATCCGCCTCTTGACTAGTGCAAATCCGCGGCTAGCGGCGGCTTTACTGTGCCGGAGAGCACGCCGCCATCTTGCACGGCGGGTTGCTTCTCGCATCCCCACTGATCGACGAGGATCGGTCGGGGACCTCCCCGCTGAGGGTCTTTGACAATCCAATAGTCTCCGTTCTTCTTCCAATCTCCGATGGCGTGGCTGGCGGCCCCGTAATAAATCAGGCTCTTCGTATCGGCAAGAAAAGGTGCAGCGCTCGCGAAATAGTCGTGACCCGTGCCGAAGAAGTCCACGTCGAGGTAGGACACCACATAGTCGAACTGTTTGACAGGGGCTAGCGGCACACTACCGCATCCGACGCGAGGATAGGCATGCAAGGCTTCCGATGCATGCACAGCCTTGTCGTAAGGGGACATGTAGACCGTCGTATGTTCGGCCACACTCGCATAGGCCGGTGCGAGTTCGCTGAATACTTGAACGTCGACATCGGGCGCGGCGAGTATGACTTGACCAAAGCGGATGTGCCGATGGGACGTTACCTCGTTCAACGTAGCGGCAACCCGCAGCATCGCCCGATTGCCCATGCTATGGGCGATGACATGTATTTTTCGCGAGCCGGCCAGCTCGGCAATCGAGTTCAGATATTTGGCGAGATAAGCTTCGCTAGCATCGATCGTTGCTTCATCCATGAAATATCCGTGGACGAGTTTTGCAGCCGACGGCCAGTTGAACAGAAACAGGTGGTAGGACGGTATCCCCAGATCGACTCCCAACTGTCCCGCCCTGGTCGCGGACTCCTTGAACGAATTGTTATATCCGTGGATATAGACGACAAAGCTATCCGGCTCCGTCGCTACGCGAAGGCGAAGCGAGGCGTCTCTTAGGAAAGCCGACTCGTCGGCATATGAATGGATATCGGAATCCCTGATCTCAAGTTTGGGGTCGGTGCCCGTGACGGTGCCCCAGTCCGACCCGACTGAACCTAGCTGATGATGTTTCGGTACGACCATGTCGATGGTGCCAAAGTGAAGCTTGTCGTCTCGCTGAATCGAGTAAGGACCATCGGTCGAAGCTTCCCCCGCATTTAGAGGCCGACGCGTTGTGGCGTAGAAGAACGTGTAAATGGTTTGCGATTCGGTTTCGCTGACGAGTCGAACCCCGCCGGGCGGCATGGTTAGATAGCCGGATTCCTCTGTCTGTACTACCCCTGAAAGCGGTGCGCGAGCGCTCATGCAGCTCGATAGAAATGCAAGCGCGCACAGCGCCGCGACGGCGAGAAGGTTTCTTCGTTGCATATCTCCCCCGTTACTGCTGGTACCAACTAATCGGGTTACTCAATGGCGCGTATGCGTGATTGCCTACGTGGACGGTGGACGCCTTACCCGGCTTCGGACCCTGCTCTGACGGTTTTCGTATGAAATCGAATGTGTCGACATCCATCGCAAATCCCCGGTAACCGATCACAACGGGAATTTCGAATTTGCGATTCATATTGATGCCCGCGCTGTTCGCGGTCACCACCGTCACCTGTCCGCCGGGATAGGTCAACGGCTGATCGCCACCGAGCTTCGTCCAGCATTCCGGAGATCGATGCGAGCCAGACCGCGTTGGGAACCCGCCGTCGCGCCTTTTGAATTTCGCTATCGGACAAGGTCTTTTCCGCGGTTGTCGATCCGCAGGTCAGATAGATATCGCCTACTTGGATATCGGCACGCGGTGGAAATACGGCGGACATACCGTACTGTTCTAATTGGGTACTCCAAGTGTCCCGCAAGCCGTTGGCACCAGCGAGCTTATCAGTGGAACACCCGGACAAGGCACCGCAAACCATTAACACAACGACGGTGCCACGGTGCGCTTGGCGCTGCGCTGTCTTCATGACGGCCCCCGAATTCGTGGTCATTTATTGATTTTTACAAGCTCACGAATGACGAGAGCTTGCACAAGATTCGTAGGACAATTCGCAGCGAAAAGCAAGGCGCCTTAGATCGGCTTGCAGGTTTACCCTGGCCGCATCACCCGATCCGGCGACCGCTCTCCTTATCGAAAACATGCATGCGTGACGGCGGGATCGTCAATGCGATCGAGTCGCCCGCATTTGGACGCGCTTGATGCGGCAAACGCACCACGACGCTCTGCTCTCCCCATCGTCCGTGCACGAGATTGTCCGCGCCGAGCAATTCGCAGATATCGACCGGCAGCCCAACCTGCGCCACGTGCTCGCCCACCAGCATGTGCTCCGGCCGAACACCGAGCACGTAATCGCGATTCGGGATCAACGGGGCGCCCGCCGTACGCAGTCCCTCGATCGACAACCTAGGCCCGTTCGCGACCACGAAATGTCGGCCATCTTCGCTGACCCGGCCCGAAAGCAAGTTCATCGCCGGCGCACCCATGAAGCTCGCCACGAACGTACTGGCGGGACGCTCGTAAATTTCCGCCGGCGTTCCGATCTGTTCGATCTTTCCGCCGTTGAGCACGACGACGCGCTGCGCGAGCGTCATCGCTTCGACTTGGTCGTGCGTCACATAAAGGCTCGTCGTGCCGAGCCGCGCGTGCAGCTTACGGATCTCGACGCGCATCTGAGCCCGCAGCTTCGCGTCGAGGTTGGACAACGGCTCATCGAACAGAAACAGCGCGGGCTCGCGCACCATCGCCCGCCCCATTGCCACGCGCTGCCGCTGTCCGCCGGAAAGCTCGCGTGGGCGGCGGCCAAGCAGCGGCTCCAGTTCGAGCATGGCCGCGGCGGCGTTCACGCGCTCACGAATCGTCCGCGGTGCCGTGCCTCGAATCTTCAAACCATAAGCGATGTTCTGCTCGACCGTCATGTGGGGATACAGCGCATAGTTCTGGAATACCATCGCGACATCGCGTTCCTTCGGCTCCAGTTGGTTCACGACCCGGCGGCCGATGCGGATCTCGCCCGAGGTCACGCTTTCGAGCCCCGCCACCATGCGCAGCAACGTGGACTTGCCGCAACCGGACGGGCCCACCAGCACGATGAATTCGCCGTCGGCTACGTTCATATGGATGTTGTGTAAAACCGGTTGTTGTCCGGCGTACGCCTTATGCACGGCGTGAAATGTCAGCGTTGCCACGCGTGAGGTCCTGTGAAGAGGGCTTCAAATCAGTCTGTCTGCCGCACTGCGCGTCTTTCAGCACACGCCGACGCAAAGCAAGGCAAGGCACAAAAGAGAGCGGCCGTGCATTCGCGCGGCCGCCGCACAAAGGGTCCGCGACGGACCCGACCACATTGGTTCTGCTGCTGTTCGAGGCGGCACAGCAAATCGTTGCCGCGTCCGCGCTTTGAGCGTCTTGCTTAGAACGTGTGGCGCACGCCGAGACGCACGAGCGTTTGAGAATTGCCTGCCGACGAGATGCCGTTGGCGACGTCCCCGATCGAGGCCGTCGCGTTCACGACGTTGCCGTATTGGTCGAGCGTCTTGCCGCTGGCCTTTTGATAGCCGACCAAGCCGTAGAGCGCCGTGCGCTTGGACAGACTGTAGTAAGAGGACAGGTTGAACTGGTTGTACTTCGGCCCCGACTGCCCGGCCACCGCGCTGCCGGCCGTGTAGTCGTAGCCCGCCGCGACGCGCAGGGCGGGCGTGGCTTGCCACGAGGCCGTCAGGCCGGCCGAGTTGAAGGTTTCCTTGCCTTGGAAAAGCGAGACGCTGCTCGCCTTGAATTGCGTGTTGCTATACGACACGCCGAGCGTGACGGAGCCGATGGTGTACGTGCTCGCCGCGGCGATGATGCGCTGGTACTGCGCACTTGCAAAGCCTTGATTGATCGACGAAGCGAACGTGCCGTCGTAAGCGCCGGTCCAACCGGTCGTCGGACCGTATGCGTTGTTTGCCAACAGATACGCCGCCCCGATAGCGAAGGGGCCGTTCACATACTGGCCGCCCAAGCTCCACGTGCTCTGGTTCTTCGCGCTGCCCGCTTGATTGCCGAAGCCGTACAACGCGCCGAGCGTCAGGCCGCCGAACGAGGGGCTCGTGTATTTGACCGAGTTGTTTTCGCGCGATTGGTTATCGATATTGTCAAGGTCGCCCGGGTGCGCACCCATGCCCGTCAAGAAGCTCGACGGTCCGATCGAGCCGACGAAATCGACGATCGGATCGTACTGGCGGCCCATCGTCACCGTACCGAACTTCGTGCTCTTCAGGCCCATGAATGCCTGGCGGCCGAACTCGCGGCTGCCTTGACCCAATTGACCATTGCCGATATTGAAGCCGTTTTCGAGTTGGAAGATCGCCGCGAGGCCATCGCCCAATTCCTCCTTGCCCTTCAAGCCCCAGCGGCTTCCGGACCATGTGCCGCTCGCAAAGCTATAAGCCGACTTGCCGACCAGCACGGCGGGCGTGCCCGCCTTGCCGGCCGTGGCGACCACGGCCTGATTGCTCGTGTAACCCAACCCGGCGTCCACGATACCGTACAACGTCACGCTTCCCTGAGCGTGGGCTGCCGCGCAAACAGCGTTAAGCGCAACCACTGCGAAAAGTGACTTCTTCATGTTTGAACTCGTGCTCCACCCGTGGAAGAACCTGCATTGACTCGTCGTTGCACACGCGTGCATCGGATCGAGAAAAAAAGAGGCGTTGCTCGCGCAAGCCTCCGTTTTGTCGGTCCGTGCGCGAGGCACCGAGCGGATTCGTTTTTTCGAATCTGCGCGGAGTATCGATGGCTTAGATGAAATGTGTGTGACAGCTTCTTGCAAGCTCAGGAAAAGGGGTGCCGGCTCGATGGCCCTAACGTGCTTGGCTGCGGCGCCCCGCATCGTGCGGGATCACACTCGATAAAACGCAGCGTGATGCCATGGGCGAACTCATTGTCGATGGAGAGCGCGCCATCGCTGCGTTCGGCGGCGATGCCGGTGGCGCGCAACGTATTCGATAACAAGTCGAGCGATTCGACCATCAACGTCAATCCTGCAATACATGGCAAGCGGCGCGACGCGCCGTCGCATGCGATGGCTTCCAGTCGCACCTCTACGTCTCCGCATTGAATGAGACGGTCGGTGTCGTCAAGCACGGCAGCGCTCGATGACAACACACGCGCGTAGCGGTGCGCGGCTACATTCAATTGCGCAGCGGGAATCGAAATCGTCACGGCCGCGAGCCCTATCGTGCCGTTGGGATGCACCGACTGTTCCGGCCGATAGACGAGTTCCGGCGTCAGATGCTCGCATGCGAAGACGAGGCCGCCGGGAGTATAGGTCGCATCGAGTTGCGTGATTCGGAAACGGGCGAGCGCATCGCCGCCGGAACCGGACACGGGACGGGAAAAGCTCAACGGTGCCTCGGCCGGCAAGCCGGCGGCGCGCCATTGTTCGAATAGCGCTTGGGCATCGCCGGTTGCGACGACCATGGCAGCCGCGCCGTCGCCTTGCTCGAGAAAACGCGAGAAATACGCCGTTACAGGATTGGGGCGGCTTAGTGCCAACAACTCCAAATATCCGTTCCCGAAGATAGCGCAATGATTTTCGGAGCCAACCGTATGATGTCCACGCGGTGTGAGCGCAAAACCCATGCGTGCGTAGTTCTCGCGCGCGGCATCGAGATCGCGCACCGCGATGACGAAATGATCGATTCCGGACAGCATCCCCGCCATGGCAAGCTCCTAGCCGCACATTGCACGCATGCGTAAAACGAATCCCAGCAAGAGACCAGCGATAGCCAACCCGAGCTATCTTAAAACAACGTTTGCTGACCGCTGGTCAACGTTTCGAAATCATCGTTCAGCAAAGGCAGTATCGCGTCGGCGACCGGTTGCAATTGGTTCGTGACGTAGTGCTGGTAGTCGAGCGGCGATCGCCGCGCCTCGAGCGGCTCCGGCCCCGCGCCGGTCATGACGTAGCTGATCCAGCCACCTCTTTGATATTGCAGCGGCCGCCCTTGCCGCCGGTTGTATTCGTCCGCCATACGCGCCGCTCGCACATGCGGCGGCACGTTGCGCTCGTAGGCGGCAAGCGGACGACGCAGCCGCTTGCGATAAACGAGCAGTTCGTCGAATTCCCCGCTCAACGTCCGGCGTACGTAGTCGCGCACGTAGTCTTGATAGGGCTCTCGCTTGAACACGCGCAAGTAAAGCTCTTGCTGAAACCGCTGAGCGAGGGCAGTCCAGTCGGTTCGGACCGTCTCCAGCCCCTTGTAGACGACTTCCTCGCGCCCATCTTCATGTACTGTCAGGCCAGCGTAACGCTTCTTGCTGCCCTCGTCGGTACCGCGGATCGTCGGCATGAAAAACCGGCGATAGTGCCGCTCGAACTGCAACTCCAACGCACTTTCGATTCCGAAACGGTCCCGTAGGTGCTGCCGCCACCAGTCGTTGATATGCGCGACCAGTCCTCTTCCGATGCGCGCGGCCTCTTCCTCGGTACGCGCATGATTGAGCCAAACGAAGGTCGAATCGGTGTCCCCATAGATAACCTCGTATCCCTGCGCCTCGATCAGCTCGCGTGTCTTGTGCATGATCTCGTGTCCGCGCATCGTGATCGACGACGCCAAGCGCGGGTCGAAAAACCTGCATCCGGTCGAGCCGAGTACGCCGTAAAACGAGTTCATGATGATCTTCAACGCTTGCGACAGCGGCTTGTTCCGGTCGCGCTTGGCCGCCTCGCGCGCATCCCAGATCTGCGCGACGACGGACGGCAAGCCATGCCGCGTGCGCGAAAAGCGTGCGCCGAGAAAGCCGGGAATCGAGTCGGCGGGGCTAGGATGACGCATGCCTTCGATCAGTCCCACGGGATCGATGCGGAACGTACGGATGATCGACGGATAGAGGCTCTTGTAATCGAGTACGAGCACCGAGTCGTACAGCCCGGGCCGGGAATTCATGACGAAGCCGCCCGGACTCGGCGCGCCGGCCACATCGCCGAGATTCGGGGCGACATAGCCAAGGCGGTGCATGAGCGGCATATAGCGATGCGTGAACGCGGCCACTGAGCCGCCGCTGCGATCCGCGGGCAAGCCGGTCACCGTCGCGCGTTCGAGCAAGAACGCGAGCAATTCGGTCTTGGCGAAGATGCGCGTCACCAGTTCGCAATCTTTGAGGTTGTAGCGGGCCAGCGCCGGCTTGTCCTCATCGAAGCGGCGCTGGATCTCGTCCATGCGCTGATAGGCGTTGTCGATGGCCTTGCCCTCGCCGAGCACTGCTTGCGACACATATTCGAGGCTGAAC
Source organism: Trinickia diaoshuihuensis (assembly GCF_003390925.1). Classification (GTDB taxonomy): domain Bacteria; phylum Pseudomonadota; class Gammaproteobacteria; order Burkholderiales; family Burkholderiaceae; genus Trinickia; species Trinickia diaoshuihuensis. The sequence goes on along the minus strand of NZ_QUBS01000081.1, from coordinate 70,825 downwards.
GAAGGGAAGCTCCAAGTCGCCGAACGCAGCGCCTCGATGCCGTCGATAATCAAGCGGCCGGCGGCACCGGCGAAAAAATGTCCTTGCGTCAGGCCGTGTTCGCGCCATTCCATCGCACTGCCGTCCCGGCCGAGGCGCAACGGCACGCCATAGCGCTGCGCGTGCTCATGCAAGATCCGCAGATCGAACTGCACGAGGTTCCAGCCGATGATCGCATCGGGATCGTGCCGGGCCATCCACTCGTTCAATCGCTCGAGCAACTGCGCGCGGCTTTCACAGTAGTCGAGGGCGAAATCGACCCGGCTGCCGTCGCCGTTGACCGGGCCTAGCATGTAGACCTGGCGTTGCCCGCAACCTTCGAGCGCGATCGAATAGAGTTCGCCTTGCGCACTCGTTTCGATATCGAGCGAGACCAGGCGCAATTGCGGGCGATAGTTCGGTGCGGGCTTCAAGTCGCAGTCGAGCAGCCGCCCGTCGCCGCTCGGCCGGCCACTAAACGAGACAGGTGCGGTGATGAAACGCTCCATCATGTAGCGGTCCGGCGGGAAGATGTCCGCCTCGTAGACGTCGACGCCGGTCTGCTTCAAGCGCTTTTCGAGCTGAGTCAGTTGGCGGTATTGCCGGCTGTAAAGCCCCAGTACGGGGCGGCGATGAAAGTCGCGCAATTCGAGCGGGCGCAACTCGATGCGCCCGGACGACGGATCGCGACGCAGGGCTTGCTCGATGTGTTCGCGCTGCGCGGCGGGAACGAATGCGACGGATTCTTGCGGACGCAGGCGAAGCTGGCGCGGGCCGTCGTCCGTCGCCAGCCAGAACACGACCTCCGTACCCGCCGGTGTGTCCCGCCAGTGGCGGGTCAAAATGAATCCTTCGTTCTGCGTGGCCAAACACCTGCTCCGACACGGTCTGTTCGCCGAATTTTACCGTCCGCGGCGGTGGACCATGTCGGGCGCTTAGTAGACGAAAACGGAGCGCCGCGGAAAAACCGATGCTGCTCAGTGACTTACGGAGCTGTCTACCCAGTTATGCACAGCGTTGCCCCCAAAAACTGTGAATAAGTCACGGTTGTTCGGGAGGCGGATGCGCCGCTGACCTCCCACTAATTCGGCGGGCCGGCTTCCTTGCCACAGATATCGCCCCACCCTCCCCCTACCCCAACTCGAATATCCGCTCCATCCGCACCCACTTCTGTCCGGCGGGCGTCCAAGGGGTAGGGGTCTGGAACTCCCACATCAAGGTTTCCCATCGCTGAACGGCCGGGTCGTTAAGCGCCGCTTGAGCCATGCGATCGGCATCGTAAATGGCGTCGTCCGTTTCCATGATCATGAACAATCGCGTCCCCAACCGGTAAATCTCCATGCCGGTCACGCCATGCTGACGAATGTGCCGAATGACATCGGGCCAAACGTCGCGATGGAATTCCTCGTAGCGGGCGATAAGCTGCGGATCGTCCTTTAGATCGAGTGCGAGACCGTAGCGCATTTACAGAAACCCTCGCTTGCTCAGCAAGCCCCTTAACCGCGGTTGATCGATGCGGACCGGCAAAGACTGCGCGAGTTCGACGAGCGGCAACACCCGCCTTTTGACTTTGGCGACATGGTTTTGCGCGATATCGCCGATTCGGTGCTCGAGGTAAGGATTCTCGAACCGTTCCCGAACGCTAGCGAGATACGCCTGCGCTTGAACACTCATGCCCAGCGCATCGAAAACGGGCAAGACTTCCTCTTGCCAGACCGCTTCGACCTCGGCGCGCATGCGCGAATCGTGCATCGCATCGAGCACCGTTTCGGACTGCGACCGCTGCTCGGCAAGCCAATGCTCCGCGAGCCAAGTATGGCCCAAGTTGAGGAAAAACAGCTTCAATCGTTCGTGGCTGCGCAGATCGTCCGTCAAGACGATGCTCTCGTGCTTGCACGGCAACGCCATCCCCTGACGCCGCTCGATCGCCCACAGGGCATACGGCTCAGCGACCGCACCGACGGGATCGATAGGCTCCGACACGATCCGATCGACGAGCGAGTTCACCCAGACGCATCGATGATGAACGTAGTCGATGAAAGCGTCGGGCAACGACCACTGCCTCGCCAAATCGAGCACGATGTCGCGCAGCGTGTCGCCGTTGTTCGCGATCAATTCGCAAGGAAAGATCGATACGCCTTCTTCCGCGCGTTCTCGCCAACGCGAATAAAGCAAGGCGAGCAGCTTCGCGGGATAGCTGCGCGGCACCGCATCCGTGTTCGCAAGCAGGTCCGCCGAGTCCCGATCGTCAAGGCGATAACCCGCATCGCCCGTGTTCGAGACGATCACGCGTACGTTTTCGACGGCTGCGCGGCGTACCGTCGCCCAGTCGCGATCGGCCGTCCACGCCGAGCGAATCGCATTGCAGACGACGACCTTATCGACCGTTGCGCCATGCTCGTTGCCGCGAATTCGCACGGGATAGCTGCCCTCTCGCGACAGCGCGGCGATACGCGCCTGACTGGCCGGGTTGCCCGTCGTCTGCACCACGCCGATACCGCCGATGGCCTCCCCCCGCTCCAACGCCTGCGAGACGAATAGCGCAACATGCGCCAACAAAAACCGGCTCGTACCGAACTGAAGGATGGCCTCACTCATGGCTGGGCTCAGCATTCCACCAACGCTTTCACCACGGTTTGCCCCGTCTCCAGTAAGCGCGGAAATGCCTCCGGAACATCCGCCAATCGCATGCGATGCGTATTGAGCGCTTGATCCGGGATGCGTCCGGCCCGCATGGCCTCCAGCACCGTTTCGAAGTCTGCGGTCGTGGCATTGCGACTGGCCAGCAAAGTCGTCTCGCGCTTGTGAAACTCCGGATCGGAGAACGTCACCTGCCCCGGTACGATCGAGATCAACGTATAGGTGCCGCCGTGCGCAACAAATCCGAAGCCGCGATTCATCGCATCGATATTGCCCGTCGCATCGAAGACGACATCGAAGAATTCGCCGTTCGTCAGCGAGGCGAGTTGTTCCTTGTCAGTAGTGCCGACGGCAACGGCAGCATCGACGTTCAACTGGGCCTGGCAGAACGCGAGACGATCGGCGCGCGTATCGAGGCACGTGACATTGGCGCCGCGCAGCTTGGCGAAGATCATCGCAGCCATGCCGATCGGACCGGCCCCAACGACGAGCACGCGCTGATTCGCCGCAACATTCGCCCGCCGCACCGCATGCGCACCGATGGCCAAAAATTCGAGCATCGCGGCTTGATCGAGCGTGACGCCTTCGGCCTTATGAACGAACTGCGCCGGTACGCTCAGGTATTCGGTTAGCGCGCCGTCTCGGTGTACGCCCAGCACTTTGATGTCGACGCAACAATTGGTCTTCCCTTGCCGGCATGCGACGCAGCGACCGCATGAAAGGTAAGGCATGACGTAGACGCCGTCGCCGGGCGCGAATCCCGAGCCGCTCTCGGCTTCGACGACCACCGCCGAGAACTCGTGCCCCATTACGCGCGGATATTGCAGGTAGGGCTGGTTGCCCGTGAAGATGTGCAAGTCCGTCCCGCAGATGCCCACGCGACATACGCGCAATAGCACCTCCCCGGCCGCGCGAACGGGTGCATCGGATTGCTGGGCGCGCAACACCCCGGGTGATTCGCAGATCACGCTAAGCATATGGATTTCCTCTCGATCAATTCAAACGTGGCGAATGAATTCGCCTACGCGATAAAACCTGCCGGCGTTTCCACCGAAAACGTCGGGGATCGCCCCCGCTCCCAAGAACCGCGCGCAATCTCGTTCGCAAGCAACCAGCCATTCGCGATAGCCGCCACCGGCAGGCGCCAGGCGCAGCACCGGCCAGTCGCTGCCCCACATCAAGCGCCGCGCGCCGAACAGTTCGGCCAGGATCCGAACATAGGGGCGGACGCGGTTATTCAGCGCGTCGTCACCGGCCGCATCGCCGGCTTCGGTCCAAAGCCCCGAAAGCTTGCAATGGACGTTGGGAAGGAGCGCGAGCCTCGTCATCGCGCTCAGCCATGGTTCGAGCGCCCGCGCCGCGATGTCGGGCTTCGCCCCGTGATCGATAACGATCTTCAGATCGGGATAGCGCCGCGCGAATTCATAGAGGGAAGCGAGATGGCGCGGCATCGCCAAGGCGTCGAAACGCAGGTCATGTTCGATCATGGCCGCCACGGCGCCATCCAGCGCCGGATCGTCGATCCAAGCATCGTCGGCCAGGTCTTGAAGCATTGGCCGTAGGCCACGTGCCTTCGGGTGCCCGGCAAATTCCGAGATCTTTTCCGCCGCGTCGGCGGCTTTCATATCGACCCATCCGACGACGGCCCAAACGGTCGCCGTTCGCTGCGCGAGGTCGAGCAAGAAGCGCGTGTCTTCCTCGGTAGGCAGCGACTGCACGAGCACCGTTCCGCCGATCCCGGCAGCGGCCAACTCCGGAGCCAGATCGGCCGGGCCGAAGTCGCGATGGATCGCATCCAAGTCGCGCGGCGGCCAATAACCGGTGCGGGCATCGATTTGCCAGTAGTGCTGATGCGCATCGATACGCGGCGTCATGCCTCCCCCTTCGGAACGGGCGCATCGGCCGCAATCAACCCCTCATCGCTCAATGCGCGCCAAAACTGATCGGGTATCGGCCGCTCGAGCCATGCGATGTTCTGCTGCAATTGGTCAACGCTCCGGGCGCCGACCACGCACGAGACGACAGCCCGATGTGCGATCGGGAATTGCAGTGCGGCCGCGGGCAGCGGCACGTCGTAACGATTGCATACGTCGGCTAGACGCCGCACCTTGTCGATAACTTCAGCAGGCGCATCCCCGTAGTTGAATTTGCCGTTACCGGCGAGCACCCCGGAATTGAATACGCCGCCCGCGACGATCGCGGTTTCCGCCCGCAGACAACGGTCGAGCAGCGGTTCGAGGGCGGTCTGCTCGAGTAGGGTGTACCTTCCCGCAAGCAGCACGACGTCGAGATGCACCTCATTCATCGCATCGGCGACGATCTCCCACTCGTTGACGCCAAGGCCGATCGCGCGCACCGCGCCGCTCTCGCGCAATTGCCGCAGAGCACGAAAACCGCCGCCTTCAGTGAGTTGCGTCCAGTAGTGTGGGTGACGATCGCCGTGGGTCATCGCTCCGATGTCGTGTACGTAGAGGATATCGATACGCGATGTTCCGAGCCGCTGCTGGCTGTCCTCGTACGAGCGCATGATGCCGCCGTAGCTGTAATCGAAGACCGGACGAAAGGGCAACGGCTCGGCCCACCCATCGTCCCCGGGCCGCACGCTCGCATCGGGGCGCATCAGGCGCCCGACCTTGGTGCTGAGCGTGAAGGCGTTTCGGTCACGTGCCGCGAGCGCTTGCCCGATGCGTCGTTCGGACAGCGTGTAGCCGTAGTACGGCGCCGTATCGAAGTACCGCAAGCCGGCCGACCACGCGGCATCGACGAGCGCCTCGGAATCGGCCCGCGAGATCGGACGATAAAGACCGCCGAGTTGAGAACAACCGAGCCCCAAGGCCGTCAGTTCCAACCCACTACGCGGCAAAGCACGTGTTTCGCGAGCGTTGATCATCGAGGGAGACGTTCGTGAATAGTTCGATCGTTGCGGAAATACCCGGATAAACCCGCGCCGGTTTCTCGGCGCCGACGCGGGCCCAACCACATCGTTAATAAAGGACGTTCTTCGCCGCGGGAGAGTCGAGATTCTGCTTATCGACCATCACGACGCCCGTATCGATATCCTTGGCGACGGGCTTGCGTTCGATGACGTTCACGACCGTTTGAATGCCCTTGTAGCCCATCTGATACGAGCCTTGCACGGCGATCCCTTGAATCGTCCCGTCGCGCACGAAATTTTGCAGATCCTGATTGCCGTCGAACCCGATCGCCACGACTTTGCCGGCCTTGCCCGATTGCTTGAGCGCACGGCCCACCCCGATCGCGGTAGGCTCGTTCGCACCGAAAATGCCCTTCAGATCGGGGTTCGCGGAAAGCACGTCGGTGGTTTGATTGAGCGCCGTCGCCATCTGAGACTGCGAGTAGTACGGCCCGACGATCTGCAGTTTCGAGTGCGCCGCGAGATACTTCTTGAAGCCGCCGACACGCCCGATTTCCGAACCCGCGCCCGGCACATACGACATGAGCGCAATCTTGCCGGTCTGTCCGACACGATCGATCAAGGCCTGCGCGCAAAGCTCGCCGGCCTTCTCGTTATCGGTCGACAAGAACGACTGGTAATACTGCTTGCCGGAATCGGACAGCGCGGAGTCGATCAACACGACCGGGATGTGCGCTTCCCAGGCTTTCTTGATCGCGGGAACGAGCGCATCGGGATCCGACGGCGCCAGCACGATACCCGCCACATGCCGATTGACGGCGTTCTCGACCATGTTGACTTCATCGGTGATATCCGATTCGGCCGCCGGACCTTGGAACGTCATCGTGTATCCCTTCGCGTCGTCGAGCGCGGCCTTCGCGCCTTTCTGCACGTTCTGCCAGTAGTTCGAATTGACCGTTTTCACGATCACGGCGATCTCGCCGCCCGCCGCGTAGGCGCCCGTGCTGAACGCCGCGCACAACATTGCCGATACCGCAAAAATCGAAAGCCTGCCCATGTCTCGCTCCTCTTTTTTGATGATTGAACTACGCTCGATTACCGCTTCCTGCTTCGCATCTGATCGATCCAAACGGTGCCTAGAATCACGACGCCGATGATGATCTGCTGGATGAAACTCGATACCCCGTTCATATTCAGGCCGTTGCGCAGCACGCCGATCACGAACGCGCCGATCGCCGTGCCCGAGATCGTTCCGACGCCGCCCATCAGCGACGTTCCGCCGATCACGGCGCTGGCGATCGCATCGAGTTCATACATGACGCCTTCGTTGGGCTGGCCCGTCACGAGGCGCGACATCAGCACGCAGCCGGTGACGCCGGCCAATGCGCCGGAGAGCACGTAGGTGAACATCTTCACGCCGCTTACATGGACACCCGAGAGACGCGCCGCCTCGGGGTTGGAGCCGACCGCGTAGATGTGCCGGCCGAGCGACGTCTTCGAGAGCAGAATGGCGCCCGCAATGAAGAACACGACCATGATGACGACGGGATAGGGAATGCCCGGGAAGGTCGTATCCGGAAATCCGTCCGCGCCGATGCGAGAAATTCGGAACAATGCGCCGTTACCTAGAACGCCGAACGCATTGCTCAAATCGGAGACCGGCCGGGCGCCGGTGATCTGTAGAGCGAGACCGCGCGCGACCAGCATCATGCCGAGCGTCGCAATGAACGGCGGCAAGCCCATGCGCGTCACGCAGATGCCGTTGACGTAGCCGCATAGCGCGCCCACGAGTACGCCGCACAGCATGGCGAGGGGCACAGGTATTCCGGCCTTGGCGAGCAGTGCGGCCGAGACGCCCGCGAGCGCGAGTACCGAGCCGACGGACAAGTCGATGCCGCCCGTGATGATGACGCAGGTGGCGGCAACGCCCAAATAGGCGATCGACGTCACTTGCAAACTGACGGTCATCATGTTGCCGACCGAAAAGAACGCCGAGCTGGAGACCGAAAACGCAATGACGAGCGCCACGAGACTGCCGAGGGCCGCGAACTTCTGAATGAGGTCGCGGCGCCGCTGCTGCGCCGAGCGGTCGGTGCTTTGGCTACGATCCGAAGTCATTTCAAGCATGGGTGCGCCCCGAAGCAAAGTGCATGATCTCCTCCTGACTGGTTTGTTTCGTTTCGAGAACCGCGGTGATGCAGCCCTCGTGAAAGACGGCGATCCGATCGGTCATGCCCAGCAGTTCAGGCAATTCCGAACTGATCAGCACGACGCCGACGCCGTCGGCCGCAAGCCGATCCATAAGCCCGTAAATCGCGAACTTCGCGCCGACGTCGATCCCGCGCGTGGGTTCGTCGAAGAAGAAAATCTTCGATCCGCGATAAAGCCATTTACCGATGACGACCTTCTGCTGATTACCGCCCGACAAATTGCGAACGATCTGCTCGATCGACGGTGTGCGAATCGATAGATCGCGCACATAGCGACGCGCGATCTCGGCTTCCTCGGCGAAGCGCAGGAAGCCCGTGCGCGACGAGACGGCGCCGACGTTCGAAAGCGTGATATTCGCGGCGACCGACATCCCGAGGGCTAAGCCTTCTTGCTTGCGGTCTTCCGATAAGTAGGCGATGCCATGACGAATCGCTTCGCGCGGGGACCGGATCGTCAAGCGCTCGCCGTGCAATTCGAGGGTCCCGTCGTCCAACCGGTCGGCGCCGAAGATCGCGCGCGCGACTTCCGTGCGGCCGGCGCCCATGAGGCCCGCGAAGCCGAGGATTTCCCCTTTGCGCAATTCGAACGAGACCGGCCCGAACACGCCGTCGCGGCGCAGGTCGCGCGCGCTCAGCAGCACCTCGCCGGTAGGAACCGATTGCCGGGTGGGATAGGCGTCATCGAGCGATCGACCGACCATGCGCGCGACGATGTCGTTCACCGTCAGCGCGGCGAACTCGTCTGTCGAAATATGCCGGCCGTCGCGCAAGATCGTCACGCGGTCCACGATCTGGGCCATCTCGTCGAGCCGATGCGAGATGTAAAGGATCGCGACACCCGCCGAGCGCAGTTCTTGAATGATCCGAAAAAGCTGGGCTGTTTCCGATTCGGTGAGCGACGACGTCGGCTCGTCCATGATCAGCACGCTCGCATCGAACGAGAGTGCCTTCGCGATCTCCACCATCTGTTGCTGCGCGATCGAGAGCGTGCCGACGAGCGTCGTGGGGGCGACATGAAGGCCGATGCGCTGTAAGCAGCGCGCGGCGTCGGCGTTGAGCTTGCGGGTATCGACGAACGGCCCGCGCTTCGGCTCGCGAGCGAGAAACAAATTCTCCGCCACGCTCAAATGCGGAACCAGGTTCAGTTCTTGATGAATGATGGCGATGCCGGCTGCCTGGGCTTCGGCAGTCGAACCGAACCGGACCGGCGCGTTGCGATAGTGAATCGTGCCCTCGTCGGGCTGGTACTGGCCGCTGATGATTTTCATCAGCGTCGATTTGCCGGCGCCGTTCTCGCCGCAGACCGCGTGCACCTCTCCCGCCCGAAGGTCCAGACGAATGCCGTCGAGCGCGACCACGCCCGGAAAGCGCTTCACGACGCCTTCGAGGCGCAGGATCTCGCGCCCCGGCGCATCGCGATCGGTCACGGCAACGCTTGGCGAACTGCTGAGCACTGTCATCCCGTCTCCATGTACGGCCGACCTGGCTTCTATCCGGTCAGTCCAATTTTGCTGAATTAAAGACAAAATCATCGACTTGGTCAAGCCAATGTTCGTTTACTTAAACCCATCTTACCAATGGTGAAAACCCTATGGATCGCCGAATCGCTTGCCAGGCAACGGCAGCGGACCCTCGTGCTAGACTCCGACGCAACGTACATGGTCGTGAGCAGGGCCTTTTCAGGCAGAAGATGAAATCGACAGAACCCAAGCGGCTTTACCAATCCGTCGCTACCCAGATCCTCGCGTTGATTCGTCAGGGCGAATTCCCGGCGGGCGAGCGCCTGCCGCCCGAGCGAGAACTCGCGCTGAAGCTGGGCGTATCGCGCCCGTCGCTGCGCGAGGCGCTGATCGCGCTGGAGATCGGCGGGCAAGTGGAGATCCGGATGGGATCGGGCGTCTACGTTTGCGAAGCGAGCGAGGACGCGGCGGGCACCGTGAGCGCGCTAGGCGACAGTCCGTCGGAATTGATGCAAGCGCGAGCGACGATCGAAGGCAGCGTGGTCGTGCTGGCGACGGCGCATATGACCGCGGCCATCCTCGACCGGTTGCGCCGTACGGTGGATCGGATGCGCAGATTGGCCACGGCCGGCAAATCGCCGGTCGAGGCGGACCGGCAATTTCACATGTTGATCGCCGAAGCCGCGGGCAATTCGGTGCTGAGCCGTTACGTGGGCGAGCTGTTCGATAGTCGGCATGATCCAATCGCCGCTGCGATGCGGGACCATACGGAAAACCCGCAAACCTGGACGGTCGCCGTGCACGAGCATGAGGCCGTGCTCAAGGCTCTGCAAGCCGGCGACCCCATCGCTGCGCAAACGGCGATGCGCGCGCACTTGATGGCTTCGGAAGAACGGTGGGTTAGCGGGGGATAAGACCGGGCGATCCTTAGTCGGCCCACCGCCAGGCGGGACGATCCAATAGCCCCTGACCGGCGAGCGCCGTTTCCGAGAACGTCTTTTCGAGTTCGAGGCAGTTGCATTCGGGATCTTCCTCGAGCGCCGCCGCCAGCCGCGACGAATGCGAGATCACCCAGATCTGGGTATGACGTGCCGCCTGACGTATCAAACGCCCGAGCGCGGGCATCAAATCCGGATGCAGACTGGCTTCCGGTTCGTTCAGTACCATCAGATCGGGCGGCCTCGCCGTCAACAGCGCGCAAACGAGCAGCAGATACCGAAGTGTGCCGTCCGACAACTCGGCTGCCGTCAACGGACGCATCAGCCCGTGCTGGTTGAACTGCAATGAGAAAAGCCCGCCGGGCTGGCTATCTATCTTGACGCTCGCGCCCGGGAACGCATCGGCAACGGCATCGTCGAGCGCCTCGCGATCGCCGATCTCTCGAATCGTCTGCCAGGCCGCGGCGAGGTCCCGGCCGTCATGATGCAGCACCGAGGTACGCGTACCGATTTGGGGACGGCGGGCAGGCGCATCGGGATCGATGCGGAAGTGGTCGTAAAACCGCCAACTTCGCATCGACTCGCGAACGTGAAAAACCTCCGGGCTCACGGAGTCTCTACCGATCTGCGAAAACAGGCTCTCGTAGCGCGGCAGGTGCTGAGTCACGACAGCCCATCCATCATCCGTCCTGCGCCGTACCACGCCGCCCTCGCGATCCACGAGAACGGCGGCCGGACGCAGAAGGGGCCCGCACCAGATCGACTCGCGTTTGAACTCGGGATCGAGCGTGAATGACGACGACGTCTCCCTATCCTCGTTTCCATAACCCGTTACGATCCCCATGCTGACCGCGTAGCCGAAGTCTTCGCCATTGAATCCCAGCCGCAAACGAGGCGGCGGCGATCCCTTGGCGCGAGCCTGCACCGGCACGTCGCCTCGCCGCATGCGGCCGGAGCGATCGTCCGGGCCCGCCCAAAGAACCGACTGCAGCCCGCCCTCCCTCGCGAGCGGTCCGACGATGCCGTCCTGCGCGACGCCGGCCAACAAGCTCAATGCGCGATAGAGATTCGACTTACCGCTGCCGTTCGCGCCCGTGACCACGTTCAGGCGACTCAGCGGGATAACTAGCTCGCGAATCGATCGATAGTTGGAAATCGCAAGGGAGGTCAGCATGGGCGAACGAAATCGGTATCGGGTTGACAGCGCTTACCAGTCTAGACCCGATACTACGATATCTACCTACGCGACAGACGGAAAATCCAGCGTCGTATCGTTCACGCGATTCACGAGATTCGTGAACGTGATCGACGCGATCGCGAGATTGATTTCGATGAGCTGCCGCTCCGTATAGCCGGCCGCGCGCACCGCATCGACGACCGCCTCCGGGACAGTGCCGCGCGTACCGACAAGCGCACGAACATACGTGACGAGCGCGTCCCGCTTCGCATCCCCCGTTGCAACCCCGGCGCGCACTTGTTTCATCGCATCGCTCGATAATCCGGCGAGCTTGCCCATCAGCGTATGCGCGGCCACGCAATAGTCACAGCCCACGTGTTCACTCACGACGAGCTTGATGACTTCGATGTCCGCCTTGGCGAGCGTACTCGCGGCAACCGCCGCATCGAATGCGAGCGCCGCGTTCAGCGCCTCGGGGCTCTGCGAGCCCACGGTCGCGTAGGCGTTGGGCACCTTGCCGACGGCTTTCTTGAGCTTGGCGAACACTTCCGCTGCCGGGCCGGTGGCGTCTTCAGGGCGAATGGTATGCAGACGGGACATGATGGACTCCTTTGTTCAGTGTTGATCGGTGGTTGAGCGCGTTAGCCATGTCGTATGGCATGGGAGGCAGTGTACTGAGGCGCGTCGAGTTGTTTAATGCCATAATTTCGCAAAATTATGCTCAATTGACTCACATGCAACTATTGGATCGACTGCTGTCGCTGATGCCGGTCACCGGCCGGCTCGACGTACGGTGCCATTTCGGCGCCCCTTGGCGCATCGACCATCCCGCGTCGAGCGAGTGGGAGATTCCTTATCACGTGCTGCTGCGCGGGGAGGCGATCGTCGAAACCGGCGCCGCGCAGAACGGCGAACCGGCGCTTCACATGAAGGCCGGCGATATCGTATTGTTCCCCGCCGGCGGCGCGCATAGATTGCACGACGGCAGCGGCAAGTCGCCGCGGGCGGTGCGCGAGCAACATGTCGGCGAATTGAGCGTCGTCACGAACAGCAGCAAGCGCGAGGGCGCCGACGTTCTATGCGGCCGCTTCGTGCTGCCGGCCGTCCCGCGGCAATTGATGCGCGATCACCTACCGGGGCGTCTGCTCGTGAGCAGCGTCGGCGCGGCGCAGGGACCGGCGTGCGACGCCGCCTTCGCGGCGAGCCGGCTGGCCCGTGTCATCGACTTGATGCGCGAGGAAGCATTCGAGTTGCGCCCGGGCAGCGAGACGGTCGTGAATCAGCTTTCCGGCGCGCTATTTGCACTGACCCTGCGCTGCGCCTCCGATAGCGGCGAAGCGCCACGCGGCTTGCTTGCGCTCGCGCAGCGTCAGCGTCTGCAACCGGCGCTCGCGGCGATGTTCGACGAACCCGGCAAGCCGTGGACGCTGCCGGCGCTCGCCGAGCTATGTCATATGTCGCGCGCCACCTTCGCTCGTCATTTCGACGAAGCAATCGGCCGCTCTCCGAGCGACGTGCTGACGGAAATTCGCATGGCGATCGCGGGCCGAAAACTCGCGCAAACGAGGCTGCCTGTCGCCGAGATCGGCGAAGCGGTGGGATATCGATCGGAAGCCGCCTTCCAACGCGTTTTTAAACGGCAGGTCGGTATCACACCCGCGAAATGGCGCGCGCAATCGTTGCGTTCGGCCGATTGATAATGAAAACACATCAATCGTTCGAAACATTGCACTTATCGTTTATCCGGCCGCGGGCGAATATCCCTGAAACGACGAAGAGCGAGCCACCGCCCCTTTCGGAATCTCAGGAGACACCCCGATGCATCCCTCCCCCTCCTCCCTTTCGCCGGGACGCTCGAAGGCCGCGACGGTCTTGCGCGTGACAGCCGGAAACTTCCTCGAACAGTTCGACTTCTTTCTGTTCGGTTTCTATGCGACGCAGATCGCCGGAGTCTTCTTTCCCGCAGGAAGCGAATTCGCCTCGTTGATGATGACGTTCGCGGTCTTCGGAGCCGGCTTCTTGATGCGGCCGCTGGGGGCGATCGTACTCGGCGCTTATATCGACGAGGTGGGCCGTCGCAAAGGGCTCATCGTCACGCTTTCGATCATGGCGAGCGGCACGCTGCTCATCGCGTTCGTACCCGACTACGGCGCGATAGGCTTGTTGGCGCCCGCACTCGTTTTGGCCGGACGGCTGCTGCAAGGCTTTTCCGCCGGCGCGGAGTTAGGTGGGGTCTCGGTATACCTGGCGGAAATGGCGACGCCGGGCCGCAAGGGGTTCTTTACGAGTTGGCAGTCCGCGAGTCAGCAAGTCGCGATCGTCATTGCGGCGGGGCTGGGCTTCGCGCTGCACGAATTGCTCAGCGCCGCAGCCATCGCGGCCTGGGGATGGCGCATTCCGTTCTTCGTCGGCTGCATGATCGTACCGTTCATCTTCTTGCTTCGCCGCAACCTGGAAGAAACGCGGGAATTCAAGGCACGTCAGCATCGCCCGGGCATGAGCGAGGTGTTTCGCACACTGGGGCAAAATTGGGCCGTCGTCGTCGCAGGCGCGATGCTGGTCGCGATGACCACCTCGAGTTTTTATCTCATCACGGTCTATGCGCCGACGTTCGGCAAGACAGTCCTCCACCTGAGCACCGCCGATAGCTTACTCGTCACGCTCTGTGTCGCCGTGTCCAACTTCGTGTGGCTTCCGATCGGCGGCGCGTTGTCCGACAAGATCGGCCGCCGCCCGTTGCTGATCGGCATGACGTTGCTGAACATCGCGACCGCATACCCGGCACTGTCGCTGCTTGCACACGCGCCGAGCTTCGCGAATATGCTGCTCGTGCTGCTCTGGCTCTCGTTCATGTACGGCATGTATAACGGCGCAATGGTCGTTGCCCTGACGGAAGTGATGCCGGCGCATGTACGGGTCGCGGGATTCTCGCTCGCTTATAGCTTGGCAACCGCGGTGTTCGGCGGCTTCACTCCCGCGATATCGACGGCGCTCATTCATATGACCGGCGACAAAGCCGCGCCCGGCTACTGGATGAGCTTCGCCGCGGCCTGCGCCCTCATTGCGACGCTCGCGCTTTATCGCCGGCACGCAGCGGCTTTGACGCCGGCGCACCGTTAGGCATCTTATCTGCTCGCTTATTTGCCATTTTCGATCACCTGCCATTCGATGCCAGTCCAATCATGAGAAATCTTTTCCGGAAACTATGCGCGGCGGCACTCGTCGCAACGTCGGCCGCGACGGTTAACGTGCAAGCAGCCGATCTCCATGTGATGAGCTCCGGCGGGTTCACGGCCGCGTACAAGTTACTCGGCCCCAAGTTCGCCGCCGCGACCGGCAACACGCTCGACACCCAGCTTGGCCCGTCGATGGGCCAATCGCCCGAAGCAATTCCCAACCGGCTTGCGCGCGGCGAACAAGCCGACGCGGTCATCATGGTCGGATACGCACTCGACGCGCTGATCCAAAACGGCGAAGTCATCCCCGGATCGCGCGTCGAGCTCGCCGATTCGCGCATCGGCATGGTCGTGCGCGAAGGCGCCGCGAAGCCCGACATCAGCACGCCCGATGGCCTGCGGCAGACCCTCTTGCATGCCAAATCGATCGCCTACTCGGACAGTGCGAGCGGCGCTTATATCGAACGAGAGTTGTTTAGAAAGCTCGGCATCGAGGATCAGGTCAAGCCGAAAGCGAAGATGATTCCGAGGATCCCGGTGGCCTCGGTCGTCGCCAATGGCGACTACGAAGTCGGCTTTCAGCAGGTCAGCGAACTGCTATCCGTCAAAGGCGCAACGTTCGTCGGCAAGATCCCCGAGTCGCTGCAATCGATCACGCGCTACGCGGCCGGCATTTCCGTCCATGCACAGCATCCGCAGGAAGCGAAAGCCTTGCTCGAGTATCTCGCTTCGCCCGGCGTGCAGGCGCAAGTCCAATCGACGGGGCTCGATAGCGTTTCCGGCCATTGAGTCGAGCTAGACAGCGGCGCGCTTCCTCGCTTTCGATGGGGCCTTCTTACTTGCGATGCCTTCGTCCGCACCATCTCCGCGCCGCTTCTCGACGATCGCTTTGTAAAATTCCTGGGCGGCCGGCGTCAACGAGCGGCCGCGACGCTTCACGATACCCACGCGGCGCTTCACGACGGGTTCGACGAGTGGCACGCTCGTGAGAACGGGGTGATTGTTCCCGGGCATGGCCATCGACGGCACCGCGGCGACGCCGAGACCCGCTTCCACCAAGCCGAGCATCGTCGTCACGTGCCGTGTCTCGCAGACGCTCGGTGCGCGCGGCGTGACTGCCGATAACGCCCGATCGAGCAGCAAGCGGTTGCTGGACGTCTTATCCACCGAGACATACTCGTGCTCGTAGAGCTCGTTCCAGGTCACGCGCTTCTTGCCGGCCAGAGGGTGATCGCGGCGGCACGCCGCCACGAAGCGCTCCTCCAGCAGCGATTTGAATTCGACCTCCGGATCCTGGCTGCCCATAAAGCTCACGCCGAAATCGGCTTCGCCGCTGAGCACGGCGGCGAGGACCTCGTTGGCGCTCGAATCGAGCAACTTGACTCTGATCCGCGGAAAGCGGCGGCGATAGGTCGAGATCACGCTCGGCAAGAAGTAGTACGCCACCGACGGCACGCAGGCGATCGTCACATGACCCAGACGGCTCGTCGACACATCGCGGATGCCGAGCAGCGCGGCGTCGAGATCGTCGAGCAGTTGTTCGGCGCTCGGCACGAATACGCGGCCGATTGTGGTTAGCGTGACGCTGCGCGTGGTGCGCTCGAAGAGTCGCACGCCGAGCGCTTCTTCCAGCTTATCGATGCGGCGACTCAAGGCCGGCTGCGAAATATTGACGGCCTCCGCGGCCTTGCGAAAGCTCCCCAACTCCGCCACGGCGCGGAACGCCTGCAAGTCGTTCAGATCGAAGTTGATACTCACGAGTCGTCCTCCATGCCGCCGCGGCAACCCCGAAAATCATAGCGGTCGTGCCGCCCGCGGCGTCGGCCGAACGTTCGGACCGGCTCCAGCGCCGGTTTCAACTGCTCCGAATCTTGGCCGGGACAGCGGTATCGCCCGGTTCAGTAATGCCGAGCGCCTCCGCCTTGCGGACGAAGTCGGCCAACGAACGCGACTCCATCTTCTTCATCGCTTGGCCGCGATGAATCTTGACGGTGATTTCGCTCAGATTCATGGCCGCCGCGATTTGTTTGTTCATCAGCCCGCTCGCCACGAATGCCATCACCTCACGTTCTCGTGCGGTCAGCGCCGCATACAAGCGCCGAAGCGCGGCGAGCGACCGAACTTCGCCTCGGCACTGCTCGTCTCGCGCCAGCGCGGACGTCACCGCATCGATCATGTCCTGCTCGCGGAACGGCTTGGCGAGAAAATCCACGGCGCCGGCCTTCATCGCCTTCACCGACATCGCGATATCGCCGTACGCGGTCATGAAGATGATCGGCAGATGCAACTCGGCGGCCGCGATTTGCTCTTGAACCGCGAGACCGCTTTGACCTTTGAGGCGCACATCGAGAACGAGGCAGCTCGGCACGTCGGGCTTGTCGAATGCAAGGAACTCCTGCGCCGACGCGAAGGATTCGACGCGCAACCCCACCGACCGAAGCAGCATGTCGACCGCCGTTCGCATCGACTCATCGTCGTCGACGACGTAGACGATCGATTGTCCGACAGACTCTTGTGCCTCAGTGCTCATTGGAGATGTCCTCATCGACTGGCAATACGAACTGCATGACGGTCCCCGGATGGGCTCGGCATTCGGCCCAGATACGGCCGCCGTGCGCTTCGACGATGGACCGGCAAATCGACAGTCCCATGCCCATGCCATCGACCTTCGTCGTATAAAAAGCGCTAAAGAGCCGATCGAAGTCGGCTTGGCGGATTCCCACTCCCGTGTCCTCGACGATCACCTGCACATGGCGATCGTCAAACGCGCGCGTACGAATCAGCAAGCGGCGCGCACCGGCGTTCACGCCCGACATGGCCTGCACCGCGTTTAGCACGAGATTGACGACCACCTGCTTTAGCTGCGCGCGATCGCCGCGCACGCGCTGCGGCGCCATCGCGTAGTCGGTTTCGAGTTCGACGCCGTGACGCTCGATCTCATGCCCGAGGAGATCGAGCGATTCTCTCACAACCGTATTCAGATCGAGCAATGCGTCTTCGCGTGCGCGTTTGCGCGCTATGGCGCGCATGCGGCCGATCACGTCGGCCGAGCGTTTCGCATCGCGAATCATGTGCTCGATCGATTGCCGCGCTTCCGCCACGTCCGGCCGCGGCCTATCGAGCCACCGCAAAGCGGCGTCGCCCGCCGTCACGATCGCGGCCAGCGGCTGGGTCACGTCGTGGGCGATGGAGGCAGCCATCTCGCCGAGCATCGTCGTTCGCTCGGCATTCGCCAGTTCCGCCCGCGAGCGCTCGAGCGCATGCTGCGCGGCGATGCGCTCGATCACGTCCGGGGGGACGCGGGGCGTGGGCATATCGGTCCGATTGCGCAACGCGAGGATCGCCGTGGCGGCAATTGCGAACAGGCCCACCGCGCACGCCACTAGCATGACCATGACGACGCACTCAACGCTCGGTACCCGCGCCACCGGCCTTTACCGCTTCCAGATGACGTGACACGGCCGCCGCATCGACTGGTTTGCTCAGCACGCAAAGCGCACCGATTTCGAGCGCTTGCCGGTGCACGAGCTCCGACGCGAAGGCCGAAATGAAAATAACAGGCACGTCGATGCCTGTCTCGAGCAAACGCCGGTACATCTCCAGCCCCGAAATGCCCGGCATCTGAATATCCGAGATGATGCAGGCCACGCCATCGATGTCGCCGCAACCAAGGAACTCCTCCGCCGATGCGTACTGCCTTGCCGTCCAGCCCAGCGAGCGGACGAGGCTCGAGGTTGCGACGCGCACGGACTCGTCGTCGTCGACAATCGAAACGATCGGATTCATGTGCAAGCAACGGGTCCTCGGCCGAAATGACGTTCAAAGCGAGCCGGAACGGCCCGCCAGGTCGAACCCCATCTTAATGAAAACGCTCCGGCGCGAAAATCATATGTAGGTATAGGGGCGGCCGCCGAGCGCCGGAACCCTCTCATCGATCGGCATTCGCTCGGGTCCGCCAGCAGTGGGGCGTCTCGCCGACGAAGCGTTTGAATACCGCCGTGAAATGCGCCTGAGAGCGGAAACCGCAACTCAACGCCACATCCAATACCCCGTGGCGCGTTTCGAGCAGCAACTGCTGCGCGTGCTCGATGCGCCGCCGCATCAAATACTCGTGCGGTCGCAGGCCGGTCGCACGGCGGAATTGCGCCGCGAAGTGCATGCGCGTGAGCCCCGCGCTTTGCGCCATGTCTTCGAGGCCGATCGGATCGCCAAGGTGGGCATCGACGTACTCGATGGTCCGTCGCATGCGCCATGCGGGTAGTGCGGCGGCGCTCCCGGCATCGCTCGGCCGTACCGCGAAGTGCCGCGCGACGATGCGCGAGACGATCGCAAGGCTCACGCTGTCGGCGAACACCTTGCCGAGCGCGGCATCCTGCGTGTGCGAGACGGCCAGCGCCTGGCCGAGGCGTTCAAGCGCCGGATCGCGCACGAGGCGCGGATCGTCGATGACGATATCGCCCCCATGCGGCCGGCCGAATAGGTCTTCATAGCATTCGGCAAAGACCGATTGCGATGCGAATAGATGCAGCACGTCGCTCGGCGCATCGAACACCGCGCTGCACGCCACGCCGGGTGCCGTGACCTGCGCGGCGCCCGGCGTCACGCGGCCTTGCACGAGCGTACGGCCCGCATGCGCGAACGTCACGGTCGTGCACTTCAGGTTGATGCCGATGCAGTGCCAGCGCTGGCTGCCCGCGTTGACGAGTTCGACCGGCTGCCGCGCGTTGCGCGTCCAACGCGAAAGCACGATGTCGGCGTCGTACGCCGCTTCGGGCTCGCGCCACACGCGCTCGACGCTGATGGGACTGGACACGGGGCGAGCGGCGGCATGCGCCGCGATGCGCGCGTCCGCTAACTCGGAACGTTTCGGTGTTAAGAGAAGCATGGCTGGCTACCTAACGGGATCGGAGATGCACGGCGCGCGGGCATGACGGCGCGTTGAAGACAAGGTATCGAAACTCGATCCGCCGAAGTAGACGTACGTTCGGTTGGTTCAAGCCCGGAAAGGGTGGCCCGGACCCGTCGATCGTTTGACCACGTTATATGAAGGTTTAACCGATGCGCGCGCGGCAACGCATTGACGCGGGCCGGACGCCGGCCGGCTCGTTGGAGGGATCGGCTGCCCTATATGTCCGTATAGGTCGGGTATGGACCATGAACACACAGAGTCTTGCCGTATCGCGCGCCATACAGCCGTCGCGCACAAAATATGTTTCCGCGGGGGCCCGGCGTCGAGATCGCCAATTTCAACCAAGCTGAGCGGCGCGCGGTTATCGCAAGGAATAAAGCTGCGACCGCAGGCGTAAACACGGGTGACACGCCGTGAAACGCGAGCAGCGAGAAGCCGCCCGCCGCGCGTGTCGGCCGCGGAACGTGTTTCGCGCCTCACTCACCGGAAGGAGTCTCATCATGAATAAGCTTGCTTGCTTCATTCTCGTCATCGGCACATTCGCCGCTCCCGCGCTGAGCTTCGCTCAGAGCACTACGCCGCTGACACGCGCGCAAGTGCGCGCCGATCTAATCCGCGTGGAGCAAGCCGGCTACAACCTAGCGGCCGGAGACGATCCGCGGTATCCCGCGGATATTCAGGCGGCCGAGGCGAAGGTCGGCGCCGAGCAACAGCAGGTGGCGGCCGATGTCGGCGGCACACCGATGAGCGCCATGGCGGCAAGCGGCACGCACACCCACGCGGGTGGGGGCACCGGCGCGGCAACCTCGTGCAGCGGCCCCATTAGCTTTTGCACGCCCTACTTCGGCGGGTGACCGTGCATGGCTGCGCGCGGGATCCTCCGAGCCCGCGCGGACTGCCCGCGGCTGATCAGATAACTTTCCTCGGATCGAAGAAGTCGTCGAAACGAAATCACGGGACGCATTTTGCGGTTTGCGCCCCTTTTGATTTTGTATAATCGCGGCAACTTTCTTCTCGCGACTTCCCGCCGCCATAGTTCAGGGAAAGTTGTCCACCTGCCCCTCATCGGGATCTGCCGCATGAACGAGCACAATGCCCAGGCGATAACCGCGCCGACACGGAAACCGTTGGACGCGTCCACGCGCTCCGTGAGCGACGCGCCGGTCGAGACTGACGGGCTATTCCGCGACGCGCCGATCCCGATCCTGATCGAGGACTGGTCGGGCATCAAAGCATGGATCGACTCGCTCAGGACGAGCGGCGTGAACGACTTCGAATCGTTTATCGATCAACACCCCGAGGTCATCGACAAATTGCGCGAATTGCACGCGTTCGTCGATGCCAACGACGCGACGCTCGCCCTCTTCGATGCAGAATCGAAGGAGACCTTTTTCGCGTGGTCGCGCGAGTTGCTTCCGGCAAACCGGTTCAGCAACTCGCAAGTGTTGCGTGCGATGTTCGAAGGCCGGACCTCGTGCCAGGGCGAGCGGGTCCTGACCACGCTCACCGGCCGCAAAGTACCGATCGTCTGGCGCTGCTCACTCCCGAAGGACGTCGACGCGTATCGACGGCTGCACTTCTACGCGTTCGACGTCACCGAGCATAAGGAGAACGCCGACAGGCTGCAGGCGCTGCGCGCACAGATGGCGCGCACGGCGCGCGTGTCGATGGTCGGACAGCTCGTCGCGTCGATCACGCACGAGATCGGCCAGCCGCTCGGCGCGGTCCGCACCGGCCTGGACGCCGCCGTGCGCTGGCTGGACCGCCCCGCGCCCGATATCGCCGAGGCACTGGCCGCGTTCCGTCACGCGTCGCAATGGACCGATGACATCGTGGGTATTTGCCGGCGTCTGCGGGGCTTTCTCGCCGGCGCGCCCGTCGAGGCGGTCGAACTCGACTGCGCCGAGATCGTCGACTCCGCGATGCTGCTGATCGCGTCGGAGGCGAATGCCAATGCGATCACGCTGGCAAAGGAAATCGAACCGGCATTGACGGCATATGCCGACCGGATCCAACTGCAGCAGGTGTTGACGAATCTTTTGATCAACGGCATCCATGCGATCGCCGCGGCGAACGCGCACGGCCGCGCGCCGCTGCTGACCGTGCGGGCGCGTCCCTACAACGACACGCAGACGCTATTCGAAGTCATCGACTCGGGCGGCGGGATCAAGTCCTTGCAGCCCGATGCGATCTTCCAGCCGCTGTCCAGCACCAAGAGCGATGGAATGGGTATGGGCTTGCCGATCTCGAAGTCGATCGTCGAGGCGCACGGGGGCTCGATCTGGGTGGCGGACACGGGCGAATCCGGCACCCGGTTTTGCTTCACGCTGCCGCGTTCGGCCCGCGCGCGTTCCGCCGGAGTACTCGGCGCGGATGCGAGGCGAGGGCCGAACGAGAACCACGGCTCGCTCTAACGCGCCGCTTTCGCATGCCGCTCTACCCTTTCCACGGCCACGCGGACGATACGGTTTCGCCGCGTCTCGCACGCGCCACGCTCGCCACGATCGTGCTGGCGAACGCGATCGAGTTCTTCGACTACTTCTGTTACACGCTGTTCGCCGCATCGATTGGGCGAGCGTTTTTCCCGCATGCGGGGGGGGTCTCCGCGACATTGCTGTCTCTCGGCACGTTTGCGGCCGGATTTCTCTCGCGCCCGATCGGTGCGCTGCTCATCGGCTTGCAGGCGGACATCGCCGGGCGCAAGCCGGCACTGCTGCTGACGGCGGCGCTCGTCACCGCCGGCTCGCTCGGGGTTGCGCTCATCCCGGGCTATGCCGTGCTCGGCGTCGCTGCGCCGGTAGCGGTATTGCTCTGCCGGATCCTTCAGGGCGTGGCCGTCGGCGGAGAAATGGGTTCGTCGGGAGCCCTATTGATCGAACATTGCCCACCGCGACAAAAGAGCCTCTACGCCGGTTGGCTGATGGCAGGGCAAGGACTGGCGCTCGTGGCGGCCGGCACGTGCGGCATCGCGCTACACGCGTTCCTCACGTCGGCGCAAATCGAACACTGGGGTTGGCGCGCTCCATTTATGCTCGCCGGCGCACTGATTCCGGTTCAAATCCATCTGCGCCGCCATATCGCGGAGACGTCGCAGCCGCCGCTCGGCGAGCAGCCGGTGCGCGGCATGCTCAGTCCGTTGCGCGGGCAATGGGTTCTCGCCGTAATACTCATTTTCGGCGGGACCGTGCCCACGTATGTGGCAACCTACGTGACGACGTTCGGCGTGACCGGTACCTCGCCGTCCGCCTATGCGTCGTTTGCGACGACCGCCGTCGTGGGCTCTGTCACGCTGGCGCTCTCGGTAGCGGGCGGTTGGCTCGCGGACCGTATCGGCCGCCTGCGGACCATCGCCTGCGCCCGCGCGCTGACGATGGCGGCGGTCGTGCCGGCGTTTCACTACGCCGCGGTCCATCCGCAACCGATCGCGCTGCTTGCCGTGGTCGCGCTGTTCGCGGGGCTATCCGCACTTGCCGGCGGCCCGACCATCGCCCTCATTCTGGAGATGTTTCCGCGACGCGGCCGCGCCGTCGCCATGTCCCTCGTCTACGCTACCGGCGTGGCGCTGTTCGGCGGCACGACGCCTTTCGTCGTCGCTTCGTTCAATGCTTGGGCGGGGACGCGCGGGGCCGCCGGCTGGTATGTGTTCGTGTCGGCTGCCACCACGCTAATCGCGATTGGCATGCTGCGCCTCTCGCGTATCGCCGCGGAGCAAAGCAAAGCCGCTAACCCGTAGCCGGTCCGCGGCGCGACACGCGTCGCGTCCTCACCGTGCAATTCGGCAAAACCCATTCGTTTGCCGACAGCGCGCATCCCACGCGCGCGCCACACTCCTTTCCGTCGTCCAGCGCCATGCGCCGCAATCGGGGCCTCCCCCGCGGCGCGGCCCCTCGTCATCGACATCACGGAAAGGATCGAATCATGTCCCATCATCTCGACTCCCCGCTCGCCCGGCAGGACGTGCGCCTCGATATCACGGATCTCTACTGCTTCCGCGGCGAGACCGGCACCGCATTCGTCATCAACGTCTGCCACTCGATAGCCGGCGACGCACGTACGCCCGGCTACCATCCCGAAGGCTTCTACGAATTCAAGATCGATCTCGACAACGATGCCATCGAGGATCTGACGTATCGCATCACGTTCGACGAACGCGATGCAAAAGGAACACAACGCTACGTCTTGCGGCGGATTGCCGGCGCCGAGGCAGTCGATCCTCATGCGCAAGGCGAAGTGGTGGCACGAGGCAGCACGGATGAGATCGTCGCGACATCCTCGGGCATTCGTGTGTGGGCCGGTTTGGCAGGCGATCCTTTTTGGATCGAGCCCGACGTACTGCATGCGGTAGGTCACGCGTTCCAAGACGGCGCGCCGCTCGACCTCGGCGGCTGGCAACCCGCCCACGCACGCAATCTTTTCGCGGGACACACGGTCTACTCGATCGTACTCGAAGTGTCCGACGCCGAACTGCTGGCGGCAGCCGGCGCGAACCGGAAAATCGGCGTATGGGCGGTGGCGACGCTCGCCACCGATGCCGGGGGCTGGCGTTCGATCAACCGCGTCGGCCTGCCGATGATTCATCCGCTCTTCACGCAGTACAACGAAACGCTCGGCGATAGACTCAATGCGGGCCGTCCCGCCGACGACCTCCAGACCTATGGCGCGCTGCTCATCGAGTCGATCGCCGGCGCGGTGCGGGCCAACGGCACGACCGAAGACCCGCTCGGCTACGCCACCGCCGTCGCCCACCGCTTTTTGCCGAACGTTCTTCCGTACACCGTGGGGACGCCCGCCGTATTCGGCGTCGCGCTCTGGAACGGGCGGAACATGACGGACAACGCGCCCGACGTCATGTTTACGATCGCGGCGAATACGCCGATTAGCCTCGGCATCGGAAAAGAATCCGTCACGTCGAAACCTTCGGCGACCTTTCCGTACGTGCCCAAAGCCGTCGCATAACACCGGGGCGCACGTTCAACGTGCCAGCCGCGCTTCCCTCATTTGACGAGGCCGCCATGTCTATACGCCGAGATGGCGCCGGGGCCGTGCTCCGGTTCCGACGCCGCACCTTATCTCACTCGCCTAAAGCGACGCACCCCATCGTCGGGATCGGCGCTTTCATCGCGCTCCTGCACGCCCTCGGGTGGGGCACGCTGTTCGCCTCGGTTGCCCAGCCGCATCGCGGCGTGGGGTCCACCGCGTTCGGCATCGGCGCGGGTATCGCCGCGTACGCGCTCGGCATGCGTCATGCATTCGACGCGGACCATATCGCCGCCATCGATAACACGACGCGCAAGTTCGTCGGCGAAGGGAAGGCGTCGTCATCGATCGGCTTTTGGTTCTCGTTCGGTCATTCGAGCATCGTTTTCGGACTATCGCTCTCGATCGCGCTCGGCATGCGGTCCGTGTCGAGCCATTTGATCGATAGCGGCTCGTCGTGGCACACGTCGGCCGCTGTCCTGGGCGCCATCGTTTCGAGTGGCTTTCTATTTCTGATCGCGCTCCAGAACGTCGTCGCGTTGCGCGACATCGTGAGGATCTTTCGGCAAATGAAGGCGGGGCGCTTCGACGACGAGCATCTTACGCAACGCCTTGAAAACCGCGGCCTACTGGCGCGCATCCTCGCGCCCTTGATGCGCATCGTACGCAAACCCGCGCAGATGTATTGGGTGGGCTTGCTGTTCGGCCTCGGCTTCGACACGGCGACGGAAATCGCGCTGCTCGTGCTGACGGGCTCGGGCGCCGCATCCGGGCTGCCGTGGTACGCAGCCCTATGCCTACCGGTATTGTTCGCCGCCGGCATGCTGCTCTTCGACACGATCGACGGCTCGTTCATGAGCTACGCGTACGCGTGGGCGCTCGATAAACCCGTGCGCAAGGTCTATTACAACCTGATCGTGACCGGCCTATCCACGAGCGTCGCGGTAGGCATCGCCGGCATCGAAGTGCTCGGTCTGCTCGATGCCGGTCTCGGCGCGCACCGCTCAATGTGGACGTGGGCGTCGGGCATCGATCTCAACCGCGCCGGCTATGCCATCGTCGCGCTCTTCATCGCCACATGGGCGGTCTCGGCTTCGATATGGAAGTTCGGACGCATCGAGCAGCGATGGACACCGCTCCCCGCCCGCACTGCCCAAGACGCGCACGACGCGTGACTTCGACCGTTATCGCGCGCACTCGCGCGTCACTTCATCCAACCGCTCAAGGAGATTCGATCATGAGCCAAGTCGTTCTCATCACCGGCGCATCCAGCGGCTTCGGCCGGCTCAGCGCCGAAGCGCTGGCGAAAGCCGGATACACCGTCTATGCGTCGATGCGCGATACGCACGGCCGCAACGCATCGGTCGTCGAGGCCATGTCCTCACAGGCTCGCCAAGCCCACCTGGACCTCCGCCCGATTGAAATGGATGTATCGTCGGACACGTCGGTGGACGAGGCGGTCGCCAAGGTCATCGCCGATGCCGGACGCATCGACGTGCTGATTCACAACGCAGGCCATATGGCGTACGGCCCGGCCGAAGCGTTCACGCCGGAACAGTATGCGCAGCTTTACGACGTCAACGTGGTCAGCACGCAGCGGGTCAATCGCGCGGTGCTTCCCCATCTGCGCAAGCAGCGGCAAGGGCTCGTCGTATGGGTATCGAGCAGCAGCGTGGCCGGCGGAACGCCGCCCTACCTCGCGCCCTACTTCGGCGCCAAGGCCGCCATGGATGCGATCGCCGTGCTCTATGCGCGCGAACTCTCGCGTTGGGGTATCGAAACGTCGATCATCGTGCCGGGCGCATTCACGCGTGGCACCAATCACTTCGCGCACGCCGCGCTCCCCGCCGATCAGACGCGCGCGGACGAGTACGAGTCAGGGCCCTATGCCGGCTTCGGCAAGCAAGTTCAAGAAGCCTTCGCCGCCATCGTGCCGCCCGAAGCCGATGCGGGCCTCGTTGCCGACGCCATCGTCAAAGTCGTCGATGCGCCGTTCGGCAAGCGTCCGTTCCGCGTGCACGTCGATCCGACCGAAGACGGCGCCAATGTCGGCTTCACGGTTCTCGATCGTCTGCGCGCCGAAATGCTGCACCGGGTGGGGCTATCAGAGCTGCTGACGCCACGCGTCCACAACGGCGCATAAGCGAGCGCGCCGCCACACCGTTTCCATCCCCCATTTCGATCCAAGTGCCCGGGTTCGGTCCTTCGATCTCGCAGTGCCGACCACTATCCGGCTTTCACCTCAAGGAGTCTAGTATGTCCTCATCGTCCGACAAAGTTGCCATCGTCACCGGTTCGTCGCGCGGCATTGGCGCCGATATCGCGACTCGTCTCGCACGAGATGGCTTTAAGGTCGTCGTCAACTATGCGAGCGGTTCCGCTCCCGCGGAAGAAGTCGTCGCCAAGATTCGCGAGGCGGGCGGCCAGGCGCTGCTCTTCAAAGCCGATATCGCCGATCCGGCCGCCACGATCGCCATGTTCGACGCGGCACAGAAAACTTTCGGCGCCATCGACGTGGTCGTCAACAGCGCCGGCGTGATGCGGCAGGCAAAGATCGTCGATTTCGACGATGCCACGTTCGATCGATCGGTGGCCATCAATTTCAAGGGGGCCTTCAATGTCTCGCGCGAAGCCGCCCGCCGTGTGCGCGACGGCGGCCGCATCATCAACCTGACGACGAGCGTGACCGGCGTACGTTTGCCGACCTATGCGGTGTATATCGCCACGAAGTGCGCCGTCGAGGGATTGACGCAGGTTCTCGCACAAGAGCTTCGCGGACGCAAAATCACCGTCAATGCCGTCGCGCCCGGGCCCGTGGCCACCGAATTGTTTCTCGCCGGCAAGAGTCCCGAACTCATCGATCGGATGGCGCACATGAATCCGCTGGAGCGGCTGGGCCAGACCGACGACATCGCCAACGTGGTCGCCTTCCTGGCCGGCGAGCAAGGCGGCTGGATCAATGGCCAGATCGTGCGGGCGAACGGCGGCATGTGTTGACTCGACGATCGCGTGTCGTAGCGGCGCGGCGACGGCCGCCTACCGCGCCGCGCTCGCGCCTTTAGCGCAAAACGTGCATTGCAAATCCCGCGCGTCCGGCAAACCTTCTGCCAATCGGTTATTGGAGCCGTTTGCGCGCCGTTTCTATACTCGGCTTCCGGGCAGCACTCGCCGCAAGCGAGTGCCGATCGAAACGGCAGCAAGCGCAGAGACCCCGTGCTCTCTCAATCGTTCAGAAGGAAACAGCAAATGAGTCTACGTCCGTTACATGATCGTGTGATCGTGAAGCGTCTCGATCAGGAAACCCGCACCGCTTCGGGCATCGTCATTCCCGACAGCGCCGCCGAGAAGCCCGACCAAGGCGAAATCGTCGCAGTCGGTCCGGGCCGCCGCGGCGACGACGGCAAGCGCATCGAGCCGGACCTGAAGGTCGGCGAACGCGTGCTGTTCGGCAAATACGCGGGGCAGCCGGTGAAGGTCGACGGCAACGAATTGCTCGTGCTGCGCGAGGAAGACGTCGTCGCAGTCGTTCAATCCTGAGGGAGAATCGAACATGGCAGCCAAAGAAGTCGTCTTCAGCGACAACGCACGTTCCAAACTGGTAGAAGGCGTGAATCTGCTCGCCAATGCGGTGAAGGTCACGCTAGGTCCGAAGGGCCGCAACGTGGTGCTAGAACGCAGTTTCGGCAGTCCCGCGGTGACGAAGGACGGCGTGTCCGTGGCCAAGGAAATCGAGTTGGCCGACAAGTTGCAAAATATCGGCGCGCAGCTCGTCAAGGAAGTGGCCTCGAAAACGAGCGATGCGGCCGGCGACGGCACGACCACCGCGACGGTGCTCGCACAGGCCATCGTGCGCGAAGGCCAGAAGTACGTCGCGGCAGGCCTCAATCCGCTCGATCTAAAGCGCGGGATCGACAAAGCCGTCGTGGCGGCCGTCGAGGAGCTGAAAAAGATCAGCAAGCCGACGACGACCAGCAAGGAAATCGCCCAGGTCGCAACGATCTCGGCGAACGGCGAAGAGTCGATCGGCCAGCGCATTGCGGAAGCCATCGACCGCGTCGGCAAGGAAGGCGTGATTACCGTCGAGGACGGCAAGTCGCTCGCCGACGAACTCGATGTCGTGGAAGGTCTGCAATTCGATCGCGGCTACTTGTCGCCCTATTTCATCAACAATCAGGATCGTCAGCTCGCCGTGCTCGAAGAGCCGTATGTCCTGCTGCACGATAAGAAGATCTCGAACATTCGCGATCTGTTGCCGTTGCTCGAACAAGTCGCGAAGTCGGGCCGGCCGCTGTTGATCATCGCGGAAGACGTGGAAGGCGAAGCGCTCGCCACGCTCGTCGTGAACAACATCCGGGGCATTTTGAAAACGGTGGCCGTCAAGGCACCGGGCTTCGGCGACCGGCGCAAGGCGCTGCTCGAAGACATCGCGATTCTCACGGGCGGCCAGGTGATCGCCGAAGAAACCGGCCTCACGCTCGAAAAAGCGACGCTCGCCGAACTCGGTCAAGCCAAGCGCATCGAGGTCGGCAAGGAAAGTACCACCGTGATCGACGGCGGCGGACAGAAGTCGAACATCGAGGCGCGGGTCAAACAGATTCGCGTTCAGATCGCCGAGGCGACGTCCGAATACGACCGAGAGAAACTTCAGGAGCGGGTCGCGAAGCTCGCGGGCGGCGTGGCCGTCATCAAGGTGGGCGGCGCGACCGAAATCGAAGTGAAGGAGAAGAAGGACCGCGTCGACGATGCGCTGCACGCCACGCGCGCCGCCGTGGAAGAAGGGATCGTGCCGGGCGGCGGCGTCGCGCTCATTCGCGTCAAACAAGCGATTGCCGGATTGCAAGGCGCGAACGCCGACCAGACGGCCGGCGTGAACATCGTACGCCGCGCGCTCGAAGAGCCGCTGCGCCAGATCGTTGCGAATGCCGGCGAAGAGCCCAGCGTGATCGTCGCCAAGGTCGCGGAAGGATCGGGCAATTTCGGCTATAACGCGGCCACGGGCGAATATGGCGATCTCGTCGAAACGGGCGTCGTCGATCCCACGAAAGTGACGCGCACCGCGCTGCAGAACGCGGCATCGGTCGCGAGCCTGCTGCTCACCACGGACGCGACGGTACACGAATCGCCAAAGGATGCCGCGCCTGCTGCGTCACCGGCTGGAGCCGGTGCCGGTGGTCCCGGCTTCGACTTCTAACCCCTCCACGGCTAATGTGCCGGCGCCCACTGGCGCCGGCGCGGCAGTCGTGCCGTAGGCACCCCGCGCTCGCCGCTCGTGTCGATGCCTTAAACCCGTTCCGCAGCGATTTCGAGGGATTGCTCGAACGAGGCGGCAAGGCGATCGAGCAAGGCGGACCGCAACGCACCGTCGCTTCGCGCTTGGCGGCTGCGCGGATACGGCGCATCCACCCGCAACTCGTGCACGATACCGCCGCCCGCGCCGTTTCGCCCCGTTTGCATCACGAGCACGCGATCAGAGAGCAGCAGCGCTTCGTCCACGTCGTGCGTCACCACGAGGGCCGCCATCTCATGCGCGCGGGTGATCTGCAACAGAAGATCCTGCAGACGCATTCGCGTGATGGCATCGACAGCGCTGAACGGTTCGTCGAGCAGCAGCACGCTCGGACGTGAAAACAGCCCGCGTGCGATGGCGACGCGTTGCGCCATACCGCCCGACAGTTCCTTCGGCCAGCGTCCTTGCATACCGGGTAAGCCGACTTCGGCCAGCAGCGCCGCGACGCGCTCGTCGGCTTCCCGGTGAGCGCGCAGCGGGAAACGAACGTTGCCCGCCACGTCGAGCCATGGCAACAGACGCGGTTCTTGAAAAACCACGCCAAGTTCCGGCGAGGGACCGTCCAGGGGCAGGCCGCACAGCCCGACCGAACCGTCGAAGTCGCGATCGAGCCCTGCCGCGATACGCAGCAGCGTGCTCTTGCCGCAACCGCTCGGACCGAGCAAGCTCACGATCTCGCCGGGGTGCACGACGAGCCGCGCGCCCTTCAGCACTACGCGACCGCCGTACCGCTTGAGCCGTACCTGTACATCGAGCAACGGATCGCTCATCGTCTTCCCTCCCCGGTATCCGTGTCGCGCCAGGCGAGAACGCGTGCTTCAAGTGCTTTCATCACACCGTCGGTCAGTTTGCCCATTAGCGCGAGCAGAAGGATCGCACCGAACACGATATCGGGCCGCCCGGTTTCGCGCCCGTCGCTCAACAGATAACCAAGGCCGCGCGTGGCCGCGATCAGCTCCGCGGCAACCACGAACATCCATGCCAGGCTCAGGCCCGTGCGCAGTCCCGTGAAGATTTGCGGAAGTGCCGCCGGCAACAGGATGCGCACCAGCATGCGCGAGGGACTCAAGCGGTAAACCGACCCGAGTTCCACGAGCTTGCGCTCGACGTTACGAATGCCCGCCACCACCGCCAGGTGAACGGGGAAGAATGCGCCGATCGCCACGAGCGCGATCTTCGGCGCTTCGTCGATGCCCATCCAAAGCAGCAACACGGGGACCCAGGCGAGCGACGGAATCGCGCGCAGCGCTTGAAACGACGGATCGAGGAGTGCTTCGAGCTTGCGGCTCAATCCCATCGCGGCGCCGACGAGCACCGCGAGCACCGTGCCGATACCGAAGCCCGCCAACACACGCAGCGTACTGGCGCCGATATGGCGCGCGAGATGCTCTCCGCCCATGTGCGTCAGCGTGCCGGCGATCATCGAGGGCGCAGGCACTAAGTTAGCGGGCAAAACCCCGAGACGAACCAGCAGTTCGATCGCGCCCAGAAACACCACAGGCAGCGCAAAACCGGCCCAATGCCAGAGCCGCGCGGTGGGTGCGGCACCCTCGGCCGGCCCTAAGCTCGATGCGCTCCTGCTGCGCGGCGCGAGCGCATCATCCATCGCCATCGTTCGATCCTTTACGGCGTACCCGTCGACGCGATCACTGCCTGAGCGGGCCCGACGTCGATCAGCGCATCGATGACCTGCTCCGCGTTCGTGCCCGGCTTCACCAACTGTTCCTGCGTGAGAATAGGCGCCGCGGCCTTCAGCGCGGCAATTTGCTTCGGTCCAGGCTGCGGCTGACTGAAATCGTTGCGGCTCAATTGCAGCTTGGCGACCGCCAGCGAAATCTTCGATTCGCTCGCGATGATTTGCGCGGTCTCGTCCGGATGCGCGGCGATCCAAAGCCGTGCCTTCTCATAGACCTTCAGCACGCGAGCAAGCGCGCCCGGGTACTGCTGGATGAAGTCTTCGCGCGCGTTTAGAAAGCCCCACGTATTGAAGTCCACGTTCCGATACAGGAGGCGCGCGCCGTTATCCACTTGCGCCGCGGCCATATGCGGGTCGAGCCCGGCCCATGCGTCCACCTGCCCGTTGACGAGCGCCGTGCGTCCATCGGGATGTTGGAGATTGACGATCTCCACGTCGTCGGCGGACAGGCCCGCCGTGTGTAACGCACGTAACGTGAACAGATGCGGGTCGGTGCCCTTCGTCGCGGCGATCTTCTTTCCCTTGAGCTGCGCGAGCGACTGAATGGTCGAGTCCTTGCGCACGACGAGCGCCGTCCACTCCGGTCTCGAGAAAATGTAAACGGTACGGATGGGATTTCCGTTCGCTTTGGCAAGCACCGCGGCGAGTCCCGCGCTCGAACCGATTTGGATCGCTCCGCTGTTCAAGTATTCGAGCGCTCGGTTACTCCCGAGGCTGAGCACCCACGTGACCTTCGTATGATCCGGCGCAAACGCTTGCTCGATCCAGCCGTAATGGCGGATCACGAGGCTTTCCGGCGAGTAATACGCGTAGTCGAGCTTCAGCTCCGCCGGGACGGCGTCCGCGGCATGAGCGACGCTCGACGCGATCGCCCCGAGCGTCATCGTGAAGACGATGGCGATAAACGCGGCAACGGCCGCCCGTGCGCGCGCGAAAGCGGCGCGCTTCGGTTGCTTCATGATGGTTCCCCGGTTTGGTCGGTTCTCTGGAGTAAGCGACGTGTGCCGCCCGATCGGACGGAATTGCGCATCAGACGAACGATGCTAACGGCCGTATCGGCATCGGCGAACTGATGTTTCGAGCGAAGGAAATGACGGTAGACGGATTGGGGTTCGCAACGCGTATTGGGGCGACGAACGCGCAATCGAACGTAGAGACGGGGGGAGGTCATCGAATCGACGACCTCCCCCCTTCAAAGACGGCCCGAGCGCGCGGCTCAGGCCCTACGTGCGGACAGATGCCGGATGACCGACACCATCGCATCGACCTCGTCGCACGTGTTGTAAAACGCGAGCGATGGACGCACGGTCGCTTCTAGCCCGAAACGACGCAGAATCGGCTGAGCGCAATGATGGCCCGAGCGCACCGCGATGCCCTCTTCGTTCAGCGCCCGTCCGACCTCCTCCGTTTCATAGCCCTTGAGCACGAACGACAGCACGCTCGCCTTGTCCCGCGCCGTACCCACCAGCCGCACGCCCGGCACCGGAGCGAGGCGGCTCGTCGCGTACTCGAGCAGGTCGTGTTCGTAGCGCCCGATGTTCTCGATGCCGATCCGCTCGACATACTCCAGCGCGGCCCCCAGTCCAACCGCGTCCGCGATATTGCCGGTACCCGCCTCGAAACGATTGGGCGGCGGCTGAAACACCGTACGCTCGAAAGTCACGTCCGCGATCATATTGCCGCCGCCCTGCCAGGGCGGCATATCGTCGAGTACGGCCCGCTTGCCGTAGACCACGCCGATACCGGTCGGCCCGAAAATCTTGTGGCCGGAGAACACGAAAAAGTCCGCATCGAGCGCCTGCACGTCGACGCGCATATGCGAGACCGACTGTGCGCCGTCCACGAGGGCCTTCGCGCCCGCTCGATGCGCGAGTTCGACGATCTCCCGCACCGGCACCACGGTCCCAAGCGCATTCGATACCTGCGTGACGGCCACGATTTTCGTGCGGCTCGAAAGCAGCTTGCGGTACTCGTCGAGGAGTACTTGGCCCGAGTCGTCGACCGGTATTACGCGCAGTATCGCGCCCGTTTGCGCGGCCAATTGTTGCCACGGCACGATGTTCGCGTGATGTTCCAGGTGCGATACGACGATCTCGTCGCCTTCGCCCACATTGCACACGCCCCACGTCTTCGCGATCAGATTGATGGCCTCGGTCGTGCCGCGCACGAACACGATCTCATCGGGCGATCCCGCGCCGATGAAGCGCTGCGCGATGGCGCGGGCATTCTCGTAGGCATCGGTCGCGCGACCCGCCAGCGCATGCGCGGCGCGATGGATGTTCGAATTCTCGTGCGCGTAGAAATACGCGAGGCGATCGATGACCGCCTGCGGTTTCTGCGTCGTCGCGGCATTGTCGAACCAGACCAACTGCTTTCCGTTGACGCGTTCCCGCAGGATCGGGAAATCGCGGCGAATCGCGTTGACGTCGAACGGCGGGTGCGCAGCCGGAACGGCCGAGCCCGCGCCATGCGAGCGAAGCGCGGCGTGCTCGCCGTCGAGAAAGTACGGCACGTTGGCGGGCGCTTGACGATGCGGCTCGACACCCGGTTTGAAGCGGTGGATAGACAACAGCGAACGCAAATCGTCTTCGGCGGGCAACCCGAACGATTGCGGCGCGAGCGCGCCCGACGGCACGACGATGTCCTGCGCGGGGCGCTGCCAGCCATGTTCGGGGGCACCGATGAAGTAATAAGGCGCACTTGGCGCGGCCGAATCCGACGCAGCCGATGCCGCCGCGGGGCCTTCAGTCGCAACGGCCGGCGAACGCGTCTGCGGCGGGACGCCGAGCGCGGCACCGCCCACGCGCGGCTCGAGCGCGGGCGCAATGGTGGCGACGTTATCGGGCACGCCCGTTTGCGCGGCGGCGTGCGGCGTCAAAGCCGGTGCGCGGTTGCCGAGCGCAAGCACATGCGTGGGCGCGGACGGCAAGAGATTGGCGCCCGGCACGCGCCCCGCGGGCAGCGAGGCTCCCGGCACGCCGGTGCCGGTACCACCGGGACCGGCAAGCGGCGACCCGGCCGGCGCCGGATTGGTGACCGTCGACAGGACCGGCACGGCGGCCGGCCATGCGGACGGCAGGCCACCTATGGCCGAGGTACCTTGCTCCGGCGCGACGTTGCCCGGCAGCGTCGAGAAAAATGCATTGGCAAGGCGGGCAATCGCATCGGCATCGGGAAGCCCGGTCGGCACCGTGGCGGAGGGAACGTCGCCCACTGCGTCGCCTGCGCGCAGGTTACCGGTAGGTGTCAGGGTAGTCATGGTACTTGCCGATCTCCACGTCATCGAGCACCGCGAGTGCATCGGGCGAATGAACCGCGAGCGAGCAATACAGCGAGATCAGATACGACGCGATCGCCTGATTGTTGATGCCCATGAAGCGCACCGACAGCCCCGGGCCTTGCTCGCCCGCGACACCCGGCTGATACAGACCGACCACGCCTTGGCGCTTGTCGCCCACGCGCAGCAGCAAGATCTTCGTCTTGCCGTCGGCGACGGGAACCTTGTCCGACGGAATCAGCGGAATGCCGCGCCAAGTGAGGAACTGCGACCCGAACAGATTGACCGTCGGCGGCGGCACGCCGCGACGCGTGCATTCGCGGCCGAATGCGGCGATGGCAAGCGGATGCGTGAGAAAGAACGCCGGCTCCTTCCAGACTTTCGTCAGCAATTCGTCGAGGTCATCGGGCGTCGGCGCGCCCGTCAGCGGAAAGACGCGCTGTTCTTCATCGACGTTCGCGAGCAAGCCGTAGTCCGGATTGTTGATGAGCTGGCTCTCCTGCAACTCCTTGATCGTCTCGATCGTCAAGCGAAGCTGTTCCTTGATCTGATCGTGCGGGCTGCTATAGAGATCGGACACGCGCGTATGCACGTCGAGCACCGTGCTCACGGCATTGAGAAAGTATTCGCGCGGATTTTCTTCGTAAGGTACGAAGGTTGTCGGCAGCGTTCCTTCGTCTTCGCGTGCCGTGCAGGCGGCGCGCACGGCTTCGGGATTCTTCACCTGGTTTAGGCGATAGATGCCCGCTTCGACGGGGACCCATTGCAGCAGATGCGTCAACCAACGCGGCGTAATGGTGGAAAGTTGCGGGACGGTCTTGGTGGCATTGGCGAGTTGCCGTGCTGCGTTATCGCCGAGCGCGGTCGGGCCGCTCACGATCGTCGACATTCTGAGGCTCCAGGTCGATAGAAGACATGCGGGAATGCTTATTAGCGCTGGGAATTATCGAGAGCCTCAAAATACCGTTCAACATGCTATAGCCGTCACCGGCCGGTACTGCCCGGGAACGCGGGGGCGGGCGCGACCGCCGCTGCTTCGGGCGGCACGCCGAGCAGCGTCGCGATGGGAACGTCGAGCGCGCGGGCCAGTTTGTCGACCGTGACGATCGACGCGATCGCCGTGCCGCGCTCGATTTCGCCGACATACGAGCGGTTCAATCCCGCGTGCTCCGCGAGCTGCTCTTGCGACCAGGCGTGCGCCTCGCGCAGTGCACGCACCGCGGCCCCGAAGTTCCGAACGAGCGTGGTCATGAGTGCGCTCCCGCCGCCGCTGCGGCGAGCACGGCGCCCGCGGCCCGGCTCGATTTGCTGCGCAAGCTGGCCTGCGTCACGTGGGTGCCCGGTGCGACGTCCTGCGTAATCCACACGTTGCCGCCGATCGTCGCACCGCGGCCAATCGTCACGCGGCCGAGGATCGTCGCGCCGGCGTAGATGACGACGTCGTCCTCGACGATGGGATGACGCGCGAGACCCTTTTCGAGGTGACCGTCTGCATTGAGCGGAAAGCGCTTGGCGCCGAGCGTCACCGCTTGATAAACGCGCACGCGCTGCCCGATGATCGACGTTTCGCCGATCACGACGCCCGTGCCGTGGTCGATAAAGAAACCTGCGCCGATCCGCGCGCCCGGATGGATGTCGATGCCGGTCTGCGCGTGCGCAAGCTCGGCCACGATACGCGCCAGCAACGGCAACCCCAACCCGTAGAGCTCATGCGCCAAACGGTGATGGATCATGGCGAGTACGCCGGGATAGCAAAGCAGCACCTCATCGACGCTACCTGCCGCCGGATCGCCGTGATATGCCGCGATCACATCGCTGTCCAGCCGCGCGCGGATTTCGGGCAAGCGCTGCGCGAACGCGCGCACGGCTTGCAGCGCGCGCGCCTCCACAGCGTCGCTGTCTTTGCCCTCACGACGCGCGATGTACTGCAATTCGAGCCGGGCCTGCGCGAGCAGGCCGTGCAATGCGGCGTCGAGCGCATGGGCGACGTAGAAGTTCTCGCTATCCTGACGCAGGCTCGGCGGCCCGAGCCGCATCGGAAAGAGCACGCCCTTCAGGGCGTCGAGCACTTCCGACAACGCATCGCGCGAGGGCAAGTCGCGGCCGCCCGGCTCCAGCGCGCGCTTTTGCTCGTCGCGCCATCGTTGCCGAACCGTATGGAGCGATCCCACGATTGCATCGATATCGAATACGGCCACAGGCTGATCTCCTTATGATTCATCGTCGGCAAGTGGCTGAGCAAGACCCGTCCGCAACGCATCGCACCTGCCATCCCCGTGATGCATCCGAACGATTCACCGCACGCGCGCGCTAATCCTGCACCCACGGCAGCGCGTGAAAGCGCCAACCGTTTTGGCGGCCGCGGTGCTGCGCGTCGTCGAGCGCGCCTTCGAAACCTTCGAGGACGTTGAACACATTCGCGAAGCCGGCCTTCGCCGCCGCTTCCGCCGCGAGCGCCGACCGGTTGCCGCTGCGGCACAGCAACAACAAGACCGCTTCCTTGCCTGTCTTCGCCTCGAGTTCGCGCACGAAGCGCGGATTGCGCGTCAAGCTCGTTCCGGTCGCCCAGGGCACGTGCACGCTGCCCGGCACATGACCGACGAACTTACGTTCCTCGGCGGTACGGACGTCGACCAACACCGCACCGCCCTGCGAAAACAAGGCCCATGCATCGCGCGGCGCGACGCCGCCGCCATAGGCCAGCCCTTCTTTTTCCGCCTGTTCGCGTGCCGCTGCGAGCACGGTTTGGACCGGCCGCTCTTCGAGTACTGCTGCCATTGCGCCTCCTGAGGTCGTTGCTTGGATAAATCAGCGCCAAGCCGTCTATAGCCATCAGGAAACGATCATGCCCGCGCGCCGATCCACGACGAACCAATAAATTTTCATTTCTAAAGAAGCGCGGCGTGCGCGCGATTGGCCCCCGGCCGGCGATCGAGCACACGTGCCGCGCACCATTGCATGGCCGAGCAAAGCAGCAGATAGACGAATCCGACGAATAAGAAGATCTGGGCCGGATAGACCATCAGACGATTGTTCACTTGATTGGCAAGAAAGGTGAACTCCGGGACGCCGACGATATAAGCCAGCGACGTGTCCTTGATCAACGACACCCACTGGTTCACGAACGATGGCGCCATCATCCGAACCGCCTGAGGCAGCAACACATGACGCAGGGCCTGCCAGCGCGTCATGCCCAGCGATAGCGCGGCCTGCTGTTGCCCTCGCCCCACCGCCGCGATACCGGCATGCACCGAGTGCGAGAGATAGGCGCCGCCGATCAATGCCAACGCACACATGACGGTTGCGATTCCCGGCGCGTCGATATGCAGCAACATCGGCATCAGGAAGAACGTCCAAAAGATCAGCATCAGCACCGGAATGGCCCTGAAGAAGCCGACGATGGCGGTCATCGCCAGATGGAGCGCGCCGCGCGTCATCGACAGCGCGATGCCGCCGGCGAGTCCCACGACGGCGGACAGCAGCGCCGATACGATCGACATCGCGATCGTCAGCGCCGCGCCACCGAGCGGCCCCTCGGGAAATGTGCCGAGCAGCAAGTAGCGCAACGTCGGCCACCATTCGAACGTGCTCATGCCTGCTCCCCGTGCCAGCCTGGAGCGCCGCGGCGCTTCAGCACGAGCAGCATGGCTTCGATCGCCGCGATGGTGACGATATAGAGCACGGTCGCGGCGCCGAACGCCTGAAACGTTTTGAAGGTTTCGGTGTCCACCTGACGGGACGTATAGGAGAGTTCCGCGAGACCGATCGCCATGGCGAGTGACGAATTCTTCACGATATTCATGTATTGACCGGCAAGCGGCGGCGTGGCGATTCGCAGCGCTTGCGGCAGGATCACGTAACGGAAGATGGCGAACGGCGTCAGCCCAAGTGCCGCCGCGGCCTGATATTGCGCCGGCTTCACGCCGCGGATACCGGCCCTGAACTCCTCGCCGATGAACGTGGCCGAATAGCAGGTGAGTCCAACCCACGCCGCCACGAACTCGAACGACGGCCAGGTGAGCGTAATGGGCCCCAAGTTGAACGAATGCGCGCTATTGAGCCACCCCATCCAGTTTGGCGGCAGCAGCGTGGCCGCGCCGAAATACCAGAAGAGCAATTGGACCAGCAGCGGCGAATTGCGGAACACGAGCACGTACGAGGCAGCCCCGCGCGCAACGGCGTGGTTTCGCACGATGCGCGGATCGAGCGCGAGCGCCAGCACGAACCCGGCCAGCGTCGCCGTAACGATCACGCAACCCGACAATGTCAACGTCGTGAGAAAACCGCGCGCAAGCCATTCGGCGTACTTCGGCGCCAGCCAGCCGTTCATTCGATATTCTTCTATTCGGGGCTATGAAATCAGCTCTTTTGCGGATCGCCGATCTTGAACAAGCGCGGCAACGGTGCGGGACTTGCCGGACCAAACCAATGGTTGTAGATCTTTCCCGCGGTGCCGTTGGCCTCGAGTTCCTTGAGCGTGCCGTCGACGAACGTCACGAGCCGCGTTTCGCCCTTGGGCACGCCGACGCCTTCGTAGTCGTTCGATATCGTGAACGGCGAGACTTCGTAATTGGCCTTGTCCGGCACATTGGCGAGCAGCGCCACGAGCTTCGGGCCGTCTTGTGTAATCGCCTGCACGTTGCCCGCGCGCAGCGCCGCGAACGCGAACGGCGTGTCGTCATAGGCCACGATCGTTGCGCCCGGGAACTGCGCGCGCACCTGCTGCTCGTTCGTCGTGCCCTTGTCGGCGCCGATGCGCAAACTGTTCAATTGCTGCGGGTTCTTGAGAAAGCCTTTCTTCGCGATGAACTGCGTGCCCGACGCGAAATACGGCGTGCTGAAGTCGACTTCCTTCTTGCGCTCGTCGGTAATCGTGAAGTTCGCAAAAACCAGATCGACCTTGCCCGATTTCAGAAACGCAATGCGGTTCGCCGGATTGGTCGGCTGGATTTCAAGCTTCACGCCGAGCTTACCGGCAACGGCGCGCGCGTAATCCACGTCGAGGCCGACGATCTGGTTGCTCTTCGGATCGACGAAACCGAACGGAGGATTGCTGTCGAACGTTGCGACGCGTAGCACGCCCGCCTTCTTGATGTCGTCGAGACGATCGGCATGCGCAACGCCGGAGACGGCGAGCATCAACCCCATGACCGCGGCGCCGAGATATTTGATTTTCATGTGGACAAACCCTTTTTGATATTTTTTGCCTTACCGCGTGCGCCGTGTCGGCATGCTCCGCGTGCAACGAGCCGTGACTTTAGCAATGGCATGCTTTGCAGTGAACGAAAAAATCGTCACGAGCAAAGCGGCGCCGGTCATATGCAGCGCATCGTCAAGACGCCGTTTCCGCAGCCAGCGCGCCGCCCAAATAGGCGTCGCGTATCCGTTGGTCGCCGAGCAAGCTGCGCGCATCGCCCGATAGCACGACCCGCCCTGTTTGCAGCACATACCCACGGTGCGCGATCTGCAGTGCGAGACTCGCGTTCTGCTCCACCATGAAGAAGGTCACGCCTTGTTCGTTCACGGTGCGGATCAGTTCGAGGACCTTATCGACGTAGAGCGGAGAAAGCCCCATCGTCGGCTCGTCCATGCAGACGAGCGACGGCCGGCTCATCAAGGCGCGCGCCATCGCCACCATCTGCTGCTCGCCGCCGGAAAGCGTGCCGGCGCGCTGGGCGAGCCGTTCTTTCACGCGCGGAAACAGGTCGAGCATGCGCTCGTAGTCGTCGGCAATGCCGTCGCGATCGCCGCGCGAGAACGCGCCCATCAGGAGGTTCTCGCGTACGGTCATGTCGCTAAACAAACGACGCGCCTCCGGCACCGATGCAATGCCGCGCCGAATGATTTGCGCTGTCGGCATTCCCTTCAACGATTGCCCCCCGAACACGACGTCTCCAGAACGCGGCTTGTGCAGCCCGAGGATCACCTTCATCGCCGTCGACTTCCCGCTCGCATTGCCGCCGAGCAGGCACACGATTTCGCCGCGCGGCACCGCGAGGCTCACGCCGAAATGGACTTGGCTTTGTCCGTAGAACGTATCGATGCTGTCGAGTTTGAGCTGAATATCCGTCATGGCGCGTGTCGCGTAAGACTATGTTGGGCGTGCGATCGCTCGCGGGCAGGCGGCTCAGGCCGCGGCGTGCACTGGGTGGCCGGTCTGCCGGCCGAGATGGCGGTGCCCGAGATACGCCTCGATAACGAGTGGGTTGTCGCGGACTTCCTCGGGCATCCCCGATGCGATCTCGCGCCCGTCGTCGAGCACGATCACCCGGTCCGAGAGACGCATCACGAGGTCGAGCTTGTGTTCGATCAAGAGAATCGTGAGCCCTTCGCGCTTCAGTTCGAGCAGGAGCTCTTCCATCTGCGCCGTCTCGGATTCGTTCATCCCCGCGGTCGGCTCGTCGAGCAGCAGGATGCGAGGATGAAGCATCAGCGCGCGGGCAATTTCGACACGCCGCCGGTTGGCGTATGACAGGCTGTGCGCGGGCGCATCGATGCGCGGCAACAGCCGCGTGCCGAAGCGCGCGAGGACGCGCTTCGCTTCGTCGCGCAGACGCTCCTCCTCGTCGCGTACTGCCGCTCTTGGCGCAAGCGCGCGGAACACCTCGGCAATCGCGCCGATCAACGGCAAGCCGGGCCGCGCGACGGTAAGACGCGAGTGCGCGCCGATCAACACGTTGTCGAGCACCGAGAGGTTGCCGAACACGCGCCCATGCTGGAAGGTACGCGCCACGCCGCGTCTGGCGAGGTCGTCGGGCGGATAGCCCGTCACGTCTTCGCCGTCGAATCGCACGATGCCCTCGTCGGGTTTGTCCGTTCCGGCGAGCAGATTGAACAGCGTCGATTTGCCCGCGCCATTCGGTCCGATCACGCTCACGCACTCGCTTTGGGCGACGTCGAAACTCACTTCGTTGACGGCCGTGAGGCCGCCGAAACGGCGTGTTACATGCCGAACGTCGAATAAGATGGGACGCCCCTCGTTGCCGGCAATCGTCATCGCACTCTCCTCAAACGGTACCGAACAGCCCCTGCGGGCGGAAACGAACGAGCAACAGCAACACCACGCCGTAGACCAGCATCCGGTAGTCGGCTGCGAAGCGGATCAGTTCGGGAAGCCCCACGAGCGCCACGGAGCCCACTATGGCGCCCGGCACGTTGCCTAGGCCCCCGAGGATCACCATCGTGAGGCCAAGAATGGAGACCTGGGAATCGAACGTTTGGTAGTTGATGTAGCTGTACAAGTGCGCGGCGATCGCCCCGCCGATACCGGCCGACAAGCCGCCGCACGCAAACGCGATCGCCTTGTAGCGGTTCGGCCTCACGCCGTATGCGCGCGCGGCGACGTCGTCTTCGCGAATCGCGCGCCATGTGCGCCCTAGGTGCGAGCGCAACAGCCGCAGTTGCAGCCACGCCAGTACGACGAGCACGGCAAGCGTGAACCAGTAGGCCGAGCGCGCATCCGATAGCGGCCGGCCGAAGAGCGATAACGGCGCGATGCCGGTCACGCCGATCGGTCCGCGCGTCAGGCCGTCCCAGTTGAGGATAACGAGCCCGACGATCTCGCCGATCCCGAGCGTCGCGATCGACACATAGTGCCCGCGCAGTCGAAACGACGGATAGACCAAAAGCGTACCGATGGCTGCCGTCATGCCGCCGGCCAGCACGATCGTCAACACGGGCGACCAACCCAGATTCCCCGAGAGCAGCGCCGACGCATACGCGCCGATCAACAACAGCGCGGCATGCCCCAGCGAGATCTGCCCGACGGTGCCCGCCACGAGCGTGAGGCTCAACGCCAGCAATCCGAACACCCAGCCGTTCGTCAGCGTCTGCAACAGATAGGGGAACGGGGCCGCGAGCGGCAACGCGAAGGCGATCGCAACGAGCACGCCGACTATGCGCGGCGAGAGACGCACCGCTTGCCGGTTCGAGAGAAAGGTTCCCGTCAACGGTTCGGGCGGCAAGCGGCGGTTCGCACTGAACAACCCATTGGGACGCAGCACGAGAAACAGCAATAACAGCGCGAAGGCGAACAAATCGCGATAACTCGTGCCGAACAGCGCAACGCCATAGCTCTCGACGAGACCGAGCAGCAGACTGCCCGCGATCGCGCCGGGCACGTTGCCGAGGCCACCGATCAACAACGCCACCACGCCTTTTAGCGTCGCCTGAAAGCCCATCGCGGGATCGATGCTGTTGTAGTACATGCCGACCAGCAGGCCGCTGAGTCCGCCGAGGCCGCATGCGATGGCGAACACCGTGCGGTTCACCGCATGCACGTTCACGCCCATCTGCTGGGCGGCATCGCGATCCTGCGCGGTCGCTCGCACGGCCCAGCCGAGCCGCGTGAAGCGCAGAAACGCGTACAGTACGGCGGCCGCGCCGACGCCGATCGCCGCGATCAGCAGATCCAGCGAGTTCAGCGATGCACCGCCGATCGTCACGGCCCATTGGGGCAACGAGCCGGGCACGGCGCGCGGATCCGGGCCAAACACGATCTGCGCCAGTTGATCGAGCACGAAACTGATGCCGATCGTTGCGAGTAGCGGCGCAATGCGCGCGGCGCCCTGTAGCGGCCGCAGACCGATACGTTCGATAGCGATCCCGAGCAGCGCGCAGCCGGCTACCGTGGCGAGCAATGCAACGGGCAGCGGCAAGCCCAACCGCGCGAGGCACAGCCAGCCGATGAAGCCGCCCGCCATATACACCGAGCCGTGTGCGAAATTGATGAGGTGCGAGACGCCGAAAATCAACGCGAGGCCGACGGCAAGCAGCGCATAGATATTGCCGACGATAAGCCCGTTGATGGTGTAGTCGAACCACGCTGCCATGACAAAGCCTCGATCGATGCGGTGGATTACTGAGCGTGCGGCGCGCTCGCGCCGTCCCACAGCGCGAACTTGCCGCCCTTCACGACGAGGTCGAGATTCTTCGCGCCGGCCACGCGGCGCGTTTGCGGATCGAAGCGGAATTTGCCGAAGATCACGCTCGGTACGTTATCGATCTTTGCAAAGCCGTCATGCACGCCGCCGCGCGTCGCGCCATACCGGCGAATCAGTTCGGCCGCGAGCGTCATTGCGTCGTAAGCCCGCGCTGCGAACGTATCCGGATCCGCGTTGTAGCGGGCGCGATAACGCTGCACGAAGCTTTGCACTTCGGGGCGCGGATCGCCGGGGAAGAAGTTCGATTCCGTGTAGACACCGTTGACCGCTTCGCCACCTAGCTCGATGAACTTCGGCGAGTACACGGAGCCCACCGCCGCGATGGGCTCGCGCACGCCCGAGGCGCGTGCTTGGCGAACGATCTGCGCGCCGTCGGAGTAGTACGAGATCAGTACGATCGAATCCGGCGAGGCGCTTCTCACGC
This sequence comes from Trinickia diaoshuihuensis, assembly GCF_003390925.1. GTDB lineage: Bacteria > Pseudomonadota > Gammaproteobacteria > Burkholderiales > Burkholderiaceae > Trinickia > Trinickia diaoshuihuensis. Next base: position 26,819 of record NZ_QUBS01000081.1, on the reverse strand, counting down.
GCGTCAGCGTCGCGCGAAAGTCTTTTTCGTTGGGTTGATAACCCTCGGCTGCGACGATCTGCGCGCCGTTGGCCGCCGCGGCTTTGGCAAAGATGTCCTTGCTCGTGCGGCCCCAGTCAGTGTTCAGGTAGAGCACGGCGATCTTGCGGAAGCCGAGCCCTTTAGTGACGTAGTCGGCCAGCAAGGGCTGCTCTTCAGCCTGGCTGATCGCGGTGCTCCACATAAAATCACCGCCCTTCGTGAAGTCCGGATGCGAGTTCGTGAAACCGAACTGCACGAGTCCCGCGCGCTGATAGATAGGCGACGCGGCCATCGAGGCGCCGCTCGACAAATCGCCCAGCTCGAGCAGGATGCGCTTGTCGTCGACGAACTTTTGCGCGATGGCGACAGCCTGGCGCGGGTCGCTGCGGCTATCTTCGAAGTCGTACGCGAGCGGATGACCGTTGATGCCGCCGCTCGCGTTGATTTGCTCCAGCGCGAGGTCGAAGCCGCGCTTCCATTGCTCGCCGTATTGAGCATCCTGTCCGCTCAACGGGCCGGTCACGCCAACCCAGTACGGATCGCCGGCCGCATGCGCCACGTTCGACTGGACGAGCGGCCAAGCAGCCGCCATGCTCAAGGCCCAGGCCAACAACACACGATGCAACGGACGGCCCGGTTTTACCTTCGACTCTATCGACATGTTGATCTCACGCATTCCAATGATGATGTGATGCGATGTAACCATGTCGGCCGAAAGCAACCCAAACAAGATAAGCGACGATCGATATTCGCTTTTCGATGAAATGCTTATCGGAATAAGAGCAATGAACGCTTCGATCCGGCGCCTCGTCATTCTTGTATCCCAGCAATTCCTTATTGGACAAGGGTTTGCGCACCGCACTGCGTTGCCATTCGACGGCAATCCGCCACCATGCAATGCGTGGGGCTTGGCCCTTTCGTGCCGATTCCGCCTTTCGATAGCCGAATTTATTATAAGAATTGCGCATACAACGGCCCCTACAATGCGTGCAACACATGGGTGGATGAGCACATGGAGTTGCATCAGCTAGAAGCATTTTCGGCCGTCATGTCGGCGGGCAGTATCACCGGGGCCGCGCGTCTGCTCGGCCGCTCGCAACCGGGCGTATCGCGCACGATTCAAGACCTCGAGCACGAGATCGGCTACGCGCTGTTCGACCGCAACGGCCCTCGCGTCGCCCCGACCGACCGCGCGTTTTTGCTCTATGCCGAAGTGGAGCGCGCGCTAGTCGGGCTCGAACGGATACGCGCTAGCGCGCTCGCCATCGGACGCGACGAAGCTCCGCCGCTACGCATCGCCGCGACGCCCGCGCTTGCCGCGGCGCTCGTCCCCCGCGCATTGGCCAAGATCGAGGCGCATATTGCGCCTTGCGAAACGCACGTGCGCAGCGCATCGGCCGAGCAGGTCGTGCAGGCACTGCTCTCGCGCGCGGTGGATGTCGGCATCGCGACGCTGCCGCTCGACCATGATGCGCTGCGGCTGCACTACGTCATCGAAGCGCCGTGCGTGGCGGTCGTCGGCCGCAACGATCCGTTGGCCGCGGCGCCCATCGTCAAGTGGAGCGACCTCGCACCGCGCCGCATCGCGACCGTCGCGAACCTCTACCGCTTGCGCCGCCGCATCGACCGGGCATTCGAGTCCGCTGGGTTCGCCCCGGCCATCGTGCTCGAGAGCAACGCATCGCTGAACGCGGTCATGGCCGCGCAAGCGAACTTCGCGGTGGCCGTCGTCGATCCGGCCACCGCGTTCGGCACGCCGGTGGAAGGCGTGGTCGCGCGGCAGCTCGACGTGCACATTCCGTTTTTCTACGGCGTGGCGACGTCGGCGGACAAGGCACGCTCGCCGGCGCTCGATGCGCTGATCGCCGCCATCGACGCTGTCTCGCATGAGCTGCTGCCGGGCGCCACGCGCCACGAAGCCGGCCAGCACGACACGCTATTGTCCGAACCCGTCAAAAAGCCCGCAAGGAACAGCAAACGTTCGACGCGGCACACGGCTGGAGCCGAAGTATGAATGCAACCAACGGAACGCAAACGATGGCCTCCGGACTCGCCGCGCTCGAAGCGCGCCTTCGAGAAGATCTCTCCTGGCTCGACCTGCCTTCTCCCGCGTGGGTTCCGCCACGGTTCGCAGAAAACGAGCGCGTCCTCGATGTCGCGATCGTCGGCGGCGGCATGGCCGGGCTTACCGCCGCGGCCGAACTGCGTCTGCTCGGCATCGACAACATCCTGCTCTTCGATCAAGCCGGCGCGGGAGAAGAAGGCCCGTGGGTGACGTATGCGCGAATGAATACGCTGCGTTCCCCGAAACAGTTGACGGGCCCGGCGCTGCGCTTGCCCGCCCTCACCTTCCGCGCTTGGTACGAGGCGCAGTTCGGCCGAGCGCAATGGGACGCGTTGAACAAGATCCCGCGCGGACAATGGATGGACTATCTGCGGTGGTATCGCGACGTGCTGGCGCTGCCGGTAACGAACGACACGCGTCTCGCCCTTCTGGAGCCGCGTACCGATGGCCTTTGGACGCTGCATTTGCAGCCGGCGGCGGCCGAGCGCGCGGAAGATGCGGCGCGCACGCCAACCGTCCTCGCGCGACACGTCATCCTAGCCACCGGACGCGAAGGCCTCGGCGGCGCCTACCTACCGCCGATCGCCGGCACGCTGCCCGCACCCTTTTACGCGCACTCCTCGGACGCCATCGACTTCGACGCACTGCGTAACAAGCGCGTCGGCGTGGTCGGCGGCAGCGCATCCGCGTTCGACAACGCGGCGGTCGCACTCGAATCCGGTGCGGCGCGCGTCGACATGTTCATCCGCCGCAGCGACATGCCGCGCATCAATAAGCTGACAGGCATCGGCAGTCCGGGACTCGTGCACGGCTTCCAACATTTGCCCGACGAGTGGAAATGGCGCTTCCTGCACTATTCGGCGCAATCCCAAACGCCCGCGCCGCGCGACAGTGTGCTGCGCGTGACGCGCCATGCTCATGCGCACCTTCATCTCGGCAGTCCGTTGCTCGCCGCGGCCGTGGAGGGTGACGAGATCGTCCTCGACACGCCGAAGGGAACGTACGCGCTCGACTATCTGATCTTCGCGACAGGGTTTCATTCCGAGATCGACACGCGCAGCGAATTCGCGTCGATTGCCCCCCATGTGCGGCGCTGGCGCGATCGCTTCGACCCGAGCCCGGAACTCGCGAACGAAGAACTGGCGGCGTCGCCGGACCTCGATTCGAATCTTGCATTTCAGGAGCGTGTGCCGGGCAGTTGCCCGTCACTGCGCCATATCCACTGCTTCAATCATGCGGCGAGTCTGTCGCACGGCAAGGTCGCCGGCGACATCCCCGCGATCAGCGACGGCGCGCAGCGGCTCGCGCGCGGCATTGCCTCGTTGCTGTTCGATGCCGACCGCGAACAGCATTTCGCGGCCTTGCAAGCATTCGACAAGGCCGAACTGCTCGGAGACGAATGGACGGATGCCGACGCCGACATGTCGCGCCCCGTCGTCACGAGCGAATTGTGATTTAGCGACCGAAAAATCCATTACAGGAGGACACATGGCGATACCAGTCAATGAGCCGGTCATCAACGGCGATCTCGTCGGCACGCTCGCGGGCCTCGCTCCCGACGGCGCCGTCGCAGCGCTGCGTGCGGCGCGTGCCGATGTGACGAGCTTTACTCAAGGTAGCCACGACGCCCTATTCGATCGCAATGCAACGGGCCTCTCGCTCGAAGAACGCCTCGCCGCGGCCAGTTATGCGGCTCACGTGGCGGCGGCGCCCGACGTGGCGCGCGCTTATCGGGAACGTCTGCACGCAGTGCGGTCCGCAGCGGGCGATGAAACGTCGGCGCTTCTGGAACGGCTTGTGGCGAGCGGCGATGCACTCGGTGGACAACCCGCTTCGGCTTCCTTCGATGCTGGCGACAACCCGCGCATCAACGCAATCCTTTCGCACACCCACGCGCTGGCGCGACTCGAGCCGCCACCCGGCAAGCCCGCGCTCGCGCGTCTGCGGCAAGCAGGGCTCGGCACGCGAGAAGTCGTCGCTCTCTCGCAACTGGTTGCGTTCGTTAGCTATCAGGTACGGGTTATCGCCGGATTGCGCGCATTGGAGGCCACCGCATGAGCGCGCCGCACGCCTTCACTTCGGAAACGCTGGGATGGTCCGCGTGGCTCGACACCGTCGCACTGGCCGACGCTTCGCCTGGGCAGACCGCCGTCCTCGAAGCCAGTCATCCGCAGGCCAAGACCTCCGATTACTATCTGCTGCTCGTGCACGAGCCTGAGATCTTGCGGCAACGCTCGGGGGCATTCAACAGCATCATGTACGCGCCAGGCGGCCTGCCGCGCGCCGAGCGGGAGTTGGCGAGCACGGTCGTGTCGCGCGTGAACGGCTGCGTGTACTGCGCCTCCGTCCACGCGCAGCGATTCCAGCAGCTCGCGAAGCGCGACGACGTGATCCGCGAGATTTTTGCCGATCCCGAGACGGCCGGCACGACGCCGCGCGAGCGCGCGATTATCCGTTATGCGATCGATCTGACTTTGCATCCCGATGAGATCGGTTCCGCATCGATCGATGCGCTCATCGAAGCCGGGCTGACGCGGGCCGAGATTTTCGATCTGAACCATACGGTCGCAATCTTCGCGTGGGCAAACCGCCTCATGTTGACGCTCGGCGAGCCGGTGTTTCCGGATTGACACGGTTGTTGCTTCGGGGGCTGTCTATTTGCGCGCGGTACCAGCCGTTGCGCCAAGTAGCCTGCGACAGCCCTTGAAAGGCCAGTCGGCGGACTTCAGCCGATATGCTTAGCGATGAAGGAGGCGGCCGCGACCAAAAGCGCACACGAGCCGATCAATCGGCTCGTCGAATACGACGACGGCGGCGAGAACGCCGCCGCAAGCCTTCAGCAGAACGCCTGAGCCAATCAAATAAACGTGAAGACCTGATCGCGCGGCAGGCGGGATTTGGGCAAGCCGGCGTTGAAGTCTTCGTCGCTACGATAGCCAAGCGAAACAAGGACGACACTCGTCAGCCCCCGCTCGCGCAGACCGAGGCTCGCATCGAGCGCCCGGCTGTCGAAGCCTTCCATGGGCGTCGCATCGATACCGAGCACCGCCGCGCCGAGCAACAATCCGCCGAGTGCGAGGTAGACCTGCTTTTCCATCCACTGCGCCGTATCGCGCCGTTCGTACTTGTGCATATCGACGTATGAACGGCGGGATTTATCTTGGCCCGCACGCATCTCGAGCGTCTTGAAGCGCCCGTCCGCCGATTCGCGCTCGAGAATCGCTTCCAAGTGAGAATCGTCCAGATCGATCCGCATGCACATCGCGATCACATGCGAGGCGTTGATTACTTTCTGTTCGTTGTAGGCATAGGCACCCGTCGTCGCGGCGGCGATCCGAGCGCGGCCCTCGGCCGTCGACGCAACGACAAAATGCCATGGCTGCGAGTTGACGGAAGACGGTGACTGGTGCAGCGCAGTCAGTAGCGTCTCGACTTGCGCATCGGGCAAAGACTTGCCAGCCTCGTACGCTTTTACGGTATGGCGTGCATGAACGGCATCAGCGAGATTCATATGTGTAGCTTGGGTGTGGGTGGGAGGTGATATAGATCGAAGAGATCAAACGGATTAAAGCGTCGGAGCGGGACCGGCATCGATGCGAACGCGGAACAGGGCGTACGGAGGCCGGCGCAGATCCTTGCCACCGTGAAATACCGGCTGCCGATGCAATTGATTCGCGGTGAAGTAGAGGTAACCGTCCGTGGCAACCGAAAGCGTATCGGGCCACAGCACCCGCGGATCATGCACGATCGTTTGCCACTCGCCGCCCGGCTGAAGTTTGCGAATCGAGTCATGCTCGTAGTCGCCGGCGTAGACATTGCCGTGCTCGTCGCTGGCCAGGCCATCGGATGCGCCTTTATCCCCGAGATCCTTCACGGCCGCGGCAAGTCGAGCTTCGCTTACCGACGGATCGCGCAACAGCTCGGTGGGAATCGCATACAGACGACGGCTGGAAAGCGGGCTGTAGTAGAGCGTTTCGCCGTCGGGCGAGAGCGCGATGCCGTCGGAGGCTACCGAGAACGGCTTGATCGCGCCGTCCGCGTCCTGAATCCGAAGCGATTCGCCTTCGACGATGGGGACGAATTTCGGATCGGCCGACGTCGATACGTCGCCGGTGAGACGCCGCACGGCCTTTCCGGTGTTCAGGTCGACCACGATCAAACCGCCCACACCGCTCAGCGACGAATCGGTCACATAGGCAACGCCTGCTTTTCCGACGCGAAAATCGAAGCGCATGTCGTTCACGTACGTTTGGGGGCGCATGACGTTCGCCGGAAACACGATGGTTTTCACGACGCGATTCGTCTTCAGGTCGATCGCGACCAGTTTCGCTCCACCCGCGAGGGGATTCGAGAAGTGCGGCGCGGCGGTGTCCAGCACCCACAGACGGCCATTGCCGTCGGCAACGACGCTTTGAACGCTCAGAAAACGCTTGGCGGGATGCGATGCGTCGGCACGATTGATTTCCGCATTGGGATACGCGACGACCTGGCCGTCGCGCAATTCCCCAACCGTAAACGGTACGTCGTCGCCCCACCGGGGGAAGTTCACGAAAATCCGGCCGGTCGGCGTCACCGTGACTCCCGTCGGCATCGGGCCGGGGAAGGTGGCGACGGTTTCGATGGAACCGATGGTGCGCTCGGTCGCCTCGACTGTCGGTGGCGTGCCGGCCCAAGCCTGCGTCGAAAAGATCGACGCAGCGGAAATGACGATACCTACACCGATAGCGACCGCAACCGCCCTGGGACGGGCTAATGAAGACCGCTTGCTGCCTTGCTGCGAGAAACGCATGCCTGTTCTCCCAATTTGTCCGGCGTTCCGGATGGGCGATCTTGCCTGAGCGCATCTAGAAGAAAAATCCGTTAAATTAGGCAACACTTTCACTCCAGGAATGAAAATGATTCGCTTCGACGACCTGCGACTGTTCGTGCGGACGGCGGCGCTAGGCAGCTTCTCGAGTGCGGCCAGGGAAGCCGATCTGTTGCCGGGCCAAGTCAGCGCGGCGATTCAAAGACTCGAACGCGATCTGGACGTGCGCCTGTTCGCGCGCTCGACGAGAAGCCTGAAGCTCACCGCCGAGGGCGAACAATATCTTCCCTATGCAGAGCAAGTGCTTTCGATGCTGCACGAGGGACGCGAGCGTCTGCATGGCAGCATGCATGCCCTTCGAGGCACGCTCAGGATCACCGCTCCGTCGGACCTCGGACGCAATGGTTTGCTGCCGTTGCTCGGCGCATTCCGCGATATGCATCCGAAGCTGATCTTGAAGCTTTCCGTGTCCGATCACGTGATCGATGTCTTCCGCGATCCTGTCGATGTGGCCATTCGCTACGGCGCCCCCGAGACTGCGAGCTACGTTGCGCTTGCGCTCGCGGAAAACAATCGCAGAGTACTGGTCGCTTCTCCGCAATACTTGCGGCGGCGTGGCGTCCCGAGCTCGCTCGATGAACTCGCGTCGCACGACTGCCTGCCTTACGTGCTCGGGGGACGAGTCTATGATCGCTGGTGGTTCCCGGTGGGAGGGACGCGACGGCAGGTCACGGTGAAGGGCGTTCTGCTTTGCGACGACGCGGAAATAGCGAGACGCTGGGCCGTCGAAGGCCGAGGAATCGCCTACAAATCGTGGCTCGACGTGCACGAGGATGTCAAAGCCGGACGGTTGCAAATTCTCCTGCCGGATCATCCGGGAGAAAGCGCGCCGCTGAACCTGGTGTGCCCGCACCGTCGGCAGTTCTCGCCGGCCGTGAAGTATCTGCACGCGCATCTCAGGGAACACATCGCGCCAATGTCTCTCGCTATGCGCGAGTACGCCGGCGCATCGGCGTAGTAGCCGGCCCGATGAGCGCCGGCCGGCATCGCCCGGGACATCGCCGCCGATTATTGATTTCAAATCAAAACAATTTGGTTCATAGGCCGGTTTTTCTGCAAAAGTAAAGCGGGCACACTGCGGTTCATCCTTATCGGAACAGGATCGCATCATGTCACTCGCCTTGCTGGCGCTGACGATCAGCGCCTTCGCTATCGGCACCACCGAATTCGTGATCGTCGGGCTGATCCCGACCATCGGCACCGATCTCGGAGTGAGCCTGCCGTCGGCCGGGCTGCTCGTTAGCCTTTATGCGCTCAGCGTTGCAATCGGAGCACCGTTGCTGACCGCGCTCACCGGCCATGTACCGCGCAAAACGCTGCTCGCCGGACTCATGGCGCTGTTCACCGTCGGCAACCTCGTCGCATGGCAGGCGCCGGGCTACGAATCGCTGATCGTCGCGCGCGTGCTCACCGGCCTCGCGCATGGCGTGTTCTTCTCGGTCGGCTCGATCATCGCAACCACGCTCGTGCCGAAGGACAAGGCGGCGAGCGCGATCGCCACGATGTTCAGCGGGATGACCGTCGCGTTCGTCGCCGGCATTCCGCTCGGCACCTTCGTCGGCCAGCACTTCGGCTGGCGCGCGACATTCCTCATCGTCGCGCTGTTCGGCCTTGTCGCGTTCGCCGGCTCCATCGCGTTCGTCCCGCGCCATCTGCCGCAAACGCCGCCCGCCCCGCTCGCCCGCCAGATTCGCGTGCTCGCCCAGCCACGCCTGTTGCTCGTTTATGCGATGACGGCGGTCGGGTACGGTGGCTCGTTGATCGCCTTCACCTACATGGCGCCGCTGCTCGAGCGAATCGCCGGCTTCACGCCGTCGCAGGTCAGCCTCGTGCTCGTCGGCTATGGCGTATCGGTTGCGTTCGGCAACGTTTGGGGCGGCAAGCTGGCCGATAGGGTCGGTCCGGTAAAGGCGCTCAAGCGAATCTTTTTGTTGCTGGCACTCGTGCTGCTCGCGCTGACTTTCACGGTGCACGTGAAGTGGCTCGCGGTATTGACGATGCTCGCGTGGGGCGCCGTTGCATTCGGCAACGTGCCGGGCCTGCAGGTGTACGTCGTCAAGCAGGCGCGCCACTTCGCGCCGGACGCCACCGACGTCGCATCGGGCTTCAACATCGCCGCATTCAACCTCGGCGTGGCGGGCGGCTCGTCGCTTGGCGGGCTGGTGGTCGCGAACGTCGGCCTCGCGCACACGCCGTGGATCGGCGCCGTCGTGACCCTCGGCGCGTTCGTGCTCACCGCATTGAGCGGCCGCCTCGACCGCCGGCAAGGGCTGCCCGAACGCACGGCCGAACCCGTCGAACTGACTCATTGAACCGCACGCTTCGCGCACGTTTTCCTCATAGCGACGTTGCTCGATTTCCGCAGGCTGGAAAGCCGCCTGCCCTCAATTCGAACGGAGGCTACGATGATGCCCACCTCGCTCGGCAGGCTCACGGACGGCGGTTTCAGCATCGGCATCGAACTGCCGCTGGACAACGACTGGACCGCGGCCGGCGACGGGAAACGCCGGCATGACGGACGCCACCCCGGCGTCCCCGACTTGGAAGCGCATGCGGAACTTGCGCAACTGGCCGATACGCTCGGCTTCCGCGCGCTATGGGTGCGCGACGTGCCGGTGTACGACCCGTCGTTCGGCGACGCGGCGCAAGTGTTCGAAACGTTCTCGTATCTCGGCTACCTCGCCGGCATCACGCGCGACATCCTGCTCGGCACGGCGGCCGTCGTGCTGCCGCTGCGCGAGCCGCTGCTTACGCTCAAATCGGCTGCAACGATCCAGGAATTGAGTCGCGGACGCCTGCTGCTAGGCGTCGCGAGCGGCGACCGGCCGGTCGAATATCCGCTGTTCGGCCGCGACTTCGCCTCGCGCGGGGCCCGCTTTCGCGGCCAGATCGCGTTGCTGCGCGACGGCGCCCGCGGTCACCTGCCCCCCGGCCTTGAAATCCTGCCGACCACGCATTGGCCGGTGCCGCTGCTCGTCGCGGGCCTCGCGCAGCAGACCCCGGCTTGGATCGGCGCACACATGGACGGCTGCCTGGCGTATCCGGGCACGCCGGCCGATCACCTGCAACGCGCCGCGAACTGGCGGGCAGTAGCGGGCGACAAGCCGTACGTGAGCTTTATCCATCTCGACCTCGCGCAAGACCCGCGCGAACCGCTGCGGCGGCACCGCTTCGGCGCGCGAGCCGGGCGTGTCGCGCTAACCGAAGAGCTGGCGGCGCTGCGCGACGCGGGCGTACAACACATCGGCCTGCATTTCCGCCGCAACCAGCGTCCGCTCGACGAAACGATGCGCGAGATCGCATCGGACGTGCTGCCGGCGTTCCATGCGAAGGCGCAAGCCTGCGCGGCATAGCGCTCACGCCAACTTCATACGCGATATTCGCCTCTCTTAGGAGCATACGATGAGCAAGATTCCAGCATTCGGCCTCGGCACGTTCCGCCTGCAAGGCCAGGTCGTCATCGATTCGGTCCGCAACGGCCTTGAAGCCGGTTACCGGGCGATCGACACCGCGCAGATCTACGGCAACGAGGCCGAAATCGGCGAAGCAATCGCCGCATCGGGCATCGCGCGCAAGGACCTCGTTCTGACCACCAAGATCTGGGTCGAGAACTACGCGCGCGAGAAACTGATTCCCAGCCTCAAAGACAGCCTCAAGAAACTACGCACCGACGCAGTCGATCTCACGCTGATCCACTGGCCCGCGCCCGGCAACGGCGTCTCGCTCGAGGAATTCATGAGCGCACTCGCCGAGGCGAAGTCGCAAGGCCTCACGAAACAGATCGGCGTATCGAACTACACGTCCACGGCGAACCGGCCGCGGGCATAGAACAGGACGAACATCATGACCCAAGATCCGCTATTCCGACCGCTGCAATTGGGCGCGCTGACGCTGCCCAACCGCATTGTCATGCCGCCGATGACGCGCTCGCGCGCGAGCCAGCCCGGCGACGAAGCCAACGAACTGATGGCCGCCTATTACGCGCAACGCGCGAGTGCGGGGCTCATCGTCAGTGAAGGCACTTACATCGCGCCACTGGGCAAGGGATATGCATGGACGCCGGGCATTCACACGCCGTCGCAAGTGGCGGGCTGGCGCAAGGTCACAGATGCCGTCCACGCCGCACGTGGCCGCATCTTCGCGCAACTGTGGCACGTGGGCCGCCTCAGTCACACGAGCCTGCTCGGCGGCCGGCAACCGGTATCGTCCTCGCCGATCCAGGCGACGGGCGTGAACGTATTCATCGCCGGTGAAGACGGCAGCACGCCGGGTTTCGTGCAAGCGTCCGAGCCGCGCGCGCTATCCATCGACGAAATCCGCGAGATCGTCGATCAATACCGCATCGCCGCGCGTAATGCGGTCGACGCGGGCTTCGACGGCGTCGAGCTGCACGGCGCGAACGGCTATCTGGTGAACCAGTTCATCGACTCGAACGCGAATACGCGTACCGACGCATACGGCGGCTCGCTCGAGAACCGCTTGCGCTTCCTGCGCGAGGTCGCTCAAGCACTCATCGAAGGTGCGGGCGACGCCTCGCGCGTCGGCGTGCGCCTCGCGCCGCTGACCACGCTGAACGGCTGCGTCGACGACGACCCGCAGACCACGTATCTCGCCGCGGCGACCTTGCTCGGCGAACTCGGCGTCGGCTATGTGCATATCGCCGAAGCCGACTGGGACGACGCGCCGGAGATGCCGGTTCAATTCAAGCGGCAACTGCGCGCGGCATACCCCGGCGTGCTGATCTATGCGGGCGCGTATACCGCCGAGCGCGCACGCGAAGCGATTGCCGCCGGCTGGGCCGATCTCATCGGATTCGGGCGCCCGTTCGTCGCGAATCCCGACTTGCCCGAGCGTCTACGCACGGGGGCCGCGCTGGCCAAGCACGACCGCAAAACGCTCTTCGGCGGCGGCGCACGCGGCCTGACCGACTATCCGTCCCTCACGCAAACGGCGGCGTGACCCACGCCTCGCGAACGTGCCGCCCGAAGCCCTCCGTCGGGCGGCCGGTCATTTGCGCACCGCGCGGCTTACGCCCCGCGCCACATCGCGCTATTCGTTCGACCCATCGAACTGCACGACCTCCACCCAATTCGCCCCCTTGCCGACCGGGTACTGACCGATCCGGTCGAGCGCACCTGTTCGCGCGTCGATGCGATAGGCGCTCAATGTCGTCGATCGTTGTCCCACGGCGAACAAGTAGCGTCCGGATGGTGCGATGTTGAAGCCGCGCGGCTGTCGTTCCGTCGCATAGGTATTGATGCGCGTGAGCTCGCCCGTCACCCGGTTCACGCGATAGACAGCCAACGTGCTCGACGTGCGCTCCGACGTATAGAGAAAACGGCCGTCCAGCGCGAGGTGCAAGTCTGCACCCCAAGGCTTATCGCCCGAGAAGTCCGGCGGCAAGATCGAGATCGTCTGAATCGGTTTCACCGTCTGACCGGCCCCACGGAGCGCAAGCACGTGCAGCTTCCCGTCCAATTCGTCGATGAGATAAGCGAAACGCCCATCCGGCGAGAATACGAAGTGGCGCGGGCCTGAGCCCTTCGGCAAAGCGTAGGCCGGCATCGGATCTTCTGTCAGCGTGCCGGTGTGGCTATCGAACTTCAATCGCAACCACGCATCGGCGCCGAGCACCGAGGCGAAGGCATAGCGGTTGTCCGCCGAGGTACGGATGGCGTGCGCCATCGGGCCTGTCTTCACCGTCTGCAGCACTTCGCCCGCCACGCCGTTGCCATCGATTCGATTCACCGCCAGCAAGTTGCCGCCGTACGACGCGCTGAGCAGATAACGCCCGCTCTCATCGACGGACAGATAGGCCATGCTCTGTGCGAGCGGCGCGCGGGCGAGTTCGGTCAGTTTGCCGTCCAGCGGGTTGATCGCGAACGTCACGACACTGTACGGCTCCGAGCGCAACGCCGCGTACAGCTTGTGGTGATCGGGCGATAGCGCCATCGGCATCACGGTGCCGCCTACCGGCACCGTCTCGATACCGGTGAGTGCGCCGCTTTGCGCATCGGTGCGAAACACGGAGATATCGCGGCTGTCGGCATTAGCGACATAGACGAAAGTCGCCGCGTGGACGGCGAGCGAGGCAGCAAGCCCCAAGACGCCGAAGATGAAATGGCGCAAGGGCCCCTTTGTTTTCATGACGCTCCTTCTCGTGTTGTTTTCGTTGTCGATCCGCGCATCGTTCAGGCCAGCGCGCCGCTGCGCGTCATGGCACCGACACGAAACACGGACACCGCATCCTTCATCGATTGCGCCTGATGTTCGAGCGCACTCGCCGCGGCAGCCGCCTGTTCCACGAGCGCCGCGTTTTGCTGCGTGACTGCATCCATTTGGCCGACGGCGATGCCCACCTGCTCGATACCCACGGTCTGTTCACCGGTGGCCGTGGTGATCTCGGCCATGATCGCGGCGACGTTGCCGACCGCATCGACGATCTCGCCCATTGCCTCGCCGGCTTGAGCGACGAATGCGTTGCCGTTGCGGACATCTTCGATAGAGCTGGCGATGAGCGCTTTGATCTCGCGAGCCGCGCTCGCGCTGCGCTGCGCGAGCGTACGTACTTCACCTGCGACTACTGCGAAGCCGCGGCCTTGCTCGCCGGCACGAGCGGACTCCACCGCGGCGTTCAGCGCAAGAATGTTCGTCTGAAACGCGATGCTGTCGATCATGCCCGTGATTTCAGCGATCTTGCGTGAGCTGGCGCTGATCTCCCTCATCGTCTGGACAGCGCGGTCCACGACCTCGCCGCCGCGCCGGGCGCGTTCGGCCGCATCGGATGCCAACGTGCTGGCTTGCGAGGCGTTCGCGGCGTTTTGCTTCACGGTGGAGGTCAGTTCTTCCATGCTGGCCGCCGTCTCCTCTAGCGCGGCCGATTGCTGCTCCGTGCGGCTGGACAGATCGAGATTGCCCGCGGCGATCTCCCGTGCGGCCACGTGGATGGCGTCGCAACTATCGCGCACGCCGGCCACCGTGCGCGACAAGCCGGCCTGCATGCGGCGCATCGAGGCGAACAGCAACCCGATTTCGTTGCGCCCCGCGGGGGGAACCTCGACGGTCAGATCGTTCGATGCGATACGGTCAAGTACGGTGCAAGCGTCGGCCAGCGGCCGCGACACCGTACCTTGCAGAACGAAATGGCTACCGGCGACGAGCGCCAGTGCCAGCGCCACACCGACGCCCACGAGGCCGATCACCCACCGATAACGCAAGTTGCCTTGCGCAAGTGCCGCTTCCGAGAGCTGGTTCGCAAGCTGCTGGAACTTCTCCACGTTGACCGAATAGGCCGCGCCCGCGGCGGTGATATCGCTATCGTTGATCGCCGCGTAAGCACTGGCATCGCCGTTGCGCAACGCCGCGGTCGCGCGCGCGAGCGTGGCGGCCAGGCTAGTCGACGATTCGACGAGCTGCCCCCTCAATGCCTCGTCCATGCCCTCGAATCGAGGCGCGTTTTGCAGTGCCTGCGTGTCATGCGCCGCGAGCTCGAACGTCTTGCTGGCGCTTTGCAGCGCCGCATCGCGCGTGACCGTATCGTTACGCTCTTTAAGCGCGCTATACGCGCGAACGAGCGCCGAACGTGTGCGCGTCGTTTCTTTATACCCATCGTTCACGAGGATCGTCTCTCGCGCGATTTCGCGTAAGCGCTGCCCGTTGGCATTGGCTTGAGCGAGGGCAAGCACCCCTGCGATGCCGCCGATCGCGATCATCACACCGAAAAGAACCAATACCGCGAGCAGGCTCGCTCTCACCGTCATGTTGCGCATCGATTTCCCATCCGAATCTTGTATATCAATCAGGTCATGAACGCGCATTCCCCGCCAACCCAAGTTGTCTAACAATGTCGCTATCGTCCATTGCCCGGCATGCTTGGTGAAATCCACGTTTACCCTCAATTCTGCGACATTCCGTCCAATCGACATTGATTCCGCGCCTCATGAGCTATACGATCCTCCCTTACAAATTCGTCCAATGTCAGACAACGTGCCGCATTGCATTCGAGGCGTCGTAGTCCGCACAACAAGGGTCCATCAACATGGCTTTGAGCCGCACTGCAGCTTCGACCGAAGTCGCGAGGCGCACGAAGGTCCGTTACTTCATCCTCGCGTTGATCTTCGTTATCACGACGCTCAATTACGCCGATCGCGCGACGCTTTCGGTCACGGGTTCGGCCATCCGCACCGAGTTCGGGCTGGATGCTATCCGCATGGGGTATATCTTCTCGGCTTTCAGTTGGGCGTACGTCCTCGCGCAAGTACCCGCCGGCTGGGTACTCGACCGGTTCGGCGCGCGCCGCGTCTATGCGGGCAGTATCGTGCTGTGGTCGGTCTTCACGTTGTTGCAGAGCTCGATCGGTTTGCTCGGCAGCGCGGGAGCCGCGATCGCCGCCCTGTTTGCGCTGCGCTTCGCGATGGGCGCGGCGGAAGCGCCGGCCTTCCCGGCCAACGCAAAGGTGGTCGCGACGTGGTTCCCGGCGCACGAACGCGGCACGGCGTCGGCGCTATTCAATTCGGCGCAGTATTTCGCGGCCGTGGTGTTCACACCGCTCATGGCATGGATCACGCACGTTTGCGGATGGCGCCAGGTCTACGTCGTGATGGGCGTGGGGGGACTCGTCATCGGATGCCTGTGGTTGAAGGCCATGAAGAATCCGGCCGATCATCCGCGCGTGAATCGCGAGGAACTCGAACACATCGTACAAGGCGGCGGACTTGCGACCAGCCGGCGGAATACGGCGCCGGCCGAACGCAAAGGCGCGAGCTGGGCTGTCGTTCGGCAGTTGCTGGGTAACCGAATGCTGCTCGGCGTCTATCTCGCGCAGTACTGCATCAACGTGCTGACGTACTTCTTCCTTACCTGGTTTCCGATCTACCTCGTGCAGGCCCGGCACATGACCATCCTGCAGGCCGGTTTCGTGGCATCGCTTCCGGCCATCTGCGGCTTTTTGGGAGGCGTGTTGGGAGGCGTCACATCCGATGCGCTAATCCGCGCCGGCCGCTCGTTGACCGTGGCTCGCAAGGTCCCGATCGTCGGCGGCATGTTGCTGTCCACTTGCATCATCGGCTGCAACTACGTGGACAGCGACTGGATCGTCGTCGCGCTCATGTCCGCCGCGTTTTTCGGCAAAGGATTGGGCGCGCTTGGCTGGGCCGTGATTGCCGATACCGCGCCGAAGGAGGCAATCGGCTTGTCGGGCTCCTTGTTCAATATGTTCGGCAACGTCGCGGGCATCGTCACGCCGATCGTGATCGGCTACCTCGTGGCAACGCAAGGCTCGTTCAACGGCGCGCTCGCTTTTGTCGGCGTTAATGCGATCGTGACCGTGTTCAGCTATCTGGTGATCGTCAAGAAGATTGAACGTGTCGAGTTGCGGCCTGCTTGACTTATCCGAAACCGACGCGACGCATGGACGAATTTACGCGCTGTGTAGAACCCCCTCTACTATGAAAGGAGATGCTGATGAGAACAAAGAGAACCATCATGCTCGCGCTCGGGATGGGTTTGTCGACTACCCTTCTATTGATGCACCGCGCAGCCGACGCCGCACCGTGCAGCACGCCTCAGTGGAGTTCGTCGTCGAGCCAAAACACCGCCAATCTTCAAGCGGCGATCACTCAGTGCGCAGGGACCAGCAGCAGTCCTGGCCTGATCGATCTCACCGCGAACAACGGCGTATCGACCGCCGTCATCACGAGCGTGAGTTTGGCAAGCAACATCGTCCTCAAGCTCGAGAAAGGGTTCACGCTCAAGGGCTCGCCGTCGCAACCATCGGATAGCGCGATGCTGGTGGGCAGTAAGGTTTCCAATGTCACCATCACGGGCGCGGGCGCGATCGACGGCGACGGACAGGCCTACTGGCCGAGCGCGGTCGGCAAGAGCAACACCGCTCGCCCGAAACTGATCGCCATTACCGGCTCGAACATTCAGGTTGGGGCGAATTTTACGGATACCGGTAAGCCGCAATCGGTGGTGGCATTTCCCACCGCATCGAACGACCCAAGCAACGCATTGATCATTCGCAATTCGCCGAAGGAGCAACTCGTCATCGAGTCAGGCTCGAAGAACGTGACGATCGACGGCGTCTGGATCTATGCGAACCCCAATCGCAATTCGAGCGGTCAGGACCTCGCACCGAACACGGACGCTATCGACATCATCGGCACCGATGTCGCGACGATCAAGAATTGCTTGCTCGACACCGGTGACGACGACATCGCGATCAAGTCCAACGCCGGTCAAGCGGCAACGACCAACGTCAACATCAGCAACTGCGTGGTGGGTGGCGGCCATGGAATCTCGATCGGCGGTCAGGAAGCGGCCGGACATACGCTCGCCGATCCTGGGGTCTCGCAGGTGACGGTCGGCAATGTCGAATTCAACGGAACGGACTACGGCTACCGAATCAAGACGGATCAGACTGCGAAAGACAGCGGCGCCACGACCGGAGTAACGTACCGGAACACATGCATGATCAACGTCCAACAGCCGTTTCTGTTTACTTATACGTACGCCTCGGGGACGGGCGGGGATCTGCCGCTGATTGCGAACGTCGCTATCGATAATGTGATCGCGACCGGCTCGGGTACGCAGGGCGCAATCATCGGCCTCGCGAACAGCTTGATGGGCGTGCCCGCATCGGGCAATACGGGGATCTCGATCACGAACAGCAATATCGGCGGCGGGTCGGCGTTTACTGTTACCAACGGCGAGTTGCAAGTCGGCAGACATAGCAGCGTGAAAACGTCCCTAGGTACCAATGGCTCCGTCGTACCGGCCAACGACTCCGGTGCGACTTGGGCATGCCCGAGCTCGATAAGGATACCGGCGCAAATCTGAACAGAGCTGGGTTCAGGCGAGCCGCCTATCGAATGAAATCCTGGATCGCGGTGACGGTGGCCTTGGGGTTTTCTTCCATCAACCAATGGCGCGAGTCGGGGATAACGGCGCCCTGTACATTGCTGAAGGTCGCCTTGGCGACAACCACCATTTCCGGACCGAAGGATTTCTCGCCGCCGACGGCCGGGACCGCGATCGGCAGCGGGCCGTTGGTCAGGAACGCCTGGTCGTCGACAGCGTCCTGGTCGAACGCGTGAAACTGCTCGAAGCCGTCGTGCATCGCATTCGGCCGGGCATAAAGCTTGGCGTAATGGACGCGGCTCGCTTCATCGAAGTTCTTGGGATTAGCCGAGAAGTCATTCCAGAACCGGCCGAGGTAGATCCGCTCACGACCCTTGACGAGCCGTTCCATGTCGGGACCGTCAAACCGGCAATGCCAAAGCTGAGGATTTTTCAGAATCTCTTCCCAAGGGCCGACGCCGGGGATCGGGAAAATGCACGCATTTCCCGGCATACCTCGGGCGGTCGAGCACCTGTGCACAGTGCGAGCTTGCATCTCACGCCACATACCGAGAAGAACGCGACCATCACCTACCGGAGAGCAGGCGTCTGGAGCGGGGAAGAGCGCGGCAAACGGGCTCCTTCCCGTTCCAGCCGAATTATTCACTGTCAGTGCAGTGTCTCTTCACCGAGCACACTATTATCAACCGCGGCTCGCGTAACTAGGATTACTTCGTACCTCCAGTCCGAACCTCCCACGGAGCGCCGCTATGTCCCAAAACGCAACGCCTTCGCTATCACGCGTGCCAGTGCTCGCTTCTACGATGGCCTATCGGCAACAAGGACCGCAAGGCGCGCCAGTCGTACTATTTCTCCACGGCAATCCCACCTCGTCGTATATCTGGCGCAACATCATGCCCGCTGTCGCAGGCTCTCACCAAGCCATAGCGCCGGATCTGATCGGCTACGGGCAATCCGGCAAGCCCGAGATCGAATACCGCTTTGCCGACCATGTCCGATACCTCGATGCTTTCATCGAAGCGTTGGCGTTGGACCGCTTCTACATCGTCGCCCAAGATTGGGGTACCGCGCTCGCATTTCATTTCGCCGCGCGCTTTCCCGAGCGCGTGAAAGGCTTGGCGTTTATGGAGTTCATTCGCCCGTTCGATAGCTGGGACGACTTCCATCAAAATCCCCAAGCGCGTGCGACGTTTCGGAAGTTCCGCACCCCAGGGGTCGGCCAGGACCTCATTGAACGCGACAATCTTTTCCTCGAGCGGATCTTGCCGGGGTCTATCCACCGCGCGCTGACCGACGAGGAGCTCGCCGCCTACCGCGCCCCCTTCCCGACCGAGGAATCGCGCAAACCGATCTGGCGATTCGCAAACGAGTTGCCAATC
Organism: Trinickia diaoshuihuensis; assembly: GCF_003390925.1. Lineage (GTDB taxonomy): Bacteria > Pseudomonadota > Gammaproteobacteria > Burkholderiales > Burkholderiaceae > Trinickia > Trinickia diaoshuihuensis. The sequence goes on along the minus strand of NZ_QUBS01000081.1, from coordinate 7,627 downwards.
GAGGGACACCCCGAAGACGTACATCGTTGGCTGACCGAAGCACACGCCGCGCTCAAGACATCGACTTACCCCAAGCTCTTGTTCGTTGGTACGCCGGGGGCAGTGGTGTCGCCGGCATTCGCCAGGCAGTTCGCGGCAACGCAGCTCAATATCCGGGTAGTCGAATTGGGCGCGGGCTTTCATTATTTGCAGGAAGACCACGCGGCGCGAATTGGCGAGGTACTCGTTGAATGGCTTCGATGCGTCGAGGGTGGTGTGACGCGCGCCCCGCGGTTAGCCGGGTAACCATCCGCATGAAATGACGGACTCAAAGCCCAGTTGATTCTATTGCCGCGAAAAGAGCTTAGGGCGAACGGCTCGTCGTCGACGACGAGCGCTGCGATTCGGTTGGCGGACATATTCATCATGTCGACCATCCTGATCTTGCGCTGGGCGGCACGGCACCAGGGTCGTTGGGATGCAAGGTTCCTGGCCCGCCCGGTTGTCCAGCGCGTTCGACGCTTCCCGGTATAAACGCGTTGAGCTTCTCGAGCAGCCGCGCGCGCACGTAGGGTTTGACAAGAAAATCGGATGCTCCGCCCGCGAGGCTTTCCATCACGACGGACTTTTCCCTGTGCCCGGTCAACATTATGACGGGTATGTGAGCGAACTGCGGGGCGGACTTGAGCCGGCGCATAAGCTCGACGCCATTCAGGTCGGGCAACTCGACATCCATGAGCACGAGATCGGGGCGATGCTTGAAGAGCATGCCGAGCGCCTCGGCGCCGCTGCCGGCACAAAGCAGGTCGACCTTCGTTCCGGCCAGCAGTCCGGTCAGGCGCGTTTGTTCGAAAGCGTCGTCGTCGACGGCGAGCACGACGGGCCGAACGGCTTCCGCAAGGTGCCGCATCGTTTGCGCAGCCTGGAGCTGCGACGCGATCGCGCCGGGCAACGCGGCGACGCCGCGGCGCAGATCTGCCAGAAAGGTCTCGACGTTTCGCATTCGCCATCGCAGCTCTTCAGCGCTCAGCGGACGGCCATGAATTGTCGCGCCCGTGCGCGCGATGGCGCTCGTTTCGTCGATGGCCTGCGTGAACTGTCGCGTGAATTCCGCCAGTGTCGGCTCGAGAGATGACATCCGATGCGCTTGCGCGGCGAATTGACCCAACGTTACGGACCCGGTTCCAGGCGGCTCCAACAGTTGCACCGCATGGTGAACGGCCATCCGGAGCCGCGGCGCATCGTTCGTTATCGGCCAGAACAAGACATAATCGTCGAACTGCTGCTTTTTGCAGAGTTCATAAGCAAGCCAGAGCTCATTCTTGTCGCACAGGACGATCGTCCTGTGCGGCACCGTATGAATAACCTTGCTAAGTCGATAGAGGCCGAGGTAGTAGCGTTGTGCCCCCTCCAGGGTGTCGAAGCTGAGCACGAGAATGCACGGCATGCGCTTTTCGAAATCCGCGATTGCGTACTCGGGCGTCGTTGACGTCTTGACGTTGGCGAATTCGTCGCGGAGCAGATACGCCACGAGGTCGGCATCCGCGACCGAGCGCGCGGCGACGAGGATCGAAGGGTCACGTATCATCGTCAAGCTTCAGTCAGGGTGAGCAAGAGGCGTTGAACTTCCTTGCGTACGTTGTCGAAGGCCATGTCGAATTGCGCGAGCCACGCGCCGGCGGCGGCCGGGTCGCGAAGCTCAGCACCGCCCCCTAGTCACTTGCGACCTGTGCCGTCGGATTGAATGCATTGGGCGTGAGCTGGTTGTCCAACGGACGGTAGCGCGATTGCGAAATCCATCACAACGCTCGCGATATGCGAGAAAGCATGCCTGGTCGTTGGCGAGGCAGAGCGCTTGCGTGCCTTGATCATTCAAAGGGAGGATCGTGGTTGAGCCTCGACACGGATGTGTGGTTAGCGATGCCCTTTGAACCGACCTCGGAAATGAATCACTATTGACAGTGATTCCGATCTTTCGAAAAGGTAAGTATTTGCCGCGAGCCGGCGGCGTCTGGCATTCCCATCAGCCGCTGATCGATACCCGCAAACTGATTGAAGCGTAGTAGGTGGCCTGCAAATTTCAAGGGATTTCGTGCCGACAGACGGACTTGCTGGATCATTGGCGATATTAAAACCACCAAATTAAGAAGGCATCCGAAATTCCGCGTGTGAGGCGGGTTGAGACTCAGACTCCAATGTTGAATCGTTTCTGCATTTATGCAATGCACGTAAATAAGTGTTTTTCAGACATCTTCCCACGAGAAAATCCCCCGATTGATTCATTGACCCATTGATTCAACCGCAACCTATTGCAGGACGAGAAGGAGGCGATGACTATCTGCTCTATGCGCGAACCAAACGTGATGCGCTCCTGCTTGGACTCCACGACTCGCGCCGGCCTTTTTATCGCGGGTCACCGACGAGGGAAATATCGCAATCGCTTCAAGCTTCGGCCGCCGACGTGACCAGCATGTCGATTAAGTTGCGGGACGCGGCCGACAGGCGGCGATGCGGCGCATAGACGACCGAAAACGGCCTTGTGCGACCTCGCAGATGGGGCAGCACTTCGACGAGACTCCCGGCCCGGATCCGCTCCTGAACGATGAAGTCATAGGTCTGGCAGATACCGGCGCCACTCTGCGCCATCGACACGACACCGAGCACATCGTCGGACACTGCGACGTTCGAAGCGGGTAGCCAATCGATGTTCCGGTCGCCGTCACGGAATACCCAGGGCGCGATACGGCCGCTGCTCGGCAGCATGAACGGCAAACAAAGATGGTGCTCCAGCTCGGCCACGTTTCCGGGCGTGCCGGCGCGGGCAACGTACTCGGGCGAAGCGACAAGGCACAGCGCCGCATCCTCGAGCTTGCGCGCGACCAGACCGCTATCCGGCAATTCGCCGAGACGGATCGCCAGGTCGAAACCCTCGGCCACGAGATCCACGTTTCTGTTCGAGATGTTCAACTCGACGCGAACGTGCGGGTGTTCCTGCGTAAACCGTCGCAGCAGCGGCGGCAGACGATAGTGCCCGTACGTCGTTGGGACGCTCAGCCGGACATGGCCGGTCAAGGTACCGCCGTGCCCCTGAATCGCCCGCTCGGCGTCATCGATCAGCAGAAACGCCGCCCGCGATTGCTCCAAATAGAGCCTGCCGTGCTCCGTCAGGCTCAACCGCCGCGTGGAACGGCGTAGCAACTGCGTGCCGAGCCGGGCTTCCAGGCGTGTGATGGCTCGGCTCAACACGGAAGGCGTGCTGCCCAATGCCACCGCGCCGGCAGTCATCGAGCCTTTTTCGACCACCGTCACGAATGCTTCCACGTCACCGAGATGGTCGAATTTACGTGCCATCTTGTCCTCCGAAGAACAAAACCTTTACTTTCGAGCCAGTTTATCTGCACCAAGGAGCCAAATAAAGTGCGTGCATCGTGACTGCATCGTGGAGTCACTCATTGAAATCCAGGAGCACAGCATGAATGGCGAACACCGCGACCGGCGGAATCTGTCGGTTCTATTCGTACTCACGAGCCAAGCGAAGAAAGGCTCGACCGGCGAGCCGACCGGTTTCTATCTCGGCGAAGTGACGCATCCGCTGGCTGAGCTCGATGCGGCCGGCATTCCCGTCGAATTCGCATCGATTCAGGGCGGCGAACCACCAGTCGACGGGCTCGATCTCGCCGACGAAATCAACGCGCGCTATTGGGGCGATGCCACTTTCCGCGACGCAATACGCCACACGCAGCGGCTGGACGATGTCGACGCGTCGAAATATGCGGCGGTCTTCTTTGCCGGCGGACATGGCGCAATGTGGGATTTTCCCGGCAATGCCGACGTGGAGAAGGTGACGCGCACGGTCTATGAGGCGGGCGGCGTGGTCGGCGCCGTATGTCACGGTCCGGCCGCACTGGTCGACGTGAAACTTGGCGACGGCACATATCTCGTCGCCGGCAAAAATCTAAGCGCATTCACGGACGAAGAAGAGCGGGCGGTCCAGCTCGATCGCGTCGTCCCCTTCCTGCTCGCGAGCACCTTGAAGCAGCGCGGCGCACTTCACCATCCCGCGCCGAACTGGACCGCCAAGGTCGTTGTCGACGGACGGCTCGTGACCGGCCAAAACCCGCAGTCGGCTTCCGGCGTGGGCGCCGCGATGTGTCATCTGTTGCTCACCGGTTCGCAACAAGCTTGAAATTTCCCGATGCGTCGCCGGCGAAATGCTGAAGCGGCCCAAGTAATGCCGTGCAATAGACCGGCAGTGCCGGTTCCTCGATGAGTAAAGGAGAAGCAAACCGTGGATCTGCAACTTGAAGGAAAAACTGCGATCGTCACCGGCGCCACTGCCGGCATCGGCATGGCGATCGCGCGAACGTTGGCCGCGGAAGGCGTGGCGGTCACGATCACCGGGCGGCAACGCGACAAGCTCGACGCGGCCGTCGCCGAGCTCTCGGCTGCCGCGCAGCGCGGCAGCGTACGTGGAATCGTCGCCGACGTGAGCGGCGATCGAGGCGTCACGGAACTGATCGATGCACAGCCGGACACGGATATTCTCGTGAACAATCTCGGCTACTACGAAGCAAAGCCGTTCGCCGAGATCACCGACGACGACTGGCTGCGGATGATCAACGTCAACGTGATGTCGGGTGTACGGCTGTCACGTCATTACTTTCCTCGCATGCTAGAGAAGAACTGGGGGCGTGTGATTTTCATGTCTAGCGAAGTCGGCGCATTCACGCCGCCGGACATGGTGCATTACGGTGTCAGCAAATCGGCTCAACTCGCGGTCTCGCGCGGAATGGCGGAACTGACGAAGGCGACCGGCGTGACCGTCAACAGCGTACTGCCATCGGCAACGCGCTCCGAAGGCATCGTCGCCTATCTTCGGCAAACCGCGCCGCGACCCGATATGACCGATGCGGAAATCGAATCGCACTTCTTCGACACGTATCGTCCAAGCTCGCTCATTGCCCGCATGATCGAGGCCGACGAGATTGCCGCGATGGTGGCGTTGCTAGCCAGTCCTTTGGGCGCGGCATCGAATGGCGCCGCGGTGCGCGTCGAAGGCGGCACCTACCGCTCGATCCTCTGAACAGGCGTCGCGATATGGGCGCCTCGAGCTCTGGCTCACCGGCGACTCGGGGCCCGTCGATTCCATCAACGACGTCATGCAGGTGGCCTCTTACTTTTGGCTATCCGAGGCAGACGCCAGGCGCGTACTCAATGAAGTATGTGCTGTGATTCTCAACTGGAAAGCTATTGCGAAATCGGCGCCGGTCGGCATGTCAAGCGACGACTTGGATGCCTTTGAACCAGCGCCGGAAAATCAGCAAATGCGGGTTGCGACGAGGCTGTCGGCGCAATAGACCTCAATAGTCGAACCCACAATTCGTGGCGCGCAAGGCGCGCTCGACAAGCTGCTCTTTGGTCGTCGCTCGGTCAAACGTGCCGGCAGTCCGATTTTTTCGCGGTGGTCATTTTCCTAAGCTTCAGGCTTCAACAACCGATCCTTCCTCCACGAGAGGAGCATCTCGCTATCTCGTTTTCCTCCGATCCCGACCTCCCTACCTGCCTGCGGTACAACATGCAACGCTTCATGCGCGGCTTACAAATCAAGCGCGAGCAGTTACCCGAGGCGGCGGAACTGGTGCCAGTCGTGGAAGGCGGTACGCGAAAGGGCACGATCATATGCAGCGTCTCCAGCGGCATCTTTTCCATCGACAATCCGGAGCATCTGCGGATTGCAAACGCAATAGAGGTGAGATTGGCTGACCAGGACCTCTTGCCTAGGTAGCGAAGCCGTTGGGTGGTTTAGATAAGGAACGACCGGTGGCCAGTGGTCGCTGATCGGCTGACGTTGTAGCGCCGAATCGCTTGGAGGAACCAGGAAGCGAGCTTACTACCTGACTGGCAAGGGAACGTTGACGAAATGTGAAGGGTTGGGATGCCCAAAACGGAACGCTCTGCCCCCCCTTACAACCGTCGAACGGTGGGTCGGGTGGGATTCGAACCCATGGTGGCCTCTCGGAGGCGGATTATGAGTCCGGTGGCCCTCTGTCCGGCTGCTTCACGTGTCCGCCATCGAGCTTTTCTCAGCAATGCACCTTAACCGATCATTTATTGTCGGTTTTATGTCTTAAGCAGCCAAATATGATCGGTTAAGTCTGAACGACGTTGACAGGTCTTGCTGACCTGGAGCACAATGTTTCGACCTGGCCCGAGATCGCTTAGCGATCAAATAAGCACCTTTATGATTTCTAAGCGGTCAAATATGCCTAGTAAGGATGTGATCGAATCGCTCCCAGCCCCGGTTACACGCGCCTTAAAAAAGCTCGGCGCGGACTTGGCATTGGCGCGCCGCCGCCGCCGTCTAACCCAGGCATCGATGGCTGAGCGGCTGCGCGTGTCCGAGGTCACCGTGCGTCGAATGGAGCATGGTGACTCCGGGATCTCGCTCGGGACTATCGTTCAGGCATTCTTCGTTCTGGGCGAGCTCGACAAAATCACCCGGTTGCTCGACACGGCGTCGGACGACATCGGCCTATCGCTCATGAACGAACAACTCCCTCGGCGCGTTCGCAAAAAGCGAGTCGCCCCAGATTCGGGAGCCTTATGACCAAACCGGCGATAAAACAAACCGTCAAGGTAGCCCTAGGTGAGGCGGGACGCCCTGTTGGCACGCTTACCTACAGCAAAGACGGCGGCCGTGAATTCACGACGTTCGCATACGACACCACGTGGCTCGCGGCGCCGGATCGCTTCGAATTGTCTCCCGACCTCCCGCTCGTCGAGGGACATCAGTTCCGCAAGGCGCCCTCAAAGGACGACTCGGTTTTTCACTTCGCGTTCGCGGACACCGACCAGATGGTTGGGGCTGCCGCGTGATTGCGCGCGACCATGCGAAGCGGCGCAAGGCGGCCCATACCGCGGGTACCCCCGGGGCCAGCGCCGCACTGACCGAGATGGACTATCTGCTCGGCGTCGACGACATAAGCCGCATCGGCGCACTCCGCCTACTCGACGCATCGGGCAACTTCATGCGTACAGGCGAGGACGGCTGTCGCGGTACACCACCGCTATTAGAACTCGCGCACCTCCTCAGCGCTACCCGCGCCGTGGAGATGAACAAGGAAACGGAAGCCGACCTGAAATACCTCCGAGGCCGCGGTACGTCGCTAGGCGGCATGCGACCCAAGTGCACAATTCTCGATGAGGACGGACACTTAGCCATCGGCAAGTTCCCGAGCGTCAAGGACGACCGTAGCGTCACGCGCGGAGGGAGGCTGCGATGGGCCGACGGAGAATCGAGATGCATCAATATCGACAGGTTCTCGTGCGCATGCGCCACGGGGATTCCGAGCGCGAGCTGGCGCGCTGCCGCTACATGGGCCGACGCAAGCTCGCCGCACTGCGAGAGTTGGCCGAACAATGCGGCTGGCTCAGGCCCGACGCGCCGCTACCGGATGACGCCGAGATCGCCGCGGCGCTCGGCCCACCGCACAAGGCGCGGTCGACTGTCTCAGGGCTCGAGGTCCACCGCGCCTTAATTGCGTCTTGGCTCGAGCAGAACGTGCCCGGCACCGCGATTCTGGCCGCATTACGGCGCGAGCACGGCTACACCGGCAGCTATTCGTCGGTGTATCGCATGATTGTTTCG